>JAFAEO010000073.1 GCA_023423975.1 Pseudomonadota bacterium
TTAGACGCGTTTTACTTTTTCCAGCATTTTGAATACGCCTTTGGGAGAGCGTACGAAAAGACGTTTGAAAGCTTTACCCAGGCAACGACGCTCCAGCGTGTTGCGGCGAGTGCGTTTGACTTCTGCCATGAGATTCTCCGAGAAAATTTTTTACGTAATCAGGCATTCTAGCATTAAATCAGGCATTTATCTACGAATTTCGCAGTAGCACGCTATGCTGGAGCGAAAATCAGACACCCGGGTTGCACATCTGCAATGCCAATTCACAGGCCACACGCAGTGACGACGGATCCGCCAGCCCCTTGCCGGCAATGTCATAAGCTGTCCCGTGATCCACGCTGGTACGGATAAAAGGCAGCCCCACCGTCACATT
Organism: Pseudomonadota bacterium; assembly: GCA_023423975.1. Lineage (GTDB taxonomy): Bacteria > Pseudomonadota > Gammaproteobacteria > Burkholderiales > Burkholderiaceae_B > Advenella. The sequence goes on from JAFAEO010000073.1 coordinate 374, forward strand.
CACGCCATTGTCTACGCCCAGATACTTCACCGGTATCAGGCCCTGGTCATGATATTGCGCCACAACAATATCAAATTCACCGCGACGCGCCCGCATAAAAACCGTATCGCCGGGGTGGGGGCCGTCCACATCAAGCCCTTCGGCCCGGGCGGCCGCGATTGCGGGCCGGATGACGGCGTCGTCTTCATGACCGAACCGTCCGCCCTCGCCGGCATGCGGATTGAGCCCAGCCACCGCAATGCGGGGCGACGACAGGCCCACCATCCGGCAGGCACGGTCAGCCAGTCGGATGGTGTCCAGCTCGTTTTCAAAGGTAACAAGTGCGGGCACTTCGCTCAAGGCCACATGAATGGTTACCAGGATCACCCGCAACTGCTCGTTGAGCAGCATCATTGCTACCCGCGGCACGCCGGCGAAGTGCGCCAGGATTTCAGTATGCCCGGGAAAATCGACGCCGCCCGCCTTCAGTGACAGCTTGTTGATGGGCGCCGTGACAATGGCCGAGATCTCGCCGGCCATTGCATCTGTAATTGCGGCCAGGAGAAAATGATAGGATGCCAGACCGGCCTGCGGACTCACCTGTCCCAGCGGCAGGTGTGCCGGCAAGGGATCGGCGCAGCGAATAACCGGTATTTCAGATGCAATTGCCTGGCTTTGGCGTGCCGCCCTCCACTGCGCCACCGAGTCATATGAGGTAACCAGCAGAGCCAGCCCCAATTGAGCCACCGCCCGCGATAGCGCACCGGCATCCCCGTACACCACGGCGCTGGCGGGCAGCCCCTGACTGAACAGCCTGGCCACCAGTTCGGGACCAATGCCTGCGGCATCACCCATGGTCAGACCCAGGGGCCCGGTTGAATGCGATAGCGGTTCAGTTTTCATAAGATAATGTTCATCCGGCAGTGATCAATGGCCATCCATACGGACCAGCGTGCGAAAGTGTAATCCCATTGCACAGACAATACAAACCTGCTTCATCGTCCGTCCTTGGCCTGACCTGCCTGCAGAATTTTGGTGCTGCGCCGTGTCAAAATTCAATTATTATGCGACAATATTATAACTGTTTATTTATACAGTAAGAATCATCTTCATCCTCATTGCACCCCACTCAGAAAAGGGGGTCTTTCGGAGCACTTCATGAGTTCGCAGATCCGGATATTCGGCGCCAGACAAAACAATCTCAAAAATCTTGATGTCACATTCAATACCGGCGAATTCGTGGTGATTACCGGGGTGTCAGGCTCAGGCAAAAGCTCGCTCGCCTTTGATACCCTTTATGCAGAAGGCCAGCGCAAGTACGTGGAAACCTTCTCCCCCTATGCGCGACAATTTCTGGACCGCATGGACAAGCCTCAGGCCGACCGTATCGAAGGCATTCTGCCCGCCATTGCCATTGATCAGACCAATCCGGTGCGTAATTCGCGCAGTTCGGTCGGCACCATGACCGAGCTGAACGATCACATCAAATTGCTGTTCGCCCGCGCAGCCAGGCTGTACTGCCGCCAATGTGCAACCGAAGTGCGCAAGGACAACCCGGACACCATTTATGCATTTCTCGCGACGAGCACGCCAGCACTGGGCGATCCGCGTCTGATCCTCACCTTTCCCGTGGTCGTCCCCGGCAACTACAGCGAGGAAGAAGTCCGGCAGTATCTTGAACAACAAGGCTATACCCGGGTTCACGCCGAAGAGGAACGCAGTGCAACAGTAGTGCCCAAAGGGCGCGGCAAGTCGCAAAAAGTGGAAATCAGCCGTGTCCTGCATGTAGTCCAGGACCGCTTCCGGTTTTCCACCACTGAAAAGTCGCGGGTCATCGAGGGGCTGGAAGCTTGTCTGCGCTACGGGACCGGCATGTGCACGATATACGCCGTCGACAACGACAGCAATCCGCTGCAATCATGGAAGTTCAGCGAACAGTTGCACTGCGCCAACTGCGATATTACCTATTCATCACCGCTGCCCAGCACATTTTCCTTCAACTCTCCTCTGGGCGCCTGCGAAACCTGCCGCGGCTTCGGTCGCGCCATGGGCATCGATTTCGGCCTGGTTATCCCGGACGAAACCAAAACATTGCAGGAAGGCGCCATCAAGCCGTGGCAGACCCCCAGCTATAGCGAATGTCAGACGGAGATGATGCAATACGCCAAAAAGGCCGGCATCCGCACCGATACGCCATGGAAACAGCTGAATGATGCTGAACAGCACTGGGTACTGTATGGCGATCCCGAGTGGAAAGGCGGTCCATCGGCCTGGAAGCATCAGTGGTATGGCGTACAGCGCTTTTTTGACTGGCTTGAAACCAAGTCGTATAAGATGCATGTGCGCGTGTTGCTGTCAAAATACCGCAGCTACACACCCTGCCCGGCCTGCCATGGCTCGCGCCTCAAACCCGACGCAACGCTGTGGCGGTTGGGCGATGCGCCGGTCGGCGACGACATCATGGGGACCTACACCCGTTTTATGCCGGTGCACGCGAAGTGGTCTGCCCCTGTGCTTAACGCGCTGGACGGACTTGGCATCCATGACCTGATGCGCCTGCCTATCACGCAGGTGCGGGAATTTTTTGCCGCGCTGGCGCTATCCGTCTTCATGGACAGCGCCATGGATCTGGTGCTCCAGGAAATCCGCAGCCGGCTGGACTTTCTGTGCAATGTGGGCCTGGGTTACCTCAGTCTGGACCGGCAAAGCCGTACCCTGTCCGGTGGCGAAGTCCAGCGCATCAACCTGACCACCGCATTGGGCACGTCCCTGGTCAATACGCTATTTGTTCTGGATGAGCCATCCATTGGCCTGCATCCGCGCGACATGCACCGGATTGTCCAGGTGTTGCATCGTCTGCGCGATGCCGGCAATACCCTGGTGGTGGTCGAACATGATCCGCAGGTCATGGTTGCGGCCGATCGTATTCTGGACATCGGCCCCGGGCCGGGCGAACGTGGCGGTCAGATTGTTTTTGACGGCACCCCGCAGCGCCTGCGCGAAGGCAGCTCGCTCACCGGCCGCTACTTAAGCGGTCAGTTGCGCGTCGAAGCGCCACGCCCAATGCCGGTGCAACCGAATACCCCAAAACTGATCATCGAAGGCGTCAGCGCCAATAACCTGCAGGGCGTTGATGCCGCCTTTCCGCTGGGTCGCCTGGTGTGCCTGACCGGCGTCTCAGGTTCCGGCAAATCCACCCTGGTTCAGGATGTGCTTTACCCTGCGCTGCTCAAACATTTCGGTCGCCCGACTGAAGCACCCGGCCCCTTTACCCGTCTGCTGGGCGCCGAACAAATCGCCGGCGTCGTGATGGTCGATCAAAGTCCGATCGGCAAAACTGCCAGATCGAATCCGGCCAGCTACGTCGGCGCCTTCGACGCCATCCGCAAATTGTTCTCGCAAGCGCCAGCGGCCCGCGAACGCGGCTATACCCCAGGCACCTTCAGTTTTAACAGCGGCGATGGGCGCTGCCCCACGTGTGGCGGCACCGGCTTCGAGCATGTGGAAATGCAGTTCCTGTCTGACGTGTACATTCGTTGCCCCGATTGCGACGGCAAGCGTTTCCGTCCCGAGATCCTGGAAATCCGTGTCGAACACCTGGGCAACAGCGCCTCTATCGATGAGGTGCTGGATATGACCGTCAACGAAGCACTGACATTTTTCAAAGGCCTGCGCGACGTACAAACCAGCCTTTCACCGCTCATTGATGTGGGGCTGGAATACCTCAAACTCGGCCAGCCCGTACCCACCCTGTCGGGCGGCGAGGCGCAGCGCCTGAAACTTGCCGGGCATCTGGCCGAAGCAGCGCGCAGCGGCATTTCCTCTGCAAAGGTCGCCAAAAAAGGCAGCCTGTTCCTGTTTGACGAACCCACCACCGGCCTGCATTTCGATGATGTCGCCCGGCTCATGGGCGCATTCCGCAAGCTGCTGGGCGCCGGCCATTCCCTGCTGGTTATTGAACACAATCTGGATGTGATCCGCGCAGCCGACTGGCTGATTGATCTCGGCCCGGAAGGCGGCGTGGGCGGTGGTCGGGTTATCGCCGAAGGCACGCCCGACACCGTCATGGACATTGCCCAGTCGCACACCGGTGTGGCTTTGCGTGAATACGAATCCAATATCATCGCCAGCGCGCCGCTTTCACTGCAGGAGCCGCAGGCCGTTTACGGGGACAGCACAGCGCTGACCGTTGCGCGGCGCGAAACGCCTTCGCAGATCGACATTCTGAACGCCAAGGAGCATAATCTCAAAGGCGTCAATGTGCATATTCCGCATAATACCTTTACAGTCATCACCGGCGTATCGGGATCAGGAAAATCAACGCTGGCCTTCGATATCCTCTTTAATGAAGGACAGCGCCGCTATCTGGAATCGCTCAACGCCTATGCGCGCGCGGTGGTTCAGCCTGCCGGCAAGCCGGATGTTGACGCCATTTACGGCATCCCGCCCACAGTGGCGATCGAACAGCGCACCAGTCGTGGCGGACGAAAATCCACCGTTGGCACCATGACCGAAGCGCACCACTTTCTGCGACTGCTTTACGTCAAACTCGGAACGCAATATTGTCCTGACTGCCAGGTACCGGTGGAACCGCAATCGCAGGAACAGATTTTTGCCCGCATCATGAGTTCATGCAAGGGTCGGCACATCGGCGTGCTGGCGCCGCTGGTTACCGCTCGCAAGGGTTACTACACTGATTTGGCCAAGTGGGCTGAAGGCAAAGGTTATACCCATCTGCGTGTCGACGGTGACTTCGTCCCGGTCAAACCGTGGCCGCGGCTGGACCGCTACAAGGAACACACAATCGAATTGCCGGTGGCCGATCTGGTCATTACTCCGGCAGCAGAGTCCAGCCTGAAGCAGGCCCTGCACAGTGCGCTGGAGACCGGTCACGGCACCATGAGCATCATTCTTGATCTGGATCCGACAAACCCGTTGCACGCCAGCACACTGGAGCAGCAGCACTTTTCCACCAAGCGCGCCTGCCCAAGCTGCGGAACCAGTTTCCCCGAACCCGATCCGCGGCTGTTTTCCTATAACTCCAAGCATGGCTGGTGCAACACTTGCTTCGGAACTGGTGTCAAACTGAGCGGATTCGATGAAGAACAAAGCGGCGAAGAAGACGCCTGGAAAAACCTGTCCGGCGACGAAGAGCATGAACTTGCCGCCTGCCCCGCCTGCCATGGCCACCGCCTGAATCGTAACGCGCTGGCCGTGCGCTGGAAAGATCGCAGTATCGCCGATCTGGCGGCACTGCCGGTGAGCGAGGCACACACCTTCTTTGCCGGCCTGATTCTGAAAGGTCGCGATGCCGAGATTGCCCGCGATATCCTGAGTGAAATAAAAAGTCGTCTGTCCTTCATGGAAGAAGTCGGGCTGGGCTATCTGGGCCTGGATCGATCTGCACCGACGCTCTCCGGCGGTGAAGCACAGCGCATCCGCCTGGCCGCCCAGTTGGGCTCGAACCTTCAGGGCGTGTGCTACATTCTGGACGAGCCCACAATCGGCCTGCATCCACGCGATAACCGAATTCTGCTCAATGCGCTGTCACGCCTGGAAGGCAATGGCAATACACTGGTGGTGGTGGAGCACGACGATGACACCATTCGCCGCGCCGAACATATTATCGATATGGGACCCGGCGCCGGCGTGCGTGGCGGTACCGTAGTCGCCCAGGGCACCTACGACGATATCATCAATAACCCGCACTCGCTCACTGGTCGCTACCTGGCGCACCCCATGGCTCACCCGTTAAGGCCCGGCCAGCCCACCGATGCCAATACTGATTATATTGAGATCCATCGCGCCCATTTGCATAACCTGCGGCACGTAAATGTTCGCATACCCAAGGGCCGGCTCAGCGTGATTACCGGCGTATCCGGCTCCGGCAAATCCTCGCTGGCGCGCGATGTTCTGCTGGATAATCTTAAGGGCGTGATCGGCACCAAAACGCCGGCGCCCTGGCGTGGCTGCGACGATATCACCGGCTGGGAAAGCCTGGACCGCGTACTTGAGGTGGACCAGACGCCTATCGGCAAAACACCCCGTTCGTGCCCGGCAACCTATATCGGCTTCTGGGATGATGTACGACGTCAGTTTGCGGAAACGCGCGATGCAAAGATTCGCGGCTGGAGCACTTCCCGTTTCTCGTTCAATACGGGTGATGGACGCTGCCCGATTTGCGAGGGCCAGGGCATGCGTACCATTGAAATGAGCTTTTTGCCTGACATCAAAGTCCCGTGCGAAGCGTGCAATGGCAATCGCTTCAGTCCGGATACGCTGGCCATCCGCTTGCGTGAAAAAAATGTGGGCGAAGTGCTGAAGATGGAAGTCGATGACGCCATTCCCTATTTCGCTGCTCATCCACGAGTCAAGCGTGCGCTGCAACTATTGCAGGATGTCGGTTTGGGCTACCTCACGCTGGGGCAGCCTTCCCCTACTCTGTCCGGCGGTGAAGCCCAACGGATCAAGCTGGTATCGGAACTGGTCAAGGCACGGCTCGACGAAGGCGTCATCAAAACCGGCAGGGCCTCAAGCAGACCACATACGCTGTACGTGCTGGATGAACCCACCGTCGGGCTGTCCATGGCCGATGTCGAGAAGTTAATCGTGGTGCTGCACCGGCTGGTTGAAGCGGGCAATACGGTTGTGGTCATTGAACACAATCTGGACATCATGGCCGAGGCCGACTGGATTGTCGATATGGGACCGGAAGGCGGCAACGGCGGCGGACAGGTTGTTGCCGTCGGATCGGTGCAGGACATTATTGCGAAAAAATCCGCCTCCCATACCGGCCTTGTCCTTGATGAGTTCCTGGCGCGCACGTCCGAAGTAACGCCGGCCCTGGCATCGTGACCATGCGCTTGAGCTGATCTGAAAAACCGGATCGGCAGCCTGCGCCACAGGTTGCCAGGCGCAGGAACTGAGCTGCCGCCGCGCCCGACAATCGGGGCCGGCGGCAAAGCCGCTACGTTGCCATGAAGGAATTAAGGGTACCGCAAGCCGGGCAATGCAAGCGGACCATTGAGACCGCCATCAGACGGCGGCAGCCAGCGTCAGTGCATGTGTGCGCACATCGTTCGGCCAGCCAGCGATATGTGTTTTCAGCGCCTCGGTATCATCGGCAAATAACGCCCGGGTAGCCTCTTCGTAGCCGGGTAGATCACCGCCCAGCGCCAGCATGAAATGATAAGCCCGTTCCTGGGCATTGCGCCGGCTATCACGGCCCGTGTTGCTGAGCCGCGCCGACTCCACCAGCTTACGCAACGCGACTGATGCTCCCCCTGGCTGGGCGGCCAGCCATTCCCAATGCCTGGGCAGCAATGTCACCTCCCGGGAAATCACTCCCAGCTTCGGACGGCCGCGTCGTCGCACAGTCTGATCGTCGCCCTCCTGCATTGCCTGCGTCAACACAGTACGATGCGATGACGAATCGGTGACGTCCGTCATATCCGGGTTAGTCGCCCCTGCTGCCCCGCTACCCGATCGCCGTATTGTTGCCTGGTCAAGGCCATCCCGCTGATCGATTGGCGCTGCGGCATCCAGTATCCGCAGATCAATATCGGTCGAACGGCCGGTGGCATCGTCGAATATCAACACCGCGCTGGTTGAGGTTGTTTTCAGGGCAGCCTGGTATGCTGCCGCGACCTGGGGCAACGTACCGGAAGCCAGCTTGCGGTATCCATGAAATACGGTGTAGGTTTGTTCCGGGGTTGCAGTCATTGTTGGAACTCCTTTAATTGGCTCGATAATAAGTACAATTCGAATACTACCCGGATATAAATATAATTTGAATATTACCCGGGTAATTTATTGTAAAACTGTCTTTTATCGACCACGGCTCAAATCAAAACACAACTTGACGCCACCGTCGAACAAGGGAAACCACAACGAGCAATCCCTCAACATGCGCTCCGGTGGGTGCCCCTTGCATTGACCGCTCACCTCAGTCTATCGTCACTGCGCACGTGCAGCCGCGGCCATGACCAAAACCATAATCATGACCGTGTTCTGCCGTTTTTCTGTTCAAGATGGCGCTATGTTGACAACGCTGCAATGCGTGCGGGATCAGGCCAGGATTCTGCGAATCGCTTCGCCAGCTGCTGCCATACCCATTGCTGCGGTTACCGTTACTGCAGAGCCATAGCCGGCGCAGGACAACCCTTGGAGGCCGCTACCCTCTTCTGACGCCCCCCATGCCTGGGGCAAAATGGCCGGCTGATCGAACCAGAGCGCAAAAACGCGCATGGCAGGCGCCTTGCGCAAAGCTTTGCCGTGGCGGTCAGCGCCCTTGGCAAACCCATGATGCTTGCGCAACTGCTGCCGGATACGGCCCAGCAACGCGTCATTGCGCGCCATGGACAAATCACCTGCGGTCAGCGTGAGCGCATCCAGCTTGCCCCCCGCGCCACCACACATGATAAATGGGATCTGCTCACGCTGGCTGGCCAGCACCATGGCGATCTTGGCCGCGACCTGGTCGGTGGCATCCACCAGAACGCTTACGGGTCGCGCCTGCAGCAACGTATCCACATTATCGGGCCCCAGAAAATCGTCTACCAGATTCACGCGGCAATCTGGGTTGATGCCGGCAATGCGATCAGCCATGGCCTGAATTTTGGCCTGACCCAGCGTGGCCGAGAGTGCATGAATTTGCCGGTTCACATTGGATTCGGCGATATGGTCCAGGTCGATCAGCGTCAGTTCGCCCACACCGGAACGGGCCAGGGCCTCTGCAGTCCAGGAGCCTACGCCACCAATCCCGGCCACCATTACATGGGCCTGCTCCAGGCGCACTGTTGCCCCATCGCCATACAGGCGCTGTAAACCGCTGAAACGTCTTTGCTTATCGTTAATAGTTGTATCCATTCCAATCGAATCTGACCTATACTAAACTTGTTACAGAGATTTAACCGCCGGCGTCCGGCTGGTCTGGCTTGATCCGCGCTCCGGACTCTGTCATATTTTAATGCACATTCAAAGAAGTTCATTTCCGTGGCTGAACTAATCAGGAATCCCTTACAAAAAGCACTCGACCATATCCGTCAGTTCCGTCTGTGGACCGACGAAGAAGTCGAACACTCCATGCAACAGAACTTGGCCGGTACCGACCCGGACAATGTATGGGTTTTTGGTTACGGCTCCCTGATCTGGCGTCCCGAATTCGAATTCCAGGAATGCCGTCTTGCCACTCTCCATGGTTATCATCGTGCGCTGTGTCTGTGGTCCAGCGTCAACCGCGGTACGCCGGAACGCCCTGGGCTGGTATTCGGCCTGGACGACGGCGGAAAATGCGAAGGCAAAGTTTTCAAACTGCGCCCCGATGCGCTGGAACAGGAATTTCGCGCCTTATGGAAACGCGAAATGGTCTCGGGTGCCTATATCCCCACCTGGACCCACTGCGAAACTGAACAAGGGACGGTGCGCGCCCTGGCTTTTATCATGGATCGTGAAAATCACGCTTACGCCAAGGACCTGACGTTCGAAGAAACCCTGCAGATCATCCTGAACGCCACCGGCCAGAACGGCCCCTGCCCTGAATATGTGATTGAAACCGCGCATGCCCTGTCGGATGCCAACATCCAGGATCACGCCCTGTTCAAACTGGCAGATACGCTCAAGAAAACATACCCGGTAAAGCCAGCCACCTGACTGGACCAATCTGCTGTCGAAGACCGGGAATTGCCGGGGAAATCCGCCCAAGTGCAGTACACTATTCCTTTAGGTATTTTCCCTGAAGAAGTAATTATGACGCTCGCAGATTTACGCCAGAACTACGAACAGAACGTGCTTCTGGAATCCCAGGTCGATCCCGACCCGATCAAACAATTCGAACGCTGGTTCAATGATGCCGTCGCCGGCGGCATCAAGGAACCCAATGCCATGGTGCTGTCCACCGTGGACGCACGCCACAGACCGTCCTCCCGCACAGTCCTGCTCAAGGACCTGACGGCCGAAGGCTTCACCTTTTTTACCAACTACGAATCGGGCAAAGGCCGCGATATTGCCGGCAATGCAGCGGTCAGCCTGTTGTTCGTCTGGCTGGGACTGGAACGCCAGGTACATATCAACGGTATCGCGCGGCAATTGCCCGAAACTGAATCGACTGACTACTTTGTCAGCCGTCCGCTGGGCTCCCGAATCGGTGCCTGGGCATCCAAGCAAAGCCAGGTGATTAGCCGCGAAGAACTGGAAGAACGCGCAGAGGATTTCAGGGAGAAATTTGGCGATACCGTCCCGAAACCACCTCATTGGGGAGGCTATGTCATCATTCCGGAAATGATCGAATTCTGGCAGGGCCGTCCGTCGCGACTGCATGACCGGCTTCGTTATACGCGTGGCGAAAACGCCAGCTGGTCCATGGTTCGCCTGTCTCCCTGACATGATCACAAAGCCAAGAAATAAGGTATCGACACAATGAGCGCACAGGCTCCGGATTTTGACTCACGGGATTTCAAGTCTGCGCTGGGCCGCTTTGCGACCGGCGTCACCATCGTGACGGCCACGCATCCGCAAACCGGCCATCCCATCGGATTGACCGTCAGCTCGTTCAACTCGGTCTCGCTGAACCCGCCACTGGTGCTCTGGAGCCTGATCAAATCCTCTTCCAACCGGGAAGCCTTTGAACAGATCACCCGCTACAACATCCACATATTGAACGCCGAGCAGCTTACGCTGGCCCGCCAGTTTTCCGCCGGCAGTCCGCAAGAGCGTTTCCGCGACATACTCTGGACGCCGGGCGCCACAGATGAACAAGTCCCCAAGCTGGATGACCGCTACTGCTCTGCCTGGTTTGAATGCTACAACCGCAATCACTACCACGAAGGGGATCATATGATCCTGATCGGCGAGGTAGAGCGATGCCACCACACTGATTCGCTGCCGCTGGTCTATCATGCGGGCAGTTTTGATCTGACCCCTACCCTAACAGAAACATAATGAGTATTGACATTGAATGCATCGTTGTCGGCGCCGGTGTCGTCGGGCTTGCCATAGCCCGCGAGCTGGCCTGTTCTGGAACCGAAGTGCTGGTACTGGAAGCTGAAGAAGCCATCGGCATGGGCACCAGCTCACGCAACTCCGAAGTGATTCATGCCGGTCTATATTATCCCGAAGGCAGCCTGAAGGCCCGCCTTTGTGTCGAAGGCAAAAAACAGCTTTATGCCTATTGTGATGCACGCCATATTCCGTACAAACGCATGGGCAAACTGCTGGTTGCCACAGCCGACAGCCAGGTGCCATATCTGGAAAAAATCGCCGCTCAGGGCAAAGCCAACGGCGTAGACGATCTGCAGTGGCTGACTGCCGAGCAAACGCGCAAACTGGAACCCGAACTTGACTGCGCCGCCGCTGTATTGTCTCCATCAACCGGCATTATCGATAGCCACGCCTATATGCTGGCCCTGCAGGGCGACGCAGAAAACGCCGGCGCCCAGGTTATTCTGCGCACGCCCATGCTGCATGCGAATATCGATAGCGACGGCGCCTTTACCTGTCATTTTGGCGGGGACGAAGCCATGACTTTACGCTGTCGCACGCTCATTAATGCGTCTGGCCTGCATGCTCCTACGCTGGCACGCAACGTCGGCGGACTTGACCCGGCACATATTCCGGGCGAGTATTACTGCAAGGGCAGCTATTTCACGCTGAACCGCCGCGCGCCGTTTTCTCATCTTATCTATCCCATGCCCAACAGCGCAGGCCTTGGCGTGCACCTGACTCTGGATATGGGCGGCCAGGCAAAATTCGGACCCGATACCGAGTGGATTGAGGATGAAAACTATCTGGTCAACCCGGATCATGCCGCCGCTTTTGATCAAGCCATTCGCAGCTGGTGGCCGGGCCTGCCCGACAATGCCCTGGAGCCGGGCTATGCGGGCATTCGCCCCAAAATCGTGCCGGCCTCATCTACGGCGGGCGACTTTATTATTTCCGGCCCCGGCAATCATGGCGTACCCGGCCTGGTCAATCTATTCGGCATTGAATCACCCGGCCTGACAGCGGCCCTGGCCATTGCAACGGCGACGGCCCAGGCCCTAACCTCCCGCTGACCCCTAACCCGCTACCGACGCGCGAACGAATATGCAAAACGATTACATCCTCACTGTTTCCTGCCCGGACCGCACCGGCATTGTGCATGCCATTTCCGGCCTGCTGCTTGAAATGGAAGGCAACATTATTGATTCACAGCAATACGGGGACGAAGAAACCCAGCGTTTTTTCCTGCGCGTACATTTCAGCGTAGACAGTGCCATCAACCATGACGACATCCGCCTGAAATTTATTCCCCTGGGCGAAAAATTCAATATGACCTGGAAGCTGCATGACGCCCGCAAGAAAGCGCGCGTGCTGATCATGGTCAGCAAGCAGGGGCATTGTTTGAATGACCTGCTGTTTCGCGCCAATAGCGGCTCTCTGCCGATTGAAATTGTTGCCGTCGTCTCGAATCACCGCGACTATGAAAGGCTGGCCACCGGCTACGGCATTCCCTTCCATTATCTGCCCGTGACGCCAGACACTAAAGCCGAGCAAGAGAAGCAGGTACTGGCGCTGGTAGAAAACCACAAGGCCGATGTTGTCGTACTGGCCCGTTATATGCAGATTTTGTCGGATCACTTCTGCCGTGCGCTGGAAGGTCGGGCAATCAATATCCACCACAGTTTTCTGCCCAGCTTCAAAGGTGCCAGGCCATACCACCAGGCCCATGCACGTGGCGTAAAAATCATTGGCGCCACGGCACACTATGTCACCGCCGATCTGGACGAAGGCCCCATCATTGCCCAGGACATCGAGCAGGTAGACCACGCCATGTCGGCCAATGAGCTGACCCGGGTCGGCAGCGACATTGAGTCTCTGGTCTTGTCGCGCGCCGTCAAATATCACGTTGAACATCGTATTTTGCTCAATAACCACCGAACGGTGATTTTCCGCTAGGATCGGGCCTGGCGGCTATATTGTGAGATCCCGATGCTTGCTGGATTGCACTTCGGAAAACACGATATTGACAAAAAAGGTGCTGTTGAGTAAATTAAAACCTGAAACCGGTGGGTTGGGGCCCACCGGTCCCTGATTAGTAAGCTGGGGCGCTGTACACCAGCAGCATCAGCACTATACAGATCAGGATAAGTTGTAATACGATTCTGTTCATCGTATCCTCCTTATCAGGCAGGGCCCGGCTTCGGTCGGGCCCTTTTACCGTCTGCACCGCCCTTCAGTGCAGCAGCGTTATTCTGCTTTTTTCTTTGATCGCCACCGCGTGCTCTTGATCGAATATATCATTGCGTTATCTCCACATTCGTAACCGAGAGACAACTGGATGAGGCGCCGATTGGGCGCGTAGATGTCGCGGCCATGGGCAGCGAGTGCGACAAGAACCATTGCCTCCAAGCCTTTCCATCCGCTGGTTTGACTGCTTGGACAAACTGCTATAGCCTGAAAGTGGCCATTTAGCGGGAATTCGTTCAACAGGAACCTGAACAGTCGCAGGTCATTTGACATACCGAAATTTACGGAGGGTAGATCGCCATGAGAATAGAACGCTTAGGTAATCTTAATGTGTACTTTGCTGCCGCTGAGGGACCTGCATTATCGAGCGAACAGGATGCGCTGGACCTCATAGGCGAAACCTACGGCCAGGAGATCGACGTCATCGTTGTGCCGGCTGCTCGCTTTACCCCTTTGTTCTTCCAACTCAGCAATCAACAAGCGGGGCACTTCTTTCAGAAGATGCAAAATTATCTTGCACGCCTGGTGATCCTCGGTGACATTTCAGCCTACAGTGCCAGCAGTAAGGCGCTACGGGATTTCGTGAGCGAAACCAACCGCATAGGCCACCATCTGTTCACAGCCACCGAATCCGAGATGCAAGTCCGGCTTTGTGGAAAAAGCTTAAACTGACGTCCGCCTTTTGCAGGCAAACGCTTAGCAGCAGACATTCCACTTTTCGCCCTGGCTCCTGGCGTAACGTTGCTGTAAAAATTTCGGAGGCGGGAACACTTTATCGGGGATTGCACTTTCCAGCACTTCGCCCGGCAAGATGACTAGACAGCAATTTTTCGCATTTTCCTGTGTTTGCTACCTCGTGGTGCTGATCGAAAATCGCCATTGGGTTAATGTCACCTTCGCAAACCCAGCGACGATATTGCTATGTTGCTCAACACGAGCCTTCGGAAAGTACGACATTGACAAAAGAAATACAGTTGAGTAAATTAAAACCTGAAACCGGCGAGCCGTATACTCGCCGGTCCCTGATCAGTAAGCTGGCATGCTGTACACCAGCAGCATCAGCACTATTCCGATCAGGATAAGTTGTAATACGATTCTATTCATCGTATCCTCCTTATCAGGCAGGGCCCGGCTTCGGTCGGGCCCTTTTACCGTCTGCACAGACCTTCAGTGCAGCAGCGTTATTCTGCTTTTTTCTTTGCTTGCTGCTACCGGAGTTTGATCCGGAATGTCACTGCGTCATTACCGCAATCGCGCGTGAAGCGTGCGCCAGGTTTAGCGTATCGTCTGCGCCTTCAGCCAGGATTCAAACAGGGTCAGCGCCTCGGGGTAGGTTTCGGCTTTTGGATAGCCAAAATAATAGGCGGTCTCCACCGGCAGGGTTGCCGATACCGGCATCACATAGCGACCACTTTTAATATGCTCACGGGCAACAAAAGCTGGCACCAGCGCCACACCCAACCCAGCATCTACAGCAGCCAGCAGCATGGTGAACAGCTCATAACGCGGCCCACCCAGCACCAGTGGCGTAAATGGCACGGCGTTATGTTCATACCAGTTGGGCCAGGCATCGGGACGCGTCATCATGTGCAAATGCGTCAGTTGCGCCAGCGCCCCTGCCCCTTTAACCTTTGCGCGGGCCAGCAATTGCGAGGAACATACCGGAACCAATTCCTGTTCACGAAACAACATGACGCCTTGTGTATTTGGCCAGGGCTGTGCGGCATGATAAATGGCGCCATCCACCGGCACATCGGTAAACTGGAACGGATGGGTGCGTACCGACAGGCTGATCTGGACGTCGGGCCAATGGCGCTGGAAATCGGCCAGCCGGGGAATCAGCCAGGTGGTAGCCAAGGTAGGCAACGTCGCTATATGCAGGCTGCGTCCCAGGCCGGAGCGGCTCATTAAGCCAAACGTATCCTTTTGCAGTTGCTCCAGATGGTGACGAATGCGCGCTGCATATTCCGCGCCCTGTGTCGTGAGCGATATGCGCCGGCGCACGCGGTTAAACAGCGTCACGCCCAATCGGGCTTCAAGCCCTTCAACCTGCCTAAATACCGCACTGTGGGTCAGCGACAATTCTTCGGCAGCCCTGGAAAACGAACCCAGACGAGCACAGGCCTCAAACGCCTGTAATGCGCCGAGGCTGGGAATACCTTTACGCACAGCCCTCTCCCATGTGAAACAATCTGAATACAGCGCACGACATTGTGCATTTTTATCAATTGAATATTGATAATTTAACACATACAATGCAATCATCAAGATGACGCTGACGGTCTGGCGATCAAATCAGCCCTTACCATCCGAAACCATATTTCATCAATACAGACAGGAGCCATACATGTCCTCTAACCCCTCATTTCACTGGGACGATCCCCTGTTGCTCAATGCACAGTTGACCGACGAAGAACGCATGATCCGCGATGCCGCTGCGGCATACTGCCAGGACAAATTGGCGCCCCGTGTGTTGGAAGCTTTTCGCCACGAGAAAACCGATCCGGCCATTTTCAGCGAAATGGGCGAACTGGGCCTGCTGGGCCCCACCATTCCTGAACAGTACGGTGGTGGTGGCCTGAACTACGTCGCCTATGGACTCATCGCGCGCGAAGTGGAGCGCATAGACTCGGGCTATCGTTCCATGATGAGTGTCCAGTCTTCACTGGTGATGGTGCCAATTAATGAATTCGGCAGCGAAGAACAAAAATCCAAATATCTGCCTAAACTGGCCTCGGGTCAGTGGATCGGCTGCTTCGGCCTGACCGAGCCCAATCACGGCTCTGATCCGGACGGCATGGAAACCCGCGCAAAAAAAATCGACAGCGGCTACAGCCTGAGCGGCAACAAAATGTGGATCACCAACTCCCCGATCGCTGATGTATTCGTCGTATGGGCGCGTTGTGTCGGTGGCGACTTTGACGGGAAAATCCGCGGCTTCATTCTGGAAAAAGGCATGAAAGGCCTGTCCGCACCCGCCATCCACGGCAAGGTCGGCCTGCGCGCCTCTATCACAGGTGAAATTGTGATGGACGACGTACAAGTGTCTGATGACCAGATGCTGCCGGGTGTCAGCGGTCTGCGCGGTCCCTTCACCTGCCTGAACTCTGCCCGTTACGGCATCGCCTGGGGTGCATTGGGCGCTGCCGAAGCCTGCTGGCACACAGCCCGCCAATACACAATGGATCGCAAACAGTTTGGTCGCCCGCTGGCACAGAACCAGCTGATCCAGAAGAAGCTGGCCGACATGCAGACAGAAATCACGCTTGGCCTGCAGGGCTGCCTGCGGCTGGGTCGCATGAAAGACGAAGGCACTGCTGCCGTTGAAATCACATCCATCATGAAACGCAATTCCTGCGGCAAATCGCTGGATATTGCCCGTATGGCGCGCGACATGCTGGGTGGTAACGGTATTTCAGACGAATTTGGCGTAGCCCGTCATCTGGTGAATCTGGAAGTGGTCAATACCTACGAAGGCACGCATGATGTACACGCCCTGATTCTGGGCCGTGCACAAACCGGCCTGCAGGCGTTCTACTAAGCATCAAAGAAGGATGCTGTGGCCCCAGCATCCTCAAGAATCATCAGGCCAGAAAAAAGCCAGCATGCGGTACTTGATGCTGGCTTTTTCTTATTTCTGTTTATTTTTTTTCGCTCTTGCACGCTGTCAGCTCTTGCTTTCTGTCATCCCTGTCGGCTATCGAACCCTATCCATTTGTCTTCGTCCACTTCAATAATGAACCTGCAGACGACCGCTCGCATATACGGCACGAAAATCTTGAGCCGTGAGCGCCAGGCTGGCCATTGACGCACACACTATTTAAACGCAATAAACGCCGCTATCGTATGTGCGTGGCCAGCCAGATCACCACTGCTTTGTCATATCTGGCTGGCTACCTGAAGGGATTGGGTTTGTCTTTCATGAGATAGTCCCTGTAACAGTAACCAGCTTCGTTCCATCGGGAAACGTAGCCTCTACCTGAACCTGACCGAGCATTTCCGGAACGCCTTCCATCACATCGTCACGCGTGAGCACATGGCGTCCGGCTTCCATCAGATCAGCAACCGTTTCCCCGTCGCGGGCGCCTTCAAGCAAAAAGGCCGTGATATAGGCTGTAGCCTCGGGCAAATTAAGTTTCAGGCCGCGCTGCTTGCGCTCAAGCGCCAGCTTGCCGGCGGTGTATACCATCAACCGTTCCTGTTCATACATACTTAAAAACATGATAGATAGCCCTTCTTTATATGCATTTCACATGAAATAAAAAACCAAAACCAAATCCATTGGATAAACACCGGAAATCACTTTGTGATGCCCGATTACCTGCAAAACACTCTAGCATGGGTCCCCCCCAGTCAATGTAGATAGACCTTCCCGACAAGCGCGAAAACACGCCTGGCCAGGCAGGCCATTGCGCTCTTTTTTCAAGAGACGACAAACTGGAAATTAGGCGAACCCGGCCAGGTTCAATTGGAACTAGAAAAGCGCCTCAGAACAGAGACGCTTTTGCGATAAATAGTGAAAAAACTGATTATCTAACGGCAAATCTTATTAACATCTGCCATTGACTTGTCGAAAGCTTATTCTTCGTCTTTTTCCATACTCTCGGAAATATCGAAAAGACTGGTGGCATCCAGTTCCAGGACCGTTTCATTTTTCTGATTGGTCACTTCCCAGCTCCAGAGCAGAATACCAAGCCCTTCACGGGTGTTGGATACCCTTTTTGCCTTGACCACGCCTTTCCAGAACAGGTCATCGCCGGGTCGCACGGGTTTGAGCCACTTTACACTGTCCAGGCCAGGCGAGGCAAAGGATTCGGAGCCTTCCAGTGCAGCCTCTACCGCCATTTTCATGGCGATCCCACAGGTGTGCCAGCCGCTGGCGATCAGGCCTTTCCAGGGGCCGGCCTTGGCCCGTTCCGGATTAACGTGAAACCACTGTGGGTCATAGGCTTCGGCGAAGCGAATGATTTCTTCTTCGGTCAAATGCCGGGGCCCCTGTTCAAAGACCATACCCGGCTGGAATTCCGCGAATTTCATTTAACTAACCTTATTGTGAACGGCACAAAAAGCAGCAAAAGCTGTATGCCCCTCTATAAATGCAGTGTCTGACTTGATAAACTGACGTTGGTGCGACTAACTGGTGCACGACCAGACCACTGCCCGCAACCGGCTATTTTACTTAAACTTCGTACCTACAACCGCAAACTCACACATATTCTGAAAATGGCTGACACACAACTGACGAACGTTTCATATGACGAAAAAACCGTATCCATCGAATATCAGTTGATTCAGCCTGACAGGCTTGAACGCCCGCTGCTGGTCTTTCTGCATGAAGGTCTGGGTTCGGTCGCCATGTGGAAGGATTGGCCCGCAAACCTGTGCCGTTTGCTCGATTGCCGAGGCCTGGTCTTTTCGCGTCACGGCTACGGTAAATCTACGCCCCGTCCGGCCCGGGAGCAGTGGTCGCCAGACTTCATGCACATCCAGGCACAACAATTTCTTCCGGCATTTTTCAGCGCACTGGGCATAGACACCCGCGCGGACCAACCTGTTCTGATCGGCCATAGCGATGGCGCTTCGATCGCATTGCTGTACGCGGCCGCTTTTCCTGACCGCATTCGTGCCACTGCGGTGCTGGCCCCGCATCTGTTTGTCGAAGAGGCCACCATAAGAAATATCGAACTGGCCCGCCAAACCTATCTGAACAGCGATCTTCCCGAAAAACTGCAACGCTATCATGACGATGTGGATTCGGCCTTCTGGGGATGGAACAATGTCTGGCTCTTACCGGAATTCCGGGAATGGAACATTGAAGACGAGGTCGCACTCATCCGGTGCCCCATTCTGGCGATCCAGGGACGCGAGGATGAATATGGCTCACTGGCCCAGATCGAGCATATTGCCGAGCTGGCCGCCGACGTCAAGCTGTATGTGATCGACGATTGTCGCCACTCCCCGCATCGCGACAAGCCGCAGGAAACCGCGGATGCCATTGTCGCCTTTGTGCGCACACGATTGTAATGCCCGCAGGCTTTCGGCACCTTGCTACGCGCGTCTGCCCGCCGCGTTTTCCTGCCTGGCTAGCATGCTCATGCGTGGGACAACTCTTGTCCCCAAGACAGCTGTAATAGCAGGCCTGCGCCGGCTCACGGTCGCTGCAAATGCCATCTGTGATCCCATTTATCCATTCAGCACCGTACCGCCATTGACATGAATCGTCTGGCCCGTCACATAACTGGAATCCGGGCTGGCCAGATAGACGTAGGCCGGGGCCAGCTCAAACGGCTGCCCGGGGCGACCCATAGGGGTATCCTTGCCAAACTTGGCTACCTTGTCGGCCGAGAATGAAGCCGGAATGAGCGGCGTCCAGATGGGCCCGGGCGCGACAGAATTCACACGGATCTGCCGGTCAACGATTTTTGTCGAAAGCGAGCGTGTAAAAGACGTAATCGCGCCTTTGGTCGCAGAATAATCAATCAGATCCGGATTGCCTTTGAAGGCGGTAATGGAAGACGTGTTGATAATGGATGCGCCTTCACGCATGACCTTGAGCGCTTCCAAAGTTATAGTCACAATGCTGAAAAAATTGGTCTGGAAAGTGCGCACCAGTTGCTCATGACTGATGTCTTCCGGTTCCGCAGCAGTATGTTGCTCTCCCGCGTTATTGACCAGAATATCCAATTTCCCGAAATGTTCAAAAGTGTCATTGACGCATTTTTTCGCAAATGTCACGTCACCGATATCGCCCTTGATCAACAGCACTTCCGAGCCATATGCTTGCGCACACTGCTGGGTTTCCCTGGCGTCATGATCTTCTTCAAGATAAACGATAGCGATCCGGGCGCCCTCCTTGGCAAACGCAATAGTTGTCGCACGCCCTATTCCGCTATCGCCGCCAGTAATGAGCGCGACTTTATCCTGCAATTTACCGGCTGACTTGTAATGTGGATCGTCATAAACAGGGGCCGGATGCATTTTGGATTCGCGGCCGGGCTGCACGTGCTGTTCTTGTGCTGGCATGGTCTGTGTCATATTTCTTCCTTGAGATTGAGAGTCCTATTTCACGGTAGATTCAAGCCGTATCCCGTACCTGTAAACGCATGGACTTTCTATATGTGCACGCGATCTCTGTCATTGTTCTTATATGCGTGCCTGCGTACCGGGCCGATTGATACGAGCCACGTCTTTTTCACCTAAGGCCAAAAGACACTTTCATTATCTGCCTTGCCATCGGCCCGACGCAAACATCCCGCGCCCTAGTTTGTAAAGACACGTAAAGGCGCGATGCAACACCCTCACCAAGCTCGTCAAATATCCTTCTAACTGCTTGGTATTGCTCATTAGTCGCCTCAAATGCGAGCCTAACGTGACTGGCCTTTTTTTATTTCAGGCGCATAGTCTTGTTAAGCATATGTAACATCCCATGTTTTTACCTTTATTTGGTTGCTAGTATGAATCCTGTCATGCCTGCTACGCTGCCAGTGATGGACTGAACCAATGCAGCCGGCGATGCGACAACTGCGCGTCCAATGCCATATCGGCGGTGATCCGCAACGCCTGCCGGGGAGGATGTAAAGACATTGGCATGCGTGCCTTGCCCCGTCACGCGACAGTCAAACGCGAAGGCAGCAGCATGCAGCGCAGATTCATGGGCCAGGCGTTCAAACGCATGAATGTAAACGCTCATGAACAAACAATAGACAGCGCCCGGAATCGTCCGGGCACTGACCCGATGTTGGAGGCTATATGTTTCATTTATCCTGCAAAACGATCATATTGTTATTGGCGTTATTAATCGCTCCTGGTGCGGCTTGCGCACAGTCGGCAAACCCGGCTACCCAAACGAGCCCGGACGCAAACAATCCGCCAGCGACAACACCGTTGGCGGCAAGCGACCAATCATTTCTTAACGACGCAGCGCAAGCCGGCATGGCAGAAATCGAAGGCGCCATGCTTGCCCAGAAAAATGCGGCAACCGGCGAAGTCAAGCGCTTTGCAGCCCAGATAATCACCGAGCATACCAAGGTTAATGACGAGCTGAAAGCGCTGGCAGCGACCAAAGGCGTCAAGTTGCCCACAGCACCTTCCTTGCTGCAAAAAGGCGAACTCCAGGCGCTCAGTCTATTGGACGCCAAGTTTGATGAGAGCTATGTAGACCGGCTGGGCGTAGCAGCACATGAGAGTACCATTGCGTTGTTCCAGGATGCCGCCGTCAATAGTCAAGACCGGGATATCAAGGCCTTTGCCGAACGAACATTACCTTCGCTGCAAACGCATCTGAAGCTGGCCAAGGCGCTTAACCCGACTGTCCTTAAAGCCAGACCGCAACCCTGAAGGCGCGATCCGAAACCCGACCCATGCATGGTGCAATTGCATCATGCGCGGATATTGATAAGGTGGCAGAACTGAAATACATAAGGTGCAAGGCTGCATGCCTGATTGGCGTTACCCGGCCCTCAGTAACAACCACATGACGTGCAATGATGATGGCCGCAGCATAGGCCAGGTGGTCAAGGCCATTTCATGACCGGCACATCAATGAAAGATGGCAAAACGGCGGCAGAACAATTGCAAATACTTTTTTACAGGCCATGCAAAGGCATCGGCAAAAGTTACGCACGCTTAGGTGCCAGATTTTTGCTGTTACGTGAACATACAGACCAAATGGTGAATTTGCCGATTCGACTCTATCCTGTATTCGAAAAATTTTGATACTTATAGGTCAACATGTTTGCGTCATTTTGATATAGCCTGTTAATCCTGCAGACAGGGCACCCCATCCAAGGTCATCGGCCCGAACGCTTCCCGGCGCAAGCGGCGCCAATACCAAAGCAGCAGCAAATCCGGCCAGTTGCACGTGGTATGCAAAGGCAATGCCGCTAATCTGTCTCGATATCTTGCCTCCTGCAAAATCGACAATACCGTACAAGAGCGCGGAGCTAAGTGCAAAGATCGTTCCCAATAGGATGACACAGTCCTTTACCGGATGTCCGGTTGGCCCATACCAGAGCGCGGTACCACAGGCCGACTACGGCGGCCTTATGCCGAAACGCAGCCCTCCTCGCCATGCAGTAGCCGGCCCGGACTTGCTACCGCTTGACTAAAGAACGCCTGGCGCGCACACCCCGATACAGCTCTTCGGAGTAAGGGATAATGGCGAGCAGTAAAACCGAGACCATCAGCACAAGCACATATGAAAACGGCACGGGCCGGGCCTTCCAGGCCAGTGTGAACCGCGCATCTTCCGGACCGAAACCAAAGAGTGCCTGGAACTGCTCCCAGTGCAACGCGCTCACGCAAATGATAGCGATCATGGGAATGAGTTCAAGAAAGCTGTGAATATGCTGCTCGACTGGGGTAACCGTGCGCTCGGCCACAGCGTAGCTGACATCCCACAGTGCCGTGGCTTCATGCACGAAGAAAACAATGATCAGAAAGGCAATAATGGCTGCATTTATTTCCAGAAAAAGTGCGGCCAGCAGTCCGAGGCCGATTTCTGCGAATTGCAGTAAATGAAGCGCAGACTCCTTGACACCTGAGGTCTTCTCGATATGGCTGGCGCGATGGCAAAGCCAGTCGGCAAGGCCGGCAATAAGCCAAAGCGGCACTATAAAGTACATCAGGATCAACACTAACGGGTCATGCAACATCGCTCTCCCTTGTTGTTTGCCTCTCGGGTTGCTCCATGACGCATGAGAAAATGTCCGCGTTGGCCTGGGCTGGTTTTCGCCGTAGCCGGGCAGATCAATACCTGCTGCCTGCTCCCACGTTTTCAACAGATTGCAGCATTTGCTGATGCGCACCGGCATTCATTATGACAGCTACCGATGTCTGGAGTCACGACGGTAAACAGGCCGATTTTCCCGGAAGGCATGAACACGCAAACAGGCAGTGAAGCGTACACACGCAGCCGCAGCCAACCCAACGCGCCAGTGCCCCAACTACTGCGCCTTATCTATTTTTTATAGAAATGGCGTCCGACACATACGCCAATCAGGCCGGCAATGAGCAATGCACATCCGGGGCTACGCCTGGTGCAGTCTTCGATCGAATCGACCAGTGAATTGAACGCATACGTTGCGTTACCGGCAGCCTGGCCCGCCCGACGCTTGATTTCATCTTTGGGATCGTCAAGAAAGTCTTCGGTTGCAGCCTGCGCTTTGTCTGCAGCGGCGGCCGCTTTTTCCTGAATGGTTTCATCGGTATTCATAGCATCACCTCATAAGATAAGTGAAACAAGGCACACGCCAGAATGGCAATCAATCGTGGCCTTAATGCTATCTTTAGCATAATTTCAATTGTGTTTGGACCGGCATTAACCAACTTTTACCCAATTTTTCCCTCGGTTTCGGGCAGCTTTCAATCTAAATTCTGGTCCCGCGGCCGCTCACCGGGTCTATAGCAGGCGCACTCACCCGGTTTGCTGCGTGTGCCAGATATGGCATGATGTGGGATCACAGGGCAGACACGGATGCGCATGCGGCCAGGATGGTGTTTTTTTTCGAATGACTGGGAGAAAACTATGGAATTAGTGCAGTCGGTAAGTCTTTTTTATGGTGACAATTACGAGATTGCCTCTGTGCGGTTTCATTACATCAATGGCCAGACGCGGCAGCTGGATAATATCGACGCGGTCAAATTCATGGAGCTGGTAGAGACTGAGAGCAAACGCACAGATATCAATTTTACTGATCCAGACAGCGTCCGCAAGCATGTCGCCAATGCCTATTTTCACCAGTAGCCGCCGATACACAGACCGGCCGACCGGCATGGCTGTAGCATCGCTCTGGCAGAGACAATATCGACGATACCGGCAACAGCCTTGGCTTCAGGACTGCCATTGCTGTGTCTGCGTATGACCAGAACGTCTCCTGAACACGTAACAGAACAGCAAGGCGCCGTCATTACCAGACCTGCGCCGCCCAGGAAAGAACAGCGACGGGCGCGAGGACTAACTCACTTTATCAACAGGAATATTACAAATGCAAGACTTACGTATTGGAATAGCCGGCTTTGGTGCAATCGGCCGGTCTATCGCAACCCAGCTGAACAACGGCGTTGAAGGCGTACAGCTTACTGCAGTGGGTGTCAGGGATCCGGGCGCACCGCCGACGTTCGCCTGGAACGACAAGCCTGTGCCACAGTTTGTCCTGCTGGATCAGATGGAGGCCAGCTGCGATATTGTGATTGAATGCGCACCGGCGCAACTGTTGCCACGTATTGCCATTCCATTTCTGGAAAAGGGAAAAAAGGTGATCTGCCTGAGCAGCGGCGCACTGCTGGCGCACCCCGAGCTGGTGGCACTGGCCAAAGCCCATCACGGGCAAATTCTCATTGCATCAGGCGCCATTGTCGGGCTGGACGCCATTTTGGGTGCTGCCGAAGGCACGATTGAATCGGTCAGGATGACTTCGCGCAAGCCGCTCAGGGGCTTTGCGGGTGCGCCATTTCTGCAAGCGCAGAATATCGATGTGATGACGTTCACGGAGCCTACCATGCTTTTTTCCGGAACTGCCCGCGAGGCCGCAGCCGGCTTTCCGGCCAATCTGAACGTGGCAGCCAGCGTCGCACTGGCCGGTGTCGGTCCCGACAAAACTTTCCTGGAGGTGTGGGCGGATCCTTTTCTGGAGCGCAATACACATCGCATCGAGGTCGTTTCCGATGCGGCGCTGCTATCGGTGGAAATCCAGAATATTCCTTCGGACAACCCCAAAACGGGGCGTATTACCGCGCAAAGCGTTGTTGCCTTGCTGCGCAAATTGCGTGCGCCGTTAAGCGTGGGCACCTGACGCTCGCAAGCCAGCAAAATATCCATCCCACGCTCACCGCTCCTTACAAGACCTCCTGGCGCAATTGCGGAAATACTCTGGATACTTTGTTGAGCAAATAATCACCGTAAATACCATTGAAGGCATGCACATTTTCCTTATCCCAACGCGATGCGCTGTCGTCCGGATCGGCAACAGCGGGCAGCCCTTCGATGGGCTGCACCTGAGCAAAATAATTGGGGTCAAAGAACAGCGGAAAAGACAGCCGATCGTGCCCCGAGGTGTTGCGTATGACCCGATGGGCGGTTGATCGATACCAGCCGCCGGTCATGCGTTCCAGCATGTCGCCGATATTGCAAATGAAAGTGCCGGGCACCGGCGTTGCATCCACCCAGCCGCCCGGCGTTTTTACCTGCAGGCCACCAATCTGGTCCTGCAGCAATATGGTCAATAGACCGTAATCCGTATGTTCGCCGACGCCCCATTGCACATCCAAGTCTTTGGGCACTTCCTGGGTTGGATAATTAAATATGCGAAACAAAATCAGGGGGTCCGCGGTGTAGCGGCTCGCGAAGTAGTCTGCCGGCAACGCCAGACTGAGCGCGATGCCGCGCATCAGGGCGTGACCCAGCGCGGTCACCTCTTCCATGTATTGCAAGATGGTTTGTCGCAAATCCGGAATTTCGGGAAACAGGTTGCGCCCATGCACCGGTGTGCCTGCCTGAACCAGCGGATGGTCATCGGCCAGCTCGGTGCCCAGATAAAGCCCTTCTTTCCAGTCGGGCCTGCCCGAAGTCAATTCACCCCCAAGAGGAAAATAACCACGCCACGCCCGGCCACCCAGTGCCATTCGCCAGCGCATTTTTTCCTGCGCGTCCAGGGAGAAGAACTGGCGGCTGAGCGCATCCAGGCGCTGTATCAACGGCATCTGTACACCATGCCCCGAAACATAGAAAAAGCCATGGACACGGCAGGCATTGCGAATGTGATCGGCAACCGTCTGCAATGCCTTGGGGCTGCTATCGGTGATCAGCGCAGAGACATCAATGATCGGTAATGCCGCATGGGGTGCTGAGGTATAAGTCATGGTCTTGATCGAATGAATGGTTGAAGATCCGGCACCCGGCAGTTCGCTGGCGACGGCAATAGCGATTGCGGGCGCAAGGGCAAGGTTATTCCAATTGTCATCATGCCCGGGGCAAACCGCTGTTATACCGCCCGGGCGAAAGGCGTGCGTATATCGGCGAGAAACTGGGCGGCCCTGGGGTGCTGCGGACGGTTGAAAAAATCATCCGGTGTCGCACGCTCCAGCATTTTGCCGGCATCCATAAACAGAATTCGGTCCGCCACTTCGCGCGCAAACCCCATCTCGTGCGTCACACAGACCATGGTCATGCCGTCTCTGGCCAGGTCGCGCATAACCAACAATACTTCCCCGACCATCTCAGGATCCAGCGAACTGGTTGGTTCGTCAAATAACATTAGTGGCGGCTCCATGGCCAGCGCACGAGCGATGGCAACGCGCTGCTGCTGCCCGCCCGACAATGCGTCGGGCATCGCGTCGGCCTTATGGGCCAGTCCGACCCGGTCCAGCAAGGACAAGGCTTTTTCCCGCGCCGCCTTGGCAGACAGCCCGCGCAGATGCATGGGCGCCAGGGTGCAGTTTTCCAGGGCGCTCAAATGCGGAAACAGATTGAACTGCTGAAAAACAAAGCCTATGCCCGAGCGAAAGGCATTCAAATCAATTGATTTATCATGAATGTCCTGTCCGTTAACGCGGATATGGCCGGCCTGGATGGGCTCCAGGCGATTGATGGTGCGGATCAGGGTGGATTTTCCCGATCCCGAAGGGCCGCAAACGACGACCACTTCCCCACGCGCAACGGTTTCCGTGACATCCACCAGCGCATGATACTTGTCATACCATTTATTCACATTTTCAAATTCAATCATGTTGCTTCCTTGCGGGCCACAAGCGCCGCTTGCTGTTTCCCACGCCGGCGTTCAAGCCAGTAGGCAAAACGGGACAGGCCGAAACACAGCAGCAGGTAGGTCAGGCCCAGGACGAGATAGATCTGTGCCGGATACACCATCACCTGGGTATTGATTTGCGAGGTGATAAAAGACACTTCAGCAAGACCAATGATATAACCCAATGAGGTTTCCTTGATCGTCGAGATAAACTGGTTGACCAGCGATGGCAGCATATGCCTGATCGCCTGTGGCAATACAACCAGTCGCATGGCCCGAAAATAACCAAAACCCAGCGAACGGGCACTCTCCATCTGGCCCTTGGGCAGACCCTGAATGCCGGCCCGGATAATCTCGGCCAGATAGGCCGCGTCGAAAATGACCAATGCAATTAGCATGGTCCAGAACTGATTGGTTTTTACGCCGGTCACGCTGGGCAAAAAGAAATAGGCCCAGAACACCACCATCAGCAACGGCGTTCCGCGCACCACAAAAACCAGGAGACTCACAGGCCAGCGCACGGCGCGCCACGGACTGATGCGGGCAAACGCCAGCGCAATTCCCAGCGGCATGGCCATGACCAGCGCACAACTGGCCAGCAACAACGTTAACGCCAACCCGCCCAGCGGTCCGTTCGGATACTGGCCAACCAGAAAGTACAACCAGTACGTATCAATGATCTCAAGAAATCCGCTCATAGCGCCCTCGGCGGATAACGGTGCTGGAACCACGCCGCCAGCGCGGTGATCAGCAGCGACAGGCTCAGATAGGCAGAGGTGGCAAAGGCAAACGATTCAAAACTTCTGAAGCTGGCGCTTTCAACCTGGCCTGCCTGATACATAAGCTCTGCCACGCCAATGACGGTTGCAATACTGGTGTTTTTCCACAAATTCAGTGTCTGCGAAATCAACGGGGGCGTAATTACGCGCATGGCCTGTGGCAGGATAACCAGACGCATGGCGGCCAGAAAACTCAGGCCCAGCGCACGCGCCGCTTCCATCTGTACAAATGAAATGGCCCGAATGCCGCTGCGGATGTCTTCAGCCATATAAGCTGCGGTGTAAAGCGTAAGGGCGATGACCGCGCAGCTGGCTTCGGTATTACCTGCGTAAAGCCATTGCTTTGCTGCTTCGGGCAGCAGCTCGGGAGCGCCAAAATACCAGAAGAGCATATGTGCCAGCAAGGGGATATTGCGAATGGTCTCTACGTAGGCGAAGCCCACGCCACGCAACAGCCGAAACGGCGACAGACGCAGCAAGGCGATACAGGTGGCCAGCGGCAGCGCGAGCACCAGTGAAATGGCCAGCAACTGTATGGACAGCCATAATCCTGCCAGCAGCATGTCATGGTACCGGCCGCTAAGCAGCATGGAAGCGTCAAACTCGGGCATGTATTGGTCGCGTAGTCATGGAACAAAAAACGGCGTGAAATCCGCTGCGCACGTCGAGCGCAGCACACGCCGTCGCTTGGCAACAGCTACCGGTCGTGTTCCGATGCTGTCTTGCGGATATCCAGTCTACTCTTAAATCTTATCGGTTTCGAGTTTAAAGCTGCGCGTTGAAAACTGTGATTTGGTATCCGGCCCGTACCACTTGAAGAAAATTTTCTCGGCCTGGCCAGAGGCTTCGAGTTCACGCAGCGTATCGTCAACGACCTTTTTCAACCCGGCCTCGCCTTTGCGCAAGCCGAATGCCAGCGGCTCTTCGCTGATGCTTTGCTTGAGCACCACAAAATCTTTCTGTTTGGGACCCAGCTTGGCGTAGACGCGCAACAGGGCGGCTTCATCGTCAACATAGCCTACGCCCTTGCCTTGTTGCAATGCAAGAAACGCCTGCTGGCTGGTATCGAAGGTGACCACGTTTACATCTGGCACCGCCTTGCGGATATTAGGTTCCTGGGTGCCGCCACGAATGGTCAGCACTTTCTTGCCCGACAAACCGGCCAGATTGGTGATACCGCTGTCGCTGCGCACCAGCGCCTTCTGTCCGGTCACAAATGTGGTCACGGAAAAATCGATCTGCGCTTCGCGTTCCTTGTTGTGCGTCAGGCCCGCGGCAATGATATCAACATGCTTTTGCTGCAGTTCGGGAATGCGCGCCGCTACGGCGACCTGTTTGAAGCGCGCCTTGACGCCGATCTTGTCGGCGACTGCCTTGGCAAGGTCCACTTCATAACCGATGAACTCTCGGGTTTTGGGATCAATAAAGGTGGCAGGTTCATCTGTGCCCAGGACGCCGACAACCAGTTCACCGTTTTTCTTGATATCGTCCAGTTGATCAGCATAGGCATTGATGGCGCTCAGGCCGATCAGGGTTGCGCCCAGCAAGGGTAAAAGTTTTCTCAATTTCATAATGACGGGTTTCCTGATAGTTGGCGTTATACCCAAACGTTATTTGGAATACATATATTCGCGAATAAAACTATATCAGCATAACAAAGGCGAATAAAATAACCAATGGTTATTTAGTAATTATCAGATCGTCCATCGATTTGCTTTACACGCAAGTGGGAAAACATCCCTGCCCGTTCCCGACAGGCAGTGCCGATCCCTTTTTCGGTGTCATCCGGTCACGCGCCCACTGCTCGCCTGGCGTGCAAGCTCCTTTTCCAGCCAGGCAATAAAATATCGCGCTTCAGGTGTCGCGTTCGGACTAACGCCATAATAATACCGGGTCACCGGCAGGCGCATATCCGGCAATGGACAACAAAGTCGGCCCAGCGCCACGTCGTGGGAAATCAACGAGAACGGGACAATTGCGAAACCCAGGCCGTCCTCGACCGCTTGTAGAACAAAATGTACATGGTCAAACTGCATTTGACCCACGGGTCTGACGCCGTCTATTCCAACATGCTCCAGCCAGGCTTCCCAATCGCCCTTGCGAGACTTTGACCGCAACAGCGTCAGTCCCGCCAGCGCGCCTGGATCCGTGACACCATACTTGGCCTGGAAAGCGGGCGACATGACCAGACATACGTCATCTTCAATAAACGCGGACACCTGCATCGCGTCCGACCATCCCTTGAGGCCCCGACGGATGGAAATATCGAAGTCGCCGGCGGACTCGGGCGGTAGCGTCGTGGTGAGCACGTGCGGTTCTATACCGGGGTATTGCGCGATGAATTCAGGCAGCCTGGGAATCAGCCAACGTACCGCAAATGAAGGACGGACATTGATCCTGACTACCCGTTCAGGCGTTTGGCTCATGACCGATTGCGCAGCATTGGCGATTTGTTTAAGCGCCGCATCGGCCTGTGTGAAAAACCGCAAGCCTTCGAGTGTCAGGCTTACCTGCCGGATACGTCGGTCGAATAGACGGACTCCCATATAGGACTCAAGCGCCTTCACCTGATGACTGATTGCGCTATGGGTGATATGCAGTTCATTGGCCGCCAGTGTAAAACTCTGGTGCCGCGCTGCAGCAACAAAAGCGCGAACGGCATTGAGGGGTGGCAGAGAGGTGTTCATGCGTTTAATTTTATAACACATGGCGCGAATTTAAATCGTTTGTCGCGTCTCTGACTGCGCAGTAGCATTCCCGTATGATCATTCCCCCTGCCCCGCCCCCCGTTGACCGGCATTCGCGGTATGCCGCGCTCGCCATGGCCCTTGCCTTACCCACCGATGTAGTCCTGTATTTGTTGCTCCCCATGTACTCGGAACAGTTTGGCGTATCGCTGGTTGAGGCCGGCGTATTGCTTGCCGCCAATCGCCTTATCCGGATAGCCGGGTATGGTTTTGTCGCACGCTTTTATGCCCGACATGGCGATCGCCTGGTCTGCACGCTTGCCGTCATTGCGGCCGGCCTGTGTGCAGTGGGCTATGCCACGCTGACGGGCCTGTGGGCGTTATTGCCATTGCGACTGCTCTGGGGATTGGCCTTCGCCGCCCTGAACCTGTCAACGCAGGCTTTGGCGACGGCCGAGGCAACAGGCGCTTCACGCCGATCGGGAAGATCTCGCGCCTTTATTGCGCTGGGACCGGCCATCGCATTGCCTCTGGCAGCGCTACTTGCCTATGGCTTCGGGCCCCGCGCCATTTTCTGGTTACTCGCCGCCACGGCAATGATGGGCGTCGTGGTCACCCGCCACCTTCCATTTCGTGCGTATCCCATGCCGCCAAAGCGGCGCGGCCTGCGCCTGCCCAACAGTCTGGATATGTGGTCTTTTCTGGAAGGCTTCACGCTGGACGGGCTGTTCATTATCGGTCTGTCCTACCTGGGCAGCGATCTTTTTCCTGAGGGCGCTGTCATGACCGCCGGCCTGTTGCTGGCACTGCGCTATCTGGGTGAAATTGTCTTAAGTCCCATAGGCGGCAGGCTTGCAGAACGATTCGGTGCCGAAAAACTTCTGCTTGCACTGTCGCTGATGACCTGTGTATGCCTGATCGGATTCGGTGCGGGCTGGCTATGGAGCTGTGCCACGTCAATTGTTGTACTTCGCGCCCTGCAACTGCCCCTGCTGGCGCCCATCGTGGCCCGACGAACGCCGGGCCCGGAGCGGGTTCACGCCCTTGCCGCTCGTTCTGTCTGGCGTGATATCGGGGCCGGAACCGGCCCGCTTGCCGCCGGACTACTGCTGCCTTTGCTGTCTGCGTTCTGGGTATACTCAGTACCTGCAGTGTTGCTGGTATGGGCTGCCGCTGCCTGTGTCGAGCGCCCATCCTTCAGCAAACATCAGGAAACATAGACCTGCGGCCAATTGCAAAATATGATCTGGCTGATCGTACCGCTATGCCAACACCATCAATACGTCTCCAGATGCAGACGCCCTTTTTGCCTGAGCGTGGCATGCAGTTCGGGCCATACCATGCCGCCGGCAGTGGCCGCTTCCTGCAACACCTCCAGCACGCCCGATTCCATGCCCTTGACGCCGCAGACATAAATATACGTGTCTTCGTTCTTGAGCAACGCAAGCAGATCGGGCAAGCGTTCGCGCATGACATCCTGCACATATTTTTTTGGCTCACCAGGCGTTCGCGAAAACGCAAAATTAATATCGATAAAGTCTTTAGGCAGCTTGTTGAGCGGGCCGAAATAAGGCAACTCTTCCTTGCATCGGGCTCCAAAGAAAAGCATGAGTTTGCCGCGTTCGTCGCCCTGCTCTTGCTGGTGCTTGCGCCGGCGCCTCTCGGTCATCGCGCGCATGGGCGCACTACCGGTTCCGGTGCAGATCATGATGATATTTGCGCCCGGGTGGTTCGGCATCAGGAAGGTATGGCCAAAAGGCCCGATAACCTGTACCTTGTCGCCCTTCTGCAAATCACATACGTAATTGGAACAGACACCCCTGACCGCATTGCCATCATAGTCCTGCACCACCCGCTTGACGGTTATCGATACGTTGTTGTAGCGGGGTCGCTCGCCATCCCGCGGGCTGGCCAGTGAATATTGACGGGCATGATGCAAACGTTCGCCGGCGTCAGTGCCTGGTGGAATAATGCCAATGGACTGGCCCTCCAGCACCGGAAACGGGGCATCGCCAAAATCCAGGACAACATGGCGAATGTCGCTATCGGACGCATCATCGGTCAGCCGGTAGTTTCCCGAAACCGTTGCCGTCACCACGTTGCGCGTGCCGTACAGATTCGTATAGCTGTGCGAGGCCGACCATGGAGGAATCTGCGAACCTGCCACATAATTGCTTCCCTGGATGGTTACTTCGGCATCCGCCTCTGTATCAGCTTCAGATGCGCCGCCATCGGCGAGCGCCGGTATGTCCGGCGCATCCAGCGCCAGCGGCGCCGGCAACTCATCCCAGCTGTATTGTTCATCGAGTGAATACATTTTTTCGGCGTGCACCGGCTGCCAGTTGTCTATGGCGCCGGTCGGACAGGGCGCCACACAGGCCATGCAATGGTTGCAGACATCGGGCTTGACGACGTAATTGGTGCCGTCGTGCGTAATCGCATCGATCGGACAGGTTTCCTCGCATGTGTTGCAGCGTATGCAAATTTCCGGATCAATCAGGTGCTGTTTTTTTATTACCTGGGCTAATTCGATCGTCGCCATAACAGTCTACCTCCTGGATTTATTTCCATATTGTTGGATACCCGTGTCGGGCATCCCCGATCAGTTGAATCGCACATACTCGAAATCAACCGGCTGTCGATTGATACCCATGACCGGCGGCGCGATCCAGTTGGCAAATTTTCCCGGCTCGACAACGCGCCCCATCAGTGAAGCGACAAACGCCCGGTCTTCATGGGTCGGCAACCAGTCGCGCTCACGCTTGACCCATTCGGCCTCGGACATCATCGTGCCTTCGGGAGACACAAACACACCCGACAGGGTACCGATGCTGCGGTTGAATGCCTTGTGCGGCGTTTTCAGGCGAAAGGCAATGCCCGCCTTTTCAATCACTTTATTCCAGCGATTGACGCCGCCGACCGAGTCCTTGATATAGTCATCGCGCAACACTTCGTTCAGTGCGTTTAGCATCGGCACGGAGCGCTCGACCAGGCGACCTTCCTGCACCGCCAGCACATTGTAGGTGCGATCGTATAGTTTGTGATCGTCATCACGCTTGGTTTCTTCATAGCGTCCTTTCAACCCGGTATTGTAGAACGTGGCAGCGTTACTGGATTCGTCGGCGCCAAACAGGTCAATGGTGACACTGAAGTGGAAATTCAGATAGCGCTGAATGGTTTCCAGATCAATCACTCCGGCTCCGCGCAGGCGCGCGGCATCATCTGTTTTCAGTTGGTTCATCACTTCGCAGGTCCGCTGAATGACCCGGGATACACCCGACTCACCCACGAACATATGATGCGCCTCTTCGGTCAGCATGAATTTGGTCGTACGAGCCAGCGGGTCAAAGCCGGATTCGGCCAGCGCACACAATTGGAATTTACCGTCACGGTCCGTGAAATAAGTGAACATGTAAAACGACAGCCAGTCTGGCGTTTTTTCATTGAAGGCAGCCAGAATCCGCGGATTGTCTTCGTCACCGCTATTGCGCTCCAGCAAGGCCTCCGCTTCCTCACGACCATCACGACCGAAATGCTTGTGCAGCAGATACACCATGGCCCACAAATGCCGTCCCTCTTCCACGTTGACCTGGAACAGATTGCGCAAGTCATA
The DNA here is from genome assembly GCA_023423975.1 of Pseudomonadota bacterium. GTDB lineage: Bacteria > Pseudomonadota > Gammaproteobacteria > Burkholderiales > Burkholderiaceae_B > Advenella. The sequence continues at coordinate 34,398 of JAFAEO010000073.1, forward strand.
CATGGAAGGTGCAGTCAGGCCCAGATAGCGCTGCTGTTCCACCGATGCCGGCTCGGTATCGCCCTGGGTCACAATAATGCGCCGCAGATTGGCGCGATGCTCACCCGGCACATCCTGCCAGGCCTTCTCGCCTTTGTGCTCGCCAAAATTGACCTGACGCTCGGCGTCACGCGGGTTCAGAAAGATGCCCCAGCGATAGTCCGGCATCTTTACATAGCCGAAGGATGCCCAGCCCTGCGGATCTACACTGGTCGCGGTACGCAAGTAAACGTCAAAGTCCTGCGAACCTTCGGGTCCCATCTCATTCCACCATTTGCGATAATTCGGCTGCCAGTGCTCAAGCGCGCGCTGCAGTGTCCGGTCTTCGGACAGGTTCACATTATTGGGGATTTTCTCGTTGTAGTTGATACTCGACATAGTGATCTCCAGTGTCACGGAGCGGGTATTTCAATGGGTTTACCCGGCTCCTTCATTTTGATGGATATACGCAGCTGGCCGTCAGACGGAATGGGTCAGACGCGATTGCGGTCAAAGCTGGGTTTCTCGCCCTTGCCATACAGTTTGAGGGCGCCTTTTTCTCCGACCGCATTGGGCCGGATGAAGATCCAGTTTTGCCAGGCCGTCAATCGGCCGAAGATCCGCGTCCACATATTTTCGGGGCCGTTAAAGCGCAGGTTGGCTTCCATGCCGGTCAACGCATCGGGCGACATGGACACCCGCTCTTCAATGGCAATCCGGACCTCTTCGTCCCAATCGATATCATCCAGTGCATAGGTAACCAGGCCGGCCTGCTCGGCCTGATCGCCCTCCAGGTGCTTGCCAGCCAGTGACTTGATGGCCTCCAGGCTGGCTTGATCATCGTAAAAGCGGCGCGCCAGACGCGACTGGCGCGTCACCATGGGCAAAAAGCCGAAATTGATCGGACCAACGGTGATACGCGGCGTGCGATCTTCATCGTCAGGCAGGGTCAGCATATAAATGCGATCGCAGGCAAGCGCAGGTTCCAGCAACGACCCGGCAAAGCATGAGCCTTCCTCGACTAGTGCAAACAGAGAGCGCGAAGAGACGTCCAGCCTTGCAAAAGTACGACGCAGCAAACCCAGTGTTTCGCGCACGAACCAATGGTCCTTATGATGCAGCAGGATATCGTCGCTTTTGAGTACAGCCTCGGCGCTGCCTGCCGTCTTGATCAACCACAGCCCGCTGTCCAGTTCATTGGTGCGCATGGAAAGAATGGCGTCATCCAGTTCGCGGGCCATCTGCAGCGGCCACCACTGCATGCCGGCCTGCATAATGGCCTCAGTGCTTTCAGGCAACTCCCCTTCGGGGCCTCGCAGGGTAAACGTGGCAAACTTGCCTGCGCGATCAATATCGACACTGACATATTTGTAATGCAGGCTGTCGGCGGTTTCGTGTTTCTCAAGCGGTGTCAGCGTTACCCCTTGCAACCCGGTGGATGAATCTGAACCATGTTGCTGCGCCAGTTCCTGTGCACGGGCGCTGATGGTTTCCTGAAACCTGGCCGGCTTGACCACCTCATCAACCAGTTTCCAGTCTTTAGCCCGCTGGCCACGCACGCCTTCGACCAGGGTGCAGAAAATATCAGCGTGGTCATGACGAACTTTGCGTTTATCGGTGACCCGGGTCAGGCCGCCGGTGCCAGGCAGCACGCCAAGCAAAGGAACTTCAGGCAGTGACACCGACGAAGAGCGATCGTCCACCAGATAGATTTCATCACAGGCCAGGGCCAGTTCGTAACCGCCACCGGCGCAGGCGCCGTTAACAGCAGCAATGAATTTCATCCCTGAATGCTCGCTGGTATCCTCTATGCTGTTGCGCGTCTCATTGGTGAATTTGCAGAAGTTGACCTTCCACGCATGACTGGACAGGCCCAGCATGAAAATATTGGCGCCCGAGCAGAAAATGCGCTCTTTGCCACTGGATACAACAACGCTGCGTACTTCCGGGTGTTCAAAGCGAAGGCGATTAAGTGCATCGTGCAATTCAATGTCCACGCCCAGATCATAGGAATTCAGTTTCAATTTATAGCCGGGACGAATGCCACTGTCTTCATCGATGTCAATCGTCAGCCGTGCAACATTGCCTTCGATCGTCAATGAGAGGTGCTTGTACTGCGACGGATTGGTCTGGTAATTGACTTTCAGCTCGCTCATGGCTGTCTCCAATAGAGTCATGCATTTCATTGCACTTTGTTTATCATTAAAGGCACTATATTGCATGAATCTATAGGCGGTCAAGCCGTTTAACTAGGGACTTACCCTAGCCACTTCGGTTCATTCAGGTCAATACTTCGGCCGACTGGCGCGCCGCCTGAACTTTCGTAAACAGGGCCTCAAAGGTCTCCTCAAGAGGCTGAAGACTGGTGTCCAGATGCACGTCCGCCTTGCTATAAAAGGCCACCCTGCCCTCCAGGATCAGCTTTAGGTCGTGCATGGCTTCCTTGCTGCCGGACATGGGACGAAAATCGCCCTGGGCGATGACACGATCCATATGTTCGCGCGGCGTGGCCTGCAACCAGACCGTCAGGCAATGCTCCAACAGATTGTTATAGGTGGCCGCTTCGGAAACCAGCCCGCCCGGCGTAGCAATGACCACTTCAGGATATAGCTGGATCGTTTCTTCCAGCGCGCGTCGCTCGTAGCGACGGTAAGCGACAGGGCCATACAGCGAATGAATCTCGTTAATGCTGCAACCGGTAGTCTGCTCAATTTCGTGCGACAGCTCAATGAACGGATAGCCAAGCCGGTCTGCAAGCATGCGCCCCAGCGTGGATTTGCCGGCACCGCGCAGGCCGATAAGAGCAATGCGTGACAGCCGCGAGCCCGGAGTCTTGTCGGCGCCGAACAGCTCAATCAGCCGCAGCCGCACTTTATGCAGATCCTTCTCGCTGCGGTTCTCCAGCAACTCGCGGATCATCAGCCACTCGGGCGACGAGGTGGTAACGTCGCCGATGAGCTCGGCCAGCGAGCAGGTTAGCGCCTGGGCCACCTGATGCAGCACCAGAATGGTGGCATTACCGGTACCCAGCTCTAGATTGGCCATATGGCGCTCGGAAATGCCCGCCAGACTCGCCAGCTTCTTGCGTGTGATGCCCTTGCGCGCGCGCAGCGAGCGGATACGCTCACCCAACGCCCGCAACAGCGGCGTCTTGTCTTGCATCGAATCTATTTCAAATGAATTTTCCAGCGTCATAGCGTGCCATTTCGTAAATCGGGAGCTAGTGTTTTCCCTAAAGATTGAGCAAAAATCTTGACTGATTTTAACTGCATGCCTATCTTATCATCTACATGCAAAATAATGCACGAAAAAAAATCAGGTGTTAAGGAGACTTTAAGCATGCGCGAACATTTCGACACGCTTATTCAGACGGTAACCCGTCAAATAGCAGGCCGTCCGCTGGATACCACGCTCCAGGCGTGGCTCAATGCCGGCTATGGCGCACACTCGGACTGGTACCGCGAAATCACGGCGGCCTGTATCCAGGGTATTGAAGATGGCTGGATGTGCAAGCACGAAGCGCAGGGGCTCAAATACGGCCGGGTGACCAAACCATCCGAAGCGAGCCACGGATTTTCCGTCGATGTGGTAAGCATGCAGGATATCCGCGGCCCGCATCACCGTCACCCCAATGGCGAAATTGATCTGATCATGCCGCTTACCCCCGGCGCCCGGTTTGATGGCTGTGATGCCGGCTGGAAGGTCTACGAACCGGACTCCGCCCATTATCCCACCGTTAGCAACGGCGCTGCCCATGTGCTGTATTTGCTGCCAGACGGAAAAATAGAATTCACGGCACAGCAGCAATGACAGGGCAACGGATGGCCAGAACCCGATAACCCGGCTGCAGCCGTATCAAGGTAGCGCGAGACTGATACAGGCAGCCCATTGATCCACTCGCAGCGCGGCAGTGCCAACAACTTGAAGTGCGCCGGCGGCAAGCAGCCAGGCATTTAGCGGAGTTAAACCATGCAGACCCCTGAAAACAGCAATCAGTTCAATATTGCCGACTATCTGATGCAAACCAACCAGAACCGTCTGGATCGCCTTGCTTACATCGATAGCAACGGAACATTGTCCTACGAAGCGCTTTTTGACAAAGTGCGGCGCCTGACCTCTGTGCTGAAAAACCTCGGCGTGCACCGCGAAGAACGCGTACTGCTGCTGATGAACGATTGTACTGACTGGCCTGTCGCGTTTCTGGGCGCCATTCACGCCGGTATTGTCCCGGTTGCCATCAATACCCTGCTGACGCCCCAGGACTATAAATACATTATTGAAGACAGTCGCTGCCAGGCCGCGTTGGTGTCGGCTGCGCTGTTGCCGGTGCTAACCCAGGCCATGAGCGAAGCAGAGCACGAAATCAAGCATATCCTCGTATCACGCCCGCAAGGTGAGCTCTCGCATGGCCAGTTAAGCATGGATCAGGCGCTGGACGCTGCCACGCCCTGCCATCGTCCCTGTAACACCAAGGCCGATGAACCGGCTTTCTGGTTATATTCATCGGGGTCGACCGGCAAGCCTAAAGGCACCATACACAGTCATGCCAATCCTTACTGGACCATTCGTTATTATGCACAAGACCTGCTGCGACTGACCGAGTCGGATCGTATTCTGTCAGCCGCAAAGCTGTTTTTTGCCTACGGACTGGGTAATGCCCTGACCTTCCCGTTGAGTGTCGGGGCCAGCGTGATTCTGATTGAAGGCCGCCCGACCCCGGATGCCGTGTTCGAGGCGATGCGCAAACACCAGCCCACGGTGTTTTGTGGCGCGCCAACCGGTTATGCCGGCATGCTGGCTGCTGCCAACACACCCACCCGCGACGAAGTGCAATTGCGGATGTGTTCGTCAGCTGGAGAGGCGCTACCTCGGGAACTTGGCGAGCGCTTCACGGCTCATTTCGGATGTCATATCATCGATGGCATCGGCTCAACTGAAATGCTGCATATTTTTCTGTCCAACCGGCCTGATGACATCCGCTATGGCACCACAGGAAAACCCGTACCCGGCTATGAACTCGAACTTCGCGACGAGCAAGGTGCTATCGTCGCAGATGGCGAAATCGGCGATCTGTACATCAAGGGCAAAAGTGCTGCCCTCATGTACTGGAACAACCGGGAAAAGACAAGAACAACATTTCAGGGGGAGTGGACCAAAAGTGGCGACAAGTATTCGCGCGATGCCGACGGCTATTACACCTATGCGGGTCGCAGCGACGACATGCTCAAGGTAAGCGGACAGTATGTGTCTCCCTTCGAAGTGGAGGCTACGCTCATTGAGCATGAGGCCGTTCTGGAGGCGGCCGTCATCGGCGTTACCGATTCACAGGGCCTGGTCAAGACGCGCGCCTATGTGGTGCTAAAGGAAACGGCGCCGGCGGCCGACGACACGCTCAGGGAGGCGCTCAAGGCCTTTGTCAAATCACGGCTGGCGCCGCACAAATATCCCCGCAGCATTGAGTTTCTGGATGAGTTACCTAAAACGGCAACCGGCAAAATCCAGCGCTTCCGTCTGCGTGAAATGAATCAGCATGAAGTGGCGTAACCAATATACAGAAGACAGGCATAGCGGGCTATCGCAAGGTATGCCGTGATCCTGCAAGTGCGGTACCAGGACGCGGCAAGCGACATCGTTCGTAGCAACAAAAACCAGCAGTCATCATAAAAATCAGTCGTACATTCAGGAGACAGGACAATGAATAATGTGAGAAAAGTCACGATCGCCACGGCGATCATGCTGGCCGGGGGATTGAGTCAGGCGGCGCAGGCCGAGGTCAAGGTGGGCCTGATGCTACCGGCCACAGGCACCTATGCGGCGCTAGGCAAGGCGATCGAAAATGGCTTTAAACTCTACGTGGAGGAACAGGGCGGCAAGCTGGGCGGCCAGCAGATCCAGTATTTTGCTGTCGATGACGAATCTGATCCGGCCAAGGCACCAGAGAACACCAACCGGCTGGTGCAGCGCGACAAAGTTGATGTACTGGTAGGAACAGTGCATTCGGGTGTGGCCATGGGGATGGCGAAAATTGCGCGTGACAGCGGCGTGATCTACATTATTCCCAACGCCGGTGCAGATATGCTCACCGGACCGCTGTGCGCCAAGAACATCTTCCGCAGCTCATTCACCAATTGGCAGCCCGCTTATGGCATGGGCATTGTCGCCGCCGAAAAGCAAAAACATAAAACTGCGGTGACCATTAACTGGAAATACGCTGCCGGCACCGAAGCGGCTGATGGTTTCCGCGAAGGTTTTGAAGCCAAGGGTGGCAAGGTGATCAAAGAGCTCACATTGCCCTTCCCCAACGTGGAATTCCAATCACTGCTCACTGAAATCTCCTCACTGAAGCCGGATGCCGTCTTTGCGTTCTTTGCCGGTGGCGGTGCGGTCAAATTCGTGAAGGATTACGACGCCTCGGGCCTGCGCAAGACGATCCCCCTTTATGGTCCGGGCTTTTTGACCGACGGCACGCTCGCCGCCCAGGGTGATGCAGCCAAGGGCATGCTGACCACTCTGCACTATGCCGATGAACTGGACAATCCGAAAGATAAAGCGTTTCGCAAACACTACCAGGAAAAGTTCAGCATGGAGCCGGACGTATACGCAGTACAGGGGTACGACGCGGCCCAGTTGCTGGCCGCTGGCTTAAATCATGCCAAGGGCGATATCAAGAACAAGGACGCCGTCATTGAAGGAATGGAACAGGCCAAGGTGGATAGCCCGCGCGGGCCATTTACCATGTCCAAGGCGCACAACCCGGTGCAGAATATTTATCTGCGCGAAGTCGTGGGCAACCATAACAAGAACCTGGGAATCGCAGTAGCCAATCTGGAAGATCCGGCCAAAGGCTGCAAGCTGAGCAAGTAAACCGAAAGTGCAGGCGCACGGCTGAACCGCGCGCCTGCATTTTTCTTCGGATCACATATGGATATAACAACATTTCTGATTCAGTGTCTGAACAGTGTGCAGTACGGGCTGCTGCTGTTTCTGATCGCCAGTGGGCTGACACTGATCTTCGGCATTATGGGTGTCATCAACCTGGCGCACGGCAGTTTCTTTATGATCGGCGCGTATCTCATATACGCACTGGGCATGTATATCGATAACTTCGCCGTTGCGCTGGTGCTGGGCATTATTCTGGCCCTGGCTTTCGGTTACTTGCTGGAGTGGGGCTTTTTCAGCTTTCTGTACGAGCGTGAGCATCTGTTGCAGGTGCTGATGACCTACGGGCTTATTCTGGTATTTGAAGCGCTGCGCAGCATTCTGCTGGGCGATGATGTGCATGGTGTCAGCCCGCCAGGCTGGCTGGCCGGCTCTATCGCCCTGGGCAACGGGCTGAGCTATCCGGTCTATCGCCTGTTCATTTCGCTGGTCTGCCTGATTATTGCGATTGGCATGTACCTGTTGATCAAGCATACCCGGCTGGGCATGAAAATCCGCGCCGGCGCCACCAACCGCGAAATGGTGCAGTCGCTGGGCGTCAATATCTCGGTACTGTACCGCACCGTATTTGCGGCCGGTGTTGCCCTCGCCATCTTTGCCGGCATGCTCTCTGCGCCCGTGTCGTCCGTCTACCCTGGCATGGGCGGCAATGAACTGATTATCTGTTTCGTGGTCGTGGTCATTGGCGGCATCGGCTCTATCAAGGGCGCGCTGGTCGCAGCGCTGCTGATCGGCTTCGTGGACACCTTTGGCAAAGTGCTCTGGCCCGAAGGCGCAGGCGCACTGGTCTATCTGCTAATGGTGCTGGTGCTGCTATTCAAGCCCCAGGGCCTGTTCAAACAGGGAACCTGAGCATGATTACAAAAAACAATCTTTTTTTGTGGATAGTCGGCCTGGCCCTGCTGGCACTGCTGCCCTTGCTGCCCGAGCCAATCGGTAGCAAATACCACGGCGATCTGGTTACCAAAATCATGATCCTGAGCATTTTTGCGCTCAGCCTGCAATTGCTGGTGGGTTTCACCGGTCTGGTGAGCCTTGGGCACGCCGCATTTCTCGGCTTTGCCGCCTATATGGTAGCGACCTTCTCGCCCGAGTCGGAAGCGGGCAATGGCTGGCTGCTGATGGCCATCTGCATTGGCGGCGCCGGGCTGCTGGCGCTGCTGATCGGCCTGCTGGTCATGCGCAGCTATGGCGTCTATTTCATCATGGTTACGCTGGCCTTCGGCCAACTGGTCTACTTCGTTTTTCATGACATCAAGATCTTCGGCGGCTCCGACGGCACCTATATTTATTTCAAGCCGGTTTTTTCCATTTTTCAATGGCAGCCTTTCGATCTTGAGTCGGGCAATACCTTTTACTGGTTCACGCTGGTACTGCTTATTATCACCGTCATCATTCTGCAACTGATTCTGCGTTCGCGCCTGGGCCACGCCTTTGTCGGCATCAAACATAATCAGCTGCGCATGCGTGCTGCCGGGTTCGAGTCAACCGCTTACAAGATTGCCAGTTTTGTCATCAGCGGTATGCTGGCAGGTCTGGCCGGGTTCCTGTACGCATGCCAGTACGGTTACGTTAATCCGGAGTTGTTGTCCTGGCATCAGTCTGGCAATGTACTGCTCATGATTATTCTAGGCGGCCTGGGTAGCCTGGGCGGGGCCATTATCGGCGCCTTCGCTTTTGTGCTGCTGTCAGAATGGTTTACAACCATCACCAAGCACTGGCAGTTGCTGCTCGGCGGCTTTATTATTTTCGTAGTCATGCTAATGCCCTATGGCCTGGCCGGCCTGCCCCGGCAACTGAAGGAATGGCGCATTCGCCGCGCAAACAAGGGAGGTGCAACCCGATGACAACGGCATTACTTGAAGCCAGGAACGTGACCCGCAAATTTGGCGCGCTGGTTGCGGTAAACAACGTATCGCTGCAATTGTTCGAAGGGGAAATCCTGGCAGTGATCGGCACCAACGGGGCCGGCAAATCGACACTGACCTATCTGCTGTCAGGTGAACTGCCGCTGACCAATGGCCAGGTGTATTTGCGCGGCAAAGATATCAGCAAATGGTCACAGCCTGCACGGTCACAGGCAGGCCTGGGCCGCAGCTATCAACGCAACAATATTTTTCTGCCGCTAAGCGTGCGCGAGAACTGCCGTCTGGCCGCCCAGGCAAAAATTCAGAAGCCCTGGCAATTCTGGACTGCAGCGCAACAATGCCAGTGCAGCCTTCAGATGGCCGACCAAGCGCTGGAACAAGCTGGCCTGAGCGGACAGGCCGCTAGCATTGCCGCCAACCTGTCGCACGGGCAGAAACGCCAGCTTGAAGTGGCCATGTGCCTGGCCCAGCAGCCCCAGGTGCTGTTGCTGGACGAACCGCTGGCAGGTATGGGGGCAGAAGAATCCGAACGCATGCTGGCGCTGCTGCACCGGCTGAAAAAGAACCTGGCTATTTTGCTGATCGAACACGACATGGATGCGGTTTTTGCCGTTGCAGACCGCCTGACGGTAATGGTCAACGGCGCAGTACTCGCTAGCGGCCTGCCCCATGATATTCGCAACAATACCGCGGTGCAGACCGCATATCTGGGCGAGAGCGATCACGCCACAGACGACTCGGCCACTCTGGCGATATGACAAATGCAACTATGACAGACGACATCATTCTGGCACGCGATATCCATGCCTGGTACGGCTCCAGCCACGTACTGCACGGCATTGACTTTAACCTGCGGCGCGGTGAGACCGTTGGCCTGCTGGGCCGCAACGGCATGGGCAAATCCACGCTGATACGCAGCCTGCTGGGCCATGTCAAACAACGCAGTGGACGGATCGAACTGCAGCGACAGCAGATGTCTGGTGCCCGCCCCTATCAGGCTGCCCAGCTGGGCATTGCCTACGTTCCTGAAGGGCGCGGCATTTTTCCCAACCTGACAGTTCGCGAAAATCTGCTGATGTGCGCTCGCGCCAGCCGCGACGGGCATATGGCATGGGACCTCAATCGCATACTGGAGACCTTCCCCCGGCTCGCAGAGCGCCTGGACAACATGGGCGACCAGCTTTCCGGTGGCGAACAGCAAATGCTCTCGATTGGCCGGGCGCTGATGACCAATCCGGATGCCATCATTCTGGACGAAGCCACCGAAGGCCTGGCGCCGCTGATTGTGGAAGAAATCTGGCGCGTTATTGCGCTCATCCGCGCCAGCGGCCTGGCAACCATGGTGGTAGACCGCAATTATCGCAAGGTGATGGATCAGGCTGACCGTCTGGTCGTGCTGGAAAAAGGCCGGGTCGTACTCGAGGGCGATGCCAGCCAGCTACGTGAAGACCCTTCGCAGATCCACCGGTATCTGGGCGTCTGATAGTCGGGGCGCCGGGAGAAAAAACAACCGCAGCCTGGCAGGTCCAAACCTTGCCAGGTATCAACCAAAGCGCTGCCGGCAATCGGCGATAGCGCCCTGGCCGCGGGCACAATTCTGAGAGACAGTATACAAAGGAGAGAATGATGAACAAGACGGGCACACTCACATGGGCAACAGGCATGCTGCTTGCTTCGACAGGCGCCGCACATGCCGCTGGCATCTCCGATGATATCATCCGTATCGGTTTTCTGACCGATATCTCGGGGGTCTACGCCGACTATGACGGCCAGGGTGGTGTGCAAGCCATCCGCATGGCGATCCGCGATGCTGGCGGCAGTATCGACGGCAAGAAAATTGAACTGCTTTATGCCGATCATCAGAACAAGGCCGATGTCGCTGCCGCCAAATCCCGTGAATGGGTTGACGTGAACAAAGTAGATATCCTGATCGGCGGGACCAATTCTGCGGTCAGCCTGGCCATGGCCAACGTTGCCACTGAAAAGAAAAAACTGTTTATCTCTACCGGTGGCGGCACATCGGCCCTCACCGGCAAACAATGCTCGCCTTACATTATCCACTACACCTATTCAACCGATGCGCTGGCCAACGGCACGGGCAAATCTGTGGTTAAAAACGGCGGCAAGGACTGGTTCTTCATTACCACCGATTATGCCTTTGGCCATGCTCTGGAAGCGGCCACCTCCAAAGTCGTCAAGCAAGCCAACGGCACCATCAAAGGATCGGTCAAAGTGCCGCTTGGTGCCTCCGATTTTTCTTCCTATATATTGCAAGCGCAATCATCAGGTGCCAAGATTCTGGGGATGGCCAATGCCGGCGGCGATTTTGTGAACGCTGCAAAATCTGCCAATGAATTTGGCTTGAATACCCAAATGAATCTGGTGGGCCTGACAGTACTCATTCCGGACATCCACTCCCTGGGCTTGCAGGTTACCCAGGGAATGTATCTGACCACGCCGTTCTACTGGGACCTGGACGATGACACCCGCAAGTGGACAGCCGAATACAAAAAAATCACTAATCGCATACCGACCTACATTCAGGCCGGCACCTATTCGGCAGTCAGCAATTATCTTGCGGCGGTCGCCGCCTTAAAAACCGACGATGCGGATGCGATCATGAAGCGATTCAAGACCGAGCGCATCAAAGACTTTTTCGCCAAAGATGCCATCGTGCGTGCCGATGGCAGACTCACCAACCCGATGTACCTGATGCAGGTAAAAAAACCGGACGAATCCATTGCCCCCTGGGATTATTACCGGAAAGTTGAAACGCTTTCGCCCGATGATCTTTACGGAAAACTGGAAGACTCCGCCTGCAAACTGGTGCAACAATCTGCAGGAGCGCAATCATGAGTACTCCCAAAGTCATTATTACCATTGCCCCGACCGGCGGCATGGCCTATAAAAGCCAGAACCCGAACTTGCCCACGCAGCCGCAGGAGATTGCAGACGACGTGTACGACTGCTACAACGCCGGCGCCAGCATTGTGGCGCTGCATGCACGCAATCCCGATGACGGCGCCACCTGCAATCCCGAAATTTATTACGATATGAATACACGCATCCGCGCCAAATGCGACATTATCCTGAATAACTCCACGGGTGGTGGTGTCCATGGCGAGATGATCGGACAGAACGAAAACGGCATGTGGGAGCTGCTCTGGGAAGAACGCATCAAGGGCATGGAAGCCGGCGCCGAAATGTGCACGCTGGACGCCACCACCATTATTGCCAGCTTTGATAACAAGGAAATATTGATGAACACCGCGCCCTCGCGCTGCCGCTTCCTGGCCGACGAGATGAAAAAGCGCGGCATCAAACCCGAATGGGAGGTATTTAGCCCCACGCATATTTTGCAGGACACAGCGACGCTGCTTGCGATGGGTGCAGACGAGGAACCGGCCTATGTCAATTTGGTCATGGGTGTGCACAGGGGCTTTCAGAACGCCATGCCCTACTCGCCAAAAAATCTGCAGTTCATGGTGGAGTGCCTGCCGCCCGGAACCATCTTCGGCGCCAGCGGCATCGGCCCGGCACAGCTGCCCTGCGCTATCAACTCATTGCTGCTGGGTGGACACGTCCGGGTCGGGCTTGAAGATAATTTGTATTACTCGCAGGGTCGCCTGGCCAGCAATATCGAATTGACTGAAAGAATTGTCCGGCTGGTCCGTGAAATGGGCTATGAACCGGCAACGCCAAAGGAAGCCCGCCAAATGCTCAACTTGCCACGACCTGGCGCACCCGTCAGACCGACGTTTGCGCTGTGATCGCTGACGCCGGCGCCGACTGATACCCGGTCTTGCAACGCCACCGGAAGACGCCACAAGCCGGCTTATTGCCATGCTTGGGGCATCAACCAATCAGAAGCGTTCTGCTCAGTTGGTAAAGCGTTCGATGGCCAGCAGATACGGCGCAGGATTCGCGCGATTAATGAACTCATATTTGAGCACCCGGTATTGCTCAGGCGACAGTTGTGCAACGAACGGCTCAAGCGCTGCTTTCTCGCTGGCGCCTGCAGGATGTCCCCAGTAAACGGCAATCAGCAATAGCCCGCCGGGCGCAAGCAGCGTCAAGGCACTCCTGACAGCAGCCAGGGTGCTGGTGGCCCGCGTAGCGCAGGCTTTATCGGTGCCAGGCAGATAACCCAAATTAAAGACGATGGCACTGACCGGATCCGATACGTGCTCATGCATGTGGGCATGGTTATCTTGAATCAGGGTGGCACGCGCTTGCAGATGCTCGCGGCACAGAAGCGTGGCCGTGGCCGCCAGCGCCTCGCGCTGGATATCGAAGGCGTACACATGCCCGGTGTCCCCTACAAGCCGGGCAAGTGCTAGCGTGTCGTGTCCATTTCCCATCGTCGCATCAATGACGCGCGCCCCGGCCACCACGTGGCCAGCAAGCAGCGTATGAACAAAGGCAACGGTTTTGAGCAGCGGCATCGTGTGGCTCCCAACGTCCCGCGCTATGCAGCACCAGGCAGCGTGAGTTCGCGCTGCATCAGCACGGCATCATCACCGAAAGCAGAATCTGTGCTGGCGGCCGGAATCGCGACAAAGCCCAGTCTTGACCAATACCGCTGTGCGCCTTCGACCGCAATCAATATGGCGCGCGACAGGCCAAATTGCTGTCCCTGTCGCATCAGTTGCGACACCAGTGCTTTGGCAATCCCCCGGCCCGCATAAGCCCGTGATACTGCCACATCATGCAGATAAAGCACATCGCAATCGTGTTGCAGCGCAAGCGGACGGTTCCAGCTGGGCTGCAGGTCGGAGCGCCAGGGATAACCTAGCGCGTAGGCGCAAAGCGTATCGCCATCGCAGGCCGCCAGCGACGTCCAGCCGGCCGGGACAAAGCTCATCTTGCTGACCAGCACCTGCCCGCTTTCCAGCAGCGCCGGCGGATACACGCTGGCCTGCAATGCCAGCATCTGAGGCAGATCATCGGATTGCAACGCGCGCACGCCGATAGACGACGCTCCGGCCTGGCTACGGTTTTCAATTGACATGATCATTTATTCGACATAATCAGAAAGGCAAACGTTCAGTCGCCTGACGCGATCGATGCCCGGCCCCATGGGGTCACGCGTCATCGCCCTGTTTTTTATCCAGACTTTTCAGAATATCAATCAAATGGCTGTCGCGATAGCGCAGCAGCGATTCAAATGATTTATCTTCCCTGGCCTGTTTCGTCCCCTGGACCATACGCTCCCGTAACTCAGGGGTCATGCGTGGATTGCCCAGATCATCCATCCAGGTTTCAATAGCCGGCTGCAAATGGTCGATCAGATGCGCCAGACCAGCCCGGCCGCCAGCCAGATCAAACACCATTTGCGGACCGAAGATGGCCCAACGCAGGCCCGGACCCTTGCTCATGGCCGCGTCGATATCCTGCACGCTAGCCACGTTCTCGTTGACCAGATGCATGACCTCCCGCCACACCGCTGCCTGCAGGCGGTTGGCGATATGCCCGGCAATTTCCTTGTTCAGACGAATCGGATGCTTGCCTATGGCGCGATAAAATTGCAGCGTACGCTCGATGGTGTCTTCTGATGTCTGCTCGCCCCCGACCACTTCCACCAGCGGAATCACATGAGGCGGATTGAATGGATGGCCCAGCACACACCGTTGCGGATACCGGCACTGCGATTGCATGCGGCTGACCAGCAAGCCCGACGAACTGGAAGAAATAATAACGTGCTCGGGCAGCACTGCATCCATTTTTGCAAACAGCGATATTTTGAAGTCTTCGCGTTCCGGTGCATTCTCCTGCACGAAATCAACATTTTCCAACGCCTTGTGCAAATCGGCCTCAAAGCGAAGATTATCCAGAAATGACTCATTCTTCACTTTGCCCAGTTCGCGCAGGGTTTGCCAGGCTGAATCGATCAGCGTGCGGGTATTGGCCTCAACGTCCGGTGCCGGATCCGACACCACCACGTGATAGCCATGGGCTAGAAAAAGGGCAGCCCAGCTGCTGCCTATGGTTCCGGCGCCGATAACGGCGATAGTTTTGATGTTGCGATTGTCCATGATTGAATCTGTTATTTGCTTCGTATTTCAATAATAATGAGCGTCATCACGATGTTGCCGTGCCGTCATCCACCTGCGGAGTATACGGTACAGTCGCCGCGAGTCATATCGCGAGCGCCGGCACGCTTGTCATGCGGATTCGGACGCAGTCAAACGCTACCAGCTGCGTACGCGTCCCGTATCCATGTGTACGAACCCGTCTTTTGGATAATAGCCAACGCCGCCCAGTGCAAGTTCCTTGGCGGCATCTCGCAATTCATCAAGCGGCACGCCTTTGAGGCGCAGGTCCATGGCCTGTCCCACCATATGCAGGCTGCGCTTGGCTACGCCGCCACCGCGCGTCTTGCGCAGACGTTCGTTGGTATGCGGGTCGCGATAGCCTGAAATCACTTCGATAGCGACATCGGTCTTGAGCGATGCCCTGACCTTGTTGATCAAGTCAAACAGCGTCGGGTCCATATGTCCGACCACTCCGGAATAATGATCCCGCAAGAAACGGTTCAGCCGCTGCATCGCGGCAGGAATATAGGCGTCGCCGTTGGCGTAAGCCAGGGTGATTTTCTCATTGGTATGCAGGTGGTCGAGCGAGATTTGCCTGAAACCGCCCCCGCCGATATTGGCGCGGGCGGTATTGGTGCCGATGGAGAACATGGCACCGGCAACAAGCAGAGAAGAAGAATTTCTTAAAAACTGGCGGCGATGTAACTGAGGGGGCGTAAACGTCATACCGTACTGGCTCCTGAAAATATTACGAGGCAGGTGGAATGTTACGTGAGGCGGCCATCTTCTTGATGGCATTGTCCAGAATCTTGTCCTGTCCGTAGATGTCGGGGAAAAAGTGAATTTTATTGTTTTTAACCACCACGGTACTATAACCCAATACAACAGGAACAGGCTCCAATACGTTGATTGTTTTGGATTTTTTTGCTGTCATGGCCTTCTCGATAGCGCTCGCGGTCCACTCTGGTTGTTTTTCCAACACAAATTGCGCCAGTTTCACTGGTTCTTCCACCCGGATGCAGCCATGGCTCAGATCGCGCCGCGTACGGTCAAACAGCTGGGTGCTGGGGGTATGATGCAGGTAAATGGCATCGTTGTTGGGGAAAATGAACTTGATATCGCCCAGCGAGTTCTTGGGTCCGGGACGCTGACGGATACGCGCCTGGCCATTTAACACGGCGTTCAGGTTGGACTCGCTGACAGTTTGTGACACGCCCGACTGGGTGACAAACTCGAACCCCTGGCTCTGCAGATATGACGGATTGCTGCGCAAACGCGGGATCAGTTCCTTGCGGGAAATGGAGATAGGCACATTCCAGTACGGACTGAACTCAATCTTGCTGACCGCACCATCAAACAGCGGCGTACTGGTGTTGAAGGACTTGCCCACAATCACTTTCATTTCAATAATATTTTCGGCCTTTTGATTGCGGATGTGATAGGCGCGCAGCACGAACTCGGGCACGTTAACAACAATGCGGCGCTCACCTTCTATCAGCGGCGTCCAGCGCAGCCGTTCCATACTGATCTGGATCTGGCGGATGCGTTCAATGGGACGCGTATTCAACTGCTCCAGCGTTCCCTTGCCGATCACCCCATCGGGCTCCAGCCCGTGACGTTGCTGAAAGCTTTTGACGCCTGCCATCACCGACGCGTCGTAGATCGGCCGCGCCGGTGTGCCTTGCGGCAGATCGCCCAGCAGGACCAGGCGCTCGATCAGTGCGGGCATGCCCGTGTAGGGCTGGCCTTCGGTCAGTTTGCCGCCAGGTACCGCAGGCAGCGCCTGATTCATTGTTGGGTTTTGCTGTAATTGACGAAATACAACCAGCGCCTGCATCAGCGAGTTGTACATGGGAATACTGTCGGTCAGCGCCTTGACCGACGCCTTCAGATTGCCATTGCTGATCGCCGTCGTCAGAAACAGGTCGGCATCGGCATCAGAAAACATCGGCTTGGAATAGCGGTTTTTGATCAGGGACGGCGAAATACGACCGTTTTTCAGAAACTTGACATAGGTGCGCATCTGCGTGGTCAGGTCACGATCAAATTGCGCCGTTTCTTCGGCAGAAGCGGCATAGTTGACCCGCTCCCACTGCGACTGCAATTGTGCAATATGAAACCAGCGTGGGTCCAGGCCATGCTTGTCTGCTGTTGCCAGCAGTTCAAGGGCATCTTTTGCCTGTTCGATCGGACGCCCGTCTTCAATCCAGCTCACTGCAGGTGCATCGAAGGTCGCGCCGGTAAAGTCCGGCGGAATGGTGATTCCGCTATCCGGAACTGTAAACGGCGCTGTTGTATTATTCTGCGGCGCCTGCGCATGCACGGTGGTGGCAAGCATGAGAGAAAATGATACCGCAGACAGCATTGTCGAAAACGTCATAAATTTTTTCACCTGTCGTTATTTAAGGGCCAGCCCCGGGCACACCTGCGCCCGGCACTTGCTCAGCACCGATAGTCGGGCGTATGACATTGCGTTGGCTGCAAGGCAAGGTTACAGATGCGCCTTGAAAAATTCCACCGTGCGGGTGCGCGCAAGTTCGCTGGCAAACGGATCGTAGGAGCCGCGCTGGTCGCATCCGAAACCGTGATCCGCATCATAAGTGCAGATATCCACATCCGGCTGGCTGGCTCGGATCGCCTCGACATCAGCAGGCGGAATGGATTTGTCTTTGTCGCCGAAATGCATCTGCACCGGGCATTGGGCCTTTTCATCACGCAACTCCGCAATGCCGGCACCATACCAGCAGGAAGCCGCCGAAAACGCCGCGCTGCGGCAGGCGGCAAGCCATGTCAGGGTCCCGCCCCAGCAAAAGCCGACTACGCCGATTTTTTTCTGTGCAGACAAGGCGGCGGCGGCTGCCTCGATGTCCTTGAGCGCATCCTCGTAGCTCACCCGTGCTTTGAACGCTTTACCGCGCTCGACGTCCTGGGCGGTGTAGCCCATTTCTACGCCCGGTTCGATCCGGTCAAACAGCGCCGGCGCAATCACGCGATAACCCTTTGAAGCATAAAAATCACAGACATCGCGAATGTGGCTATTGACCCCGAAAATTTCCTGCAGAACCACAATGCCCCGTTCCGCATCTTCGGCGCCGGCCGTATAGGCCTGCAGAATATGCCCGTCTGCTGCTGTCAGTGTAATGGTCATGCATATACTCCTTCTGGAAATCAGGTTGTCACAAATTGCTTTTCAATTGTCATTGTACCTGCTGCACCGGCATCCTGCCCTGTACCAGCAATCGGTTGTTTCCTATGATGTCACATAAGTGTTCCGAAAGCATCACAATACGTTTCAGTCGTTTCAGTTCTTCATGGTAGTAAATCCAGAAACTGCGCGTGATCCCGATTCTGTCCTGCAGCACCGGGATAAGCTGTGGATTCTGACCGGCAAGAAAACACGGCAGAATGGCCAGCCCGTGGCCTTGCAGACAACTGTAATATTGCGCGATGACACTCGTACTTTTTATGACAGGTTTGGTAAACGGCAGGATGTCCTCCAGATACCGCAACTGGTCGCTGAACAGTAGTTCATCTACATAACTGATAAAACGATGATGATGCAGATCCGCTTCGGTATTGACTACGCCGTAGCGATCAAAGCAGGCCTGGGTCCCGTACAGCAGCAGCGTATAGTCGGTCAGCTTGCGAGTGACATAAGGCCCGCGCGCCGGACGTTCTATGGTGATCGCAATATCGGCTTCGCGACGAGTCAGGCTGACAAAACGGGGGACCGGCAGCACATCTATGGTCATATCGGGAAACTGGCTCTGGAACTGTGCACACAGGGGCGCAATAATGCAGGAACCAAAGGCCTCGGTCGCTGCCACCCGGACATGCCCGGCCGGACTCTGGCTCACTCCCAGAATCTGCTCCTGCGCATTATATAAATGCGTTTCCATCTGCTCTGCGTGCGTCAGCAGTTGCTGCCCCGAACGGGTCAGGGTAAATCCGGAGCTACGCGATTTGTCGAAAAGCAACTGTCCCAGGTCCGCTTCAAGGCGGCGGATGCGCCGGGCCACGGTGGTATGCTCCACCCCCAGCCGCGCTGCTGCGGCGCTGGCCCGGTGTGTCCTGGCCACTTCCAGGAAATAGCGGATATCGTCCCAGTCAGGCATGAGTCATTGTGTAAAGGTTGCGCATGAATTGTGCTTATGTTGTGATTGCATTGTGCAAAAATGAACATTAAATGTGCAAATATTCTATTGCAAAATTGATTTATACACATCAAACTGGATACGTTTTGCAAACAAAACGATAAAACTATTAAAAAATTCAGGAGACTCCTATGTTGATCAGGAAAGCAGTACTGGCTGCATCGTCGTGCGTGGCGCTTAGCGCCTGGGCCGCCGATGCGCCCGAAGTAAAAGTGGGTGTGCTAACCGATATGTCGGGCACCTATGCCTCCATGGGTGGCGCCGGTTCGGTTGCGGCAGCGCAACTTGCCATTGATGAATGTCTGGCTGGCCCATGCAAGGGCATGAAAATCGAACTGGTGTCTGCCGACAATCAGAACAAAGCCGACGTAGGCGCGGCAAAGGCACGGGAGTGGTTTGACCGGCAAGGCGTTACCGCCATCGCCGATCTGACCAACTCGGCAGTGGCGCTGGCAGTGCAGAACGTAGCCAGGGAAAAAAACCGCATCGCCTTGTTCTCGGGACCAGCTACCACCGCACTGACCAATAAATCGTGCTCGCCGGTGGGCTTTCACTGGATGTTCGACACCTATT
This sequence comes from Pseudomonadota bacterium, assembly GCA_023423975.1. Taxonomy (GTDB): domain Bacteria; phylum Pseudomonadota; class Gammaproteobacteria; order Burkholderiales; family Burkholderiaceae_B; genus Advenella. The sequence goes on from JAFAEO010000073.1 coordinate 53,985, forward strand.
CCCAATCGGTGGGCGGCGCCAAAGCCACGGTTCAGGCTGGCGGCAAATCCTGGTTCTTCCTGACCGTAGATTACGCATTTGGTCATTCGCTTGAAGCCGACACCGCGAAAATGGTCAAGAAACTGGGCGGCACGGTGGTTGGGCAGGTGCGCCATCCATTGAACAACAGCGACTATGCCTCGTTCCTGTTGCAGGCGCAAAGCAGCGGCGCCCAGGTTGTTGCATTGGCCAACGGCGGTCAGGACACGGTTAATGCGGTTAAGCAGGCCAAGGAATTTGGCGTCAGTGGCGGCGACCAGCGCCTGGTGGCCCTGTTGATATTCCTGTCGGACCTGCGCGCGCTGGGCAATGAAAACGCCCAGGGCCTGACCTACGTAGACGGCTTCTACTGGGACTTTGATGAAGGCACCCGCCAGTGGTCCGACCGCTTTGCCAAAGCCTATAAGGGTCTGAAACCCACCATGACCCAGGCCGGCGTGTACTCCAGCGTGCTGCATTACCTTAAAGCCGTAGCAGCTGCCGGCACGACCGATGGCGCCAAGGTGGCGCAGCAGATGCGCAAGCTGCCGATCGAAGACCCGATCATGCATAACGCTTCCATCCGTGCCGATGGGCGGGTCATTCACGATATGTACCTGTATGAAGTCAAAAAACCGGGTGAAAAGAAAGGCGAATGGGATTATTCGAAACTGATCGCCACCATCCCGGCAGCTGAAGCATTTAGCCCCCTGTCCGAATCGACCTGCCCTCTTGTAAAAAATTAAAGGATTGATGTTATGAGTGCCATACCCAATATTCCGTTGCTGATCAACGGAAAAAAAGTCCAGTCCACTGCCAAGGACTGGCTTGATGTCGTTAACCCGGCCAATCAGGAAGTGGTGGCCCGCGTCCCGCTGGCGCCAATCTCGGAAGTGGATGAGGCGGTTGCCAGCGCCAAGGCTGCGTTTGCGACCTGGCGCAATACCAGCCAGGGCAACCGCATGCGCGTCATGCTCAAACTGCAGCAACTGGTGCGCGACAACACAGCAAAACTGGCTGAACTGATCACACTGGAACATGGCAAAACGTTGCCCGATGCAGAAGGTGAAGTGGGCCGTGGTCTTGAAGTCATCGAACACGCCTGCGCTATCGTCAGCCTGCAAATGGGTGAATACGCAGAAAATGCCGGCACCGGAATCGATGTATATACCTTGATCCAGCCACTTGGCGTATGTGCGGGAATTACCGCGTTCAATTTCCCGGTCATGCTGCCCTGCTTCATGTTCCCCATTGCCGTGGCCTGCGGCAACACCTTTGTGCTCAAACCGTCGGAACAGGACCCCAGCGCATCGCTGTATCTGGCCGAACTGGCGCAGGAAGCGGGCCTGCCACCCGGCGTACTCAACGTGGTACATGGCGGCCCGGACGTGGCCAACCGCCTTTGCGAACATCCTGATGTAAAAGCAGTGTCGTTTATCGGTTCCACACATGTGGGCACGCAGATTTATCAACGCGCCTCCAATGCGGGCAAACGCTGCCAGGCCATGATGGGCGCCAAGAATCACTGCGTCATCCTGCCCGATGCAGACAAGGAAGTGGCCCTTAACCAGCTGGTCGGCGCCGCTTTCGGTGCGGCTGGTCAGCGCTGCATGGCCACATCGGTGGCGGTCATGGTGGGCCAGGCCAGCGAGTGGATTGACGAATTCGTAGAAAAATCCAAAGGCCTGAAAGTAAATGCCGGCAGCGACCGCAAGGCAGATCTGGGGCCTCTGGTCTCGCCCCGCGCAAAGCAGCGCGTTGCGCAGTTGATCCAGACCGGCGTGGATGAAAAAGCCAGCCTGCTACTGGATGGCCGCGATGTTGTCGTTCAGGACTATAAAGACGGTAACTTCATCGGCCCGACCATTTTTTCAGATGTCAAAGAAGACATGGCGATTTATCGCGAAGAAGTTTTCGGCCCGGTCCTTTGCATCGTGTGTGTCGATACCCTTGAAGAAGCCGTGGAGTTTGTCAATCGCAACCCGAATGGCAATGGCGTTGCGGTTTTCACACAAAGCGGCGGCAATGCGCGCTATTTCCAGAACAATATCGATGTAGGCCAGATCGGCATCAATATTCCGATCCCTGTTCCGGTCGCATGGTTCAGCTTTACCGGTTCGCGCGGCTCCAAACTGGGAGACCTGGGGCCTAACGGCAAGCAGGCCGTCATGTTCTGGACCCAGACCAAGTCAATTACCGCGCGCTGGGCTTCACATGACACGGGTGTCAACACCACGATCGCGCAAAAATAGCGTCTTGTAAATACAATTGCATGTGTGCAACCCGGTCGCGCTCCTGGCGCAGCCGGGGTTTTTATCGCCTGCGCCCCTTTGATCCGACGGTCAATTGCCAGCGAACAACAAGCCAGTCCCGTTGTCGAATGACGAGCACTTTCGCGCCTTTATTGAAGGACACAATATCGGCTCTGTATATTCGTATCAGTCCGACACATTTAATAATTTGCGGCGATTCATATTCATGCCACAATACGGTCATAAACTGTTCATCTGAACCATTGAGAGAAAGCCATTTATGAATAAAAATATTGACTTGATCTATTTCAATGCGGGCGGTGGTCATCGGGCGTCGGCCCGGGCCCTCGAGGCGGTGCTCAAAAACAGCCATCCTCACTGGAACGTCAGGCTCGTCAACCTGTTTGAAGTACTCGACTCGCGACAGGTCTATAAACGGGTGACCGGCGTTGCCCCCGAAGAATTTTATAATCGGCAACTGGCCAAAGGCTGGACCATGGCCATGACGCCGGAACTGCGCATTTTGCAGGCATTTATCCGGCTGACCCACCAGGTGATGGTCAAACGGCTACAGGAACACTGGATTGAAACGGAGCCTGACATGGTTGTTTCGCTGGTTCCCAATTTCAACCGGGCCATGTACGAAAGCCTGGTTTCGTCGCTGCCGGGCGTACCCTATGTGACGATCTTAACCGACCTGGCCGACAATGCGCCCCATTTCTGGATTGAAAAAAATCAGCAGCAGCATTTCATCTGCGGCACGGACAAGGCGGTAGAGCAAGCGCGTGCCGCCGGCTATGCCGATTCCCATATCCATGCAAGCTCGGGTATGCTGCTGCATCCTGATTTCTACAAGAAACCCGACATCGATCGCCGCGAACAGCTGATCGCTGCCGGCTTTGACCCGGACAAACCGGTGGGGCTGGTGATGTTCGGCGGCCACGGTTCAAAAACCATGATCAAGATCGCCAAACAGCTCTCGGATGTGCAGATGATCTACATTTGTGGCCACAATGCGGCGCTGGCCAAAAAAATAGGCAAAATGCAGACGCGCGCGCACAAGCTGGTGGAAGGGTTCACCACGCAAATGCCCATCTTCATGGAAATGGCCGATTTCTTTATCGGCAAACCCGGCCCCGGCAGTATCAGTGAAGCCATCCGCAAGGATATGCCGGTCATTATCGTCTGCAACAAATGGACCATGATCCAGGAGCGCTATAACGGCGAATGGGTCACCGATAACGGCCTGGGCATCGTGCTGCCCAGCTTCGCGAAGATTAACCAGGCAGTGCATCACTTACTGGAGAATCTGGATAGCTATCGGGAGCGGGTTAAAGCGCAGAACAATCAGGCCGTATTTGAGGTACCCGACATTCTCGCAGGCATCCTGGCGCAAAACGAGGTTGCACAACAGGCTCCCCTGCCCTCGGCCAGCACCACGAATTGAACTGGGATGGGGGCAAAAGCCCCCTTTTTTCTGCCATATTAAAGGCCGGGCTCAAGGCCGCGGATAATGGACGACCGTGAAAAGCCACGTGAGCAGCTGCCAATCAGGCAATGCCAATTAAGGGCCGCCGATAGGAATATCCACATTAAACTGCAATAAGCCATCGTCGCTGTGCACGGCGCGTTGCGCCTTCAGCTTGAACAGGACAGAGTCCAGCTTGTAGCTTTGCTCCACACCAAAGCGCTGCTCGGAAGCGCCGTCAAACACCCGGCTGTTTTCAAACGTGCCTGACACCTGCGACTGTGTATCAAGCGGATAGGTCAGTTTCAGCTGATTGCGAATGGCGCGGTCCGACAATGGATCCTGCGACAGCCTGGACAAATCCATATAGTGTGCGCTGGTTAGCTCATTGGAGAACTGCAAGGTCGCCAGATCGAAGACCTTGGCCCGATAGGCAAACATCGAGCGCCAATTTGCATCGCCCTCGTACTTGCCTGCATTCACGGTCAGCCGCAAATCGCCCATGTCGTCCAGGGCGTAGCTGGCGCCAAGACCCACGTTCTTGAGCGAACGGGCCAATTGCACTTGCGTATCGACCGAAGCCGAGTTGCTCAATCCGTAACGCACAGCGGTATTGGCAGCGCCACTACCGAAGTGAAAGCTGGCATCATCGCCCGAAGCCGCCGAATAATCCATGGCCCCCGCCGCCGTCGAATAGGCCAACTGGTTACTATCGATAAACCAGTTGTCCTGCGTGCTGTCCGGTTGCCGGCTCAACTGCATGCCGCCGATTCGAAAGCCACTCTGGCCGATCGGACTCACGACCTGATTGGACCCTAGTGAAATCCGGTTTCTGTCCTCGGTTGTCAGACTCCAGGTGCGTGCGCCGGTAGAAAAATTTTGCACGGGCTTGAGCGTGATTCTGGACGATGGCCTGCGCAACGCGGCAGCATCCTGATCCGACATGAATGAGCCGAGCGCAGATTCATACTGATAATTTTCCCAGTTGTCCACGCCACGCAATGCGTCGGCAGTGACCAGTTGCTCAAGCGGCACCGCCTGGCCGGGTTCCGGCGTCGCGATGGGCTCATCCACTGGCAGCAGAATAATTTTGTTTTTTTCCGGATCGAATGACCAGGAGGGCGGCAGCTCGGTCGCCCCCGCAGCTGCACTATCTGCGCCAACAACCTGCACACTGTGCGGCGCATCATCGCCCATTGCATAGGTGATCGTTTGGGCGAACGATGAGCCGGCAGGACAAATCAGAAAAGAAAGACAGCTCGCAAAAATTTTCCTGAGTTTCAAACTAGTCAGCATCCTCGTTTATAAACTTACTATAAAACGCCATCATGACGCTGTCGCTACACCACGCTTAAAACCGGCTGCGCAAACTCATCAAGGCATTTTTATATACGGAAAGATCAACGCCGACACCCACGAAACTGAAGCCCTGCTTGATATAAGCGGCAGCCTCGTCGGGCACGACCGCAAGAATGCCGCTGGCTTTGCCGGCAGCGGCCGCCACTTCATGGACATGGGCAATGGCCCGTTGCACCTCTGGATGCTGCGGCTGTCCAAGATATCCATAAGCGGCCGACAAATCGGAAGGACCAATGAAAATGGCATCCACGCCGTCTACGGCAACAATGTCTTCTACCGCCTCCACGCCCGCACGGCTCTCAATTTGCAGGATCACGCCGATATGGTCATTGACCTGCTTGAAGTAATCTGCTTCGGTGCCATAGCTGCTGGCCCGGGTCATACCGGCAACACCACGCACGCCTGCCGGTGGATAACGCGTTGCCGCCACCGCGTATGCAGCCTGCTCGCCAGATTCAATGAACGGAATAAGCAGGTTGTAAAACCCGATGTCCAGATACTGTTTGATCAAGGTCTGGTCATTGACCGGCGGACGGCCGATACCCGCACTATTGCTGGAGTTGATGGCCTGCAGCTGGGCAGTCAGCGCAGGAATGTCATTGGGTGCATGCTCGCCATCCAGCAGCAGCCAGTCGTAGCCGCAAACGCCCGCCACTTCGGCGAGCATGGGGCTGGTGGTGCTCAGCCACGTGCCAATGAGTGTTTCACGGGCCAGCAATTTCTGGCGAAAGGTATTGGGTATCTGCTGTTTCATGTTAAGTAATACGTATCTGCTCGGTTAATCGAATATTGACTATTGAATGTTAACTGCCCGGTTGCCACTGGTGCACCGGGTCCCGGATGTATCAGATGCCGCCCATCAGCATATACTTGATGACCAGGTAATCATCGATACCGTAGTGAGAGCCTTCACGGCCCAGGCCGGATTGCTTCACGCCGCCAAACGGCGCCACTTCGGTAGAAATAAGACCGGTATTGATGCCGACAATGCCGTATTCCAGTTGCTCGGCAACCCGCCAGACGCGTCCCAGGTCGCGCGCGTAAAAATAAGCAGCCAGGCCGAACTCGGTATCGTTAGCCATTTTGATGACATCTGCGTCTGTTTCGAATTTGAAAACCGGCGCCAGCGGGCCGAATGTCTCTTCACGGGCAAACGCCATCTCCTGCGTTGCGTCGCCGATGACCGTCGGTTCAAAAAACAACCCGCCCAGTTTGCTGCGTTTACCACCCGTCAGTACCTTGGCCTTGTGTCCCAGGGCATCGCTAATGTGGCTTTCCACTTTTTCCACAGCCTTCTCGTCAATCAGCGGACCAATTTGTACGTTCTTGCCGGTGCCATCGCCCACGACCAGTTTTTCAACAGCAGCCACCAGCTTTTTGACAAATTCCTTGTACACGCCTTTTTGCACATAGATACGGTTGGCGCATACACAAGTCTGGCCTGCATTCCGGTATTTTGAAATCATCGCGCCTTCAACCGCCGCATCAATATCGGCATCGTCAAAAACAATGAATGGTGCATTACCGCCCAGCTCCATGGACACTTTCTTGATGGTGCTGGCCGACTGCTCCATCAGCAAGCGCCCTACCTCGGTCGATCCGGTGAAACTGACCTTGCGCACCAGCGGGTTGCTGCACAGCTCCTTGCCAATTTCAGATGAATTACCCGTAATAAGAGACATGACCCCAGGAGGAATGCCCGCCTGTTCGGCCAGCTCGATCAGCGCCAGTGCAGTCAGCGGGGTTTGCGAGGCCGGCTTGATCACGACGGTGCAGCCTGCGGCCAGCGCAGGCGCAACCTTGCGGGTAATCATCGCCGCGGGAAAATTCCATGGTGTAATGGCGGCACATACGCCAATAGGTTCCTTGGTCACCACGATACGCTGGGACGTTTGCGGCGCAGGAATTGTATCGCCATACACGCGCTTGGCTTCTTCGGCAAACCATTCAACAAACGAAGCGGCGTAAGTAACTTCGCCTTTGGCTTCGGCCAGGGGTTTGCCCTGTTCAGATGTCATGATATAGGCCAGATCATCCGCATTTTCATTGATCAGCGTGAACCACTTGCGCAGGATGGCAGCACGCTCCTTGGCGGTCAGCCCCTTCCATGCCGGCCAGGCCTTGTCGGCGCCCTTGATGGCATCTGCGGTTTCCTTTTTGCCCAGTTTGGGTACCGTGCCAACACGCTTGCCGGTTGCCGGATTGGTCACCTCAATGACCTCCTTGCCGCCGATCCATTTACCGTTGATATAACATTTGTCTTTAAGCAGACTGGCATTTTTAAGCTTCATGGGTTGACTCCTGATTCTGTTATTGAACGACTTTATGACTGAATATTCAAAGAGTACCATATCCGCCGAGCCGATCTCATACCGATGCGTAATCCGGATTCGCCCACGCCCGCCGGCAGGCAAAGTTGAAGTCTTTTTTTGACGAAGCTCAGCCCTCTGATCATTAACTTCAAGTAAAAAATATACGGATTGCATACCTAATATTACCTTCCTAATAAGAAAGTATAATGGAGCACTTCCATACCCTTGTCTCTGACAGTTAACGTTTATGCTCGTATCTCTACTTGTGATTGCGATCTGCTACTTCGCCGGTGAAGGCCTCAGCCATGTACTGGCCCTCCCGCTGCCCGGTCCTATTGTGGGTCTGCTTCTGCTTTTGTTGGGGTTTAAACTTTGGCCAGCCTTGTTTACCCTGATGGCCAGACATATACCGGCCCTGCTCTCGCATCTGGCGCTCCTGTTTTTACCGGCTACCGTAGGTATCATGGTCAGCTACAGGCTGCTGGACGGATACTGGCCCGCCGTTATTACAGCTGTCATCGTCAGTACAGTCCTGTCGTTACTGGCGGGCGTTCTAGTGTTTCGCTATGCAGACAAGCAGCGTTAAAGCCAGCCGGCACAAGCCCGGGCCGACCGCGCTGTGCCGACACACCTCTCGCTTCAGGCTTGCCGCCGTTTTTTCAGGCTCGCGCGGGACCACTGACCAGGTGCAACACCGCGCTCTTGTTGACCCGATGACATTCTTATTATTGGAGTTGCCGTGCTCGCTGTTCTGACCGGTTTGCTGCTGACGATCATGGCTTATTGCCTGGCGTCCTGGCTGTTCGCCCGCAGCGGTTACTTTCCTTTGCTCAATCCCGTGCTGGTGGCCACCACGCTTATTATTGTCATCCTGCAACTGCTGAATATCGAATACAGTAGCTATCTGCTTGGCGCCCATTATCTATCACTGTTGCTGGGACCAGCCACCGTCGGACTGGCGGTGCCGATTGCAATGCACAGCAGAACCATCAAGAAAAAGCTGCGACCGATTCTACTGGCCCTGGTGGTCTCTTCGCTGGTGGCAGTATGTTCTTCGGTGGGCCTGGCCTGGTTGATGGGTGCCGACCGCAACATTCTGATCGGCCTGTCGGTAAAAGCGGCCACTATGCCCATTGCACTGGAATTGGCCCGTTCGCTTGAGGGCGCAGTCCCACTGACCGCGGCATTTGTATTTTTTACCGGTATTCTGGGGGCGACCATCGGCCCGTTTATTTTCAAATGGATGAACATTCAGCACGATGACGTGCGCGGCCTCGCCATGGGCGTGACCTCCCATGTGATCGGTACTGCCACGGAGTTCAAGCATAGCCAGGAAGCCGGCTCTTACGCCAGTTTGGGAATGAGCCTGAACGGCATCTTTACCGCTATTTTGATACCGGTGCTGTACTTCCTATTCTTCTGAACGCCGATCAACAACCACCGGCCAATATACGCGCGCTCCCGTCGAGCGCTGCGCATACGACGGCGATGCGGCCCCACACTGCCGATGGGGTTCGGTGACGCTTGAAGGTGATCATTAACGCTTGCTCGCCCCTCAGGCGGCAACAAGGTGCGGGACGGCGGAGGCAAGCAGCGCCAGACCAGAGATCGTCAACAGCATCAGCACAACCAGGCGGAAGCGCTCCGGACTGAATCCTGCATACACCCGGGTGCCGATAAAGGACGGGATCAGAATCGCCGGCACCACCAGCAGAAACAGGGGCAGCATGGGGCGCGTTACCATGCCGGACACGATGTAGGACAGCATCGTCAGAGACAACATCGACAGATTGAAATTCTGGATAATGGCCCGCTGCGTATCACGATTGGAATAACGCAACGTACACCACAGCGTAGGCAACACACCGGAAAAACCACCCAGTCCGCCCATGACACCGCCGCCCAGGCCCACAACGGTGTTGGCAATATTGCCGCCAAAGGTGATTTTAGGAAGCTGCCTGGCAAATATCATGACCGGGCACCAGACAATCAGCAGGCATCCCAGCGCCGCCTTGAACATGTTCACATCAAGCATGGGCAATAGCATCACGCCCATTGGGATGCCAGCCAACCCACCCAATACATATGGCACCAGAATGCGCCAATCAAAACCGCGTCGCAGCGACAATGCCCCCACGATCTGCCCGGTCATCCCGCCAAACACCGCCAGCACGGCAGCCAGACGCGGATCCAGCACCCAGGCCCATAGTGCCATGGACACAAGACCAAAGCCAAACCCCGACAGGCCCTGTACAAACCCGGCCACCACTGCCCCCAGAACCACATAAAGATAAATCGTATCCATCACCACCCCCTGCTGCAGATTTGCGCAAAGGTGGATTGCTGGCGAACCTTAGTGCATACATGTTTATCGGTCACGACTGTCCAGCAAAATCGTGACGGGACCGTCGTTGATCAGAGACACCTGCATATCGGCGCCAAAAACGCCCGCAGGGACTGCCTGCCCCAGTCCTGCTGAAAGCTGCTGCACGAAGCGTTCAAAATACGGCTTGGCAAACTCGGGGCGTGCCGCCGCAATGTAGGAAGGACGATTGCCCTTGCGTGTATCGGCCATGAGCGTGAACTGGCTGACGGCCAGAACCTGTGCACTCACATCCCGCACCGCCAGATTCATCACGCCGTTGTCATCGTTGAAGATACGCAAGGCCAGCGTTTTGCGCAGCAGATATTGTGCGTCCTGTTCTGTATCGTCCTGGGCGATGCCAATCAGCAGCAACATCCCAGCCCCGATTGCAGAGACTTCAACACCATCTACATGGACACTTGCCTGACGCACGCGCTGCACCAATACCTTCATGATTCAGACATGCTCCAGCGTCACAGTAGGAAACGTTGCGGGCGCAACCACTTCCAGCATTTCCAGATCGGCGCTGTGGGCAATTTCGCGATGGCGGATGCCAGGAGGCTGATAAACCGAATCGCCCCGCTCCAGACGAACCACACCGGTCTGTTCGTACTCGAACTGAACCCAGCCTTGCAGCACGTATACAAACTGAAAATCCAGTTGATGCAGATGCGGCACGCCCGACGCTTCATGCCCATCCACGGCGCGAATCACGTGTACGGAATAAGCGCCAGCCGTTGCCTGGGACACACCCAGATCGCGGTATTCAAAGAATGCCCGCAAGCCTCCGTCGAATATCGCGTCTTTCCGATGCGATATGATTGCGCGCGGCGCGGGTGATGCCGCCGGATGTTGCGGTGCAGGTGCTTGAGCGGTCGACATTGATGGCTCCCCATTGGTCAGCTGGTCGTATGCGTATCGTGTGCGTATCATTATTCTGCCCGATTGTAACGCCAATGGCGCAGCCACACCGCGTTTGCACAGCAGGCCCGCATAGTCTGAATGGAGGCTGAACCCAGCTGATCACTGACCCGGCAATACGCCAGCCGGCAGAGCGGTTGACCCGGCTGAACGAATGTAGTGCCTGGAAATGATCAGTAACCCGTGTCCCGGATGACTTCACCACTAATGGGTTTGCCCTGCAAGGCATCCTGCAGCTTGCCCCGAATCTGCTTGATTGCCAGGTAATGATTGGTAGGTCCGGAAATATGCGGTGTCAGAGTGATGGCCGGGTGGGTCCAGAAAGGATGATCGTCCGGCAGAGGTTCTTCACGCGCCACGTCAAGAACGGCTCGTGACAGATGCCCGGAGTCCAGCAACGTAATCAGATCCGCCTCCACCAGATGTTCACCCCGACCAATATTCATCAGCACGGCGCCCTTAGGCAAGTGTCCCAGCGTATTACGATTGAGAATATTGCGTGTCTGGTCGGTCAGTGGCAGTACGTTGATCAGAAACTGGCTTGAACCCAGAAAGGCCGCGAACTGCTCTTCGCCATGAAAACTCCTGACGCCCGGTAACGTCTTCAGGCTGCGCGACCAGCCCTGGACAGGGTAATCGAGCGCGCTTAAAGCCTGCGCAATCCGCGCACCAATTACGCCCAGTCCCATGATGCCGATCGTGCAATGTTGCACTGGGGTCTGTTCTGCGCCCTGCCACAGGCGATTTGCCCGGTTCTGTTCATAAGCACCGAAATTACGGGTAATGCCCGACAGATAATGGATGACATATTCAGTCATGGGATTGGCCAGCCCCGCGTCTTCCAGGCGGATAATGCGGGTGGTGCCGGCAATCTCGGGTTGACGCAAAATAGCGTCCACACCTGCGCCCATATTGAATACCAGATCCAGGGTGCGATAACGCGTAAAGAGCGCTGCCGGCGGCTTCCAGACGATCGCTGCGCGCACATCGGGCGCCGGGGATGCTGCCAGCGGATCAAAAACATGGGCATCCAGATCGGGAAAATGCTGCTCAATCACCTTCAGCCATTTCTGCGCGGCGGCAGCGCTTTCCGATGCCAGTACAACGGGAATCATATATTGTCCTGCTTTAAGTCAAATTCGATAATAAATAATCAATAGCCGCAGGCCTAGCTGCGGCTGTCCAGATAACGGTACCACGAAATCAATGCGCCTACATAAAGCTTGCGCAGTCCATAAAAGGGCAACCGTTGCACCGGAGTAAATGGTACAGGAAGCGCAGCTTCATTGCCCGATTGCAAATAGCTCGCAATGGCTTTGCCCATTGCCGTCTGCAACCCAATGCCTCGTCCCTGGCAGCCGATATTGAGGATCAGGCCGGGTTCAGGCTGATGTAAATGCGGCATGTAGTCCTGCGTCACCGAGACCCTGCCACACCAGTAGTATTCAAATTCAATATCCTTCAGTTGAGGATAAAGCAATGTAATGGCCTTTTTCAGATGATCCCAGTCCTGCTTGCCGCGCGGTTCACGAAAGGGTCCCCGGCCGCCCATCAGAAAGCGCCCGGTATGGTCCTTGCGAAAGTAAAGGAGCAAATTGCGTGTGTCCGACACGGGCTGACCCTGCGGCAGAATGGTTCTGGCGATGTCATCAGGCAGTGGCGCGGTGGCAACCTGATAGGTATTGGGATCGACCACCGTCTCTTTCAGGTTTTTCCAGATCCCGTCGCTATACGCATTGGTGCAGACCACCACGCGGCGGGCCTGGACAACATGACCGCTGTCTGTGGTCACCTGCCAGCCACTACCTTTTTTTTCAATGGACTGCACCGGCGTGCCGGTATGCACCGCCACGCCGGCAGCAATCGTGACGCGTGCCAGCTCACGCACATAACTGAGTGGCTGTACAGAGCCGCCGCGCTCATCGAACCAGCCGCCGTGATACTGGTCCGTACCCAGCAAATCGGCAACGTCGCTGCGCGACAATGGCCTGACGGGCGCATCGCGTTTTTGCCAGTCTGCAACACGCCTTTCTACAACCGCCAGCGCCGACTGGGAATGCGCCGGTTGTATCCAGCCATTGCGCGTATGTGGCACATTCAAGTTGTAGCGGTCAATCAATGAGAAAACAGTACTGGCCGTAGTGCTGGCAAACGCAATCAATTGCTTGCCGCGCTCGGGCCCGTATGCGCTGAGCAATTCGGCAGGATCTTTTTTCAAGCCAGGCACCAGTTGCCCACCATTGCGGCCGGAGCCGCCAAACCCGATTTCCCTGGCGTCGAGCACCATGCACTGCTCGCCCGACTGCGCCAGATGCAGCGCAGTGCTCAGGCCCGCATACCCCGCCCCGACAATCAGCGTATCGGTGCCGGCCGCTGCCATCAGCGGAGTGGTTACCGGAGGCGCGACGGCAGTATCGTGCCACAAAGCGGGAGCCAGGGGAAACCGGTTAGCTGGAAACATGGTACGTCCTTTAATACAAATGCAATAAAATCAGAACGGGTGCAGTACCCGTCGAAGAAAATCCTGGGTCCGGGGATGTTGCGGGGCATTGAGGATATCCGTGGCCTTGCCCTGCTCCACAATCACCCCCTGATCAAAGAACAGTACGCGATCGGCTACCTCTTTGGCAAAAGCCATTTCATGGGTCACCACAATCATGGTCATGCCTGCGCGCGCCATATCTGCCATGACATTGAGCACTTCGCCAACCAGCTCCGGATCTAGCGCAGAAGTGGGTTCATCAAACAGAATGGCCTGTGGCTCCATGGCCAGCGCCCGCGCAATCGCGACCCGTTGCTGCTGTCCGCCGGAAAGCTGCTGCGGATATGACGACAGCTTGTCTGCCAGGCCGACCTTTTCCAGATATTGCGTTGCCGCTTCCCGCGCCTGTGCGCGTTCGATGCCTTTGACATAGATGGGCCCTTCCATGACATTTTCCAGCGCGGTACGATGTGGAAACAGATTGAAGCGCTGAAACACCATGGCCACTTCCTGACGAATCTGTCGCAGATGATTGCTCTTGCGATCGACCAGCTTCTCATCAATGCGGATAGCCCCTTCTTCGTAACTTTCCAGTCCATTGATACAGCGCAGGATGGTTGATTTTCCCGAACCCGACGGGCCGACAACACACACGACTTCGCCGTTTTCAACTTTTGCATTGACGCCGCGCAGAACATGATTCTGCCCGAAGCGCTTATGAACATTTTCAAGTGTAATCATGCTTTCTTCGTCCGTTTTTCCAGGTACTTCACAAGAAAAATAAGTGGCATGCACATCACCAGATACATGATCGCAACCATGGTAAACACGGTCACATTGTCAAAATTGGACGTCGCCAGCAATTTTCCCTGCATGGCAAGTTCCGCCACGGTAATGGTTGAAGCCTGAGACGAATCCTTGAGCATCATGATCATGGTGTTGCCATACGGCGGCAAGGTAATGCGCACCGCCTGCGGCAGTATTACTCGCCGCATCATGGTTGCCCAGGTCATCCCCATCGATTGGGACGCCTCTACCTGACCATGATCAATGGCTTCAATCCCCGCACGAAAGTTCTCAGACTGGTATGCCGAGTAGGCGACACCCAGGCCCAGAATGGAAGCCTGAATGGCGTTGACATCGATACCGATATCTGGAAACACAAAATACACGTAGAACAGAATAACGATAATCGGAATACCGCGAATAATATTGACGGCACTCTCGCTAAGCCAGGCCAGCCAGCGAATGCCGGAACTGCGCATGAGCGCCCAGATCAGGCCAAGCACCGTTGAGAGCAGCAACGAGCCTGCCGTGACAATAAGAGTTGCCTTAACACCCTGCAAAAGCACAGGGAAATACTGGGCAATGCGTACCGACAATTCATCCATAGGGAGCCATTATTCCTGTTGCGTCTGATCGTCACCACACCGGCACACATGCGTGCCGGCACGAGCGGCATGATTTATTTTTCAAGTTTCCATTTCTTCAGAATGGACGCAATGGTGCCATCGGCCTTGAGTGCATCAATCGCCGTATTGAGTTTCTGCTGTAGTTCAGTCTCACCCTTGCGTGTAATCAACCCCAGGTCGCGCACAACGACCGGCTTGTAACTTTCCACCAGGCGCACGTTCTTGAACATATTGTTGCTCAGGTACGCAGCAGCAATCGGCTGATCCACCAGCACGGCCTGGACCCGGCCTTTTTCCAGATCACGCATCATATCGGTTGATGCATCATACAGCTTCACATCTGTCACCCCGGCCTTCTGCGCCGGTGCTATATAGGCGGTGCCGATCTGAATACCCACGGTTTTATCCTTCAGTTGCTCCAGGCTGGTGTATTGCGTTTTGTCGCTTTCAGGTACGACTAACCCTTCCCCGTAGCTGAAGATGGTATTGGTATAGTCAATGATTTTTGCCCGTTCGTCTGTCTTGATCATGGCAGCGGAAATAATATCGATCCGTTTTGATTGCAACGACCCGATCAGAGCCGAAAACACCATGGGACTGATTTCATACGTAAAGCCGGCTTTCTTTGATACCGCATCAATCACATCGACCATCACACCCGCAATTTTTCCTGACTTGGCATCCAGATAGGTAAAGGGCATGCCGGTAGGCGTGGACCCTACCTTATAGTTGTCCGCAGCCAGTGCAACCGACCCGTTCAGACATGCCGCCAGCATACATACAGATAACAGTTTTTTCATTCCCATGAATTTCTCCTAGTCCCTTTCGGGTTTGGTAATAACCCACAGCACACATGTGTCCTGATCGGTCGGATTGTTCCACTTGCGTGGCATATCGCTCGTATAGCAGAACGTATCGTTCTGTTCGAGCTTCACGTAACGTTTGTCAAACCACAACTGCAATTGTCCGTAGATCACCAGCCCGCTTATTTCACCGCTGCGCGTGGTGATCCATTCATCGCCGGAACTGCCACCTGGCTGGATAATGGCCTGATACAGATCTACCGAACGACAGCGCGAAGGCGTAATGATTTTCTTGACGATCTTCTTGTCTTTCATCACCACCTGTTTGTGCGAAGCGGCCCTGGCAACCCAGCCATCGGTCTGTTCGTCGGTGCACTCAGTGTTGCTTAACAGTTCGCCGAGTGAAATATTCAGCGCTCCCGAAATCCGGTTCAGCATGTTGACGGTCGGAGAGGTCATGCCGCGTTCGATCTGACTGAGCGAACCAATTGAGATATCTGCCTTGCGTGCAACCTGTTCCAGGGACAGGCTTTGTTCGCGTCTTATCTCGCGCAGTTGTTGCCCCAGCCAGAAATCGACAAATGACACGATTTTTCCAGTGAATTTAGCACCTGAAGCCGGCGTAACGGTGTCCATGATCTTCACCCATTGTGTCTGTTATATTCAAAATGAAATTTTCATTATTATGAATAATATACACATTTGAAATATTCAACGACCGGGATTACCCTAAAAGGGTCGGCTCATCAGGCGAAAATAGATCCTGCTGCGGCTCGCAGCACACTGGCAGTGCTTCCAGGCTATGGCGCAGTTTTTCTCATGGCCATACCTTCATCCACCAGCCAAAGCGACCAAGGGTAATGCTTGTTCCATCGCTCGCGCATTGCATCAATTAATAGCCCACTAAATGGGTCAGACTATCCTCGTTCAATAGCGCAACATACTGATTATCAAAACAGCCACGGACATTGATCAGCTGCGCAACCATCACGACAATAGCCACATCTGCCCGCTCGCAAACGAAGCACGAATGCACCGGATTGCGTCGTGCATACAAAAAACGGATCAGCCTGGTGCGCATGCAATATTTTTAATGCTCGTTTTTCATAGTTAAATTATAGTTGTGATTTTTGGGGAGATTACAATGCGAAGTGCAGCACCAAAGCTACTTTCAATTATGCTAGCCTCTGTCTTGACCTGCGTTCACGCTCAAACGCTTGCCAATGACCAGGACAACCGGCCCCGGGCACGCGATATCGGCCTGATCAGCGGCGTCCTGCCACCTGGCAAACTGAATGCAATCACAGATGTCAACGGTGTTCTGGTGGGTCAGACCACGCTGAACAAGGGCGACAATATCCGCACCGGCGTCACGGCAATTCTGCCTCATGCGGGCAACCTCTTCAAAGAAAAGGTGGCTGCCGCTGTTCATGTCGGAAACGGGTTCGGTAAACTCATGGGCTCAACCCAGATCAGCGAACTGGGTGAAATTGAAACCCCCATCCTGCTGACCGGGACGCTGAATGTGCCGCGGGTCGCCGATGCATTGCTGGACTGGATGCTGGCACTGCCGGGTAACGAGGACGTACGTTCAATCAATGCCGTGGTAGGCGAGACCAATGACGGCCAGTTGAGTGACCTGCGCGGCCGCCACGTCGGCCAGCAAGAAGTGTTCGCTGCATTGAAATCGGCCAGTAACGGCCCTGTCGAAGAAGGCGCCGTGGGCGCCGGCACTGGCACAGAAGCCTTCGGGTTCAAGGGCGGCATCGGCACGTCATCGCGGGTGGTTCCTGAAAGCGCTGGCGGCTATACAGTGGGCGTGCTGGTGCAGACCAATTTTGGCGGCGTGCTGACCATGAACGGCGCACCGGTAGGCAAAGAACTGGGACGCTACTATTTGAAAGAAGTACTCGAAGGTAAAAAGGTCAGCGCACATGGCGACAAGAGCGCGTTGACGCTCACGAAAAATGATCCGATCCAGCTTGATCATGTTAGCGATCGCGCCGATGGCTCCATCATGATGATTGTTGCCACCGATGCACCGCTGGGTAGCCGAAACCTGGAGCGGCTGGCCAAAAGAGCAATGCTCGGACTGGCGCGCACGGGATCGCCGGCGACCAATGGCAGTGGCGATTATGTGATTGCCTTCAGTACCGCGCCACAAAGCCGCATCAACTCGTCTGACGCAGTACGGGAAATAAAAGTGCTCGGCAATAACGCCATGTCTCCGCTCTTTCTTGCGACGGTAGAGGCAACCGAGGAAGCCATCTATAACTCATTGCTTAAAGCAAAAACAACCACGGGTAGAGACGGCCGTGTTGTGGAAGCGTTGCCGATAGACAAAACAGTGGAGATTCTTAAAAAATATGGCGCAGTGAAATAGGATCGGGCTCGCAGAAAAGTGTGGATATGGCCGCTATCCTTATGGCGGCCATATCCATTTGACTGTTCCCGCAAGGCAAGTCGCACCCCCATACTCTTTTGATCCGGTAGCCTGACAACAACGGGATGGTATTTATCGGCCCCGCCCTGGTCAGGTATAGGATGCCGCTGTTGCTTACTGGACGCGGTTTTTTGATGGCAAATGTTTATTGAGAAAGCCCGCAACGACCTGGTTGAATGCCTGCGGCGTTTCGAAATAGGCCGAATGCCCGGCAGCAGCGTAGGTATACGTTGCACAACCTGGTATGAGTGTCGCGGTATGTTCGTGACTACCCGGCACAAGAAAATCATCGTGCGCGCCGCCTGTGATGATTGTAGGTACGCGATAGTTCGTGAAATCCTCAGGATGCAATTTGACCGTATCATCCATCATCGTCGCAGAGTCAAACCCAGGTAATGGGTTAAGCGCCTTGATCTGGCTATACAACAAAACGAGCTCGGGTTTGCTCTGTAATGTTTCTCTGTTCCACCCTATTCCGGCCCCACGTCCGAACGTGCCCCCCATGAAAACGTCGCTGCCTTTTTTCAGAACGCGCCAATTTTCTTCCGAATAGGCCGGCGTAGGCGAACCGTTGATATACAGGCAGGAGACGCGCTCGGGCGAACGCACCGCGATTGCAAGCCCGGCCCAAGCGCCCAGCGATTGACAGATAAACGCGGCATGCTTCAGGCCTTCGGCATCCAGGACGGCCAATATATCATCGTGATAGTAACGAGGATGAGCCAGCTCCGGCAAACAGGGGGAATTTTTAAACCCGCGCAGATCGACAGTGATCACCTTGTAATGCTGTGCAAAAAACGCCACTTGATTGAACCACGCCATGGTGTTGCCGCCACCGCCGTGAATGAAGATTAACGGATAGCCATCGCCATGCACCTCATAATAGAGTTTGGCGTCCTGAACGTTGATTTGAGGCATGATAATCTCCTTTGTTAAATAGTGACACTGGCGGCCGCGACCGGCGCAGCCATGGGCTCTGGCGCTTCGGCGCGTGGCATGAGCCAGATAGAGACCAGAGAAAGCACGTTCATCGCAATAACATAAATGACTGGCGAGGTCGGGTCGCCCGTCACCGAAATGAGCCAGGTGAAAATGACTTGTGCAGTACCGGCAAAAAGCGCAGCGCCCAGACCGAAAGCGGTGGCCAGGCCAGTTGCACGCACCTTGCGTGGAAAGGATCTGGCGATCAGTAAAACAACCAACGCAGCGCTTGAAGCCTGGAATGCAGTCAGAAGCGCCGCACCTCCTAATAGTACGAATGCACTCGGCGCCTGCACCAGCATCAGCACCAGCGGATAGATCAGCAGTAGCAAAAGCACTCGTGGCAAAATACTAATCAGACGTAAACCGAATCGATCGCCCAGCCATCCCCCCAGCAGCGCAAAAACAAGCGTACTTGCGCCGACCGCGAAGTTGGCCAGCTGAGCCGTTGCCGCAGGCATGTGCAAGGTGTTGATGGCGAAAGAGGTAAGGTAGATCAGAAAGTATTGCGCAATGGTAATTCCTGAGAATGCCCCGATAGCCAGCAGCAAACTGCCTAGGTGGTCACGCATCAGTGCTTTGATTACACCACCGGTCGTCGCATGAGCAGTCTCGTGGACAAGCGTCTCGTTCAGATTCCGGCGAATATAGATGCCAACGGGAATAATCAAAATACCCATTATGAAAGGTATACGCCAGCCCCAGGACTGCGCGTCTTCTGCAGACAACAGGCGCGCAACGCCATAGCCAATCAGACCAACCAGGATTGAGGCCGCCCCTTGGCTAGCCAGTTGCCAGCTGCCAGTCAGACATTTTTTGCCGGCTGGCGCCGCCTCATAAAGATAGACCGTGGATGCGCCCAGTTCCCCGCCAGCGGCAAAGCCCTGCAGCAACCGTGCGAGCACGAGTAACAAGGGCGCAGCAACACCGATTTCGCTATATGCGGGAATCAAGCCAATTGCTGCCGTACCCAGGGCCATGAGCGTGATGGTAAGCGTCATTGCCGCCTTGCGCCCATGCTTGTCTGCGTACGCACCCAGCAAAAGCCCGCCCAGCGGACGACTGACGAAACCAACCCCGAAAGTAGCCACCGAGAGCAACAGGCTCACATAGGGGTCTGTGGACGGGAAAAATTTCTGGCCGATAAATACGGCGCATGCGGCGTAAACGCCAAAATCATAGAACTCCAGAGCGTTGCCCAGCACAACGGCAAAAACGTTGCGCCCGCCCAATCTACCGCCCGGCTCTGCTCCTTCACTGCTTGCTGACATTGCCTTCTCCTTTATCGTGATTATTTGTCTTCAAGTGCATTCAATGACTTGTTGCTGACTATCATAGGTAAACTAATTATAATTGTCAATTACAATTATAATTAGTTTACCGATTCAAATGACTTACATAGATGAAATAGCGGTAACATGCTGCTGACCATCAGGAGAAGGGATGAAGAATTACCTGAACTATAAACTCGACATTCTGAGCGCGGTCGCCAAGCGCGATGCGGATCAGATCTACCAGCGCGAATGCGGGCTGGATGTAAACCATTTGCGCTTGTTACGCCTGGTCAGTTTCTACCCTGAAATCAATCCGAGCGAACTTGCTGACCGGGCTCGCCTGGATCGCCCCAAAACGTCGCGCATGCTCGCCCGGCTTGTTGACCGTGGCTTTGTAGTCAAACACACCACCGAGCGCGACGGGCGACAGGTGCGCCTGGCGACGAGCCCGCAAGGCCAGATCCTTATTGAGAAAGCCAATCACATCGCAACAAATCTCGAACGCGCTTTCCTGGCACCCCTGACTGCAAAACAGCAAACTGAGCTGGCCGATTGGCTGGACAAACTGACCCATTGGGTTGAATCCGGCGGACTCACCCGTTCGTACGAAACAGATGCAGATGAATTGGAAACCCGAGGGCAATAGCAGGCGTTGCTCCGGCAACACGATGGACAAGCGACAGATCGGCAGGGCCACGACTCATCCTCCCTGCCGGCTTGCCGACTAGTCCAGGGCAATATTAGCGTTCTGCACAATCTGACCGAAATGCGCCGAGTCCTCATTTACCGCGCGCGCCAGGCCGGGGGCATCGACAGACCATGCATTAAAGCCAAAGGTTTCAAATCGCTGCTTTATGGCGGGTGTGCGCAGCGCTGCGGCGATCGCCGTGTTAAGACGCTCAATGACCGCTTGCGGTGTACCTCGGGGAGCGAACGCAGCTACCCACGTTTTTAGCTCGAAGTCCTGCGGCCCCCCTGCCTGTGCTATCGTGGGCACATCAGGATACGCCGCCAGGCGAGCTGGGGCTGCCAACGCAAGAAACTTTACTCGCTTTGCCTGATACAGATTCTGCACTGTCGCTGCTGTGCCGAAAGCCCAATCTACATCGCCATTGGCCACCGCCGCATACAATTGCGACAAATCCTTGAATGGAATGTGCGTCATGCTCGTCTGCGTACGCTGCTGCAAAATCGTCGACCCGAGATGTGCAACGCTGCCTATCCCCCAGGTGCCGTAAGTGAGATGTCCATTCGCTTTGTGTGCGGCACCGATCAGGTCCCCGACATTGCGCCATGGAGAGTTGGCTGAAACAACAATAAAAAAGTGCGTCGAGTAAATGGGCGCCGCGGCGACAAAATCCCGTGCAGGATCAAACGGCATTTTTTTATACAGATGAGGATGCAGCGTCATATGGGTGTTGTCCACGATCGCTATCGAATAGCCGTCTGCAGCAGACCGTTTGACCTCGCCCAGCGCAAGCCAGCCGTTGGCGCCGGGTTTATTCTCGACAATAAACGGCTGCTTCCATGCCGTCGATAATTGCTCGCCTATCATTCTTGCGACCGTGTCCGGGCCGCCTCCAACCGAATAGGGCAAAACGGCACGAACACTGCGCGTCGGGTAGGATGAGGATTGTGCCTGCGCCGAACAGGTCAAAACACCAAGGATAAGCGTTGCCAGAGTAAGTATTTTTTTCATGTCTCCTCCAATTGAATGGATGGTTATCGGTTACGTTATTTAATAATTCACGTCATGTGCATACTGTGGGAAACTAGGCTGGGTGCCTTACTTCATAGGCAGCAGTAAAACCCGGATCCCGTTGACGCAGATCCTCATGACTGACCTGCCCAGTGCGTCTCATATAATCGTAGGCAAAGGACACCGGATCCAGATGCATCTTGTCCGCGACGTTCTCGTACCAATCCAGGCTGCGCGCTGCTGCATGCTGGAAATTGGACGAAGCCTGCCTGCGCCGGGACTCGAATACGCCAAATGCGGCCTGAACATCACCGGGATACTGGCGCAGCCCCTCATTCAATGCAATGGCATCCTGCATGGCCATGCGGGTGCCTGAGCCCAGCGAAAAATGAACCGTGCGCAAGGCATCACCCAGCAACACAATATTGCGGTACGACCAGTTTTCATTACGGACAATATTGGCTTCAAACCACAGGGAGCGATTGGTCAGCAATTCGTTCGCCCCCAGATCGGCGCGAAAAACCTCAGCACAATAATGGCGGCTCTGCTCTTCGCTCGCCACATCCAGGCCGGCGCGATGCCAGGTATCCGGGTCAACTTCGACCAGAAACGTACTTAGCGTCGCACTGTATTGATAACTGTGTGCGATGAAAATGCCGTGCTCCGTTTCACGAAAGATAAGCGAGACTGGGTGAAAGCGCTGATGCGTTCCATACCAGGCGAATTTATTGCGACGACGCTCAAAGCTGGGGCAGAACTGATCGGCAAATTGCTTGCGCACGGCGCTATTGCTGCCATCTGCCGCCACCACCATATCGGCTTCGGCTGCCAGCTGTTCTATATTGTCGATGCGGCAATCGTGCTCGATGTGCACGCCGGCCCGCAGACAGGCCTGTTCCAGGACGTCCAGCATATCCAGTCTTGCGGTGCGTGAGAAATGATTGCCGTGCACCTGTACACTCGTACCCTGATGAATAATCTGCATATAGTCGCAGCGCTCGTGATGCGCCACGAATGTATCGAAAAACTCGGGATCGGCCTCGCGCAGGAAAGCCAGTCCCACGTCGGAAAATACCACGCCCCAACCATAGGTAGCGCCTCTGGGGTTTTGCTCATAAACGCGTATCTCATGACCAGGATCCTGTTTTTTGGCCAGCAGGGAAAAATACAGGCCAGCAGGTCCGGCGCCGATAACAGCAATCTTCATTGGTTCGTACTCCCGTATGGTGCCAGCTGTTCGCAGTCACGTTGATAACCAAGCAGCGCAGCGCGCAGTATCTCGGGTAGGACAATGGCCCGACGCTGGCCGCGAGCTACGCAAATGGGCGTCAATCGTGCATCGAAAGCCGCCTGGCCACGTACAATGCCGGCGATGTGCAAGGTATACGTTCGCTGACTGATATTCTCAACATAGACAGCCATGTCAAACTCTTCGTCAGGCCAAAGTGAGGCGCGAAAATCAAATGTCAATGCACGCGTTGGCGTGCCAAAGCCATGCTCATCCTTTACGCGCTGAGGTGTTCCACCCAGCAGTTTTCCGTAAAAGAGCTCGGCCGCCGAAATGACGTACTCGCTGAATGTGACGGTATAGACCACTCCGGCAGGATCGCAATCGCCCCACTTTACCCGTCGTCGAATCACAAACGGCGCGTCGTTCACTACGTACTCAGTACTTATCATTATTTTCCTCCGTGCCCTGCCGGGCTTCGCGATTGAGTAAATCTGCAATCATTCTGCGCAACATCATCTTGTCCAGCTTGCCCACTTTGGTAACCGGAAAGGCTTCAATAACCTCCACACGTTCGGGGCACTTATACTTGGCCAGACCCTTTTCAACGAGGAACATCATCAATTCATGGACAGTCGGCGCAGCGTATCCTGGCCGTACGGTGACAAAGATGCAGCCTTTCTCGCCATAAATGGGATCCGGCATGGCGACCAGGCGTGCTTCGGAAATGGCCTGATGTGCGCTGACCAGTGCTTCAACCTCTTCGCAGCCGATCTTCTCGCCGCCACGATTGATGTTGTCCCGCAGTCTGCCTTCAAAGCTGTAATAGGACTGGCCATCTACAATCCGTTCTATCATCATGTCGCCGGTTCGGTAAAAGCCATCAGACGTGTACGCCTGGACATTGGCTGTCGGAGCGTCGAAGAATCCCGGAATGGTCGCTGGACCGCGAAAACACAATTCGCCCATCTGCCCCGATTCAACCTGCACTTCAGTGCCTGGCGCCAGTAATCGAATTTCATCGCCGGTACAACCCGAGCGGCCCTGGGTTTTGTGGCGGATGTACGGCGGCGCACTGGCCGGTGAGCCAAGCAGCAAGCCCTCGGTAATACCAAACAGGTTGGAGCACGGAATGCGCAAATGTTCTTCCAGCCTCTCGGCTGCGCTCATCGTCATAAACAAACGCAACGACGACAAGTCATGCTGCGCCAGTTCGGAATAGGCCATCAATTGCGGTGCAATCGGTCCGATTGAAATTGCCCGCGTCACCCGATACCGTTCAATCAGCGTCAACATAAGCGGCACATCGACCCGGGGCATGAGAACCGCCGACACGCCCATCGCGATGACCGGCATCAGGACATACACCTGAGCGGCATTGTGCAATAACGGTAAGGCCCAAATGAAACGGTCATCTTCGCCAAGCTGATAATTCTTTGCACAGGCAAGTGAGTGCGCGATGTACTCAGCATGAAATCGCGGAATGATTTTTGGAATGCCGGTCGTACCGCCAGACAACTGGAACGCCAGTACATCCTCGCACCCAGGCGCATTCTCGGCGACGATGGTCTGCGCCCGCGCCAGCGGCATGGCATCGATCAGGGCGCGCATATCGTTGCCGGCAGATGAAGTGCCGCGCGCCACCACCAGTTGTGTCAATCCTGCATGGTCGGACATCATTCGCTGCGCGAAGGCAACCAGATCAAAGGTGCCAAAGTCTGCCTGAACAAAGTATCCACGTGCGCCAGACTGGCGGACCAATTGACCAATTTCCAGTTCCCGGTGCTGCGGCAGAGAACAGACCGGTACGATGCCCGCTTTATAACAGGCCAGCAGCGCAATGACGGTCTCAAGCGTAGTACCCATCTGAAAGATGGCACGATCACCAGATTTGAGACCCAGGTTCAGCAGCGCCGCAGCCAGCCTCTCGGTTTGCTCATCCAGTTGTGCAAACGTGCTGCTGCCTTGCTCGGTGATGATCGCTTGTCGTTCTGGAAAACGATGCGCGGTGGCTTGCAGCAATTGACCCACTGTCTGTTGTTGCCACGTACCGTTGTCCAGCCAGGCGCGTGCTCGCGCCCGTTCATGGTAGATAACACCCTCTATGGGGTAACGAATATTTTGCATTTTTGTTGTCTCCTGCCAATAGATCACGCTGCCGTGGGCACGATCAGGACCCGGTCGCGGTCCAGCACTTCAATGACACCGCTGACGCCGCCTGTAAACAAGCCATACCAAACTGCCGGTTTCATTCCAAGCTTCTTGCGGCGAAATTCCAGCGGCTGGTTCGCATAAATACAATCGAAATATTCACGCTTGACGACCTGACAATCATCGCGTTGTTCTGCGTCACGAACCAGCGGCGCAAATTCTTCGACGCAGGGTACAAAGATGCGAACGCCTGCAGCAGGCATCTGGCCCATTGCGCCCTGGTTCTCCAGCAACATTGCCTTGCGGGCCCATACTTCATCAATATGCCGGATGCACTCGCCCTTGGAAAGCGCGCTATCTTCTGCCTGTATTGCAGCCTGCATCGTCAGGTCTGCGTCAACTTCGTCAACCCGTCCCAACGGCCTCAATTTACGGGTAAATTCAATGAAATAGCCATTGGGGTCGCGAACATAGATCGACTCGATCACTTCATGGCGCGTTTCCACGGAGACCTCCAGCTTTGCATCCTCAAGCCTTTTTTTCCAGGCTTTGAGCTCGTCTTCACTGCGCACCAGCCAGGCAGTATGCGTCGCATCTGCAACATGATCTTCCGGCAAAGGCCGCATACTGCTGCGCCCTTGCATCGTTTCAGGTTCGCTTGAACCCAGATAGTAAAAAAATGCGATTGTGCTGCCATTGCCACTATCGAAAAAGAAATGCAGAAAATCCGGATGGCTCGCTGGCCCCCACCCGCGAGCAGAAATCACATGGACCAGACGCAAGCCAAGCACATCGCGGTAAAACGCGACCGTCTCGCGCAACCGCCATGTCGGTCTCGCCGTATGGTCAACGCCGTGCAGCCGCAGTACACCAGGCGTATCGTGAAAAACAGTCATGTCAAATCTCCATTAGGCATTAATCAAAGAAAACGCGCCTGCAACCAGCGGGCCATGTCGCGACCAGCCTGGTAGCGTCCGGGTTCTTCATTGTCCGCCAGGGCCCGACCATGGTGATCGCCGCGAATGCGAAGGTGCTGCTTGTCCTGCGCCGCCAGTGCGTTATAGATCGTCTGTACGTCACCTGGAAAGCAGGCCTGGTCGCCGGTGTATTCGATCACCAGCGTTGGTATGTCGATGGCCGGGGCGGTACGCGACAGACTGGCATTGGATGAAAGCGCCGACCAGGTCGAGAGCCAGCTCTCCGGTGTACAAAAACGTGCGAAACCAACAGCGCCATAGTTTGATGCATAAGGATTTTTGCCCCACAAGGAGCCCGGATGGCGGTCAGAGGGATCAAGACTCAGATCCAGGCAACGCAAGTCAGCATCGGTTCGCCAGACGATCAGCACCGGTGTATGAGCGCCCAGCCGTTTGTCATCTGCAGCGCTGTCAGCCTGCGTTTTCACCCGCTCTCGCGCCTTCAGTCGCGTGTCGATCATCTGCTGCGCGGCCGCGTCCAAACGGGCAACCCTTTCGTGCTGGCCGGCACGATAGCGTTCGATAAATTCTGGTGAATAACGCGCCTGTCCATTCGGTTTGTAGCCATTGGCGGGATCCAGCGGATCCAGGTCAGACACGACAGACAGGGCATCACTCTCCTGCGCTACAGACGGGTCAATGCAATTCATTAACAATGCCCCCTGCCCTGGATGCGGGCCGACCAGAACCATGCCCTGAATCCGCGGCATATCCAGTTGGCCCAAACCGGTCCGCTTACCTGCCGGGCTGCGCGCAATACGTTGCGCCCCGGGCAGCACAGATTGTTCAGCGTAAAGCGAATACAATCCCGCCCCACCCGAATTACCCAGCAGAACAATATTGTCGAAGCCCTGTTCACGCAGAAAGGTCAGGCCAGCGGTGACATCATGCAATGCGAACTCATGTTCCAGGCGCAAGTCATTGCCCACTGATCGTGCTCCCTGAGACCAGGCGGCAAAGCCGGCCGCAACAATATCTGGAATGAGGTAGTGGCACGCCATGAACTCACGCGGATGCATGATGCATACCACTGTCCTGCATCGCTTGCCGGCTGGCTGGTACAGGGAGCCCGAGGTGGCGGCGCCATCGGCGCAGCGCAGGACCACGTTGCGGGTCGAAGTGCCCGCTGGTAAATCACGTGGATTCCAGTCCGTGTTCAGAAACCCAGCGGTAACCGAATTTGCAGAAGGGTTTGTTGCCACAATCGTTCTCCTATACAAATATTATTTCAGTGTTATTTGACACATTAGATAATTATTTGACTTTAATGTCAATTAATTTTTAATATTTGACGAATCCGTCAAATCAAGGAAAATAATGGTCTATACAACCGGCAGCCAACTGGGGTTTAATGGCTGTGTTGCGACAGGGAGTACGACAGTGAACGACATTTCTA
Source organism: Pseudomonadota bacterium (assembly GCA_023423975.1). Taxonomy (GTDB): domain Bacteria; phylum Pseudomonadota; class Gammaproteobacteria; order Burkholderiales; family Burkholderiaceae_B; genus Advenella. The sequence goes on from JAFAEO010000073.1 coordinate 81,526, forward strand.
CAAAGGCTACGCTCAAGGGAGAAGCGCTACGCAGTGCCATCCTGGATGTAGCAGCAACGCTTTTCATTGAGCGGGGCACCGGCGGCACCAGCATCCAGGACATTGCCGAAGCGCTGGGATTGAGCCGTACCGCGGTGTATTACTATTTCAAGAACAAGGAACAGATTCAGCAATCACTCACAGAAGAAGTGCTGAGCGCGGCGCGCAAGCTGGCCGGCGACACGGTTGCCCGCGACGATCTTGACCCTGTGACAGCGTTGCGCGCGCTGGTCACCCAACACGCCGACCTTATTCTGTCACGTCCTGCAGAGTTCCGGGTGGCGGATCGTACCGAGGCCGATTTGTCACCAAAGCAGCGCATATCCGTGCAGAATGCGCGCCGTAATGTGCTTGAAAACTTCAGCCATGTCATAGAAAGAGGGATCAGGGAAGGTGTGTTTCGCATGGTCGATGCACATGTAGCCGCCTTCAGTCTGATCGGCATGTGTAACTGGTCGGCCTGGTGGTACAAGCCAGAGGGCAGACTGGATCGCGCCAACGTAGCCGAAATCATGGCTGACATGGCGGTCAATTCGTTGTTACGCGAAGCAGCACGACGACCGGAAGTGCCGGATGTACGGGAATCGCTGCGTTTGGTACGTGAGGACCTCGATTATCTGGAAAAATTAGTTCTGTCCGACAGCAAGTAGCTCCCCAACGGAGATTCAGCCTGCCCTGCTGCTTTGTTGAGCCAGGTTGATATCTCAATTGTGATCAAATCAAACACAACGTGTGATGTCCGAACTATCGATGCATGCCCGCCCGCTTACGGCAAGGCGGCAGCAAGCGGACGGGATTACCTATAGTACGCCTCTCTGGCCCCGTGATTGATCTTTGGAAACAATGAAGACCGGGGCGGAATCGGCCAGGTGCCCGCCACGCAAAGGACTGCCGGATAAGAACACCAGCACAAGAGCGGTTCAATGTATTTTTCCGGAAATTCAGTTAAGCTCGTGTTTCCACGATTGTTTATCCAAAAACCTGACCCATGAAACAATATAGCCGCGGTTTGATGTGGTTCCGTCGTGACCTGCGCATGACTGACAACCGCCCCCTGTTTCAGGCGCTGCGTCAATGTGAAACGGTGTTCTGCCTGTTCGTCTTTGACACCCACATTCTTTCTACCCTTCCCCCTGACGATCGCCGCGTGGCCTTCATTGATGCATGCCTGGACGATCTGCAGCGCCAATTGCAGCAAGCAGGTTCGGGGCTGATCGTGCGTCACGGTACACCACAGCAAATGATCCCGGACATCGCACAGGCGTTGAACGTAGAGGCGGTATTTGCCGGCAGCGATTACGAGCCACAAGCAAAAGAACGCGATCGGGAGGTGAGCGCCAGGCTGGCAGCTGACAATCGTGAATTTTTTCTCTTCAAAGACCAGGTTATTTTTGATAACGATGACATACTCAACGGACAGGGTCGTCCATACAAGGTATTTACGGCTTACAAGAACGCCTGGCTAAAAGCCTTGCGCAGTGAGCACTACAGCGCGGCACCCGTTGAAACGCTGACATGCGCGCTGGCCCCTGTCCCGCAAGCGCTGACACAGCGCCCTTGCCTGAAAGATATCGGCTTCATACCGCCAGCGCAGCCGGTGCCGATGGCGGCCGGCAGTAGCGCCGCGCAGGAGGCTCTCCAGGACTTCCTGCCCCGCATGAATGCCTATGATGCCAAACGTGATTTTCCTGCTCTGCGAGGCCCAAGTTATTTATCTGTGCACCTGCGGTTCGGCACCCTGTCGATCCGACAGTTAGTTAAGGTCGCTTGTTCGGCCATGTCCACAGGCAGCCAAGGCGCAGCAACCTGGCTCAGCGAACTGATCTGGCGTGATTTTTATTTCATGATCCTGCATCATTTTCCGCAGGTGGTCGACCACGCATTCAATGCCAAATACGACGCGATTGAATGGGAAAGCGGACCGCAAGCCGAGCGCCACTTTCTGGCATGGTGCCAGGGAAAAACCGGCTATCCGATTGTCGATGCCGGCATGCGCCAGCTTAATCAAACCGGCTACATGCATAACCGCCTGCGCATGATTGTTGCCAGCTTTCTCACCAAGGACCTGGGCATTGACTGGAAACGGGGCGAACATTACTTTGCATTAAAGTTGAATGATTTTGATCTGGCAGCAAACAACGGCGGCTGGCAATGGGCCGCCTCCACCGGCTGCGATGCCCAGCCCTATTTCCGTATATTCAATCCAATCACCCAATCACAGAAATTTGATCCGGATGGCAAATTTATACGCCGTTACGTGCCCGAGCTCGCGGCATTGTCCGACAAGCACATCCATGCCCCGTGGACGGCAGCCGATCATGTCCTGGCGGCTGCACAGATTGAACTGGATACAACGTATCCGCGCCCTGTCGTAGATCACAATGCGGCGCGCAGAATCGCGCTGGCCAGGTATGGGGAATTGACAGATAAATAGTGACTCGCCTGCATTTAGATCAAATGGCGTGTTTTCCGTTGCCATACGATACACGTTTTTGTTTATTTATATACACATTTTTGTATATAATTAGATAATGGAGGACGCAGGAGAAGTAGCATTGAAAACCAGCGAATTCAGACGCTGGCTTAAGTCGCAGGGAGTAACGTTTAAGGAAGGATCGAATCACACGAAACTGACATTAAACGGTAGGCACAGTACCCTTCCCAGACACTCGAAAGAGTTACCAGAGGGCACTCGAAAAGCGATATTAAAACAGCTTGGCCTGTGACAGACGTCACTGCGGTGGCTCTACGCGAAGCGACCACCAAACAGAAAGGACAAAAAATATGAAATATCCCTTTATGCTGACACCCGATGGCCCGGGATTCATGGTGACCTTTCCGGATATTCCGGAAGCCATCAGCTACGGAGAAAACAAAGCGCAGGCCATTGATTTAGCGTATGACTGCCTGATTACCGCTCTTGATTTTTACTTTGATGATATGCGCCATGTGCCTACGCCATCAGCAACAAAAGCCGGACAGCACACGGTAGACCTTCCGGCCAGTGTAGCGATCAAGATTGAATTATTAAACGAGATGGCGCGTCAGCACGTAAAACAGGCAGATTTGGCACGTCTGATGAAAGTGTCGCCTACCCAAGTGAACCGTATGGTAAATCTGCGCCAGACAACAAAGGTTGATACGATTGATGAGGCATTTAAGAAGCTCGGCAAGTCGTTGGCGTTTCACGTCGTCTGATCTCTTCGGAAGCCATTCATGGCCCCGATGCTTGCCTGATGATGCCAGTTACCTATAGCCGCATGTCTTTTTGCATTTGCAAATAGCCTGTGTCGTCAAGATTGCAGACCGTCATTCCCGGACGTACCGGGAATGGTGTGAAGTGGGAGGTGTGCTGTTAACTGGCTTTGGTCGCCAAATACATTTCTGTCAGGCGAATCCAGTAGCTGGCGCCGATCGGAATCAGATTGTCATTGAAATCGTAGCTTGGGTTGTGCAGCATACAAGGACCCAGACCATGGTCCGGCTCGCGGTGATTGCCCTCGCCATTTCCCAAAAAGACATAACTGCCAGGCCGTTCGCGCAAAAAGAAGGAGAAGTCTTCGGACGGCATAACCTGCACGTTCTCGCGCACCATCTCGGCACTGCGGTCGCCATACAGCGACTCCATGACCTGGCGGCAGAACTCGGTTTCATCGGGCGTGTTTACCAATGGCGGATACTTGCGGTCAAATTCAACCTCGCAGGTACAGCCAAAGCTGCTGGCAATCTGCGTGGCCAGTTCGCGCATGCGTTTTTCCATCACGTCGATCACGTCATCGGAAAAACAGCGCACCGCGCCGGCAAGCCAGCCACTATCGGGAATGACATTATTAGCTGACCCGGTATGAATTTGCGTAATGGACAGGACTGCAGGGTCAATTGGACGAACCGAACGCGATACGATGGTCTGCAGCGCCACCGCAATCTGGGCAATCGCCGGAACCGGATCGGCGCAATCGGCGGGCGCTGCCGCGTGGCCGCCTTTTCCCGACACGGTGATTCGAAATACGTTACTGGAAGCCATCAGCGGCCCACTGCGATAGCCGAATGCCCCTTCGGGCAGTCCGGGCCAGTTGTGCATGCCGAAAATGGCTTCGCAGGGAAACCGCTCCAGCAACCCGTCGTCAAGCATGGCTTTGGCGCCTGCAGCACCCTCTTCAGCCGGCTGGAATATCAGGTGAACCGTGCCGTCGAAATTACGCGTCTCATTCAGGTAATGCGCCGCAGTAAGCAGCATGGTGGTATGCCCGTCGTGACCACAGCCATGCATTTTGCCATCATGCTGCGAACGGTGCGCAAAACGATTTTCTTCCTGCATGGGTAGTGCGTCCATATCGGCGCGCAAAGCAATGGCCTTGTCGGCGCTGCCTGCCCGAATGGTCGCGACCACGCCGGTTTTGCCGATGCCCGCTTCGTATGGAATGCCCCATTCCTTGAGCTTGCGGCAAATGACCTGGGCGGTCCGGTTCTCTTCGTAAGCCAGTTCGGGGTGGGCGTGGATATCCCTGCGCACATCCACCATTTCCTGAAGATTCTTGATTTCTAACATATTATGTTCCGGAGACTTCAATAGAATCATCATAATCCGGTTTAGGCCAACTGGCAAAGCGACCGCGTGTTTTCCAGAATAAACTGCCGCGATTCGCGTAACAGATTGGAATATAACGCATTCCTGGCCACCACCCTGGCCAGTACGACTTTATTCGAAAGCGGCAGCGGCGCGCTGCAGGCGATCGGCAACCGCATCCCAGCGCTCATCCTCCGGCAGGCGCTGGATCAGCAAATGGTCCAGATTCTGCTGGTCGGCCTCGCGCAGCAGCGCGTAAAGGTCATGCGCGTACTGGAGCGGATCGCAAGAGACCTGATGCCACTGCAGCTGTGGCGGCACAGTCGCTGGCGGCGCGTCAAATGCATAGATGGCCCAGCGTTCGTGTCCGGGGCGGGCGGCCAGCAGCGCGTCCAGGCTTGCAGCATCGAACAGGCTCAGACGGGTCTGCGGCGCATAATGCGCCTTCAGCGTACCCGAGGCGCGGGGAACCGCGGCGTCCGGGCTGGCCGGAGCATAGCCCAGCACCTGCGCCAGTTGCGCTGCCGAAATATGGCCAGGACGCAGCAATACCACCGGCATGCCCTGCGCAATGCGCGAGACGTCGACAATCGTCGATTCAATGCCGATGTCGGTGTCGCCCCCTTCCAGCACCGGCATGCCATCGGCGTATTCCCGGGGGAATTCGTCGCGTACGTGCTGGGCTTTGGTCGGAGACACATGGCCGAACCGGTTGGCCGAAGGTGCGGCGATACCGGCCTGCCCCGAGGGGCGCAGGCGGGCGAAAGCGCGGATCAGCGCCAGTGCGACCGGGTGCGAGGGGCAGCGCAGGCCGATGCTGTCCTGTCCGCCGGTCACCGCATCGGTGATCGTCGGATTTTTGGGCAGAATCAGTGTCAATGGACCCGGCCAGAATGCCTGCATTAACTTTTGCGCTTCTGTCGGAATATCCCGCGTCCAATAGGACAAATCTGCCTCCGGCGCGATATGCACAATAAGTGGATGATTGGCTGGCCGTTGCTTGGCTTGGTAAATTTTGGCCACGGCCTGCGCACTTTCGGCGTCGGCGCCCAAACCATAAACCGTCTCGGTAGGCAACGCCACCAGGCCACCGTCGTTCAAAACGCGGGCAGCATGGTCAATCGAGCTTGTCATATCGGTCATGGAAATAGTCTGTGTCACGTGGTCATCGGGTGCAATCCCGGGTTGCCGGGATCGCCTCTGGGAATTACATGCTATAGGTATACGGTTAAGGACAGTCAGGACAAAACGGTACGGATTCCCAATTTACGAATCACATCCCGTGCCCGTTCCTTGGCCTGTTCGATGGTGGCGCCCACAACGTTAATATGCCCCACCTTGCGTCCCGGACGCGGCTCGTCCTTGCCATAAAGATGCAGCGATACACCCGGGATAGCGAGAATGTCATGCCACTGCGGTTCCCGCGCATGGCTGGCATTGCCATTGAACCAGCAGTCGCCCAGGATATTGAGCATGACCACCGGCGTGAGCAGGTCTGTCGCGCCCAGCGGCATGCCCGTCATGACCCGCACCTGCTGTTCAAACTGGCTGGTAACGCAGGCGTCCATCGTGTAGTGGCCACTGTTGTGCGGACGTGGCGCTATTTCGTTTGCAATCAGGCGACCGTCGGACAGCACAAAAAATTCGACACACAGCACGCCCTGGTAATTGAGCCCTTCGGCAATGCGCAGAGCTGCTTCCCGCGCCTGCCGGGCCAGGTCTTCGTTAATCAGACCCGGCGCCACGACTGTGCTGGCAAGAATGCCGTTTTCATGCGTGTTGATACCAATCGGAAAAATCGCAGTCTCGCCGCTGATGGCCCGTGCCATGACAACTGAAATTTCATGATCCAGCGGCAACATGGCTTCAAGCACGCAGGGAATCTGCCCAAAGGTACGAAAGGCTTCAATGGCTTCGGCACGGGTCGATACCCGTTGCTGGCCCTTGCCGTCGTAGCCCAGGCGGGCTACTTTCAGAATGCCGGGAAACAGTGCCTCCTGCGCCTGCTCCAGATCGCTCACCTCGCGAACCTCGCAATACGGCGCAACAGGAATATCCTGGGCACTGATAAATGCCTTTTCGGCAATCCGGTCCTGCACGACGGCAACCGCTGCCGCACCAGGCGTAACACGACAGCTTGCAGACAATTGCTTCAGGCTGCTGGCCGGCACGTTTTCAAACTCTGTCGTCACTGCGGGCGTAACCGCGGCCAGCTCCCTGAGCGCAACAATATCATCGTATGCTGCTGCCATATGCCGCTCGGCGACCATGCCTGCCGGGCTGTTGCCGGACGGGTCCAGAACAACAACCTTGTAACCCAGTTTCTGCGCTTCATGGCAGAACATGCGACCCAGCTGGCCGCCGCCCAGCATACCCAGCCATTCGCCAGGATGAATGCGGTCGGAAAGTGCTATTGGTGTGTGCATTGCGAAAATTCTCTTTCAGTTCTTGGGAGCCGGCGGCAATGTCATCGCCCGTGCCGTATTGGTCTGTTTCTCGCGAAAAGCGCGCAATTGTTCACGCAGCGCCGGGTTATTCATGGCCAGCATGGCAATCACATGCAGCGCCGCATTGGCCGCACCGGCTTCGCCGATGGCAAAGGTGGCTACCGGTATGCCCTTGGGCATTTGCACAATGGACAGCAAAGAATCTTCGCCGCGCAGATAGCGCGAGGGGACCGGCACGCCAAACACCGGCACTTCGGTGAGCGCGGCCATCATGCCGGGCAGATGCGCTGCACCGCCGGCGCCAGCGATGATGGCCCGCAGGCCGCGATCGTAAGCTGTCGCGCCATAATCGGCCATATCCTGAGGCATGCGATGCGCCGAAATAACCTGGGCCTTATAGGACACGCCGAATTGCTCAAGCATGTCCGTGGCATTTTTCATGACGTCCCAGTCGCTGGACGAACCCATGATCACGCCGACCAGTGGTTGATCTGCCTGTTTGGAAGGAGTATTTTGACTGGCGGAATTAACTGTTTCGTTCATAACGCCCTGCTTATCCGATCAGGCGGGTGGCCGCCTCACGATATTTGTCGGCCGTTTTTTGCAATACATCCTGCGGTAGCCGCGGCGCGGGCGCTGTCTTGTCCCAGGGCTGGGTTTCCAGCCAGTCGCGCACAAACTGCTTATCGAAGGACGGTGGGCTGATGCCCGTTTGATATGAGTCAGCAGGCCAGAAACGGGAGGAATCGGGTGTGAGCACTTCGTCCATCAAATGCAGGACGCCCTTGTCGTCCAGGCCAAATTCAAATTTGGTATCGGCAATAATGATGCCTTTTTCTGCGGCATAATCGGCCGCCTCTGTGTAAAGACGCAGCGTGATATCACGAATCTGCTCGGCGAGCTCCTGCCCGACTTCGCGCACGACATGGGCGAAGTCGACATTTTCGTCATGTGAGCCCATTTCGGCCTTGGCCGCCGGGGTAAAGATAGGCGACGCCAGCTTCTGCGCCTGGACCAGACCGGCAGGCAGGCTGACGCCGCAGATGGCGCCGGTTTTCTGGTAATCGTTCCAGCCGGACCCGATCAGATAGCCCCTGGCAACCGCTTCCACCAGCACAGGCTTCAGGCGCTTGACAACCATGGCCCGGCCTCGGACCTGGTCTGCTTCCGAAGGTTGCACCACCTCTTCTGGGGCAATACCGGTCACATGGGTGGGAATGATATGGCCCAGTTTCTTCAGCCAGAACTCCGTAAGTTCAGTCAGTACCTGGCCCTTGCCGGGAATGGGGTCATCCAGAATCACATCAAACGCAGAAATGCGATCAGAAGCAACAATCAACAGTTTGTCGTCGCCCACGGCGTACATATCACGGACTTTGCCGCGTGCCAGCAGTGGCAGGGACTGAATATCAGATTGAAGAAGCGCAGATGTCACCGGAAATCCTTTGCAAGGGAAAATATCATGCAGCACGCGGGCGCGTGAACTACTGCCGCGGGCGTACGAGCGTGAAACAGAAATGGGAATAATCCGTTATTTTACCGCCATATGCCGCGCTTGAACGTAAAAAACCCCGCTACAACGCATCCTCGGCGCGCCAATGCCAAAACCGTATCCATTGGTGGCTGAAGAATGGCGCTTCCCACACCACAATAATGAGCCATCACTGTGTTCTGTTTGGCAAGTAGCTACTGGCTGATGCGCATCATTTCTGACATAAGGATTTTCTCAAAAGATTTCGCATCTATCCGAGTTTACACAAAATAATATTCTGAGTAATTTTGTCAAACCCCAACCATCGTGCTGTTGGGCGATTCCTCTTAACGCAATTGACAATAATGGGAGACAAAATGAAATTTTCAGGTCGATATAAAGCAATTCATATACATACGCTGATCGCCCTTCTATTTGGCAGCGCCGCTTTTGGGCCTACACGCGATGCGATGGCCGATGAACGAATGAGTCGCCCCCGCATCTATACCCCCAAAGCTGACGGCGATCGGACAAGCTTCAGGACCTCGGAGTTTTACGCAAACTGGGGGCTCAACTTACATCATTTCGATGCCGCCTACGCTGCGGGTGCAACAGGTCAGAACGTAAAGGTGGGGCAGCTGGATAATCCGCTGTATGTGGAACATCCTGAATTGGCAGGGATCAACTTCAGCGCCGTTGGCAGTTATCCACTGGCCACCACTCCGGCATTCGATGCGGGTACAGGAAAGCCTGCCTATCACGGCATGCACGTGGCGGGCATCATTGCCGCCAGAAAAGATGGAAAAGGCATGCACGGCGGCGCTTTCGGTGCGACCGATTTTGTGACGGGAAACTTCAGACAAACCTCTCAGGCAGTACAACAGGCTGGGGGAACGCTCTCCAAGCTTGGGAAAACGATCGTTGACGCCGGGGCAGACTTCATCAACCACAGCTATGGATACAATTTTGGTATTTACGCAATTCCGATGGCGCTCCCGGAGGGACAAGTCGGATCACACGGTCCGGACATTCGTCATATGCAGCTGTATCGGGATCGTCAACATATCGAATTGAGTTCTGCCAACGGCGTCGTAAACGTCAGTTCAGCAGGAAATGACCGATATTATGCTGCATACAAAACAGCATTCAATAAATATGATGCACGACCCCGCTTGTTCCGGGGGATCGGAAATGGCGCTGGAATCAACAGTATTCCTTATATGAATCATCGTAAGAAGAATCTGACAGACGCCGACTGGAGTCGCATAGAAAAGGGTATCTTGAGCGCGGTTATCCTGAATGGGACTAAGGATATCAACAGTTATTCAAACATCTGCGGCATCAGTAAATACTGGTGCGTTGGCGCCGCAGGCGGCATGTTGGCTGAGCCGGATAAAGCATATACCACAACGTTACCTGCCCTGCCTTACCCTGTCGATTTTTATCATCCCGATGCCAGCGGCCAGAAATACATTTATGAAAAACTCAATGGCAACATCTCTTCAGACAGATATCGGATCCTGAGCCTGGCCGTGACCAGCAAAGCCCCACCGGGCTCATCAGAAGCTGAGGTTATGGATCCGAAAAACCTGCAGCCAATCTACCGCATGGCGCTGGGCACGTCCATGGCAGCACCAACACTGACGGCAGGCCTTGCGGTCACCAAATCCAGATTTCCCTATCTTCAGAACTGGCAGATCCGTGACATTGTGCTGAGCACGGCGCAGGATATTGGCGCACCCGGCATTGACCGTGTGTACGGCTGGGGCGCAATGGACCTGGAGGCCGCCATTGGCGGACCTCGCTCGCTGTTTGCACTGCGCAGGAGCTATATTGAAAAGCTTGAGCAGTACGAAATAGAGGCCGCAGACAAATACAATCCGATCGTTGCAAAAGCCGATTACTACGCGACTCAGGCTTATGAACTGAAAATGCAAATGATCGAAAACGCCAAACGCGCCGCAGAAGCAGAAAAAGCAGGTAATCAAAAAGAAGCGGCGCAACTGCTCGCCCTGAACGAGCAACTTGCCCCACAAGAGGCGGCGTTTCGCAGGCAGGCATATGAGCATGAACTGACACGCATACAGCCGAACAATGAGGCAGACACACCCGAGAATGCCTTTGAATATATCAATTTTGTGGTTAACATCCCAGGCAAAAAATCAGAGGCTTGCGCAGAAGACGCATGCGTTGCGGATGTCTGGACCAACGACATTTCGGGTCCTGGCGGACTGGAGAAAGCTGGCGCCGGCCTGCTGGCGCTTGCAGGCAACAGTCAATACACCGGCGGCACAAAAATTTCCGACGGCGTACTGCAGTTCGGTATTGGTGGCACAACCGGCAGTGTAACCGGCAACATCCTCAATAACAGTTCGCTGGTGTTTGCACGCTCCAATGAATGGGCCTACAAGGATAGCATCACCGGTTCCGGAGATGTGGTGGTATTGGGCGGTGGTACGTTCCGCCTGCAGGGGGACAATACGTACACGGGCTCCACCCACGTCTACGATGGCCGATTTGCCGTCGACGGTTCAACCATCTCGAACACAATTGTTTATGGTGGAGGTACTCTCAGCGGCAACGGGCGGGTCGGTGGCATTCATGTCCATCAGGACGGTATTGTATCGCCGGGCAATTCGATAGGCACATTGACTATCACAAACCCAGGCGCTGCCGGCGCGGGGGCCGGCAACGCCGTTTTTGAGCCGGGATCGCGGCTGGCGATCGAGATCGATGGCCAGGGTAACCATGACGTACTGAAGGTTGAAAACGCAGCCAATATCCATGGTGGTATGGTCGATGTTGCTGTCGCTGACCTGTCCAGAACACAACTGGCGCAACAGGTCAGACAGAGCATGCAAAAACCGTATGAGATCCTGACCGCGGGTGCAGGAGTAGCCGGTGCATTCGATCAGGCACGTCTGGATATTGACCTTCCTTTTATTGCAGCCGGCTTGCGCTACTTGCCGCGGACTGTGGGCCTGGTCCTGGGTAGAAGCGATCTTGGCTTTGGCGCTGTAGGCCAGACGCACAACCAGAGACAGATTGGCGACGGCGTTGAGTCACTCACGCCCGGCCATCCCTTGTATGATGCCTTGCTCACGTCGGCTTCACGCCAGGAAGCAGCCAGCAGTTTGCAGCAATTGTCCAATGTGGATATCCATGCTTCACTCAAACAGACACTGATCGACAATACCCGATTCATGCGGGACGCTGCGCTCAGTCGGTCCGGGTTCGCTTCCATGCCGAATATCGGTGCCAGCGCCGACGGGAAACTGCTTGGGGAAACCAATATGAACGTTTGGGGTAAGGTGCTGGGTTCCTGGCAAAAACACAAAGGGGACGGCAATGCCGCCTCGCTGGATCGTACCATCGGCGGCCTGATATTCGGCGTAGATCATTTAATGAACCGGAACTGGCGTGCCGGGGCACTGGTGGGGCTGTCCAATAGTTCACTCAAGAGTGATCGCGCGTCAGCCAAAATCGACAGTTATCAATTTGGGGCATATGCCGCCACAGAACGCGAACGTCTCGGACTGCGCGTGGGTGCCTCGCTGGCTCTCCATGAAATCGCCACTCGACGCGGTGGCTATCCCGACTTGACGTCCATGAACAAGGCCAATTACAGTGCCAGCAGTCTGCAAGTCTACGGCGAGCTGGGATACAAACTTACCGCGAATGCCGTTATGATCGAACCGTTTGTCAACAGCGCATACGTGCATTTGAGGGCCCATGCGTTCGAGGAAGACGGCGATGCCAGCAAGGTATCGGGCAAACGTCAATCAGCCAATGTTGTATCCAGTATTTTGGGCGCGAGAATATCAAATATCGTTGAAAGTGGCTCTGGCACCGCATTCAGACTGTCTGGCATGATCGGCTGGAATTTTAACGTCGGAGATATTGCCCCCATTGCCTCTGTGAAGTACCCTGGCGGAGACACATTTGACGTCCGAGGAAACCCTCTTTCCCGAAACGCTTTAGTGACCGAGGTGGGAATACAGGCAAGCCCTAAAAAGAACTTATCCGCAGGCTTGTATTACGATGGCCGTTTCGGCAAGAAAGTATCGGACCACTCTCTGTCCTTGGGTATCAGCTATGCATTCTGATCGGCGGACCTTTGTCAGTCGCGTCATTGTTCGTGGTGCATGACGAACGCCATTGAGTGACGTCACAAGGGTTGGATCGCACCCAACCCTTGGGGGTTGTTCTGTCATCTCACAGAATGGCTTGCAGCCCCTTGTCGGCGATCACATTGAGCAATTTCAACGCCGGTCCGGACGGGCGCGTATGACCCTGCTCCCATTTACGTATAGTAGAGGCCGTGGTATGTAAATGAAGCGCAAAGACAGGCTGGCTAATATTGAGTGACTCGCGCAATGTTCGTATATCTGTCGCCGTAAAATTCCTGACCGGCAACGGAAAAAGCGTGTCAAACTCGCGCATTGTCGTTTTGCTGATTGCACCGGCAGTCTGCAGTTCAGCCAGTTCACCGCGCAATGATTCAATGATTTTTCCTGTCACAATGCAACTCCTGTAGGACACCGGTTTGCAGGGCAAGGACCAGGTCGTCATCTGATAGCGCAAGAAATACCTTGCCGGCATAGCTTAAGGCCTGCTTTTCTTTCAGAGAAATATTGGACTGCTCACTTTTGAGAAAACCATGCAGGAAAATGTACCGACTACCTATTCGAGCCGAAAGCAATGTTCGGTACCCCCGGCTTTTACCGCGACCAGCGCCAGGCACCCGTTTTTTATAAAGTTTTCCACCCAAATCGGCGTCGATCAGCCCGTGCTCCATTTCCATGACCGCCCAACATAAAACAGCGTCAGGCAATTTTTCACGCAATTGCCACTTCGCAAACGCTCTGCGCTTTAACACTCTCATACTGCCACTGCGTCTTGCTAAATTATAGCAATATACCCGTTACGGGTATCATTTACTATTACGGAAACCCACAAGAAAAACCCCGCCACAACGCATCGTCGTGACGGGGTTTCCCAGACAGGCCGTCCCGGGAGACGGCGCAATCGTCTTATTTGATCTGTTGAGACAGCTTGCCTGCAGCATAGGCTGCGGCCATTTCAGACAGAGCAATCGGCTTGATTTTGCTGGCGTTGCCGGCGGTACCAAATTCCTGATAGCGCGCCACGCAGATTTTCTTGGCGGCTTCGCGGGCAGGCTTGTTGTATTCACGCGGGTCGAATTTGCCGGGGTTTTCGCCCAGGAAACGGCGAATGGCGCCTGTCATGGCAAGACGGATATCGGTATCGATATTGACTTTGCGCACGCCAAACTTGATGGCTTCCTGAATTTCTTCGACCGGCACACCATAGGTTTCTTTCATGTCGCCACCGAACTCACGGATTTCGGCCAGCAATTCCTGGGGAACACTGGAGCTGCCATGCATGACAAGGTGCGTGTTGGGCAAGCGGGCGTGGATTTCCTTGATGCGATTGATAGACAGAATATCGCCTGTAGGCTTGCGGGTAAATTTGTAGGCGCCATGGCTTGTACCAATCGCGATCGCCAGCGCATCCAATTGGGTGCGACGGACAAAATCTGCAGCCTGCTCCGGATCGGTCAGCAATTGCTCCATGGTCAGGGTGCCTTCTGCACCGTGGCCGTCTTCCTTGTCACCTTTCATGGTTTCAAGCGAGCCCAGGCAACCCAGTTCACCTTCTACGGTGACGCCGACTTTGTGTGCAAGATCAACAACTTTCTTGGTTACTTCCACGTTGTATTCATAATCGGCAATGGTTTTACCGTCGGCCATGAGAGAGCCGTCCATCATGACACTTGAAAAGCCAAGATTGATGGCGCCCTGGCAGATTTCAGGTGACTGGCCATGATCCTGGTGCATGACTACCGGAATTTCCGGATAGCTCTCTACCGCAGCCTGGATCAGGTACTTGAGAAAACCTTCGCCTGCGTATTTACGCGCACCAGCAGACGCCTGCATGATGACCGGACTGTTGGTTTCCTTGGCCGCTTCCATGATGGCCTGCACCTGCTCCAGATTGTTCACGTTGAAGGCGGGAATACCATAGCCGTTTTCCGCGGCATGATCCAGTAATTGGCGCATAGAAACGAGTGCCATGTAACGATCTCCTGAAATTGAAAAATATCTGAACAGCCACTATTTTAAGTGGGAAACCGCATATAAGGCGCAGGAACCCGGCTTTTTACCAAATTTACCAATTGTGACATCACGAGTGTCAAGCTTTGGGCGCCCGCCGTGCCGATTTTGGACGGAAAGCCGCGACAATCTCGTCTCGGGTCTCTATATAAGGACCGCCGATCAGGTCAATGCAATAAGGCACGGCGGCAAAAATGCCTGGCACCTTTACTTTGCCCTGTTCATCACGCAGGCCTTCCAGGGTTTCCTGGATGGCTTTGGGTTGGCCCGGCAAGTTGATAATCATGGCAGCATGATCGTCTGCTTCACGAATCACGGCCACCTGCCGGGATAGAATGGCTGTGGGCACAAAAGCCAGGCTGATTTGTCGCATTTGTTCACCGAAACCAGGCATGAGCTTGGTGGCGACGGCCAGTGTCGCTTCGGGCGTAACATCACGCCGCGCCGGGCCCGTGCCGCCGGTGGTGAGCACCAGATCACACCCCTGCTGGTCCACCAGTTCGGTCAGCGCCTCAGAAATGGTTTTCTGATCATCGGCGATCAGCCTCGTACACGTCTGAAAGGGCGATTGCAGGGCGCGCCCCAACCAGGCTTCGAGCGAAGGAATGCCTTTGTCCTCGTAGACGCCGGAAGTGGCCCTGTCCGAAACGGAAACCAGCCCGACAATGAGTTCGTCCGGATGCGTTCTTTTTATTGCAGTTGTATTCATTTCAATCCTGATACCTGATAACGGCGATTCTGCAGACATGGCAGCAGCTCGCGTACTTGCGCAATACGTTGTGATGAAAGGGTATGCACCGCCAGACCCGGGTCTGCGGTGGCAGTACCCAGCACCATACCCAATGGATCCACGATCATACTCAGACCGCAATTGCGCGGTGCGGTCTGTCCCGATGCCAGCACATAGCTGGTGTTTTCAATGGCGCGGGCCCGCAGCAATATTTCCCAATGGTTTTCCTTGAGCGGTCCGGCAAGCCAGGCTGCGCTTACCGACAGCACATCGGCACCCTGATCGATCAGGGCTCTTGCCATTTCAGGAAAACGCAGATCATAGCAGTTGATCAGGCCAACCCGGAAGCCCTTGATATCAAACAGGCCCAGTTCGGCATTTTGTTCAGAGAAACTGCCGGGCCGCACTTTGTCGGACTCTTTGAACTTAAAAGCGTCATAGACATGCATTTTGGTATAACGCAGCACCTGCGCACCGGTATTGTCAAGCACCAGCAGCTGGTTGGTTACACGCTCATCGTCCGGCTGGTCTGCCAGGCTGAGCACGCCGACCACAATATGCATGTTGTGGGCGCGCGCCAGATCCTGCATATAGCTGATAAAGGCAGGTGAGTTGTTGCCGGCGGTCTCCCGCAATTGCGGTAGCGGCGAGCCGAAAGAACACATGGACGCCTCGGGCAGCACGAGCAGTTCCACGCCCTGCTCTGCCGCCTGGGTTACCAGGGTATGGATATGTTCCTTATTGGGTTCGATCTCGTTGACGGCAGCAAACTGGCCGACGCCCACTTTCAGTTGTGAATTGCTTGTATTGGTTTGCATTGGTGCACCATCTGATTGGACTGTTTACTCAATTATGCAACAGATCGCATGGCCTGTGTCCCGTATTCACAAAGGAGAAAACAACAAGTCCATGATTTTATTTATTGTGAGTGGCGCGCTGCCTTTTCCCGTGCTCATCCTGAGTTTTACGTTTCCCCTCCATTTGTACATAATGTCGTTGGTCATCTTTTATACAAGCGCGCGCCCACTGCAGAAATAGCACTCTCTTGCGAAAAAAATTGCTGATGGAACCTTTTATCTGCTACGGTATTGTGTCGTTCTCCCGTGATGGGATTCCAACATATTCAAACGTTTAATCATCTTGATTGCTGACAATGGCACTGAATAACCAATTTCTTCAACACCTGATTTTCCGCCGGGAAACAGTCGAGTCTCACAACGTCTATCCCTATGACCTGGCAGCTGTTAAGGATCTTCATCGTTTGGATTTTCATCCTAAAGTCACCTATTTTGTTGGCGAAAATGGATCAGGAAAATCTACACTATTGGAAGCGATCGCTGTTGCATACGGCTTTAATCCAGAAGGGGGAACACAAAATTTTAATTTCAATACAAGAAAATCGCACAGCTCGCTGGCCGATCATATTCGTCTAGCAAAAGGCAGGAAGCCCAGAACCAGTATTTTCTTGCGCGCAGAAAGTTTTTTTAATCTTGCCACAGAAATAGAGCATTTGGACCAGGATGAAGGAGGCCCAAAAATTATAAATTTTTACGGAGGTACGTCATTACACGAACAATCACACGGTGAATCGTTCATGACACTGTTGACCCATCGATTTGGTGCAAAGGGATTATATATACTGGATGAGCCGGAATCTGCCCTTTCTCCGCAACGTCAATTGGCTGCACTTTTTCGTATTCACGATCTAATAAACGAAGGTTCTCAGTTCCTGATCGCGACGCATTCCCCGATTTTATTGGCCTATCCCGATTCAAAAATTTATCAATGTTCCGCAGATGGAATCGAAACAGTTTCCTATGAAGAAACAGAAACTTTTCAAATTATGAAGGCGTTTATCAATAATCCTCAGCACGCTCTCAAAATCATGAAATAACAACGATTCGTATTTGCATTTATTTGCTAGACAATATTGCCTCCAGAATTAAAAATAATAAAACTCATCAGGAGGTCGAGATGAAAAAATTGTTAATTGTTCTTGCTGTATTAATTCGCGTTATGTCGATATAACCAACAAACGCTGAAGCAGGTAAAAAAAAGTCCTAGTTTTAGATGCACCGATCCAAATTGCCGGGCTTGGCATGCGGGCAACTCAGAATATGGAGGTCTATGCCCGGATTGCTATCGGAAGTCTATAGATCAATACCGTGAAATGTTGAAAGATATGGGGTGCGGCGACCAGTTCTTCAGTGGTGGCGGCCCGTTAAAAAATAGAGTATGTTGATTTTGTCGTGCTAATTGAGGTGGTGCTTTATTCATGACCAATACAGATCTTGTTGAAAACGAAGAAGGGGGCCCACATGAAGGACGTGAAGCGCAATTTATGCTCGCAGGCAAAAAAGGGGTCGCCTATTTTTGTTTCGATTACCCTGAAGAACATTTCCAAGACATGCGAAAATGCATTGATGAGGGATTATTTGAAACCATCAAATTTGGTGCTGAGGACAATTTCGTTCGGCTAGCCCAAAATCCCAGGACATTAGCCTGGGTCAAAGAACATTTGGGAGATGGTCCCTATGAAGATCTCGTGGTTTACGTGCCCGGCGCAAGGGACCAAGCATTAAGATTTATCGAACTACAAAAATGTGCTTATAAATACGGTTACATAGAATCGGTGGAAAGAGAAATCGGAAAGATCTTGGGGTATTCACAAGAAAGCACGGATCGTTTTATTCAAAATTTGGAACAACGGTACCCGAATCTGCGTCAGTTCCCTCCAGACAACGACTAATCAATCTTTGCTCAGGCTTGTTATAGCAACAACCAGTAGCCATGCATTAGGCCGATCACGGCTGCTGTCCCAGTTGCGGTCGCAACTGCGCGCCGCGTATATTGACACGCACCCGATCCTGCGTCTGGTCGTTGTCATCACGTGCTTCAATCAAGTGGCTGCCCGGTACGGGATACCAGGCAAAGGGATTGGCATCTCCCAGAAAACGGCCATCGACATACCAGCGCACGGCTGCGTGCGCCCCCCCTGCCGGGGTCGTGGTCAATAGCTGCAGGCGTTGATTATCTGCCGGGATATCCGGATCTAGAGCGATAATAGTACCGTCGGCCGGCGTGCGAATGACCATGCGCCCGGAAGCCGGTGCCGCGGCCGAAGACGCCAGCGCGATGCGCGACATCTCGGTGCCCGGCAGAAAATATTCGGCCCGGGCTGCTTCCAGATCATTTTCAAATGTGATGTCGCGTGCGCTCAACCCGGCGGGCCGGGCCGGTTGCATACTGGCGTGATCCTCATGCAGATACCGCATGATGTCATGCCACGCGGGCCCCGCGCCGGTAACGCCGCTGACCTGGCGCATGCTGGCGCCGGTACTGTTGCCCACCCATACGCCCACGGTATATTTATCAGACCAGCCCACCGTCCAGTTATCGCGCATATCCTTGCTGGTGCCGGTTTTAACCGCTGTCCAGAACGGAGTGGACAAGGCGCTATCCAGACCGAAGGTGCGGGCCCGTGCTTGCCGGTCCGACAGGACATCGCCCACCAGCCAGGCGGCCTCTTCACTCATGACCCGACTGGCGGCCGGCTTCGCGCCAACGCCCCAGTTCACTGCGCTGTATATGCCGTGGTTGGCAAGTGCCCGGTAGGCATTGGTCAGTGACAACAGCGTCACATCGGCGCTGCCCAAAGCGAGACTATAGCCATAGTAGTCGCCCGATTGCGCCAGCGGCAATCCAAGCTGGCGCAGTCGCTGATGAAAGACGTCGGGTGTGACCATAACCAGCAGACGCACGGCCGGAATATTCAATGATGAAGCCAGGGCCGTGCGGGCACTGACCCAGCCGCCAAACTGTTTGTCATAGTTTTGCGGCACATACAGCCCATTGCCCGTAGGCAGATTGACTGCGCTGTCGTCCAGCAGGGAAGCGGCCGTGATGCGGCGCTGCTCCAGCGCCTGAGCGTACAGGAAGGGTTTAAGCGTAGAGCCGGCCTGCCGCAAGGCGGTTGCATTATCAACGTAGCGAGCCGTCGCCAGATCGCCGGATGAACCCACGTAAGCCAAAATACGGCCGGTACGGTTGTCCAGTACGACCGCTGCTGCATCATTGGCATGGCTATGGCGAATTTCATGGACCACACGGTTGACAATGCTCTGCACAGTGCGCTGCAACGTACCATCGATCGTGGTGGCAAGTTGCGCCTGCTGGGGCATGCCCAACGCCAGCCGGCGTCGTGCAAAATGCGAGGCCGTAAAAGGATCGTCCTGCAGGATGCTGGTGGTATGACTTAACTGATATTCGATAATGCCCGCAAGATTGTCGCAGTATTGCGCTTGTGATTGTGCCTTCAGAATGCCGCAAGCCCGGCGCGCAATAACGGCTGGCGCAGCATTGGGTGAGCGCAGCATGGCCGCGAGAATCGCGGCTTCGCGACTGTCCAGGCCGACAGGATATTTACCGAAAAGACTGCGGGCTGCTGCAGTCACACCAGACAACTCACCACGCCATGGCACCAGGTTGAGATAGGCTTCAAGGATTTGTGATTTGCTCCAATGCAATTCCAGTGCCATTGCCTGCATGATCTGCCTGGCTTTCTGTGCCAGTGTACGCCTGCCGTTGCGCCCATCGCCAGCGTCCAGCATGCCTGCCAGTTGCATCGTGAGCGTCGAGCTGCCACGCACAGTATTTCGGGTAAGGCGGTCACGCACTGCACCGCCCAGCGCAAGCACATCGACGCCGGCATGGCTGTAGAAGCGCCGGTCTTCGGACAGCAGCACTGCACGGACCAGGGCGGGCGAAATCTCGCCCAGTGGCGTCCAGTTGTCGCGCCGCTCTTGATAGTCGTTACGCACCCGCTCCAGCACCATCCCATCGCGATCAAGCAAAGTGATATAGGACGGGCGGTAGCCGCTACGCACCTCATCGTACGCAGGTACCGGCAGGCGAACGATATAGACAGCAACTCCGGCAATAACAACGATCAGCAGCGCGGCCAGGCACAGGCCCACCAGCCTGGATGGCCAGCGCCGGCGTTCTGCCTGCTGCTCCACTGCCCTTCCTGTCATGGGGTTGTCACAGCCGACGCGCTGGCCCCTTGTGCCGGTGCAGCCTGTTGTGGTGCAGCACCGGCCTGTTCACTGGCCGATTCAACGATCGTAAACCCGCCGGTGTTGGGCAATTCCCCATAGACCTGCGGCGCATACATGGCCTCGATCCGCGTAGCGGGCAAACTATAGCTACCTGGGGTATTGAGCCTTACCGTGTACTCAAGCGACGTTTTGCCTGCCGGTAACCACGCATAGTAGGCACGGTACAACTCGCTTTTGCGTTCAGCAAAGCTGGGCGACATGCCTGCGTTGTCCTGCTTCTCACCCTGGGTTGCCACGGCTGAATCCCGGCCCAGGCCGCCGCCCAGAACCGTCGCGCCAGCCGGCACCGGATCGCTAAGCACCACCCAGTTCATGGCAGTCTTGGCAGTAACCTCCAGATGGACACGATAGATGTCGCCCACTGACCATTTGCCGTTTACCGCCTGTGATACCGGAACGACAGTGCGGCTGAGTGTATAGCCCGCGTAGATTGGCTTGCTTACCGGTACCGCCGCCTGGGCAGCCATGGATGCCCAGACGCGCCCGGTTCCCTGAAGCGATAGTGACAGTTGCTGGGGATCGTGGTTTTTCCATGGCACCAGGATTTTTTGGGTTGGCTGCAGGCCTTCCCACTGCTGGTCTGCCGATGCAGCCGCGGCACCGGCAGCTTGCAGCGACA
Organism: Pseudomonadota bacterium; assembly: GCA_023423975.1. Classification (GTDB taxonomy): domain Bacteria; phylum Pseudomonadota; class Gammaproteobacteria; order Burkholderiales; family Burkholderiaceae_B; genus Advenella. The sequence goes on from JAFAEO010000073.1 coordinate 102,653, forward strand.
TGGACAGCGTTCCCTTGACCGGCGTTTTTTCAAACAACGCACTGAAGGCGCGAACCGCCAGGGTACCCCACACATTGGCCGTGGTCGTAGACCAAGTGCCGCGTTGCTGCTGACCAAGCAAGCCGGTCAACAGCACCGGGATATCCTTTTCCCAGGCCTTGCTGTTCATGACAGCAACAAGCAGCTTGGCAGTCACCGTAGCGCGATTGCTCATCATCCACCAGGGGTAGGCATCATCGTCATCTGCCAGCACCAGGCTGGTGCCCTGTCGACTCATGCGCGACAGCAGGGCCGAACGCAGCGTAGCCAGGGTCTTGGCCTGATCCGGCAAGTTCTTGACGCGCGATACAATGCTGAGCCAATCTACCAGCGCCGCTGTACTCATGCGTTCACGATCAAACTCAATGGTGGACAACAGACGCGGTGTGACCATACCGGCGCGTGACAAGGCCTCCAGCACCATCAGCCTGCGTTCGCCGTTATCCTGCTTGGGCTGCCATGCTGTTGAACGGATTTTGCCGGTCACATAGGCCATCAGGCCCTCCAGCATTTTTTCACGATACGCTTTGGGAATGGTGTAAGGCTGATCGCCCCGACTGGCCTCCTGGGACACTGCCAGCAAATGGGCGGTGAGCACTTCGTCGCCTGCCAGTCCTGGGAAATAGGCCACCAGCCCGTGATCATCCATGTATACAGGCAACCGATTCATCAGCGCCGACCAGCGCTGCGGATTGTCAATACCAATCGCAATCGAAGACAGTTGTTCCAGGCAGGTAAACTGATAATCGGTAAACCAGCGGCGCACCGGCTCCAGCCCTTTAGCCACAGACGTGGACAATTGCACCTGTACGCCGCCCAGCGGCACGCCATCGGCCCCTTTGATCGCGCCTGTAGGCGGTTGCACCGGTAACCGCTGAATAGGTTCCTTGGCGCGCACCGATTGCAATGTGGCCTGTCGCACCGTGACCGGTACGGTAGGAATCAACAGTTGTGATATTTCGACACTGTCCGCGGCAACCGCATGCGCCGGTGCACCAGCCCCCTGTTCGCCCTGTTCCCTGGCATCGAAACGCCATTTCAGCGTCTGTGACGAAGGCCCTGGCGGCACGGTACGCATGTCCATGTCCCAGGAAACCGTCTGCGACGACTGTGCAGCAATGGACACGGTTTGCGGCTTCAGTGCCAACGGCGCAAGCGCCGGGCTGCTTACGCGCGCGCCCGCTTCTACGGTCATGGCGCGATCGGTCGCATTGCGCAGGGTGATCTTCGCGGTGTAATGGTCATCACTGCGAGCGACCAGCGGCAAACCGGAGATGACCTGCAAATCCTGTGTGGTCACGATATGGGCGCTGCCCTGGCCAAACCGGTCTGCGCCCAGTTCGGCAATGGCCGCCAATCGGAAACCCGAGATTGCATCATTCAGGCCGAGCGCAACGGTGGCCTGGCCCTGCGCATCCAGCACAATATCGGGCTTCCAGAATACCAGGCTATCGAGCAGTTCGCGGGTGGGCGCGCCGCCATTGCCGCCGCCACCGCCCGGTGGCAGGGCCTTGCGACCATAGTGTCGCCGTCCCACCACTTCCATCTGCGCCGTGGCTGTTTCCACGCCATAGGCGCGTTCACCCATCATGGCCTTGACAATATTCCAGCTGTCATTGGGGGCCAGTTCAAGCAAGGCTTCGTCCACCACCGCCAATGCAACACTGGCATTGGCAGCCGGACTGCCATCCGGCAAGGTGCCTCGGATCGTGGCCGTGGCCTGGTCTCGCACCTGATAACGCGGCTTGTCTGTGGCAACACTGATGTTCAGGGCATTTTTATCACTGCGTACACGAATCGCCGTCAGCCCATAGCGATACGCCGGCTTGGCCAGATCAATCAGGGCAGTCGGCAGCGCAGAAGCAGATTCGCCCCAACTGAGATCCGGATTCTGCGCCGAATCGCGGATTCGACCTCGCAGCGCCAGCACCGAAACATAGACGTTCGGTCCCCACTCAGGCTTGATCTGAACGGTAAAAGTTGGATTGGTGCCCGACAGGGCTACTTGCCGGGTCTCCAGGACCCCCTCCCGTTCAATGGCAACCAGTGCATTGGCCTGGCGAAATGGCATGCGCACCTGCAATTGTGCTGTCTCGCCAGACTGATATTCCTTCTTATCGGCAATAATGTCGATACGGTCATTATTCTCGCCCGAGAACCACATCTCGCCTGCTCCCACCACATAGACGCTGGACTCAGCCTGAGCACGACGACCTGCGCTATCGGTAACCTCGGCAATCAGGCTGACCCGTCCCTGTTCTTTGAGGCTGATATCGCAAGCGAATTTACCATCGGCGCCGCTGGTGCCGGTGCATACCGTGCCCAGATCTTTGGCAACACGATGGGTGTCATAACTGTAAAAGCCACCGACCAGGCGCTTGCGTACGGTCTGATAGGAATAGCTGACCGCGCGCACCTTGACGGGGGCCGTTGCGGCCGGCCTGCCCTGCGTATCCAGCGCAATCACCGATATCGCGGCGGCCTTTTCCTGCTGTACCATGTAACCACTGCGAATGCCCGCCACATAGGCCGCGGGCCACACGGCCACAGTACGGCTGACGGTCTGCACCTGGCCGTTAGGATCCATGAAGCTGCCTTCAAAGGTGATGTTGCGCGCTCTGTCGGACGCTGGCAAAGTGTCCAGCGCCAGCGTGCCGTGTCCCTGGGCATCCAGCGTCATCTTCTGCTTGTTCACGATAATGCGGCTGGTCTCGCTATCGTCTGCGTTCTCTTCTTGCTCGCTGTCGCCGTCGGCCGCGATCTGTTGCGGCGGATCGAAAGAATAATCGTCATAGTCGCGAAAGGAAATGGCGCGATCGCGCGACAATGCAGAAATATCTACAGGCAGGCGTCCGGCTGCACCGCCAGACAAATAGCGCATTTGCATATCCAGCCGCACCGCCTTGGGTGCGATCAGCGGCCCTTTGTCGCCCGCCGCATCAGTGACGGACAACTGTCCTGCCAGCAAAGGCAGCTTGAAGTCCTCGACACGAAACTGACCGGTTTCGTATGCCTGACCATCGGGGTCCAGCACAATTCGGTACTGTCCGCGTTTGATATCTTCCGGGATTTTCCAGTCCGCTGCGCTGAACACGCCGCCACCCGCTGTTTGCTGCCATTTGACCGGGAATTTATATTCGTCCTCCCCGCCGACCAGTTCAATGCTCATCTGTGCAGGCAGCGTATTGATGTCAGGCAGCGCAAACCCGTCGCGTGTCAGCGTGCGCAGCAGATGCTTCATGGATGCCGTCTCGCCGGCACGGAACAGACTACGGTCCAGGATTGTGTGGGCCCGCACCGTAGGCTGGGCGGAACTGTCGGTTGGCACATTGAAGCGCCACGATTCAATGCCGTTGTCCCATGAGGTAAACGCAAATGAATAATCACCCGTGCCAGCGGCTTGCGGATGATCGGGGCCGATGCGCGCCGACACAAAAAGGCCGGACAATTGCGTGTTGTTGCAATAGTCTTCTCCCTTGACCGCCTTGCGGTAATGCCAGATGCCGTCGCTACCCGTCTGGCCGGTCAGTAGTGTTTTACCAGAACAATCCAGGACATTGACCTGTGCATGCGCTACCGGTTTGGCGTCGTCCAGCGTGGTCACCCACACCAGCAAATCGTCCCGGCCTTTTTTGATATGCACGGCCATATTGGTCACCAGCACGGAGCTGCGCACATACATGGGATTCTTATTGGCAAGCAATGCCTGCCCGAGACTGGCGGATTTGGCCTCCAGTACGTGAAAACCCGGTTGCTGCAATGGCACGCCCAGCACCTCAAATTCGCGGTGCTTGCCCGCCGCTTTTACGCCAGGCAGCGTGATGGTGGTGGCGCTCGGGTTTTCGGCCAGCATGGAAACGGATCGGGTGTCTATATAGACCGGCTTATTTTCCGTATGGCTGTCAGGCTGATCATTCATCACGGCACGAATATTTTTTGCCGTCATCGACGTTTCATCCAGGCGGCGCACACGTGCAAATGCCTTTAACACATCCGCGTCCTCCTGGGGAACATAATCGCTGATGGCCCCCGGCGACAGAATCTGGTCTTTGATGGCCAGCGGGTTCTCTACATACCGAACAGTCAGCGGTACATGCCACGGGGCCTTGCCATCAACGGCATCTGCATTGCGCTCGATAATACCGAACGTGGAAGAGGCAAACTTGAGCATGGGCGAATAGGAGGCCATGCGAACCTTCATGGGGAATTGGCCGGCATTGCTCAGCACCCGTCCCGACTCGTCTTTCAGGCCTGCCGGCACATTGAGCGTGAGCGTCTCGTGTTCAGCAAACGGGCCCGGGAACTTCACACTGCTTATGGTGCTGTCGCTGTCGTCGATATCTGAGGGATACTGTTTGCCACTCGCACCGGAAAGCGTAATGCCTTGCAGATCTGCCCTGGTAATGGATTCGCTGAGCGTCAGATACACAGGCCTGGCCGGCGAGCAATCGGCATTCTGGTTTTCGCGCGAGCAGGAAAAGCCGGCGGCAAAGTCCTTGCGTACCTCGAATTCGAAATCATAGGGCTTGCTCATGGACACGCCACCCTGGCTGGTGACCGCCTGCCCGATAACCAGCCTGCCTTTGGCTGCTGCCGGCAGCCGGCGCGCGCACTGAACAAAAGCAATATTCTCGGCCTCGTCTTCAAGGTACGATCGGGCCTGGCTGATAATTATTTTCTTATCCTGCTCGGACAACACCTTGACCGGAATCTGTTCACCCAGACCCTGCACGACACAGCTTGCATGCGCTTGCACACTGCTTGCCTGAACCGGCAGGTTAAACCGGACCGTGAAAGCCTGATCCTCATCAATTTCGCCCGAAGGGCTGATAGACGTGACTGCCAGCCTGCCGGTATCAAACTGATATTGTTTCTTGCCTTGCACCGGTTTGCCGGTGGCATCGCGAAAGGCGGCATCCGGGGTGATCGTGCATTGCACGCCGGCCGGCAGCGTTTCTTCAAATTCATAGGACCAGTGCGCACCGTCGGACCATTTGCCGTGCCCCTTTACCTGGCCCCCCTTGCAACTGACAGAGACCGGCGGGGGCAAATCGTTGCGTCCCAATGGAGTGACGTTAGTGCTGAACACGATATCAATGGCGGAGACCTTGCTTTGGGTACCCGTGGGAGAAACCGACGTGATATTGGCGGCAACTGCAGTGCCAATAATTCCCGACAGAACCAGTGCGGCTCCGGCAACAAAGATGCGTTTCATAGTTACCGCCTTCCCAAAAATAATCAGGGCCACACGCCGAACCGGTGGCTGCCTGAAATCATAACAGAAGTCGGTCTGATTCAGCTATCTGCCAGTAGGGGTAGTTAAGGGGATATATGGACACAACTGAAGGAAAATAACGGCGGCCAGCGCAGATCCATTGCGCCGTTATTGAGCGGGTATCAGTATTAAAAAAAGCCACCGACACAGTCGCTGACTTTGATGTGGTATGGCTAATGGTTATTGCTATTGTCTTGAGATCGGGATAGGGATGCTGATGCAGATACTGATACGACAAGGTCGGATCAGTATCATGCAGAAGCCTCTGCCGGTTTATGCCTTGTTGCGTTGCTCGAGTATCTCTACTGCAGGCAACACTTTGCCTTCAAGAAATTCCAGGAACGCGCCACCACCGGTAGAGATATAGCCTACCTGGTCGGTGATGCCGAACTTGGAAATTGCTGCCAATGTATCGCCGCCACCAGCAATGGAGAAGCCGTCCGATGCGGCAATGGCTTCGGCCACCTTGCGGGTGCCGTTGGCAAAGGCGTCAAATTCAAATACGCCTACCGGGCCGTTCCATACGATCGTACCGGCATTTTTCAAAATGCCGGCCAGTTCGTCGGCCGTGTTCTGGCCAATATCGAAAATCATATCGTCATCAGCAACCGCGTCGGCCGATTTGGCTTCACCCTTGGCCTGGGCGGAAAACTCCTTGGCGCAGACAACGTCTGTCGGAATGGGCACGCTGGCGCCACGTTTGGCCATCATGTCAATCACGACTTTGGCCTGGTCTATCTGCTCAGGTTCCGCCAGTGATTTACCGATTTTCTTGCCGCTGGCAAGCATGAAGGTATTGGCAATACCACCGCCCACCACCAGTTGGTCTACCTTGTCGGCCAGCGACTGCAGGATAGACAGTTTGGTCGAGACTTTGGAGCCGCCGACAATCGCCACCAGTGGTCGTTTGGGATTCTGCAATGCTTTACCCAGGGCCTCCAGCTCCGCTTCCAGCAAAGGACCGGCGCAGGCAATGGGCGCAAATTTGGCAATACCATGTGTGGTGGCCTCGGCGCGATGGGCCGTGCCGAATGCGTCATTGGCATAGACATCGCAAAGCGCAGCCAGTTTTCGGGCCAACGCTTCATCGTTTTTCTTCTCGCCTTTATTGACGCGACAGTTTTCCAGCAATACGACCTGACCAGGCGCTACGCTGACGCCGTCGACCCAGTCCTGAACCAGTTGCACCGGCTTGCCCAGCAGTTCGCTCAAGCGCTTGGCCACCGGGGCAAGCGAGTCCTGCGCCGTCAATGTGCCCTCTGTCGGGCGGCCCAGATGGGATGTCACCATCACGGCAGCGCCTGCTTCCAGCGCCAGCTCGATAGCCGGCACAGAGGCGCGGATACGGGTATCTTCGGTGATGCTGCCGTCGTCAGCCAGTGGCACGTTCAAATCGGAACGGATGAAAACACGTTTGTCTTTGAGCTGGCCATTCTTAGCCAGGGCGGAAAGCGTTTGTACATTCGCCATATTGTCACTCCTTGGAGTTATTGTGAAAAACGGCACTGCCCGCCGAAGCGCGCAATGCCGTTTGCAATGTCCTTGACAGACACCAACCGATTACTTGGCAGACATCAGGGCTACCGTGGTATCGAGCATACGATTGGAGAAACCCCACTCGTTGTCGTACCAGGACGCCACTTTGACCAGTTTTCCAGATACTTTGGTTTGCGTCGCATCGAACGTGCTGGAAGCTGGATTGTGGTTGAAGTCTACTGATACCAGCGGGGCTTCGTTGTAATCCAGGATACCTTTGAGCGAACCTTCCGAGGCTTTTTTCAGAATGGCATTGACCTCTTCAACTGTCGTATCGCGTTTGGCAACGAAAGACAGATCGACAAGAGATACGTTAATTGTCGGAACGCGGACCGAATAGCCATCCAGCTTGCCGTTCAGTTCGGGCAGAACCAGACCAACCGCAGCAGCCGCACCGGTTTTGGTGGGGATCATGCTCATGGTGGCAGAACGGGCGCGACGCAGGTCTTCGTGATAAACGTCAGTCAGCACCTGGTCATTGGTGTAGGCATGAATGGTTGTCATCAGGCCATTTTCCACACCCAGCGCTTCATGCAGCGGCTGCACCAGCGGAACCAGGCAGTTGGTGGTGCATGAGGCATTGGAAATGACGGTGTCGCTTGCCTTGAGCACTTGGTGGTTCACGCCGTAAACAATGGTGGCGTCCACGTCTTTGCCGCCCGGGGCGGAAATAATGACCTTCTTGGCGCCGCCTTTAAGGTGGGCGCTGGCTTTTTCCTTGGAGGTGAAAAAGCCTGTACATTCCATGACGACGTCAACGTTCAGGTCGCCCCATGGCAGTTCTGCCGGATTGCGGTTGGCAAGGACACGGATCTTGTCGCCATTGATCACCATGTAATCACCGTCGACGGCGACAGTACCAGGGAAGCGGCCATGCGCAGTGTCATACTGAGTCAGGTGGGCATTGGTCTTGGGATCGCCCAGATCATTGATCGCGACGATTTCAATATCATGCTTTTTGCCACCTTCATAGTGAGCACGCAGTACATTACGGCCGATGCGGCCGTAGCCGTTAATTGCAACACGAATGGTCATTACATTCTCTCCTGTTTTATAAAACCTGTTTAACCCGGTTTGCCACGTTCTCCGCGGTAAACCCGAAATGCTTGAACAGTACGCCGGCAGGCGCTGATTCACCGTAGGTATCCAGACCAACGGCAGCGCCATTACGACCGATATATTTGTACCAGCCCGACGTAACTCCCGCCTCGACAGAGACAGCAGGCAAGGTCGGCGGGATCACGCTGTCACGCCATTCGGCGCTCTGGCGATCAAATACGGACGTGCTGGGCATGGATACGACACGGACGGGAATATTTTCCTGCGCAAGCAATGCCTGGGCTTCGAGCGCCAGGCCGACTTCGGAACCGGTAGCAATAATAACGGCTTGTGCCCCCTGAGCGTCACGCAAGACGTAACCACCTTTTTCTATTTGTTCGACAGTGGTGGCGTCGCGTTCAACAAAAGGCAGATTCTGCCGCGATAAAAGCAAGGCGCTGGGGCCGCCCTCCTGCACCTGCATGCCAACACTGACAGGACGCGATACGGCTGCCTTCCAGGCAATGGCCGTTTCAGTCGTGTCGCAGGGACGCCAGACATCCAGATTAGGAATCAGGCGCAGGCTGGCTGCATGCTCGACCGACTGGTGCGTGGGGCCATCTTCGCCCAGGCCAATGGAGTCGTGCGTAAAAATATGGACAACGCGCTGCTTCATCAGCGCAGCCATGCGGATGGCGTTGCGTGAATAATCTGAAAAAGTCAGGAACGTGCCGCCAAATGGCAGGTAACCGCCATGCAGGGCAACACCATTCATAATGGCCGCCATACCAAACTCGCGCACGCCATAATTGATATGACGACCGAAACGCAAGTGACCGTCGGTACCACAACGCACTGCGCCGGCGCCTTTCCAGTCGGTAAAGACCGAGCCGGTCAGGTCTGCCGAACCGCCCAGCATTTCAGGCAGGATGTCCACCAGCGCCGTAATGGCAAACTGCGATGCCTTGCGCGATGCAACAGTTTCGGCCTTGCTGACCGTTTGCTGCAGGAATGCCGAGAATTTTTCGGCGAAGCCTTCAGGCATCTGACCATTCATCCGGCGGGTAAATTCCTGGGCTTCCTGTGGATAGTCTATGCTATAGAGCGCAAACTGTTTTTTCCAGTCGCGCTGAATCTGATCGCCACGCTCGCGCTGATTCCAGCCGGCATAGACGTCTTCGGAGATTTCAAAAGGCGGCAGCGTCCAGCCAATGGCTTCGCGCGTGGCGGCAATTTCCGCTGCGCCCAGCGGAGCGCCATGAACCTTGTCGCTGCCCTGTAGATTAGGTGCGCCCTTGCCAATCGTTGTCTTGCAGATAATGATCGTCGGACCGGAAGAACCACGCTGCGCCTGCTGCTTGGCTTTGGCGATGGCGTGGTCGACGGCAAACACATCGTGGCCATCGACGCCACGAATCACATTCCAGCCGTAACCTTCAAAACGCTTGCCGGTATCATCGGCAAACCAGGGTTCTACCTTGCCGTCGATGGAAATACCATTATCGTCATACAGCACAATAAGTTTAGACAGTTTCAGGGTCCCGGCCAGCGAGCACACTTCGTGGGAAATACCTTCCATCAGGCACCCATCGCCAACGAAGGCATAAGTGTAATGGTCAACGATTTTGTGCTCGGGTTTGTTGAACTCTGCTGCGAGCAATTGCTCGGCCAGCGCAAAGCCTACCGCATTGGACAAGCCCTGACCCAGCGGGCCGGTTGTCGTTTCCACACCGGGGGTGATGCCCACTTCGGGGTGACCCGGTGTTTTGGAATGCAATTGGCGGAACTGGCGCAGCTCTTCAATAGGCAAATCATAGCCGGTTAAGTGCAGCAGCGAATACAGCAGCATGGAACCGTGACCATTGGACAGCACAAAACGGTCCCGGTCAGCCCAGGCCGGATCTGCAGGATTGTGACGCAAGTGGCGCGTCCACAGAGCCTCGGCAATCTCGGCCATGCCCATGGGGGCGCCGGGATGGCCGGAATTGGCTTGTTGCACGGCGTCCATGGCCAGCGCGCGGATTGCATTGGAAAGGTGGGAATTCGATGTGGCGGCCGTGGTGGTCATGCGGATCCTGTAGAAATCACGGTTTAGTTACGATTAACCAGCGATTTTAACACTCCATGTTTTGTCCGTGACGCTCTCGCTAAATAAAGTAAAATTTAGCCATGCATACTCTACCTCGCTTCTATTGTCCGATACCGCTGCTGGCGCAAACCCGCGTTGCCCTGCCCGACGCCGTGGCACATCACGCTTCGCGCGCCCTGCGACTGCGCGAAGGCGACGCGATTGTGCTCTTCAACGGCGATGGCACTCAGTTTGCGGCGCAACTGCGTTTTGAACAGGGACGCGCCATGGCCGATCTTGGTCCGCAACAGCATACCGGCACAGAACTGCCAGGCAGAATAGGTCTGGTGCAGGGACTGCCATCGGGCGACAAGATGGACTGGATTATCGAAAAAGCAGCGGAACTGGGGGTATCTGATGTGTTTCCGATCAGCGCGCAGCGCAGTATTGTGCAACTGTCGGGCAATCGGCTGGAAAAACGCCAGCTGCATTGGCAACGCATTGCGGAATCGGCCAGCGAGCAATCAGGTCGCAACTGTATTGTGCAGGTACATCCACTACAGACGCTGAGCGCGTATTTGCAACAAGCCAACGGAGTAGTCGGATATCTGTGCCATCCCGAGGGCGAGCGCTCGCTTTTGCAGGCACTTGCAACGCTGCCACAGGCCTCTTCACCTGCAGCGTCCAATGCGCCGGAATCAGAAACAAGTTTGAACTCGGGCGCTACACCGCCGGCACCACACGCGTTTCGTCTGCTGATCGGACCGGAAGGCGGATGGTCGCCACAGGAACTACACAAGGTGCAGGCCGCCGGCATCCAGGCCGTCACGTTTGGTCCACGCATTTTAAGAACAGAAACCGCCGGCCTTGCCATGACCGCCGCAGCGATCGCCACGCTTGGCTGGTTGTAGGCAACCGCCTGCCGGATGCACAAAGGCTAAGCAGCGATTCAGGCTGATGGGTTTACCGAACTATGGCGAAACAGCACTTCTTTAGGGTAAGGCAAAGCGAGCGTGGGCATCTGTGATCTTGAAAAATAGCGCAATGTTCCCTTGCCGCCGTCCTGTGCCCTCAGTTGGCCTTCAGTCACACAATTGAACACAATGACTGTGTATTCCACTTCATCCCCATTGGGGTAAATATAACGAAACGCCTTGCCGCCGAACACATCCACAAGCTGCGCCGAAAGCAGCTCAAGGCCTGTGTCCTGCCTGACCTGTCTGGCCAGCGCTTCCTGTGGCGTCTCTGCCAGCTCAATAGCGCCTGCCGGCAGGCTCCACCCTTGAGCCCCGTCTTTTTCGTACAACAGGATCTGGTCGTTCGCGTTCAATATAACGGCAGCCACAAAAGGCATCTGGATTAGTTCATTGCCGATCTTTGCCCGTAGATTCCATAAGTAATCAGATAGCATAAGTACCCTTCTGTTTATGTCATCAGAAACTGGTGCGCATGGCGTGTAGTGACTGATACCACCCCACCCGGCCCTGCATTGCTAAAAGGACATGCTGGTGACACACATATTGCACGGCGCCTTTTAGCGGCGCTATCTGATTGCAGTCATAGGATGTCCCAAGCACTTGCATTAATTAATCAGTTACGGTAATCGGTCGCAGCAATGGCTGTTCTATAGTTGGCTACTCTATATCAGTTGCTTTGTTCAGTTGTGACTTTTTTCACTGGATACCCATGGTCTCTGCCCCGTGAAGGTCAGACATCAATCGCTTTGCGCGTAGGGCCTGGGAGCACGCCCTGGCTCGGGCGCTTCGTGTTTGCCTGCGTGTTCTACCATGTAGGAAAAGACGCGGCCATTATCGTCGCCATATTCCACAGTATCGTTGAGCACCCCCTTGAGCGCATCAATATGCTCAAGCAGTGAGTCGTCTTCGGAATGCAGGCGGCGCAATACGAGCACCATCCCGCCCTTCTGCTCAAGCAGCGTCTCGCCCAGGCAGTCCAGCAAGGCGTCCATATTGCTGCCAAAAAACACCGGATAATCTACCGCCTTGGCAATAGCACGCAGCACAGCCGAGCAACTGCGTGCCTTGTCGCAATCGGCCTCAAAATAGGCCAGCCCCGCTTTTTCAGCATGCGCTTTGAGTTCATTAAGACCAATCGTTTTTTCTTTTATGGCGCCACCCGTTTCCAGGTTAGCTTTCAGTGGGGTACTTGTTTTTTTATTCATTGACCTCTCCATAAAAAAACGCTTTGATTTCTTCCTGACGTGCCATCACGTCATTAAAGGCCAGTTCGATCAGCTCACCCGTAAAGGCTGATTCAAAGAGCAGGAACGAAGCAAGCAATCCGCCCGACTCTTTTTCGGGTCGTTCGGAAACGCCCAACACCCGCAAAAAGGCCCGAACCGACTTAGGCATGAAATTTAAATGCTTCAGGGCAATTTCGTCAATAGATTTACTCGGACTTATCGTTAAAACATCAATTTTTTTCACACCTGTATTTAACTGTACACCAGGTGGTACAGATTCGAGCAGCGTATTGATGCGACTGATGCGCTCCAAATCGATGGACAGACCATCAATGAAGATGTCCGACAAGGCATGACCGCCAATTTGCGCCAGCGTCGGATATTGGTCGCTTTGATGCACCGGATCTTCTTCTACCGGCGCATCGCCGTGGGCGCTGGTGCTGATCACCAGTACCCGATCTGCACCCAGGTGGATGGCCGGGCTGATGGGCGCCAGCTGGCGCATGGATCCATCACCGCACCACTCCCATTTATCTTCCAGCGGCAGGCGGGCCGCCGGAAACACGAAGGGAATGGCGCTGGAGGCCATCAGATGGTCCAGCGTGATGGGTTCTGCAATGGCATAGCGACGACGCCCCTTCCAGGCATCCAGCGGGCCGCTGGACTGGTAAAACGTCAGATGATTACCACTGGTATAGCTGGACGCTGTAATGGCCAGCCCATGCAAATGCCCCTTGTGCAGATTGTGCTGCAAATTGGGAAAATCAATACTGTCGCACAGCAGTTTGGCCAGCGGACGATTATCCAGTAAAGACTTGGGTGCATTATCGCGCAGACCCTGCAGCGCCCAGCCGAACATCAGCATACCCAGCCAGCGCATACCGTTACCGAACACCCCCATTGGATCAGAACGATAGACATTGCCTGTATGCAGGCTACGCCAGATTTTTTCAAGCCGCTTGAGCGCAGCATGTGGATGCGCGGCACGACAGGCATAAGCGGTGGCATTGATTGCCCCGGCTGACGAGCCGCAAACGATGGGAAACGGGTTGGTAAAGCGCGTAGACTTGCAGGGATCGAGAATCGCCAGAATAGCCTGTAATGCCCCTACCTGATAGGCTGCCCTTGCCCCACCCCCGGTCAGGACCAGGGCGGTCTGGGGACCGGAAGCAGCATCAACAACGCCTGACAGGGGACCATCATTCATTGGCGGTTGCCCTTGTTGTAAACGCCCTTTACATGATACTCAAGGGCCTGGACACGGAAATGTTGATCCATTCTAATTCCTGGGAAATATGGCGTTTCATGGCAAGTGTGACGCAGGGCACACACCGGACTGTCGGTTCACAGCGGTCTGACAACTATCATACGAAAATTCACCCGGAAATGCATCCGGTAATTCCGACACAGGTTTATCCCCTATTGCCACTGCCAGCCCGGTTTGCTTCGTCCTGACAACGCCTTGCGGCGATCACAGCCCAGCACAGTCCGGCAGCAATTCATCCGGATAGACAAACAGCCCGCCCGGATCGAACAGGGCTTTGATATTGCCCTCTATATGATGATGCACACCAGCGACAAAGTCGCAATCGGCGTCGCCAAGCTCAACATCGGTCACAATGGCATTATGTCGCACGCGGCGGATCACCAGTTCCTGGCACCAGATGAGCGTTCCGCCATGCCCCAGGAACAATTGGGCCAGATTGATATCGCCCAGCCGCGGTTTGAGCGCATCCAGCCTGTAGGCCAGCGGCCAACGGGGCATATCCGCGCAGCGGGCGATATCGGGATCAGATAATTGTTCGAAGAGGGCGGGAACCAGCCGCTGCAGCGCAGGCAGACGCAGCGGCGACTCATCATTCACACCAAAGCCACCCAGCACGGCGGTCTGGCCATCGGCAAACAGGGCATGCACCCGCTCCAGCCCGGAATTGGCAGTGCAACCAGGCCTGCAATCGTGCCATTGCGGCATGGCCAGCCATTGCGCCAATGTGAGTTCAGGCGGCACATGCGAGAACTGCTCATAGCCCAGCGCCTGCATATGCGCAACCGCTGTACCAGGAAATGCCAGACAGGCGTGGTCACCCAGCGCCTCGGTCCCACACAACCGCGAACCGGCGGCGACAATCAGGCAGGACCGGCCAATGATAGTGGCCGCTGTCGCCGTGCCCTCCAGCACCATCGCCACATCGTACTCCTGGCAAAGCTGCCTGAGCGCGGGCAGATCACCCAGGTCCTGCAACACGACGCGCGCGCAATAATATCCGTCCGTTTCCTGCTCGTCGGTAAGGGGCGCTCCCAGCGTCCGCTGTACCCTGCGGCAGAAGGCCGGCCACGGCCCTTCCTGAGGACGTTTACTAAGAGTAAGGAAGCGACGACGATTCACATGCATGATCAATTGCAAAAGCCTTTGTGGCAACAGCGGCAAAACAGTCCGGCAAGAGGACGGATAACGTGCCGGCAGGCGTTTACCGTTACAATGGGCGCTCACCACACGTATTCATTCTGATCTATTTTACCTTGCGCAGTTTCATCATGACCCGTTTTGCCCACCGAATCGACCAGGCTCTTACTTTTCACGCAATCGAGGTCACCAAGGCCGCCCAGCAGTTGCGTGAACAGGGCCGGGATATTATCAGCCTTGGTATCGGGGAACCCGATTTTACGGCACCTCCCATCGTGGTGGACACGCTGGCCAGAGCGGCGCAGGCGGGCTTGAGTGGCTACAGTCCAGCGCTGGGCATCATGCCGCTGCGCGCGGCTATTGCCGATTATTACAAAAGCAATTGGGGCGCGGAAGTAGACCCGGAGCGGATCATCATTACCGCAGGTGCCTCCGGCGCGTTGTCGCTGGCCTGCATGACGTTGCTCAATCCCGGTGACGAAATTCTGATGCCGGATCCGGCCTATCCGGCCAATTCGAATTTCATCCTGTGCTCGGGAGCCACGCCGCGGCTGGTGCCCTGCACTGCGCAAGAACGCTTCCAGCTGTCGGCTGAAAAAATCGCCGCCCATTGGACTGATAAAACACGCGGCGTCCTCATTGCCTCGCCCAGCAATCCGACCGGCACTTCCATCGAACGCGAGGAACTGGTCCGCATCATCCAGACCGTCAGGGAGCGCGGCGGCGTGGTCATCATGGACGAAATCTATCTTGGCCTGTGCTACGACCGCGTACCGCGTTCTGCACTGACGCTGGATCCGGAAATTGTCGTCATCAACAGTTTTTCCAAGTACTTCAATATGACCGGCTGGCGACTGGGCTGGATGGTCGTTCCCGAATCCATGATCGGACCGGTCGAAAAACTTGCTGCTAGCCTGAGCATCTGTCCGCCCACGCTCGCGCAGCACGCGGCCATTTCATGTTTTACCGAAGAGGCGCTGGCCATTTACGAACACCGGCGCCTGGCGTTCATGGAACGGCGAGATTATCTGTTGCCCGAGTTCGAAAAACTCGGCATCCATGTGCCGGTCAAGCCCGATGGCGCATTTTATATTTATGCCGATATCAGCCAGCACGGCATGACCAGCGACCAGTTTTCCCACAAACTGTTGCACGAAGGCGGAATTGCGGTTGTTCCCGGGCTCGATTTCGGCCCTGCCTATGCGCAAAAAATGATCCGCGTATCGTACGCCACGGCGCTGGACAGGCTGCGTGAAGCCATTGAGCGACTGCAAAAGATCCTGTAGCATCCTGGCACGATACGCCGGCCGGTTGCCGACGCCTTGTTCCCGGGCTCTGTTTATTGATATTTGCTCAGGTTACGCTTGAGCGCAATGCCCGACTCCAGCGCAATGCGACGCCGCTCGGCCTGCACCTTGTCGGCGTAACCGCCATCGTTGGGGCCAATGGCGCCCACGTAACAACCCAGCCCACGATCCACGGAACCGCGCCGCGCAATGCAATCGTGAAGAATTTTCGCGCCCACCTGGATATTGGCTACGGGATTGAGCGCGGACAATACGCCGCCGTGAAACACATCGAATTTCTCAGCGTGCACCTTGGGCATCACCTGCATCAACCCCTGCGCACCCACATGGCTTTCGGCGAACGGATTGTAGCGTGACTCGATTGCGATAACACCCAGCATCAGGATCGGATCCAGCTGTTGCTTTTCCGCGACCGAATATACCACGCGAATCAGCGCGCCGGTCACGTTACGGGCGATTCTGAACTTGCGCGCAACGTACTCGCGCAACGCCAGCGCCTGACTATTGCTCAGACCCGGAACGGTGAACTGGCTGTCTGAAATGCCAAGATTGGCAAAAAAGCCTTCGTCCGTGTAATCGAGTTCTCTGGTCAGCGCAGCGTTATGCTGCTGCTCTGGCGATATTGCCGGCGATGGCACCACAGCGCCGGTGCGCGCATGCGGCGAATTGAAGATGGTGAGCAGGTCCTTGTCGGACATGACCGTGCTGTCTGGCATTAAAGCATTCAATGACGCCTGATGAATGACTCTGATCTGGTCGCGGATGGCAGGTAAAAGCGCGGCCGCCAGCACGGCAACAAGCACGGCGATCCCCAGATAGGAAACCATCAAATGGATAATGTCGAGCACGGTCCGGTAAACGGAGCCGAAATAGCGGGAAGCAACAGGACGGGTTGTCGCAGAATTCATGTATGACAAGGACCGGGTCGCCTCACGCAAGGGTCCGGGGAAATTTGAGGAAATTTACTATACCCCAGTTTTGGCTGGCCCGCACCCTTGCCGGCCTTTCTCCTATAATGCACTATCTGACTCATCAATAGGCTGTTTATCGTGAAATATGCGGATCTGCGGGATTTTCTGAAGCAACTGGAAAAACGGGATAATCTCAAATCCATTCAAGTGCCGGTACAGACCCGGTTGGAAATGACCGAAATCAGTGATCGGGTGCTACGTGCCGGCGGCCCGGCCCTGCGTTTCGAACAACCCCTGCACCTGGGGCGCACATCGGACATCCCGGTGCTAACCAATTTGTTTGGTACCCCGGAACGCGTAGCCTGGGGCATGGGCGCCGAATCGGTCAGCGCCTTGCGCGATACAGGCACACTGCTGGCCAGCCTGCGCGAGCCCGAAGCGCCCAAAGGCATCCGCGAAGCGATCGGCACCGTGTCCATGCTCAAATCCGCACTATGGGACATGGCCCCGAAAATGCAACGCCATGCCGCATGTCAGGAAATTATCTGGGAAAAAGACGAGGTCGATTTGTCACGCCTGCCAATCCAGCTGTGCTGGCCAGGCGATATCGCCCCGCTGATCACCTGGGGTCTGGTGGTAACGCGCGGACCAAAGGCCAAACGCCAGAACCTGGGAATTTACCGACAGCAGGTCATCGGCAGAAACAAGGTCATCATGCGCTGGCTGTCCCACCGTGGTGGCGCCCTGGATTTTCGTGACCACGCGCTAGCCCATCCGGACCAGCCCTTCCCCATTTCCGTGGCGCTGGGCGCCGATCCGGCCACCATTCTGGGCGCAGTCACCCCGGTGCCTGACAGCCTGTCCGAATACCAGTTCGCAGGCCTGCTGCGCGGCTCGCGCACCGAACTTGTCAAGTCAATAGGCAATACACTTTCGGTGCCCGCTTCTGCGGAGATCGTGCTTGAGGGACATATCCTGCCAGCGGGCCACCCCGATGCGATTGCCCCCGACCCCGCGACCGGCATCACAATCCCACGCGGCAACGGTTTCGAGATGGCGCTCGAAGGCCCTTATGGCGACCATACGGGCTACTACAACGAGCAGGACTGGTTCCCGGTATTCACCATTGACCGCATTACCATGCGCAATAAGCCGATCTACCACAGCACCTATACCGGCAAACCGCCAGACGAACCGGCCGTACTGGGCGTAGCGCTCAATGAAGTGTTCGTGCCGCTGCTGCAGAAACAGCTGCCCGAAATTGTTGATTTTTATCTGCCGCCTGAAGGCTGCAGCTATCGCCTGGCAGTCGTCTCTATTCGCAAGCAATACGCCGGCCATGCCAAACGAGTCATGTTTGGCGTGTGGAGTATCCTGCGCCAGTTCATGTATACCAAATTCATTGTTGTTGTTGATGATGATATCAACGCGCGCGACTGGAAGGAAGTGATCTGGGCCATGACCACGCGCATGGACCCGGTGCGCGATACGGTGCTGGTGGAAAATACGCCAATCGATTATCTGGACTTTGCTTCACCCGAGTCCGGACTGGGCGGCAAAATGGGCATGGACGCGACCAACAAATGGCCAGGCGAAACGCATCGCGAATGGGGAACGCCCATTGCCATGGATCAGGACGTCAGGCTCAGGGTCGACGCTCTGTGGCAGGATCTTGGTCTTGATACGTAAAGGTACCGTGATCGACCGGCAGATCCTGTTCCGAATAACGGCGAGACGGCGCCTGGCCCCGCGACTCTTGCTTGGAGCGAAATTTGTTATAGACAAACCATGACGTGGCAGCCAGGGCGATCGGCTTGATCAATGCCGAACGGGACTTGGCGGCACGCAGCAAAAAGCGCGCGACGGTCAGGCTGACCAGCGGATTTTTTTCGATCAATGAAAAAAGGCCGCTACGCCTGCGTGTAAAACTCATCAGGGTCTCACCGCCCGCGTCCAGCAGGGCCGTTTTGATGGCGTCCGGAGAAAGCGAATGCCCCAGGACGTTCACATCCTGTCGCAGCTGTTCGCGTTCAGCCAGCACCCGGGCTGTGAGCAAGGCCTTGCGTAACGGTTTTTTCAATACTGGCTCATTCATCGCCGGCTCCTTTTTTAGCGGCAGCAGATGCCGGCGCACGACGACCGCGCAGGGCGTCCGCATCATCCCGCAGGGCATCGATGGTTGCCGCGAAAGGCGTTGCTGCCAGCCCCAGATGCTTTTTCATCAAAAGCAAACAACCCAGGCCGATCAAGGCATAAACCAGCACAAGGACGGCCATGGCGATGTAACGATACTCGGTGCCCCAGAAAAACAGCCCGACCAGCACCGCCACGACAGTGAGTGCAAGATGCAAAAACAGCAAGCCAACAGCGCCGAACAAAAGAACCGACAAAAGCCGGTCCTTTTCTTCCGTCAGTTCCAGAGACAGCAGTTCCAGGCGCGTTTTGACCAGCGCGGTAAAACCGCCGGTGACTGCACGCAGATTCTGTTTGACTGACATCGTGGCTCCGCGTTACTTGCGACCGATGATAACACCCAGCAGGACGCCTGCCAGTGCAGCAAATCCGACCGTACGCCATGGGTTATCGTGTACATAGTCGTCTGTCACTTTGACTGCCTGCTTGCTTTGTTCTACCGCGCGTTCCTGCACATCCTTGAATGAGCCAGTCGCCTTATTCAGGGCGCTCACAGCACGATCACGCAATTCGCTGGCTTTATCGCCACCAATTTCGGAGGCTTCCTTGAGCATGCCTTCTGCTTCAGCAATACTGGCGCGCAGATTGTTCAACAGCTGTTCCTGAGATTGTTCGAGACTTGATTTACTAGCCATGTGACTCTCCTGCAATGATTATCTGAAATAGCCGGCTTGCGGAACACCCGCTTTGACCGGGTCCTGCTTTTTATATTACGCCATTGTTGATAATTTCAAGTTCATCATAGCGCATTCAAGGCATTTATCGACCAGACTTTAAGATTGTTTTCAATTGCACAGGTCCTGACATCCACCGCAAGTCGCCAAAACAGCATGGATTTTGGATTTTTATATTTAAATACAATAGCTTGCTTGTTCTGGCATACAACATGCAACGCAACACTCTGAAAAGAATCGTAGCCTATACTTTCTGTCTGGTTCCGAATATGCGATCACCGGCATCGCCCAGGCCGGGAATGATATAGCCGTCCTGGTTCAGGCGCTCGTCAACGGATGCCGTGTAAATCTTGACGTCCGGATGAGCATTCAACACCCGCTCAATGCCTTCAGGCGCGGCAACAAGAACCAGCGCCTTGATTTCCCTGCAACCGGCCTGCTTGAGCATGGTGATGGTCGCCTCCATGGAGCCGCCGGTCGCCAGCATCGGATCGATAATAAGCGCCAGACGCTGGTCCAGATCGCCAACCAGTTTCTGCAAATAGGTGCCCGCCTCCAGCGTCTCTTCGTTTCGGGCAATGCCCACGGCACTGACCTTGGCGCCGGGAATCAGGGACAAGACGCCCTCGAGCATGCCAATGCCGGCACGCAGAATGGGCACGACAGTTACTTTTTTTCCAGCAATTTTTTTGACCGTGACGTTACCGCACCAGCCCTCAATGACGGCGTCCTCCAGGGGAAAATCCTTGGAAGCCTCGTAGGTCAGCAACGCCCCGATTTCCTGGGCCAGTTCCCGAAAACTCTTGGTACTCAGATCGGCTCGTCGCATGATGCCCAGCTTGTGCTGGATCAGGGGATGGCTGATTTCATGAACGGACATGTTTTTTTCTCCGAAAAATTATTGTGCAATAAGCCACTCGACAAGGCCGTCGACAAAGGATTTGGTTTTAAGGGCAGCAACGTCATTGACCAGGCTGACCAGGATATAGGTTTTGCCGCTGGCCGCAGTGACATAACCTGACAGCGCACTGGCATTGCCCAGCGTTCCGGTCTTGAAGTGTCCCCGGCCTTTTGCCACCTGATCAGTCAGACGGCGACGCATAGTACCATCCACACCCGAGACTGACAACGAATCGATGAATGTGTCCCGTAACTTCGAGGCCCAGATGGTATCGAGCATCTGGGCCTGCCCGCCGGCCGTGATGCGTCCTGCGCGGGACAACCCAGAGCCGTTGACAACGGTGTATGCGCCAATATTAACACCTTGTTTGCGCAGCGTATCCAGGACCGCCTGGCTGCCCTTTTCGAAGGTTGCCGGCGTGCCATACAGCTCCTGCCCCAAAGTCAGAAGCAGTGTTTTGGCCATCACATTATTACTGTATTTATTGATCGTTTGTATTACCTGCCCCAGCGAAGGCGACGTGCGGCTCTCCAGCAGGACGGCGCGCTCCGGCACCAGCCCGTCGCGTATCACGCCTGAAATAGTCCCGCCCTCGGCCGTCCATAGCCGCTCGAAAATGCTGGAAAACGTATAGGCTTGCGATCCGACAAGACGGTAAATGGAAAATTCGCCACAGGCCGCAGACAATTTGCCCTTGAGCTGCAAGGCAGGACCACTGTCGGTCTGCACCATACCGGTCAACTCCGAGCCGGTGCGCGACTTGACGCAGGCACCCGTGGTCAGGCCCAGATGGCCCGCGACAGGCGGATTCTGTATATCAGGCTCAAACGATACCTCCCAGTTGCCGGACTGCCGATCCGGCTTCAAATTGAGCATGATCGCGCCAAGATTGACCATCATGGCATCCGGGTTGGCGTTATAGGGGCGCTCGGGCGAACCATCAAAATCGCCGGGGTCAGTAAAAATGGGGGCGAACAATGAGCGGTCCACAATCACATCCGACAAATGAAGCAGCCCCTTGGCCTGAATGGCGCGAATCATCTGCCGCAGATCATTGTAATTGAGCGCCGGGTCGCCGCCGCCCTTGATATATAGCGGCGTGCGCATGGCCTGCGACACATCAAAGCGCGCCTTGCGATCAATATAAACACGGGTCTTCCAGGTGTACTGGCTGCCCAGCCGGTTCAGCGCGGCCCAGGTCGTGAGCATTTTCATAACCGAAGCCGGGTTACGTGGCGTGCCCGGATTAATGGCCAGAATAACCGGGCCGCCCGCCTCCTTGATCAGCAGCGACAGCGATGACAGCGGTACGCCGGTTTTATCCCAACGTGCTCGTATGGTATCGGGCAGATGATCTGCGGATTTGATCGAAGCAATGGGAAAACCGTAGACATTCAACAGGTCGCCGGCATCAGCCTCGCTTTGGGCAGCAGCTGCCGCAGCCAGCCCGGTTGCGCCTTTCTTTACACCCAGGCCGCTTTTTTTGGCCGACGGCACGATCTTCACGTCAAGTGCGCCTGGCCGGTTGAACTCAAACGTGGCACCGGGCGCAACCCGAATGGTTGCGGTCTTTCCCTTTTTGCCGGACGATGTTTTCTTTTTTGTCTGCGGCTTGCTGCTCGTACCGCTCTCGCGTGCGCTGGCGGGGGTCGCCAGCGTCAGGCCCAACACGAGCAGGCAGGCCGCCATGGACAGGCGTCCTGCTACGGGGTGCATAATCACATTTGCTATAGGCATACAGAGACGTCAGTAACACCAGCCCAGTGCCATGTTTGTCCAATTACAGTTGCACAGGCAGCCACGCCCGGCACAGAATGCTGCTTCGGATAAGAAGGCTTCGGATGGATCATTGTAATCTGGCTCTCCTGTTGCAGTCCGGAACGAAAAAGACACTTTATAATGGTTAATTACGACAAGCCGGTTAAAACCGGCGAAATTCGTCCGCCAACCTTCCTTGATATTGCAAGCCCAGATTCGTGCAGCCGCGCGCTTCGATGCCTTCGATACCCTGCTTTCCATTGCTTTTTATTCATGTTACCCATAGACCCCTCGCTGAGTATTGCCGACTTCGACTACGAACTTCCCGAAGACCTGATCGCCCAGACCCCGCCTGCCACCAGAACCGACAGCCGCCTGTTGCTCGTACAAACCCACGGCGCACTGCAGGACCTGAACTTCAGCGCCCTGCCCGACCTGCTGCTGCCCGGCGACCTGCTGATCTTCAATGACACCAAAGTGATCAAGGCAAGACTATACGGCCAAAAGGACAGCGGTGGGCGCGTGGAAGCGCTGATTGAACGCATTATTGAACCCACCCGCGCCCTGGCGCATGTTCGAGCCAGCAAATCGCCGCGCCCCGGCACCACCCTGGTCTTTGATGGCGCCGTTTCCTGTACGGTCGTGGCGCGACATGAAGATCTGTTCGAATTGCAGTTCGATACCGATATTCTGCCCGTGCTGGACAAACACGGCAACCTTCCGTTGCCGCCCTATATCAAACATAGCGCCGACCAGCAGGATGAAACCCGCTATCAGACTGTCTACGCCCGCCACCCCGGTGCGGTCGCCGCCCCCACTGCCGGCTTGCATTTTGATGCAACGCTGCTGCAGCGACTGCAGGACAAAGGCATAGAGACGGCCTGGGTAACCCTGCACGTGGGCGCCGGCACCTTCCAACCGGTACGGGTAGAGAAGATCAGTGAACATATTATGCACGCAGAATGGTATACCGTGCCGGAAACAACCGTTGCCGCCATTGCTGCGGCCCGCAAGCGCGGCGGACGGGTTGTTGCGGTGGGCACCACGAGCGTGCGAGCGCTGGAATCGGCCGCGCAGCAAGGCGGCACACTGGACAACCTGCGCTGCCCCGTCGCCCATAGTGCCGATACGCAGCTATTTATCACGCCTGGCTACACGTTCCGCGTGATTGACGGGCTGATCACCAACTTTCATTTGCCCCAGTCAACCCTGCTGATGCTGGTCTCCGCCCTGACCGGGCGCGAACGCATGCAGCAGGCCTATCGCCATGCCATCGAACAGCGCTACCGCTTCTTCAGTTATGGCGACGCCATGTTTATTGCGCCCGGCTAATCGGAATCATGCAGCCCGAAGCCGTTGCAGGCGCATATACGACTTCGACTTTCCACCCATGACTCAGGCGCAAGGGAACGAATCAGAGCTGTTTCTGTCATACTTGGTTCTTTGCCTTGCGCGCATTTCCCCTTTCATCAATCGATTATCATGCCAGGACTTTCCTTTTCTTTAATAAAAACCGAGGGTAAAGCCCGCCGGGCCAGCATCACTCTGAATCACGGCACAGTACAAACGCCCATGTTCATGCCTGTGGGCACGTATGGCAGCGTCAAGGCCATGCTGCCACATGAACTGGAAGAGATCGGTGCCCAGGTGGTGCTGGGCAACACCTTTCACCTGTGGTTGCGGCCAGGCACTGAGGTTATTGAAAAACATGACGGCCTGCATGGCTTCATGCAATGGAAAAAACCGATACTGACCGACTCCGGCGGCTTCCAGGTGTTCAGCCTGAGTGACTTGCGCAGCAAAATCACCGAAGAAGGCGTCAAGTTCTCTTCACCCATCGATGGTTCAAGACTGTTTCTGACACCCGAAGAGTCCATGCGCATCCAGCGCTCACTCAACTCGGATATCGTCATGGTGTTTGACGAATGCACACCGTATACCATCGACGGGCGTCCCGCCACGCACGATGAGGCAGCGCGTTCCATGCGCATGTCCCTGCGCTGGGCCCAGCGCTCCCGGGATGCGTTTGACACGCTGCAAAACCCCAACGCATTGTTCGGCATTGTCCAGGGCGGTATGTTCGAGGATCTGCGCGACGAATCGCTGGCCGGACTGCAGCGCATTGGTTTTGACGGATATGCGATCGGCGGTCTGTCCGTGGGTGAGCCCAAACCGGACATGCGTCGTATACTGGCACATATCGCCCATCAGTTGCCCGACAATGCCCCGCGTTATTTAATGGGCGTGGGCACACCGGAAGACCTGGTCGAAGGCGTGAGCCAGGGCGTGGACATGTTCGATTGCGTCATGCCATCGCGCAACGCACGCAACGGCTGGCTGTTTACCCGCTTCGGTGATATTAAAATCCGCAATGCGCGGTATCGCGACGATACCCGCCCGCTGGATCCAACCTGCGCCTGCCATACGTGCCGGCATTTTTCACGGGCCTACCTGCACCACATGCAAAAGGCCAATGAAATTACCGGCGCTCGCCTGAACACACTACACAATCTGCATTTTTACCTGCGTATCATGGAAGAAATGCGGGAAGCGCTGGAACAGGGCCGTTTTGCCCAGTGGCAGGAACAATTTTTCATCGATCGATCAAAAGGCATTGACTAGCCCAGAAAAGGCTACAATATTCGGTTAATTTACACTTACGGGAGTCTTTCTTATGCTTACAAGCAATTTATCTACGCTGGTCCTGGCGCAGGCTGCGCCAGCCGGCGGCATCATGGGCGGTCTGACAAGTTTTCTGCCTATCATCCTGATGTTCGTGGTGCTGTACTTCCTGATGATTCGTCCGCAAATGAAACGCCAGAAAGAAACCAAGGCCATGATCGACGCACTTGCCAAAGGCGACGAAGTGATTACTGCCGGCGGAATTCTGGGCAAAATATCCAAGGTCACGGACAACTACCTGACCGTAGAAGTAGCCAACCTGGCAGACAAACCCGTCGAGGTGCTGGTACAACGCGTCGCAGTGACCACCGTACTGCCAAAAGGCACAGTCAAATCGCTGTAATCCGGCAACAGGCGGGCGGTAAATACCGCCCTGCTTTTTGCCCGGCCCCCTGTTTCAACCCCTTATCGAAAACGGCTACGGTATGAACCGCTATCCCCTCTGGAAATACATTACGGTACTGGTTGCCCTCATTATCGGCATCCTGTATACCGCCCCCAATTTTTTTGGTGAAACACCGGCAGTGCAGGTGTCCAGCGCCAAGGTGACGCAAAAAGTCACCACGCAGACCATGGGTCAGGTAGAGGACATACTGCGGCAGAACAATATTGCCTTTTCCGGCACCTATTTTCAACAGAACGGCCCTGCCGGCACCGTTCGGGTCCGCCTGGCCAATACCGACGCACAGCTGAAGGCTCGCGACGTACTGGACAACGCGCTCAATCCCATCAAGGATGACCCATCCTATACCGTGGCGCTGAACCTGCTGTCGGCTTCCCCTGACTGGATGAGCGCAATCGGCGCCAACCCTATGTACCTGGGTCTTGATTTGCGCGGTGGCGTGCATTTTCTGCTGCAGGTAGATATGCAGGGCGCACTGGCTGCCCGCTATGAGTCCCTGACCACAGACATCCGCTCCATTTTGCGCGACGCACGTGTCGCAGTGGAATCGGTCAACAACGCAGACAGCCGGATTACTGCCACCTTCGCCACTGAGCAAGACCGGAACAAGGCGCAAGACGCACTGCGCACCCGCACCAATGAACTGGAATTTACCACGAGCCAGTCCGGCGATAAATTCCTGTTGAACGGCACCATCCTGGCCGCCGAAATTGCCCGGGTCCAGGACACCGCACTCAAGCAGAATATCCTGACCCTGCATAACCGGATCAACGAACTGGGCGTAGCCGAGCCGATTATTCAGCAACAGGGACTGGACCGCATCATCGTGCAGCTGCCCGGTATTCAGGATGTAGCCAAAGCCAAGGAAATTCTGGGCCGCACCGCCACCCTGCAATTGCGCATGGTAGATGATTCGCCAGCAGCGCAAAACGCCATGGCCACCGGTACCGTGCCTTTCGGGCTGGAAAGCTTCAAGGATACCGATGGTCGGACAGTGCTGGTCCGTCGCCAGGTATTGCTCACCGGTGAAAACCTGGAAAACGCCCAGTCCGGGCGCAACCAGCAAACCCAGCAGCCGACAGTCAACCTCACGCTGGACGACAAGGGCGCGCGTATTTTCCGTGACACCACCCGCGACAATATCGGCAAACGCCTGGCCATCATTTTGTTTGAAAATGGCAAAGGCCAGGTCGTGACGGCCCCGGTTATCCGCAGTGAAATTCCTAACGGCCAGGTCGAAATTTCAGGCAGCATGGATGCCACGCAGGCTGCCGATACGGCCCTGCTGCTACGCGCAGGTTCGCTGGCTGCCCCCATGTCCATTATCGAAGAGCGCACCATCGGCCCGAGCCTGGGCGCCGATAATATCCGGATGGGATTCGATTCCACCCTTTACGGTTTCCTGATGATCGCGGTCTTCATGATCATTTATTACCATATGTTCGGTGTGTTCTCTACCCTGGGGCTGGCATTCAACGTCTTGCTGCTACTGGCGGTCCTGTCGCTGCTACAGGCCACGCTTACGCTGCCGGGCATTGCCGCCATTGCACTGACGCTGGGTATGGCAATTGACTCGAACGTACTCATCAATGAACGGGTCCGGGAAGAACTGCGCAATGGCGCCTCACCGCAGCAGGCCATCAGTGTCGGCTTTAGCAAGGCGTGGGCCACCATTCTTGACTCGAACCTGACGACCCTTATTGTGGGCCTGGCGCTACTGGCTTTCGGTAGCGGCCCGGTTCGCGGCTTTGCCGTGGTTCACTGCATTGGTATCCTGACCTCCATGTTCTCATCCGTGGTCGGTGTACGGGCCATCGTGAATTTGTGGTACGGCCGGCGCAAGAAACTCAAATCGGTCTCCATCGGTACCGTCTGGCGTCCCGAAACGGACGACAAGAAAGACATCGCCAAGAACTGAATAGCGCAGAACACTTTTTCTGTCCGGGCTGACCGGACAGAGCAGGAATAAATATGGAATTTTTCAGAATTCACAAAACCATCCCGTTCATGAAGAACGCGCTGGTCCTTAACCTGATCAGCGGCATCACCTTCGTGCTGGCGGTATTTTTTATCGTGACCCGCGGTTTTCATCTGTCCATCGAATTTACCGGTGGCACGGTCATGGAAGTCAACTACCAGCAGGCAGCCCAGCTTGATGAGGTGCGCAGCAGCATCAGTGCGCTCAACTATAGCGACTTTCAGGTGCAGAACTTCGGTACCTCGCGCGACGTCATTATCCGCCTGCCGGTAGACAAGGGCATGTCTTCAACGGAACAGAGCAATACCGTGATGGCAGCCCTCAAAAAGGCCAGTCCCGATGCGGAACTGCGTCGGGTGGAATTCGTCGGGCCGCAAGTCGGTAATGAGCTGTTCAGTAACGGCCTGAAGGCGCTGGCGTTTGTGGTGATCGGAATCATGATTTATCTGGGGATCCGCTTCGAATGGAAATTTGCGCTGGCGTGCGTGATCGCCAACCTGCACGACGTGGTGATCATCCTCGGATTTTTCGCATTCTTCCAATGGGAGTTCTCACTGCCTGTACTGGCCGGGGTGCTGGCGGTCCTGGGTTATTCGGTCAATGAATCGGTGGTGATCATGGACCGGATCCGTGAGAATTTCCGCAAGCATCGCCGCGCCAGTGTCCGTGAGGTCATCGACGGCGCCATTACGCAAACCATTTCCCGTACGGTCATTACCCATGCGTCCACGCAAATGATGGTGCTCTCCATGTTCTTCTTTGGCGGCCCTTCCCTGCACTACTTCGCGTTGGCGCTCACCATCGGCATCTGGTTCGGTATTTATTCGTCTGTATTCGTGGCAGCAGCCATCGCCATGTGGCTGGGTGTCAAGCGTGAAGACCTGATCAAGACGCCGAAAAAAGAAGATCCGGCCAGCGAAGTGATCTACTAATCAATAGACTGTACCGTGGGCGCAACACCAGCTTGCGCACCCCACCGGAAAAAAGCGCCTGCGGGCGCTTTTTCGTTTGAAAAAACAACAGGATAAAGTGTAATCTGGGCAAACACGTTACAATCACGTTTTCCAAATTTTACCCCCGGGACAAAAACCCGCAACGGTACCCATATCATGCAAGAAACCTCACTCAAACGCGGCAACGCGCCCGCCGTCGCCACTCCTGTTCAGGAAACGCCCATCCGTATTCATCCCTCTGCCAAAAAGTTGTATATCAAGACGTTCGGCTGCCAGATGAACGAATATGATTCGGACAAAATGGCCGATGTATTACGCGAAAACCAGGGACTGGAGCTGACCAGCACGCCTGAAGATGCCGACGTCATTCTGCTCAATACCTGTTCCATCCGCGAAAAAGCGCAGGAAAAAGTATTTTCAGATCTTGGCCGCATCAATCAGCTCAAAAAGAAAAACCCCAATCTGGTCATTGGCGTGGGCGGCTGTGTCGCCAGCCAGGAAGGCGCGACCATCATCCGGCGCGCACCCTATGTAGACGTGGTGTTCGGCCCACAAACCCTGCACCGCCTGCCCGAACTCATTGAACGCCGTAAAAACACCGGGCGCGCCCAGGTGGACATCAGCTTTCCGGAAATTGAAAAATTCGATGCCCTGCCGCCGGCCCGGGTCGATGGCCCTTCGGCCTTTGTGTCCATCATGGAAGGTTGCAGCAAATACTGCAGCTTTTGCGTCGTTCCCTATACTCGTGGCGAAGAAATTTCCCGGCCGTTCGAAGATGTCCTGACCGAAATTGCCGATCTGGCAGACCAGGGCGTCAAGGAAGTCAACCTGCTCGGCCAGAACGTCAACGCCTATCGTGGCACCCTGGGCGGTACCGCTGAGTTGGCTGATTTTGCCATGTTGCTCGATTATGTACATGACATCCCGGGGATCGAACGTATTCGTTATACGACCTCTCATCCCAAGGAAATGACCAGCCGGCTGATTGAAGCCCATGGACGTCTGCCCAAACTGGTTCCCTTCCTGCATCTGCCAATCCAGACCGGGAGCGACCGGATTCTGGCTGCCATGAAACGCGGCTACACCGGGCTGGAGTTCAAGTCCATTGCCCGCCGTCTGTATGCAGCCCGACCCGGCATGACGCTGTCTTCGGATTTCATTGTGGGCTTTCCCGGAGAGACCGAAGCGGATTTCGAGGCCACCCTCAAGCTGATCGCAGACGTCAATTTCGATACCTCGTTCTCGTTCATCTATTCGCGCCGGCCGGGCACGCCTGCCGCCGACCTGGAAGACGATACGCCTTACGAGGTCAAACTGGCAAGGCTGCAACGCCTGCAGGCCCAGAT
Source organism: Pseudomonadota bacterium (assembly GCA_023423975.1). Taxonomy (GTDB): domain Bacteria; phylum Pseudomonadota; class Gammaproteobacteria; order Burkholderiales; family Burkholderiaceae_B; genus Advenella. Next base: position 132,322 of record JAFAEO010000073.1, read on the forward strand.
TACGACGCAGGCCAGTGCCATCAGTCATGGCATGCTTGATACCATCCAGCCGGTGCTGGTCGAAGGGCCCTCACGCCGTGATGCCAGCGAACTGACCGGCCGTACCGAAAACAACCGGATCGTCAATTTCGCGGCGTCCGAGCAGTTGATCGGCCAGATTGTCAACGTGCGTATTACTGCCGTATATACCAACTCTCTGCGCGGCGAACTCGCGACTGGGGACGCTGCTTCATGACGGGAAAACGTACCTTGCCCGTGGTCTTCCACCTGGAAGGCGACAACACCCAGCTGGCCAACCTGTGCGGGCCACTGGATGAAAACCTGAAGCAGATTGCACAGGCTTACGATGTTACTATCGGGCGCAGCGGCAACCGGGTAATCGTCGAAGGCGAGCAGGCCCAGGATGCAGCAGGCGCCGTCAACCTGTTTCATCGCCGCGCCCGTCATCGCGACCTGACCATTGACGATATCCAGCTGGGACTAGTCGAATTGCGAGCAAACGCAAAACCGGCGGGCAGCGTCAATCGCAGCCAGGCCGAAACCGATGACAGCCGACAGCGACGCCAGCCTGGTGCAACCGGCCTGCCCGAGTTGCCGCCGCTGGATGATGACAGCGGTACCATCGCACTGCGCACCCGACGCAATGACCTGCGTCCGCGCACCCCGCGCCAGCGTGATTATCTGAACAATATTTTGCGGCATGACATTACCTTTGGCACGGGCCCGGCGGGCACCGGCAAGACCTGGCTGGCGGTTGCCTGTGCCATTGACGCACTGGAACGGGAACACGTACAGCGTATCATTCTGACCCGGCCTGCCGTGGAAGCCGGTGAACGCCTGGGTTTTCTGCCTGGCGATCTGGCCCAGAAAGTCGACCCCTACCTGCGCCCACTATACGATGCGCTTTATGATCTGATGGGGTTTGACAAAGTCATGCGTCTGTTCGAGAAACAGACCATTGAGATCGCACCGCTGGCCTATATGCGGGGCCGCACCCTGAATCATGCGTTTGTGATACTGGACGAAGCGCAGAACACAACCCAGGAACAAATGAAAATGTTCCTGACGCGCATCGGTTTTGGCAGCAAGGCTGTCATTACCGGCGACCCCTCGCAGATCGACCTGATCAAAGGGCAGAAAAGCGGCCTGGAACACGCCTTGCGTGTGCTCTCCCATGTACAGGGCATCGCCATGTCGCGCTTTACCAGCGAAGATGTGGTGCGGCATCCACTGGTTGCCCGCATCATTGATGCTTACGATCTGGCCGAAGGCCGCACCCCCAATGAGTGATCCGGCCACGCCCCGCGGCATGCGCGACTCCTCTTATCTGCGCACAACGGTCCAGCACGCAGTGCCGGTCCCGGAACTCACCCGCCAGCGTATTCGCGGCTGGATGCTGCGAGCCGTCGACGCTGCCATGGCTGATAATCCGGACATTATCCAGGCGGAACTGGCTCTGCGTCTGGTTGATACCGACGAAGCACGCGAGCTCAACAGTCAATTTCGTGGCCGCGACTATGCCACCAACGTGCTGACCTTCGAGTATGGTATTGATCCCGATGGCATAGCGCGTGGCGACATTGTGCTGTGCGTGCCCGTCCTCGAACGAGAAGCGGACGAACAGGGCAAAACCCTGCGGCAGCACGCGGCCCACCTGGTGATACATGGTGTCCTGCACGCACTGGGCTACGATCACGAGAACGAAGACGAAGCGATCCAGATGGAGGCGATGGAAACCGCACTGCTGGCCGGCCTGGGCTTTCCGGACCCGTACCAGCCACGCTGAGCTGGTCCGGCGTTCCACGGGACTGCCGTTTTCTGCAAGATTCCGGCTTTCCGTCACATCCCGCTTTTTTTACTATCGCCCGTTTTCTGTGTTCCTTGCTGCTTTCCCATGCCTTGCAGTCCCTGTAGATACACATTTCGGGTTTATATTTCGTTTTTTTGTAGCATTCCAGCGGGCACACAGATCTGGTCATACCTGATTAGCAGCAAAGCTCCGCCCCTTGCTGGGACACTGCCTCATTCAGGAACCGATAGCGATAAAGGCCGGGTTTACCCAAAGTATCGCTCTTTTTTCATCAAATAGACGCAAATTTGCGTTATCCTTATAACTTCCTAAACTAGACGTCCAGAGATGTCAGATCCATACCCTTCCAACGATGCCGAGGCAGACAGTCAGCCAGGCAAAAAGCATACTTCCCGCTCACTTCTCCAGCGAATAAAAGGCCTGCTGGGCCAGAATGAACCCGAAGACCGGGACGATATCCAGGAGATCCTCTCTTCTGCGCACGATCGGGACATTATCGACGACGATTCCTATTCCATGATCGTCGGCTCCATCTCCTTCACCGAGAAAAACGTCAGCGACATCATGATCCCGCGTTCGCGTATGGATTTGCTCGATATCAGCAAGCCGCTGCAGGAACTGCTCCCTATCGTTCTCGATACAGCTCATTCGCGCTTTCCGGTATATGAACAAGAAAAAGACAATATTGTCGGTATTCTGCTGGCCAAGGACCTGCTGCGCTTCATCAACAATCCGCAAACAGATATCCGTAGTCTGGTTCGACCTGCCAACTACATTCCTGAAACCAAGCGGCTGAATCAGTTGCTGCGGGATTTTCGCGAAAACCGCAATCATATTGCCATTGTGATTGACGAATACGGCAGCATTGCCGGCCTGGTCACCATGGAAGATGTCCTGGAACAAATCGTGGGCGATATCGAAGACGAATACGACGATGATGCGCAAATGACCATCTTCCCGGAAACCGATACGTCCTGGCGCGTCATGGCCATTACTGACATCAAACAATTGAACCAGACCCTGCAGGTTGCCATTCCCGAAGACGATTACGATACGATCGGCGGCTGGCTGGCGGCAGAGCTGGATCATATCCCGCAACGCGGCGATAGCCACGATTTCCAGGGTTTGCGATTTCAGGTCCTGCGTGCCGATGCGCGGCGCGCCTTGTGGCTGCATGTCAAACGCCTGTCTGCCATGAGCAGCAGTCACAGTAAAACAGAATCCTGAGAAAATGGTCTGGCTTCTTCTCATAGCAGCCGGGGCCGTTCATGCCCTGAGTTTTTCTCCAGACCCCCTGCCCGGCTGGACCTTGCCCTATATCCAGGTGCTGTCCATGGCGGTGCCTGCATTTATTGTCTTTAGTACAAGACATATCGGGCGCGCCGCCCTGGCTGCTTTTATCTTCAGCACCAGCAGCTTCTGTGTAGGCGTGTACTGGCTGTACATCAGCATGAATCATTTCGGCGGCCTGGCCGCACCGCTTGCCGCTTTGGCCGTGTTGCTGTTTGCGCTTTATCTGTCTTTGTATGGCGGGCTTGCGGGAGTATGTACCGCCTGGCTCGGCCGTGACCTGAATGTTATGCGGGTGCCGCAGGCACTCGGGCGCCCCCTGCTATGGGCCTGCGCCTGGACGCTGGGTGAATGGCTGCGCGGTTTTATATTCACCGGTTTCCCCTGGAACAATATCGGCTACGCTCATACCAACAGCCTGCTGTCGGCCTGGGCTTCCGTCGCGGGCGTCTATGGCGTGGCCTTTCTGGCAGCGCTGGCCAGCGGGCTGGTTGCCTGCATCGTTTATTATGTGAAACACAACCGCACCGGCATCATGGCAGCCATGGCCAGTGCCCTCCTGGGCATGTTCATCGTCAGTTTTGCACTGTCCCGCATTACATGGTTTGATAATCATGGCCCTGTCATGACGGTAAGACTGGTGCAGGGCAATATTGCACAACAGATGAAATTTGATCCGGCGCAATTGATGAGCTCACTGCAAACCCAGTTTGCACTGGCCTCGCGTCCTGCAACAGACGCACAACATGCGCCCTCGGTCATTATTTTCCCAGAAACCATTCTGCCGACATTTCAGGACCGGATGGCGCCGGAGTTCTGGCAATCGGTTGTCGAGCTTGCTGATCAGATGAAAGCAACCCTGTTCCTGGGCACACCCATGCACACGGCATCTGATGGTCAGGATCGTTATACGAACAGCGTGCTGGCGATCGACAGTAACACATCGGTATCGGCTCTGATGCAAGGCCAGCAGGTGCCGGTCTATGACAAGCAACACCTGGTGCCGTTTGGCGAATTTGTTCCTTTGGGTTTTCGCTGGTTTGTTGATGCCCTTAACATCCCACTGGGCGACTTTGATCGCGGTGGCCAGGGCCAGGAAAGCTTTGCCGTTCACAATCAGCGGTTCGCACCCAATATTTGCTATGAAGATGTCTTTGGCGAGGAATTGCTGCCCGCCGTGCGTACCCAGGCAGATGGCACGCCAGGGGCCAGCGTGCTGTTCAACGTCAGCAATCTGGGCTGGTTTGGCAATACCTGGGCACTCAGACAGCATTTGCAGATCTCGCGCATGCGCAGTATGGAAACAGCAAGGCCCATGCTGCGCGCCACCAATACCGGATCGACGGCGATCATTGATGCAACGGGTCGTATCTTGTCGCTCTTGCCCACAGCAACAGCCGGCATTCTTGATGTACAGATACAAGGCACGCAGGGCCTGACGCTATACACCCGGGTTGGAAACGGGTTGATCGTTGTGGTTAGCCTGTTGGGTCTGGCCATTGGATTTTTTCAGAAGCGACGCGCACGCCCAGCAGATTCCGGCAAACCCTGAAGCCATGTCCGATAGCAGCTCAGTCGATGTAGCGTCTGGGTGAAGGCTGCCCGTCGGCAGCGACTGTCGCGCCTGCCTAATGGAAATTGCGGCTGCGCGTCTGCAGTTGACCCAACAAATGTGTCAGATTGACCAGCCGCTCCACAATCACATGCTGTACACCATTGGCTGACTGCCAGCGCCCATAGGCCCCCATCAGACGGGATGTAAGGAGCTCCTTGCGCTGGCGCTCTACTAGCGCAGGTCGTACTAGTAGATTGATTTGCCCAAACTCATCTTCCAGCGTCACAAAAACGACACCCTTGGCCGTGCCAGGACGCTGTCTGACCGTGACGATGCCGGCCGCACGCACCAGACGCCGATCAGGTTGCTCTTGCAGGACAGCAGAAGAGGAAAACCGCAGCTTGCTCAATGTGTCACGCAATAGTTCCAGAGGATGACGCCCCAGCGTCAGGCCCAGCGAATCATAATCGGCTACCGTCGACTGCCCTTCCGTAAGCAACGTCAGTTGCGGACTCACCGCTTCATACACGGGCGCCTCCCGCAGCATATCTTTATCGGGCACACTGACAACCGCATCCCACAAGGCTGCCCTGCGATGACCGGCCAGGCTCTCCAGCGCATTGCCAGCTGCCAGCGCATTCAGGTCATGTCGGCTTAGATCGGCGCGTCGCGCCAGGTCGGCAACAGATTCAAAAGAAGCCTGGGCCCGCGCCTGTACGATACGCTGCGCCGCCGCCTCCTGCATACCTTTAAGCTGATTCAATCCAAGCCTGACCGCCGGCTTGGGTTTGGACTGGGACGGGCTGGAAAGACAATCAAACACGTGTTCAGTCGGTTCTGCTGTGGGCTCTGTTGCAGGTTCTGCTGTGGGTGTAATAGTCGCTGTGTTTGCAGACTGGGAAACAGCAGGCTCCAGCGTGGCTTCCCAGTGGCTGACCTGCACATCGACAGGCAGTATCTTTACCTTGTGCCGCCTGGCGTCCTGGATCAGTGTTGACGCACTGTAAAACCCCATGGGCAGGCTGTTGAGCAGCGCGGCCAGAAATGCCTGGGGCTCATGGCATTTGAGCCAGCTGCTGGCGTAGGCCAACAGTGCAAAGCTGGCGGCATGGCTTTCTGGAAAACCGTACTCGCCAAACCCCTGGATCTGGCGGAAAATCTGCTCGGCAAACTCCCTTTTATAGCCTTTGCCCAACATGCCGTCGACAATTTTGTTATAGAATTTTTCCAGCCCCCCTTTGCGCTTCCAGGCCGCCATGGAACGTCGCAAATCATCGGCTTCCCCGCCAGTAAAGCCTGCCGCTTTCATGGCAATCTGCATTACCTGCTCCTGAAAAATGGGCACCCCCAGCGTACGTTTCAGTGCTGACTCGACCTCTTCGCCTGGATAGCTGATCTGTTCGAGTCCCTGGCGTCGCCGCAGATAGGGGTGCACCATTCCCCCCTGTATCGGGCCTGGGCGAATAATGGACACCTCTATGACCAGATCGTAATAACAACGTGGCCGCAAGCGCGGCAGCATGGTCATTTGCGCGCGCGATTCAATCTGGAATACACCGATGGTATCGGCTTTGCAAATCATATCGTAGGTATCCTTGTCTTCTCTTGGGATATCCTGCATGTCAAAGGGACGGCCATGCTGCAACGAGACAAAATCCAGCGCCCGGCGAATAACACTAAGCATGCCCAGCGCCAGCACATCGACCTTGAGAATACCCAGCACGTCCAGATCATCCTTGTCCCACTGCACCACACTACGGTTTTCCATGGCGGCATTTTCAATGGGAACCAGCCGGCAAAGCGGGCCGTGCGACATGACAAAACCACCAGGATGCTGCGAAAGATGACGCGGAAAGCCCATGATTCTTTCTGCCAGATAAACCCATTGCATGGCAACCGAGGAAGTGCAATCCAGACCGCTCTCCTGCATGCGCGCCATCAGATTGGCACGGCCATCCCAGTAATGATAGGAACGCGCCACCGCCTCGATAATGATGGGATCAACACCTAACGCCTTGCCCGTATCACGCAAAACACTCTTGACCCGATAGGTGATCACCACAGCAGTGAGTGCGGCGCGATCCCGGCCATATTTTGTATAAATATACTGAATGACTTCTTCGCGACGCTGATGCTCGAAATCAACATCGATATCAGGCGGCTCATTGCGCTCCTTGCTGATAAAACGCTCGAACAGATTATTGCCAAGCACCGGATCGACCTCGGTAATACCCAGGCAGTAACAAACCGCGCTATTGGCCGCCGACCCCCTGCCCTGGCACAAAATGCCCTGGGCGCGGGCAAATTTCACAATATCGTAGACCGTCAGGAAATAGGCTTCGTATTCCAGTTCGGCAATAAGCCGCAACTCATATTCCAGCTGACGGGTAACGCTATCCGGTATCCCATCCTTAAAACGCTCCTGCGCGCCGGCATAGGTTTGCTGGTGCAGATAAGCTGTCGGGCTCAGATTTTCCGGACAGATGCCGCCGGGATATTCATATTTGAGCTCTTTCAAATTGAACTGACATTGAAGCATTACTTCGAGCGTCTGCTCCAGCGCTGCGGGCGGATAGAGATTGGCCAGCGTCACCAGCCGGCGCAAATGGTGCTCGGCATTGGCCGCGCGCGCAAAGCCGCACTCCTGCACGCTTTTGCCCAGCCGGATTGCCGTCAAGGTGTCATGCACGGGTTTGCGTGAACGCACATGCATCTGCACCTGGCCGGTTGCCACCAAGGGCACACCGGTGGCCTCTGAGACAGCCATGAGCCTGCTCTTGTGAGCCGCATCCTGCCCCTGGTGCAACAGCGTGAGCGCCAACCAGCAACGCCCGGCAAAGGCCTTGGCAACCCATTGGGCCTGAGCCAGCATCTGTTCGTAGGATGCGTCATACTCGGGTACCAGCAGCCCCAGGCACTCGGGCAGGTTCTGTAAATGGGCCAGAGAAGGATCGGCAGGACTGCTAATGTCACTTGTCGTCAAATAATAACTACCCTTGGTGGCACGCCGTCGTCCCAGGGTGATGAATTCGCACAGGTTGCCATAGCCCTGGCGGGTTTGAGCAAGTACGACTAGTTTGAGGGCAGGTGAATGCTCATCTGTATGCAGAGAAAAAACAGAACCCACAATCAGTTTCAACGGCAGGCGCAGCGGCGTTTCGGCAGGATCAGCACTATCGGCAGTGCCTGCCGCCGATGTTGATGTTGATGTAAAGGCTGATGGCGATCCGGCGGGCGCGATGGATGTACGAGATGAAGCGGACGATGGCGTCTGCGATAGCTTAGATAGCCACGCAAGCAAAGACGAGGGTGAAGGCGCGACCTGCTCCGGATCGGCTTGCCCCAGCACGTAGCCGGCCTTTTCCAATGCCATCTTTTTCCTGCGTTCCATTTCGTCCAGGATGGGCTTGTTCAGCCTTTCTACTTCGGCGTGCGCGCGCACTACCCCGGCAACAGAGCACTCGTCTGTGATGGCCAGCGCCATATAATTGAGTTCGAACGCCTGCTGCACCAGTTCTTCGGGATGAGATGCGCCCTGCAGAAAACTGTAATTGCTCTGGCAATACAATTCGGCATAGTCGGGCAGCGCATATGAAGAAAAAGAAGGCGTCGTCATAACCTTATCCTAGTTAGCCGAAAAACCCGTGCAGAAACCAGCGCCACTGGCCATAACGTTCACGAAACAGCCAGTAGCGCACACCGCTGGCGTCTTGTGCAACAAAATAGTCTCTGAGCGCCCATCCTTCCCACCAGCCATCCTCGATTCTTTCTGGCCCCTGCACAATATGCAAGGGCGAACCATACCAGGGACGATGCTTGCGCACAGACAGGAGCAGCGGTTTTTCCAGCAGCCAGCAGGGCCGCGTCACACCGTCGACAACAGGCCCAGCCACAGAAGCCATGTTGGCCGGCCCCCACCGGTTTGCAACTTCGGGGCGATGATCGGCAATCGGCGCAGGTGCCAATACCCGATCATGCCCCAGCCTGGCCAGAATGATTTCAAGGACCCGTTGACGGTCCTGAGGGGTTCCGCCGCGCTCAGGAAACAGATCGTCGGCAACCGGCGCCGTCTCCTGCACTCTGGCAACCTCAAGCGTCACGGCAATAATAGGGGCAGCCGGTTTCAGATGATGCAGATGTTCCTGCAACAAGCGCATCAGATGGGCTGGATCCCGGGTGGGGGCGGCGGTAGCCAATTGGACCTGGGATGGTTCACGCGCATGACGACCACGCTCATGCTCAAGAAGCAGGACCAGCTGGGTGAGCGCCCGCTGATGCCCCGCAAGCCAACCGCAAAGCTGCTCGATCAGCCGACCGGCGACCCTGGCAACGGCATCTGCATGTTCAATTCGTTCAAGCAATTCTAGCCGCCCCTGGAACTGCAGCGGCGCGACAACCCATTTGAATATTTCAGGTGTGTTCCCGTAGGCGGCATCAAGTGCCTGCAGAACCTGCCGGCTGGTGCGTCGCTGCAACCCGGCGCGCGGCAGTTGCCGCAAGCCCCCCAGGGTGGCGCAGCCAATGCTACCCAGCCAGGCTTCATAAGGATGCGCAGCCGGCAACGACCCGACTGGCAAGGCATCCAGCCGACGAACCTGGGTGCCTGGTTTCAGGCAGCGGCGCAAGTTCGCGCACGCAGCGGTCGCCAGCAGCCAGGCGCCGCCAGCCGTTGTAGCGATAGCGCAGCCTGCACTCAGGCAGAGCCCATGCAAGGTACCCTGGATACGTCGGTAAAGCCGCCGGATGCCGCCAAAAAGACTAAGACTGGCAGTGACATCCAGCAACAGAGTATCCCGTTCTCCCAGCGCAAGCTCGGGCGTGTACTGCAGCAACGCCAGCGACGCCGCCTGGATTGCCGAATGATGAATATGCTCATCATATTCGGTAAGCACGGCCTGGGGACACAGGGTGTTTACGCCGCTGATGCGCATGCCTGGCTGCACACCTGCCGCGCGCGCCGCAGGAGAACACACCCGAACCAGGCCATGATCAATCACAACAGCCGCAGTGTTGCGCCAGTCAGGGCAGAGAGTGTCCAGCGTGGGGTGCAGCAGATGTACGGCGATCCATGTTCGCATGGCGGGACTCGGTAAAAGCAGCGGAATGGGAATCGGCAGCGCCCCCAGGATAGAGGCTCCTGTCGGATGCATCCGGATAAAGTGAAATATGGACAGGATGTTCACTGACACTACCGCGACGTTTGACAATATGCACGTGAAGCCCTGTGGGCACCGGGTGCAGCGCAAGCCGCAAGGGGGCTGGGGAGGATTGCCGGGCAGCGGACAAGGCCCGAACCAGCACGAATAGCGTGTCGCCCTTTTGCGCTGCCAATTGCAAGCGACGCAAGGCGCCATCGCGCAGGGCATGTTGCCATAGCACCAGCGCCGCAAAAGCCCCGCTGTTCAGAATATGTTCGGCCGCCCATAGGGCATCGGCAGTACTTTGCGGAGCGAGCCAGAGCAGGCGGGAAGGTGCAACTCCCCAATGCGCCCACGCACAAGCCTGCGGCGCATACGGTGGCTGAATAAGCACGATGGGCCGTTGTTCGGGGCTGGTGCTGTCCAGACCCGCAGCCGTTGAATCATGATGCAACGGCTGTACCCTGTTCCCGCAAAAAACCGGCCTGAACAACTGGAGTTCCCCAATACCGGAACGGGGTGTCATGACCTCAATCAGATTACCCAGGGGCCAGCCGCCACCGGGCAATTGGGCCGATATTTCAGGATAGCCGGTATGAGCGTAAAGACCCGGAGAACGGGCAATTTGCGACGCTCGCCACAGCGAAGGGTGAATACGCTCCGGCGCAGCCAGGACAGAAGGCAAGGCAGTACCCTGCCCGACTCGTTGCGCCAGCATGTCTTCAGCCGTCGTCCTTGAAAAAGGCGCTTCTGATAATAACGCGCTGGAAGCAGGCAACCCGGCTGGAGCACCTGAGCACCCGGCTAAGGGCGCAGCACACACAACACCTTCGGGCACGTTTTCAGAAATGCTTTCGAGGTTACTTTTCGACAGACCGCCAAAGCGGGAGCCCAGCGCCGTTTCAACAAGGGTTCTGGAGGGTTTTTGCGCTGTGTTTTTCATCATGGCAACTCCTTTAAATACTGTATAAGTATACAGTATTTTTAAATCACCACATCTTCGGAAAACCGAGGCATCAGAATCAAGACGGCCTCCACACGCGCCCAAATGTATTACACTGGTCGTGCTGTTTTTTTCCCTTTACTCTCAGGAATGACTTATGAAAATGACCTCTTCCCTGCTTTTTTCACTGTTTATCATCGTCCCTGGCATGGCCGCTGCGCAATCGAATCACCAGCTGGAAGCCCAGGCCATCAGTGAGGCAAAAGTGACGCTTGCACAGGCAGTGCAAACAGCCGAATCAGAAACCGGCGCCAAAGCGGTCGAGGTGGATTTTGACCGGGAAAACAACGTCTGGTCCTATGAAGTGACAACTCTGAAGCCCGGCACCAAATATGAACTGGTCATTGATGCCAATACGGGCAAGGTCATCTCCCGCAAGGAAGAACAAAAGCAATAACGATCTGGCAGGCGCCCGATATATTCCGGCGCCAACAGCGACACATTGGATCTGTCATTATCACAATGACAATACCAAAGCTGCCATCTAAAAATTCAAATATTGCAATCCAGATATCACGATTCAGATATTACAATCCCAATATTACGGGCATCGTTACGCCGTTTCCCTTGCCGGAAAAGCACTTGCCGCCCTGCCCTGGCGCAGACCATACCAGCAACGATGCCTGACGCCGCACCCTAGCGACCAATAATCGCCGCCTGCTCATCGCCAGCCTTCAAATGTAAATCTGAATACGGATCCTCCTGTTCGATATTGATGCGCATACGGATGGGTTTTATATTGCCGAAAATCGTGGCAAAGGGCGTATCCTTGGCATCGTTGCCGCGAGCAATCACCACCAGACTATCGGGTGGCGCCAGCCTTGTAGGGTCAAACTTGATCCATCGCCCTCCCAGGTACGCCTCAAAAATCGCGTGGAAATCCTGAGGGGGCTCTTCAAAATAGACATAGCCCACGCAAAAGCGGGCAGGTATATTCAATGCACGGCAAAACGTGATGGCCAGATGGGCAAAATCCCGGCAGACGCCCTTGCGTTTTTCAAACACGTCTGCTGCTGACGTGGTGGAGTCCGAACATCCCACTTCATATTGGATATTTGCCTGTATCCAGTCAATAATTGACTCGACCAGCACAATACCGTCGCCTTGCGCACAAAAAAGCGCCTGCACCTGGGCTGACAGCACATCCGATTCACAATACCGGCTTGGCCGCAAGCAGGGAATGGTTTTCTTTGGCAGACGCCCGATGGGATAAATGGCTGCCTCGGACAGTCGCCTGGCATTATTGGTGACAACGCTGACCGTATAATCAACATTAATCGTTCCTGCTTGAGCAGGAAACGATACGAAGCGCCCACCCATTGCATCAATATTCTTTTGAAAATGAACAGGCGTCCTACTCCCATTACTATCGATATAATCCACACTCAGGCGCTCTTCCAGAATCAATTGGCTTTTTTTGGAAACCAGCATATTCAGAAAAAATTCACTCGCTGAAAATATCTCATATTCCAGCGAGGTTCTAATTCTTGTTACCAGCATCCCGTTACTCCATTTATATGTAATATGATCCGGCTGATCACCGTTGGTCGGCAAGCCGACTGCTTGACAACATAAAGTGCAATCGACGCACGCTAAGCCATGGCGGCCGCTGCCACGTCTTCTTCTTTTTTAACGATCTCCCCAAACACATATAATCGGTCTGATACAGCAAGAGAAACAGCCGGCCGCCAATCACGCCTGATACACCAGGAACTTGGTGCAGCAGCAATTTGCCGCCGTCTGGCGCGCCTCATGAGCAAAAACAACACCTGCTGGCTTTTATTATCCGACGAACACCGTCTTTTTATTCAATACCGGTAAAAAATGGGACCTTGCACGCCCAAGAGCAGATGGGGATAGCGTTGCACTTACTGTTTTTCATCTGTCATGAGTACGGGCCTCCTGGGCAGGGAGCGCATTGCCAAAAGATGATTAGCGACCTTGTCAGGACAGCGCCTGTATTACCACCGCCGGGATCAGACCAAGCGTATGCAAAATACAAACCCAGACATCGCCCGGCCCCGGATCATACACTTATCAACCCTGCAGTCGAGCCAGCGCAATACCGGGGCGAGAATTCTTCCACAGGTACGGGTTCGAACCGTAAACCTCCTCGTGAAGTACTCGGATACTCTACCAGTTGAGCTACCTGTGGATTTTCTATTCTCCGGTAAACCGGTGACCGCATCAACTCAAAACGGAAGTGTAAAAATATATAACAGAAACGCCTGTTGAATCCAGTAGAACGAGATTTGTCTACCCCGGCCTGCCAGCACGTCATTTGGAACCTGACGAATCCATACACCCGGTCTTGTCGGCTACTATGAATCGTTAAACACCCCTTCTTTGCGCAGCAGATCGGATACCCAATGCTGGAATATGCGGATACGCGCAGGCACATTGCGCCGCCGGGCATAAAGCAAAGTCAGCGGCATGGACGGCGCACGAAATTGCGGCAGCACTTCGATCAGTTCAGCAGACTCAAGCAGATTGCGCACATCAAATGCCGGAATCTGGATCAGTCCCATTCCGGCAAGGGCGGCGGCCAGATAGCCCTCCACATTATTGACTGAAATCACACTATTCATGCCCACTACATTCAGTTGGCCCTGAGCCACGTATTCCCAGGCCGGTATTGCTGCTGGAAATCGCGAGGCATAGGTAACCACCTGATGCGTACCCAGCGCGTCAGGTGTTGTGGGGGTGCCCATGCGTGCAAGATAAGCCGGGCTGGCGCAGGTAATAATATCGATGTCACCGAGTTTTCGGCATATCAGATCGGAGTCGCTCAGTTCACCCACCCGTATGACGCAGTCGATGCCCTCGGAAACAATATCCACCATGCGATCGGTCATGCTCACCTCCAGCTCGACTTCCGGATGCATCGCGATTAATGTGGGGAGCGCAGGAATGATGATGCGCCGACCAATGCGGCTAGGCATATCGATCCTGAGACGGCCTGTCATTTGCTGTGAGGCTGGCTGAAACATCTGCTCGGACGCTTCGATCGCATCGACGATTTCACGTGCAGTCTTCACAAACTGCGCTCCCTCGAAGGTAGGTGTCATGCGACGCGTTGTACGGCGCAACAGTTGAACGCCCAATCGATCCTCCAGCTCCTGGATCAGGGTGGACACCGTCGAGCGTGGCAAACGGAGCGCTTCGGCGGCCCGTGTGAAATTGCCGCTTTTCATCACCTGAATGAAGGCCTGCATCTGCCTGATCTTATCCATGAGCGCGTTATTGTTCGTAAATATTGACGTAAGACGTCAACAATAACAGCTTTATTTGAGATTTGCGATCAATTAATCTGTATGACAAACGTGGCAATACGTCGCGTCCCAACTCCAAAGGAAAAACATATGTCCCGAAACACAATTGAAGGAAAAGTGGTTCTTATTGCAGGTGGCGCAAAAAACCTGGGCGGGCTGCTGGCACGGGAATTCGCGCAGCACGGCGCAAAAGCCGTCGCCATTCACTATCATGGCAGCCAGGCCAAGTCTGCCGCAGACCAGACGGTTGCGGCCATTGAACAAGCCGGCGCCAAGGCCGTTGCCTTCCAGGCTGACCTGACCAGCGCGGCGGCAATGGAAAAACTGTTTGCCGACACCATTGCCGCAGTAGGTCGGCCGGATATTGCCATTAACACAGTTGGCATGGTTCTGAAAAAACCGATGGCCGAAGTCACAGAAGAGGAATTTGATCAATCCAGCGCCGTGAACGTCAAATCCGCGTTCTTCTTTCTCAAGGAAGCAGGCAAGGCAGTCAATGATAATGGTAAGATCTGCACCCTGGTCACGTCCCTGCTGGGCGCCTATACGCCTTTTTATTCAGCCTATGAAGGGCTGAAAGCACCCGTCGAACACTTCACCCGTGCGGCTTCAAAAGAGTTTGGCGCGCGCGGAATTTCGGTCACGGCCATCGGCCCGGGCCCGATGGACACCCCATTCTTTTACCCGGCCGAAGGCAAAGAGGCAGTGCAATATCACAAGACAGCCGCAGCCCTGTCACCCTTTTCCAAAACCGGACTGACCGATATTGAAGATATCGCGCCGTGGGTTCGCTTCATGGTGTCAGAAGGCTGGTGGATGACCGGCCAGACCATTCTGGTCAATGGTGGCTACACCACAAAATAATATCCCGCCGACCTGAACTGCCCCCAATGTACGGCCCCCCAAGCTGGAGAGACGGGTTTGGTTTTTGGGGGCTGCTCAATCCTGCGGGACGAGCAAGTCGCATCTGGCCCTTGTTTTGCAGGGAAGTCATCCAAAACACCTTGTGTGTGCACCATCGCTTTAATAGACCGAGGCGCATCTGCCGCAATATCGCATAGCGCATGGCCTACGATCACGCCCAGCGTACAACCAGGATCACCAACCCTCAAGTACAGCACTTATGTCGACTGCGAAGCACCAGCAGAATTATTTCATATGTGATTGCATGTACGCCTGGCACCGGATATGTCTGTTGGCCACGCTCAAGCCATAGTGCCATTATTTGCTCAGGGTACCGGATTGGTTTAGCCGCTATGCAGAATCCGTGATCAATGATCTAATAAGCATTCATTCTTTTTAGGGGAGAAAACATAATGCATCGATTGTCGTCAACCAAAACCATTGTAGCCACCAGCCTTGTGCTGGCTGCCCTGCTAAGTGGATGCCAGGCACTGGACGATATGGAAGCAGACGGATACCGCAAGCAGTGCGCTACACTGGGCATTCAACCTGGTTCACCTCATTTTGATCAATGTATGCTGCAACAGCAGGCGCTTAATGAAGAAGAAACCGAGAGATCGCTAGATAGGATACAAAGAGACGACGCAGCCAGACACAGAAAATAGTCTGCCGCAAACATAATATGCCGATTGTCATAATAGAAAATAATACAGACAACAGGCCATCTATATCTCCCGGCACGTCCGGGAGCACAGGCATCGGGCAGCCAAACATCTGCAGCTTTGGCCGCTCGGTAAAAATATGACATCTGTATAAACACCAGCCGGCGAAGAATAAAAATGCACAGCTATTTGAAGTGCAAAAACTGGCTGGCATCAGTGTGGCAAGTATTGTTCATGACATGTTGCCGACGCTGCCACATGGTAAGCGGCAGGTCAACCCGCTATATAAAACCAGTACATAAAACGTCAAGCCACCAGTGAAACACACTGTCAGCTTAATTTATCTGGATAAAGTCGATTGACGGCATTTATTGTTATGTTATAACATTTCAATAAATTACCAACCCATTACAGGATAGTCAATGTCATGAGTATTTCAACCAAGTTCATTCAGATCGCTGTATTTTCATGTGCACTGACCGCAAGCGCCGGCGCTCAGACGCAGCAACATGACCACGCCCACGGTCATTCACACGATCACGCGCATGGCGCCGAAGCAAATAAAAAGACCGCGGCCAAAGGCTTTTTTGAGGATGCAGATGTCAAGGATCGCAATCTGTCCGATTGGGCAGGCGACTGGCAGTCCATCTACCCGCTTCTGCAGAACGGCACGCTCGATAAGGTAATGGCGCATAAGGCAGAACAGAAAAAAGACAAGACGGCAGAGCAATACAAGCAGTATTACGACGCCGGATACAAGACCGATATTGATCGCCTGGTTATCAAGGATGACACCTTCACTTTTTATCAAAACGGGAAAAATTACAGCGCTCAGTATAAATATGATGGCTACAAGATCCTGACATACAAAGCCGGCAACCGGGGCGTGCGTTACCTGTTCACCAAGCAAGAAGGCGCAGCACAGGCGCCGGGTTTTATACAATTTAGCGACCACATTATTGCCCCGAAAAAGGTCAGCCACTTTCATATTTACTTCGGCAATGATGGCCACGAAAAGCTAAGTGAAGAACTACACAACTGGCCTACCTACTTCCCATCTAAGTGGAAATCCAAAACCATTGTTCACGACCTGATGCACCATTAAGACAGCAATCGCCCGCCACATCGCCCTGCCCAGGGCTATGGCGGGCCCAGATCAACAATCCGCACCTTTGGCGCGGCTTGCCTCCTGCAAAGCTACGCCGCTTGCTTCCAGCCTGTGTTTGTGTCCTCAAATACAAGCTTTTGCTCCGCAACTTCTGTGTCGAGTTCGATGAGTCGCTTCAGGACTTCACAAATAGTCCCAAAACTAATTAAGATAAAAAAACAACAATATGATACGGGTATTGTTTTAACTCAATTCTCGCAGCACTTCAGGATGGCTTCCCGCGATTTTCAATAAAGTTTGGGCCGCCCCACTTGGCTCGCGTCGCCCCTGCTCCCATTCCTGCAAGGTGCGTACAGAGACACCCATCAACTTAGCAAATGTGTTCTGCGAGAAACCAGCATCAATACGGGTTCGGGCGATTTCTGTCATATTGACTTTGGTAGCGCGGGCAAATTTGTGATCCTTCATTTCGCGTACAGATTGTAGTAAGTCCGCCTCAAATTGCTTCATTTCTTTGTCGCTCATCTTGCCACCTCATTTTTCAGTTTCAGCAAAAATTCGGTCGATAAATTATCGAATTTTGCCTTGGAATAAGCAATCAAAAGGACAATTTCTCCCTCTGACAGCATATTGAAATAAATCACTCTGATACCGCTCCGTTTGCCAGTGCCTGGCCGCCTCCACCGTACTTTACGAAGGCCACCGGATCCAGGCACCACATCGCCACAATCAGTATTGGCTGCAATCCAGTGAATAAACTCCAGCCGCTCATCCTCTGACAAAATAGAAGATACTGTTTTTATAAATGTGGCAGTTTCATAGACGGCGAACATCATGGGAGAATTATACGTCAATGACGTATAGCCAACAAGTTGATAACAAATAGTCCCTGATCTGGGCAATGCGATCATTGTGGCCGACCGGTTTAATGTGATTCGGCTGGTCAATCAACATTTTACGCAGTTGTGGAAGCAGCACGACCCCGAGGGCCGCAAGAACCGGGGGGGGGTTGATCAGCCTGATGCACCGCCACCACTGGAAGTTGAGCCAAGAGCAGAAGGCGCGTCTGGAGTAGTATCTGACGCGATGCCCCGTGCTACGCCCGCTTTACGTTGCTTGCAAGCAACTGAACGGGTTTCTGGTGCAAAAGAACATCAGAGCCAAGCAAGCCGCCAAGATGCTGCCCCGGTTGCTTGCGCTACTGGAGCAGTTTGCCCACAGCCCCGCGCATGCGCTGGCCAGCACGCTTAAGTCCTGGTTGGAGCCGATTGTGCGGATGTGGCGTTTCTCCAAATCGAACGGCACTACCGAGGACTCCATACCAAAATGGAGATGCTCTCGCGGCGTGCGTATGGGTTCAGGAATTTTGAGAATGACCGGCTGAGGGGTTTTGGCCCAATGCAGTTGGAATGGAGTGATTAATCGAGTTTGGTGAATGCCCATCCCCCGTTTATGGGTAGAGGCCGCACACTCAAGTGCTACAACAGGCGCAAAGACGCTCACCAGTGGCTTGATCGCTCTGGAGGTGTGTATATGATTTGTTTGGGAATGTACTGCAGATAATGGCGGAGCGGACGGGACTCGAACCCGCGACCCCCGGCGTGACAGGCCGGTATTCTAACCAACTGAACTACCGCTCCGCAGCGGTGAAATTTTTCAAACAATCTGTTTATAAAACAAAATGTCTGGCGTCCCCTAGGGGATTCGAACCCCTGTACCCACCGTGAAAGGGTGGTGTCCTAGGCCTCTAGACGAAGGGGACAGGACTGTACTAACTTTTTCTCAAACCTGCATTTACGTTGGCATGTAAACGCTGCCTGAAACTACTTACCAGCCAATTTAAGAATCCGAGATTCTATCACACTTTCTGGTTTCCTGCCAACAACTTTGTTGAAATTTTTTGGTGGAGATAAGCGGGATCGAACCGCTGACCTCTTGCATGCCATGCAAGCGCTCTCCCAGCTGAGCTATACCCCCACACGTCTCAACTAATGTTGTTTAGCGAAGAAGCGGAATTATGACCTCTTTTGCGTTCCCGTGCAAGCTTTTTTGGCAATGCAATAAAAATACAACAAATGGCCCGTCCCTGGAAGCTTGGCACGCGTGCAAAAAATCGGGCTCACGAGTCGGCTATCACCATTGCATTACGTACGCGACGCGCGGCCAGCAAAACGTCTGTGGCCGTCAGGCCAATGGGGCCGGTGCCCTCTTTGACCAATAGATCAGCTGCGGCGCCGTGCAGCCAGACCGCACCGGATATAGCCTGAGCCGCCTCAATGCCCTGCGCCAGGCATGCGCCCAGCATCCCCGCCAGCACATCGCCGGTACCGCCAGAGGCCAGCCCCGGGTTCCCAGTCATGTTCACATGGGTGTCCCCCTGTGGCGAGCAAATAACCGTCTTGTGGCCTTTGAGCACGGTCCATGCCTCATATTTCTTGCTAATTGCCACGGCGGCACGCGCCCGGCCCTGTTGCACTTCTGTCACGTCGCAATCGAGCAACCTTGCCGCTTCCTGAGGATGCGGCGTAAGCACCAGTACGCGATTGCGCGGACCTGCACCAATTTTTCCCTGCGCCAGTAAAGTCAGGCCATCTGCGTCCAGCACCAAAGGAATATCAAGCGTGGCCCGAAACACCTGATACAGCAGGCCCAGGGATTTTTCGTCCAGCCCCATGCCGACTCCGGCCACACACACCGTTATCTGGCCCGAACGCAGCAACTGGTCGGCACGTCCCAGCATGAGCTCGGGATGCGAAGGGTCTACAACAAACGGCAAATCATCAACAAACCCAATTTTGACTTTGCCTGCACCTTGCATCAGGGCGGCCCGGGCGGCCAGCAATGCCGCACCCGTCATGCCGGGTGCCCCGCCCACAACGCCAACTGTACCGAAGCTGCCTTTGTGACTTTCTGCGAGACGGGGGCGACACAGCGCGGGAAAATGTTGTCTTGCGTATTCGACTGTCATAGTGCTCCTTTGTCATTGCAGCGACCAGACCAAACACCCTGGCCGCAAAACGACAGGCTTCGCGCTGATGCCATTGCGGCTTTGGCTTTTTAGTCTTTCAGCTCAATGACAGCACAGTCGCACCGGTCCGTCAAGGACCGTAACGCGTTCGGCCGGCGCAAGGGCCGGCACAGGCGAAGACACCCATAAGAATCCACGCACGACAAGCGTGGCGGTATTTTTTATTTGCTTGCCGATCTCATACGCTGGCGACTATTGATAATATGCATGCGCATGGCAGCACGCGCTGCATCGGCATCCTGCGCGGCGATGGCGTTGAATATTGCCTCATGCTCCATGTTCAGGCGCTGCTGGTACATGGCTTTTTCCTGATCGAAAATCGCCAGCCGGCTACGCGGTATCGCGTGCTTGCCCAACTGGCGCAGCAGATCCAGAAAATGCGAGTTGTGCGTGCACTTGGCGATCTGTTCGTGGAACTGGAAATCCACATCCACCGAAATATCGCGGGAAATGTCTTCCTTGACCAGGGCACGCAGAATGCGCTCAAGCTCTGCCAGTTGTTCGTCGGTGCGGCGCTGGGCCGCCAGGCCTGCCGCCTCAGACTCCAGACATGCCCGCACCTCCAGCACGGCAGCCAGCTCTTGGGCCGTGCCCGGTGACATGGTGCTGCGATCGAAAATCACATCTTTGACAGAAGGCTCGCGCACGAAAGTGCCGACACCGTGACGCGTTTCGACCAGACCTCGTGCCTGCAATTGTGAAATGGCTTCGCGAATCACACTTCTGCTCACGCCAAAGGCCTCGACAAATTCCGATTCTGTCGGGAGCTTTTTCCCCACTTCCAGGCTGCCCGACTGGATTTTTTCGGTCAGTTGCTCGACCACTTCATCCGAGAGCGTTCTGCCTCTTTTTTTAATTGGGCCAGCGTTAATCAATAGGCGGGTTGGCATAGGTACTGTGGTCACCGTAAGAATAGTTTGGTTACAGGTAGGAAAAGTATGATTTTAAAACGTTTTTTCCAAAAAACGGCCAGAACGCCTCCGGTTCCGGGATTGTTCTGCGACATTTGAAAATGACAGCCCGGGAGGGCGCCGATTTAAACCCCACCATCAAGTTACCGGCGCAGGGTTAAACAGTACCAGTGAATTTTGCAATTTTAGCTTTTCAGCACAGGATTGCTGTCGGCCGCTGGCAATGGCTATCATCAGATCAAACAATTGCTGGCCTACCTGTTCAATGGTGGCCTGGCCCGTGGCAATCTGGCCGGCATTCAGATCCATCAGATCAAACCAGCGTCGCGCCAGACTATCGCGGGTCGCAACCTTGATCACGGGTACCGCCGCCAGGCCATAGGGCGTCCCTCTGCCCGTGGTAAAGACGTGCAGATTCATGCCTGCAGCCAGTTGCAGAGTGCCGCAAATGAAATCGCTGGCGGGTGTGGCCAGAAAATTGAGTCCCTTGCTGGCCACTTTTTCACCGGGCGCCACCACGCCGTTAATCGCTGTCGTACCCGATTTGACAATCGAGCCCATCGCTTTTTCCACAATATTGGACAGGCCACCACGTTTGTTACCCGGGCTGGTATTGGCGCTGCGATCCGCCCCACCCTGCTTCAGATAATCGTCGTACCACTGCATTTCACGCAACAGCGCCTGGCCGACTTCCGGAGTGGCCGCGCGAGCAGTCAACTGGGCAATGCCATCGCGAACTTCGGTGACCTCCGAGAACATGACCGTCGCACCGGCCCGCACCAGCAGATCAGTCGCATACCCGACCGCCGGATTGGCGGTAACGCCTGAAAAGGCATCGCTGCCGCCACACTGCACCCCCACCACCAACCCTGACAGCGGACAAGGCTCGCGCTTGCGGGCGTTTAACTGGACGAGTCGCCTTTCGGCCTTCGTCAGGATCGCGTCGATCATGCTTGCAAAGCCGACATTCTCTTCGTCTTGCAGCGTAATCAGATACGGATCGTCCTGTGCTATCGGAATGCTGCCGGCAGGAAACATTCTTGGCGCCTGCAGTTTTTCGCAACCCAGGCTCACCAGCAGAATCTGGCCGCCGAAATTGGGGTTCAGGCTCAAGTTACGCAAGGTGCGAATCGGAATCTCGGCATTGGGCGCATCAATCGCCACACCGCAACCATAACCATGCTCCAGGTACACGACATCGTCTACATTTGGATAACGCGGCAATAATTCCTCGCGGATTTTGCGCACGGCAAATTCAACGACACCTGTCACGCATTGCACGGTCGCACTGATGGCCAGGATATTGCGGGTGCCAACTGTACCGTCGGCATTGCGATACCCATCAAAAGTCAAGCCGGTCAATGGCGCTGTCTGGCCTGGCTGGCTTGTTGCCATCGGCAGCGCGTCCAGCGACGGCGCTTGCGGCATGCGCAACATGGCCTCGTTGATCCAGGCGCCTGCCACCACGTCGCACACGGCATGACCAATGACTACGCCATAACGAATGACCGGTGCATCCGTGGCAATATCCTGCAGGGCAACCTTGTGTCCCTGCGGCACCGCAGTCTGTAATGTCAGGCCACAGGCAAAGACGGTGCCCGCCGGCAACCCGCCTTCATTGACAACAATCGCGACATTGTCCTGACCACTGATTCGAATATATAAAGGCTTAAGTGTCTCTTCCAACATGATCCTCACCGGTAGACGGGCAAGCCCGGCCTGCTGATACTTGCGTTGTCCATCGGCGCTACATGATGTTCAACCAATCCGCAAAGTATGACAGCTTCAGGGCGAGAGCTCGCACACTTCAAACTATTGGGCGCCCAGCTTATCAATCAGGGCAGCCAGCGCCTCACTCTCCTGACGGGTCAGGTTGGTCAGGGGGGCCCGTACACCGCCGGCGTCATGCCCGACAATTTTTGCGCCTTCCTTGACGATACTGACCGCATAGCCCTTGCAGCGATTGCGGATGACTGAATAGGGAATGAAAAAATCCGTTATCAGCCGGTCAACCGTTGCCTGGTCTCCCGCTACGATAGCACGATAAAAGTCCATGGCTGTTTTCGGAATGAAATTGAATACCGCCGACGAATACACCGGTACGCCAAGTGCCCGGTAGGCGGCAGCATAAAACTCGGCAGTAGGCAGCCCGCCCAGATAAGACAGACGCTCACCCAGACGACGGCGGATCGTGACCATCAATTCGATATCGCCTATGCCGTCCTTGTAACCCACCAGGTTAGGACATCGTTCGGCCAGCCGCTCAAGCTGGTCGGCATTGAGCCGGCACAGCGAGCGGTTATAAACAATTACGCCCAGACCCACTGCTTTGCATACCTGTTCCACATGCAGCGCAACCCCGTCCTGGTCGGCTTCGGTCAGGTAATGCGGCATCAGCAGCAAACCCTGGGCGCCGGCCTTTTCTGCCGCTTGCGCATAACGGATCGCCAGCCGGGTGCCGCCTCCCGCCCCTGCAATAATCGGCACTTTGCCTGCACAAGTTTGCACCGCGGTGCCTATCACATTTGAATATTCTTCGGGCTCAAGCGAAAAGAACTCGCCTGTTCCCCCAGCGGCAAACAACGCGCTGGCACCATAGGGTGCCAGCCATTCGAGCCGGCGCGCATAGCTGTCGGCATTAAAATTGCCCTGTTCATCAAAGTCGGTAACGGGGAAGGACAGCAGTCCTTCACTAACGGTCTGTTTCAATTCCTGTGGATTCATGAATACCCTGTCGTTGAAAAAATGAAAACGCAGCGCAGTGCCGCAAGATAAAAAACAATCTTGTTATCATCTTATGTTGTATGACATCTTATTTCATTTGTTCATGTCAGACAAGTAGTTTGCGACGGAATAATCAAAAATGGCCCACACCCTGCTGCTCGCTGCGCTTCTTTTCCATCGTATCGTTGCCGTATCGCTTGCCCCGCCTCTGCTCCCGGCATCAGCCCACTTGTCCTGAGCCGCAGCCGGCACTGTTGTGAATATGAAATGATCACGTAAAATCGCACCATTGACTTCTGTTCACAGTAAGATAAGCATCTGACCGGCGATGCTGCCCATCGCGACCGGTATCGTTTCTCCTTGTCATGACCATGCTCAATAACGAATTGTTCCCGCACCCCGCTTTCACCCTGGCCCCAGAGACGCTGGCACGCCTGCAACACGGTGTTCACGCGCTCTGCGGCAAGCCCGCACCCGGCGCCGACGGCAAGCCGTTGTATTACCGGTTTCTGGACTCGCCTGTGGGTCCCATGATCGCCATGGCATCGAATAAAGGCGTGGTGCTGCTGGAGTTTCTGGATACGGTCGAGACAATTACCAAGGAAGTCACCGATTTGCGTACCCGTTACGGGTTTGCGTTGACTGGAGAGGATCATCCCCGCCTGGATGCAATACAACAACAGATGGATGCCTACTTCGCCGGCCACAGACACACTTTCGAGCTCGCGCTGGATGCACCCGGGACTACATTTGACGAAACCGTATGGGCACATTTACAGCGCATTCCCTATGGCGGGACCTGCAGTTATGGCGACCTGGCCAGGGAAATCGGTAATGGCGCGCACGCCCGCATTGTGGGCACCGCCAACCATCGCAACCGCATCAGCATTGTGATCCCCTGCCATCGGGTTATCGGCGCCGATGGCTCGCTCACCGGTTATGGTGGCGGGCTGCCGCGCAAGCGCTGGCTGCTGGAGTTCGAAAGCGTGCATGCGTACAAGGCCGCTCTCGCAGGATGACTCCCATGACGCGCGACCCAGGCTTGTCAAACCCAACCAGGATGCCGGCCCGACAGTCGGCCGTCTTCATCGTTCCTGGCGCTCGTTGCCATCGACAGCACTACGCCCATCTCCCAACACAACATAACAGGCGGGCGGTTCACTAATGGACACGGCGTGGCTGACCAGCGATTGGTTCTGGAATTCGCTGTGGGCCCTGTATATCATCGTGATCGGGCTTTGGGTGGTGCTGCAAAAGCGCCCGCCCGTCTCCACGCTGACATGGATTCTGTTTCTAAGCTTTGTACCGGTCCTGGGCTTTGTCATTTATTATTTTTTCGGCCCGAAAAAAATCACCCGCAACAAGATCAACCGCAGCATCAGCAAGCACCTAATTGAACGCGACGATACCTTATGGAATGTGCGCATCCAGCCTTCGGATCTGACCGAACAACAACGCCCCATTCATGACCTGGCCCTGCAGATTACTCACTACCCGCTAAGCTACGCAACCAGTTATCAATTGCTTTCGGGCGGCGAAAAAACCTATGACCGTATTTTCGACGCGGTACGCAAGGCTGAGCATTACATTTTTCTTGAATATTATATTTTTGAACAGGACCACACCGGCACCATCCTGCGCGACCTGCTGACCGAGCGGGCCAGACAAGGCGTTAAAATCTACCTGATTGCAGATGCCATTGGTTCGCTGCGCCTGAACCGGCGTTTCATGCGTCCATTGCTCGACGCCGGTGCCAGGCTGACCTTCTTTCACGACATCAGCCTGAAGCATTTACTGTCGTTCATGAACTTGCGCAACCACCGCAAAATTGTCATCTGTGATGGTACGGTGGCCTTCACCGGCGGTATCAATATCAGCGACCAGCAGGACCGGCGCCGCAATAAACGGGCATTTCATGACGTTCATCTGGAACTGACCGGGCCGGTCGTCTCCTGGCTGGAAACCATTTTTGTCGAAGACTGGCACTATTCCACGCACGACCTGTCGGTCCGTCACATGCTGCGCGAACTCTATCGTGATCGTCTTGAACGCATGCAAGAACAGACCGAAGAAGATGCCGACAAGGCGCCTGCTGCGCGACGCCTGGCCAATGATGAGCCAAGCGCCAATAGCCAGCCGACCCAGAAAACGCCGCGCTGGATACGCACCCAGATCATCCCATCAGGGCCGGATTTTGATTACGCCTCCATTTTGCGCGTAACGGTTGATGCCATACAGCGCGCACGTCATCGCGTCTACCTGACCACACCGTACTTCGTACCGGACGCAACCTCGGCCCAGGCGCTCACCTCTGCGTCACTGCGCGGCGTTGACGTACGCATTCTGCTGCCCAAGCGAACCGACAATTATGTAGTGACCAAAGCAGCCCAATCCTGGTTCGACGATCTGGTTGCCGCGGGCATCCGCGTCTTCGAATATGGCCCTCGCATGCTGCATACCAAAAGCATGATCGTAGACGACGACATCTCCTTCATCGGCTCGGCCAATTTCGACAACCGCAGCTTTTATCTGAATTTTGAGGTAAGCGTGCTGTGCTACGAACGCGAGGCAAATCAGGCGTTGCTGGAAGAATTCAACGCTTCCATGAAATACGCGCAGGAAGTGCAACTGACGCATCAGCCGTTTTTTTCCAGGCTGAGCAAGGCCGTCGCACGGTTATTTTCGCCTTTGCTTTGAACCACTTGGCGGCAACCGTGCACGGGCCCGGCGGACCATCATCGTACCAGTCCCCTCGGGTCAGACAGCATCGCCGCCAGAACCTGTAAGCCAGGCGTCACCGTGGTAACCTATACTCATTCTTTCATCCGTAATATTCGATTGAGATCGCCCATTATGTCTACTTACTCATCCAGCACTTCAATCACAGACGATGCGCCCGACGCGGCGTTGACCGAAACCCTGCAGGACAGCACCTTTATTTTTGAAGGCAAGGTCATCAAGGTAACAGTGGACACCGTGGTCCTGCCCAATGGTAAGACAGCGACCCGCGAGGTGGTGCGACACTGCGGCGCAGTTGCCGTGCTGGCCGTCACACCTGAAGACAAAGTTGTTCTGGTCAGGCAGTTTCGCCACCCTACCGGCGGCCCGCTGCTGGAAATACCAGCAGGCAAGCTGGATGTCGATAACGAACCGCCCGAACAATGCGCCTATCGCGAACTGGCCGAAGAAACGCCCTATACGGCGGGTGGCATGACACTGATACACACTTTTTATACGGCGCCCGGCTTTTGCGACGAGTTGATGTACGTTTTCCGTGCCGAAGGAGTACGACAGGACAGCACTCTGAACGCCGATGATGATGAGTTTGTACAAACGGTATTGATGAGCCGCCAAGAAGTTCGCCAGGCCATTGACAAGCAACAGATTCGCGACGCCAAAACATTAGTGGCATTGCAATCGTGGTTGCTGGAAAAATAATGGCCGCGCCACGGCGAGGCGCATGACGCAGCACCCTCGTTGCATGACGCCAGACGCAGCTCAGACCTATATCAGGGCGAGAGCCCCACGCTGCCGATATCGTCGGGGCTGGACAGGCTAAGCAACTTGGTTTCAGTCTGCGCCAGTCGTACCCCGGCCGTGGCAAATATAAAGCCGCCAACCGGCGCATTGACCGGCGTTACCGTCAACGCGACCGGATCCACGATTTCAGCCAGCAACTGATCACGTTGCACCCACTGCCCTGCAGCAACGTGATACACCACAATACCGGCACAAGGCGTGACCACATAGGCCAGTCCGCCCAGCGGATGCGGCTCGCAGCGCAATGGCGGCATCGGCGCCACGTCGGCAGCGGGCAACTGTATATAACCCTGCTGATTCAGGTATTGGATTAGTGCAAGCGCATCATGCTCGGCATATTCATGTGTCAGATCGCGGTCACCGCGCAATTCAACAGTTGCCGCAAAGCAGGCCAGCGGAATGTTCGCCTCTGGATAGACGCTTTGCAATTTCAGCCAGGGGGTGGACACCATCTCATCAAACGAACACGACAGGGAATCTTCGGCCAGCAACTGGCATTCGCTTTGCAGATAGCGGGCCAACGGTTCACAGCGGTCCCATACCTGCGGCAGGGAATACACATGCATGACGGCACGATTATCGCAGTGCAGATCCAGCACGATATCGGCATCACAGGCCATTTTCAACAGCGTGATATGCAGCTCATCGATCAGCCGGGCAGGTGCCAGTGCATCCAGCACATCCCGCATTTTTCCTCGGATCAGCGCCAGATTGGCCTGGGTGTCTGCACCGGGCTTTTCACGACTGTTCTGCAACGCAGTCAGCAGATTTTCGTATAGCGGGACACCGGTAAGACGATTGAAATTCTGTCCCGTGGGCAACTGGAAACGGCCAATATGTTCGTAGAACACGCTTTGCGACAGCCCGATCGGGTTGCAAAACGGCACCAGAATAATTTCACAATTGAGCGCGCCCTGCTTTTCCAGTTCCTGCAGTCGGCGATTCAGATAGAAGGCCGCCAGCGAGCCGGGCAGTTCGTCCGCATGCAGGCTGGCCTGCATATACACCTTACGGCCGGTGTCTGTCGGTCCGAAATGAAAGGCATTGATTTCAAATGAAGCACCGGGGGCGCTGAGTGATAAAACGTGTTTTTTGTGCTGCATTATGCTTGTGCCAGATGTCGGGAATTGAGATGAACCAGATAGCGCTGCTCGATTTTGCGAAAGATAAAGACCAGCACGAAATTGAGCACCAGGTAAATACACGCTGCTGCCGAATAGGCAATGAATGGCTGATAGGTATTGGTCACGAACAGGCTGGCCGCACCGGTAATTTCCATCATGGCCACCGTAGAGGCCAGCGCTGTGGAGTGCATAGTCATGATAACTTCATTGCTATAGGCCGGCAATGCACGACGCAGGCTTGACGGCAGAATGATGCGGCGCATTGCATTGCGACGATTCATGCCATAGGCGCGGGCCGCCTCGATTTCTCCACGATCGGTATTTTTGATGGCGCCGGAAAAAATCACCGTGGAATAGGCGGCCGTATTCAGCGTCAGGGCAGCCAGCACCCAGATAAAGCCTTCCTTGAGAAAACCGAAACCGGGCTGCGACATAAGCTGCCCGATGAAGTTAAAACTGGGAATGCCGTAATAAATAATATAGATCTGCACCAGCAGCGGCGTGCCGGTAAAGAAATAGGTAAAGGCATGCACCAGACGTGCAGAAAGCGTATGCTGGCGCTGGTGAATCACCGACAGGGGAATAGCCATGCACAGGCCGACGGCCACTGACAAGGCCGTGAGTGTTAACGTGAGCGGCGCTGCCCGCAAACAGGTTACCAGCGCGTCAACAAAAAGGGAAAGCGTTTCAGACATGCGCGTCCTCTCTGGCAAAACCACGCTGATAATGCTTGTCCAGATAACGGAACACATACAGAGACACCGTCGTGAGCAGCAGAAACAGGAGCGCAGAAACGGTGTTGAAAATAAAAGGCAAGTGGGTGGCGCTACCGGCCTGCTGGGCAATGCGCGTCATATCGTCCAGACCAATAATGGATACCAGCGCTGTGGCCTTGGTCAGCACCAGCCAGTTATTACGCACACTGGGCAGCGCAAAGCGCATCATCAGCGGAAAGGTAATGCGTCGCAGCACCTGCAGGCCGCGCATGCCGTAGGCGTGACCGGCTTCAATCTGTCCGTATGGGATGGCCATGATGGCGCCACGGAAGGTTTCAGTGAAATATGCGCCAAAAATGAATGACAGGGTCAGTACACCCGCAGCAAAAGGGCTGATTTCGAAATAATCCAGTTCCCAGGCTTCGGTGATCGCGTTCAGGCCGATTTGTGCACTGTAATACACCATCAGCATCCAGATCAGGTCGGGCACCCCGCGCACGACGCTGGAATAGAGCCAGCCAAGACGAGAGAGCAGGCGATTGCGCGACAGTCGCATATTGGCGCCCACCAACCCAATAATGACAGAAATGACCAGCGAAAGCACGGCAATTTCGAGGGTCAGCACCGCACCCTGCAAAATGCGGGGCAAATACTGACCAATCAGATTTATTTCTTCCATCCTGTTTCCCATTACATGGCGCTGCGCATACCTTTTGACTATACACAACCCATTCGTTGCAGTGCCTGACGGGCAAAGAACAATACCATTGGCCACAGCCGGAGCGCAATACCTGCGCCCCGCGCATGCCCCGGTTCGGTAAAACCGGTGCCACTGGCGCCCAATTTTATCCGCCATCCCGGCGCCCGCGGCCATTATATCGCCCCGGACGCTGAAATAAACCGCCGGTTTTCCCTTAGCCCTCTATACCGCCTGAGGGAAACTCCCTGTACATTTTCCGGCTGATGCTGTCATAATCTTCAATCCGGACCACCGCCCGCGGTGGTGCTACAACGCTGCAAACGGAAACAGATCGGGCAATGGCCCCCATGCAAGCAGGCATGCATCCGGCGCCGGCCGAATGACTGTTTTTCCGCTGCAGCACTGCTTACGTCATTTAGGAATATCCATGAACCTGAAAAAACATGTTTTCGGAATCGGTCTGTGTGCGATCGCGCTGGCTGTTTCCACCTCGGCTGTCGCGGCTGACAAAACCATCCGCTTCGGTACAGACGCAACATACGCGCCTTTTGAGTCTACCAGTCCGTCCGGCGAAATCGTCGGCTTTGATATCGACGTGGCAAAGGCCATGTGCGAAAAAATGCAGGCCAAGTGCACTTTCCAGAATCAGGGCTGGGACGGCATCATTCCGGCATTGCGTGCCAAGAAATTTGACGTCATCGCCTCTTCCATGAGCATTACGCCAGAGCGCGAAAAAGCAGTACTGTTCACGCAGAAAATCTGGACGACACCCAATATGTTTGTCGCCAAGAAGGGCTCAACCTATCAGTCCACCGCCGATGGTCTCAAAGGCCTGGATCTGGGCGTGCAGCAAGGCACCATCCAGGACAAATACGCGACCAAGTACTTCAAAGACACCAACATCAAGCGCTATAAAACGCTGGAAGATGCCTATAACGATCTGACGACCGGCCGCGTCAATGTTGTATTTGCCGATGGCGGCGTCACGACCGAGTTCGTTAACAGCCCAGGGGGCAAAGACTTCCAGATTGTGGGCGACCCGATCCCCTCTTCTGCCGATCCCGAAATTTTCGGCAAGGGCACCGGTTTTGCCGTGCGCAAGAACGATACCGAACTGAAGGATGCATTGGACAAGGCATTTGATGAAATCCGCAAGGATGGCACCTATCAGAAAATTGCCGATAAGTATTTCAAATACGATATTTACGGCGGCTGATCGGCACGTGAAGCGGCAAGCAGGTAGCCTTGCCGCCGTTGCGACCGCAAACCAGCACCGCCCCACCGGCATTCCCGGGTCGGGTACTGCACCCGCCCAGGGAGTGTCTTTCCCCAGGAAACACCGGGTTTCTGCGAAACGACCGGCAGGTGCGTCGTCACCACATAATAAAAAATAACTTCTTCTAATTTCAGGCAAAATCCAGCCAACATGCACTTATCATGCAATTGATTTAAATTGCGTCAATCCAATCGCTTGCGTAGCATACGTTTACATCGTCACTCTCCTCTACCCTGTACGACTTGTGCGGGAAGACACTAGCTAAACGACAAGGAACGTAAGCATGGATACCCTTTCAGTGCACAAAACCCGTGAATCTGACGCAGCATGGACGGTACAGGCCATACTGGATCTATACCAGTTGCCTTTCATGGATCTGCTTTTCCGCGCCCAGCAAGTGCATCGCGAACATCACGAGCCCAATGCAGTGCAGCTGTCCAGCCTGCTTTCCATAAAAACCGGCGGCTGTCCCGAAGACTGTTCTTATTGCCCGCAGTCTTCCCGCTACGACACCGCCGTTGAGCGTGACAAACTCCTGCCGCTGGACCAGGTAATACAAGCGGCGCAACAGGCCAAAGCGGCAGGCGCGCAGCGCTTTTGCATGGGCGCCGCCTGGCGCAATCCCAAGCCGCATCAGGTTGATGCCGTCGCCGACATGATCCGGGCCGTCAAAGGCCTGGGTCTTGAAACCTGTGTCACATTGGGCATGTTGCGCGACGGTCAGGCGGCGCAATTGAAGCAGGCCGGGCTGGACTATTACAACCACAATCTGGATACTTCGCCCGAGTTTTACGGACAAATCATTACCACCCGCACCTATCAGGATCGTCTAGATACGCTGGCGCGTGTACGCGATGCCGGCATTCATGTATGCTGCGGCGGCATCGTCGGCCTGGGTGAGTCGCGTCGCGAGCGGGCCGGACTGATTGCCCAGCTGGCCAATATGACTCCCTATCCGGAATCGGTGCCGATCAATAATCTGGTGAAGGTACAAGGTACACCCATGGCCGACAATGAAGAGATTGACCCGTTCGAGTTCGTTCGCACAATTGCGGTGGCACGCATTACCATGCCCAACACGTTTGTACGCCTGTCAGCCGGACGCGAAGCCATGCCCGACAGCCTGCAGGCCCTGTGTTTCATGGCCGGGGCCAATTCCATGTTCTACGGGGAAAAACTACTCACCACCGGTAACCCTCAATTGCAGGCAGACCAGGCATTATTTCAGCGACTCGATCTCAAGCCGGTAAGCCAGCGTCACACCGATGACCATGCAGCACCAACGGACTCGGCCGCCCGGTCATGCGCCTGCACCAGCGGTGCCCTGGCAGCGTCCTGACCGGCCCGGCCACTGCATCCCCGTAACCCGATACCACTGATATCCCCTTTTTCATACACAGTTGAAATATGACCTATCTTATTCTAAGCATTCTTTGCAGTGTGGCCGTCTCGGTGCTGCTCAAGGTCGCCCGCCGCCAGGGTATTGATATCCGCCAGGCCATCGCCTTCAATTATGTGGTGGCCTGCGCACTGACCTGGTTCCTGCTGGCGCCTTCGCTGGAACCCAAAGCCGGCCAGCAGCTCCCATGGCTGATTTTCGCCACACTTGGGGCCATACTGCCGGTGCTGTTCATGATCATGTCACGAGGGGTGGAATATGCCGGCATTGTGCGGGCCGATGCCGCGCAGCGGCTATCCCTGTTTCTGACCGTACTGGCCTCGTTCGTCCTGTTTGGCGAAGCACTCTCGGTCAATCGCGGCCTGAGCCTGGCGCTGGCTTTCGCCGCATTATTCTGCCTGCTGTGGAAGCCGGCAGACACCACACCGGGCATCAACGTGCGCCAGGGTGCGCTGTATCTCTTTCTGATCTGGCTTGGCTATGGCGTGGTTGATATGCTGTTCAAACAGATCGCCAAAACCGGCACTGCTTTTTCCAGCGGCCTGTTTTTATCATTTGTTCTTGCCGGTGTGATTATGTTTGGATATTTGCTGGTGCGCCGCACGCAATGGAATCGCCGTAGCGTCCTGGGCGGATCACTGCTGGGCCTGCTCAATTTCTGCAATATTCTTTTTTATATTCGCGCCCACCAGACTTTCCATGAAAATCCCACGCTGGTGTTTACAGTGATGAATATCGGCGTAATCAGCCTGGGCACGATTGTGGGGGCTGTCCTGTTTCGTGAAAAAATCAGCCGCATCAATCTGCTGGGTATTGCACTTGCCATTGTTGCAGTCTTCACGCTGTATTACTGGACGGTGATCAGCGGATAACGCCTCGTCACGTACGCCTGCAGGACGAGCTCTCCTGCAGGGCCGCGGTTCCTCCCTGCCGCAAAACTGTATAGGCCGCATGGGTGCCTCAGTTCCATAACGCGAGCGGCAAACTGAAAAAAACGGCACCGCCAAAGATTGATTTCCAGGACCAACCTTGGCGGTGCCGTTCAGCATGCAGTCTTGCTTTATATCAGACAAAACGCACAGCCGGCCCCGTTGTCGACTACAGCACTTTACCCGGGTTCATGATGCCGTGCGGATCAAAGACCTGCTTGATCTGGCGCATTAATTTCAGTTGCAATGGGTCTTTATGATGCAAAAAGGCATGCCGCTTCAGTTGTCCGATACCATGTTCTGCACTAATACTGCCACCGTACGCCATGACTTCGTCGAACACGGCGTCGGCAATCCGCGTCTCCCATTCGGCCGCCCAGTTCTTGTCTGCTCCCAGCGGACGCGACACGTTGTAGTGCAAATTACCATCACCGAAATGGCCGAAAATAAACAGCCTGCAATCGGGGCTGACCTTACGCAACTGCGCCTGCGCAGTATTGACAAACTCCGGAATGCGCTCGATAGGCAATGAAATATCATGCTTAAGGTGCGGACCATCAGCCCGCTGCGCTTCAGAAATTTCTTCACGCAAGCGCCATAGCGCCTGCAGTTGCGCCAGCGAAGCAGACACCGCCGCATCCACGCACAGCTCCTGCTCCAGCGCCTGGCCGATCACCTCTTCCAGCAATTGGTTCAGCGCCTGCTCATTGGCCGTATCGGCCAGCTCAATAAGCACATAGGCCGGATGGCGATCGCCAAACGGCAATTGCACGCCTTCAACGTGCGTCAGCACCAGGTCCAGGCAGGCGTCGGTGAAGAACTCAAAGGCCTGCAGACGCGGGCCGCAAGCACCAAACACCAGGCGGAACAGCTCCAGAGCCTGCTGCTCGGACTCGACTGCTGCCAGCACCACACTACGAACATGCGTTGGCGCATGCAGCCGAAGTGCAACGCCGGTGATCACACCCAGCGTACCCTCGGAACCAATAAGCAACTGCTTCAGGTCGTAGCCAGTATTATCCTTGCGCAAGGTCTGCAAGCCATTGAAGATTTCTCCGTCCGGCAGCACGGCCTCGATCCCCAATACCAGTTCGCGGGCCATTCCGTAACGCACTACGTTGACACCCCCCGCATTGGTGGCGACATTGCCGCCGATATGCGATGAGTCTTCTGCCGCCAGGCTAAGCGGCAGCAGGCGATCCTGCTCCTGGGCAGCACGTCGCAAATTGCCCAGAATGCAGCCGGCATCAGCCACCAGCGTATTGGCAATGGTGTCAATGGAACGGATACTCTTCATGCGATCCAGCGACAGAATAATGTTATCAGCACTCGCATCGGGCGTCGCGGCCCCGCAAAGCCCGGTATTGCCGCCACGTGTCACAACCGGTACTTTGTATTGACTGCACAGACGCATGCACTGCGCAACCTGCTCCGTAGAAACCGGACGCACCAGCGCCTGAGCGTTGCCTTTATATACACCGCGCCAGTCGCTCAGCCATGGTTCAATGATGGCCGCCTCGGTCTGCACCACATCTGATCCGAGCGCAGCCTGCAATTTTTCAAGAAATTCCTGCATTGTCTTTCCTAATAGTGGTCAAGCCAACTGCGACAGATGCACGTGTTGCAGTCAGTGTGATTACGAAAATAATAAATTTCTGGTCCAGCGTATCTCAGCCTGCCGTCTTCTGCGTGAACGCACTGGTATCGAGCCCCAGCCGTTCACTGGCCTTGCGCAGATGGGTCTGGGCGCGGCTGCGGGCCAGCTCCGGATCGCGCTGGCGCATGGCCTCCAGCACCTGCTCATGCTCGGCATGCACCTGTCTGGACAATGGGCTATGAGTCGCCTCTCGCTCACCCGCGTGCGAGGCCTGCTGCGTCTGTAATGCCTGTTCTGTCTTCAGTGTATGGACCCTGGCCGCATGCACACTTTGACGCCACTGCCTTGCCAGATAAGCCAGCAAATCACGGTAATGCGGGTTATGCGTTGCCTCTGCAATTGCCTGGTGAAACCCCACATCCCACTCCAGCGCCTCTTCAGGCTGGTGCAGGCTTTTTTCCAGCGATCGCAGAATATGCTGCATATGCCGCAAGTCTTCGGCAGTCGCCCTGACAGCAGCCAATGCCGCCGCAGCGCCCTCGATTTCAAAGCGCAACTCATAGATATGACGCAAGGCATCGCGATCCACCATCTCCGGCACCGGCAATTGAAAACCTTCGTTGACATCGCGACTGAGCACCATACAACCGGCGCCCTGGCGGGTACGCACCAGCCCCTTGGTTCGCAGACGCTCTGTGGCCTCACGGATAACCGCTGCGCTAACGGAAAACTCTGCCGCCAGCAGCTTGCCGGAAGGCAGTTTGGCCCCCACAGGGTACACGCCATCGGCAATGCGCTGCATGAGCGCCTGGGCAACACGGTCGGTCAGCGTTGAAGTGGTCATTTGCATGGCATAAATATATCAGGTTATCTGATAACTTTTGGTTTTTTCAGCCGGCATGGAATAATTTTTTAAGCCGGCACCCGGCTCGGGAACAAGTTACGTATGGCTGCAACATCAGGGGACAAAACGATATCTGTAATGATCGCTAGTTACGCCAATCAGGTACACAGGGCCCGGGGATGAAGTGACGGACACCTCTGGTTTCTATCGCATATGTGATTCGCAGCGACATCAGGACGATCATGCCAGCCCCGCTCGCAGGACCGGGCACGCGGCTTGACGCGGTTTTCTGCCGACGCGCCTGACCGGAACTACGTTTTTTTCGCCGGCGGCACTGTCGGACGCGCATCGCCTGCTGTACCTTCGCCTGCTGTACCTTCGCCTGCTGTACCTTCGCCTTCTGTACCTTCGCCTTCTGTACCGTCGCCCTCGGGAGTGTCCTCTACCATTTCTTCTCCCGCCATGGACAGATCTTCGTCCGCCACGGAGTGATCCGTATCGGCGCGCTGAGGCAGGTTCAGCTCAGTAATCGGGTCGCCAGCCTGGATAATATCCAGTACTTTTTCCATGGCTTGTTCGTCAGATGAAATATCGATCGATTCATCGACACGCGGATCCAGCGCCGTTGCCATGGGAGAAGCTGGCACGTTAACCGACATGGGTACAAAGGGCTCGGGATCCACCTTGTAGGTACCCTTGACTTTCTCCTTGCGCACAAAGATAACCAGCGAAAAGGCCGCCAGCGACGTATAAATATAGAACATGGGCGCGCCGCCGATATCCATCAGTTTACCCACCAGCAACGGCCCAAGACTGGCGCCAACGCCATAGGTCATTAGCAACACGCCGCTTAAGCCGACACGCAACGACGGGTCGACGTGTTCATTGGCAAAAGCGGTCGCCAGCGGATAAATCGTAAATTGCAGAACGCCGAAGATCGCCACCATGACCAGCATCACCGAATACGGCAGATGCCAGTAGCCGTAAAACGGGATAGTCAGCAGCCCCAGCAAAAGCGCATTGAAGCGAATCATGTTCAAGCGATAAATGCGATCGGACAACCAGCCCATCGGCCACTGAGACAGCAGTCCGGCCATGACCGATACTGACAGGAAGACCGCAACCTGGTCGGTATTCATGCCCTCTTTACTGGCATATACCGGCCCCAGGCCGTAAAAGGAACCGGTGATGCTACCCGCCACGAAGAGCACGAACATGGACATGGGCACCAGTCGAATGAACACTTTGAGTTTGATCGGCGCATGTACCTGCAAGACGGGGTGACTGCGCCGCGTAATGGCTACCGGAATCAGGCAGAGCGCCATGGACATGGCAACCACATTGAGCGTGGTCAGATCTTCCGGCGAGAAAAACGACACGGTCATCTGGCCGAACACCAGCCCCAGGCCTGACATGACCATATAAAAGGCAAAAACACTGCCGCGCTGTTTCTGGTCGGCCTGATCATTAAGCCAACTCTCCAGCACCATATATTGCGTGACCATGGTCGCACCGGTCAGAAACCGCAGAAATACCCAGATCGGCAACAAAGGGGTAATGGTCTGGGCCAGAACCAGCACCGTCACCATCGCAGCGGAGATCGCATAGGCACGGATATGCCCCACGCGCTGCACCAGCTTGTGCCCGAAACGCGCCCCCAGGACCTGGCCGGTATAGAAAGCGGCAATCAGTAAACCGATCCAGACCTGGCTGACCCCCTGATCGGCCAGATGTAACGCGATGAATGTGTTGTACAGACCCGTGCCGAGCGACATGAGCAATGTCGCAAGATACAGAGAGAAAAAAGACAGAAAAAGGCTGATCATTCTGACCCGACGAGAAAGACGGACGATAAAAAACAACAACTGCAATAAAAATGACACTGCCTGCAGCCGGCCCGTTCAAGCATGGCCGGCGGTCCTGCGATAACGCAGCGATAAATGCTGCGTCATTGGCGGCCGATGCAATTTGCAGCGCCGGCCCGCTTGCACTTAAAGCTGGGAGAGGATCGTCTGGGTGCCGCTGATCTTGTATTCACCACCGTCTTCGACGTTCAGCTGCTTGACTACGCCATCTTCCAGAATGGCCGAATAACGACGCGAACGCACGCCCAGGCCGCGGGCGACCAGATCCAGCTCCAGGCCCATCTCTGTTGTCCAGGTTGCAGAGCCATCGGCCAGCAATCGGATAATACCGGTTGCGCCGGTATCGCGCCCCCAGGCGCCCATCACGAAAGCATCGTTAACAGCCACACACCAGATTTCGTCTACGCCTTTGGCCTTAATCTGCTCTGCATCACGAATGAAATCGACCACGTGTTTGGTCGTGCAGGTGGGCGTGAAGGCGCCGGGCACGGCAAAAAGCACTATCTTCTTGCCTTTGACCAGCTCGGATACCTTGAAGGCCTGCGGGCCGCTCTGGCCATTATCTGCGCTTTCGATGAACTCTGTGAGTGTACCTTCGGGTACCCGATCTCCAATGCTGATTGTCATATTGACTCCTGTCTGATTTAAGCAAATGCGCGTGCAGTTAGTGTAACACCTGGCTTCGCAGCAAAGGGTAAATCCCCCATCGATCCTGCGTCCATACCATAACATTTTCATGTGACACAAATACCTACGCCGGTAGGGGCGTTTTTCACAACGAGCGCAAATACAGGTATAGTTATTGGATACCGCGTTCGCACCATGAAACTGCCATCTCGGCAGTTAGGTTGCACGGTTCCATTTTTATTTTCGCGGTCCCGGACCGCTTATTGCGCATGAAAAAAACATCTGTCGTTTCCGATACCCCGACCAAGGCCGACACCGCCGCATCCGCGCTTAGCCACCTGGATGAAGCAGGCCAGGTTCGCATGGTCGACGTGCTGGGTAAAACCGCTACTGCTCGCACCGCCGTAGCGCGCAGTATTGTACGCATGACACCCCGCTCCTATGCCGCCCTGAATGCAGCGGAAAACAGCAAGGGCGAAGTGCTCAATACCGCCCGTGTCGCCGGCGTGCTGGCCGCCAAGCGCTGCGCCGAACTGATTCCCATGTGCCACAGCCTGCCGTTGACGTTCGCCGGCATTGATTTCACCCTGGACGATCAAGCGCAGTGCGTCACTATCCGCGCGACCTGTCGCAGCGACTATAAGACCGGCGTCGAAATGGAAGCGCTCACCGCCTGTTCGATTGCCGCGCTCACCATTTATGACATGTGCAAGGCCGCCGACAAAGGCATTATTATTGAAGACACCCGACTTGAATATAAATCGGGTGGCAAGAGTGGAGAATGGCGTTGTGATTAATATTCTGTATTTTGCCCGCATTGCCGAGCTCACCGGCAAGCGCACCGAACAACTGGCTTTGCCCGCCCCGGTTACGGTCAATGCGTGGCTGGCACAACTGCATGAGACATACCCTGCACTCAAGGATATCGGCGTGCTCAAAGTGGCGGTCAATAAAAAACATGCCCAGGCCGACACCCTG
Source organism: Pseudomonadota bacterium (assembly GCA_023423975.1). Classification (GTDB taxonomy): domain Bacteria; phylum Pseudomonadota; class Gammaproteobacteria; order Burkholderiales; family Burkholderiaceae_B; genus Advenella. The sequence continues at coordinate 171,321 of JAFAEO010000073.1, forward strand.
ATTAATGATCGCGATGAAGTGGCGATCTTCGAGCCCGTGACCGGAGGTTGACATGATCTCAGTACAGCACGCCGATTTCGATGCCGGACAACTGATTCGCGAGCTACACGAACGCAGTCAGGGTCAGGCCGGCGCCGTGGCCTCATTCGTGGGTTATGTGCGAGACTATTCGGCATCGCAGCCGACGCAGGAACTCTTTCTGGAACATTACCCGGGCATGTGCGAGCAGGAACTGGCCGATATTGCACAACAGGCCAAGCAGCGCTGGGATATTGTCCAAAGCACCATCGTGCACCGGGTAGGCGCCCTGTCACGCCAGCAACAGATTGTTTTCGTGGGTATTGCCAGCGCCCATCGCGGCGACGCCTTTTCCGCCTGCGAGTACATCATGGATGCGCTCAAAACCCGCGCGCCTTTCTGGAAGCGGGAAACACTGGCCGACGGCAAGGCGTTCTGGGTGCAGGCGCGCAACAGCGACCAACAGCGCCTGGAAAAATGGAGCGCCTCGCAAGACGTTACAGCGCAAGCAGAAACACCAGAGCAGGAAGGGCATAAATGAAGTCGCTTACGGAAAACGACAATAAAGTCGCATTGCATATCGCGATTCTGACCATTCACGACACCCGTACACCGGAAACCGACAGCTCGGGCCGCTATCTGGCCCAAGCCGTTGCCGACAGCGGCCATCAGGTAGCGGGACAGGCCATTTGCCCGGATAATCGGTACGCCATCCGCAAGCATTTGTCCGACTGGATCCTGGATGAAAACATTCACGCCATTATTACCAATGGCGGCACGGGCATGCGCGACAGGAACGCCACGCTGGCTGCCGTCACGCCGTTGCTCGATACGCAAATTGCCGGTTTTGGCGAGCTGTTTCGCGCCTATTCGTTTGCCGACATCGGCTCCTCGGGTCTGCAATCAAACGCCCTGGGCGGCAAGGCCAACAATACCCTGATCTTCTGCCTGCCTGGTTCAACCGGCGCCTGCCGTCTGGGTTGGGAAAAAATTCTGCGAGAACAATTGGACAGCCACCACCAGCCATGCAATTTCGCATCGGCTTATGCCAAGCGTGATTAAATCGTGAGCGGCATCAGACGGTGTTGACAATGGCAATAACCGGCTCCACCCACCAGCGCACAATTGAGCGCGGTCAGCCTGCAACGGTACGCAAAGCGGGCGACGCCGCACTGCTCTTGCGGTTTTTTTCAAGGGTGCAGGCCAATGCCATGGGCAGCCCGGTTGCACATGATAACCATGACCGGCGCAATGGCGCTAGCTGTTAGTCCCGGCACCGCCATCACGTCTGCCGTATCACTTATACCGCACACCGAACATTACTTATTTGAGAAATGACCACAGGAAACGCCACTATGCTCGATTTTGATACTGCCCAGCAGCGGCTGCTGGATCTACCCATCGCCAATATTCCCGTGGAAACCATCAGCCTGCAGCAGGCGCAGGGCCGTGTACTTGCACAGGATGTCGTGGCTACGCTGGACATGCCGTCTGCCGACAACAGCTCGATGGATGGCTACGCGTTACGTCTGCAGGACTATATGCCGGGCACGCCTCTGCCCGTGCAACAGCGCGTGTTTGCCGGACAGGCGCCGCAGCCGCAGGAACCCGGAAAAATCTCCCGCATTTTTACAGGCAGCCTGATTCCCGAGGGCGCCGATACGGTGGTCATGCAGGAAGTGTGCACTGAAGAGGACGGCCAGGTCACGATTACGCAGGCCCCCGTCAAAAACCAGAATATTCGCCGCCAGGGCGAAGATACCCGCGCCGGCAGCGTGTTGCTGGAGCAAGGCACGGTTCTGGGCGCCGCCGAAATCGGCCTGATTGCCACCCAGGGCATTGCCGAGCTCACCGTGTACCGCCAGCTCAAGGTCGGCATTCTGACAACCGGAGACGAGCTGGTGCCAGTGGGGCAATCTCGAGAATCTTCACAGATTTTCAACTCCAATGCACCCATGCTGACCGCGCTGTTTCACACCCTGGGTGCGCGGGTTGAGCACGTCCTGCACGCCATGGACGATATGGATGCGACACGCGCGGCACTCAATACCCTGTTTGCCGACTGTGATCTGGTCATCAGCGTCGGCGGCGTATCGGTGGGTGAAAAAGATCTGATCAAACCGGCCCTGGAAGCACTGGGCGCCAGCCTGGATTTCTGGAAGGTGCGCATGAAACCGGGTAAACCGGTGGCGCTGTCCAGCGTCAACAATGTCCCTGTGATCTGCCTGCCGGGCAACCCGGTCTCGGCGTATACCGTGCTGGCCGTGCTGGTCTCGCCACTGGTGCGCAAGCTGCAGGGACGCCGGCAATGCCTGCCCTCGCGGCTTCAGGCTACGCTGAAAACAGACAAGGTCTTTAACGAAACCCGTGATGAATTTCTGCGCGTTCGCATCACGCAGGATGAACAGACCGGGCTACTGATGGCGGAACCCTATGAACGGCAGGGTTCCGGCATGAGCTCTTCCCTGCCCTGGGCTAACGCCTTTGCCCGCGTGCCCGCAGTACAGAAATATACCGGCGGCGACCGCGTATGGGTCTACCCAAAGGAAGACTGGATCCGTTAAGCGCACGAACTTCATCGTTGAAAGGAGCTCATCGGCCATGGCGCACAGGGCGTGCCAAGGCCGATGAGCTGCAAATCTGCCAGCGTCAGAAGCGGTTCGGATTCAAGCAAAATTAAGACAAGATTAAGCTCAGTTGCAGCGCTATCGAAGCAACAATAACCGCCCTGCCGGCAAACCATGGTCCGGTTGTGAGCAGCCTCATCGCCGCCTAATGCTGATGCTACTCGATTGCAGTCACGCTGGCCTGGGCAAGGGCCAGTTCCTCTGGCGTATTCACATTCAAAAATGCCTGGGCATGATCAAACACCACCCGCACCGCGTGCTGTGATTCCAGCCAGGGAAGCACAGCGCGGCGACCACCTTGCAGGTAGTCCCGCACTGTGGCCAGCATTGTTGCATGCAACAGCAGACAAATGGAATGATCGCGGGCGCCGGCGTGCGCAAAGGCAATCTGCCCGCCCTGGGCCATCAATTCAGCATACAGGCGCGCAACATAATCATCCGGGAGCGCCGGCATATCACAGCCAGCCACCACCAGCCACGGCGTCTTGACAAGAGGCGCCGCCGCAAGCAGACCGGCCAGCGGCCCCTGGCTGCCGTCGAACTCGGGCGGATCCTGCACGACCTGACCGTACTGCTGGTATTGTCCCTGATTCTGGTTGGCGCTGATCAGCACGCCGGCCGCTTGCGGCCGCAATGCCCGCAACACATATTCGATCAGGGGACGCGCATGCAGCCGGACCAGGCCCTTGTCTACACCGCCCAACCGCCGGCCCTGGCCTCCGGCCAGTATCAATGCCGTCACGTCCTGGGGCCGAAGCGGCGCCGACTGCGGTATGCCAGTCATGCTCAGCCTCCGATATAACTCATTTCGATTTTTTCACGCGTTCCGCTTAACTGGTCACGCAATTCGGAATACCGGTCGGCTCTACCGGTCCAGATTCCGGCCAGCACACTTGTAATATCATGGTCCGTTGCGGCAGAGCGCAGTAACGCGCGCAAGTCAAAGCCCTGGTCTGCGAACAAACAGGTAAACAATTTTCCTTCCGGCGACATGCGCAGACGGGTGCAATCGCCACAGAATGCATGTGTCACACTTGTGATAAGACCCACTTCGCCGCCACCGTCTTTGTAGCGCCAGCGCCTGGCCACCTCGCCCGGATAGTTGGCATGTACCGGCTCCAGCTCGAATCTGGCCTGCAGCTGTTGCAGGATTTCCCGGCCACTAACCACATCTGTCATATCCCAGTGGTTGGTCACGCCCACATCCATAAATTCGATGAATCGCAGAATATGACCACTATGGCGGAAATACTCCGCCATCGGTACGATCTGGTGCTCATTCACACCTTTTTTCACAACCATATTGACCTTGATCGGCGCAATGCCTGCCTGCTTGGCGGCATCGATACCGGCCAGCACCTGGTCCACATGAATTTTGGTATCGCTCATCTGCTGGAACAGCTCCGGATCCAGCGCATCCAGGCTGACGGTAATCCGTTCCAGCCCGGCATCCCGCAATGGAACAGCCAGACGCTGCAGCAGCGTGCCGTTGGTGGTAAGCGCGATATCCAGCGGCTTATCTTCCAGATCCCTGATCTGGGCCAGCATGGAGATCAGGCGTGTCATTTCCTTGCGCAGCAACGGTTCGCCACCGGTAATGCGCAATTTGTTCACCCCCAGTTGCGCAAAAAGGCGCGCCATGCGGGTAATCTCTTCAAACGACAGAATCTGGCTGTGCGGCAAAAATACGTGGTCGCTGCCAAACTGGTCGCGCGGCATACAGTATGAGCACCGAAAATTACATTTGTCAGTGATCGATATGCGCAAGTCACGCAAGGCGCGACCCAGCTGGTCCACAACGGGCCTGCCGGGTATGTACTCCGCCTGCGGCAAAGGCCGCGCTGCCACTTTGCGGATATCGGAAATCGGAATAATGTTAGTCATTAAAGGCTTCTTCTAGTGTCTGGATCTTGCCTGCCTCAGTTGCATCATACCCTACCAACTGCCCAAGAAATTGCAGATAATCCTGACTGCGCATGAAATGAATGAATTTTTCCACATTGATCTGCTGCAGGCTATTGCGGTTCAGGGCGAAAAAATAGCGTTCGCGCACCAGCGGAATAAAGTCCAGGCCGAAACGATGAGCCGCGGTCTGCACGCCAATGCCCACGTCGGCCATGCCACTTGCAATATGAGCTGCAATGGCCATATGCGTAAACTCGCTGTCTTCGAAACCACTGACTGACGCGGTCGGGATATTTTCTTCCTGCAACATCAGCCCCACCAGAAAACGCGTACTTGAACCCGGCTGACGATTCACAAACCGCACATCATCACGCGCCAGATCCCGAACCGACTGGATATTTTTCGGATTACCGGGCTTGACGAACAAGCCGGTGTTGCGGATGGCCAGATGAATCAGCAAATGCGTTTCGCCATTAAGCCAGGGCGAGTAACGCGCCAGGATTGGTTTTTCGAACTTGCCAATAGGCACCTGGAACCCCGCCAGTTCACATTCATTCTGTTCCAGCGCAGCCAGTGCCTCTATGGCCGTACGGTAGCGCAGCTCCAGTATGGGCAGCGGTGAATTCATGCGTTGTGTCAGCCCTTCCACGGCAAAGCCATGGCTGGCATGCAGTCGCACATTGGGCGTGTGCTCCGGAATCAGCTTTTCCAGTTCTTCCTGTGATTCGGAGGCCAGACTTTCCAGGGTCGGCGACAGCCGCGCCTGGATGCGCCGGTTGGCCCACACCAGCCGCTTGGCAAATTCTGACAACTCTGTTCCCTTGCGCCGCTTGGTAATGAGCAGCGGTACGCCGAAAATCTCTTCAAATTGGCGCAACACCCCCCAGGCATGACGATAGGAATGTCCGCAGGTCTCACTGGCAGCGACGATATTGCCGCTGATATCGATTTCAGCCAGCAACCCCAGCAGCATGGATAGCGACAGGGTCTTTCCTTGCTGGGTATCGATAGTCCACTCAGGGTTTATCCTGATCGAAAACGGATACATAGTGCGTTCTCCCTTGGCAATTTCACCATCATTATATGTGTTATTAATTTCATATTGAAAATATATCTGAAGTGGCTACTATTGAGGCTATAAGCACATTTGTCAAATGGGAATTTAACATCCCGGCGCTTTGCGGTGCTGCAGCATTTTATTATGATGCCAATTACATATTAAACAGGCTCAAACACGTATCGGAGACAGCCATGTCCAAAACGGGCATTTCCTCACCTTTCATTCAGTCGGTCGATAACAAGATCAGGAAGATGATTCCACTGACACCAGAGACGCCCAATTCGCGCGCCGTGTCAGCCAGCCTGGTCAAATTGGGCAATATGCCGGGCGCACTGCTGCCGGTGTTGCATGACATCCAGGACACACTGGGCTATATCCCGCCTGAGTGCGTCGACCAGATTGGACAGGCCTTGAATTTATCGCGCGCCGAGGTGCATGGCGTTATCACTTTTTACCCCCATTTTCACACCACGCCCAAGGGCGCGGTACATATCGAAGTCTGTCGGGCCGAATCCTGTCAGGCCATGGGTTCGGCTCAGCTTGAAGCCCATATACGCGAAGCAACCGGCTGTGACATGAACAGCACCCGTGCCGATGGCCAGGTGTCTGTCGATGCGGTCTATTGCCTGGGGTTGTGTGCCCAGTCGCCCAACATTATGATCAACGGCGAACCCTGTGCGCATGTCACGCCGCAAACGTTCGATGAACTGTATCGCGAACACACGGAGGCCGTCTCGGTATGACTATTCGAATCTTCATCCCTGCTGACGCCGCTGCCATTGCTGCTGGCGCAGAACGTGTAGCGGCGGCTATCAGCAAAGAGGCGGCGCAGCGTAATCAGGACATTAGCGTAGTGCGCAACGGCTCGCGCGGGCTGTTATGGCTTGAACCCATGATTGAAGTGCAAACCGAGCAAGGCCGCGTGGCCTATGGTCCGGTCAAGGCCAGTGACGTGCCATCGCTGTTCGACGCTAATTTCCTGCATGGCGGCCATCACGTATTGGCTCATGGCCTTACCGAAGAAATCCCGTTCCTGAAAAAACAGGAACGCCTGACCTTTGCGCGTGTGGGTATTACTGATCCGCTCTCCATCCCAGACTACATGGCACACGGGGGTTTTGCAGGCCTGAAAAAAGCCCTGACCATGGCGCCGGCCGATATCGTGCAGGAAGTGACCGATTCCGGCCTGCGTGGACGAGGCGGCGCAGCGTTTCCTACCGGCATCAAATGGAAAACCGTCCTGGGCACACCAGGACAGCAGAAATATGTCGTTTGCAATGCAGACGAAGGCGACTCGGGCACCTTCTCCGATCGCATGCTGATGGAAGGCGACCCGTTTTGCCTGATCGAAGGCATGACCATCGCCGGACTGGCCACCGAGGCAACCCAGGGTTACATCTACGTCCGTTCCGAATATCCGCACGCCATTGCGGCCTTGAACCGCGCCATCGACGTGGCGACCGAAGCCAACTGGCTGGGGCAAAACATCCAGGGCAGCGACAAGTCTTTTTCGCTTGAAGTGCGCAAAGGCGCCGGCGCCTATATTTGCGGCGAAGAAACCTCGCTGCTCGATTCGCTCGAAGGCAAGCGCGGGCTGGTTCGTGCCAAGCCGCCGCTGCCAGCCATCAAGGGCCTTTTCGGCAAACCCACGGTAATCAATAATGTGATCTCGCTGGCATCGGTGCCCTACATTCTGGCCGAGGGCGGACAGGCTTATGCCGATTACGGAATGGGCCGCTCCAAGGGGACGCTGCCCTTTCAACTGGCGGGCAATATCCGCCAGGGCGGACTGGTGGAAAAAGCCTTTGGGCTGACCTTGCGCGAACTGCTTTTTGATTACGGCGGTGGCAGCGCCAGCGGGCGGCCCATCAAGGCGGTGCAGGTAGGCGGCCCCCTGGGCGCGTACCTGCCGGAATCACAATGGGATGTGCCCATGGATTACGAAGCCTATATGAAAGTGTCGGCCATGATCGGCCACGGCGGTATTGTGGCGTTCGACGACACCGCCAAAATGAATGATCTGGCGCGCTACGCCATGGAGTTCTGTGCGGTCGAGTCCTGTGGCAAATGCACTCCCTGTCGTATCGGCTCCACACGCGGCACCGAAGTCATAGACCGGATTACCGCTAATGAAAACCGTGAAGAAAATGTCGAACTGTTACGCGATCTGTGCGACACCATGCTGGGCGGCTCCCTGTGCGCGCTGGGTGGTATGACGCCCTATCCGGTCTTGTCCGCCCTGCAGCACTTCCCTGCCGATTTTGGCATCGAAGCGCGCACAGAAACCGAACATTCATGAACCAAGAAAATTATCCGCTGCCACAGCCGGCAAGGAGCTTCCCATGTTAGAAACCGTCGTCAAACGTGATACCGATCTGGGTACACCCGAAGTCACCTCCGACAAGCTGATTACCGTCACCATTGACGGCTACGACATCTCGGTGCCCGAAGGCACATCGGTCATGCGCGCGGCTGCGCTCAACGGCGTCAACATTCCCAAGCTGTGCGCGACTGACAGCATTGAAGCCTTCGGCTCATGCCGCTTGTGCCTGGTGGAAATCGAAGGCCGCCGCGGCTACCCGGCCTCCTGTACCACTCCGGTGGAGGAAGGCATGGTCATCCGCACCGAAACGTCCAAGCTGCATCAACTGCGACGTGGCGTGATGGAATTGTATATTTCCGATCATCCGCTCGATTGCCTGACCTGCCCGTCCAATGGCGACTGTGAGTTGCAGGATATGGCAGGTGTGGTTGGCTTGCGCAACGTACGCTACGGCTATGAGGGCGCCAATCACCTGAAGGACCAGAAGGACGAGTCCAACCCTTATTTCACTTATGATCCCAGCAAGTGTATTGTCTGCAACCGCTGCGTACGCGCCTGCGAAGAAACCCAGGGAACATTTGCCCTGACCATCTCCGGAAAAGGATTCGCCTCACGTGTGTCGGCCGGCCAGGACCAGCCGTTCATGGACAGCGAATGCGTGTCCTGCGGCGCCTGCGTACAGGCCTGCCCGACTGCAACACTGGAAGACAAAAGCATTATCGAACTGGGCCAGGCCGATCATGCGGTCATCACAACCTGTGCCTATTGTGGCGTGGGTTGCGGCTTCAAGGCCGAAATGAAAGGCGAAACCGTGGTGCGCATGACGCCATGGAAAGACGGCAAGGCCAACCGCGGTCACTCCTGCGTCAAAGGGCGTTTTGCCTGGGGCTATACCACCCATAAGGAACGCATTACCAAACCGATGATTCGCAAGAGCATCTCCGACCCGTGGACCGAAGTGTCCTGGGACGAAGCCATCGGCTATGCAGCCAGCGAATTCAAACGCCTGCAAGGTAAGTATGGGCGTGACTCCGTGGGCGGCATCACCTCGTCCCGCTGCACCAACGAAGAAACCTGGCTGGTGCAAAAACTGGTGCGCGCCGCCTTCAACACCAATAACGTGGACACCTGCGCCCGCGTCTGCCATTCACCCACCGGCTACGGCCTGAAATCCACGCTGGGCGAATCTGCCGGTACGCAAACCTTTGATTCGGTCATGTTCACCGATGTGGTGATCGTTATGGGCGCCAACCCGAGCGCCGCCCACCCGGTCTTTGCTTCACGCCTGAAAAAGCGCCTGCGGCAGGGTGCGCGCCTGATCGTGATTGATCCGCGCCAGACCGAGCTGGTCAGTTCCCCGCACATTCGCGCCGATTACCATCTGCAGGTGCGCCCCGGCACCAACGTCGCACTGCTGTCGGCCATGTCACACGTGATTGCCACGGAAAACCTGGTGAATCTGGACTTTGTCCGCGAGCGTTGCGAGGACAAGGCATTTGAGGAATGGTTTGATTTTGTCAGCCTGCCCGAAAATTCACCCGAAGCGATGCAAGCCGAGACTGGCGTCCCGGCCGAGCAGATCCGCGGCGCGGCCAGGCTTTTTGCCACCGGCGGCAACGGCTCCATCTACTACGGGCTGGGCGTGACCGAACACAGCCAGGGCTCCACCACTGTCATGGCCATTGCCAACCTGGCCATGGCCACCGGCAATATCGGACGCGAAGGCGTGGGAGTCAATCCGCTGCGCGGCCAGAACAACGTGCAGGGTTCGTGCGACATGGGTTCGTTCCCGCACGAGCTGCCCGGCTATCGCCATATTTCCGATGACGTGACCCGTCACGACTTTGAAAAAGCCTGGAATGTCACTCTGCAGTCCGAACCCGGCCTGCGCATTCCGAACATGTTCGATGCGGCGCTGGAAGGCACCTTCAAGGGACTGTACTGCCAGGGCGAAGACATTGTGCAGTCGGATCCGAATACCCAGCACGTGGCCGCATCGCTGTCCGCCATGGAGTGCGTGGTGATCCAGGACATTTTCCTGAACGAAACCGCCAAATATGCCCATGTATTCCTGCCGGGCTCAACCTTCCTGGAAAAAGACGGTACCTTTACCAACGCGGAACGTCGTATTTCGCGGGTACGCAAGGTCATGGAACCGGCCAGCGGCATGGCAGACTGGGAAATTACCTGCGCGCTGTCCAACGCACTGGGCTACCCCATGAACTACAGCCATCCGTCGGAAATCATGGACGAAATCGCGGCCCTTACGCCCACGTTTACCGGCGTCTCGTTCGACCTTATCACCAAAATGGGCAGCGTGCAGTGGCCCTGCAACGACCAGGCGCCAGACGGCACGCCGATCATGCACATTGACGAGTTCGTCCGCGGCAAGGGCAAGTTCATGATTACCAAGTACATCCCAACGGACGAAAGAAGCACACGCAAATTTCCGCTGCTCTTTACCACCGGTCGGATTCTGTCGCAATACAACGTGGGCGCGCAGACCCGCAGAACCCCTAACGTGGCCTGGCATTCGGAAGATGTACTGGAAATCCATCCGGTTGACGCCGAGGACCGCGGCATCAGCCAGGGTGACTGGGTGGGCATTCAGAGCCGCGCCGGCGAAACGGTATTGCGGGCCGATGTCACAACGCGGGTCCAGCCGGGCGTGGTGTACACCACCTTCCACTTCCCCGAATCGGGCGCAAACGTAGTCACCACCGATAATTCGGACTGGGCCACCAATTGCCCCGAGTACAAAGTCACTGCCGTGCAGGTGACACGCGTTACGCAACCATCAGCCTGGCAGAACAACTGGTCAGAATTCAATCGTGAACAGCGTGCACTTCTGAAAAATCGTGTCACGATGGACGAAACACCGGTAACCGGATAACGACAGGATTTTTCTTGATGGACAAGGTCGTCACTCCAGCTTCAACGGCCACAATCAAGGGCAGCGAGCAGACCGATACGGTCATGCTGCCCGTAGCACTCACGCGCAGTGTGCGGTTGCAGGTTAACCGCGTGCGCGACGGCGTCATGCACGAACAAGCCGAAAGCGACGCGATTGCCGTCGAAACTCCGGTAGCCGTTCAATTCAATGGTATCAGCCATGCAGTCATGCTTGCCACTCCGGATGATCTGGAAGATTTCGCCTGGGGCTTTTGCCTGACCGAAGGCATTGTGCGTTCTCCCAATGACATTCGTGATATCGAGCAGGAACGGACAGACCTGGGCGTCGTTCTGCAAATGCAGATCAGCCCGGCGTGCATGCAATTTCTCAAGGAGCGACGCCGGCAAATGGCCGGACGCACCGCCTGCGGCCTGTGCGGTGTTGAAACCCTGGAAGCGGTGCGCCGACTACCGCCCGTGGCGCCACCCAGTCACGCCGACAGTCACGCTTCGCCACCTCCTGCCACCTCCTCCCGGGGACAAGCGCAGGACCTGCACGCCATGCCGGCAGGTCAGACACTGACACAACTGCTTCAGGCCATGAACGCGCTGCGCGAACAACAGTCATTGCACCAGGATACCGGCGCTACCCATGCCGCTGCCTGGGTAGCGCCCAACGACCACGTTCCTACCTTCATTCGGGAAGACGTTGGCCGGCATAACGCCCTGGACAAAACAATCGGTGCCCTGCTGCGAGACAATCAGCCCATCGGCCGGGGCGCGCTGCTGGTATCGAGCCGCGCCAGCTTTGAAATGGTACAGAAAGCCGCCATGGCAGGCTGTCCTGTGCTGGCGGCTGTCTCGGCACCTACCTCGGCGGCAATCGCGCTGGCCGAAGATACCGGTATCACGCTACTGGGCTTTACGCGCGCGCAGCAGGCTACAATCTACGCCCACTCACAACGCTTTCAATTATCGGACAAAGGCAAGGCATCATGACGACTCCACATGTGTTCAACACGACCGCAATGCTTATCAAAATGGCAAACCAGATTGCCGGCTTTTTCGAGGCACTGCCCGACCGGGAAGAAGGCCTGCGCAGTGTCTACGAGCATATCCGCAAGTTCTGGGAGCCGCGCATGCGCATTGCTCTGCTCGAATTTCTGGAACAGCATCCTGACGGGCAGGATGGGGAAACAGGGCTTTCGGCATTCGCACTGGAAGCCATCAATAACCACAAGACGGAACTCAAACCCGCTGCACAATCAGCAACACCCGCTACACCATAAGGCCATCAGGCCATGCATAATCCATAATCCAAGGAGACATCTATGAATCAAGCCGTTACCCGTGGCGGATTCTTCAGCAAGGAGCGGATCACAGCCGGTCCGGGTTTTAACAGGTGGATGGTTCCGCCTGCTGCCTTAGCCATTCACCTATGTATCGGACAGGCCTATGCCTTTTCGGTATTCAATAAACCAATGACCCAATTGCTGGGTATTTCCGAATCCGCGCCCGATGACTGGACCATTCCGGAACTGGGCTGGATTTTCAGTATCGCCATTGTTTTTCTCGGTCTGTCTGCGGCCTTTGCCGGCAAGTGGCTGGAAGAAGTCGGTCCGCGCAAAGCCATGTTCGCTGCTGCCTGCTGCTTTGGCGGCGGCTTTCTGGTGGCCGCACTGGGCCTGCAACTGCATCAATTGTGGCTGGTGTATTTCGGCTATGGGGTGTTAGGCGGCATCGGCCTGGGTATAGGCTATGTCTCGCCGGTTTCCACGCTGATCAAATGGTTTCCCGACAGGCGCGGCATGGCCACCGGCATGGCCATCATGGGTTTTGGTGGGGGCGCGATGATCGCCTCGCCGCTGTCACTCAAACTGATGGATGCGTTCAAGTCCGAAACCTCCATGGGTGTGACCGAAACGTTCGTCGTGCTGGGCATCGTGTACTTCATTTATATGTGTATTGGCGCGCTCGCTGTACGCATTCCGGCGCCCGACTGGAAGCCTGAAGGCTGGACACCACCGGTGCAGCAAAACGCCATGATTTCACGCAACCACGTGCACATAGACCGGGCCATCAAGACGCCGCAATTCTGGCTGCTGTGGTGGGCCCTGTGCCTGAATGTGACTGCCGGCATCGGTGTGCTTGGGCAGGCATCACTGATGATTCAGGAAAGCTTCCAGGGCATGATCACTGCCGCAGCCGCGGCCGGTTTTGTTGGTTTGCTCTCGCTGGCAAACATGAGCGGACGCTTCCTGTGGTCGACAGTGTCCGATTATATCGGTCGCAAGATGACCTACAGTACCTTCTTTGTGCTGGGCACGGTGTTGTATTTGCTCGTCCCCGGGATGGGCACAGGTGGCCACGTAGCCCTGTTCGTGCTGTTTTATCTGGTGATTCTGTCCATGTATGGCGGCGGCTTCGCAACGGTCCCGGCCTATCTGGCCGATCTTTTCGGCACCCGTTATGTGGGTGGCATACACGGGCGTCTGCTGACGGCCTGGTCTGCCGCTGGCGTGTTCGGCCCGGTCCTGGTCAATTACATTCGTGATTACCAGCTGCAAATGGGCATTCCACGGTCCGACGTCTATATCTACACCATGTACGTGATGGCCGGATTGCTGGTCATCGGTTTCATCTGCAATATGATGATCCGTCCGGTTGCGGCAGAACATCATATGCAGGCTGACAACATGGCAGGCGAGCCGATTGCGGCTGGCGCCAAATAACAGGGAGAGAGAAAATGCAAGATACAGCTCAAAGAAAAACCCCCGTGGGACTGATCGTGGCTTTCTGGCTTCTGGTCGGTATTCCGCTGATCTGGGGTGTGGCCAATACCATCATCACCGCCGCAGCCTTGTTCAAATAACCTGCCTTTATGCCTTTCTTGACAGGACGCTGACGGCGCGCCAAAACGGAGCGCCCCGGCAGTCCCTGCCAATTGGTCGACAACGCCGCAAAAAGCACTGCTTGATGCGGCGTTTTTCTATAATGTGAGCACATCTGGGACATATCGTGCCCAGCACCTGTTCCGGGGATCACCATGAGCACTCACCAGCGCATTCTTCTTGTCGAAGACGAAATCAGCATTGCGGCCAATGTCTGCAGTTATCTGGAAAAAAAGGGTTATATGGTCGATGTTGCCTACGAAGGCCATGCCGCCATTGCCCTGCTTGACCAGTACGCCTTTGACACCATTGTTCTGGATCTTGGACTGCCCGGCAAAAGTGGATTTGACGTACTGCAATACATTCGTGATCAGGCGATGCTTAGCACCCCGGTAGTGATTCTCACCGCGCGCGATGCCTTGCAGGACAAGCTCACCGGTTTTTCCCTGGGGACCGATGATTACCTGACCAAACCATTCTCGCTAAGTGAACTTGAAGCGCGAGTCAACGCACTCATCAAACGCGCCACCGGCAGTGTGGCCAATCCGGTCAGAAGCTGGGGCCAGATCGAGATCAACACGCGCTCACATATCGTCTCCATCCGGGGCGTACCAATACACCTGACACGCAAGTCTTACGATATTCTAAGTACCTTCCTGCAATATCCCGGACAGGTCATTACCAAAGAGCGTTTCGAAAGCCTGTTGTGGGCCGACGATCCGAAATCATCGGATGCCCTGCGCAGTCAGATTCATTTGCTGCGCAAAGCCCTGGCCGAACACGAGTGCGATGTGATTGAAACCGTGCATGGCACCGGATGGCGCCTGGGCAAACCGCAAGAGCAGACATGAAAAACCACAGTTCGCTATCGCTGACTCAGCGCATGTCGCTTGCACTCACAGGCGCTGTCACGCTATTTGTCGTAGCGCTGTGCGTACTATCGCTATGGGCGTTTGACAGCATGGAAGACAATCTGGTGGATTCGACCCTGCTGGCGGAAAAGGACCGGATTGTTGCACTGGACGCCCATCTGGCCAGCCGACCCGACAATGGAATACAGGAAAGTCAAAACCAGCCTATCAGGCGCTGGGACATCGCCAGTGCCGCTGACGAAAGCCAGCTGCCGTCCCTGTTGCGCAATCTGAATGACGGTGCATACTTCATGCAGCCGGGCGACGATACCTGGCATGTATTGGTATTTTCTCGCGATCAGGGGAAAACCGTCCTGCTTTACGACGCGACACTCAATGAACAACGCGTCCATGACTTCGCCCTCATCGTAATCATGGCCGGCATGCTATGCATTGGCTTATCCTATTTCCTGGCACGCGGTGTGTCCCGGCGTGTTACTGACCCGGTGCAAAGCCTGACCCAGACTCTGTCAACCTGGGCGCCGGGCGCCTCGAACCTGTCGCCCAGTCGAAATGATGAAGTGGGACGCCTGATCGAAGCCTTCAACCGGATGCAGAGCCAGGTTGAAAAATCGATTGCGCAGGAAAAGGAGTTTTCTGCGAACCTGAATCATGAAATCCGCACTCCGCTGACTACGATCCGCACCGATGCTGAACTTGCGCTGGAAGACGCCCTGCTGCATGAGGACACCCGTATGAGACTCAAGCGCACCATCAGCAATGTGGATCTGATCACCGATACACTGGAGAGTACAGTCCATCTGAAAGCACAGGCACGGCAAGATCCCGAACCGGTCAACCTGCACGATTGCCTTGAAAACGCCTGGAGCACCAGCACCGGTGATGATGAAAATATAAAATTACAGCTCATTAACCAATTGCTGCCTGGTGAAGTCCTGATCGTCAATCGCTACGCGATGCAGATGATCATGCGCAACCTGATTCGCAATACCCTGGAACATGCGGCCGCCACGACCCTGACGGTCTATTTATCGGGCACGCGCCTGTATTTCGAAGACAACGGCAGGGGCATTGCCCAGGCCGATCTGCCCAGGATTTTTGAACGATATTACAGTGGACACACGCTCGACGTGCAGATTGCCGACAGCAATAAAGCCATGCCCGACCCTCCCAAGCGGCGCGGGCTTGGTCTTGCCATTGTGCAGCACATTTGTGAACTCGAACACTGGACCATTCGGGTCGAATCCTCGACCCAGCCAGGCGCATCCATGACGCGATTTATATTGCAGGTGGCATAGGTAGTTGATCGCCTGATCAACCATGCCTGTGCTGCGCACATTTGCGGATCCGCCGCAGGCATCCCTGCCGGCGAATCGCAATGCCAAAAACAGGAACTAACTGTTGCTTTGGTCTTTCAAACGATACACCAGCACCGATGTGTGGGCCAGTGACAGCACTTTGGTTGTCACGCTGCCCAGCAGCAGTCGGGACAACCCGCTGCGACCATGACTGGCAATGTAAATAAGATCGCAGGCATTTTCCTTGGCTGCTTCAACAATGCCATCGGCAACGCTGTAGTTGGAAATGATGAGCGACGTTGCTTTTACATTTGCAGTCTGGGCGCGATCCAGCACCGGTTTCAGATAGGACTCGGCTTCCTTGCGCGCAGCCTCTTCATAGTCGCCGTCGGAAATGGCGTAGGAAGCTGCCATGCCGTCAAAGCCGATCAATGTTGAAAACGGTTGTGTCACGTTGATGGCGATGACCTCGGCGCTGTTCTGCCGTGCAAAGCAAATGCCTGAATTGGCTGCCCGTGCAGAAATGTCCGAACCGTCGATAGGAAGTAGAATTTTATTGAACATGGTGGGACTCCTTAAGACTGCGATGTTTCCTGTTTGGCCGCATTGTACAGATGCGTGCAACGCGTACCCGAGCGGCAGTACGCCAGAACTGGTGCGGGTAAAGTGTCGAGGTATTGGCGGAAAGCTTTGACATCCTCGGGGGTGATGGCGCCACTGACGACGGGCTGGTAAACCACCGTCAGGCCGGCCTGCTCGCCCGCCTTGATGACATCGGCCGAAGCCGGCTGCGATTCGCCGCCTTCGTAGTCGGGGCGGTTAATAATGACGCTTTGGTAGCCCGCTGCCTTGACAGCGGCCATGTCTTCTGCGCCCAGTTGGGGGGCTACCGCCAGCGAGTCACTTAACGGGGTAATGGGTGTTGACATATATCCTCACAGGGTGTCGGGCAGCAACGCATCCCAATAGACAGCGAACCGGAACCCGCACCGACAGTTTGATGCCTGGGGCACCGTGATTGAAGATCGCCTGAACTGTTGTCTGCCGCCTTATCACAGTTGCAATACCGTAAAGTAGCGAGGCAGATCGGACAGCGGCCCGAAATAATTTTATGCCAGTTTAACGCAGCATCTGATACAAATTTACCCTAATCTCTATAAAATAGCATCAGTAATTCCACCACGATCTGATTTAAAACAGTAAATGACTGATTTCTGCCGCGTTCGTCCTGCAACTGCCCAGGACATTACAGCCATTGCGCAAATTTATGCCTGGCATGTGCAGCACGGCATCGCCACCTTCGAAGAAACCGTACCTGACCCTGAGCAAATGCTTGAGCGATATGTCCATATCACCACACAGGGTTATCCCTATATCGTGGCGGAAAAAGATGGCCAAATTATCGGTTATGCCTATGTATCGTCGTTTCGCCCGCGCGTGGCCTATCGCTACACTGTGGAAAACGCTATCTATCTGCGCCATGATCTGGGCCGCATGGGTGCGGGCTCCCGATTGCTGGCCGAATTGATCCGGTTGTGCGAGGCCGGTCCCTGGCGCCAGATGATTGCCGTGATCGGCAACAGTGCGAATGCTGCCTCCATCGGCGTACATCGCAAGGCCGGTTTTGAAATGATCGGCACCCTTCGCGCTACCGGTTTCAAGCACGGCCAGTGGGTCGATACGGTCATGATGCAGCGCGCCCTGTCGGGCGGCGCGCAGACGCTACCCGATATGACAAGCACGGCTGTCCCGCCCCCTCCCCAATAGGCCCGACGGCCCGCTGCGCCGCGGCTACACGCGCACGTTGCCTGACCCCCTGGCCGGCAAGGCATATGCCAGGGTCGCGGTCGCGCTGTGCCACGACCCGCTGCCCAGCAGAGGACCCACGGACTGGATCCGGGCGCCAGCCACCGCCTTTATCCCGGACCTGCTCCGTGTCGAACTCAAGTAGGATACCGCACCAGGCGACAGTAGTTCGCAACAAGCAATCGGACAAAAGCTTCGCTTTTGAGAAATGCAAATTCGGCTGCGCGCTGGGCGCCGATCGCATCGGCCGCGTCAACGCCGTCGGCCGGGTGACACATAATGACAATCCGCTCTCCGACATCGGCCAGCCAACCCTGCATATGCTGCTCAAAACGGGCACTGCCGCCAGTCAGCGCGTATACGCCGGCAAAATCGTCGTTATAGGGAAAATCGATCCGCTGCAGGCGTCGCCGCAGCGCGCTGCTGCCCAGCAATGCAATCAGACGCGCCTTCAATTGCAGCCCCCGGGTCAGCGAAGTATGACGCATCGCCGTCGAACGTACCCAGAAATCATCGCAATCATAGCGCCGAATCAACACTTCCATCAGCGCGTCGCGGATTTGCGGAAACTGGTGCACATGCTGATGGCCATCGAAAAAATCCGGTTCGCGCTTCATATGCTGCTCAAAAAGATCGCATTGGCGTTCAATGGAGTGCACCAGGGCCGCCGGATCCAGCTGGCGCAGCCAAGCGCGCATGATCAGCGCTGACAGAGGTCGATGAAAAACATTATCCGACCCCAGCTTCTCGGTAAAATTAATATGCAGTCCGATGTCGATATCCAGGCCATGCAACCGTTGCGCGCCGTCCGCCCATGCCCCTGCCTGGGTCAGGCAACTGGTGGCGCTGATCCGGCGTTCTGTGGCCAGTTGGCAGACTGCACGATTGATGTTGTCGTTCAAACCGAAATCATCAGCGCAGAGGATGACCTGTTTCTTCTTGCGTGCCATAGTGCTTCCTATCCCGGCTTATTGTGTCGGATGAACAAGTGCCAACACTCCATCCTATCAGACAATACGGATGTCATAAACCGCCAGACAGCTCCCCTGCCCTGGCAACGGTGTCTGCAGCCTTAAGGCGAGGATCGAACACGCGCGGGGAATCCTTGGCCAGCCCCTGCCCCATATGCCGGCTCGCAATATAAAGCGGCCGGCTTTTTACCTCTTCATAAATATGCGCTACATATTCGCCCACCATACCAACCGAAATCAGGATAATGCCCGCAAAGAAACTTTCAGCGACAATCAGCGTGGAATAGCCGCGCACCGGATTGCCGATCATCACATATTCGAATATGACGTAAAGGCCATACAGAAGAGCCAGACCCGCCAGTAACATGCCGCTGAACATCGCCATCCGCAACGGCCATGTCGTAAACGCAGTCAACCCCTGCAGAGCATGGCCGACAAGGCGAAACAGGCTGAACCGGGATGCGCCAAAGCGTCGTTCATCGGGCTGGTAATAGACCGCTTGCGTGCGAAAGCCAACCCAGGCGTACAAGCCCTTCATAAAGCGCGTACGCTCGGGCAATTGGCACAAGGCCTGCACCACCTTGCGGTCCATCAGCCGGAAATCACAGGCATCAGGCTCTATCCGAATTTTGCCCGTACCCTTCATCAGAAAATAGAATAAGCGCGTGCCAATGCGCTTGAGCAGCCGCTCGTCGGAACGCGCCTCGCGTACCGCGTAGACCATATCGGCGCCCTGCTCCCAATGCGCAACCATGCGGGCAATCAGCGCGGGCGGGTGCTGCAGATCTGCGTCCAGCGTGACCACGACTTCACCCAGAGCCAGATCCAGTCCGGCGCTCAGCGCGGCCTCCTTGCCAAAATTGCGCGACAATTGCAGATAGCGCACCCGGCTGTCGCGCTGACAGAAATCGTTCATGAAATCCTCCGTATCGTCAGCGCTGCCATCGTCAACCACGATAATTTCCCAGCAGGCAAAGGCATCACGCAGCAACACAATCAGCATAGGCAGGAGGATACGCAGGCTGCGCGCCTCATTCAATGCAGGAATCACACAACTGGCCGATACCTCTGCAGCGTTGCGTATTTTCTCTACAGGCGCCTGCGCCGCAGACACGCCATTGGCAATCGCCCGCTGGTCGCCATGGCGCTCTTGCGGATCAAACCGCCTATCTCGGAATATGGTGTGCACGGTCATCCTGGTGGGTAATAGCGCAGAAAACCAGACTATATGACCCTGGACGTTAAATTTCCGTGAAATTGGCGACTGCGGCTATCACACCAGCAAAGAGCACCGGGGCCAGCACAAGAAGGATTGGGCGCATGGCAACAAGAGATAACGCGCAAGCGGCAAGAAGCAGCATTGCATTCAACACTGCGGGTCAGCGCCACCAGGCGCTGACGCGTCCATAGCGTTACAAAGCAGGTTACAGGAACAGGAGCTCAGGCAGCAGGCGCGGGTTCTGTCAGTTTACGCCACAAGCTTAAACCACCCGCCGCCTGGTCCAGCCCATCCAGATAAGCAGTATGTTCGGCCAGCTCGATCTCGGTGGCTGCTTCGACCCGCAAAACAGAGGCGTCAAATTGCGCCACTACCGGCTGACCTTCCTGCTGACGAGGCTGATCGCTGTGCTCCATGACCAGGCCAAACTGCCCCCGGGTCATGGCCAGCCATACCTCAGCCAGCAACTCGGCATCCAGCAAGGCGCCGTGCAGTGTGCGATGGGCATTGGACACACCCAGGCGCTCGCACAGCATATCCAGACTATTGCGTTTGCCCGGATATTGCTCGCGCGCCATGGCCAGCGTATCATGAATCGCAGCCACGGTTTCGATCTGCGGCATGCCCAGGCGCCCGAATTCCGCATTCAAAAACTTCACGTCAAACGCGGCATTATGAATATAGATTTCAGTGCCTTTCAGATACTCGAAAATGCGCGCCGCTTCGTCTTCAAAGCGGTTGAACTGCGACAGAAACTCGGTGGTCAGCCCGTGAACTTCCAGCGCGCCGGGCGAACTGTCGCGGTCAGGATTGAAATAAATATGAAGATTATTGCCGGTGAACTGGCGGTCGATGAGTTCGACGCATCCCAGTTCAACCATCCGGTCGCCTTCAGCCGGGTCAAAGCCCGTGGTTTCGGTATCAAGAATTACTATTCTATTAGCCATAATCTGTAACCACCTCATTCCTTAACTTTGAGATTTCTTCGCCATTTTGCCTTGAAAGATATCACATAAAATAGCATTTTCCACCAGAAATCATGGCCTACCAGCAAAACAAAACGGTCAAAATTGTCCAGAATGTGCAACGGAAATATTATTTTCAACCTCTTTGTCAAAATCGATTGGAACGAGAGGGAATTGACTTGTCATACTACCGTTTATATAGGAACGAATTGGCCAGACTATGATTGTTAGATATTTCTTTTATCTTCAGCAGTGGAAGGCCATTAAGGATCAGGCAACAAATCCATAATATTCAAATCTCGCCCATCTAGCTTATAGTGGGTCCGTAGTGGTTGCTCTAGATCCAAAAGATTGAGATAGTTTTCACGCCCTTTACCTGATTGCGCCATTTCAATTTCCTCAAGCAATTCGGGTTCAAGATCAGGTATGCCAAGCGCTTCGGTCAGCAATTTTCTCGAACGGGGTTCATCATAATATAGATTCAGAAATGCGTTTAAACCGGGGTCAGGAAATAGAATGGCACCAAGAATTGTATATCCCAAGATACCGCTTTGGCGCCTATCCAGTTTTCCCTCCAGTGCCGCATGAACTACTTTCTCCTGTATTTTGAATAGCCGATCTTGTGGAAGCTTTTGTATGGATAAGCTAGCCATCACACGGTCATCAAGATTTGCATCTTCATCAACGATCAATTTTTCAGCATAATCAGCGTAACGATTAGAATTATTGAAATAAAACAAAAAATCGGGCGTAAAAATCTGCCCCATATAAAATACGCTACCATCGTTGGTGCTTAATGCGATTTTATGAATATCAATTTTATAAGATTCGAAAGAATGTATCTTAGCCATCACAGTGCCAATTTGCAGAAAAGTTACTATAAAACTGTATAGCAGAAAATGAATAGAGACCCTTTTAATGTCCATACCTTCTAAATACTGCGGTTTTATGAGTAAGCAGAGTTTTAGCATCATACGGCCATTCTTTCCGACTCACTGTGAACTCACCTGCACTGATCGTTGTCCATGGAAGACGCATTGTGATCTGATGAATTCCCACTGATAAAGTGTAGTCCCTTTCCGCAGAATTCGGCTCCGGACCGGCGACGATACCGACATGACCACTTGCACCTAACGCGACGAGTGCAGGTGCTGAAACAATATCACCAATACGAGGCGTTTTCACGATCTGCCAATTTACGATGGCATGATCAGGATCCCCCCAATGTCCTGCCAATGGCGGTAATGTGTCAGTACGAAACTTGGTCCATGACCTGCGTTGCCAACGAGGCACTTCATATCCCGAACCTGTGGCCATCTGATATACAAACAGATTGCACTTATTAGTCGCAATTGAAAAAGGCATTCCACTATCAGTACGATCAGCCGCTTTCGCCCAATCTGCAGAGCCAACTTTACTCTCGGCCAGTTCGACTAGCCTTGGCTTCGGCGCTTCATATACCGCGGTAATTTTATACTTTCCAACTTTGAGCTTATCAAACACAGCAATACCACTTGCGTCCGTTTCCTTGCATTCTTTTGACGGACCATCCAATTTGACAGTAACTCCTTCAATTGGGAAGTTAGGTGGGGCCTCCAAATCGCCGTCTTGAACAGGATTGGACAATTCTTTACCACCCACTGGTCTCCCGTAACGAATGAGCACTTTCAGTGTTGCTTCGCATTCAACACAAATCTTTGTGGGATCCTCATTTCGCATGACAGGAGATAGAACCATTTGATTCTTGGTCATTGAAAAATCCTACTCTTTCTGTTTCGCTCACGAACGCGGTTATGTTTTTCGCTTCGCTCATCAAGTCGAGCGCAACGCATCAGAAAAGCAGTTTTCCGATTTGGACTGGCTTTTTTGTCATCGAACCATGTCCGAATACGTTTATCAGCAGCCACTTCTCCGTTACTTCGTATGTATAGATATGCCCATCGAGCAAGTGCTCGTTCTGTCGTTAGTCCTAATTCACGTCCGCTTAATTCACTTTTCTCAATTTCCGCAATGAGTCGCTGTCTTTCCATTTTTGCAATGGTATTTGGTGAAACTGATGTGAGATAACGTGCGATACGATTGTGAGAGGTTTTCTGACGTGCTAAAGCAATGCCGTTGGCTTGTTCTATACTGATTTTCAACATTCCCTTTGTCGGAATGGTTTCCTTTTCCACTGGTTTTATTTTGTGTAATCCCCCGACGTCCAATGCATACGTTACGATTGACGTAGCCGGACCCAATACACGATTGAACTGGCCCATATTTAAATTTTGTAATACTTGCGTGAAAACCACTGGATCCCAATGTCTAAACAATACGCGTGTATCTCGAATAACGTGCTGCTCCGCAGCTGCTTTATAAGGGTATATGACGTGGTTGATAGATCTCAAATGTCTATATATATCGGCATCCCCGGTTTCACAGGCCCAGAATACAGCTGCTGGTTTCCAACCAATTAGAGTGAGAACTCTCTTTACTTCAGGCTCACTTCTTAAAGGTATGAACCACGGCCCGGCTTTCTCAACTTCCTTATCAGCATGATCAAGAAAGAGTGAGCGGTGGTTTAAGTCTGCGTCTCGAAGCAAAGTGGGCAAATCGTCATAAAGAGCGCCATCCATTACGGCATAGAGTGCAGGTAACAATTCAAGCAGCGTTTCAGCGAGCCCAGGGGGAGCCAAGGGCAATGTTTGCGAGCGATGAATATGGGCTGTCATCTACTGCATCATCCAAAAACAAACGGGGCTGAATTTGCTGCTGCCTCCCTAAGACATGAAGCGGGAGGCTTTGCAGCACCGGGAGCCAATTCCGGTTTGTATAGAATGGGGCCAGGTCCGATGGTCAATTGCGTATCTCCACCTTTTATGACGGATGTCACAGGGCTATCGATTGTAATAAAACCAAAGCTATCCATCTGGAGCCGCGTTTTTCCAACATTGATGATAAATTTCTCACCAACGTTAATTTCGAATATTTTTCCTACTGATATTTGATAGTGATCTCCAACCGTATCAGATTTAAACTTACCGACATTACTTGATTGAGCATTTTCTACCGTCGTCTCTTGATTTTTGCCAATACGCTCAGTCAAATTTCGTCCAATAGAAACAATCTTATCCCGACCAATTTCTTCTGAATCGTCATTCCTTACTGCCTTCTTTCGATCGTGACCTACGACCAAGGTCTCATCGTATTCAACCTCAATATCCTGGTTGCGCTCGGCATGAATCCATAGCTGCTCCTGCCCCTTCTTGTCTTCGAAGCGGATAGCATTGGCGGTACCATAATCGCCGTCAGGCGTAGAGCGCGAATAAATCCCCATTTGCGTCGCGTGCTCCGGCAGGTTCCAGGGCGGCATGTTTGCCGCGTTGTATACCCGGCCTGTGATAATCGGACGATCAGGGTCGCCATTGATAAAATCCACGATGACTTCGTCGCCAATCCTTGGCACCTGCATCGCACCGAAGCCGTTGCTGGCCCAGCTGCTGCTCACCCGGATCCAGCAAGAACTATTCTCGTCTTTTTTGCTGTAGCGGTCCCAATAGAAATGCACCCTGACCTGCCCGTATAGATCGGTCCACAGCTCCTCGTTGCCAGGACCTACCACCTGGGCCGTCTGTGGCCCATAGGTGCGGGGCTTGCGCGTCGTGCGAGGTGGGCGAAAGGGTAAGGTGGCGCATTGCACCGTGAGATCGAATACGCAGCGGCGGCCGCTTTGTACTGCATCTTCTGAAGAGGCGACCGATTGGTAATTGTTTTCTTTCAGGTCATAGCGTGTTGAGAGCACCAGATACTCGCGGTTCTCTTCTGTACGGGGACAGCGCACCAACTTGAACAATGCCCCTGTGGCTACGCCACGCGCGGTACTGCGCAGGGTTCTTGTATCACGCATATGGTGCTGTTCCTGCATTCGTTGGCGCGCATAGCGCTCTCCCACTTCGGATTCGCCATAGTTACCGGGCCATTCATATACCTCTGCTGTGTAGTGCGCGTGATCCGGCCTGATCTGCTGGCGTTCGCTCAAGTCCGCCCTGGGCTTCGTGAAGTTGTAGTCGTCGGTGGCATACCTGCCCGGTCGCAGGTCCTGATACACGGTCAAGCGTGTCATGTAGTCTTGCTGCGGCAGTGTGAGTTTGTCTTCCGTGAAATACGTGACTTGTTCGTAACCTTCTACCGGCTTGTGACTGAATACTTCGTCGCTCATGATGAGCGTATGGTTATCCTGTTCATGGCGAAAGTAGTAATGAATGCCTTCGGCTTCAAGCAACCTGCTTACGAATTCAAAATCTGTCTCGTCATATTGCACGCAATAGAGGCGAGGTTTGTAGATTTCCAATAGTTCGAACTTGAACGTGTAGTCATAGGGTTCCAGCACTTGCCTGATGATTTCAGGCACTGACTGGTTCTGGTAGATACGGAAGTCTTTCTTATGCGTCGCCAGCCAAAACCAGGGCACTATGCGCGCTTCGTATACAAAGTACCGGTCTGTGCCACCTTCCTGGCCGACCAGTGTAACGCTGGCTATCACGCCGTTGATGTATCGGGGCGCGGCGGCAGTGCTGATCGTGATGGTTAAAGACTGGCCCAGCAATGACCGGACATCTACCTGCATCGAGCGATGCAGCAGGCGCACGGTGTAGTCGGAAAGGGTCGACAACCCGTCTGAGCCGTGCAGGGCATCGAACAGAAATTCGGGATGCGCGGGGATCGACACCGTAATCAGGCGAGCAGCCCGCATTGCGCGCGAGAGTGGTTTAGACATGGAATACATGCAGGTCGACACCGCATGGGGAGTCTACCCTAAAACATCAATAGCGTTGAACACGCGAATGATTCTAAAAGAACCAAACAGTGCCTGCATTTGAATTTGTATGCATTACTTTTGGCTTGCGGTGGAGCCAATGGGCATACGTGGGAGGCGCGAGACGGCGCTATCCCAGGTCGTTACGGTATTTGGAGCGCTGCAACCGCTGGGAGGCCCTCTTCAGGGCCATTTACACTACGTGCCTAATGAATTGACAAAACAATCTGTCGCATATCAATTCAACCCTGGTGACTTAAGACATGCCTGGCACGACGGTAGAGAATCCGGCATCCACATGCACAATTTCACCCGTAATACCTGCAGCCAGGTCCGACAGTAGAAACGCTGCCGTATTGCCAACATCTTCAATAGTGACATTGCGCTTGAGTGGCGCGTGAGCCGAGACGAAATTGAGGATAGAAGAAAAATCCTTAATGCCGCTGGCAGCGAGCGTTTTGATCGGGCCGGCCGAGATGCCATTGGCGCGCAGGCCTTCAGCGCCCAGGGCGGTGGCCAGATAACGGACACTGGCTTCCAGCGACGCCTTTGCCAGACCCATGGTATTGTAGTTGGGTATGGCTTTTTCAGCGCCCAGGTAGGTCAGCGTCAGCACGGATCCCCGGCGCGCCTTGAGCAATGGCAATGCAGCCTTGGTCATGGCAGGAAAGCTGTACGCCGAAATATCATGGGCAATACGGAAGCCTTCGCGGGAAAGCCCGTCCAGAAAATTGCCGGCGATCGCTTCGCGAGGCGCAAACCCGATGGAATGCACCAGCCCATCGAGCCCGTCCCAATGCTGCGCCAATTGCTCAAAAGCAGCGTCAATCTGTGCATCTTCGGCCACATCACAGGGAATTACGATGTCGCTGCCGAAATCAGCGGCAAATTCGGTTACCCGGTCCTTGAACCGGTCCCCGACGTAGGTAAAAGCCAGTTCAGCTCCTTGCGCTTTGCAAGCGGTGGCAATGCCGTAGGCGATTGAACGGTTCGAAATGACGCCCGTAACCAGTATTCGTTTATTTGCAAGAAAGCCCATTTGCTGTCCTAATTGTTTTTCAATGATGGCCATTATAAAAAAAATGCGCAATGCAAAGGCATTGCGCAGTGATTCGGGAATATTTAGTAGCGTTGATTCCCGGCAATTAACCGCGGATAGCCGTTCCTGGCAGACGCAGACGCAAACCTGCCTTGAGTCCCTCGGCACCGATATTGTTCAGTGCCTTCAGATCGTCAACCGTTGTACCGTAGCGTTTAGCCAGCGAGTACAGGGTTTCGCCCTGTGTAACAAAGTGCTCAGGTGGTCGTGCGGCGGTTGCTGCACGAGGACGGTAGGCAGCAGCGCGAACTGCCGGCGCAGCCTGCTGGGCCAGCGCTGGCGCGCGCACTGTGGCGGTAGCCGGACGTACTGCACCCTGATAGCCTGCTGGCGCAGCCTGGGCAACATAACGCACCGATTCACGATTGACAGAAGGCGTGCCGGCCCCGTTCTGGGCAACCAGCGCGGCCAGCGGATCGTCCGTCGCTGCAGGTGCGTTACGCGGCGCTGGCTGATTGCCGCCCGTGTCCCATACGACCGCACGCGGTGTCGCCCCGGATGTATTGCCTGTATTGCTGGCTACCTGGCGTACGCCAGCCGAAGCGCCGGATGTCTGGCGTAGTGTCGACGTGGGTGCATTGCCTGCATAGGCGCGCGGCTCGACCACAGGAGTGGGCGCGGCAGGTGACACTGGGGGTGACGTATTGTCTGCCAGCATGCTGTCGGAGTCGCGTCGGTTGCCATCAGGCGCCGTCGGCGGCAAGCCGCGAGGAACAATGGAGTCGGTGTCGAAATCACGCTGTACCGGCAACATCAGTGTCCGTGAGGACAGTGCAACGCTCTGGCGCGACGAATAGCCGTTGAGCGATTTGAGCTTGCTCAGAGAAATGCCATGCGCCTGGGCGATGGACGCCAGCGATTCACCCGGTGCCGGCTGGTAACCTTTGTAGGAGGCCAGCGGGCCTGTGTAATTGGCCAGGTTCTTTTTGTAGGTTTTTACCGCAGATACGGGCAACAGAATATTAGGGTCATGCTGTGCCAGCAGCGTCGGACGATTGAACGATGGGTTCAGTTCCTTGAAATCGGTCACGGAAATACCAGCCAGCCGCGCCATCACTGCCACGTCAATATCCTTGGTGCGCCGCACTTTCTCGAAATACGGTTTGTCCGGAATGGAAGGCAGCGTGATGCCATACTTGGCCGGATTGGCCACGATATTGCGGATAGCCATCAGCTTGGGTACGTAATTACGGGTTTCGGACGGCATCCGCAGATCCAGATAGCCACCGCCACCTGCCCGGTTTCTGGCGCGCTTGACGGCGCCCTCACCCCAGTTGTACGACGCCAGCGCCAAATGCCAGTCGTTGCCCTGGAACGTATACAAATACGATAGATAATCAAGTGCGGCACGCGTCGATTCCACCGGATCGCGACGGTCGTCTTTCCACCAATCCTGCTTCAGATTGTAATGCGTGCCGGTGCTGGGAATGAACTGCCACAATCCGGCTGCCCGTGAGCGGGACAAAGCCGTGGCATTGTACGCACTTTCCACAAATGGCAACAATGCCAATTCGGTGGGCATATTGCGTTTTTCGAGCTCTTTGGTTATGTGATAGATATATTTGCCGGAACGGGCTGCCATGGTCTGGACTGACCCCGGACGGGCGGAGTAGTAATTGGTCCAGTAAGCGACTTTTTCATCCTGCAAGGTGGGCATGTCGAACCCTTTGCGTACGCGGTCCCAGACATCGCGATTAGGGCCGTGGTAGTTGACCGTCTCGCTGTATTTGCCCCCGCCGGAAGAAGCGCAGCCGGTCAGCGCGACGACACAACCCACCAGAAAAAATCGTACTAAGTTCATATAGGCATTCTCAGAATTGGTTTTTCCACTCTCGTAATACTTCAAGCACATTCTCGGGGTGGTCCAGAGAATGACCGACATGCTGTTCGGCTGCTGTAATGACAACCGGGTCATCCGTTCTCATGAAAGGATTGGTTTTGAGTTCGTGTTCCAGCGATGTTGGAACGGTAGCCTGATCGTTGTTGCGCAATGTTTCTGCTTCGCGCTGCCATTGCTCCAGATCAGGGTTGTGCGGATCGACGGTACGTGCCCAGCGGATGTTGCCCAAGGTATATTCGTGAGCACAATAGACGGACGTATTGTGCGGCAATTTTCTAAATTTATCAAGGCTTTGTTGCATTTGTCTAGAATTTCCTTCAAATAATCTGCCGCAGCCCGTCGCAAACAAAGTATCACCACAGAACAGCACATTTCGCTCATCGACCTGCCCGAAGTAGGCAATATGATCCAGCGTATGGCCCGGAACTTCCAAAACGGTAAATTGCCCAAATATACCCAGATTGACGCGATCCCCTTCCCCGAGTTGGAGATCGCGACAGGGGATCGTGGAGCCAGGCGGCCCATAGACCGTGGCACCGGTGTATTGGACCAGCTCGGCCACACCGCCGACGTGATCGGCATGATGATGGGTAAGGAGAATATTGGTAAGAGTTAACCCTTGATCGCGCAGGTAAGCCAGCACCGGGGCCGCATCACCGGGATCAACGACAACCGCCTGATCACCCTGTACAATTGCCCAGATATAATTGTCGCTGAACGCGCTGATCGGCCAGATTTTTATAGTCATCAGATAGTCTCTTTACTTAAGGCGCCGCATTTATACCGAGGAATCAGTGAAACAAATCCATTCGCGAATCATCAATCTGGCAGATTGGTTCAATACAGACCCGGGCCAGCGCGTCATACAATGGGAATCATCAAAATTTGATCAGATTGTGGCCGACTCTTTCGGGTTCAACGCGGTTCAGGTCGGCCTGCCTGACTGGAATTTTTTGCATCATAACAGAATGCGCACCAAAATCATTCTGACCGATGACAGCTTTAACAATTGCACCCACTACCCCAATACCCGATTTGTCCAGGCGCAGCTGGACGCCCTGCCGCTGGCCTCCAATTCCATCGATTTGCTGATCCTGCCCCATATTCTGGAATGCGCCGATAACCCGCACCTGGTCCTGCGCGAAGCTGAAAGGGTTTTGGTTCACGAAGGTCGCCTGATTATCTCCGGATTCAACCCCTGGAGCCTGTGGGGCCTGCGCTCGCGCATGCCCTTGCGCAAGCCCTGGATGCCGGTGGCCGCCTCGCGCCAGGTATCGGTTACGCGACTGAAAGATTGGATGAAACTGCTGTCATTCGAAGTAGACCGGGGCTACTTTGGCTGTTACACTCCCGCCTGCCATACGGAGCGGTGGCTGAACCGGTGGAACTTCATGAACCATGCCGGCGATCGATGGTGGCCTGTCGCAGGCGCCGTATACTTGCTGGCCGCAGTCAAGCGGACCCACGGCATGACGCTCATCGGCCCCTCCTGGAAAGGCAAGAAGAAGAAAAAATTCGCCCGCGGCGAAGCTGCCATATCGCGCCGCGAAGTACGTCAGCTTTTTAAAGAACCTCATGGATAAACCACAAGTCAATATATGGACAGACGGCGCCTGCAAGGGCAACCCCGGCCCCGGCGGCTGGGGCGTACTGCTGCGCCAGGGCCCGCATGAAAAAACCCTCTTCGGAGGCGAGGCGCAAACCACCAACAATCGCATGGAAATGATGGCAGTTGTCGAAGCCTTGCGGGCACTCAAACGCAGCTGTAACGTCACCCTGCATGTGGACTCGCAATACGTACAAAAGGGAATCTGCGAATGGATGACCGGCTGGCAGGCGCGCAACTGGAAGACCGCCGATAAAAAGCCGGTTAAAAACGTCGATTTGTGGCTGTTGCTCAATGAACAGATTGCCAGGCATGATGTGACCTGGAAGTGGGTCAAAGGCCATGCCGGTGATCCGGGCAACGAGCGGGCAGATGCACTGGCTAACCAGGGTGTGGACCTGGTCCGGAAACAGAGGCAGTCAGCGCAGGCTTAATCCTGCTGGTCTGACCACACTGCAAGTTCATAGCCATCCGGGTCGGCAAAGTGAAATCGCCGACCACCGGGAAACGTGAAAACGGGTTTGACAATCCGGCCCCCGGCGCGCTCGATACGCTCCTGCATGAGCGTCAGATTATCCGCATACAGAATGACCAGCGGGCCGCCTGAGCTCACCGGCTCGCCCTGCGCAAAGCCCCCGGTGAAGCGCCCGTCGGTAAATTCACAGTAATGCGGCCCATAGTCCTTGAAGGACCAGCCAAAGGCACTGGCATAGAATTTGCATGTGCGAACAATATCGCTGACCGTAAACTCGATATAGTCAAGTTTTCCGTTTTTGTCCTGTGGGTTCATGTCTGACGCTCCCGTTTGGCAAGGCATAATGGCCTGACACCGGCCTGTGGTGGCTATTGCTGCCTCGGTTGTGACGGTTCAGAGTCTGTAATTAGTCGCAACCCATGCGACGCGCTCTTTCCCGATGCGCATCGGCACGCTGGTCTGCGCTGTTGCGGGACAGGAAATTATCCCCTGCTCCAGGCGCCGGCGCCATCATGATGCGTGAATTAATGCGTCCGCACTCAGCATTTTTTGAATGATCAGTGCCGGTTGAACATGCTGCAATCAGCCCCAGCGCCATGATGCAGATCACGCGCCCCGTCGTATTTATAAACATGACTATCCTGTTTTTCAGCCGAACGTGCAAAGCTTTCTGACGCTTTGTGTCCGTAATTGCTGCAGGCGGAATTCCGCTGCAGAGATGGCGGCCTGCTTCTGGTTTTCGTCCGGTCCGAACAAGGCGTCATGACCGCGCAACTGATCGACCCGCAGGTTCAGCTTATCGGTTTCGCGTCCAATCTGGCGGCAGTTCATCGATTGCAATTGTGATTCAGTCAACGGCGCAACAACCGGCGGAGCGGCGCATGCAGCCAGCAGCGAGCACGAGCCGGCAAGCAACAACAGGGTTTTTCTCATAATGCAATATCCAGACAGATTGCCCGATTGCGCTGCGTGGCCAACCAATGGCAGAAACGCAGACACCAGGCAGGATTAGGTATCTGGTATTTTATAGGCTCCCCGCCGCTATGTCACATACGGACAGCAATTGCGGGCAGAAAACCGACGACAGTGCCATCGCACCGTGTCGGTCTCTGATAATATCGCGACTTGCCATGCCGCATTGCAGCATTGGCGGTGGCAACGGCGGACAGGCAATTGCAGCGCCCCACGCCGACGCGCCTGGCAACGCTAAACGTTCAGAACCGGAACGAACCCGCCGAATATCATGCGTTTGCCGTCAAAAGGCATGGGATTCACGTCAGGCTGCATCCGTGGGTCTTCCATCATTTTCTTCATACCCTCGTCATGCACCTCTTTGGAAGGCCACGTGATCCAGGCAAACACCACTGTTTCATCCGGCTTGCATTGCACCGCCATGGGAAAAGAGGTGACTTTGCCGTCAGGGACTTCATCCCCCCAGCACTCGACAACACTCAATGCACCCAGCTCCTTGAAAATCTCCGCGGCCTCAGAGGCATGTTTAATGTACGTTTCGCGGTTGGCAGTCGGCACCGCAGCAACAAAACCATCGACATAGTTCATGTGTATTCTCCGTTAGTTTGTGAGCGACAGACACTGTCGTCTACAGCCATAGTATGCGCATAAATCGCTAATGACGATATAGGCTGATACGACAAGGTTGGGGGTCGAATACGTCACGTACCCTACTCCCACCCTGTGGCAATAAAAGCCACGCCAATCTGAATCTCCTGTCAGGCGTGCACCCACATTTGGTATACATCGTAAACCGGATGTCATCATTCTCGCTCATACTCCTGTGTAATGAACCAAGCAGCGTTTATGCTCACTCAAAGAAACCTGCGCAGGCAGACCAGACAGTTGTTCTGGCTTTCCTGCATCACGCTTCTGAGCGCCGTCTTGATCGTGTTTTCGATCTCTGCCGGACTGACAAGTCTATTTGCAACAGGTCTTCTATGATGTCTCTGCTACCGCAAACTCGATCAACTGGTAAAAAATCATATTGCCCGGGAACAGGAAATACGAAACGAGGGCCAGCACCTGCGTCTGAAAATTGAGCGTTTGGAGGAAACGGGCCGATTCGTTAATAACTGCAATGTTATTGAACTCACACTGTCTTTTTCCGATGCCCCCGCGAAAACCCTGACCATAGAAGCCCCCTTGTCGGTCCTGGCCGTAAACACGCTGTTGAGCAATCGGACAGTTGAGGTCATATTTCTGGAGCGTACCGGTGAGACCCGACTGACGAACGTCGGCTCAATGATGAAATACTCAAGCTTGTAAAAAAACATTCATCAAAAAGTCATATTCATGAAGCAATCAACAGTGACAATAAGAGATTATTCACTGGTCCGGAGAAAGTCATGCTCGCTATGCAACAAAAGCAGACACTGAACTACGACCCCGTACAGCTTATCGGCACAATACGTCAGGTCAATGATGGCCTGTTCACAGTAAACTGCGATGGTGCTGACTGGACATGTTCACAGGCGCTCAGTTGCCTGATCGAACCGCAAATAGGCGATGAGGTTATCATCAGCGGTCCAGACCACGATCGTGTATACCTTATTGCTGTGATCTCACGCAACAGCGACGCGCCCGTTTCTCTCAGGGTAAAGGGAGATCTGGCGATCAGCAGTACCACCGGCGCCGTTTCAGTGCATTCTGCAACCGGTACCCGGATCGGGAGCGACGCCTGTCTGCAAGTCAATGCCAGTCACTACGAACAAAATCACAAAACCGCCAGGATCACGATTGAAGAAATGACCTATGCAGGCAACACGCTTGAAGGCACGGTGGGCAAGACCACGTTCTTTTCCAGTGTCGTCGCTCTGATGGCTGATCGCATCAATAGTGTTGCCCGCCTGTGCTTTCGGCATGTCCGGGAAGTAGATCACGTGCGCGCGCAAACCATCGATTACGAAGCAGAAAAGCTCACGCGTGTTCATGGTGGCTACACCACGCTGACGGCGCGGGACGTGATGAAAATAAACGGTGACCAGATTCATATGAGCTAAGCTTCACCCGGAGAGGTTCTCGCAGACCTCGTTGTTAGCCGCCCAGCACTCTTTACGCCCACATTATTCAATGAGAACTGTCAAGCCCTTGCGCGTGGGCGTACTCACACGCCCCTATGGATATCTGCAACAAAATCGGTTGAGTGTACTGGTGTACACACTGGTTGATTTCAATGGCCCCAGTCCCGTGCTGGTTCCCGAAGCAGAGATCACGACCCACCTGCTGTCAACAATGGATTGCCAGGGTATTCTGGATCTGATCCTGCCGAAAACCCGACCGGAATTTCTGGTTAGCGGCGCGGCCTACACGGCGCATCAAGCAGACAAAACACAATGCGCGGTTAAAGTAAAAATTGGCCAAAAAGAAAAAAGCCTGCTGGTATTTGGCGATCGTTACTGGCTCGACAATCGGATTTCAAAACCGCTTCCGTTCGATAAAATGCCGTTAACGTGGGCCAATGCATTCGGAGGAAGTGGATTTGACGAGAATCCGGAAGGCAAGGGACTCATCCGGGAGCTGGTCAACGGCGTATGGACAACTCGCCTGCCCAACGTGGAATCTCCGACAGAACGTATCGTGTCGTTCGGCCAGCGTCCCATGCCCGCAGGATTCGGTCCGGTAATGATCAATCGGCCCAGGCGCTACAGACACGTTGGCAGTTTCAGCGATGAGTGGATGAAGAACGATATCACCAGCTTCTTTCCAGATATGGATACACGCCTGTTCAGTGCAACAGAGCCGGATCAGCGCTGGGACAACCGGGAAAGCCTGCCGCTGGGCAGCGAATTTTCTGTTTGGAACATGCATCCCGAACAGTCTTGTTGGACGGGGCATATTCCGGACTGGATTGCACGATGCTTTGTAAAGCAACAGAATGAGCAGGGGACAGAGGATTTCCTGGAAGTCGATCTGAAGCCGACTACCATCTGGCTGCTCCCTGGAATCAAACACGCCATCATGATGTATCACGGGTCTACTGCGGTAGCACAAACCTATGGCGAAGACGTGCACGCCATTATCGCGGCCATGGAACTGCCCGGACAACCTCGTGACAAAAACTGGTACAAGGAAGTATTTGACCTGCGCAGTGATATGGACAAAGGAGCACTTTACGCGCTGCGCGACAGGGACCTGGTTCCCAAAACCATTATGGGAGATTGGCTAGACACCCGGCCGGTTGAACCTGGACTTCTGCTGAAAAATGCCGGCAAGCGTGAGCAACGCATTCGTACCGAAAAAAAAGACAAACTCAAACACACCAATCTGGACATCGACCGTGTCGTGCCAGAATTTACCGGTCCGCAAATGCCTATCAGCGGAGAATATCTACCGGAATTTCACGAACGAATGCTCAGACTGAAGCAAGCCTCTGAAACGCAACTGGATGAAGAGAGAACCCGGATCAAACAGAAGCTGCAAGACAAGCCACCAGCAGATCCAGCGCTGGCAAAAAAACTGCAGGACATCATCGACGGAAATACCCCGGACGATGCCGCTAGCGACTTGAAAGACGCAATGGACCGGCTGGAAAAAATGCAGGCCGATATGGACGTGCGCTGGCAGGCCGCAGGTCAGGGGGAACCGGATGGTGTAAACCAGATATCGAATAAGAAGCAGCAGCATCAAAGCCGTCAGCAGATGAAAAAGATCCAGCTTTACTCCGCTCATATCCTGCCTCAGGGTGCTGTGGTTTCAAAACACGTCTCCCAGAGCAAGCGCGACATTGCGCTTGCCCGCTACGAAAACGGCATGAGCCTGCGGGATCTCGACCTGTCGGGTGCAAACCTTGCACGCGTTAATCTGCAAAAGGCCGACTTGTCGGGCAGCGATCTATCGGGAGCCGACCTCACTGACACAATCCTGGATGAATGCAATTTCAACCAGACATTGCTGACAAGAACCGTGATTGAAAACACATCCTTTAAAAACGCCCATTTCAAAGAAACCAATTTTGGGGCCACCACGTTTAACCGCGCGAATTTTTCGGGCGCCCGCTTCCACGCAATACTTTTGCATAAAGGCACGTTCAACGGCTGTGATTTCAGACATACGTTATGGGAAGAAATCGTTCAGACCACGCAAGCCACATTCTCGGCCTGCCGTTTCGACAGCGCGACAATCAATAAAACGATCTTCACCGAATGCCGCTTTTCCGACAGTAGCTTTTATGATGCGCGCTTTTCACAGGTCGTCTATCAGGTCAATACACTTGAAAATATTTCCTTTGAAAACGGCGCACTGATCAGCATGTCCTTCGTGGCCAGCGCACTCAAAAATATACGATTCACCGGCGCACGCATAGAAGGCGCCTCGTTCACCTACAAATTGCAAATGGACACCTGCTGCTTTCGTTCCGTCAAAATGAAAAACAGCTCCTTCAATCGCACAACAGTAAATCGCGTTGATTTTTCTGGGGCCGCCATACAGCATTGTGATTTCAGCGAAGCTATCCTGCAAGCGGCCAACTTTACGAAAGCCAAAGCAACCGCATCCATATTCAGACGGACCGACTTGCGCCTGGCCAGATTCGTATCTACAGACTTGACCGGCAGCAATTTCCAGCAGTCTGATATGCGTGGTACCGATCTGCGCAATGCAAACCTGTGCACCGCCGATATTTCAGAAACCCGTCTCGACGACCGGTCCCGCACGCAGGGCGTATTACTTAAGTATGCAAAGCTATACCCACTGCACAAAGAGGCGACCCATCAATGGAGTCTGCAACCATGATGACTGTGGAACAGTTTCAGACGCTGCTCGACTTGTACGAGCCTATTGTCGACAAAAACTGTCGCGGGTTAAATCTGGATGGCATCGATTTGAGCGGGCAAATTTTTGAGAAAGTGGATTTTTCCGGCGCCTCTCTGAGGAATACCGATCTGACCGAAACCCTGTTCTCAGAATGCAAGTTAGATTCTGCAAACTTCAGCAATGCGCAATTTAAAAAAGGCATGATATCGAGTTCGGTGATGCAAGCGGCGTGTTTTGATGGTGCAAAACTGGTTGAGCACGCCATTATTTCCTGTGATTTGCAGCATACATCATGGGACCAGACTAAGCTCGATTCATGCGCCTTCTCGAACACAAATTTCGCTGGTGCAAAAATGCATCTGGAAGAAGCAATCAAAACCACGTTTCATGAAGTCTGCCTGGAGAGCACAGATTTTTCGGACAGCTATCTGGAACTGGTCATATTTTTCCAGAATGATTTACGACAGACTCTTTTTACAGAAGTCTATTTTGATCGCGTTGTCTTCACCGAGTGCAACATGGCCGGCATGACCTTCACAAACCAGACCTTTGAACAATGTCCTTTTACCCTGGCCAATCTGGAGCACACGAAATTTAACGATTGCCAGATGAAAATGTGTAATTTTCAAAGCGCAAGTCTCTGTGGCTCGACGTTCCGGCAATCAGACTGCTCCAATATTTTGCTTATTGAAGCAGATCTCAGTCAGGCCGCGTTTGTTGATTGCAAAATGCAGCAATCGATCTGGATGAATGCCCTGGCGGTTGCTGTTGCCGTCCCGGGCTGTGATTTGACCGAGGCGATTTTTCATTATGCCAATTGCGAATCAGGTCGTTTTTCAAATACGAATCTCACCCGTACTGACTTTTCCTTTTCAAATCTGCGACAGGTTAGATTTGACAATATCCGAACGCAAGACACGCTGTTTCACGGCGCGCTGATATCGGACAGCAGCCTGCTACGCTCGCCTGGAGCAGTCGCCCAGCAAAAGCATCTTGCCGAAAGCGATGCCTGGACTAAACGACAACTACCTGCAATTTAAGTTGCTATGCGACTGTGCACATAAAACGTACAGTCTCCCGGACGGCAGGCAAATACCGTTTACGCAAAGACAAAAGTGCGATTGGGTGACGGAACGGCATTCAGCGAGAGTATGCCGTTGATGATATTGCTCAGGCCAATGGAAGTCCACCGACAGACTGCCAACGCGCCGGAAAAGACCCGGAAACTGACGTTGATGAATTTCGTGGAAAAGCATTTGACCACCGGCACCAGTACCCCAAGAATACCCGTCTCATTAGCCCAGGTGATCATGGTAGGCAACGGACAACACTCCAGATCCAGACCCGGCGTAAATACTCGGGAAAGCGGATTCGGAATCATCGTGATCTTGGGACCAAAATTGGGACGCGGCCCCAGCATCATAATATCGACCAGGGTTGCGCATGAGCCGATACGACCTTGAAGTATCACACATCTCTCCTTATAAAAGTCCCAGAAAACCAAAGATATGAGTACCCAGCCCCTTGAGCTTGGCATCGAGTCCACCGGTGTTCAGTTCTGCACCATCCGCTTTCATTGATCCGGCGCTCATATCAACTTTCATCACCTGAAATGAAACCTTTACAGCAGCTATGTTGTAGTTCAACGCATCAATAGAAAGAGCGTATCCGCGGATTGAGCTCACAAATCCTGCCAGCGTGGAAGAGCTGCCATATATAAACGACCGCGTCGACCCTGTATAGGAATCGTGACCAGTCACACTGGTTTCTCGTCCTGCCTCGAAAGTATTTTTGGCATGCGCGCTAATGATGCGCTCTTCCTGATCGCTCGCCTTGATCGTGTAGCTCGCGCACAGAATTTCATAGTTCTGATCCGTTGCATCGTGGAGAACCTTGCCCTCGTGCTTTGATGTGAATGTCCCTTTATATGTGTGGCCTGCATTACCGACAACCTCGGAGGTTTCTGTATCAGTGACTTTACGAATTAGCGTACCGTCGTACTTGATATCGGTCGGACCAGTGATCGTTTGATTCAGACTGGTATTGTATTTTTGCGTTTCCGCACCATCAATGGTCTGGTTATGCAGGCCCGTAACGTGATAATCCTCCTGACCATTGACATATACGGTGTTGGTCCCATCTTCGACCCGAAAGACATTATTGCCGCTCAATATCTTTGTTGTTGCACCGCCCTTAATATTGTCCATCAGGCCGGCGCTGGTGATCTCCCTATTCACCCCCGCATCGAACGTTTCTTTTTCATGTCCGATAATATGCGTGGTGCGCGTTCCCATTACATCCCTGGTCTCTGTCTCGCCCACCGTCGTCTTCAAATTGGCGCCCACGGTAACTGTCAGATTGCGCACCACGTTCAGCAACATATCCAGCTGGGCACGCATATCCACCAGTTCCTGGCCCAGCTTGTCCTCAAAGATCATCTGGTTGCGCATGCTGGGGTCGCCGAAGACGGACTGGCTGCGAAAGCCGCTTTGCGTTGCATTGGCCGGCAGCGACACCGGTGGCATATTCTGGGCGTTGTAAACCCGTCCCAGAATCACTGGTCGATCAGGATTGCCGCCGATAAAATCCACCACCACTTCGTCATTGATACGTGGTAGCTGTAGCCCGCCAAAACCGCCGCCCGCCCACGGACTGGATACGCGAATCCAGCAGGAGCTATTTTCATCTCCGCTCGCCAGGCGATCCCAGTGGAACATGACCTTGATGCGGCCGTACTGATCAGTCCACAACTCTTCGCCGGCCGGACCCACGACGCGGGCAGTTTGCGGCCCACTGGTTTTGGGCTGCGGCGTCACCCGAGGTGCGCGAAATTGAATATTGGATGGCAACGCGCGAAAGATGACCTCAAAATGATCCTCTTGCCCGGTACCGGAAGAATAACCAGCCACGCTCATATTGTAGGTGGCCGAAACGCAAAGGTATTCGCGGTTTTCAGCGCGGCGCGGGTGATTGCGCAGTTTGAACAGGCGTCCCGGTTCAACGGCACGGACATTGCAGATGCCAAGCACCTGCTCTCTTGCCCCCTGTATTTCCTGCAAGCGCAGGCGGGCATATTTTTCACCGTGGTCCACTTCCTGGTAGCCGCCCTGCCACTCATAGATTTCCAGCTTGTCCGTATTGGCTGCCTCGGCATTCTTGCTGGTCGAGTCCAGACGTGCAGCAGGCTTGCGAAAATCGTAGTCTACCGTTGCATAGCCGCCGGGCGTGATCTGTGCCTGTACACGCCAGTCCGATACGAACTCCTCGTGAGCAAGCATGTGCATTTGCCCATCGTAGAAGGTATAGGTATCATAGCCTGGCGCCGGCTCATGCATTGATACATCATCTGTGAGCACCAGCGTGTGCTGGCCGTTCTCATGACGGAACCAGTAATAGATCCCCTCATGCTCCATCAGACGGCTGACAAAATCAAAATCCGATTCCTGATATTGCACGCAATATTCCCAGTCGCGGTAAGACTCCGTCAGGTTATATTCCACATCAAAGCTGTAAGTGCCCAGCACTTGCTTGATAATGTCCACCGCCGACTTATTCTGGAAAATTCGATTGTCTCTGGACTGAGTCAGATACCACAAGCCGGGCCGCACTGTAGCGCGATAAACATAATAGTCGGAATTGAGCAATTCACGACCAACCAGTTCGAACCGGATAATCTGGCCATTGAGGTAATGCGGCGCGCCAGCGGAGGTTTCCACCTGCAATGTGAGCGGTTTACCCAGCAGCGATCGAACATCCAGCATATAGGTCTTGGCAACCAGCTCAACATTGAACTCAAATAGTTCCGACAGTCCGGCCTGCCCTTTCATGCTTTTGAAGTGCAGCACTCCGGGCATGGGTGTATGCGCAATGACGGGCCGGTTCTGTAACTGAGGGATATCCATGTTCATCTCTCGCGTGGGATGCGTTCGGGTCGATCAAAATAAGGAGCAAATTTGCGGGTATGAGCGATGCTCACTGGTGATCAGGGCTGCCAGTCAAATGGGCCACTGTGCGAAATGGTCAATATTCAGATATTTCAGTTGCCTATTGATCAACCTGATCGGGATACGGCAAATCATAGGCAGACTTTATGTCAGGATAATTACCTGAATAAGTCGACACGCTTGCCTTGGACATATATCAGGCGGCAAACAACCGTATAGCGGGCTGATGGCAGGCCGGCAACCCTCAGGCGGAACATATTCTTACATATGAAATATTTTTTAATGCTGCAAATGAGGCATAAATGCAGCATCCACTCATGGCGCCGCTTCTAGCCAGGCGCGCCGTTTGCTTCGCTAAGCCGCAGCCTCATTTATTGCGGTGATAGTCGGCGGAAGCGGTCTGCCCCGTTTCAGTGGCTACGATCGTTGGTGAAGCAGCAATGTGTATCGTTATTATTTCTGTCATAAGAGTGAAGTAATATGACTCTGTAGCCGCAAGTATTCCCTATTCTTTCAAAACTATTGTCACATGCAGACAGTGCTGTGAGTTCATGTTTATGATTAACAAAAAAAGTGCAGCCAGTTTGGGTTGGCGATTATTCGCCCTTTCCTGGATCCCCTTTATCGGTATCTTTTCCTATGTGTTCTACCCGATAGAAGAATGGCTGCCCCCTGTTTCGATCTATTGCCTGGTGATCTCGATGTGCCTGATGATCAGCGGCATTGTATTGATTGTTGTGTCACTGTCCGCCGGCGCCAGCGATAATCGCCGAATCCTCCAGACCGGTGAGCCAGGCCAGGCCACGATTGTGTCGGTGGAAGATTCCGGCACCCGGATCAATGACCATTTCGTGCTGAACGTGGGTGTACGCATTGCGCCAGCATTCGGACCGGCCTTTGAAACGGTCTGTAGCCAGGTCATTCCAATCTACCATATGGCTCAGATCCAGAAAAACAATACGGTAAACGTGCGGTATCTGAAAGACACGCAGGAAGCGGTGATTGATTTTGAGTGATGCAATGCATCCGATTGCCCTGCACCGGATCGTTGGGCAAAAGGACAAGAACAAGCTAAATAAAAAATGAGATAAGCAGGAGGAAAACAGGGCAAAAAAAGAGACCTTTAACACCGCCGACAGGCCCTGCTTGCTGCGTATGGGATTTGAGCCTGCCACCGGATTAAAGGTCCATGCAAATAATAGCGCCCAGGTAACATCCCGACATTGATCTGGATAAATTTTTGTGCATTTTTTGGTGAAAGCTGCCAGCCAGAGACTTACTCGCAGGATTTGCTCGCCGAATACACAACCCGAATCCCGCAGCAAACGCGGACCGCCACCCGGCAGCCAGCTGATCTGAGTCATTCTCGAACCCTTTACACTCACTGCCCACGGACCACTGACCAGGCCAGGCTCGGCCGACAGATCCTGGATCCGCTTACTCTTTGACCCTTATCACCGCCAGGGCCGGCCCGACAATGATGATGATCACTATGACGACAGCGCCTGCACGTTGCTAATCAGGCCACGCCCTCCCAGGCCTGTCGGATCACTGTGGCACTGGCTGCCAGTGCGTCTTCTTCCCTTGCTGACAGCACCGGCATATAGGTTTCCAGCACACCTTCCTTGCCAAGCAGCGACGGTAGCGACAGTGTCGTCTCATAAGCGTCGATATGAGACCCGATGGGCACGACCAGTTTTCCGTCGTTCAGAATCGTCCGGGTTATATGCGCGGTGACCATGCCAATGCCCAGCTGGCTGGCGCCAGTGCCTTCAATAATGCTGATATTGGCAAACCTGACTTCTTCCTCGATCTTCTTCTGGAACGCCTCACAATCCTTGTCATTTACGTCCAATACCCGGGCTAGCGGCACGCCGCCAATACGCACACCGGACCAGATAAACACCTGGGACGTCCCATGTTCGCCCAACACCAGGGCTTCTACAGCCGCAGGGTGTACGCCAGCGTGACGGGCGATATGACAGCGCATGCGCTGGGAATCGAGCAGCGTTCCTGAACTGATCACATGCGCACCGTTGCTGTACTGACGCGCCACTTCGGCCAGCGGGTCGGGTGGATCGGTGACGACCAGGATGATGGCCCCGGGCGCCGCGGCATTGATTTTCGGGATGATGTCCTGATAAATTTTTGCATTATCGTCCAGCAGTCGCAAGCGACCGGCATCATCACTACGATCGGTGGCGCCGCCGGTTTTCTCATTCACACCGACCGTTAAAATGACAAGCCTGCATTGGTCAAGGTCCTCATAGTGACCCGCCCGCACATGAACCGCCGACAATAATGTGGTTCCGTACTGAATGTCGGCTACCATACCCTGAGCCCGTTTGTGATTGCGATTGACCAGAACGATCTCGCGCGCTCCCCCCGCATAGACCAGGGACATCAGACAGGCGCGCCCTACCGCACCTGCACCGATCAGACCTACCTTCATACCGTATCTCCGTTGATTTACGCTAAAAAGCAATCTGCCCAGTTTATCGCAGCTGCGCATAACGGTTGTATGCATTCGTGTTAAAACACAAATGAATAATAAATAATCAAATAGTATTGAGCATTACCCCGTTTCCTTATGTAGCGGGCTTGCTGTCTGCCCCGGCAACCGGCAGGCCGGCAAGCCAATTTCCATGTTGATCAGCCCAGTTGCTGAGCGCCGAGGCCACGCCCATGAAACTCCGTATTTTTATGCTGGTTGTGATTGGCATTGTCGCCCTCTCGATAGTGGCCGGTGCCATCTGGCTGCTTACCCTTCCCCAGCCAGGCAACCATCCCCCGCAGCCAGGACTTGATTCGCACGAGTATGAAAAGACAGTTGCAAGCCTGGCACCGCCAAAACGCCAGCGGCCCCTGGTTGCCATTATCGGCCTTAATGACGCGACCGAAACCACAGACTATCTGTTGCCCTATGGCATTCTCAAACGCGCCGGCATTGCCGACGTCATGGCGCTGTCCATGAAAGCCGGACCGGTCCGGTTATATCCGGCACTGACCGTGCGGGCCGATGCCACCGCTGCGCAATTTGATCGCCGCTACCCCACAGGAGCAGACTATGTGATCGTACCGGCAATGAGCCGTGACGATGACCCCGCCGTCATTGCGTGGCTGCGCCATCAAAAAACCAAAGGCGCAATCATTATCGGCGTCTGTGCCGGCGCAAAAGTCGTGGCCGAAGCCGGCCTGCTGGATGGCAGGCGCGCCACAACCCATTGGTATTATCTGAATGCGCTGCTGGAGAACCATCCCGCTATCGATTATGTGGCGAACCGTCGATGGGTGGTGGATAATGGCGTTGTCACCACGACCGGCATTACGGCCTCCATTCCGACAATGCTCACGTTGGCCGAGGCCATTGCCGGCCGCAAGACAGCGCAACGCGTTGGCAACGATCTGGGCGTGACGCAATGGAGCGCGGCCCATGACAGCCAATCGTTTCGCTTCACCCGCCCCTTTGCCCTTACCGTCATTGAAAACACGCTGGCGTTCTGGCGTAAGGAACAGTTGGCTCTGCCGCTGCACAAGGGCATTGACGAAGTATCGCTGGCATTGGTGGCAGATGCCTGGTCACGCACCTATCGCTCGCACATCACCACGTTCGCGCCCGATCGCGGCATGATCGTCTCGCGCAATGGGATGCAGATCATCGCCGACCGCGCCGCTACACCATCGGACAACGGCACCGCCGTCCCGGCGGTTGACATGACACATCCGGCCAATGCACTAACCAGCACGCTTGCAGCAATCGATAAGCGCTATGGTGCACCGACAGCCAGCGTGGTGGCGATGCAGCTGGAATATCCATGGCCGGCGAGCACGCCTGATCAGAACACGCAT
Source organism: Pseudomonadota bacterium (assembly GCA_023423975.1). Taxonomy (GTDB): domain Bacteria; phylum Pseudomonadota; class Gammaproteobacteria; order Burkholderiales; family Burkholderiaceae_B; genus Advenella. Next base: position 215,545 of record JAFAEO010000073.1, read on the forward strand.
CACAAGTGAAAAGGCCGCCGTGGCCAACCCGTGCGCAGCCTGAGCGCAGCCGCGGTTTACATACAATAAGATAGTAAGGAGATTGCATGCACAGCCAGCATTATCGTCCATCATCCACGAACCCGATATGGCATAAACAGTAATGGACATTAATTACCTGCAGAGTTTCATCACGGTTGTCGAAGCCGGCTCGTTTGCCGAAGCCGCCCGACGGCTTGACCTGACTTCGGCAGCAGTCGCCGCGCGCATTAAGGCTTTGGAAGACGACATGGGCGTAGAGCTGGTCCGCCGCTCGGGCCGATCGGTCAAACCCACGGCAAGCGGCATGCGGATTATTGAAAGCACGCGCTCGGTCGTTCGGCAGATCAGGGACATGCGCGCCATGGCGATGGACAGAAACAATCAGGGCGAACTGCGCCTGGGTTGCTTTGTCTCTGCGATGACCAATATCCTTCCGCCTATCCTGAAGCGGCTTTATGACATTTATCCGGAAGCGTCCGTTTTTGTCACCCCCGGCGCCTCCATCGAACTGTGTCGCAAGGTCGCAGCCGGCGAATTGGACGCGGCCATCGTGGTCGAACCACAGTTTGCCGTGGCAAAGCATTGCGTCTGGCAAAAATTCATGGAAGAACCGCTGCTAGTGATTGCCCCGGCACATATGCTGGGACGCAACGCTCACGATGTCCTGGCGAGCGAACCCTTTCTTCGTTATGATCGCAGCGTTTACGGCGGACAACTGGCCGATCGCTATCTGCGCGACCACGACCTGCATCCCAGGCAGCGCCTGGAGATCAACAGCCTGTCCTCAATTGCCGTCATGGTGCATGAAGGGTTGGGTGTCTCGTTGGTGCCCGACTGGTCTGCCATGTGGCAATCGCTGGATATTGTACAGATCAAGCTGCCGGGCAGAACGCTGGTCAGGCGTAACGGGCTGGTCTGGAACCAGCATGGGCATCACGCCAGACTGGCCGCCTGTATCCATGAACAGGCCCGGGCGGTATTTGGCACCGGCAACGCAGGCCCCTGACCGTTTCCAAATTCCAATGGTCCATGGCCCATGTCGAAATTTGCCAGGAACCCGATAGACATGAGCGGGGCCTGGCTGCCGGCCGGGCGCCGCGCTCAGATCTGGCGCAATGCTGAACTAACGTGGCACCGTGCCTTTAGTTTGGGGTGCCCGCAGAAAATCGAAATCCACCCCTTTATCTGCCTGCGTCACCGTATCCAGAAACAGCTTTTTGTAGCCGCGCTCGGCGCTTGGCACGACCACCGGCGTACGCTCGCGGCGCAAAGCCAGTTCCTGCTCGGATACCAGCAGGGAGATCTCGCGCTGGCTCACGCTCAGGCGGATTCTGTCGCCATTTTGTACATAGGCCAGCGGTCCGCCTATCGCTGACTCCGGTGTGACATGCAACACGATCGTACCAAAGGCGGTACCGCTCATGCGCCCGTCGGAGATGCGCACAATATCCTTGACCCCCTGGATCGCCAGCTTGCGGGGAATAGGAATATAGCCGGCCTCCGGCATACCTGGGGCCCCTTTGGGACCGATATTTTTAAGCACCAGAATATCGTCGGCTGTCACATCCAGCTCATCCGAATCAATGCGCAACGCCAGATCTGCGGCGTCTTCGAAAACCACCGCTCGCCCTTCGTGTTCCATCAAACCGGCGTCGGCCGAAGATTGCTTGATGATGGCGCCGCCCGGCGCAAGATTGCCTTGCAGAACGGCAATACCGCCCTGTGGGTAAATTGGATTGGCGGCGCTTTTTACCACTGTCTGGGCAAAGCCGGGGCCGGCGCGTTCAATTTCTTCACCCAGGGTACGTCCGGTGACGGTCAGCGCATCGAGCTTGAGCAGGGGCTTGAGCTCGCGCAGCAACGTCGCCATGCCGCCCGCCTTATGAAAATCTTCCATATAGTGCTGGCCTGAAGGCTTCAGATCGAGCAGCACCGGCGTGTCCTTGCCCATACGATCCAGCGCCTGCAGGTCGATATCCAGGCCAACCCGTCCTGCAATGGCGGCAAGATGCACAATGCCGTTGGTGGAGCCCCCAATGGCCAGCAATACCCGCATGGCATTTTCAAAAGCATCGGGCGTCAGAATTTTATCGATCGTCAGTTTGTCGTGCGCCATTTGCACGGCTTGGGCTCCAGTCAGCTCGGCAATGCGCATGCGATCTGCCGTCACGGCCGGCGGACTCGCTCCGCCTGGCAAACTCATGCCCAGCGCCTCGCTCAGACACGCCATGGTGCTGGCAGTGCCCATGACCGAGCAGGTGCCCACGCTGGCCACCAGTTGGTTATTCACATCTGCAATTTCCTGATCGTCAATCTCCTGTGCCCGGTATTTACCCCAGTAGCGGCGGCAGTCAGTACAGGCGCCCACTCTTTCGGAACGGTGCGAACCGGTAAGCATGGAACCGGTGACCAGTTCAATCGCCGGAATGCCAGCAGAAGCCGCCCCCATCAGCTGGGCAGGTACGGTCTTATCACACCCGCCAATCAGGACAATCGCGTCCATCGGCTGGGCCCGGATCATCTCTTCGGTGTCCATGGACATGAGATTGCGCAGATACATGCTGGTCGGATACGAAAAGCTTTCGTGAATGGAGATCGTGGGAAAGTCCAGCGGCAAGCCACCGGCCAGCATGATGCCCCGTTTAACCGCTTCCAGCAGTTGCGGCATATTGCCATGGCAGGGGTTGTAGGCGCTGCCGGTATTGGCAATGCCTACAACCGGACGGGTCAGCGCCGAATCCGAATATCCGGCGCCCTTGATAAACGCTTTTCTCAGAAAAAGAGAAAAACCATTGTCGCCGTAACTGGTCAGGCCTTTTTTCAGCCCTGCTGCTTCGGGATTGTCATCCGACTGGTTGCGTCTGGACATGTTGCTTTACCTCAAGTGTGATTAGCGGGTGGTGATATTGCCGTCTTTGATAACTTTGTCCCACAGGGCAATCTCTGCCTTCAGGCGCTCTGCCGAAGCATCGATACTCAGGGGATCGGCATACACCCCTTGCTCCAGTAATTGTTTTTTAACTTCATCCTTGGCCAGTGCCGTAGTCAGTGCTGCGTTCACCTTATCCAGGACCGCCTTGGGCGTACCGGCCGGCGCCATGACGCCAAACAGGGAGCTTACATTGTAATTGTCATAACCCTGTTCCTTAGCGGTGGGAATATCAGGCAACATGGAAATGCGCTCGGGCGTTAACACAGCCAGTGGCCGCAACTGTCCCGATTTGATAAAGCTGATGGCTGCCGGTACGGTTTCAGTCATGACTTCAACCTGCCCACCTACCAGATCCGTCATGGCCGGACCACTGCCGCGATAGGCGACATGCACAATATTCACACCTGCGATCTGCTTGAACAATTCCATGGCCATGCGTTGCGGCGCACCGGCGCCGGATGACGCAAAATTGAGCTTGCCAGGGTTCTTTTTGGCGTTGTCTGCCAGCTCCGGCAAAGTCGATACCTTCAGGGACGGATTGGCCACCGCAACCAGCGGCACCGAACCCACCACACCGACAGGGGTCAGGTCTTTTTGCAGATCATAGCTCAACTTGCCTTTTTCCAGTATGGACATCACAGAATGCGAGGTGAGCGCCCCCATCAGCAGGGTATAGCCATCCGGCCGGGCTTTGGCAACTTCGCCCGCGCCGATATTGCCGCCGGCGCCGCCACGGTTTTCAATCACCACCTGGCCGCCGATCTGGTCCCCCAGATTTTTGCCCACTATGCGTCCGATCACATCGGTTGCGCCGCCTGGCGGATATGGAATGATCAGCCGGATCGGCTGATCGGGATACGTTTCGGCATGGGCGCCTGCAAACGGTACGAGCGCCAGCGGGCTGCCAAGCAGCAGACAGGTCGCCACACTGGCTGCCCTGCGATGAAATCTGGTCATGAACATATCTTGTCTCCCGATTATTGGTATGGGTTGCTTATGCTTTTTGTGAACTTGCGTGGCCTTGTCATCTGCCCTGCATGGGATGCCGACAAGGTTTCACCATCAAGGCGCCGGACGCCGCTGTAAAAGGGGCACTTTGGCCAATTTGCCTGGCCAGCTGTCCCTGGCATAGAGCAATCTGCAGTATGACAAATGAAAAGCCTGCGAAAACCAAAAAATTTTTTGTTTTATCTATAAAAATTGCACATCAATCGTCTGGGTTGGCGCTGCGGTAAACCCGGGATTGACCAGAAACGGGCGGGGGTATTATCGTATAGGCAACGTCCGAACCCTCGCCTCGGGAGGACAGGCGGGCCAGTGCCTGGCGGTATCGGGCTCATAGGCGGCATTCGCGATCCTGCCTGGCCTGCGTTCATACCTCATACTTGTTACGCCTTCCATGCGACCTGACCGGACCCACCATTGGTTCCTGTAACCCGCGCGGTACGCAATAGGTGCCAGGGCAGCAGCGAACCAGACCAGGAGTGTCTTATTCATGTTTATGTGCAAGAGAACCGTACTGGTCCTGATATTGCTCTTTGAAGCAAGTCTCTTTTACGTGGCATCGCTGCTTCACAGCGGAGTAGTCATCAGCGGGTATATACATGCGCGCGCAGCAACTGCTGAAGGCGTCATTGGCACCATACTGGCGGTGGGTGTAGTGCTCTGTATGGTCCTGCCTGCGCAAATGCCTCTGATAGCGCTATGGGCACAGGGTATTGCGCTGGCAGGAACCCTGGTTGGCGCATTCACCATAGCCATTGGCATAGGGCCACAAACGCCGGTCGATCAGATTTTCCATGCCGTTTTGCTGACCATGCTGACAGTCGGCATTGTGGCGGCATGGGACGTTCTTCATCGCTTATCTTGAATCCGGCCTCGCCGACAATGAAATACCCGCCCGCCAGTAGCCGGTTTGCCAGAGCTGCCGACCTGCAGCCAGGTAATTTTCCCTTCGCTGCGCCCGCCACCACCCGATCGTGGCCGATCACCTTTGCTCAAGTCAAAAACAGGGGCAGGCACTATAATGCTCCGACACGCTATCGAGACACACCGGTGCGCCTGGCCACGCCGTCCTGCCAGCCCGCCCTATTTATTGACTTGAATTCCGACCGCAGCAATGACACAGACCCATACAACAATAACCGAAGTGCGTACCCACCAGATTCAGACCAGACAGGGTTGTTTATATGCCCAGTTGTGGTCGCTGCCGCCGTCTGACGCAAGTACCCAGCCCCCCATTATCCTGCTGCACGATTCACTGGGTTGCGTCTCCCTTTGGCGCGACTTTCCGGAAAAGCTGGCGCTGGCCACTGGCCACCCGGTTATTGCCTACGACCGCCTTGGATTCGGCCGCTCCGATCCCTATCCCGGCACCTTATCAGCTGACTTTATCGCTCAGGAGGCCGTGCAGGTCATGCCTCAAGTGCTTGCCGCATTTGATATCGACCGTTTTATCGCTTGCGGCCACAGTGTCGGCGGCGCCATGGCCGTGCAGGCAGCCGCGCAATTTGCCGATGCCTGCAAGGGGCTCATTACAATGGGCGCACAGGTATTTGTCGAAGAACTCACACTCAACGGAATACGCCAGGCCAAACTGGATTTCGCCAAGCCGGAGAACCTGTCCAGGCTGGACAAATATCACGGAGACAAAAGCCGCTGGGTGGTGGATGCCTGGACCGATACCTGGTTATCACAGGAATTTTCACAATGGGATGTACGCAGCGAACTGGCGCAGATTCAGTGTCCAAAACTGGCTGTTCATGGTGACAGCGATCCTTACGGCTCGGTCGAGCACGCTCACGCAATCGCAGCAAACCATGGTCGGGCCGAGATTCTGAACGGCATCGGCCACGTACCATATCGGGAAGATGAGGCGCGAACGCTGGGCCTTATCAAGGCGTTTATCGCCGAAATCGATAAATAAGGGCGGATCGTCTGTCCCTGATTCATCGATCCCCCGGAGCGCCATGCGGCCTTCCTGCCGATTCCCTTAACAACAGTGCATATTGCATCACCACATCTGCCAATATCACATTTGGAATCGCCGCTGCAGACCACATAGCGTTATAGTGTTTTTTTGCCCCCCATAAAAGGACCGTTAGAATGTCTTACCATGCCGTACTCACAGCCATCGGGCTATTTGCCCTCACTTTTCTGAGCCCGGGACCCAATCTGTTTCTGATCGTGCAAACCAGTCTGTCCCAGGGCAAATCGGCCGGTATCGCCGCCGGTGCAGGGGTCGCTACTGGTGATGCAATCTACGCAGCACTTGGCCTGGTGGGTATGGCAACCATTATCGCTACCAGCCATACCGTATTCGCGTGCATTCAGATATTGGGGGGCGCCTATCTGATCTGGTACGGCTTCAATCTGTTCAGGCAGGCCCGGGGCCGCACCAAAGCGGTTATTGGCAATACCGCTGATAATAGAGCGCCGGCACCACCCGCCAGTGCCGCTGTGAATTTCCGCAGAGGGATGATTACCGATCTGGCCAATGCCCAGACCGCCCTGTTTTTTGTGAGTATTTTCTCTGTCACGATCACACCGTCCACACAATGGCCTACGAAAGTGGCCATCTGGATCGGCATCAGCCTGACCTCTCTGCTGTGGCGCGTGATGGTATCCCTGGCATTTTCCCGCCCTCTGGTTCGGCGCGGCTATATGCATGTGCAGGCGTATCTGGAACAATTGGTGGGCGTGGTACTGATGGGATTCGGCGTAAAGCTGATTATCGGCGGATTCAGATCCAACTGATCAATGGCCGGGCCAGATCCCCGGGATTGAACCTATCATGGCGAATCATGAGGTCCGTTTTCCTGGATTGCTCGGCAAGTTCAAATTCCTTGTGGTAGCCGAGCTGTTGACGTACCACTAGAGCAACAATAGCAGAACGCATAATCAATACTGACTGACATGATGGGCCCATTGCCGCATATTGTGCTGAGTGATCTGAATAACGGCCCTGGGTAAGTCAATGTTTGGTGGTGAGTCCTTTGCCCGGTCGGTTGGGTGCCTCTTTATGTGTCTCGGTCACCCCCTTGTCCGTGATCTGCACCCATTGCAGATCCGCTTTGTCCCACTGCTCATCAAGCATGCTGTCCAGTTGCTGCCTGCCAAATTTTTCATAAGCTGATTCATACACCAGCACCGAGCCCGATTGTGGGTTCTTCATATAAAACTTGGCCCATTCAGAACGGACTTCACATTCGTCATCCTGATTTGCCAGTGTGTTGCCTTTCTCGTCAGCCCAGTCCCTGAATGTCATGACATGCTCCGGGTAAATACACCACTATACACCCTCCCCGACGCGCTTACATGTCATTGATCGTTCTGCTTATTTCTCATCAGGCCAATCATCCCATTGTATCTTTCCTTTCCTGCGTACTCCTCAGCACAGCGACTACCCTATTATCAATACGGCCCGACTTCAAGCGTGCAGGACAAACTCATTCATCGGCCCATGGCCCAGCTTACCACACGCAATGACACGGCCCAAAAGCAAATCATGTCATGCCTTTGACACAAAAGCATTCCGTAGGTCTTTGAATCTTTTGAAAAATATATCATTTGTGTTATCATGTCGGCATCTTAAATATCATTATTTATTCATGAACGCTTTTGCCTTCACGCTGTCTGCTGCGCATCGGGTTTATACCCGAGGCTTGCTGCCGGACTGCATTTGTGCAAACGTTCCTCCAGCCTTTCGTCTGACTCCCCAATTCCTGAGGTGGTTCGCCGTACTTTTCTTGGCCGTGCGTCAGGAAATCACGGCCAGCACTCTTGTCCCAGATTCCTCTCGCACGGCGTAGCGGCTAACAAGCCGGAAACGTCCCCAAACCAGACAAACCCATGAACGCGCCTGGCAAGGCGCCCAGAAGCACATCTGTCTGGCCAGGCCCCTGTAAATACGATTCTCTGCCGTCCGTATCGCAACATCTTGCGGGCGATCGGCCATGGGAGTGGAAATGGAACTGCACAATCACCTTGTTCGACCGGAACAACGCAATGTCCTGCACATTGCTGGCGATCCGCAATCTTTCGCTGAACACCTGGAAGCGCAGCATCTGCATGCAACGCAGAGCGTCATAGACGCTGCACGCCCCACACAGATGTCAGTGGTACGTCTGCTCACGCCGGAAGTGATGTCATGAGATTCGACGTCAGCATCAGCAATGACCAAATCGAGCAGGAACTGGCCAATCTGCAGGCAAGAATGAAACGGGGCCGGCATTCGCTGGGCAATCTGCCGCTCATGGACATGCAATTTCCCGACATCGAGTTTCGCGTACGCAAGATCGCCCGCGAACAACGCGTGTACGCCATAGACACCGGCACCAGACTTCTGGTGGGTTATTCCGTTTTCGATATTCTTCCCGAAGGGTCGCGCCGACTGCACGGCATCGTGCGTAGCGTACATTCGCGCTATGCCGCGCCATACCAGGGACGCGGTATAGCCAGCGCGCTGTACACCAAAGTGCTGTCCGATGGATTCGTTCTGGTCAGTGGCGCGCGTCAATCGAGAGCAGCCTATGCCTTATGGAAGTCTCTGGGCAGGCGCATGCGCTTTGACGTGGTCAAGATCACCCCGGACACCATTGAGCCGCTGAAAATATCAGAGCGCGACAACCGCTTCCACGACCTGGATGTCCGACTGCAGTTGTGCGCGCCTTAACCAAAAATACCATCCGTGACAGGTGACGATGTTCAACGCAACCTGTACGGTAACCGTGTGATGACTATGCCGCAAATCGACTGCGCACACACTGACTCATTGCAGTAATTTATCCATGGGAGTAAAAATGGATCTGAGCAAGAAAACCATACGGTCAAAGCACCCGTGTTCCAGCGGCTTTCGCTGGTTTTTAAAGCATACCCCGCAGGGCGCCGACTACCAATATCTGATCGATACGCTTCTTGCCGAAGGACGGGTCACCGATGCATGCTGGCTTGTAGACCAGTTCGGCTCGGTCAGGGACAAGCTGGCAATCGATAGCCTGGACAGCGACGCGGTCGTGGCCGCACGGGATCTGGATATTGCGGGGAATTTGCACAGCGACACCGTATTGCGTGTGGCAGGCGCCTTGCATGTTCATGGCAGTGTGCGGGTCGGCGGCGATATTCATATCGAAGGGGATCTGATCATCGAAGGCAACCTGAGCTGCGGCGGCGCGATTGTGGTCGAGGGGTCCGTTCGCGTAGGATGGGGTATTGATGTTGCCGGCAAGTTCCAGTGCGACGGCGATGCCCGGGCCGGTTGGTCAATAGACTGTGCAAACTCCGTTGAGGCGGGCGGTATCATTGTTGCCGGCCAGGATATTATCTGCGCAGACGCGCTCAATTGCAAAAAAAGTGTGCGCGCCGGTGGCGATATTTCGGTTGAAAACAACCTGACTGCGGCAGAAGGCATTATTGCCAAGGGTGAGATAAGCAGCGGCATGCATATCAAGGCCGATTGGGGCATTCAGGCGGGCGGCGACATCACGGCGAAAGGCTCGATCATGGCCGGTGAAAGTATTGTTGCCGCAGGGGACGTTTGTTGCGGTGACGGGTACGGCGTATTTGCAGGTACGCGGGTGATGCGTGAGTTCTGGCCAGACAACGCAATTGTTTGCGCGGCACAGCGCCCCGAGCAATTGCAAAGCGGCCATTGGACCGAGCCGCAATATGCCTGATACTTGCCTGGGGAGTGCCGGATTGATGTACAGCTATGGTGCGCAAACCGGCCATCACATGCTCGCCAGCGACGGCCATACCCTCAAGATTCTGCCAGCCAACTGACCACGTAGTGCAGGCATTACCAGTGTGGCGTGAGATACGGCAATCGCAGCCACAGGGCTGAAAACTGTAACCTCAAGCCCTCTCTTACAGGTTTTGCAGCAGACGAACAATGCCGCCTAAATCGCCACCAGGCACGACGGGCGCCTCTGAATAATAATTATCGCGATAGCGATCGCCCCGGCATTTTCTTTTCTCTTCGTAGTCGCCATTCTTCTTGTATTCGCGCTCTACCCTGCAGGGGCCATCCCGGTATTTCTCTTTATACTCCCGCTGGGAATAGCGGTCACGATAATCATCGTCGTCGTCATCGTCATCGGCCAGCGCCATGACCGGAAAAGCCAGCAGACCGGCAAGCAGCAAAGTAAACATGCTTTTCATAGATAGCTCCACATTTAAATTATCTCAAGTGTAATAGCGACAATGCAGTTTACGAAGCCTCTGAGACGGCCAGTTTTTTCAATCGCTTGCAAAGCCACTTTTTGCATAAACAAATTGTTTTCAATCGATTGCAGCCACTCCCGACGAAGGGGTTTCGTATGGCCTGCTATACCAGGGAAAATGTCGGGCAGTTTTTTTTTCTTGCCACCGCTGGCTTGACGGATTTGCTTATTGGCGGGTTTGCTCTAGCTGGCTGGTCTTCTTTAGCTTACGGGCCCGCTTCGTCTTACTGATCTTCTTCATTTTACTGAGCTGCTTTATTCTGCGACGAGCAACAGATTGACAATCTGGCTGCTGCATTCGAGCTGCCCGGTTGCCCGCCGCTGCGCAAAAAGATATAATTTCTTCGAGGCCACGACCTCACCCATTTGGGGACCTTATCCGGGACGGCCCGGTTTTTTTAAAGGAGGCCCAAATGGCCTGGTTTTTATTAGTTATTGCCGGATTGCTGGAAATTGTCTGGGCGTTTTCCATGAAGCAATCAGAAGGGTTTACGCGCCTGGGCGCCACCTCAGTAACGCTGGTCGCAATGGTACTTAGTTTCGGGCTGCTGTCCTGGTCCATGCGCACGCTTCCCCTGGGTACCGCTTATACGGTCTGGACTGGAATTGGCGCAGTGGGCGCCTTTGTAGTCGGCATTGTCTTTCTGCACGAACCCATGAGTGCCATGCGCATTCTTGCCGCCACGCTTATTGTTGGCGGGCTGGTCCTGATGAAACTCTCATCGTAATTCTTTAACTATGTCATTTGTGGTTCGCCGGGCTCCCGGCGGCCCCGGCCGAACCTTATTTGGCATGGGGTTCAAACCCGAAGCCTGCCCGCAAGCCCCCATCACTCCCACTACATGGCCCAGGTGGTACACCTTGTCTATTTACGATTAACGATCACTTCCCGCACATCGACCACCGTGATATTGTCGGGTGTGCAGCCTTGCGCCTTAACCAGCTTTTTAATGGCTTCGCTTCCGGTATTGGCGCGGATCTGAAATGTAGCGCCATTGCGGATCTTCAGCGTAAATTCGTTGAATTTGACCACACTCATGCTGACTGCTCCGTTTGAATATATAAAATTCTGCCAAATATACCGCAGAAACCAGCGGCGACAGACCTGCGCCGGCTTCGGCCCCACATAATGTCTGCTGACAGGCTCAAGATCCTCCCTGCCCTGGTGTCGAGGTTGCTTCATTCACTCCATCATCGTTCAGGATCTGGCCACTCTTCCGGGGCACAAGCAACGGCGCCGTAGGGCGTGGATGGGCGTGCGAATACTGCAAGTCAACGCCGGCATAAATATCGTCAGCGGCCACTTCCGTTTCAAAGCGCTCATTGTCACGTTCGCGAATTTCACGGCTGATTTGCCTGATCTGATCCTCATCAACCCCCAGTTGCTGCAGGATAGCACCCCCAAATACCATCGCCGATTCGAACGTTTCCCGCATCATATAATCCACATTCTTTTTGACCAGATGCAGCGAATGCTCGCGATCATACGTGCGCACCAGTAACTTGGCCAACGGAAACGCACTGGCTACCAGCTCGACAATCCTGTTGGTCGTCTCTTTATTGTCTACACAAACGACAATGGCCTGTGCCTGTGCCGCTCCCGAAGCATGCAATATATCCAGGCGAGAACCATCGCCATAATAAATTTTGAAACCGAACTTCTCGGCATTCTGGATCATATCTATGTCGGTATCAATGATTGTGACGTCAACACCCCTGGCCAACAGCAATTGACTGGTGACCTGACCGAAGCGACCGAAACCAATCATCAGCACATTGCCGGTGAGGCCGTCAGCGACACTCACATCATCCAGAGACTCAAGTTTGCCCGATTTGACGTACCGGTTAAATACAATTCCCAGAATCGGCGTCAGCACCATGGACAATACCACGATGGCCGTCAGACTGGATTTGACCGAGCTGTCTATCACCTGCGCACCGGCGGCTGCGGCAAACAGCACGAAGGCAAATTCCCCCCCCTGGGCCATCAGCAATGCACGATCCAGCGCCTCACGATGCGGGCTGCGCGTGACGCGCGCCACAATATAAATCATCAGCGCCTTGACGAACATCAGCGCCAGCACACCACCCAGCACCAATGGCCAGTTTTGCACGACGACAGACAGATCAAGCGACATCCCTACGCCCAGGAAAAACAGACCCAGCAAAATACCCCTGAATGGCTCAATGTCCGCCTCGATTTGATGGCGGAAGGTGGACTCGGACAAGAGCACACCGGCCAGGAATGCCCCCATCGCCATGGACAAGCCGCTCACCTGCATCAGCAGCGCGGCGCCCAGAACCACCAGCAAAGCCGCCGCTGTCATCACTTCCCTGGCTCGGGCGGCGGCCAGCACCCTGAACAGCGGATTAAGCAGCCAATACCCGGCACCGATCAACGCCGCGATCGCAAACAGCCCGATACCGATATTCTGGAGCCGGGCAGAAGTGCTTTCAACGATATGGTTAGGCGCCATAAACGCCACAATCGCCAGGAGCGGCACGATCAGCAAATCCTCGAATAACAATATCGCAACAATTTTCTGGCCCTTGGGCTGGGCAATGTCGCCCCGATCGCCCAGCAACTGCATGACAATGGCCGTAGAAGTCAGCACAAATCCTGCCGCCGAGATAAAGGCGATCTGCCAACTGAAGCCAAAAAGCAGGCCTACGCCGGTCAGACCCAGGGCGCAGGCGACAATCTGCAAAGTGCCCAGGCCAAATATTTCACGACGCAAACCCCACAGGTGGGAAGGCCGCATCTCCAGCCCGATAACAAACAGGTACATGACAATCCCCAGCTCAGCAATCTGCAGGATCGAAGCCGAGTCCGTAAAAAAAGCCAGACCAAAAGGTCCGATAGCCAGACCGGCCATCAAGTAGCCCAATACAGATCCCAGGCCGATGCGCTTGAATATGGGAACGGCAATCACTGCGGCGGCCAGCAAAACTACCGGCGACAACAAACTGACTGAATGGGCTTCGGCACTCATACTATTCTCATCTTTTTCAATATATTCAGAAACGGACAGGCACCGTACAGTTGGCGGTCCAATGACCGCAACCACACTTGCCCTATTGTGAGGCGCAATGGGTCAGTACGCGCCAAAAGCAGGATCGATTGCTCTGCCGATTCGTCATGATCGGGGCGCAAGCGGCAAATGGTCTGACACAAATAACGGACTACAAAAATCAATTAATCAGGCGCAACGGCCTGTCTGGAAGACAGCGAACCAGCGGTTATGGCCCTTATCTACAGGAAGCATACCCCGTAAATCACCGTGCTAGTGTAATTCGTATCACCGGGAATGCGCCATATGCAGTCTCGCTTTTTTTCTATCGGGAAGAAAAACGCAAATGATATCGCTGTTCGAGGACACGCCATGCAGCGCCAGTAATCACCCTTATCATTAACACTATTAAAAGCAAAAAAAAGCCAGCACTTTGATTTAAATAGATTTTCAGACTACTGACCATACCCGTGCTGCCGCGCCAGACATGCGTATCGGGCACCATGCCTGGTCGCATCCGCAAAGTCCGTGCTGCGGCTATTTCCCGACACGACCGTCTAGAGAGCAGGCGCCTAACCCCCAATTTACCACTTGATAACTCGCCATTTACCTCATTAACAATCGCACAATCGCCTTTGCCGGGCGTTTTACCCCCACGGCAATAAAAAAGTGTGCTTTCACCTTTTTAAGCACAACAAGATTGTAATTAAGCATGAATGTCCAACCATATGCATTTCCAACTCCAGCCAAATGAAGCGAGATACACCCTAACCGCAGGCTTTGGCAGCCAACATGCCGGCATCGGCACAAAACCCCTGGATATGTCACATACATACCCTTGTTAAGGGGATGTAACGAAGCATGTTTTGCGCTCATTTTTGTTGATACGATAAATTGTGTTTATCAAAACCGCATTGCAACCGAAGGGAGAAACAATATGCTTCATTACGCAATCGTCTTTTTTATTATCGCCATTATTGCAGCCGTGTTCGGGTTTGGCGGCATTGCTGCCGGGGCCTCTTCAATCGCGCAGATTCTTTTCGTTGTGTTCCTGGTTCTTGCCATCGGCTCATTTTTCTTCGGGCGTGGCAAATAACACATATCCATTAAATACAAAGGATCAAAAGCAAGGAGTACAGAATGGCACAGACCGTAAATAAAAAACAACTGAACGAATTGGTATTACAGATGATCGAAACAGAACTGGGGGGCGAGCAGGTGTATCGAACGGCACTGACCTGTGCGCTGAATGATGACTTGAAAAAGGAATGGGAGGGCTATCTGGACGAAACACTCAAGCACCAGGAGCTGGCAACATCGGTGGCCAAACATCTGGACCTGGATCCGAACGCCGTGAGCCCCGGTCGTGAGGTGGTCAAGCACCTGGGCGAATCATTTGTCCAGGCGATGAAAATGGCCCAGAAAAATGGTTCCCCCGAAGCGGCACAACTGGTGGCATGTGAATGCGTAGTATTGGCTGAAACAAAAGATCACACCAACTGGGAGCTGTTTGGCAAAGCAATCGAAAAAATGAATGCGAGCGACAAGCGTTTCTTGACGGAGGTGTTCGACCAGGTAGAGCAGCAGGAAGACCACCATCTATTTCATACCAAAGGGTGGTGCCGGGAATTGTGGATCGAAAGCCTTGGCATGCCTGCTGTACTGCCACCACCAGAAGAAGTCAAGCAGGTCGAAACGGAAATTGGTGCCTCACGGGCCAAGCAACAACGCGACAGCTACCTGTAACTGGATATGGGGCAGAAAACCTGCCCCCTTTTCACTGAAAAGATAAGGCCGGAGCAACAGACCCGATGCCAAAGTGTCCTACCAATTGAGCGCTTTTGGATGCTCATTTGAGCCGTGTTCGCTGGCGGCAAGGGATAGACCAGTGCCAATGCGCCATCAATGGCGCAGTCGACATCACGTCGCCGGTTTATAACCGACCCAGCCCCTGAAAGTGAACCCGGCATAGAATACGTCCACATCTACAAACCCGGCTTCGCGCAACAATGCCGCGTCCTGAGCCGCCGAAAGAATCGGCAAGTCCCTACTGGGGTTTTGCCTGGCGCCGCCCGGTGGCACTGCCAGGCCTGATGCCTTTGCAAATGCCACGTTGCGATCCAGCCAGCGGTCTTTATCGGACGCAGAACCTGGCAGACTGTGATGGGCAACAACCAACGGCGCCCCGGGCTTGAGCCTGCAAAATAGCGCCTGCAGGGTTGCAAGTCGCTCCGCTTGCGCCAGGAAATGAAGCGTCAAAAAGCACGTTGCTGCATCAAAGCCGGCTTTTTCTACACTATCGATATAGCCTTGGTGGAAAGTGACGTGAGAAGCCAGCGGCCCAAGGGTCTGCTGAGCCAGATCAAGCATCTGCTCGGACGGATCCACGCCCGTAAAACGCCAGCTCGTATGCGCTTGCGCCAATGCCTTTATCTCCATCCCCCCACCGGCGCCCAACACAAGAATATGTGCATCGACCAGCACGCGCTCTGCCAGCAAGACTGCCGCCATCGTGTGAAGATCGCGCAAACCAGGCACCATTTTTTCTGTTCTGGCGGCATAGTTGGCTACCAAATCGGGCTTTGAAAATGCGTCCATCGATTGTCACCTGTTGTTTAATACAATTGAGTATGTGACCCTAAGGGAAGGTGCCCCTGATGTTCAACGCAAGCGAGCGCCGGGGTATGGCGCCTGCTGCGTCACACGCCGGTCTTCAGTACGTAGCGGCAAATGCCTGCTGCACTTTGTCCGCTGCCGTCACCCCGTTGGCGATCAGAAGCTGGGTCAATACCCGGGCCTTTTGCGGGTTCAGATCATATGCCACGACAAAACCACTTTTGTCATCGTCCACTTCCACATTGCGATTAACAAACCCGGACGGCACGCGGGTTGCCCGGACCACCACAATGCCCTTTTGCACTGCCCGTAACATAGCCTCCATGGCCGGTTTGGACACATTTCCATCGCCCACGCCGGCAATCACAATTGCCTTGGCGTTATTTTCAATCGCGTGATCAATCTGCGAGGCGTCCATATTGCTATGCGCATAAATGATTGGTACACGTGGCAACTGATCGTCCTTGGGCAAGGTATACAGCGCCTGGGTCGGCTGACCGGCAGGCGCGAGAAAGCGCACCGAGGCCGGATCCACATACCCCACCGGGCCTGTATTCAAAGACTGAAATGACTGGACCGAGGTGACGTTCGTTTTGGTCACCCAGCGTGGTGCGTGAATCGTATCATTCATTACGACCATCACGCCACGCGCCTTGGCCTGAGCGCTGGCCGCAACCTGGACCGCTTCGTACAGATTGCGCGGGCCATCGGCACTGAGTGCACCACCCGGACGCATGGAACCGACCAGCACTACCGGTTTTGCCGAATCCAGCACATTGTGCAGGAAGAAAGCAGTTTCCTCCATCGTATCGGTGCCGTGGGTAATGACCACACCATCCGCTTCATTGCCCTCAAAAATCTGCGTGATGCGCCTGGCCAGCGAAAACCACACTTTATCGTTCATGTCCTGAGAGCCGATATTGGAAATCTGCTCAGACTTGACCGTTGCCAGTTTTTCTATGCCAGGTACGCCCTGAACCAATTGTTGTCCCGACACCTCGCCCGAATTATAGCCAATAGCCGACCGTGCATCGGCGGCGCCGGAAATGGTGCCACCGGTTGCAAGAATAATGATGCGCGGTTTGGCGGTTGCCGGCTCGGAGGTGGCAGCGACGGCGGCGCCTGCGGGCTCGGCAGCAGTAACAGGCAGCGGCGCGAACAACGTCGTCATGATAATGGCCGCAGTTGCCAATGCCGTTTTGCACGGCGCGAGGGCCGGTAGTCGAAAGTTGCGTGAATGAGTATTCATAGGAGTCTCCTTGCCTATAATTTCTGTATGAACAGCAGTATGAAATTTCGTCAACATCAAAAGTAACGGGTCATTGAATCGTTTTCCGGCAACACCGACAAAAAATCCACAGACATGAAGATTTTCTGACAGACGTTTACGACCAACGCAATACGCACCAGTTCGGGACGGTTATCAAAGCGCCATGCTAGCGTTATGGAACGCGTTATGGAAGCGGTCCTCGGCTTGCTCCTGTTGTGATCCGCTGCTTGCCGTTGCCCGCCCTGCGTATGCCCAACTCCTGCTGTTGTACATTCGGCTTCAAATATAAACCGAAACCTTCATCACTGCTTCTTAATTAGTTCCAATATCAGCAAAATATTTCATTTTTTTCGTGCCCGTCGTTTTATTTATCGGGATGAGCACTATGCTACGCTTTATTACTATCCAGCGCACTATTGCAAGCCAGCGTGATAAAGCACGATGGGTCAGAAAAGCCATGTCCTGATGCCTGAAAGCACTCGGATAAATCCTGTCTCTGTTGATCATCATTATCGAAAAAATTTACTACCCTGCTGCACAAATTCCGCTGGTCGTTCAACCCCTGTGGGCCAGATGCTCGTTCAACGAACAAAGTATGCTCGATCAGTTTCCGTGCAAGAAACGGATAGCGGGCCCTTGCATTGCCATGACATAGTTCAGGCTCCAACCCAACACAGGAGCAGGACATCATGGAACTGAAAAACAAATCAATCATCATCACCGGAGCAAGCAGCGGAATCGGCGCAGCCGCAGCGTCCCTGTTTGCAAGCGAAGGCGCCAATGTGGTGCTGGGTGCGCGTCGGTCTGCAGAACTGGACGCACTAACCAGAACAATTGCGGGCTCAGGCAGAGCCGTTTATCTGGCGGGCGACGTCAGGGATGAAGGCTATGCAGATGCACTGACAGCGCTGGCGCTCAAGGAATTCGGCAGGCTGGACGGCGCATTCAACAATGCCGGCATCGTCGGTGACATGGGGCCGGTGCCAGCCATGACAATGCGCAACTGGAACGATGTCATCTCGGTCAATCTGACCGCTGCCTTCCTGGCGGCCAGGTCACAGATACCTGCCATGAGCAAAAATGGCGGCGGCGCGATCGTGTTCACATCCTCTTTTGTCGGCTTCAGCAATGGTGGCATGCCTGGAATGGGGGCCTATGCGGCATCCAAGGCGGGGCTGGTCGGCCTGGTGCAGTCGCTGGCGTCGGACCACGCCGATCAGGGTGTACGCATCAATGCGCTGCTGCCTGGCGGCACGATCACCCCCGCCGCCGGAGAAGATAATCCGGATACCCTGGCATTCATCGCAAGTTTGCATCCCATGAAGCGGATGGCAAGCGCAAAAGAAATCGCACAGGCAGCGCTATTTCTGCTTTCGGACAGATCAAGCTTTATGACCGGCAGTCCGATGATTGTTGACGGCGGCATGTCAGTCAGGCTCTCTTGAGTAGTTCAGACTGCTGCCGTGTCCGAATTGGACATCATGCAGCACGATATGAAAAGACAGGTTCAGCGCGTTATGGTGCAATTTGGTGTGAGGTGAAGCACGCGTGGGCCGGCACTCGAACGCTACAACGAACAAAACCAGCCATGACGGCTGGTTAGATGCGCGTACCCAAGCTTCGTGGGAGGCTAGCGGTTTGCCCGGACAGCGTTGTTGTAGCCATCGATCATGAATTTAAAATCAGATTGGCTCTTGCTTTCCTTGAAGCTTCTGTAATATTTGATGCAACTATTTAAACTGATGAGAGTTGAATCTGCTGACACTTGTGGATTCTTGTCTTTGATTTTCTGATATTCAGCATTAAATTCGGAAAGCTCTTGTCCAAGCTGATCGGCGATCTTATCGGCCTGCTTCAGCTTATCCGCATTGGTCAGATCCTCCTGGCTATCAAAGACATTAACCAACTGTTCAGCAAGATGCATTGAATAGGCTTTGCGGTATTGATAGTTATTGCCAGACTGCTTAAGCACCTCCAGTTCCTTTAGTTTAGCTTGCTGGTACACCACATCCAGCTCCTTGGCAAAGACGGCATAACTGGCCAACGCAGCTTCAAAATGCTGTCTGATTTGAGCGTCTGCCTCTTTCCCCTTTTTCAGGGCGTCTGTTTTATACGAAGCTGATTCATAGTACTGCTCGAACACGGCCGTATCATTTTTTACTGCTTCCAGTTTTTTCATCAGATCATCAGCAGCCTGATCAAGCGCGGGGTGGCTGCGTTTACCTTTAATGGCTTCTGCGTACTGCGAAAAGGTATACGTGAATTCTGCACCCGGATATCCAAGGCTCTGGGACGGCTTGGCCTTTGGAATATTCAATCTGACATACTCCTCGTAATACGCTTGCAGGCCAGAAATCCCCATCAGATCATTGTTCATCGCAATGTAGTTATTAAGACTATTGTCAGCTTGAACACTGGATTCTTGTGTCGAAGCTGTATTCGAGCCAGCCTGTTCATTACACCCGGCCAATACCAAACATGAGATAAAAGCAAACGCCAAAGCACCTTTTTGAATTTTCATTTTGTTCCTGGAAATCTTCATAAAAAAAATAGCAGCAGGATTATAACCGACCGAAAGCCACTCCGTTTCTGTACCCAGTTGAAACTTACCTTACAAGAGGCAACAGACAATGACGTCTGTCATCTACTATCATGTAGTTAAACTAAATTCAACAGGGGATCACAAATGAAAAAAATGCTTGTCGTTGTCGGGATGCTGATGATCTTTCTCTCAGGCTGCGTAGTACATGATCGGCACTCGGGGTATCGCGATGGTTACCGATACAAGGGTCCGAAATACGAACGCAAATACAGCCATCCTAAAAAGTACAAAAGCCACCGTTCATATCATCGCAGCCGCTCCTGTCCGCCTGGACAAGCCAAAAAAGGCCGCTGCTAAGCGGTGCCGTGACGCATAAAGGTTTGCTTATTAATCACCCTGAAAAAGTTCGCGGCTGATCCAACTTGCGGGGTGTTTTATTATTGGTGCATTCTATTTTTACGGCAACGTCCACTCAGCAGACACCTGTGGCCGGCGCTACGCTGAACAGGCGCGCAAGGCCTCTATGTCGCCCGCTGCTATGATCGACAAATGGCGCGTTATTTTTTCTGTCGACCAGTCCCACCAGGCGATGGCCTCCAGCACGGCTATGTCCTCAGGGCGATAGCGTTGCCTGATCGGTTTGGCTGGATTGCCGCCGACAATCGTGTAGGCAGGTACATCGGCGACGACGACCGCACGCGAAGACACGATGGCGCCATTGCCGATGTTCACGCCCGGCATGATCAGCGCTTCATAACCTATCCAAACGTCATTGCCGATCACGGTATCGCCCTTGTACGGAAGCTCGTCCAGCGCTGGCATGACGCTTTCCCAGCCATTGCCAAATATTTGAAACGGATATGTAGAGATGCCCGATAGTTTATGGTTTGCACCATTCATGATGAATCTGACACCACGTGCAATCGCACAAAACTTGCCGATGATCAGCTTATCTCCGATAAACGGATAGTGATACAGGACATTGCGTTCGAAGTTTTCTGAATCATCGGGATCATCATAGTAGGTGTATTCGCCAACGACAATATTTGGATTTTTCACCGTATTCCTGATAAAACACACCTGAGCAAAGCCATCCATTGGATGTTTATTTTTCGGGTCTGGTCCGTGCATCATTACTCCGTTATTGAACGACAAAAAAATACGGGCCATTCGATCCGACAACCAGCCTTAAAGCCCGCCTTCTTTCAAATGGTAGCATGACCATAAATCTTCAGATCGGCTGGTGCAGACGGCGCGTGACGGCGTCTGCCGTTCTTTCTTGCGCTTTTGTCCTGTGCTGTTACCCTGCCCTTTTTCTATCACTGAAAACAGAGCAAATGCTCTGGTACAAACCGCACGCGCGCAAAAAATAAGCAGCGCGACCATGCGAGAGGGTTTACGCTGACGAAAGTAAAAGTGGAGAACGATGATGAGAATAGACCGGCTTCAAGTGCCGGTAATACAGGACCTTGAATGTAGGCAACTACACTATCGCAAATACTCATAGGCTTTACGTGAATAGCGAAAACGCCAATTGATTTCCAATAGGAAATTTTCATAGAATGAAATCAGCCAATAAGATTGGAGATTATTATGAAACGCATCTTTCCTGCATTGGCTTTGCTGTTGACTCTTGCAAACTCCCAAGCGCAGCAGCCCGGCGTATTGTCATCGCAGCCGGCATTTCCTCGCGTTATACCGCCTATACCCATTACCGGTGTCCTTGGCGTATTTTGCCCCAAAGAGGCATTCGTCAATCCACTGTAAACTGAAGACGGGAGGGCTTGTCACCGCTGCGCTATCGAGCAACTACGGTGACCCTTTCAGAGACAGAGCTGCGCCGGCGGGCTCACAAGCCAGCCGAGCCGTGAAAATCAAATGTATGGGCGGCCAGGCTCTCGCCCCCGCAGCCAGCCGTACCCGACCTTGCTGCTCCCATAAACACATACCGAATCCATCTTGTGTCTGGAACCGGGTGGCCCCGACTCCAGAAAACCGCGCCATCAAAAAGCGGGGTTCTGCCACGTGTACTCCTGTGAAATGCCTCTAACTACTTCATGCTCAGAAAGTCCACGGCCAGATTCGACATGGCACGCACCCCGGTAATCATGGCTGACTCATCTACATAGAAATGCGGCGAGTGGTTCGGGGCAGCCTTGCTCAGCTCCTTGCCTTTAGGCGTGACGCCAAGATAGAAGAACATGCCAGGTGCTTTTTGTTGATAAAACGAGAAATCTTCCGATGCACTGGATTTGGGCTGCAAGTCATAATTGCCCTGGCCAGCAACCCGCCGCAGGGTGGGTGCCATTTTTTCGGTAAAGTCGGGGGGATTGACCACGGCGTTATACAGTTCCACAACCTTGACCTTGGCACTGGCATTGGCGCTGGTGGCAATCGATTCGGCAGTATGTTTAATCCGCTGATGAATGTCCTTTTTCATTCCTTCATCATACGTGCGCACGGTACCTGTCATGGCGGCGTCCTCTGGAACAATATTCATCCGATTGCCGGCGTGAAACGTTCCCACCGTAATAACCGCCGGCTCCAGTGCGATATTGGACTGGCGACTGATAATGGTTTGCAGTCCCATGACAATTTGCGAACCCACTACAATCGGGTCCACGCCCTGCCAGGGCCGCGCGCCATGCGTCTGCCTGCCCTTGACATCAACCCAGAACTGATCGGCGGCCGCCATTGCGGGACCGCTGCGCCAATACAATTTTCCTGCCTCATAAGAACTGGACACATGCAAACCAAAAACAGCGTCCACTTTGGGATTGTCCATCACGCCTTCGGCGATCATCTGTTTGGCGCCCCAGGTATTGGTGCCATCAGGCTCAAAATCTGCCGGGGTTTCTTCAGCCGGTTGAAAAATAAACTTGACCGTGCCAGGCAGCTCGTCCTTCATGCTGGCCAATACTTCTGCAGTGGCCATCAGCATGGCCGTATGCGTATCGTGGCCGCAGGCATGCATGACATCGACCGGCTTGCCCAGGAAAGTGCCGGTGGCCTTGGAAGCAAACGGTACGTCAACCTGCTCCTTCACAGGCAAGGCATCCATATCGGCGCGCAGGGCAACCACCGGCCCCGGCTTGCCCCCTTTTAGCACACCCACCACACCAGTGACGGCAACACCTGTTTTGACATCCATTCCCAGGCTGCGCAGATGGTCTGCGACCAGCTTGGCTGTACGCTTTTCCTGGTTACCCAGTTCCGGATGTTCATGAATATCACGGCGCCACGCAATCAACTTACTTTCAATTTCTCTGGCCTTGCTGTCTATCTTCGCGCTCAGGGCCGAAGGCGGAGCCACTTTCTGGGCGTCCGAGCCGGTGTCTACAGTAGCAACTGCTGCACCCGACGCCAGCGACGTACCAAAGCACAACGCGGCGACCATGCTCAGGCGAATCTGTTTGCATTGTTTGGTTGACGGTATGTTCATGAATTCTCCTCTTTCTGTTTGCAACTAAAAAATTTTTGTTCATTGTGTTAGTGCAAATATTATCACCAAGAGCGAAAAGAGCGGGAGCTATTATTACACTTGTGTTTTTTTCGCGGCGCCAGCTGATCATTAACGACACTGCGGCATTTCATGCGCGATAAAAGATATCCTGAATCATCCAGATCGGTATCCTGGAACGCTTGTCTCGGTCGATATAGTCCGCTTCACTTTGCAATTTGGCGTTGCTGTCAAATAACAAATTTCACGTAATTGACTCCGACATCGATCATGCAAAGTGAATTTTCTTCATAAATAATTTGTGCTTCGCCCTTGCTCATCGCCCGTTTTTTGCCTTAATATGCGATGATTCACGGCTAAAATACACTCATCCGTATTCTTGTCGAATACTTTGATATCGCAAAATAATGTACGTAGTGCGCAAGCATCTCCCCTGCAAAGGCATTTCGGTCTGGCAACTCTTGTTATGCCTGGCCGCGATTGCTTTCGTGTGCAGATCGGTGATCCCCAGCGGCTATATGCCTGTATTGTCGGGCGACAATGGTCGGACAGTTGTTCTGACGCTTTGCAATGCAGATGGCGGCAATGAAACGCTGCTGCTGAGTATTCCCAAGCAATCCGAAGACTCTCCTTCCCAGGACCATGCCGGCCAGGAATGTCCGTTTGGCCTGGTTGTATCCCAGGGCATATTGCCCATTCTTGCTTCGCCGGCAATGCCCGTAACCGTATGGCAACAGCGCCTGGCGCCGTTTGTCGAGCACAACCAGTCTCTGCCTGCGCTGCCAGCGCTGGGCCCACCGCTCGGATCACGCGCGCCCCCTTCCCACCTCGGCTGATATTTCACTGGTGATCGCAGTAACTGCGGTCGCCATCCCGTGATTCTCATCTCCCGAGGTTTTTTCATGCCTATTTTTCCTGCTCACACGCGGGCTGCCCCTGTTGCAGCCTTGCGTGCGCTGGTGGCATCACCTTCTTCGCATCTATTTCCACGAAGGAGGCGCCATGCCGCCATCCAATAAATTTCTGCGCATTATCGCGGTCCTGGTCGGCTGCGTCATCCTGTACGGCTGCTCACGCCCCGCGACATTGGCCAATATACATGGGCGCGATCTGACCGGCGCCAAATTTGGCCGAGACTTTTCACTGAACGGCACTGATAGCGCTCGCCATACGCTATCGGATTTCAGCGGTAAGGTCGTTTTGGTATTTTTCGGATTCACCCAGTGTCCGGACATATGCCCCACCGCGCTATTGCGCGCGGCAAATGTCAAAAAAATGCTTGGCAAGGACGGTCAGCGCCTGCAGGTATTGTTTATTACCTTGGATCCGGAAAGGGACAATGCGCAATTGCTTGGCAATTATGTGAGCGCCTTTGACCCCACGTTCCTTGGACTGTATGGCTCGTTGCAAGAGACCCAGCAGACCGCCAAAGAATTCAAGGTCTACTACAAAAAAGTGCCCACCGGATCGTCCTACACCATGGATCACTCTGCACTGAGCTACCTGTATGACACCACCGGCCGCCTTCGGATCGCCCTTTCACATACCCAGCCCGACGAGGAGTATGTACAGGATATTCGCAAGATATTGGCCCTTGATTAATTATTTCGGAGAATGTTATGTCTTTATTTTTCAATGCATTGGTTGCCCTGCTGTCCACGTTTATGGTTGTATCGACAGCTTATGCGCAAGTAAGAGTGGACGATCCCTGGGTGCGCGCCACCGTCCCACAACAGACTACCACTGGCGCGTTCATGCGGTTAACCGCAAAATCAGACAGTAAGCTGGTGAGTGCTGCTTCACCAGTCGCCGATCATGTTGAGCTGCACAAGATGACGATGGAAAGCGACATCATGAAAATGCGTCAAATTCCGGAACTTGCATTAGTAGCCGGTCAACCAGTCGCCCTTGAGCCAGGCGGCTATCACATCATGTTGATCAATCTGAACAAACAAATCAGCGAAGGAAACGTTATCCCTATGACGCTGACCTTCGAAGACAAGGACGGCAATCGTACGCAAATGCAGATCCAGGCCACTGCCCGATCCCTGCATAGCGGTCACAGCAAACATCAACAGTAAGAGCACATCGTTATGTCACACTCAGCACCCATATCCACAAAGGCGGCAGCGATCAATTTTCTGCGCAGGATCCATTTTTATATCGGCCTTTTTATTGCACCCTTCATATTCGTAGCGGCATTGACAGGAACGCTTTATGTATTGACGCCACAACTTGAAAATGCCATTTATGCAGATGCTCTTTATGTCAATCCGCAAAGTACCGCCAGGCCGCTCTCTGAGCAAATTGAAGCCGCACAACACCATGCTGGCCAGCAGGCGAAAATCTATGCAGTCAGGCCCGCGCCCGAGGCGCGCTATACGACACGCGTGCAATTTGCCGATGCCAGTTATGGGGCGTCGGAGTCCAGAGCCATTTTTGTCGATCCCTATACCCTTCAGATAAAAGGCGACATGATGGTCTATGGCACCAGCGGCGTGCTGCCGATTCGCTTATGGCTGGACAAGGCGCATCGCACCCTGCTGCTGGGCGATCTGGGCAGAAACTACAGCGAGCTGGCTGCCTCCTGGTTATGGGCTGCTGCACTGGGAGGACTGCTGCTTTGGTTCAGCACCCGCGCGTCGCGCAAGACGGCAAAAAAGGAAAGCACTTTCCTGAAAAATCGCCATTGGCACACAACGCTGGGCCTGGTGCTCTTTGTAGGCCTGATCTTTGTATCGGTGACGGGCCTGACCTGGTCGCGCTGGGCAGGAGACAATATCAACCAATTGCGCGCCGACATGGGATGGCTCACGCCACAGGTCAACACCTCGCTGGCTCACGACGCGCACGCCATGCATGCAGACCCGCATGCAGAACACCATGCCGCCATGGCGGGTACAACGCAGTCGATACAAGACTGGCCACGGGTCGTTGCCGCAGCCAGAGAGGCCGGAATCCGTACCGGAATGATAGAAATTCGCGCCCCCAAAGAGCCAGGCAAAGCCTGGACGGTCACGGAAGTTGATCGTCGCTGGCCCACACAGGTTGATGCGGTTGCCGTCAACCCGCAAGACTTCAGTATCGTTGATCGGACCGAATTCAATACCTTTCCTTTGGTGGCCAAGCTGACCCGATGGGGCGTGGATGCGCATATGGGAATATTGTTCGGTCTGCCCAACCAGCTGTTGCTGATCGCTTTCGGTATCGGGCTTTGTGTGATGACCGGGCTGGGGTATCGCATGTGGTGGCTACGCCGGCCGGTCGCTTCCGGGCCCAATCCGGCAAGAACGCTCGTTGCCGCCTGGATGAGTTTGCCGACAGCACTCAAAGTAATTTCATTTGTGATTGCCGGCCTGTTGGGTTATGCCCTGCCCCTGATGGGTATTAGCCTGCTGGCGTTCATTGTGATCGACATTGTCCGCTGGAAATTGGGCAAAAACCAGTCTGCTGTTATGTTGCGCAGCGGCACCTGACCAAGCGCACGAGGGGCAGATAAAACATCACACAGATGCTCCCTCGAGCGCTTTAGTAGAGAGACGAAGCTGGCCGAATAAGCTGGCCAGCTTCGATATGA
The DNA here is from genome assembly GCA_023423975.1 of Pseudomonadota bacterium. GTDB lineage: Bacteria > Pseudomonadota > Gammaproteobacteria > Burkholderiales > Burkholderiaceae_B > Advenella. Next base: position 242,194 of record JAFAEO010000073.1, read on the forward strand.
CATTGGCCTCGCGGCTGAAAAAATCAATTCCCTGTTGTTACTTGCCCGCGCGCCACACTGAAAAACACTGATATTATTAAACTGCCAGAGCGCTCTTCAGTAGCTCGGCCTGCCCGATTAGCTCGCCCCAGGAAGCCTGCGGCGCATTAACAAAGCGAAGATCCTTTTGCTCAATATATGCCGTTGAAGTGATGTCCGCATGGCCGATTAAAGGCACCAGATGCGCATGTACATGGGCAATATCGCTGCCGGTGAAAACAAAACCGACACGCTCTACTTTGTGAACAGCCTTCATGGCCCTGGCAAGCCGCTGTCCAAGCTGCATCATGCGGGCAGCGAGGTCCGAAGAGAGATCGTCGAAATAGGCATGATGCGTGCGTGGGATAAGTTGCACATGCCCTGGTCGTATGGGATTGATATCCAGGAAAGCCAGAAAGTCATGATCTTCGTACACGATATGCGCAGGAGCCTTCCTGTTTGCAATTGCGCAAAACAGGCATGCGCTGGTGGAGGTTTCTTCTTCGAAATTTGAGTGAGGCGGCATAAGCGTCGGTTTAAAAAAAAATTGAGAAGTAATTCATTTTTCGAGATGCGTCGTTCATGAGAGTGTCTTAGCCATGCTTTGACACAACCTCATGAAGTCTTAAGCTCAAAGTAGTGCTCTCCCTCAAATCAAATGATTTTGTTTGGCGCTACGTGTAACCCTTACCGGCACCGACTTGTAAGACGGCGTTCCGCTATCCTGATCAAAATAATCCAGTGGTACGAGCACATTGGCTTCGGGATAATAGGCGCCGACCGAACCGGATGCAATGTCGTAGGCAATCACGGTAATACCGGTCATGCTGAGCTTTCTTTCCGAAACGACGGTTTCAATATCGACAAGATCACCATGTTCCAGGCCTTGCTTTTCCAGATCAATGTCATTCATGAACAACACATCTCTGCGCCCAAACACCCCTCTGTAGCGATCATCCAGCGCATATACGGTCGTGTTGTATTGGTCATGGCTACGCAGCGTGATGAGACGCAGTACATCACCACCCTCTACGTTGGCGTCCTCGCTGACGCCTTGGAATACAGAAAACATGGCCTTGCCCGTTTCTGTTGGCCATTTACGTTCTGTCGGCGGCAATGGCATGCGAAATCCGCCGGGAATTCTGATTCGCTTATTGTAGTTGTCGAAACCGGGAATGGTTTTCTCGATCAAATCACGAATGGCATCGTAGTTGCTTACCAGATCCTGCCACGAGACCTTGCTTTGCGGCAACGTTGCCATGGCCATGCCGGCGACGATTGCCGGCTCGGATTTGAGAAACTCCGAAGCCGGTTTTAACTTGCCCGATGAGGCATGCACCATGGACATGGAATCCTCTACTGTCACGGACTGTCGCTCGCCTGCCTGAATATCAAGTTCAGTACGGCCCAGGCATGGAAGTATCAGAGTTTCCCTGGCCACAAGCAGATGCGAGCGATTCAGTTTTGTACCGATGTGTACGCTCAAGTCCAGCTGCTTCATTGCCTGAAACGACTGCTCGGGATCGGGCAATGCAACGGCGAAGTTTCCACCCAGACAAATCAGTGCTTTTGATTTTCCCTCAATCATTGCCTGCATTGCTCTTACCGAATCATGCCCATGCTCTTGAGGAGGCGCAAATCCGAATACCGCTTCAATATTCTGCAGAAACTGGCTTGACGGCTTTTCGGTGATGCCGACAGTGCGATTGCCCTGTACATTGGAATGTCCACGCAACGGGCAAATGCCTGCCCCCGGTTTGCCAAAATTGCCGCGCATCAGAAGCAAATCGGCAATCAAACGAACATTCGCCGTACCTTTATTGTGCTGTGTAATGCCCATGCCATAGGAGACGATCGTGGCCCGGGATTTGGCATAGGCGGCTGCCACTTGCTCCAGGTCGGCACGCGGCAAACCGCTCTCTTTCTCTATCCTTTCCCAGGACGTGTCACGCAGATCGTCAGAGAACTGAGCAAATCCTTGTGTATGCTCTGCAATAAAATCGTGATCAATGACATTCTGATCTGTCTCATCCAATGCCAAAAGCGCTTTCATGATGCCTTTGAGCGCCGCCGAATCTCCGCCTGATTTCACTTGATAATACGATGACGCAATTCTGGTCGAACTGTAGGTTGCCATCTCGACCACGCTCTGGGGATCGGTAAAGCGCTCCAGCGCTCTTTCTTTCAATGGATTCAGGACGATAATAGGTACGCCCCGTCGTGAAGCCTCATGTAGCGTACCCATCATCCTCGGGTGGTTAGTGCCGGGATTATGCCCGATTGAGATAATCAGTTCCGTATCGTCAAAATCGTCCAGCGATACGGTCCCTTTGCCTATTCCGATTGAGCGTGGCAATCCCACGCTGGTCGCTTCATGGCACATATTGGAGCAGTCTGGAAAATTGTTCGTACCAAACTCACGGGCATAAAGCTGAAAAAGATAGGCTGCTTCGTTAGACGCCCGGCCAGAGGTATAGAACTCTACCTGGTTCGGCGACAGTCCCTGCAGAACCGTACCGATACGCTCAAACGCAGCACCCCAGCTTACTGGGCGCAATGTGTCCGTTTCACGATCATAGGATAACGGCTGCGTCAGGCGACCATAATTTTCCAATTCATAATCGGTTTTTTTCAACAGCGAGGTCACCGTATTCTGTGCCAGAAAATCTGCGGTAGCGCGTTTTTTCGTTGCCTCCCAGGTCACCGCTTTTGCGCCATTCTCGCAAAACTGAAACGTGGAGCGATGTTCTTTGTCAGGCCAGGCACAGCCGGGGCAATCAAAGCCCATTGGCTGGTTAGTGCGCATCAGCGTGACAGGCGCTTCCATCATATCCATTTGCGTTCGGACAGCGACAGCGGTTGCCTTGAGCGCCCCCCAGCCACCCGCCGGCGCATCGTAGGGGCGTATGCCCGGTACCTCACGTCTTTTTGTAGTCATAGGACCTCCTGCACAACGGTGAGCAACGCAAATGAAAACTGATTAAACAGATGAAGCCTGTACGCTTTCTGTTTCGACCGGCTTGCATGAAGCGAGCGACTCAAGCAGCGTAGCGGATGGGACAAAAAACAGCGTACCGGTAACGGCGCGGCTAAAATCGAGTAGCCGATCGTAGTTACCGGCAGGCCGTCCGACAAACATATTTTCCAGCATGGTTTCGATGATACTCGGCGTACGCGCATAGCCAACAAAGTAAGTGCCAAACTCACCCATGCCCGGTCTGCCAAAAGGCATGTTGTCTCTGATGATCTTCAATTCGCGTCCGTTTTCTTCTACGGTCGTCAGTGCGCTGTGGGAATTGGTCGGTTTGACGTCTTCGTCAAGCTCAATATTGGCAAATTTGCTGCGGCCGATGACCTTTTCCTGCTGCTCAACGGTAAGCGCATTCCAGGCGTTCATATCGTGCAGGTATTTTTGCACCAGTACGTAACTGCCACCAGCAAACGTTTGATCCTCGTCCCCGATAACGGTGTAGTCTTCGGCCTCTCGGCCTGTGGGGTTTTCAGTGCCATCGACAAAGCCGATGATGGCACGCTGATCGAAATAACGGAATCCGTGTACTTCGTCGATCACCGTCACGGCATCGCCAAGTTTTGAGATCAATTGAGTAGCAAGCTCGAAACACATATCCATTTCGTCGGCGCGAATATGCAGTAGCAGATCTCCAGGCGTGGACACGGCTATCCGCTCTCCCGATCCGATGGCCTTGAAAGGATGCAATTGCATTGGCCGCGGCTGGCCAAACAGCCGATCCCATGCATCGGAGCCAAATCCGCAAACACAGCTTAACCCGCTAGCCGGAAAGCGTGTACCCACTGAACGCACCAGGCCTTCCACATCTTCGCACCAGGCGCGCACCGTCTCAAGATGCTCGCTGTCTTGAGCTATGGTTGCAACGATGAATATTGCGTTACGGGTTACGGGATTGGATACCGCCTGGGGTTCATTGATAGAAGTATTCATATGTTCCTGATGTACGGGCAAAGGATAGATTGATAACATTACAGCCGTCAGCCTGAATGAACTGCGGATGAAGAAGGCGCTCATGTCAAAAGCACGATAACGTCAGTCTGGAGAACCAGATGCTCTTGGTTATTACGTCACAGCGTTGCCTTGATTTTACGTTTTATCGTGATAATAAGTCGCGTGCAAATTCATCCCGTCGCAATTTCATAGACAGGGCCGATCCGATGTAGGTAGCCAACCCGATAGATGAGGCGAGCACCGGACGACAACAGCAAAGGCCTATAGGCAAGGGATGCGGCATGTTGATTTGATTGCAGTATGTGAAGCAGTTTCTCACCAACGACACAATAGTGACAAAACACGGCACAACCAGGCCTGTTTCAGAATCAATCCAGATTTATTCATTATTTATTATTTATTATTCAGATACACGCCAAAGCACTGGCGGTTTGGGGGTACCCATCATATTGTCTGTAATCACGCCACAAACATTTATTCGCGAACTGCCAGATGGGAAACCCCAATTGGTGGGTGCTCCAGCTTAATGATCAAGAAAAAGTGCCATGCCGATCTTGTTGGATGGGCATGGAAGACAAGTCAAGATCCGATTCAGGCATCCTAACACATCGGATTGAAGATAAATAATGACGTTGATTAGCCGCCGACCTTGCAGTCCTTGACAAGAACGTTACCAACGGTGGAAGCCTGACCCATTCCGCCCTGTCGCGCGTCCTGGGTAAGCATTTTCCCGTCAACTGAACCTACGTTTTCACGCGTGAATTTGTCGGTGGTCCACGTATATCCATTTCCACGGAATGTATTGCCTACCATGTCGGCGTTGCTGGTGGTGGCACGTGTGAGCTCCATCGCCTGGTTGGCAAAAACAACTTTGGCGGCCAGCGGCTCTTCACCCTGGAAAGTGTACTGAACGCTTACAGGTTGGGTGTTGCCCTGACCGCAGCTATATTCGACTGTTTGCTGCGACAAATCCTTGCCGTTTTCATTTGACGTTGAACATGCTGCCAATCCAGTACATAAAAGCACGCCCGCAAAAATTTTGAGTTTATGAGTCATAAATGGTCCTTTTTTTTCAAATCCAGGCATAAAACCTGCTCTTGAATTTTTATACCATCGCGACTTTGCAACACCTGTAAACGTTCGTGCCTAATTGAAAATATTCATGGCAAAACAAGAACCAGGATTTATTTCAATACGAATATATGATTTTTTGAATTTTCCATTAAAAAGTCCTCTCACGACCCTCCATCTTTGTCATGCGGTAATGAAGCTGGCCTGCTCTCCTCACATAGACGCGCAAATTTGCTCAAGCATGGCCCTGCCGCCTTCAAAAACTTCCATCCATACCGTGGCGAAAGGCGCTTGAGGAACCAGAGGATCCCTCGCTAAAAATCATGAGATGCTCAGTAATGGGCTGAAGTACCTGGCAGGCACCCATGTCTCCCATTCCATTGCCTTGGCGCAACACATTGCCTGGCACAACACTTTATCGTTGCCCGGTCTATATTTCATTTATGATATGATGTTGCGTATAAATATATTACCTATAGATATAAAGAAAAAAGCCAACCTACCAGGGAGATAATATGGAAAAACTGACTAATTCAAGCCGCCGCCAGATGCTGATCTCAACAGGCAGCATCGCAGCAATGGCGGGACTGGCCGGCGTAGCTCGCGCCGATCTTGGCAAGCCGGACCCCGGCGCTGGCGGCACAGCCCCCAAGTCTTTACCAAGCTATGCCAGTTGGAAAGATGCCGACAGCATGATCGTCCATAGTGCGAACACAATAGAAACCAAGCGAACGGCCTTTGGAAGCAGCGTCATCACGCCAACAAATCGCCTGTTTGTGCGCAACAACGTGGCCCCGCCAACCGACGCCAGCATGATGAAAGAGCCCGACAGCTGGACGCTTGAAGTTAGCGGCGTTGCCAAGCCTCGCAGCTTCACCGTGGCTGAGCTCAAAAAGCTGGGCCTGGCGGCCGTACCCATGGTCCTGCAGTGTTCAGGCAATGGCCGCGCCTGGTTTCCCCATAAACCCAGCGGTACGCAATGGACGGTAGGCGCCGCCGGCTGCGTCGTTTTTACCGGCGTGCCGGTCAAAGCGCTGCTGGAAGCCGTGGGCGGCATGAGCGAAGGCATGGTTTACATGACCAGCACGGGTGGCGAAGCCATTCCGCAAGGCCTGGACCCCAACACCCTTCGGGTCGAGCGCTCGGTGCCGATTTCAGCCATGGAAGACGCCATCCTGGCGTGGGAGATCAACGGCGAGGCCCTGCCGCTGGCGCACGGCGGCCCCTTGCGCATCATCGTTCCCGGCTATACCGGCGTGAACTCCATCAAGTACATCAAGCAACTGGCATTTACCAAAGAGCAGTCGCCGGCCAAAATACAGCAAACCAGCTATCGCTGGACGCCTGTAGGCGAAAAACCCAGTCCCAAGGACGAATCCATTTGGGAACTGCCGGTCAAGTCCTGGATCAACTTCCCCTCCGATCCGGAGCAAACCGTTGCCGCCGGGCGTGTGCAGATCAGCGGTATTGCCATGGGCGGAATGACAGCGGCCAAGTCCATCGAAGTCTCCGTCAATGGTGGCAAAGACTGGCAGAAAGCCGAGTTCGTCGGGCCTGACCTGGGCAAGTACGCCTGGCGTGAGTTTGTGTTCAGTGCCGACCTGGCTGCTGGTACGCACGAGCTGGCCTGCCGGGCTACCAACGAGGCGGGCGATACGCAGCCCGAAGCACGTCGCGAAAATAATCGCGGTTATATCAACAACAGCTGGCGCGACCACATGGTCTCGATCAAAGTCGCCTGAGGAAAAAAATGAAGCATGTTGTATTGTCGGCCGCGGCGGCCGTTTTATGGATGGGCGTTGCAGGCACCAGTTTTGCCGCTGACGCTGATCTGGAGAAGGGCAAAGCCCTGTTCTTAACGAATGCAGCGCCTGCCTGTGCCGTGTGCCATACCCTGAAAGACGCGGGCTCAGCCGGCACCATCGGCCCCGATCTTGATGAGCTGAAACCCGATGCGGAACGCATTAAGAAGGTCTTGCAGGAAGGCATGGGCGTGATGCCGTCCTATGCCGACTCTCTGGACGACGCATCCAGAGACGCCATCGCCGCCTATGTCGTTCATGCGACAGGTGGCGGGAAATAGATAAATCACGACTTGCTCAATGGAGCATTGATGTAAGTGAGCTATTTGCTAGTATGCCTGTAGTCCAGAAACGATTAAGCAGACAAAAAACCCCGTAATTCTTTGAATTTATGGGGTTTTTTCATTCACACCGCAATATCGCTACTACACTCCATTTTTCTGTGTGATCGCTACAACTCTGATGATTTAGCCATACCGCTCGGTTCTTCATATAACCCTGGTATTTTCTCTCTCCCGCAATCGTCATAGATAACAAGACGCATATCGGCTAACAATTATCGTTTTATCAAAGCCAATGCCTTTAAGTTCGTTAGGGTTAACATGCATTTGAAATTTTTATATTAAATATAAAATGCATTCAATATTTGCAAAATTGAAGGGATTTCTAAATGCAAATTCACTCCGTCGAAGATTTACGCCGCCTTCTTGAAACCGAACGCAATAGTTCAGGACGTGGCCGTGTGGGTAATAAAGCTTTGGCTGTCTTGGCCGATATGCTCAATCGGCCTGGTGCAACCGCCGTGGGAAGCATTTCCGAAATCGCAGCTAACAGTGGAGTGGACCCGTCCACGCTGACTCGACTGGGTAAGCGGTTAGGCTATTCAGGCTTTACCGAATTACAAGATATTTTTCGCCGCCACGTAACTCAGACGCAGCCATTTTATAGCGCACGTGTACATGAACGCGTACTCGAAGCACACGGCAATACACAGCCGGAATTATTGCGACATCATGCCGAAACGGAATGCCAGAAGTTGCTAGCTACCGTTAACCAGATCGATCCAAAAAGGATTGAACAAGCAGCCAAACTGCTGGCAGAGGCCAAGAACGTATTTGTATTGGGGCTGCGCGCCACCTATGGATTGAGCTTCTTCTTGGGCAGCTATCTGGCCACCATTCGTGAAAATGTACGCATTCTTGGCGGTCCAGGTCAGACGCTAACGTCGGACTTGGTGGCTATCCGCGAAGGTGATGTCCTAGTGGCCTTGTCTTTCAGCCCGTACACCCGCAGCGTGGCCACAGCAACTGAACTGGTTAAAGATATCGGCGCAAAAGTATTGTCCATCACCGACCTAGGTTCCCCTCTGGAAGTCACTGGCAAAAATGGTGTGACCATCGCCGTGGATCAACCCTTCTATTTTGATTCCTCGACCGCTCATTTCTTCGTTATCCAAACCATTTTGCTGGCCACCGCCAGATGTATTGGTCCAGCAGCTGTCGAAGTCGCAAAAGCACGAGAACGCATTGACAACGCGTTGAATATCGAAATCCGCTAGATCAATGCTAGCAACTACTTTGAGACTCCCTAATGCCCAAGCAAAGCCAATCCGTTCAAGAAGCCCTGCAAGCTGCTCATTCCCGCTATGCTGCAGCCAATCCAAAGAGTCATGCACAGCATATATCGGCAACGGCGTTCATGCCGGGGGGTAATACCCGTACCGTGCTGTTCAGTGACCCATTTCCTATCACGCTTGCATCAGCTGAAGGGTGCCATGTTCAATCGGCGGATGGCGCTCGTTATGTCGACTATTTAGGTGAATTTACTGCCGGATTATTTGGACACTCCCATCCGCACATCAAGCAGGCAGTGCTAACGGCGCTTGACACAGGCTGGGTACGGGGTGGCCATATCCCCCAGGAGACAGAACTGGCCTCAGCCATCTGTCAGCGCTTTCCTTCAATCGAACGCGTCCGTTTCGCGAACTCCGGCACTGAAGCCAATCTCTATGCGATCCAGACAGCCCGAGCGGTCACAGGAAAAAGCAAAGTCGTGGTTTTCGAGGGTGGCTACCATGGAGGTGTATTCGTCTTTAGTGGGGCACGCAGTCCCCTCACGGCGCCCTTTGATTTTATCGTAGCGCCATACAACGACTGGGATGGAACATTGGCTCTTCTTGACGCCGAGAAAACCGACATCGCTTGCGTGCTCATAGAAGCCCACCAAGGATCGGGAGGGTGTATCCCGGCCAAGCCTGATTTTCTCAAACATCTTGAAGCCTGGGCACATGAGCACGATTGCATTTTCATTCTGGATGAAGTGATGACCTCGCGCCTGGCTGGCGGTGGTTTACAGGGAATTCATGGCTTAAAACCGGACATGACCACGCTGGGTAAGTACATCGGCGGCGGCTTTAGCTTCGGTGCCTTCGGGGGACGTGCCGACATTATGGAAAAATACAATCCACTGCGTCCGGGCTATCTTGGCCATGCCGGCACCTTCAACAATAATGTGTTCACAATGTGCGCCGGCGCAACGGCCTACGGCAAGGTTTTCACGCCAGAAGTAGCGACAGAATTAAGCGCCAACGGCAATCGCCTGCGCGGGCGGCTAAACGTGATCGCAACCAAGGCATCTTTCCCAATGCAGTTTACCGGATTAGGATCGATGATGAATGTGCATATGTGCTCTGGGGAAATTAATAGCATACGCGATCTCAAACATGCCAATTCGGCATTGCGCGATCTGTTCTATTTTGATTTATTGGAACAAGGTATCTGGCCGGCTCGACGCGGCATGCTAAATCTATCGCTGCCTATGGGCGAGAAAGAATTTGACCAACTGGCCGACGCGGTTGCTCATTTTGTAGAGAAACGAAAGAGTCTGCAAACATGAGTACGATCGAACTACGCGGCATCAGCAAGTATTTCGGCGAGACCCAAGTAGTATTCCCTACCGATCTGCGCGTAGAACAGGGAGAACTAGTCACACTGCTGGGCCCCAGCGGATCTGGAAAAAGTACAGTTCTTTCGATGATCGCTGGCCTGCTCACTCCATCCAGTGGCGAGATTTTCATTGGCGGACGTAGTGTGACCCAAGTGCCGCCCGCCAGACGCAACGTGGGTATGGTATTTCAAAGTTATGCATTATTTCCGCACATGACGGTTTTTGACAATGTCGCGTTCCCTCTCAAGATTCGCAAACAGCCCAAGCCGGAAATCGACAAGAAGGTTAAACATGCCCTGGAGATGGTGCGCCTGCAAGCCTTTGGCAGCCGCAAGCAAACCGAACTCTCGGGAGGGCAACAACAACGAGTGGCTCTCGCGCGAGCCCTTGTATTCGAGCCTGATATTTTGCTGCTGGATGAACCACTGGGCGCCCTTGACAAGAAATTACGCGAAGAAGTCCAACTGGAATTGCGGCAATTACAGCGCAATCTCGGTGTAACAACCATCATGGTCACCCATGATCAGGAAGAAGCGCTATCGCTGTCTACTCGACTGGTCCTACTGGACAGCGGACGCATCCAGCAGGTCGCCACCCCCGAACAAGCCTATAGGAGGCCAGTCAATAAATTCGTAGCTGAATTTATCGGAACAGCAAACCTTTGGCAAGGCGAGGCCGAGATTCGCGGTGGCACGACATACATAACTTTACCATCCGGCGAACAGCTGCCATGCCCGCCAGACTGCACCCATCAAGGTACAGCCCATCTCTTGGTAAGGCCTGAGCACCTTCGCGTCACGGATGTCGACGAAACACAAGGAATACCAGCCACGGTTACTGAGGCGGTCTACCTAGGCCAACACACACGTATACATGTAAAAACCAAGAACGGCCTGAATGCAGTCGCTGTAGTCCATGGAATACAGTCTTTCTCGACCGGTCAACCGGTCAACATAACCTGGGCAACGGAGGACGCCTGGGTTATTGCCGCTTAGTTCGCTATAACAAGCTAACCAACCATCAAGGAGAGCAACATGAAAGCTACAAACCAGGCCCTCATTAGTATGATTACAACTGCCATGCTTTCGTGCTTGGGCGGGTTAACCCAGGCCCAAGTTAAGGAGTTCCGAATTCTTGAATCAGGCGGCCCCAGCGGGGAATCGATCGAGTCTGCCTACATCAAGCCTTTTACTGCTCGCACCGGGATCAAGGTAACGCGAGAAAGCCCTACCAGCTTGGGCAAGTTACAAGCCATGGTCGCCTCCAAAAACATCACCAGCATCCTGGTTGAGTTGGGTGGAACCAATCTGATTCAAGCGCGAGCTATGGATCTGATCGAACCATTGGATTGGAAAAAAATCAACCCGAACCCCATGTTTCCTGAGGCCAAGCTGCCTGACGGTTTCGGCTATCAATACTTCTCCACTATCATGGCATGGCCCAAAGGTGCCAAACCGATGACAAGTTGGGCGGATTTCTGGAATGTAAAGGACTTTCCAGGTAAACGAGCCTTGCCAGATTACCCTGGCTATACTTTGCCGCTGGCTTTATTGGCTGACGGTGTCAAGCCCGAAAACCTCTATCCCCTGGATATCGAACGCGCCTTTAAGAGCCTCAACAAGATAAAAAACGATGTCGCCGTTTGGTGGAAAGCCGGTGCCCAATCGCCGCAATTGCTCGAAGACAAGGAAGTGCAATACGCGGCATCTTGGTCTGGTCGTATTGTTGGCAATCCTAATCTGGAATACACCTACAAGCAAGGTTTTCTGCAAGTCTCTTACTTCGCCGTACCCAAAGGCGCTCCGCCCGATGTCAAGGAAGCAGCCATGGGGCTGCTGACCGAAATGTCCAAGGCCGAGAACCAGGCCAGGGCTGCCGAGGATGTACCCTATACCGGCGCCAGCCCAGAGATCCAAGGCAAGTTGCCTGCCGCGAGACTCGAAGACTATCCGACCTCTCCCAATAACAGGGCAGTTCAGGCTCTGGGAGATCCTGCCTGGACGGCTGAAAATGCCAAACAAATTGAACGCCGCTGGCAAGAGTTCAAATTGGGAATGTAAAGGGTTAGCCAATGAGTGCTATGCAAAACAGGCGATTTTCACCTAGCTTTTGGTTGGTTTTTCCTCTACTGCTGGTGATGGCGGTGGGTTTCAACTTGCCTCTGGTCCTCATGCTGGGAAAAAGTGTCTTCGGCAACGAGGGGCTTACCCTGGCAAGCTACGCTTCGCTCATTGAAACTTCGGTTTACATGAAGGTACTCGGCAATACACTCAAGATCGCTGTCTTGACTACATTTTTTTGCGTATTGCTGGGCTATCCACTCGCTTATTGGCTACGCAGACTTAGTCCTAGATGGCAGCTTATCGCCCTGGCAGCCATCGTCATACCATTCTGGATCAGCATTCTGGTGCGTACCTATGCCTGGATCGTCATTCTAGGTAACGCGGGAATCCTGAATCGGGCATTGATAGGATTGGGCTGGATCGACACATCGTTCTCTTTTCTCTATAACGAACTCGGGGTGGTCATTGGAACAATCAATGTACTACTCCCTTTTTTGGTTCTGCCATTGTTCGCATCCATGACCAAAATCGATAATCGACTGCTCAGTGCAGCTGAAACGCTGGGAGCGAGCGCGAACGCCGTCTTCTGGCGCATTTTCTTTCCTCTGAGCATACCTGCCCTCGCAGCGGGCTCCATACTGGTATTTATCCTCTCACTGGGATTTTATATCACGCCTGCTATCCTGGGCGGTGGTCGCGTACCGATGATCGCCAATATGCTGGACCTACTAATCAACCAAATGCCGGATTGGGAACTCGCGTCTTCCATTTCCTTCGTTCTCTTGGTGCTCACCTTGATCCTGTTCGCTTTCTATTTGAAATTCACTAAGGAAGAACGGTGTCCATGACAACCAGACAGCAATCATTGCCGCCAATCGGCCACCCCAGTCGCGGAGACGTTTACATCATTAACCTAAATCGCATGTTACTTGCTGGCACGGCCATTGGCGTCCTGTTTTTTTTGCTACTGCCTGTCGTTATCGTCATACCGATGTCCTTCAGCGAATCCAGCTCCTTGCAGTTTCCCCCACAAGGCTTTTCGCTGCGCTGGTATGCACAAGTTTTCTCTGATGCCGGCTGGTTAGCCGCCATAAAAACCTCGTCTATATTGGCCATTCTATCAAGCACACTGGCGCTGGTGCTCGGCAGCCTTGGGGCTTACGGCCTGACGCGCGGCACATCCAAAGGCCGCGATTTGCTGCAAAGCAACTTCATCGCCCCGCTCATTATCCCTTCTGTCATTCTGGCCGTGGCACTTTATATGGCGTTGTCCGCAGCAGGGCTGCTCGGAAGCTTCTTTGGTTTACTACTCGCCCATACTCTGCTAGGTGTTCCCTATGTAGTGCTCATCATGTCGGTTGCCATCCGCTCTTTTGATGAACGCATTGAACAGGTAGCCTTTACCCTGGGAGCATCCTGGACTGCCATGTTCACGCACGTCCTGTTGCCTAATCTATTGCCTAGCGCGGCAGCTGCCTGGATTTTCGCGTTCGTCACCAGTTTTGACGAAGTAGTGATCACCAACTTCGTCGCCGGTACACATGAAACCCTTCCAAAACGCATGTTCAACGAGCTGATCCTGCAAGTGAATCCGGGTATCACCGCAATCGCGACAGTGTTGATTTGCGTAAGCTTAGTTTTAATGACTGTTGCTGCTAGACTCAATCATCATCCACGAATCGACAGCAACCATTGATCTTATCCATTAACGTCATATGTCGAGTGCATTCAAATGAACGTACCTATTATGCTGCAACCTGAACCCTCGCAAGGCGGTCCAGTCCAAGTGTTCTACCAGAAGCCAGGTGCTCCGCGACGTCCGATCGTTGCGCGCGGAGAAGGTATCTATTTATGGGATACCACGGGCAAGCGCTATATCGACGGCTCATCTGGTCCAATCGCTGTCAATCTGGGCCATGGCAACGTTCGGATTGCACAAGCAGCCCAGCAACAAATGCAGCGTGTCTCCTACGCCAGTCGATTTTTCTTCGAAAATGAGTCCAATAGGCAATTGGCTGACTTGGTAACCATGCATGCGGGGCCTGGCCTGGAACGTGCCTTCTTTGTATCTGGCGGCTCAGAAGCCACGGAAACAGCAATCAAGCTGGCGCGTCAGTATGCGGTACTCAGTGGCCAAACCAGCCGTTGGAAAGTTATCTCGCGCAACCCCAGCTATCATGGAGCAACATTAGGCGCCGTGGCAATTAGCGGAGATTTTGTATCCGAGCGCTTGTACGGGCCCATGACACGACCGATGCCTAAAATCGCTGCGCCTTTTACCTACCGCATTCCCCAAGAACATACAATAGAAAGTTACGCCTTAACCTGTGCCGAGGAGTTGGAACATGCCATCCTGCAGGAAGGTGAAACGACAGTGCTCGCCTTCATTCTTGAGCCTGTCGGCGGCTTGGCTACCGGGGCGCTCGTTGCTCATGATATCTATTATCGGCACGTGCGAGAAATTTGCTCTCTATATGGCGTACTACTCATCCACGATGAGGTCATGTGTGGGGTAGGACGCGCCGGAAAGTTTCTCGCCTCACACTACTGGCCTGACGCGCCTCCCGACATTGTCACGCTGGCCAAAGGATTGGCCTCCGGTTACACACCGCTTGGCGCCGTGCTCACTTCCGCTCGTATGGTCGACGTTATCGCTGAATCGGGCGGCTTTATGCATGGATACACCTATTCATCCAACCCACTGTCATGCGCCATCGGTTTGGCTGCTGTATCCGAAACATTGGAGCAGGGCCTAGCAGAAAACGCGGCAAAGATGGGGAAAAGGCTAACGAGCCGCCTGCGTGAAATCCAACGGCACCGCCGCGTACTTGGCGACGTGCGCGGCCGCGGACTATTGATGGCCATTGAGATAGTCAAGGATCAAGAAACGCGCGAAACCTTTCCTGCAAGCGATCAAGCTATTGCACGAATTGTTGCGCTCGCCATGGATCGAGGTCTACTACTCTACTCGCGTCGCACGGCAGAAGGAAAATTCGGCGAGTGGCTGATGGTGGCACCACCCCTCACAGTAACGAGCAACGAAATCGACGTTATCGCCCAAATTATCGACGACTCGCTAAAAGCATTCGAATCCGAGGAAAATCGCTAGGCCATCTTGAAACAGATAATAAAAGCCCCGTAATTCATTGAATTTACGGGGTTGTTCTATCATCTGTAAGATACTTTTCGCATATAAATCTGGCGTTGGGGAACATGCATATTGAGCTTGAAATCATTATGAGCACTTTGATCATTTACGAAAAAAACTTCAAAAAAATATCTCCATCTACAGCTTTAAGGATAAGAAATCAACATGAGGCAAATCAGCATTTGTAACCACTCTAAGATTTCGGTCTGGTGGCTACCTATTCGAACAGCTGATTTTTTCAACGGTGTTCAATGGCAAAACGATAGTTGATCTAGATGCATCGACGAACCTCCAAAGTCAAAATTGAAGAGGTACACCTCTATCAAAACCGAGCTCTTTCTCAGTCGGGACCTCTCGCCAATCCGTGCTGCATGTATACAACTTGGGTTTCCATATATTCGTACAAACCGTGTTTACCGTCCGCGCCTCCGATGCCAGACTTTCGCCGTCCTGCATGAAAGCCCTGCATTGCCTCGAAGTTCTCACGGTTGATATACGTTTCTCCAAAATGAAGACTATGGCAGGCTTGCATGGCACTGTTCAAGTTCGTGGTATAGATAGAAGAAGTCAAACCATATTCCGAATCATTCGCAAGTTTGATCGCTTCGTCAAGGCTATCCACAATTTGTATAGGTAAGACGGGACCAAAAGTCTCCTTTCTCATGATCTGCATATCGGCAGTGCAATTGACGAGTATTGTCGGCTCGAAGAAATGACCACCCCCAATATCTGCCGGCTTACCTCCCAAGACGACGCGTGCTCCCTCATTCTTGGCTGTATCTACCGCTGCTTTTACCTTTGCAAGTTGTGCCGCGCTGACCAGCGGGCCGAGCTCGACAGAGGAGTCTTTGGACGGGTCGCCGATCTTCAGCTGTTGCATTAGACTAGTAATTTTCGATACAAATTGTTCCGAAACCGATCGCTCAACATATACTCGCTCAGCGCAATTGCACACCTGACCGCTATTGATAACGCGTGAGTTGAAAATCGCCCTTGCTGCTAAGTCCAGATCCGAATCAGCCAAGACAATAGCTGGCGCTTTCCCCCCTAACTCCAAATTTACTCTGGTCAGGTTTTTCCCCGCTTCCTGCATGATCACACTGCCAGTTTCCACGCTACCAGTGAAGCTAATTAAATTTACTTTAGGGTGCGCTGTCAACGCCGCCCCGGTGGAACGGCCCCTGCCGCTTACCAAATTGAAAACGCCTGGCGGCAAATCTGTCTCGTCCACCAGTTTTGCAAATTCGAACGCATTAAGTGGCGTTTCCTCACTCGGTTTAATAACAATGGTATTTCCAGTGACGAGAGCAGGGGCCAATTTTCGAGCTATAAGAAAGAAGGGAAAATTCCAAGGAAGAATACCCACTACTACGCCTATCGGCTTACGTAGCAGAAAAATAGTCTCATCCGGTCGATCGCTCGTGATCACTTCCCCCTCGATTCTACGAGCCCACTCGGCCATATAATCGATATAATCCGCAGTAAAATCAACCTCGACTTGAGCCAACCCAATAGTTTTCCCCTGTTCCTCTGTAATAAGGGCTGCCAATTGCTGCCTGCGCTCGCGTACTTTGACGGCGATACTTCGCAGATAACGTGCGCGTTCAACAGCGGGCTTACGTGCCCAAGATGCTTGCGCACGATGTGCAGCCTGCACGGCCAACTCAACTGTCGCCGCACCAGCATCAGGCACGGTGCCTAAAATCTCTCCGTTCGAGGGATTACGCACTTGAATCAGCTCATTGTCGGAACCGGGCACAAAATTGCCGTCAATATAATTTTCGAAAACCGATGTCATAGGTAACTCCTATCTCATGTATAAAACACGTGAACTTAGCTAATTTAGCAAAAAAGAGCGCGCTCAAATAAAGGACTAGCTACTTAGGCTGTGCAGCTTGCGCTGGTCCGCCCTCAACGAACGACACGTACTCAGGCAATACACTGTCTACGCTGCGCTGCGACTTGAGAAATTCGGACGTGGATTTTAAAGCCTGTGCAACACCACCATTTGCTCCACAACCTAACCATTGACAACTTAGCTGTTGCTGTATGTCTGGAAACGTCATATTCGCCATTGCGTCGGGAATATCAGAGGCATTCATGCCAATAAATTTAGCAATTTTTTTCACCGGCTCAGAATCAACCGTCCACGTGTCTTTATTGTTTCTGTAGTTGTCATACGAATCGCTCAGGACTTTTAAAAATTTAGGCATGAAGTCGGGATGCTCTGCGATGAATTTTCGATTCACGAGAAGTCCATCAAAAGTTGGTTTACCCCATGAACTGACGACCTCTGATGTTATGAGAACCTTACCGTTCTGAAGAACCTTTGATAATGCGGGATCCCAGACGAACGCAGCATCAATATCTTTGCGCTCCCAAGCCGCAGCAATCTGTTGCGGTTGCATGTTCATTAGAGAAACTTTCTTTGGGTCGATTCCAAACTGTTCCAGCGCGATCATCATCGAGAAATGTGCAGTCGAAACAAACGGAACTCCTATTTTCTTGCCAATCAAATCTTGTGGTCCGGAAATTCCGCTTCCATTCCTGACGGCCAACGACTCTTGTGAAGTATTCATCACCCAGACAACTGCAGCGTCAACCCCGCGACTTATGGCGGCAGACGTGGGGCTTGACCCCGCAAATCCTAGTGCGACAGCTCCAGATGACATCCCCAGTATAACGTTCGAGCCGGAATCGAATTGTCGCCAATTTATTTTGTAACCGGTTTGCCGTTCGAAAGTTTTGTCGATTATGGGAATAAGCCACGGATTCAATACCGGCAGATATCCCACCGTTACCTCTTTTTGTGCTGCGTGCGTGATTCCTGTGACCAACATCACCAGTACGGACAAAACAGCATGACGAAGTGTCTTCATAATCTTGCTCCTTGAAAAGGCCTACTTATCTCGACCATCAAGCCAACCTAAAAACGGTAGGCTGAGCGGGGCGACAATTGATTTAAGTTTGGAAAACGCAATACGTGGTACAGCCATCACCGGCACATCCGTAGTAGCCCCAGGATTGACGACGTGCTCTGACAACACCCGGCCTATGACTGTAGACATGGCCACACCTCGCCCATTACACCCTAGTGCTGCAGATAAACCCGGTGCCAGGTCGTGAATATGAGGAAGCGAGTCCATCGTCATGGCAATATTCCCTCCCCACTGAAATTCCCAAGCAACGTTCCGAAGAACAGGGAAAATACGTTGCGCCTCATTCCTGATACGCGTGTAATCATCGCCATGATTTACCCCCTTTCCTAGCCCACCAAATATAAGGCGCCGGTCCGACGTTTTTCGACCATAGAAAATCCGCCGTCGAGTATCAGCGATCGTGGTATTCTCCGGAAGAATCTGCTTGAAAATTTCATTTGGCAAGACGTCGGTAGCGAGTTGAATGGGAGTAAATGGCAGGTACGATTTGTCCAATGCCGTATTCAGGCCCTGCGTGTAGCCGTTAGTACATATGAGTACGGTGTCGGCCCGGATCTCACCACCATTCACTGCGACGACCCATTTGCCGTCTCGACACTCTAATGCCTGTACTCGACTGAAGGTATGCACTTTTGCATTTGCGTTCATCGCTGCAATAGCCAATCCTCTTACATAAGACATCGGATGCAAATGCCCGGCATTCGGATGAAACAACCCCATCGAATAGTAAGAGGTGCCCGCACGCGCTAGTAAAGTCTTATCATCCAAAACCTCAATGTTGGCACCAAATAACCGCCAATCCTCGGCTAATGCTGTCAAGCTTGCCGCAGCTGATTCACAATGAGCCGCCTGCAGCCAGCCCTTCTGCACTGGCTGGCAATCTATCTGATGTTTGCCGATAAGAGAAAAAACTTCATCAGCAGATCCAATAACTGCCTTAACGAAGCGCTCCGCACTCTCCGGATCAGTTCTTGCCGCGATTTGGTCGTACTGCAACCGCAAAATCGGATTCACTTGTCCGCCGCTCCGACCCGATGCCCCCCATCCAATATTGCCTTGTTCGAGCACCACTACCTTGAGGCCGAGAGAGGCTAACTCGACAGCAGCGCGTAGACCTGTGAATCCCGCACCGATAATGACAGTGTCCGTCTTGCTGTGACCAGAATACGGAACACACTGAGGTTCGGCGAGAGCTGTATGGCGCCAAAGGCTTAATGGTTCCACGAGCGTCTCGGTATTCATGCTAACTCATTATTGATGATGCATTGGACGAAAACGAGCGTCATTTATTTCTCCTTCAATTTCAAAAAGGTAGTATTTTCTTTCCATTCGACGTATCGCAAACAGCAATTGCCTACGGTATAAAAAAGAGTATGTTCGAACCGAATTGATATGTACAATGAATTATTTACCAATAAGTGATGAGTTTATAGAATCACGTCATGAATATAAAACAGTTGACTCACATCATGGTGTTGGCCGAAGAGCTCAATTTCCACCGGGCAGCGGATCGCGTCTGCTTGACTCAGTCTGCGCTAAGTCGCAGCATTGCGCGTTTTGAAGAAGAGGTAGGGATCAGGATTTTCGACAGAACAAATGCTCAGGTTCTTCTGACAAGTGCTGGAAAGCAGGTGCTGCATCGTGTGCGCCGTTTATTAGACGAAGCCCACAACTTTGCTCAAGATTTAAATGTACTTAAGATTGGTGAAGGCGGAACAACGAGCTTCGGAGTCGGTCCATTTTTGGCAGCCACTATCATTCCTTCTGCATTGAAAAAATATCATCTTGAATACCCTGGAGTAAGACTGAACCTAGCCATCAATGGCTGGAGCCATCTGATGACTTTATTGCGCAATGAAGACATTGAGTTTTTC
The DNA here is from genome assembly GCA_023423975.1 of Pseudomonadota bacterium. Lineage (GTDB taxonomy): Bacteria > Pseudomonadota > Gammaproteobacteria > Burkholderiales > Burkholderiaceae_B > Advenella. The sequence continues at coordinate 262,037 of JAFAEO010000073.1, forward strand.
ATTGCCGACATACGTCAAATAGCTGACGATCCAAATTTAGAAATTACACTGCTAGGCTCTCCTTCCATTGGCTTTTACTGCCGGGCCGCTCACCCCTTGCTACAGCATGGAGGCAAAACAATATCACCTGAAAAGATGCTGGAATATCCACTGGCCTCTGTCGCCATACCCGCAATTGTCAAAGAAGAGATCAAGCGAGAACTAGGGATTATCAATGGGCATTTCAATATTGATATTCAATGCGATGATTTGCTTCTACTAAAAAATATGCTATTTGACACGAGTCTCATTCTGCTATGCGCTAAGGCCATGATGAACGACAAGGCAATCAGCGGCAACATTGTCCAACTTAATGTCCCTATGAAAAATACACGATTCGGTACCTGGGGGCTCGTCAAGTTGAGGCATCGGGAAATGGCGCCGTCTAGCAAAATACTCGCCGACCTTCTCGTCGAACATATCATTATTACTACTAGTGAATTTTAAGTTGACAGTCTTTACCCAAGACTGTCAGTCTCAGACACTATATTTTTGATTTGTTTTTTATATATTCAAACACATTAAATGCATATAATTTCCAACATCTATAATTTAATGATTAGATGCAGGATAGCATTTCGCGTAAAACGCGACAGCGGCAGGGGTCGGCGACCTGGTTTCCGACTAGCCAAGGACACCACGTCTGGAATGCGCCCGGCGCCTGTGTGCGAAGGTCACTCTATATATTTGTCAAAAGCACTTTTTGTGAATAGCCCAACGCCTCGATTATCGGAAGTATCAATATTCAAATCTGCTATTTTTCAAGCGCCACCATTTTTTCTTTTCAAGTAATTGAAGAATCACCAAGGGTTCCGTTTTATATACATCGATCCCTTCAAAGGTTACCTCGGGGATACGCCAGATTGTATCGATTGCAGTTAGTATGCCATCGGTGTAATTGCATACTAGAACTTCGATAGTTCGAAATTCATTCACAGAGCCATCGATGACAGGGTGCGCAACGGTTACAGGAGATTGTCATAATTACCCCTCGCCAAGGAACGCGAATAGAAGGAGCCAGTACCGGCCGCTGGCGCAGCGGTATTCGGTCCGTGGGGAAAAAGCCACCACATGAAGCACTGGTCAACGCAATAAGCCAGGAACGGGGCAAGTATGAAAAATACGATTAAACAATTTACCATCAAAAAGGCACAACTAGATGCTGTTCTATAGGTCTGGAAACGATAAATACAACTCGTCGGCGCTTCTCTATAGAGGGCAGGTTTCCCTTTGAATACAAAAATAGTAAGCCGCTCGTATTTCATCCTGCCGGCACCGACAGCTTGCTTCGTTCCAGTGACGAATGTTAAATAAGGCCACCATTACCCGTAATAATCGATATCAATATACGCATTCAAATCCGCCGCGGCCAAAGCCATACCAGGCGGGATCATAATCGAAGGAATGCGCTCCTCTGCATTAACAATAATGGTGATTTTAACATCACCGTGCTTTGCAATTTCAGCCAAGTGCGTCCACTGATCTCCCACCCTCTGGATAATAGACGCCCATTGCTTCTCGACGCTATCACCATTCGGATCGGAACGTATAGACCAAAGGCTTTGTCTTGGCAGATCGCGTTCTTTATTTCGTTCACCTCTCGACAAAGCCGCATCAGGATCTATCCCGAGCAAATGTGTTATTTCCTTTGGCGATATAGAGTTACCGTACAAACACAAATCTATCTGCATTTTATGATCCATTAATCTTTATTCTTAATCGTTGAGGAATTCCGGTTTCTTGTCTTAGCCCCGAATACATATTACCGTGCTAATCAACAAAAATATCGCTTCTGGAATCTAATCCAAAATCGCGTTTCAAAGCGTGAGCGTCTTCATAACCGTTCTTTCTAGCAGCGCTTTCCAATTCCTTTTTTGACATTCTTTGGGGATCTTTGGCAGACTGCTCATCTTCCTCCGGTGGCTCACATGTGGAACACGCCTCGGTCATAGATACTTTCTCGCATAATCATTGCCACCTTTTCATTCGGATTTGGAACTGGCTCAGATGCCGCCATAAAATCGCGCAAACCAAGCGGTGTTTCCAATCGCCCGCCTGTAACCACCTGCAGATAGCTCCATTTACGAAAAGCCGCCTCCTGATTCACTCCGTAGGCGGCTGCGGCTTTAAGCCATTTGTAGACACCGGCCCTGAGCACCTCATCAGACACTTGCTTTACCTTGTGATCCGCAGATTTGCGCAAGTATTTCATCGTGCGCATGACCAGCCAGTTAAACCTCGCAGCTTCGATCTGACTGATGGTTTGCTGCGTCCACCGCAAGGGGCCGCCGGGTGAGGCAGGCAGATTATCCGGCCGAACCAGATGCAAAGCTTCTTGACTCCATTCCGCCTCGGGCTTGAATATAATCCGCTGACATGCCCCCAATAACCGCGAGAGTTGGCTTTCATCCAGTGCCGGTAGCACTTGCGTCATCAAATTCGCATCGCCAATACCGTAACCTCAGGTCCCTGATATTGGTCAATGGCGCGCAGCATCTGTGGCAATTCGCTAGCGTGCACCCTGGGATAGTTGCGTTTCTTGCGTTTGGGTAGGATGTCGCGAGGCGGGATGTCGGCTGCTGGATTGGCCTTGATGAAATCATGGTCACTGCATAGCGCATGATCTGTTTTGCAGATTTGCAATGTCCGCTTGGCGATAGCGGACCAGATGGGTCATTCTGACTGGACCATGATCGCCAAAGTGTACGGAAAATGGATGCCAGACACCAATAAAATGGCCGGAGAAAGGGCCCTAAATTTATTCAGTAAATGAGTGATTTTCACCGTGCCCGAATTGTGCCAAAACCATGTCTAGACGTGGCACACTCTAGCATTACCAGGAAAATATCCAGCTTTTAAGTATTTGATTTTATTGGATATGTACAAAGCTACTGGCGGTTGGGGGGCATCCATATTGTTGCCTGTATGCAGCATAGATAAACGGTTTAGACATTTCCGAAATTCCATGTACCGCCAAATATACCGCCAATTTGATTTTTAACCCCCTTTTGAATGCCTGCCAGCCCGTGAACGCAATTTTGCGTTGTGCTCAGTGTAGAGGGCCAAAGTGAGCCAGAATCATTCTGGCGGGGCTTCCTGATTTTTTTGATAGACCTTCACCTGGTCAAAATCATGCATCATTTTTTTATTATTCAGAAACGATTCAATGTCATAAAGAGTCTTTAAATCATTGACATATATACGCTCGCACTTCTCCCGCCATAGAGCCAATTGTTCATAGTTATCGATCCCGAAGGAAAGGGGATCGTCGCTGTCTACGTTTTCATGTAGCCATCTGTTCAAAATGCGAAATTGTTCCTGCAGCTCGTCACTAAGCCACATTTTCTTTTGTATAAGCCCTACCGTCGCAACAATTAAATTGCTATACCACTCTGGACCTTCGAAACACGAATGGTAAACACGCCCTTTATTGTCCTGTAGCGCAAGCCTAAATCTGTCGAGGAACGCATCGGCATCTTCATAGCTTTCAATTCGCTTCTGGATCAGAATTTTGTAATATTCATTTTTAAAGGTTTTTGCTTGTTGGATACTGGTGACTAACCACGTAAGAACGGCTCCTACAGCGGCCGGAATTATTATATTTAGTAGATTCAGCATAGCGGTTCCACACCTTTATTAGGTCGTTAATTTTGCTACAAGCTTGATGCCGATAAGTCTACCATCTTCCTATGTCAGGTTTTGTCAGGTCCTACACTCCAGGCTACTGATTTGAAAGCACCCCCCAATGAGGTAAACCGTGCGTACCTCAGTGCGTACCGGTGCCGCGTACCGTGGCTACCAGAGCGGCTACCTCACTCTTGGATACCGTCAAATGCGGTAAAACTGGAAGCCCTGTCTGAACATATTAGCAGTGAGAAAACATCACTTCTATCCGGTAAAACAGTGGCAACCAGGCTGGCAACCTGCCAATGGCAACCATTCAAATGCCTGTCAGTTCGTGGTAACCAGATTGGTAACCGGGCTACTGGTAACCTGCTGGGCAGCCCAAACCCTCGCCGTAATCTCGCCCTACAATAAAGAAGCATTCGCCTGCCGGCCCTGGGGGCAATCTTGGGGTGATTTTGGGGGGCTGCTGGGTTTTCAGCAAGCCCATGGACCGGCTGCAACCTCAATTTGAGCGGCGGCGCACTGGCCACATTGCCAATTGTCTTGATGTAATCTTGAGGTGACTTGAGGGGCGCAGTCTTGTTGTAATCTTGTTGTCCTGCCTGCCCTGTCCGTCTATGGTCACCTTGAAAAGGCGAGATGCGAACCGGCGCACCAGACTAACAAACACTAACAGCAGGTGGTAGACGTGAGCCGGGCGGGCCAGCCGCAGACTCATGGCACGGACCGATCTGAAACACAAGTTTTCACAAGTAGTAAGTAGCTGATTTCGTATGGTGCAGGTAAAGGATTTTGAGATAAATGCCCCGTATCTGAAATTTCAATCCGTCTAGGCTGGGTCAAGGTAAACCGGGCGCTTTGCACTATGATGCCACCCGAGAATTTACCTTTACGACGGTCGGAATCAATATCAGGTTTTATCAGGTTTTGACCTTAACATTTCTTAATGTGTCGGGAGCGATCCTTACCGTAATCTTACCGTTCCTCGCGCGCGCGATGCGGTTCGATAATTCCCGCCGGAACTACAGTTTCCCCTAGTAGTTCATAGCCGCTTTCGCCAGGTTCTGCTCCACGATCTGGTGGGCCGCAACCCTAGCATTTCTTAGTATGCGCAACCTTATGATTTCTTAGTATTTTGCCGCCCTTCCGTTGCCGGCAGCCTTGACCAAATATTGACCTATCAGGGAGCAGGCCAGCGGGCCACCCATGCCGTAATCTTGCCGTTGCCCAACTTAGTGCGATCTTAGTGTTGCCCAAATGCTCGGTCAAACGCGTCGCCGAAGGTTTCCCGCAGTGCTTGATCTACCAGGGGCTGGCCTTCGTCCGTTCGCATCCATTCCAGCATGACGAACATGACCGCCCAGCGCAGTGGCTCGTCCTCCATCTTAAAATCGTCATCATCGGTTTGGGGGCGGGTTGCTGTCCCTTCCAGGTTGTATACCCAGACCAGGGAAATCATCCGGTCATCTTCTATGCCTGCGTTGGCCGCCGCCTCTGGTGGTGCGTCGATGAGCACCAGACGTTGCGCCAGTGTAGTGGTGGCGTCAATCTCATCAAATACAGCCATCAACCGCTCACCGATCATCTTCAACCGGGGGCGCTTGGGGTTACCCTCTGTGGCAATGATCGCCAGCGCATCATCACGACTACGAGAAATGATGGATTGAAACCGTTGTATGTCGGTCGGACTTGCTCCGGTAGACGGTGGGTTATTCGTGGCCATTGTGATCTCCCTGCGTGGCTTTGCGCTTGCGGGTAACGTGATAAGGGGTCAAAACGCCGTGCGCCACCATATCCAGCGCTGGCCGTGGCCCTTCATTGGACTGCCAGACCTTAGGGGTAAGCGATCCACTGATAGCGGCGCTGTCGCCTTCGCTCAATGCCATCAGTTGCGCCCCCACGGTCCTGCTAAATGCAATGACACTGACAAAGAGTGCATCGCCATCCGTGGCCACCCGCAGCCGTGCCGTGAAATAGGTGCCATTCTTGCCCTGGCCCTCTTTGGGCTGGCCAAATATCTTGCCCATAACCAATCCGTCGATCATTCTGTAAACCCCCTGCATCTGTGCAATATTTCAATCCCAAACCCACCCACCGGGAATAATCCCTTGCGGCAGTGCTCATATGACTGGTGGCGGCATTCCGCGCATGACCGCCGATCATCCCTATCCCGATCTCGTTCAATGAGTCGCCATGCCACCGCCTGGGCCGCTATCTCGCCGACCCCGCTGGCCTTGAACCGTGCCTGACGTGACTGTAGCCTGGCCATCTCAACATCCGTATAGTCACCAGCAGCACCGGCAGCAGGCATTGCCGGCCGCAGGATGGCAACGGGGGCGGATATTGTCGAGACCTCCACTTTGGGGGCCTCGGTGCGCCGGGTCTGGGTCTGGATCTGGTCATCATCTGACCCCAGCCATTCCTGAAACTTAAATTGCGCCATGGTCGCCCCTATTTGCTGATTTCACCCCGCACCCCATTAAAAACCGGTGTAACTGGTGTAACCCGTGTAACTCCCGCATAAACAAAGGCTTTGCGCGGTTACACCACATCGTGTACCTGGTGTAACTGGTGTAACCCTGGGGCAAATCGCACATACACCCCATTGATTTGACCGGCAACACCGGTAACAGCGGTAACACCCGCATGAATAAAGGCTTTGCGCCGTTACCAGTACCGGTAACGCTGTGGTAACACCGGTAACACCAAGCTGATTTATTCATTTGTCAGCCCTTCCAGCTTTGAAGCATCCAAGTGATACAGGCGCATCCTTTCGCCGCTGACGTTTGTGTTACGACTGTACTTGCCGTGCCCGTCCGGCATCAGGCCACCGATAGATACTAATGCCTTCGTGACCTGGCGTATGTCCTTGACCGCCGCCGCTTCCTGCAGCCCGCTGTTGGTGAACATATAAACGGTTTCATCGTCGTCTGTGCGCTTCCACCCGGCCCGGTTTATGACCGGCCTGCCACCGCCGGCAATATCCTCAAAACGCGACCCGCCATGCGTTTCAATGAAGGCGAGGATATTTTTATAGATCGCCATATCCTCCTGGTTGCGGCCGTGGGTACCGCGCTGGGACAGCCATAGATCAAACCCATATCGCGCTGCCGTGATGGCCTCCCCCACGCTCCAGGTGAGAATACCCGCCTCGATTGCCAGCTCACCGGCCAGCGCACATACCGCAAATAACCGGGCCGCGCGCCGCTCCTGCTCGCTCACCTCTGCCGGTGCCAGGCTGTCCTGTATTTGCTGCGCCAGGCTGGTGATATCGGTATCGTCCAGACTTATCAGATACCGCACAAACGCTTTGCCGGCATGGCCGTAATGGGTTGCGCTGGCATCCCGCAGGGCATCGGCAAACGCGGCCGCATTAAGAGCGCCGTGCAGTTCGCTGAAAAACCCGTGTTGCTCGCCAGTGGCATATATATCCAGTAGCCGCACGCTTTGCCCCGCCATCAGGCGGATATTGTCGCGGGCCAGTGCCGCCGTGATGGACAGCTCCCCATTGCTGATGAAAAACACCCGCCAGCGCGCCACGTTGCGCGGGTCGCCCCGCTCATTTGCCCTGCCCTTGCCAACGCCATTGGCCAAGCCATACAGCGCCATATCCAGATCACGCGGTTTGCACGAATGGATTTCATCCAGCCCCAACATCGTATCGGTATGCAGCCGCGCGGTACCCTCCAGGCTATTTGCCGTGGCATTCCATGTCTGATAGTAAGTATTGCCATTGCCCCATACCGATGACGCCGCGTAGAGGCTGGTTGTCTTGCCCTGGCTGCTGGCCCCGTAAAAATGCAGGCCGCCCCCATGTATGTTCATGCGATGCAGCAGCGTGCCGGCCAGTGCCGCGCATAATGACAGCTGCAATAAGGGGTTGCCAGTGGCCTTATCCGATACTTGACCCTGCCAGCCCTCCAACGTGCCGGCCGTGCTGTATGCTGCAATCCGCTCCCGGCTTTGGAACCATACATCATCAGCGCCGATCACTTCATCCGGAAAAACAAATGCGGCACCATGCCAGCCGGTGGATCTGGCCGCTTTCAGATAAGGCCCTTTGGGTGATTGGCTATTGACGAAGGCATTGAGATACCGGCGCCCATTGCGAAAGTCGATATACAGCCCTTCATTGCCCAGCACACTGATAAGCTCGCCGGCACGGTCATTCAGGATCATATCCATGGGCACCAGTAGCCGTTTTGTCTGTGCCCTATCTTTGGTTTCAAACTCCAGCAGCTTGCCGTAGTTCTGGCCATTCGGGTCTTTGGTGTCAGCCACGACCGTGAGCGGATCGCAAATATAGTCATCAATCGGCGTGGGCGGGCTATCGCCTTTGGGCACGGTCATTGCATGGTAATAGACGCCTTTTCGGTACTTCCTGCCCATGCGCTCGATTGGTTCCGGATACACCCGATAGCATGGCCGTTCCTCATCCGCAGGAAATGGATCAGCTGGGGCGCTCACTGTATCGATATCCAGCGCGGGGGCGGTGTGTATGTTTTCGTCAGTATGGGTGTCGGTAGCAAACTCTGTCATACCGTTGCTCTCCGTGATATCAGTTCATCGTTCCAATCGCCCGGACTGTCGGGAATCAGGACGCGGGCAATAAAGCCCTGGGCAGCTAGGCGTTTTGCGCTATCGTTCGCAGCATCCTGTCCCACGCCGGACTTGTCGTTATCGCCAAAGATATAAATGTGCTTCACGGTTGGGGGCGGGCAGAAGGATCGCAGGCCGTGCGCCGATATGCAGGACCAGACCGGCAGGCCACCCAGCAAGGCCGCCGATAACGCTGTCTCGATCCCTTCGGCGATGCCCAGCATCAGGCCACCATCCTTATGCTGAATTGGCGCCCCCATCTTGATACTGGCGCCCGCCATCGGCCCTGCTGATGCCATCAATTTGCGCGGAATTGATACCTTGGCCTTCGTGCCATCCTGTGACAAATAGGTGCGATGAATGTTGACCAGCTTGCCACCAGGCGCCGTCACAATGCCGATCATGGCTGTGAAATCACCCACATATTGCGGCCCATCCCAATACGGCAATTTGTCATGACGCATCAGCGCAGGGGAATTTGGCCGCTCGATACCCCGCCGATGCAGATAAACGCTCACCACATCGCCCGACGTCAGAAAGGAGCATTCATTGTGCAGGTCCATGAGTCGGCCAGCATTATCCAGCCATTCGGCAGCCTGCTGGGCCTCGCGCTCTCGCCTGGCCTGTTCAATCAGCCGGCGTGCGCGGTCACGATCTTGCGGGGTCAGGCTCTCGTTATCGGCCATCCAGATACCACGCTCTGCGGTGCGCCAATCGCCATAAACAGCCACCGCCATATCACCATCGAATACCCGGTACCAGCCAGAGCGTTGATTGCCCTTATCCTCCTGCGTACGGCACCGGACCAGTTTTCCGTATTGGACTTTGTCCACCTCCAGGCCGGCCGCTTGCAGGGCATTTTCCAGAGCTGTCAGATTTTTCAAATTCATTGCAGAATCTCCGAAATATGGGTCACATCCAGTGAGGCCGCCCGAATGGCATGCAACAGATCAGCATCATTCAAACCTCGGGATTGCAACACTGTGGCCAGGGTGAGAAAACATGCCATCGCCGACTCTTCCGGTGCACACCGCACAGCCCTGGCGTGAGAGAAAACCAATGGCAGTAAGGTATCGAGCATGAATTGCTCATGTTTTTGCATTGGGTCAGTCATATTTGGCCTTCGTCACAATGTTGTCGGCACGGTAAAAAATGTCCGCCACCAGCTGGAGAACAGACTTCGCCCTCGCCTGCACTTCCTTATCGTCCATCAGGTACTCAACAAGGGACATACCCTGCACGATCTTTTCTGACAGATCGGAATAAGTGTCAGCATCTAAAGAACGGCGCCGTACCGGTTGATTTGCTGCATCGTTCATCATGCATTCTCCTTGGAACTATGTATCTGCATGGCTTTGACCGCTTCCTTGATATCCCACGCCAGATCCTGCATCGTGAATGTATATCCCTCCTGCAGGTCATCGTGCATATCCTTGAATGCTGCAATGCCGCCAGCAGATAGCATCATGGTCAGCCCGGCCAGTTGACCAGCCTTATGCATCAGGCAGTCGTATTGATCCATCGTGAGGGTCACTGTGATTTTCTGATCGCTCATGCTGCACCCCCGTTTTGAGGTTCCAGATAATTTGCGCGAAGCTCTTCGGCGCACACGTTTACGCAATTGGCATAATCCTCTGCGATACGCACGCCAAGACTTGCGAGATGTGCGATTTGTGTATTACCGGAAGTTTTGGATAACTCTTTAATGGTGCGCAACAGATCAGCCAACTCAGCGAGCGAATCAGCACTGGTATCTAGCCAGATCAGAACGTCTTCATTAAGAAAATGTGCGAGGGATTGGGTCAGTTGCTCAGGACGAGCAGATGCGTGCGTAGACTTAGCCATGGCGGCCTCCTTTCGAGTTTGATAAACCCTGCTTTCCCGCTCTCAAACGGGTGGGCAGGCAACAAGTGAGGTTGAGAGACCGGCTCGAAAGGCTACCGGCGCATCCGAAGATGCCCCCACCAGTGCCCGCCCAAAGAAGGCGCACATAGGCATACGGACGTAAAAAAACCGCCTGGCGGCGGACTGTCCGCCTTTCGATATTCCGGCTCTCACCCCGGGTACCGTTTGTTTTAGGTACGAGGCCAGTATAAGACAAAATTGGATCAATTACCATTTTTGCCCCCGATTTGCACAAACCCTTTGAAGTTATCCAAAGCAGTCTTTGCTGCTTGATACCCTTCCTTGTGGTCCTTGGCCGCCCCCATTGCCTGCGAGGCCAAATACTGGGCCGTTATAAGCAATGACTTATGCGGGACCGGTATGGTTGAACGCTCACCGCTGCCAATCCCCACTGCCTTGTTAATCAGGCGGTTGATATTGAGGTGCACCAACCGCTCGTTGCTCGATTGCGCCGCCAATTGGTGAATCTGATCATGTAGCGTGTGGTAGGACGGCAGGTACTCCGCTTTATTGACATCCACCGCCTGCCGCGCTTCCCGAAAAGCCATCACAAGGCGCGCTTTCAAATCCACTACCCTTTCACTATTGCGAGATAGGGACAGGAGAAAATAAGTCTGATCCTCATTGAGCAATGCGTATTTTTCGTACTTTGTTCCTCGCTCTCCAGGCCGTTTCACTGCCTCCGTTTTAAATCGCATCAGTCCAAAGCTTTGAAAATGCTTGAGATATCTTTCAATATTGGCAATAACGCTACGGTGGGCAATGCCAAGTTGCGCAGCAATCAGCCTGCTATCTACGCGGGGATCGTCAGTTCCTGTCAGAACAATTTGACTATTGGCCATTACCGCCCCCTTCCAGTGAATACAGGGCAACGCCATGGTGCCGGTATCCCTGATCATCTATTACGACCGTTCGGTGAGTGGTAATGCGGTAGCCCTCCTGGCGTAGCTCACAAATGCGTGCATTGACCATATACAGGCCCATCTTGCGCAGTTCATAGGAATGGTGGGGGCGGCGCTCCAGCGCCTTGAGAATGCGTTGCCGCTGCGCTGCGCACGCCGTGCTTTTCGGGCTATACTGGCGTTGTCCCTGCGCCCTGCTAGCCTTTCGGTTGGTGGGGTTTTTCTTTTTCATGACTACCCCTTTGCATGCTGGTTTTGCTCGCGCCAGGCGACGGGGTCAGAAATGAACGGCTCAATAGTCTGCGCTTTCCAGCGATTGAACCGGTGAGAACGAATATCGGGGGACGGCATCCGGCCTTTGAAAAGCCAGTCCTTGATAGTGTTGGGAGAAACGCCCATTGCCCAAGCAATGCGTTTGGCATCGTACAACGGGGGCGTTTGCTGGTTACCGAAGTCCGCTGCAGGTTGGGGAAATGTGGTTGTATTCATCGCTTATCGGTCCTTTACGGAGTTGTGATAAGCGAATTAAATACATTTTCGACAGCTAAAAATAGCCGGTGAAGTTAAGAAAACCTACCCCGCTAACCAGAAAAAATAGGGGGGTAGGTTCACAACGCAGAGATCGATTTTTTTAATGAAATCCGCGCCAAATCTAGCGATCATCAGAGGTGGGGGTTTTTGGCGCACCGCCCGAAGGCTTCCAGTTTATCAATATCGCAATTCTATCCAGAGCTGACGCGCTCAACCCTGTGTTGTTATCTTCTAGCCATTTTTCAATATGCTGCTTTGGCGTCTTGCCAACAGTGCCTCGAGCGCCATTCTCGGTTAATTCTTGCCAGGCACGGAGCGCCATTACCAACTCCTTTGGCACCAACTCATTTTCGCCATCGGCAAGTGCTTCAAACGGCCTAAGTTGACTCTGTAAATCTTCGATCTGTCGCCGCAGATGAACGCTCTCCTGATCCATCGGAGGCACAGAAACAGGCTCGGGAACTGGCCAAAATCTTCCTATACGCCCGAACCATTGTTTAAGCGTAGCCGCCATAAACCTAGGTGAATCATCATTTGATCCGTCCCCCTCAGTCCATAAATCTGGTTTCAGATCTCCAAACTCTAGTGCCTCATCAAATATATACTGAGCAGTGGCCAGATCAACATTGTTATCATCGTTCCAATAATTGCTATTATCGAACGGATCATCACCGATCAATAGTCGAGTGACGTGATATTTAGAATATGTTTTCACGGGCGCAATACGATGCCCCCAATCGGGGTAAAGCACATCACCCTTCTGTTGTGGATCTACAGCATCCGTCAATGCGATATTAAGCCCATGGCTACGCAGAAAAGCGTCTATTTCCGTTAGCTTAAAGCCATAACTATGGTAGTCATCCACCGGGGGTTGACGATCAGAAAGGTATGTCATCGGACCAATTCCTTTCGAAGTCGCCGTTTCGGGCGGCATAATCCAAAAGACTTTGCGCTTTTTGCTGATTTTTTGCCCTGTTAACTCCATGGGTGGGCGCATAAAACGTAAATCCCGGGGCCTGCGCAGGGTTTGAGCGGAGCAACTGGCAAATCATAGCGGCAGCTTCACCGACCGTGCAGCCATCCGATTCAGAAATTTTCACAATCAGGTCGTGCAGGCTGATAAAGTCCCGCTGCTGCAAGCGTTCTTGTATTACTGACATATAGCCTCGTCTAAAGCAATCTCGTCTCCGATAAAAGCCAGTACCAGCAGGTAGACGACGGCCTGTTTTCGCCCCGTCGGGCTAGGCACTGACGCAACAATTATACTGTGATTATGTACAGCCTGCATCACTACACATACTCATAACTACTTATATATACTTACATATGCTATATTTGAGCGCAACAAAAAGCCTGTGTATAGGCGCAATTTGAGATAAATAATGGGGTGGGGGCAGAATGAGAAAAGTAATCAGATACGCGGCCATTGCGGCTGTGATTGGGCTGGCCGGGTGTGCGGCATCAGGCGTCAAAGTATCGGACGATCAGCTTTCCAGCCTGGTGAAAGGCCAAACCTCGCGCGCAGAAGTCCTGGCCAAATTTGGCAAGCCGACCACTCAAATACGCAGCTCTGACGGCACCGCCACCGTTCTGTACAACTTTGCAGAATACCGCACCAGGCCGGCCACGTTCATTCCGATAGTTGGCATATTTGCCGGCGGCTCAGATATCCATACCAGTAGCGCCACATTCCGATTTGATGCGAATGACAGGCTGCTGGATTACACGACCGCACAAAGCGATATGGGTACTGGGATGGGCCGGGCTGCTGGGTCGATTGAACCGGTGCAGGATCAGCCACGGAAGTAGGGATAATGACATGAATCTCGCGACTAAATATTTGATGTTGGTAGTGGGTTGCTCTTCGCTACCTGCTTTTGCCATCGAAGACATGGAGGTTGCGAAATGTGCAGCCGACACAAACGCAATAACACGACTAGAATGTTTCGATAAGCTTGCTTCGGCACATTCTTTAGCACCTAAAACTGTCGATACCACTACTCCCGACAAGGGCCGCTGGATAACATACTCAAAAATTGATCCGCTTAACGATAAAAACGAATACTATGCGGCCATCCCTGCTTCCTCCGGGAAAGGTACCCATGGTGAGCCTGTTAGTCTTGTCCTGGCATGTATCGGCACCACTAGATATATGCATATTAATTGGCAGTCTTTTCTGGGCAGCGATAAAGTAAAAGTCACGTACAGATTTGGCAAAGACCCAGCGAAGACTGAGTTATGGGAGATTTCCAATGATAGCAAGGCGACCTTTTATCCGTGGTCTTTGCTGGGCATTCTCAAACAATTGGAGAAGACATCAACTTTCGCCGCTAGCCTAACCCCCTACAAGGAAAATGCAATTACCGCCATCTTCGATATTTCTGGAGCGCATGAGGCTTTTAAAGATCTCCAAAAAAATTGCCAATGGTAGAGACTTGGAAAACACCACCCTGGGACCTTATAACGCTTCGTGATGCAGTTAAGCGTAGCCATAGCGAGGATATGGCCAGAAAAACATACCAATGCACCCAATCTCTGGCGACTCGACAAGACTACATGAAATACCATTATTGGGAGGCGAAACGGCTGCTGGGCGATACCTTGAGCAACAGCGACAGCCTGACCGTCGCCGCAGAATATATTTTCGGCGTCACACCTGAAAAGTACCATGCATTTCATCACAAACGCATGCAGGTAGAAGCTAACCTGCTGGCATTACTCCAGTGTGTCCATGCCTCCTATGATCACCTCGGGCATGTTCTTTATTTCGCACTGAACTTCGACGCAAATCCAAACCAACGAGCCGACGAACATCGGATATCCATTCATCACGTTTCGAGCAAATTGCCTGCGGGCCCCTTGAAAGGCGCTGTCAATGCCCTGATTGCAGACAAAACAATGAAGCACGTTGCCGCCCTGGTCAATACGTCGAAACATCGCAATATTGTGCACACTCCAGTAGTGGTCGGTTGTTCAGATGATAAGCAACCACATGGCTTACGATTTAGCAGGTTCAAATACAGAGGTAAATGGTACCCGGATGAATGGGCAATGCCTTTTGTAAACACAGCGTTCGACACTTTCCAAGCCCACATGACATGCATTCGGATATTGCTACACGAACAATTGGAAATTCAACATCTCTGCAATCTCCGGCTTCCGCCCCCAAATCACTAAAGCCATATGAATATTACCCAAGAACGAAACCACCCTAACCATTGGTTCAATCGTGCATCTAACCTTAGGGCCTCAGCTGGCGTGCTCTGGAAGGCTATGGAAAACGACAAAGGTCAGGGCTTCAGCCTGGCTGTCGCTTGCCTGCCTGTGTATCATATGCTTTGCGGTCTAGCATTGGAATTAATAATGAAAGCTGTTTTGGTTCAGCGCAAGTCAGGTCAAAACATAAAGACCCACAATTTAAATAGGCTGGCCAATTTATTAAATACGCATCCGGACAAAAAAACCAAAGATCTATTAAATTTCTACGAAGATTCATTGGTGTGGGCAGGTAGGTATCCAATGCCAAACAACTGTACAGATGAAAAAATCATTTCTCACTGGGAACTTGCGTCACATGTGCTCACCTCTGAGGTCGATATAGGCTCAGTAGACACTCTGAAGCTTAGACGACAAAATGACGCTGATAGCTGGGAAAATTTCATCGCGTTGTGGAGAAAATATGCTGACCTGTTCGATCACAACTCCTGAAGGGTAGGTTCCGCAAAATTGTGGAAGCATAGGCAAACAGCAAATTCCAACAACATTTTTCGCCACTCTACCATATACCTACTTATATGGTATTCCCGCTGAAAATACCATATGTCAAAAGCCGGTAGATTTTTAACGGATCTACCATATCATATGGTATTTCCAAAAAATATCTCTGGCGCCGGCAGCTGGCGCGCAGGGTCTTCTTAAAGTTCAGGCGTCCCTTTTGGCGGCCGGACATACGTCTTATGCAATCGGTCCAGCTCCAGCGTCAAATTCAGGTACCCTTCAACCCATAGCGGAATCTCCGTGGCTTCCATCATCCACCGGCTGGGTGTGCTCTTGTTCACGCCGGTCATGCGGCAGAAGTCGCTTTGCTTCCAGCCCAGGGCTTTGAGCTTTTCATTGAATTGTTCAGGGGTCATATTTTTTTATCCTTGGTTGCGCATACTGATAATGATAATGATAGACATGAATATCTCAATATGCAATCATAAACATTGATTATTTACGCATACTTTACATAACGCTGATTATGCGAATGCGTATCTGTGGATAATTTTTCTACGCATAATGAGATACATAGCATTCATGCGGCTGTCCAGCCAGTCGCCAAAATGCGTAATTTTTGAACAGTGATTATTTTTGATCCTGGTAAAGGTTATCCACAGGCCAGCCCCAGTACCCGCCATGGCTGTTACCGCTGTTACCACACTGGTAACGCTTTTGGTAACGCGCAAACCCGCATGAATAGAGGCTGTTACCAGCGTTACCGGTGTTACCGCCAAAACATATGGGGTGCAGGTGAAAATCAGGCCGGGTTACACCAGTTACACCACACCATTGCGCTGGTGTAACCTCTAAAACCCGCATGGATAAAGGCGATTACACGAGTTACACCGGTTACACCAGAATAGATAGGGGTGCAGGCACAAATCAGGCAGATCGCCCCACCGGCAGGGGTATGACCTTCTCCTGTTTGATGGCATCAAGATAGTCCGCCCACTCCTGCATCATCCGGGTACGCTGCGGCAGATATTCGGCGTAGTTGTATGCAGCGCTGGTGTCGTCGCTGTCCTCAGAATGCGCCAGTTGGATTTCAATATGGTCATGGTTATATCCCTGCTCGTGCAGGATGGTGGAAGCCACGCCCCGGAAGCCGTGCCCGGTCATACGCCCCCGGTATCCCATCCGATATAAGGCATACAGAATGGTGTTATTGCTCATGTGCAGACCCTTGCCATAGGTGTCAGTCGGGAATATGTAGCCGCTACCGTTGTCATACCCTTTCATGGCCTCCAGTACCGCCAGCGCCTGGCGTGACAGCGGCACAATATGGGGGCGGTCCATCTTCATCCGTTCAGCCGGGATATTCCACCGCTTTGCTTGTTCGTCCAGTTCCTCCCACCGCGCGCGGATCAGCTCACCCGTCCGCACGAAGGTGTACGCCAAAAAGCGCATCGCCAGCACGGTGACCTCTGCCCCCTGGTATTGGTCAATGGCGCGCAGCAGCTGCGGCAACTCGCTGGCATGCACCCTGGGATAGTTGCGTTTCTTTCGTTTGGGCAGAATGTCGCGCGGCTGGATATCGGCCGCCGGGTTGGCTTTGATGAAATCATGGGTCACTGCATACCGCATAATCTGTTTGCAGGTCTGCAATGTCCGCTTTGCGATATCAGCGGCGCCCCGCTTCTCGATCTGCTGTACCAGATCCTTGAATCGGCCGGCCGTCAGATCAGTAAGGGGCACATCGCCTATGACCGGCAGCACGTCCGCCTCCAACCTAGTCCATACCTGATCGGCATATCGCTCAGTCAGACCCTGTTTCCAGTAGACATGCCATTTGGTGGCCACTGCTTTGAATGTATTGGCATTGGCTGCATCCTGCGCCTGGCGCCGGGCCTTTTTGTCCTCGCCGGGATCTATGCCATCAAGTAGCAGTGCCCGGGCCTCGGCATGCCGCTCCCTGGCCTTACCCAATGTGATGGCCGGATAAACCCCGATGGCCAGAGTTTTACGTTTGCCAGAATACCGGTAGTTGTACCGCCAGTACTTCCCCCCAGCTGCGGTAACGGACAGGTACAGGCCGCCCCCGTCTGTCAGTTTATAGTCTTTGTCTTTAGGCTTTGCGTGCTTGATTTCGGTGTCTTTTAGGGGCATTTTGGCGGTATATGAAATTGGCGGTATATGAAATTGGCGGTATATGGAGATACCGCCATTTATACCGCCATTTGGCGGCATCTGCAACCGTACTCATACCGCCTTATACGACCAAGCAGGCAATAAAAAACCCCGCAACTCATTGAATTTACGGGGTATTTAATACTTATACAGCACTTTACATACTTAATTTTGGCGGGTTGGGGGGGATTCGAACCCCCGATACGTTACCGTATACACGCTTTCCAAGCGTGCGCCTTCAGCCACTCGGCCACCGACCCTGTCATCAAGAACTTACTGCGGCCATTGCGTTTATTCAACAACCCGTTCTCAATTTAGCCTGCTATTTTAGCATCCTTTCGACATAACGCGCAATCATATCGATTTCCAGGTTCACTTTTGTCCCTGCCTGCAGGTGTTTGAGCGTAGTTACCTGCAAGGTGTGCGGGATGATATTAATGCTGATCTCGCAGCCATCGGCATTATCCTTGATCGAGTTGACCGTCAGGCTCACGCCATTGACTGTGACCGAGCCTTTGTAAGCCAGGTATTTTGACAGTGCTGTCGGAACCTGAATGCGTAGCTCGTGCGATTCGCCCACCTGTTCAAAGCGCGTGACCTGCCCAATGCCATCTACGTGCCCGGAGACCAGGTGGCCGTCCAGGGAGTCGCCCATTTTGAGTGAGCGCTCCAGGTTCACTTCGCCGGCTTTGTCCAGCCCCGTGGTTTTATCCAGGCTTTCGCGCGAGACGTCGATCTGGAAAGCGCCGTCGTCCAATAACACGACGGTCATGCAGGCGCCCTGCACGGCAATCGAGTCGCCCAGGCCGATACCAGACAGATCGAAATTGTTTGCCTCGATAGTGACATGCACGCCGTCGTCGTCGCTGTTGCCTGCCGGTTTGACCTGGCTGATGCGGCCAACGCCGCTGATAATTCCTGTGAACATTGTTTACTCCATGTCGGGCTTTGTGCCGCCCGATTGCAATTGTAATTGATTCCAGCGCGTAGGCAATCTGGCCCGCAGGCGCATGTCCTTGCCGCAGGTTGCAGTATCGAAGAACTCGAAACGGTAGGCGTCGGCCAGCACATTAAACGGTGTGTGCGCAACGGCCGAGCGGGCATCGCCCAGGATTGTCGGGGCCAGGTAGACCAGCAGCTCGTCCACGCACCCGGCCTGCAGCAGCGCGCCATTCAGACCCGGACCAGCCTCCACATGCACTTCATTGATGTCCTGCTGCCCCAACCAGGCCATCACGGCCTTCAGGTCCACATGTTTGTTTTTTTCGTTGATGGTAATAACGCGCACATTGCGCGCGGCCAGGCGTTCGGCCTTGGCAACGTTGTATTCAGTCACGAAAATCAATACCGGGTCGCCGTCGAACAGGCGAGCGTCTTCATCAATGGCAAACTGGCTGTCAATAACGGCCCGAATGGGTTTGCGGGGAGTGTGTACATCACGCACGGTCAGTTGCGGGTCATCATCGCGCACGGTCCCCGAGCCCGTCAGGATAACGCAGGCACGAGCGCGCCAGTGGTGTCCATCGGCGCGCGCCTGACCGCCGGTAATCCATTGCGAGCGGCCATTGTTCAGGGCGACCTTGCCGTCGAGCGAGCTGGCAATTTTCATGCGAACCCAGGGGCGTTGAATGCTCATGCGCGATACGAAACCGGGGTTGATTTCCAGCGCCTGCTCAAGTCCCAGGCCAATTTCAACTGTGATTCCAGCGTCCTGCAGCTTGCCAATGCCCGCTCCGCTGACCAGCGGATTCGGGTCCCTGGCGGCAATCACAACCCGCGCAGGTTTTACCGCGAGCAGCGCATCCACGCACGGTGGCGTGCGGCCATAGTGGCTGCAGGGCTCAAGCGTAACGTAAAAGGTTGATCCCGCCAGCGCATGCCCCTTGGCCTGTGCATCGCGGATGGCGCATACCTCGGCGTGCGGCCCGCCTGGTGGCTGGGTGGCGCCCTCGCCCAGGATCCGGCCCTGGTTGACGATCACGCAGCCTACGCGCGGATTGGGACTGGTGCTGAACATGACGCTGCGCGCCAGGGCCAGTGCCCGATCCATATAGTCCTGATCATTCATAAACCAATGTTCCGATGATAAAGAGTCAGCGTGCCCGCCAACACATGCCGGCGCGCGCTGCGCCACACCACAACAACCCCTCAGGCATTATCGACAGCATCCGGGCGGCCGCCATTATGCGGCTTGACCGGCTTTTGCATTTCCTTGATGGCGTTAACGAACTCTTCGATATCCTGAAAGCTTTTGTAGACCGAGGCAAACCTTACATAGGCAACCTGATCCAGTTGCTTGAGCTCGCTCATAACCAACTCACCGATATAGTCGGTCGAGACTTCTTTTTCGGGATAATTGAGCAGTGATTCCTGGATGCGAGCAACCGCCCGCTCCAGCAATTCGGTACTGACCGGGCGTTTGCGCAATGCCAGACGCAAGCTGGCCTGCAACTTGGCCGGATCAAATTCCGCCCGGGTGCCATTGCGCTTGACCACGGCAGGCATGGCCAGCTCGATACGTTCGTATGTCGTGAAGCGCCGGTCACAGGAAAGGCAGCGGCGACGGCGACGAATGGTGTCGCCCTCTTCGGATACCCGCGAGTCCATAACCTGTGTATCGTGGTGTGAACAAAACGGGCATTTCATCTTGCTAAAGTCCTGTGCCGGGCAATTAAGTTATTGCGTTGTGATAATGCGCGGTTTATTTGTAAACCGGGAAGCGCGCTGTAAGTTCATTTACTTTAGCACGAACAGCAGCGATGTTTGCCTCATCATCCGGGTTATCCAGCACATCGGCAATCAGGTTCGCAGTTAGTTCAGCCTCGGCCTCGGTAAAACCACGGGTGGTCATGGCCGGGGTGCCCAGGCGGATGCCGCTGGTCACGAACGGTTTTTCCGGATCGTTCGGAATCGCGTTCTTGTTGACGGTGATATGCGCATCACCCAGGCGGGCCTCGGCGACCTTGCCGGTAATGCCCTTAGCGCGCAAGTCCACCAGCATAACGTGGCTTTCGGTCTTGCCGGAAACGATACGCAAGCCGCGCTTGACCAGCGTATCGGCCAGCACCTTGGCATTGGCCACGACCTGTTTTGCATAGTCGGCAAATTCGGGGCTGAGCGCCTCTTTGAAAGCCACGGCTTTGCCGGCGATGACATGCATGAGCGGGCCGCCCTGAATGCCAGGAAAAATGGCGGAGTTGATGATTTTTTCGTGCTCTGCCTTCATCATGATCACGCCACCGCGCGGGCCGCGCAAAGATTTGTGCGTAGTTGACGTGACAAAATCGGCATGAGGAACCGGGTTCGGGTACTGACCACCGGCAACCAGGCCTGCATAGTGCGCGATGTCGACCATCAGGTAAGCGCCATTGTCATGGGCAATTTTGGCCATGCGTTCGAAGTCAATTGTCAGGGAGTACGCAGAGGCGCCAGCCACAATCATTTTGGGCTTGTGCTCTTTGGCCAGTTGCTCAACCTGTTCGTAGTTCAGTACTTCGTTTTCGTCCAGGCCGTAAGGGATGAAGTTGTACAGCTTGCCCGATGCGTTGACCGATGCGCCATGCGTCAGGTGACCGCCCTCTGCCAGGCTCATGCCCAGCACGGTGTCGCCGGGCTTGAGCACCGCCATGTACACGCCCTGATTGGCCTGTGAGCCGGAGTTCGGCTGCACGTTGGCCGCTTCGGCGCCAAACAGTTCTTTCAGGCGGCCGATAGCCAGCTCTTCAGCGATATCGACAAATTCGCAGCCACCGTAGTAGCGCTTGCCAGGATAACCTTCGGCGTACTTGTTGGTCAGCTGCGTGCCCTGCGCCTGCATGACTGCCGGGCTGGTGTAGTTTTCAGAAGCAATCAGTTCGATGTGCTGCTCCTGACGGGTATTTTCTTGTTGGATGGCACTCCAGAGTTCAGGATCTACCTTGTCAAGAGTTAGCGAGCGGTCAAACATAACGTGTCCTATATAAAGCGGGTAATTGGATAAAATTCAAAAGGAAACTTTTGGGTTCAGCGAATACAGACCCATGATCGTGGCCTGGTCCAGCACATGAGGTGCGATGGCCTCGGCCACGTCGGCGCAGGTAAAGCTGCCGGTCAATGGCAAGGTATCGATATCCAGCGCATAAACCGTAAAATAATAGCGGTGCACCAGCGCATCATTAAAAGGCGGGCATGGGCCGTCATAGCCAAAGTAATCGCCTTTCATATCATGATCGCTGGCAAACCAGTTGGTAAAGTCGTTAATACCCTGGCGCATGTCCTTGGCGGCCAGCGGGCCGCTTTTTCCCTTGGGCGTCACGCCGTTGGAAAACTCGCCTTCTGCAATCTCGGTAATGTTAGCCGGGATATCCACCAGTGCCCAATGATAGAAATCAACGCGGGGCAGACTGGCCGGCACTTCACGGTCGTCCTGATTGACGTCATCGGGCTTGCTGGGCACGTCTTTGTCTACGCATAGGACAACGAATGAACGCGTACCTTCAGGTGCATCGGTCCAGGCCAGATGTGGGTTTTTGTTGTCCGACAGAATCATGTGCGCCTGCGCATCCGGTTTGGCGAAGGCATTGACCGGCCCGATTGCTTTTTCGTGTTCAAATGACTGGCTGCTGATTTTCATGACATCCCCTTCAATACAATAAAAACAGATCAAAATGCGCTTGTGGCGCGGACGAACGCCAGGCAAGAAACGACATTGCCTGCTGTTCCTTTATCGCCTGAAAAACCGCGGTCTGCCGTGCTCACAGGGCGGGCAGACAGGGTTTGGCATCAGGCGCTGACGGTGACCCGGGCGAACTTGCGTTTGCCTACCTGGACCACATAGGTGCCGGCCGCCAGCTGCAGATTCTTGTCTTCCACACGCTGGGAGTCAACCCGCACCCCACCCTGCTGTACATTGCGCCCCGCCTCTGTACCGGAGCTGGCCAGACCGGCTTCTTTCAGTACCCGCAGAATACCAAGCGGGCCCGGCCCAAGATTGATTTCTGGCATTTCTTCCGGAATAACGCCATCGCGAAAGCGCGCTTCGAAATTGGCCAGCGCATTGCTGGCGTCTGCAGATGAGTGAAAGCGCGTAATGATTTCCTGCGCCAGCTCCACCTTCACATCGCGCGGGTTCCTGCCCTCTTTGACCTGTTGCGCAAGTGTAGCAATGTCCTGCAGCGACTTGAATGAAAGTAATTCATAATAACGCCACATTAATGTATCGGAGATGGACATGAGCTTGCCGAACATGGAGTCAGGCGTTTCCGTAATACCAATGTAATTGTGCTTGGACTTGGACATTTTTTCGACACCGTCCAGGCCTTCGAGCAAGGGCATCGTCAGAATGCATTGAGCCGGCTGGCCATATTCCTTTTGCAATTCACGGCCCACCAGCAGATTGAACTTCTGGTCTGTTCCGCCCAATTCCAGGTCTGCCTTGAGCGCGACCGAATCATAGCCCTGCATAAGCGGATACAGAAATTCATGAACAGAAATGGGAATGCCGCCCTTGAAGCGCTTGGTGAAGTCATCGCGTTCCATCATTCGGGCAACCGTGTAGCGGGAAGCCAGTTGGATCAAGCCGCGCGCGCCCAGTGGATCGCACCACTCAGAGTTGTAGCGCACTTCAGTACGTGACGGGTCCAGCACCTTGCTGGCCTGCTCATAATAGGTTTTGGCATTAACTTCAATCTGCTCGCGCGTGAGCGGCGGTCGGGTCGCATTGCGCCCGCTGGGGTCGCCGATCATGGAGGTGAAGTCGCCGATCAGAAAAATAACGTTGTGCCCCATATCCTGAAGCTGGCGCATTTTATTGAGCACCACGGTATGCCCTAAGTGAATATCGGGAGCGGTGGGATCCAGGCCCAGCTTGATACGCAGCGGCGTGCCAGTGTTACGGCTGTTTTGCAGCTTGACCGCAAATTCAGACTGAACCAGCAGCTCGTCGCAGCCGCGCAGCACGGTTTGCAGGTCGTTTTCCACTTCCGGACTAAGGGGTATTTCGGGTGTTGACATAAATTTTCTGATTCCTGGGCGCGGGCAGATGGGTAAAGGAAGGACATTGGCAACAAAACCAAGCCGATAAACGCCCTTTTGCGCATATTTCAATGTTAAATTATACCCTTTTCGGCCAGGCAGATGCTCATGACCCAAGCGCAGGAACCCCGCTATTTGATCGGCTTGATGTCCGGCACCAGCACCGATGGCGCCGACGGTGTGCTGGCTGCTTTCTCCGGCACCGACCGGCCGCAAATCGTAGCGTTTGCCTCGCGTCCCATGCCAACCGCACTCAGAGCCCAATTGCTGGACTTAAATCGTGCCGGCAACAACGAGCTGGAGCGCGCCGGCCTTGCCAGTTGCCAGGTGGCCGACTTGTATGCCCAGGTGGTGGCCGATTTGCTGGCGCAGGCGAACCTGCCCGCCAGCCGGATCGCAGCCATCGGCGCTCACGGGCAAACCGTCAGACATCGCCCCGAACTGGGCTTCACTATGCAGCTCAATGCCCCCGCCCGCCTGGCAGAAAATACCCGCATTGCGGTCGTGGCCGATTTTCGCAGCCGCGATGTGGCCGCTGGGGGTCAGGGCGCGCCCCTGGTGCCTGCCTTTCACGAGGCAATTTTTGCCGGCGAGCAGACGGTCACTGTCCTGAACCTGGGAGGCATTGCAAATATCAGTATTCTGCGCCCCGGGCAGGATGTGACCGGCTTTGATACCGGGCCGGCCAATGTGTTGCTGGATATGTGGTGTCTGGCCCATACTGGCGAATCTTACGACAAGGACGGCGCATGGTCGGCCGGCGGCACCGTGCACCAACCCCTACTTGATGCGCTTATTGAAAGCGAACCCTGGCTGGCATTGCCACCACCCAAATCCACTGGACGGGATCTTTTCAATCACACCTGGCTGCAAACGCGGCTTGCCGGCTTTGAGGCCCTTGCACCGCAAGATGTGCAGGCGACATTGCGCGCCTTTACGGCGCAAACTGTGGCTCAGGCCATCCGCCGCCATGCTGCCGATAGCCAGACGCTGATAGTATGCGGAGGTGGAACCGGTAACCGGGCCCTGCTGGAAGATCTGCAGTCCCGCCTGCCTGGCGTACAACTGAGCACCAGCGATGCGCATGGAATTGCCTCGCAATCGATGGAGGCGCTGGCCTTTGCCTGGCTGGCCCATGCCTTTCTGTCCGGCCACCCCGCCGGCACGCCGTCGGTGACCGGCGCACGCAGAAAAACCATACTGGGCTGCCTGTACCCGGCGTAGAGGTCGATCCTCAAAGATCGATCAAAAGGCCTGATTACTACAAGCCCAATAAAAAATCCGGCATCCCAAATAAGGGGGCCGGATTTTTCTGACTGGTGCCGTGCGAGGAAATGTATAACGGGTACCGTTAAGGAAAGCCTTTAAACACTGCCATTAAGGGGATACTTGCCGCCCCTTTTCCAAACACCGCGCAATCATGCATTCGCGCTTAAACCGAGAACGAAGAGCCGCAGCCGCAGGTTGTGGTCGCATTCGGGTTACGGATCACAAATTGTGAGCCCTCGATATCTTCCTTGTAATCGATCTCTGCGCCAACCAGATACTGAAAGCTCATGGGATCAACCAGTAGTTGCACGCCGTTTTTATCGATTGTGGTATCGTCTTCGTTGATCACTTCGTCAAACGTGAAGCCATACTGGAAACCGGAACAGCCGCCGCCCTGCACGAACACGCGCAGTTTGAGTTCGGGGTTACCTTCCTCGATAAGCAGGTCCTTGACCTTAGTGGCCGCCGCTTCAGTAAAAAGCAACGGAGTGGGAGGGGCTTGCAGATCGACAGATTCGAGAACAGTACTCATTTTTAGACTCCTGGTGGGATACAGCCACCGTTAGCAGAAATTCATTTTACCATATGGTGCAATCAGGGAGACAATTCAGTCGTGCGCGACGCACGCACTGTCTTACCTTCGAGCACACGCATGGTGATTTTTTGGGGAACGAATCCCTCTGGGAACATCAATAGACCCTGGATTCGCTGAATGGTTTCAAAATCCAGATTTAATATGGGGGCCGGGGCCTGTTTTTTCAAGTCAGTAACCGCTGGAATGCTGTCCGAGCCCGTACTGGCGTGCTCAACCGTATCGGGAATCAGATCCACGGTGGCGGCCTCACCCTTTAAGGTGCCGGTTGCCGTAAATTTGAGCTCGCCCTTAAAGACCGTACCGGCCTGGGCCTGCCGGGACACCAGCACCTTGAAGCGGACACGCCGCCCTTCCACAACAGCATCGAAGCCGCGCACACTGATCGCGCCCTGGGGACCCGCCGGTAACAGCTCATCATAAAAAGACAATTGTTCGGAGGTGCGCGCCAGGTCGTCCTGCAGTTTTTTGACCTGGCTTTCGTACTCCGCAATTGTCGCACGGTCCATGGTCATCTGGGTCTCGGAAATATCCAGGCGACTTTGCAGCTCCGTCATCTTGATTTTTTCCTGCATCAGCGCATGAGACAATTGCTCGGCAAGCTCGGTCTTCTGACTGAACATTTCACGCTGCATCATATTATGCGTGTAATAATACGCAGCGCTACCTCCCAACGTGACGCCGACCAGAAACAGAAAACCGCGTGCGATCATGGACATATCAGTCAGATCAGGGAAGAATGGCCACGCCGCCCAGACCCGCCTGTTCAGGCAAACCGAAAAGCAAATTCATATTCTGCACGGCCTGACCGGCGGCGCCCTTGACCAGATTATCCTGAACCACGATGATAATAAGCTGATTGCCATTGTCCGGGCGGCTCACGGCAATGCGCAAGGTGTTTGAAGCCCGCACCGATCTGGTTTCGGGCTGACTGCCTGCCGGCATCACATCCACGAACTGTTCGTTAGCGTAGCGGCTTTCGTACAGAGCCTGGAAATCCGTATCCAGCGCATCATCCTTGATTGTGACGTAAATGGTGGACAACATGCCGCGAATCATCGGCACCAGATGGGGAACGAAAGTAAGCGTGACCGCTTCGCCTGCCAGTGCTGTAAGCTGCTCGGTGATTTCCGGGTGATGTCTGTGCCCGGCCACTCCGTATGCCTTGAAGTTGTCGCCCGCTTCAGAATACAGGGTGCTCACTTCGGCCTTGCGCCCGGCACCCGAGACACCTGATTTGCAATCGGCAATGATATTGCCGGTATGCACCAGTTTTTTCTCCAGCAACGGCGCCAGCCCCAGGATGACCGTGGTGGGATAGCAACCCGGGTTGCCGATCACGTTCGCGCCGGCAATATTTTCCCGATTCAATTCAACCAGCCCATAGGCGCTTTCCCGCAGGATATCCGGGCAGCTATGGGGCATTTTGTACCATTTTTCAAATACAGCCGTATCCTGCAGGCGAAAATCTGCGGCAAGATCAATGACTTTGACGCCGGCATCGATAAGCTCGCGCGCCTGCGCCATGGCCACGCCATGGGGCGTCGCAAAAAACACCACGTCACACTCGGTCAGGGCCGCATTTTCAGGCGTTGAAAAAGCCAGGTCCACATGGCCGCGCAGATTGGGAAACATAGCCGAAACCGGCATGCCTTCTTCTTTGCGCGAGGTAATGGCGTGCAACCGGACATTCGGATGCGCAGACAGCAGACGCAACAGCTCCACCCCGGTGTAACCTGTACCACCAACAATACCGACCTTGACAGATGAAGAGGAAGAAGCCATTGTGTTTGTTTCCATTCAATTATTGAGCGCAGAAAACTATTATAAAGAATCCAAAAGAAAAAGGCCGCAAAAGCGGCCTTTTCGACATGTCGCGAAACAAATTAGCGTTTGCTGAACTGCTTCCGACGACGCGCCTTGTGGAAACCCACTTTCTTACGTTCAACTTCACGGGCGTCACGTGTTACAAAGCCGGCTTTTGACAGCGCGGGTTTGAGTGTGGCGTCATAGTCGATGAGCGCACGAGTAATACCGTGACGCACCGCACCAGCCTGGCCGCTTTCGCCGCCGCCGTGTACATTGATATGAAAATCAAAAGATTCAACCATCTCTGTGAGCACCAGGGGCTGGCGAACAACCATGCGACCTGTTTCACGAGCGAAATACTGGTCAACAGGCTTACCGTTGACAACAATATTACCTGTACCTTTTTTCAGAAACACACGGGCAACTGACGTTTTACGACGGCCCGTTCCATAATTCCAATTACCGATCATGATTTATCCTTAAAATTCCAGCGTTTTAGGCTGCTGGGCAGTATGAGGATGCTCGGCACCCGCGTACACCTTGAGTTTTTTGATCATGGCGTAACCCAGGGGACCTTTAGGCAGCATGCCCTTGACGGCTTTTTCGATAGCGCGGCCAGGGAAACGCTCTTGCAGTTTCCTGAAGTTTGTTTCGTAGATACCGCCAGGGTAGCCAGTATGACGGAAGTATTTTTTGTCTTCCGATTTGGCGCCTGTAACAACGATATCAGCAGCGTTAATAATGACGATGTAATCGCCTGTGTCAACGTGAGGGGTAAATTCCGGTTTATGTTTACCGCGCAAACGGCGTGCAACTTCGCTGGCTACACGACCAAGGACTTTGCCTTTTGCATCAATAACATACCAGTCACGTTTGACTTCATGGGGCTTGGCCACAAAGGTCTTCATGATGTATTCCTAAAATTTGAGTTTGAAGCGGATCACTCACGGGGGCACACGATTCAATACCCGCAAAACGGATAAAAATGGCGCCGGCGATCGCAATCCGACGGTTTACCTAATTCGCCTGAACGTTATAAACAAGGGAAGTACAGCAGCGCACCAAAAGATACAATGACCGTAAACTACCCTGCGACAGTGCAAAAATACAGATAAGCCCGTGATATTAACACGCAAAAAACTTTTTTTCAAATAAAACAATGAAATAGAGACGTTAACGCCCCACCTCGGCGGTTTTTTCGAGCTTTTGTCTCCTGGTTGCGACAATCCACTGGGAGACGCCGGCTCTGGCTTTGCCTGTTTTGCGCCAATCTGCCTCTGACTCTGCAGTCGCAAACGACGCCGGGCAAAGCCACGGAAGTTGCGCCTTTATAGAGTCTTTGGAAGCCGCCAGCACGACTATCGCTATGAAGGTAGTCGCCCATCACCGTTATTACAAATAAAGCCATGCCCTCCTATAGAGAGAACATGGCTCGATTTGCTGCTTACCCTGCGCAAATTGTAGGGCGATGATCTTCAGCTTACTTGCGCGCCTGCGAGATGGCATGCGCGACATACCGCGTATAGGAACCTTCCACGACATTGAACCAGGGGATCAAATCGTCGCGATAGGCCATATAGTCGGTCAGGATGGTCTTGAAAGTCTCGTCCTGATCCGAATATTTTTTGTAAATTTCCGCTGTAGCCTTGAAAGACGCGTCCATCATCTCTTTCGGGAACTCCTTGAGCACGGCGCCATTGGCGATCAGGCGACGCAATGCGCCCGGATTCATGGAGTCGTACATCGCCATCATTTCAGTATGGGCCCGAATCACGGTAGATTCCAGAATCGCCTGGTAATGCTTGGGAAGCTTTTCGAAGGCGTCTTTATTGAAATAGGCCGAGACTTGCGCGCCACCTTCCCAGAATCCCGGGTAGTAGTAATATTTGGCCACTTTATTAAAGCCGAGTTTTTCATCGTCCAGCGGACCGACAAATTCAACGGCATCCAACGTGCCTTTTTCCAGCGACGGATAGATATCGCCACCGGCAATCTGCTGGGGAACGACGCCCAGTTTGGCCAGTACTTCACCGGCCAGGCCGGCGGTACGCATTTTCAGGCCCTTGAGATCGTCCAGCGTCTTGATTTCCTTGCGGAACCAGCCGCCCATTTGCGTACCGGTGTTGCCCAGGGGGTAGTTGACAATATTGACCTTGCCAAACAGATCCCGCATCAGCTTTTTGCCGTTGCCCTCAAGCATCCAGGCATTCAACTGGCGGGCATTCAGGCCAAAGGGGACAGCCGTATCGAAACAAAACGACGGATTCTTGCCTAAATAGTAGTAGCCACAAGTGTGCCCGGCCTGGACAGTGCCATTGGACACGGCGTCCAGTACCTGCAAGGCCGGCACAATTTCGCCCGCCGGAAACAGGTCAATCTGCAAGTTGCCGTTTGTGGCTTCTTTGACGTATTTGGTGAAACGGTCTGCAGAACCGAACAATGCGACCAGACTGCGAGGGAAACTGGACGCCATGCGCCATTTGACCGCAGGATTTTCCTGGGCAATGACCGGGGCGGCAATGACACCCGTGCTGGCCACAGCGCCCAGGCCTGCTTTTTTGAGGAAGGAACGACGTTGCATAATGGCTACTCCGAAGTATTTCGTTGTTCTTGGAAAAAATTTAACCCGCTAAATATACACGCACTATGCCCATTTACATAGCGCGTTACAGCCGATTAAGTACTTTCCCTGTGGTCGGGTTACTGTCCGGCGATCGCCATTGAATCAATCAGGATCGAACCTGTGGTTTTCGAACCCCGCGTAATCACATCGCTGCCGACACCGACAATATTCAGGAACATATCCGCCAGGTTGCCGGCAATGGTAAATTCGGTGATCGCATGCTGAATTTCGCCATTCTCCACCCAGTAGCCGAAGGCGCCCCGGGAATAGTCGCCGGTGACATAGTTCACCCCCTGGCCGATCAGCTCGGTCACCAGAATGCCGGTGCCCATTTTTTTGAGCATGGCAGGCAAATCATCGGTACGACGGGTTAGCGAAGAACTGAGCAGCAGGTTGTGCGAGCCCCCAGCATTACCTGTGGTGCGCATGCCCAGTTTGCGTGCCGTATAAGTTGACAGCAGGTAGCCATTAAGAATGCCATCGGTCAGCAGCTGACGCGCGCGGGTCTGGACACCCTCGTCATCAAAGGCAGAACTGCCCAGCGCACCTTTGATGAACGGATTTTCGCTAATCTGCAGATGGTCGGCCATCACCTGCTTGCCCAGCGAATCGAGCAAAAATGTGGATTTGCGATACAGCGCCCCGCCACTGATTGCCTGCGTCAATGCGCCAAGCAATCCCAGCGCAAGCGGCGCTTCGAACAGGACCGGATATTTGCCGGTGCCGATCCGCCGTGCCGACAGTCGCGACAGGGCCCGCTGCGCGGCATACACACCCACATCGGTACCTTTGGCCAGCCTCTCGGGATAGCGATCCGAGGTGTACCAATAGTCACGGTGCATATTGTTGCCTTTACCGGCAATGGCCGTCACCGACATGCCGTGGCGGGAGTATGGATACCCCCCCATGAACCCGCGCGAATTGGCCAGCACGAACCGCCCCTGATAGGTATCGACCCCGGCGCCTTCCGAATTGGTAATCTGTTTGCTGTAGTCCAGGGCAGCGGCTTCGGCCTCGATGGCCATTTCAGCCGCCTCTTCTGAAGAAATACTCCAGGGGCGGTGCAATTGCAGATCGGGCTGCTCGACTGCCAGATCTGCTTCGTCGGGCAAGCCGGCGGCTTCGTCATTTGCCGTGTACTTGGCGATATTCCAGGCCGCCTGGACCGTTTCGCGAATGGCCGCGGCCGACAGGTCCGAGGTAGAGGCCGAGCCACGCGCATTGCCGGCGTAGACGGTCACGCCCAGCGAGCGGTCCTGCGTTTTTTCAACGGTTTCAATATTGCCCTTGCGCACCGAGACAGACAAACCGCCTGATTCGGACACTTCGGCAGCAGCATCGCTGGCGCCCTGCTTTTTGGCATGGGACAGCGCCAGTTGAACAAGTTCTTCAAAGTCAGGTTGGGTATGGGGCATGGAGGTTTTCGGTTTCAATCGGGAATTCATTATGACGGCTTCACATTAGGCGGTTATCATACTGACATATTAACCATTTTATTGATAGCGATGTATGCAGAATGCAGATCAGAGCGATGACGGACCGCTTTATGACCGTCCCAGCAAATCCCAGGTAAAGCGCGAACTGCTTGCCATATTGGAACTTGGCAAGCAGGTGGTCGAGCTGCCGCTGGAGAAAGTCAAGCAGCTGGATCTGGACGAAAAAACGCTCGAAGCCATTCGCACGGCGCAAAAAACCACCGGGCGAGAAGGTCGGCGCAGGCAGATTCATTATGTAGGCAAGCTGCTGCGCACAGCCGATACCGCCGCCATTGCAAAAAAAATGGACGAATGGGAAAACGGTTCGCGTGAACAGACTGCAAACATGCACCGCATGGAGACACTACGCGATCGTTTGATTGATGAAGACGAGGCCCTGACCCGCCTGCTGAATGACTATCCCCAGGCCGACGCGCAGGCCCTGCGTACCCTGATTCGCGGCGCACGCCGTGAACGCGACCAGAACGCAGCACTGGCAGCCGGACACGAACCGCAGCGCAAACACTATCGGGCCCTTTTTCAGGCCATCAAGCTTTTGCTGACCAAGGAATGAATCGAATGGAAAAATTACTGGACTGCGTGCAAATTGAACACGGCAGCGACACTGTTGCGCCTACCCATTCGGTGATCTGGATGCATGGGCTGGGCGCCGATGCCAATGATTTTGTGCCGGTCATTCCAGAATTGCGTCTGCCGGCCGACAGGCGTATCCGTTTTGTGTTTCCCAATGCGCCGGTACGCCCCGTGACGATCAACAACCAGATGCCGATGCGCGCCTGGTATGACATTATTGCGCTGAGCAATGTCAGCCGTGATGTCGACGAATCCGGACTGCGCAGCTCACAAGCTGCCATTGAAGCGCTGATCAGTCGGGAAAACGAGCGCGGCGTGCCCACAGAAAACATTATTCTTGCCGGATTTTCCCAAGGCTGCGCGATGGCCTATCAAACCGGCTTGCGCTCGCAAAAGAAACTGGCCGGTCTGATTTGCCTGTCGGGTTATCTGCCCATGGCGGACAAAAGCGTTGCAGAACATAACACCGCAAATCTGGACATGCCAATCTTCATCGCGCATGGCACCTATGATCCGGTTGTCGATATCCGCTTTGCGCAGCAAACGCGCGAGTGGCTACTGGAAAACAAATACAGCAATACCGAATGGCGTACCTATCCTATGGCGCACTCGGTCAACCTGGATGAGATCAACGATATCTCGGCATTTCTGCAAAAAATCACGCAATAATATTTTCTGACTGCCCCAGGCCGCTGCGCATTTTCCTGCAGGAAAAAAAATTGCCGTCAATAAATTTTATTGACGGCAGTGAGCGCCACACAGGGCACGTCCTCTTTTACCCGGCAGACAATTAATCGTCTGCTTCAGTCTGGTTTATTTAGCCGGCTAACCATTATCTGGTTCACACATCATTTCAATTGCAATGACCAGAATCGCCGATAACCACCGCCGGTAACACGGCGAAATTCTCTTTCAGAACCGGACGAGACCGCTTGGCTCTCATCTGTCGCAACGAACAATGACAACGACATATACACGCCAGGCCAGGATCAGGCCGGTTCTGTCATGGTCAGCGGCAGCCAGACCCGACGCATCGAGGGGTCTTCCGCATCTTCTTCGTTAATAAAACCCAGGGAAGTCATCAGATGCAGCATGGGGCGGTTACTTGAGAGCACCACGCCTTCAAGATAGCTCAATTGCTGCTGGCGAGCAGCCATGATGAGCGCCTGCATCAGGCTGCTTCCAAGACCACGTTTTTGCCAATGGTCGCTAATGACCAGAGCATACTCCGCACCTACACCATCTGCATTGCGCAGGTAGTGGGCCAGGCCGATAATGATCTCCTGCGGTAAGCCGCGGTTGGCTGGATTCGGAATTTGCGTCGTCGCCACCAGGGCAAGTTCGCGATGATAGTCCACATACGTATAGCGGGTGAGCATCTTGGGCGTGAGTTCACGCATCATGGACACGAAACGCATATAGCGTGATTTTTCGGAAAGCCCGCGGATGAATTCCTGCAACGCATCGGCATCCTCGGGGCGAATGGGTCGCAATATCCAGGGCGAGCCGTCTGCAAAAACACGATTCTGAACCAAATGCGTCGGATAGGGATAAATCGCCATATGGCTGAAGCCGGTTTTCTGCGGGATCACCGCAGGCGCCGATTTGGCCAGCCGAATGCGGATTTCGCGGACGTGCAGGTCGCGATAGCCAAGGATGATCGGATCCAGCTCCATAGCTTCAATGGCCGGCAGCTCGCTGACCATTTCGCTGATGGTTTCCAGCAGCCCCTGCAACTTGCGCAGGATTTGCGGTTCGACATAAGACTGCAGCTCCTGACGCCAGACCCGGCTGCGTTCGATCAGCTTGCCGGCCAGATTCAGATTTAGCGGCGGCAGGTCCACACCCCGATCCGAGGCTGAAAAGCGAACCATATGCCCGCCCTCTCCGAACCAGATCCATGGCCCGAAAACCGGATCGCGACTAACGCGGATCATGACGGAAGGCACGTCATCCAGCGTACTGAAGCGCTCGTCTTCTTCGTCGCGCTCCCAGCGCACGTCCGGATGAAAGCATTCAACAAGCTCAATGCATTGCTGTCGGGTAAGTTCGTCTGCGGCTGCATTGCCTGCCGCCTCCAGAATCGCGCGTGCCTGTTCAAGCTCTGCCGGCCGCTGCCCTGACTGCACATATCGGGTTTGCTGCAGCAGTTGCTGGTTATAGTGGTAAGAAGTGAGCGACAAAACAGCACTGAGCGCCGTTTCAGGCGTACGAAAGGCGGGCATGCCCGCCTGATCAAGCAATCGGCGCAGGGGGCGCATTTTGGCTTCTCCCAGCAGGCAGGTCACAATCGGCTTCTTCGCACCGGGCGCAAACGCAGCCAGCGCCTTGACTACTTGCGGCATGTCGCAAAACTCGTCAGGCGCCAGAATGACCATGACGGCATCCACCTGGCTGTCTGCTATCAGACACTGCAAGCCATCGATCAGCGCGTCGGGCGTCAGGGGGACATATGGAATGACCGGATTATCAACCAGCGTACTGACGCCAAAAATTTCACTCAGACATTTGAACGTACCCTGTGTGAGCGGCGCCATCGACATGGAACTGTCTGCGGGAATGGCATCCTGCACCAATTGCGCCGAAGCACGACCATTGGCGAGCATGGCAATTTTGCCGCCGCGCGGCCTTCTGGCATACGACATGGCTTTGATTGCTGCAAACAGCTCAACAAAATAATTCACGCGGATCGCGCCTGCGCGCCTGAGCGCAGCATCCAGCACCACGTCGCTGCCGGACAGTTCCGGATCCGTCCGACCAGCGCGCAACACAATCACAGGCTTAACGCTGGAAGCGGCGCGCAATGCGCTGATCAGCTCCCTGCCTGAAGTGAGTTTATCCAGGTACAACGCAATGCTGTCCGTGCGTGGATCGGTTGCCAGGTATTCGACCAATTCGGGCAGATCGACATCGGTCACTTCTCCCAGCGATACCGCAGCAGACAACCCCAGGTTGACGTCTTCGGCCCAGTCGATGATCGAGCGCAACAACATTCGCGATTGCGATATCACGGCAATCCGGCCCGCGCGTGGCTGCATCTGCGCCAGACTCAGGTTCAGATTCAAATGCGGGCGATAAATGCCGAAGGCGCGCGGCCCCAGCAGCATGACCCCATGCTCCCTGCACCAATCCTGGATCAGCTCACGGGTGTCCTGCGGCGCCTGGTCAACTACCTGGCCGGGCAACAACAGAATGGCACGCGGCGGCGCTACCGCCATTTGCTGCAAAACGGCAGCCAATAATCCGGACCGAACACATATGACGGCAAGATCACGGCCGGGCGTCATCGCCCAGTGCCGCAACTGCTGCCGCGCCAAGGTCAGGTCATCTGGCAGTGACAGCAGATCGGTAGCTGCCTTAAGGTAAGCGGGAACCTGTGTGAAAACGGCGAGCTCAGTGTCTGCTATGACGCAGAGCGAGCGTGGTTCAAAAAATGCCGCGAGTCGGTGACGCAACATACATCCTCTTGGGGTTGAATGATTTGAACGGGCCAGATCTTTTTATATAAACTGCTGATTCGTTTGCTCTGGTCATTCATAACATTTTAAACTGACTCTCTTCTGATTTATCCAATTGCCGAGCAATCACAATGAATACGTCCCAATCTGCCCCGACAGCAGTTCGCACCCGGTTTGCCCCCTCTCCTACCGGCTATCTTCACTTGGGAGGTGCACGCACCGCCTTGTTTTCCTGGGCCTTTGCCCGCCATCACAACGGCACATTCGTGCTGCGTGTCGAAGATACCGACGTGCAGCGCTCTACCCCGGAAGCGGTACAGGCCATTCTGGACGGCATGAAATGGCTCTCACTGGATGCAGATGAAGGCCCCTTCTATCAGATGCAGCGCATTGATCGCTATAAGCAGGTGCTGGCATCCATGCTGGAAGCAGGCACAGCCTACTACTGCTACAGCAGCCCGGAAGAAGTGGAGCGCATGCGCGAAACAGCCAAGGCGCAAGGACGCAAGCCAAAATATGACGGCACCTGGCGGCCGGAACCTGGCAAAACCCTGCCGCCCGTGCCGGAAGAACGCAAGCCCGTTGTCAGATTCCGCAATCCACTGGAAGGCGCGGTAACCTGGAACGACATGCTCAAAGGCCCCATTTCAATCGACAATGCCGAGCTTGATGATCTGATTATTGCCCGGCCCGATGGCACACCGACCTACAACTTTTGTGTGGTGGTCGACGATCACGACATGCAGATCACTCATGTGATCCGCGGCGACGACCATGTCAATAACACGCCCCGCCAGATCAATATCCTGAAAGCGCTGGGCGCCACGGTACCCGAGTATGGGCATCTGCCGATGATTCTGGGCCCCGATGGCCAGAAACTGTCCAAGCGCCACGGCGCAGTCAGCGTCATGGAATATGATGCGCAGGGCTATCTGCCCGAAGCCATGATCAATTATCTGGCCCGATTGGGATGGAGTCATGGCGACCAGGAACTGTTCACACGCGATCAGTTCGTGCAATGGTTCGATACGCGTAATCTGTCAAAGTCTGCCGCGCAATGGGACCCTAAAAAACTCAATTGGGTAAATGCGCATTACATCAGGGAACTGACCGACGACGCATTGGTCGCCCATGTTGCGCCGCGCATTGCCGCTCGCGGCGGCAATACTGCCGGCCTGAATCTGGCCGCTATTTTGAATCTGTTCCGCGATCGGGCAGAGACACTTGAGCAACTGGCTGATAACGCGATGCTCTTTTGCGCCCCGTATCAGCCGGCAGACGCACAGCTTGCTGCTACCGTGCTGACCGAAGAGGCACGCGCAACGCTGAAAAAGTTCGCCACTGCAGCTGCCGCGCTGGACTCATGGGATGCGCCTGCGCTGGCCGCGCTGGTCAAACAATTTCTGGCCGACAACAGCCTGAAAATGCCGCAGCTTGGCATCCCATTGCGTGTTGCCGTCACCGGCCAAAAACAGACGCCCGCCATCGATGCCGTGCTGGCCATTCTGGGTCGCGATCTCGTGCTGCAAAGGCTTGACGAAGTTTAACGAGCTGCGCAAACCTGGCAGGTTGATGTGATGCTAAAAGAAAAAAACGCTGCTTCATTCGCAGCGTTTTTTTTCTTTTGAACGCGCATCTTGTTGTGAAAATGTTGGTTTTTAACAAAACTTCTCACAACACATAAGCCAATGCTTTTGCTGTTTGAGCAAGGCCACGTCCGGCAAGCGCGCAAGCAGTTGCATGCACCTGGTCGTATTCGGATAATCGCGCGTACCCAAACACCACGCCAGCAACGCCTGTTCACATACCACGCGCTATCTTTCATTTATACGAATGGCGCAAAGCGTTATAAACACTGGCTTTGCAGAACATGGTATGAATTTTAAAAAAGCCGAATGAAGACGATTCACCATCTGACACCAGCCGATCACGCACTTGCAAATGCGATTAAAAAACACAGTTGAAATGGAGATCTGCAATTTGAAAAATCACTGCGCATGCTCAAGATGAAAATTTCAGGTGAATACAAAACACCCGATCAATCGTCCCAAGAGCTCAATAAATTGAGTTAAGCCAATAATATCAATAAGAAATTCTTTCGTTATACGACGTTATGCGTTACCCTTACGCTTATGATGGAATTTGAATTCATTTCATCAGATCCATTTGAGATGTTTCGCACAAAGCGTGGGGAACATATCAAATGGTAGTTAAGCCAAGCTCTTTCGTTGCTTGTCTTGAATTATATCTACGTAGATGTATTTTAAATTTGTGATTAGGACCCTTTCTAAGGAGCAATATCATGGCTACTACCGCCAAGAAAGCTGTAAAGAAAGCTGCAGCAAAACCTGCAGCTAAGAAAGCAGTTGCCAAAAAGGCCCCTGCCAAGAAAGCAGTTGTGAAAAAAACACCTGCCAAAAAAGTCGTTGCTAAAAAAGCAGTCGCTAAAAAAACAGTTGCTAAAAAAGCACCAGCCAAAAAGGCAGTTGCCAAGAAAGCCGTAGCTAAAAAGACAGTCGCTAAAAAAGCACCAGCCAAGAAAGCCGTTGCTAAAAAGGTCGTCGCCAAAAAAGCACCAGCCAAGAAAGCCGTTGCTAAAAAGGCCGTAGCCAAAAAAGCACCAGCCAAGAAAGCCGTTGCTAAAAAGGCCGTCGCCAAAAAAGCGCCTGCCAAGAAAGCCGTTGCTAAAAAGGCCGTCGCCAAAAAAGCACCGGCCAAGAAAGCCGTTGCTAAAAAAGTCGTAGCTAAAAAAGCACCAGCCAAGAAAGCCGTCGCTAAAAAAGCAGTGGCCAAAAAAGCACCGGCTAAAAAAGCCGTTGCCAAAAAGGCACCTGCCAAGACGGTAGCGAAAAAGGCACCTGCAAAAAAGCCGGTCGCTAGGAAGGCACCTGCTGCCAAAAAGCCAGTCGTGAAAAAAGCGCCGGCTGCACCAGTAGCAGAAACCGTGTCCGCCGATGATGCAAAAACCGCAAGCAATACGTCAGCAGCATGGCCATTCCCAACGGGTGGTCGTCCTTAAGACGCGGTACCAACCCGGTTATAATGATGTTGCCCTCTCGGACAGCACATTGATATCCGTAACGCAGGGAGTCCCGGTGGCCCCCTGCGTCGCCGCTTCGATCAAGCTAGAACTTTTTGATCGAAGCGGGCCGCAGCAGTATTGATCAAGCCGTCCGGCCTTTGGTTGGGCGGTTTTTTATTTTGTCGGGCCCGTAAATCATGATCTCCTCCATACTCACTTTTCTGATCTCGACAGTATTTTCGCTGCTGATTTCCGTATTCCTGCTCAGAGCCTGGATGTATTGGGTACGAATCCATCCGTTCACCCCCTACGCGCGCCTGATCAATAACATCACCGATTGGGCTGTTGTCCCCTTACGCACGATCCTGCCAACGGGAAATAAGATCGATAGCGCCTCTTTACTGATGGCGTTTATTTGCGCCGCAGTGGAACTGCTGCTGATGATGTCGGTTAGCGGTTTTGGATTTGCAGACGGCCTGTTACTGCGCCTGCCGGTTGTTGCCTTGCTGATGACTGTGAAATGGGCGCTGAGCCTGGCCACCTGGCTATGTATTTTTCAGGCGATCCTGTCCTGGATCAACCCCATGCAGCCGGTCATGCCGGTACTCAATACGCTGCTGGCCCCGCTGCTTGATCCGATCCGCCGCTTTATGCCCCGCACCGGAATGATCGATTTTTCACCCCTGGTGCTGATTCTTATTCTGCAGGTATTGCAAATCGCTCTTGCCAGCCTGATGCCTTTTTAAGACTTGGTCGGCCGCAATATACGCTGCCAGCCCGGTAAGTTGGGCTGGCATTTTTTTATCAACTCGCGTTCGCAGGCAGTTGCAGGCCGTAATGGGCCTCCAGTAAACCCGAAATCTCATCCCGTGAAGGACTATGATTTTGCGGTCCCTGGGAGGCGATTTTGATGGCACCCATAATGCCGCCCAGTTTGCAGGCGTCTTCAAACGACCAGCCCTGCGTCAATCCATACAGCAAACCGCCCCGATGCGCGTCGCCACATCCGGTAGGGTCGTTCACCTCTGCAGCCTTACAAGGCGCGATGGCGCGCTGGCTGCCATTTTCGTACAGTGTCGCCCCTTCTGCGCCGCGCGTCACAATGATGGCCCGCATCCCGTCAGCCAACTCATCAATCGATTTTTCCATGCGTTGCTCTACCACGGATGCCTCGTAATCGTTGAAGGTCCAGACATCTGCCAGTGCATGCATTTGTTCCAGATCCTGGCGATCAAACAGGGGCATGGCCTGGCCCAGGTCGAAAATAAACGGAATCTTTGCGGCATGCATGGCGCGGGCATGCTTGAACATCCCGTCCTTGGCGTCCGGAGCAA
The DNA here is from genome assembly GCA_023423975.1 of Pseudomonadota bacterium. Taxonomy (GTDB): domain Bacteria; phylum Pseudomonadota; class Gammaproteobacteria; order Burkholderiales; family Burkholderiaceae_B; genus Advenella. The sequence continues at coordinate 301,717 of JAFAEO010000073.1, forward strand.
CAATGCCCCAGGCTGCCGACTCGCCGCTTACATCATTCTCAGTGGAACGCGTCATGGCGCCCGGATGGAATGCCGCGATCTGGTTGCCATCCAGATCGGTCGTGATATGACATTGCGGCGTGAACATATCGTCGAGCACGCGCACCAGACGCGTATTGATACCCTGGCTGCTCATGCGCGCCAGATAATCGCTTGCATCAGGCCCCACGGTAGCCACAGGTACCGGATTGCCACCCAGCAACCTGAGGTTATAAGCGATATTGCCCGCGCAACCACCAAATTCCTTGCGCATTGTGGGTACAAAGAAGGACACACTCAATGACTTGATATTGCCCGGCAGGATATGATCCTTGAAATGACCCTCAAAGGTCGTGATGGTGTCAAAGGCCACCGAACCGCAAATAAGAACTGCATTATTCATTGAAAAACCTTCAGGGATAAAACAAACTCAATTCGAAACCGGCCACGTCTGTACGACTGACCTGTATCGGTAAATTAATGGCGATCTCGTCATTTGGCTGGAATGCGCGCTTTTGCGCCTCGGGCAACAAATACTCTTGCGGTTTGATGATACGTCGTGCTGAAACGGATTCGGATGCATCCTTCAGGCTGAGCACCAGCGATGGCAAGGGCTGGGCGATCGTATCGTTATTTTTGATGACGGCATGCAGGCTGAAGGCGCGAGTCTCGGGCGCAGGCGACGGTGTGTTCACCTGGCGCAAAGCCGGCTTCAGAATGGCCAGATGGCGTACGGAACGTGTATAGCCAACCTGGCAGCCAACAAAACTGCACAGCTGTACCAGCTTGGGCCGCAAGGTCGGCGCTACGCTGACAATCTGATTACGAAAGACAATGGCGCCCTGGGCGAACAGTACAATCAAGGCAAACAATACGGCCAGAAACCAGATCAGACCACTGCCGCTGCTGCGCTCAGGATCATCATATTCGGTGTCGCGCTGAACGCGGCGGCGATACTGGCCTTCTACATGCATCTGGGACGATGCGCCCCGCTGGTCCTGATAGTAGGCGCCGCTACCGGACAGGCTTGGCGCGCCCACCACAAAACGCTCGCCCGCACCCCGGTCTGTGTCTTGCGTCCGGCGTATTCGCGGTGCCCGCTCGTCACCCTCATAATCCCTATGGTCCTGGTCTTTTTCGTCATCCAGCGTCGGCTCAATTGCCTGGTCCATGCGTGGGTCTGCTGCCGCTGCCTGATATCGCCCCATCGAAACAGGGGAGCGATCCTGGCGATCGCCAGCGCGCGCGGAATCAGGGTATACCGGTGCTGGCTCAGAACGGGCAGCGAACGTTTCAGCGCCCGCCTTTTCAGCCTGCAATATCGGAAAATCGGGATCATCGTCCACCGCGTGATCAAAAGCATTGAAAACAGTGGAGCAAACGCCGCAACGCACCTTGCCGTTACGCACATTCAACTGCGCCGGCGTCACATCAAAGCTGGTAATGCAATCTGGACAACGCGTTTTCATACAAGTCTCTCAGGTCTGCTTGCGGGTGCCGGCCAGGCATACCCATCCTTCGTGGCTGCGCCACACCGACATGTCGATCCACGGCGCATAGGCATCAGCAACCTCTTGCGCCTGGCGCTCCAGAACGCCCGACAGAATAAGCCGGCCAGCAGGCGCCACGCGGCCGCACAGCATGGGAGCAAGCACTTTCAACGGATTTGACAGAATATTTGCCACCACCACATCAAAGGTACCAGCCTGCAGTCCATCGGGCAGGCAGGCAGTAACCTGCACCCTGTTGTTCTGTGCATTGTACTCAGTAGATTGCACTGCCTGCTCATCGATATCAATGCCGACAACATCGCGAGCGCCGAGTTTGGCGGCAATGATGGCAAGAATCCCGGAACCACAACCGTAATCGAGCACCGTTTGCTGGCTCTGCAGATTGGCCGCGAGCCACTGCGCACACAAATGCGTGGTTGGGTGACTGCCGGTGCCAAAGGCCAGCCCTGGATCCAGTTCGATCAGAATGGGATTGCCCTGCCCGTCAGCGCTGGGCACCTCGGGATTTTCACGGTGCCAACTGGGCACGATCCATATCTGATCGGTAATGCTGATGGGCGCAAACTGCGATTGCGTCAGCCTCACCCAATCTGTGTCGGCAACTTCACGCAGCACGGCCGCATCGGAATAGTCTTCGCCGCTTTGCTGCTCTAGCGCTTTGAGCAACGTTTCGAGGGCTATATCATCGGGCAGCAGCGCGACAACACGATTGTGATGCCAGGCCTGGACATCGGGCTCTGCGCCCGGTTCTCCGAAAAGCGGCGTTTCGTGCTCGGTACCTGAATCGGCGTCCTCGACAGACACCGACAGCACGCCGAGCTCGAGCAATATATCCGACAGCGCTTCCGCCCGGTCTTCCGAGCATGATAAAACAAGTTCCCGCATGGCCTATCCTCTTGCGTCATTGCAAAAAAAGGTCCGAAGACCTTTTCTGCTGACTCGATTATTTTGCTCGTTGTTCGAGTTTGTGTTCCAGATAATGGATACTGGTTCCACCCTCGGCAAAACGTGCATCGGTCATGAGTTCGCGATGCAGTGCGATGTTGGTTTGAATACCTTCCACAACCATTTCAGACAGAGCCAGATTCATGCGTGCGATAGCCTGCTCACGCGTGTCGCCGAAAGTGATGAGCTTGGCGATCATGGAGTCATAGTTGGGAGGCACCCGATAGCCATTGAATACATGTGAATCGATGCGGATGCCCGGTCCACCGGCCACATGCCAGTTGGTGATCAGACCTGGCGATGGCATGAAGGTATAGGGATCTTCGGCATTGATACGGCACTCGATGGCATGCCCTTTAAAGGTAATGTCACGCTGGCGCAGCTTGAACGGTTCGCCTGCAGCAATAAAGATCTGCTGCTGTACCAGGTCGATACCGGTGATGCATTCGGTGATGGTGTGCTCAACCTGAATGCGGGTATTCATTTCAATGAAATAGAATTCGTCGTTTTCGTACAGAAACTCGAAGGTGCCCGCACCGCGATAACCCATTTTGCGGCAGGCTTCGGCGCAACGCTCGCCAATGCGTTCGATCAGTTTGCGCGGAATGCCTGGGGCCGGCGCCTCTTCAATTATTTTCTGGTGGCGACGCTGCATTGAGCAATCGCGCTCCCCCAGCCAGACTGCGTCTTTTTTGCCGTCTGCAAGGATTTGGATCTCGACGTGCCGTGGATTTTCAAGATATTTTTCCATGTACACTTCGGGATTATTGAATGCTGCCTGCGCTTCCGCCTTGGTCAGATTCACGGCGCTTACCAGAGCCGCTTCGGTGTGGACCACGCGCATGCCGCGCCCGCCACCGCCACCTGCTGCCTTGATGATGACCGGATAGCCTACCTTGCGGGCCGTTTCCAGCAGGACCGCAGGGTCATCGGGCAATGCGCCTTCGGAGCCAGGCACTACCGGCACGCCGGCAGCGATCATAGCCTGCTTGGCGCTAACCTTGTCACCCATGACGCGAATGGTTTCTGGCCGAGGGCCGATGAACACAAAACCGGAGCGCTCAACGCGTTCGGCGAAATCTGCATTTTCCGCCAGGAAACCATAGCCAGGGTGAATTGCCTCGGCATCGGTGACTTCTGCAGCAGAAATAATGGCCGGCATATGCAGATAACTCTGCTGGGCCGGCGCTGGGCCGATACATACCGACTCGTCTGCCAGACGTACATATTTGGCATCACGGTCGGCTTCAGAATGCACGACCACCGTTTTGATACCCAATTCGCGGCAGGCGCGCTGGATACGCAGGGCAATTTCACCCCGGTTTGCAATCAGGATTTTTTCAAACATACTCACGCAATCACGAAAAGTGGTTGGCCAAACTCAACGGGTTCGCCATTTTCAACCAGAATTTCCCGGATCACACCGGATTTGTCCGCCTCGATTTCATTGAGCAGTTTCATGGCTTCAATAATGCACAGCGCATCGCCTTCGGCAACCGTGGCGCCCACTTCTACAAATGGGGGCGAGCTGGGGTTGGGCGCGCGGTAAAAAGTGCCGACCATGGGCGACTTGACAATATGACCGGTGGGCGCTGCCGGTGCGGCAGGCGCAGCGGCGGCACCTGCTGCGGGCGCCGCCGCTGCGACAGGAGCAGCCTGTGGCTGAGCCGGGGCTACCGGTTGCAGCGTCTGGGAGAATTTGACAATGCGGACCTTGCCTTCACCTTCGGTGATTTCAAGTTCTGCGATGCCAGATTCGGCAACCAGATCTATTAACGTTTTCAGTTTTCTCAGATCCATATTAATTCCATGCTTCGAGTTGATTGTCAGACAGACGCCGTTTTCCGGGCCTGTTTTAAATGATGTTTTATCGCATATTGCAAGGCTGCCATGTAACCATCGGCCCCAAGCCCGCAAATGACCCCGACGGCCTTATCTGCCAGATAGGAGTGATGCCGGAAAGATTCGCGCTGATGTACATTGGAAATATGTACCTCTATGAACGGAATGGCCACGGCGCCAAGGGCATCGCGCAAGGCGACACTGGTATGCGTGTACGCGGCGGCATTGATGACGATGAACGCGGTATTGTTACGCGCGGACTGGATTTTTTCGACCAGCTCGCCTTCATGGTTGCTCTGGAAGCATTCGCATTGCACACCGGCTTCGCTTGCAGCAAGCATTAATGCTTCGTGAATGTCCTGCAGTGTCTGCCGACCGTAGACATCCGGTTCGCGCGTACCCAGCAGATTCAGATTAGGACCATTAAGAACCAGTACCTTTTGCGTCATTGAGCGCCAGTCTATAAGCAAATAAACTCGTATTTAACGGCAATTTCATGCTTTTGTCTATTAAAATCTACCAATCCGCCAGACTTGGCACGGCCTCAGGCATGCCTGCGCGCAAATTCAGCCAGCCCATCCATTTCTATTTCACCCAGGATCGTTGCCAGCGGTCTGGCCTTACCGTCCAGCACCAGCGTAAATGGCAGCCCTCCCTTGGGATTACCCAGTTTGCGCATTAGTGCGATTTTACCCGCACCTGCAGTCAGTAAAGGATAAGATACCGGTGTTTTACGCGCAAACGCTTCAATATTGGCAACAGTATCAAGTCCGATGCCCACGACATTGACCGAGGGTTGTTTTTTATGCAACGCGTCCAGCGCGGGCATTTCCCGGACACAAGGGGCGCACCACGAAGCCCAGAAATTGATAATGGCCAGTTGCCCTTCAATTACATCACGCAACGACACCGCCGCGCCATTCAGATCGGGCAATGACAGGCCGAGCAATTCATTGAGCGCCGCCTCGTCCACAACCGACACGTCTTCATTCAGCTTCGCGCCGGCCCGAGCCGGTCGGGTCATTAACAAAAAGGGCAGGACCAGGCCTGCCCCAACTAACTGTCTACGATTCATCCTGTATTACCTGTATTACTTAACCTGTTTTAAACGTTGTACGAAGATAACAGCGCAGCAGCGCAAAAGCACTGCTGGCGGCGGGTTCCAGCACCCGAAACGATGCGTCCTGTAATAGCAACTATATGACATACGTATTGCTAATTCTACCTACTGAGCGGCGCAATTGCCGCGATGTGGCTGATTCCGCTTAAAATACCGCTCAGGAGAAATTTATGCATTTACACATCTTGGGCATTTGCGGCACTTTTATGGGCGGTCTGGCCCTGATTGCACGCGCGGCCGGGCACCAGGTCACCGGCTGCGATACCGGCGTGTACCCTCCCATGAGTACACAGTTACAGGAACAAGGGATCGAACTGATCGAAGGGTTCGATGCCGCCCAGACAAGCCTGGCACCCGATCTTTTTGTGATCGGCAATGTCGTCACGCGTGGCAACCCGCTGATGGAAGCGATTCTTGACAAGGGACTGCCGTACGTGTCCGGCCCTCAATGGCTGGGAGATCATGTCCTGCAGCACCAGCACGTGCTTGCCGTGGCAGGCACGCATGGCAAAACCACCACTAGCTCCATGCTGGCCTGGATCCTGCAGGATACCGGTCTGCAACCGAACTTTCTGATTGGGGGCATTGCCACCAATTTGGGCATTTCAGCACGTTACGACCAGGCGCAACGCTATTTTGTCATTGAAGCCGACGAATACGATACGGCTTTTTTCGACAAGCGTTCAAAATTTGTGCACTATCATGCCCGCACGACGATTCTGAACAATCTTGAGTACGATCACGCCGATATCTTCCCTGATCTTGCCGCCATCGAAACGCAATTTCATCATTTGGTCAGGACCGTACCGCAAAGCGGCTGCATTATCTATCCGCCGCAGGATCAGGCGCTTGCGCGGGTCATGCAGCGTGGTTGCTGGTCACAACAGGATCAATTCGGCCCCGGCGGGCGCTGGACTTTCGAAGCGGATCAGGCCGACATGAGCAGATTTACCGTCTTGTATGATGGCAAACTTCAAGGACTGGTCGACTGGTCGCTCACCGGCGCGCACAATGCCAATAATGCGCTGGCTGCCATTGCCGCTGCCAGCCATGTCAATGTGCCGGTAACCGCCGCCATTGCGGCGCTATCGCGATTTTCCGGCATCCGCCGCCGCATGGAACTGCGTGGCACCGTCAATGGAATCCAGGTTTTTGACGATTTTGCCCATCACCCCACCGCCATTGAAACGACCCTGGACGGCTTGCGCAAGCAGGTTGGATCCCGGCGTATTCTTGCCATACTCGAACCCCGTTCCAACACCATGAAACTGGGCACGATGGCCGCAAGATTGCCACAGGCCCTGGCCCTGGCCGACCGAATTTATTGTTTCGGCGCCAAAACCGGTAAACATGCGCTTGGCTGGGATCCGGCCGAGATTTTTGGCGACAGCACCGTACCTGCCCAGGGCTACGATGATCTGGACCTGCTGGTTCAGGACGTCAGCAGGCAGGCACAGCCCGATGACGTGATTCTGGTCATGAGCAATGGCGGTTTCGGCGGAATCCACGAAAAACTGCTGCAGGCCCTGCAACAGACGGCGACGCAAACGGTCTCATGATCCTCTATCTGCACGGCTTTCGGTCGTCTTCTCTTTCTGCCAAATCGCAGCAATTGCAGCAAGCGATGGCTGCTGCCGGTCGCGCGCATGAACTGGCCGCGCCCGATCTGCCGGATGACCCGCATGCAGCCATTGCATTGGCCATGGCACATGCAAAGCAACTGTGCCCATCCGGGAACATGCGGGACCTGACAGTGATCGGCTCCTCGCTTGGCGGCTACTACGCCACCTGGCTCAAGGAAGAATTGAACTGCAAGGCAGTCCTTATCAATCCGGCCATATACGCAGTACGTGACCTGTCCACCCAACTGGGTCACACTACCAAATTTCACAGCGATGCGTCTTTTTCATTTACGGCTGCGTCCATTCGGGCGCTGGCCAGTCTGTACCGGCCCGTTCTGACCGACATGCAGCACTATTATCTGCTGGCCTGCACCGACGATGAAGTGCTGGACTGGCAGGAAATGACCCACCGCTACGATGGCGCACGCCTCACACTGATACAGGGAGGGGATCACGCATTTTCCATGTTTGAACGCTATCTCCCTGCCATTCTCGATTTCACCGCCTCCAAGTAGGAACTCATATTCATGTACGTGGTTTTTGAAGACGACGGCAGCTTCAAGGCTGAAAAAATTCATTCCGAAGCCGACTCGACACTACAGGTCGAATCGGTCAGCGGTAAACGCAGCAAAATCAAGCGCAACGCGGTCATCTTTACCTTCGATGGCATCGAACCACAAGCCATGCTCGAACAGGCTCGGGCGATGAGCGACGAGTTTGATCTGCAATTTCTATGGGAATGCGCACCGCAAGATGAATTTTCAGCCCAGGATCTGGCTCGCGATTATGTCGGACACGAACCGTCCATTACCGAAAAAACGGCCATTCTGTTGCGACTGCATAGCGCGCCAGCCTACTTTCACCGCAAGGGCAAAGGCCATTACAAGGCGGCACCTGCCGACATTTTACAGGCAGCGCTGGCGGCACTGGAAAAGAAACAGCGTCAGGCCGAACAGCAGCAGGCCTGGACCGATGCCATGCTGGCCGGCACGCTGCCCGAAGACTTGCGCGATGCCGCCCGTACATTCCTGATTCGCCCGGACAAAAACACGCTGCAATGGAAAGCCTTCGAGAAGGCGCTGGCCGAAAGCGGCAAGACCGCTGAAACGCTGTTACTGGAACTGGGCGTATATCCACATGCGCTGGCCGTGCATATGGAAAGATTTCTCAAACAGCATTTCCCCAAGGGAACGGCTGTACCCGAGTTGGACATCCCGCCAATCCCCGAGTTGCCCGCCAGCGACGTCATTGCCTATTCCATTGATGACATCAGCACAACAGAGATTGACGACGCGCTGTCGGCGAAGCATATTGAAGGCGATCTGTACCGGATTGGCGTGCATATTGCCGCCCCCGCGCTGGTGGTCACGCGTGATTCGGATCTGGACAAGCTGGCGCGCAGCCGCATGTCCACGCTCTACATGCCCGGCGATAAAATTCCCATGCAAAGCGATACGCTGATCAGCATGTTCTCGCTGGATGCCGGCAAGCAGGTGCCTGCTCTGTCCCTGTACGTCACAGCCAATGTCGCCACAGGCGAAATCCAGGAAACCGTCACGCGTGCCGAAACCATCACGATTTGCGAAAATCTGCGTATCGACGATTTGGTAGCACAGGTAACCCGCGAAGCGCTCGAGGACCAGACCGCCCCCCTGCCCTACGCCGAGTTATTCCGGCCGCTCTGGAAACTGGGACAGCACCTGAAGGCAGCACGCGAACAGATGCGCGGCAAACCGGAAAACAACAACCGTACGGAATACACGTTCCGCCTGCACGGGCCTGCCGATGATCCCGATTCGGTCATTGAACTTATCCCGCGACAGCGCAATGCACCGCTAGATCAAATCGTTGCCGAATATATGATCCTGGCCAACACGCAATGGGGTGGGTATCTGAACGAACACGGCCTGCCCGGCATATATCGCTCCCAGCAAATGGGGCGGGCGCGCATGTCCACTCATCCATTGCCACACGAATCTATCGGCGTTCCCCAGTATGCCTGGACCACGTCGCCGCTGCGGCGCTATGTCGATCTGGTGAACCAGCGCCAAATTCTTGCCGCAGCCGAACACGGCGTTTCTGCACGTCTGGTAGCACCGTTCAAACCGAAAGACGCCGATCTGTACGCCATCGTCGGCGCCTTCGACTCCCAGTACATGCTCTGGCACGAATTCCAGAGTCGGCTGGAGCGCTACTGGTGTCTGCGCTGGCTGACCCAGCAATCACGTACCCGGTTGCACGGCAGTTTCATCCGCGACAACCTGGTTCGTCTCGAAGAAATCCCGCTGGTTATCGAAGTAAACGGGGTGCCCGAACTCGAACGCAATGATCGTATTGTCATTAATGTACGCGGCACCGATGAACTGTTGCTGCACATTGACGCCGAATATGCCGGGCTCGCCCAACCAGACGAAGAGACCACTGCATCATGAAGACGCCACGCAAATTCGCCGTTCTTGGCAACCCGATCAAACACAGCCTGTCGCCGCGCTTGCACGCTCTGTTTGCCCAGCAGACGGGCCTGCAGATCGAGTACAGCAAGCAATGTGTAGAACCGGCGCATTTTCGCGACCACGTCAAGCAGTTCTTTGCCGCCGGCGGCTGCGGCCTGAACATTACCTTACCCTTCAAGGAGCAAGCCTGCGCACTGGCCGATCCTCGCATATCCGATCGCGCCAGGGCTGCCGGTTCAGCCAACACCCTGTGGCAGGAAAACGGCGAAATACACGCCTGCAACACCGATGGCGTCGGGCTGGTCAATGACATGCTGCGCCAGCACATCACACTGCACGACAGCCGCATTCTATTGATCGGCGCCGGCGGAGCAACGCGCGGCGTCATGCCTGCGTTGTTGCAGGCCGGATGCGCACATCTGCACATTGTGAACCGTACCGAAGACAAAGCCCATGTGCTGGCCGCGCAGGCTGCGGCGCTCTCGGGCCCGCAAGTACAGGTAACGGCCTCGGCATTTTCCGCGCTGCAGGGCACCTGGGACATCATCGTGAACGCCACTTCCAGCAGTCTGTCGGGCCAGACACTGCCCCTGCCCGACAACCTGTTTCACACCGACAGCGTGGCCTACGATATGCTCTATACCGCAGACGGCGACACGCCATTTCTGCAGCAGGCGCGCAACGGCGGCACCCGCCATACCTCAGACGGCCTGGGCATGCTGGTCTACCAGGGAGCTGAGAGCTTTCGCATCTGGAACCAGATTGAGCCCGACGCGGCGCCGGTTCTCACAGCGCTGCGCATGGAACTGACGGGGTCGGTCTGATGCTCGAAGCAGTCGGACGCATCGCCAGCGGGGTTGCTATCGGCATCGCCGAACGCGTGCGCACGCAATCGATCGCACGCTCCATGTTCGACCTTGTTGCCCTGCTGATCGCGGTCATTCTGCTGTATCAGATCTATCTGTTTGCCTGGGTGCTCTGGTACAGTGTCTTCAATCCCGGCGGCAGTGCGTACATGCGCGAACAGGCAGACCGTCTGGCAGCCCTGGACCCGCCAGTGAGCATTCAATATGAATGGACACCTTACGAGGCCATCAGTCCTGCCTTGAAAAAGGCAGTCATTGCCGCTGAGGACGCCCGCTTTACCGAGCACGGTGGCGTGGAATGGGAGGCCATCCGCAAGGCCTGGCGCTATAACGAACGCCAGGAAGACGCTGGCCGCAATCGCCGTCGCGGAGGCTCCACGCTTACGCAGCAACTTGCCAAGAACCTGTTTCTATCGGCCGATCGCACCTATATTCGCAAGGGCCAGGAACTGGTCATTGCCTATATGATAGAAGCAGTCATGTCCAAGCGGCGAATTCTGGAACTGTATCTGAATGTTGTGGAATACGGCAACGGCGTCTTCGGCGCCCAGGCTGCCGCCCGCCACTATTTCAACGTGGATGCCGCGCGCCTGTCCACGTATCAGGCGGCGCGTCTGGCCGCCATTCTGCCAAATCCAAGAGTTTATGGAAAGAACATGCAATCGCGCTATGTGCAATCGCGCGGCCGTACAATTTCGGCCCGCATGCGCAGCGCAGTGCTGCCGGAATAAGTCTTGGCCGCGGTTGTTCGTCGGTCGACGTCGCACACATGCAATGATGGTGTCTCCCGTTACCAACCGGTTACTTTATCGCGCGACAATCGACGCTAAAATGCAGGAGAACAACATCAGGGATACAACCGACAACGCAAACGGGAGTGCCTGGTCAACTGCATTTGCACGGTCTGCAAGAAGGTTCGCAAATTTGTCAGCGATAAGCTGTTATGCTGGAACAGGCCTGCAAACAACAGTAAAATCAACGCTTCTGAGGCCAGTCGCAACACTGCTGCGTCTGACCGGACACTAATAATACACATGCGCACAGCAAGAAAATACCTAGGAACAGAAATCTACCGCTCCACCGTGGCTGTACTGGTGGCGCTCGTGGGCCTGTTCACCTTTTTCGCCCTGATAGACGAACTGGACAGCATCAGCGATAAGTTTCCGCTGCTCTCGCTGTTGTATTTACAGGTATTGCAATTGCCAACGCGTCTGTATGATCTGTTGCCCATCGGCCTGCTGATCGGATCGGTACTGGCGCTGGCCAGCCTGGCACAGCGCAACGAACTGGTGATACTGCGCGTATCAGGCGTCAGCAGCATTTCCCTGCTGCTTATGCTCTGGACTATTACCATTCCGCTCATGCTGGGCGCATTCGTCCTGTCGGAATTTGTTACGCCGCGCGCCGAACTGATGACCAGCGAAGCCAGCCTGAAGTATCTGGGCAAAGCCAGCGGCGGACAGATGAACTCGGGCCACTGGTTCCGTGAGCCTGATGAAGAGGGCAATATCCGTACCATCAACATTGCACGACTACGTGACCAGGGCAGTGTCGAGGACATCCGCATCATTACCTATAATGCGAACGAAAGCCGGTTTATTTCTCTTGATCACGCAAAAACGGGGCATTTCAGCCAGAACACCCTCACCCTGACCGATGTGGTGCACATTACCAGCCTGATCGATGCCAAATCCGCCCTGGCTGATCCCAATAAACCGGTTGCCGATGTGGCCAAGCGCTCGGTATTGCCAACACTGGAACTTAAAACCACGCTGACTCCTAATCGCCTGCTTGCCGGTCAGATGCAACCAGATCGTATGTCGACAATTTCGCTGCTTGATTACATTTCATACCTGGAAGAGAACAAGCTGCAAACCAACCGTCAGGTTGTCGCGCTGTGGCGCAAACTGAGCTATCCATTCACGCTGCTGGTCATGATAACTATTGCCGCACCTATCGGATTCATGCAAACCCGCAAGGGCGGTGTAGGCGGCAAGGTGTTTCTGGGTATTTTACTGGGCGTTGCATTCTACATGATCAACCAGCTCGCTCTGAATGTAGGTATGTTGAAGAATCTGCCGCCGTGGTTTACCGCGCTCATGCCCAACACGATAGCGATGCTGATCGCCATGCTTGCCTTGTACTTCATGGAAGCCAGGCGGACCCCGCGTATGCAGCGTGCACCACTTTCAGGGAAGGCTGTAACGTAATGAATATCTGGGCTGTAGGAGATTTACAGGGGTGTTGTGGTGCGCTGGACGAATTGCTCGAGCATCCATTGATTCAGGAAGACCCCGACTGCCGATTCTGGTTTGCCGGCGATCTGATCAATCGCGGGCCGCAGTCGTTGCGTACCTTAAAGCGTATTATCAAACTGGGTGATCGCGCCGTCAGCATTCTGGGCAACCACGATCTGCACATGCTGGCCGTTCATGCCGGCATACGCAATGAGAATAAATCAGACACCTTCGACGCGATCCTCAAGGACAAGCATGTCGATGAATTGATCGACTGGCTGCGACACCGTCCGCTGGCCCATTATGAGGCAGGACATTTGATGGTGCATGCCGGCGTCATGGCCAAATGGGATCTGGACAAGACTCTGGCGCTGGCCGAAGAGGCGCATCAGGCGCTGATCAGCGACAAGTGGAAAAAAAACCTGCAGAAAATGTATGGCAATGAGCCCGTTCAGTGGAAGGACAAGCTATCGGGTGCAAAACGGCTGCGAGTGATTATCAACGCTTTTACCCGCATGCGGCTGTGCACAATGCAAGGTGAAATGGATTTCGCATCCAAGGATGCACCCGATGGCCATCCGGGCCTGGTACCCTGGTTTGACGTACCTGATCGGAAAACGGCAGACATCCCCATTATCTTCGGCCATTGGTCAACACTGGGCTTGCTGATTCGCAAGAATCTGCTGGCCCTGGATACCGGCTGCGTATGGGGTGGAAAACTGACTGCGTTGCGCCTGAGCGATCGCAAGCTTATCCAGATCGACTGCAAACAACACGGCAAGCAATAAACCACCACGCAAACCGCAAGTGCAACGGCTCAGCCGGAACCGGCAGGGCCGGGCCATACCCGCCGCGCCAGAACCCGTAGGTAGGCGCATTCAGCCCTGAACCACCCTGGCCCGAATGGCGTCCCGAACTTGTGCGGCCAACTCGGCGCGGCCCAGTTCCGATGGCTGGCCATTTTGCGTAACCGCTGGCAGGCAATAGACTTCGACGCAGACATGGCTGGCACTGAGCAGAACCCAGATATTGCCGATCAGCGTCTGATCACCGATAAAAGCCATTTTCCCGCTGCGCTGACCTTCATACCAGAACACCAAAGCGACCGGTTGAATCGCCACCTGGGCTCGCATGGCGGGCTCAAACAGACTGGTGCTAAATGGCTTGACGTCCAGACCATCTGAAGTCGTGCCTTCGGGAAACAAGCCGACGCAGATATTGCGCTCGAACAGCCGCTTCATACTCTCACTGACACGACTGATGGCCTGACGCTGTCCTCTTTCGATAAACACCGTACCTACCCTGGCCACCAGCCAGCCGATCACCGGCCATCGGCGAATTTCCTGTTTGGCGATAAACGACGTAGCCCGCCAGCTGTTCAGGATGAAAATATCAATCCACGACACATGATTGGCAACCCACAAGACCGGCCCACTCTTGATCGGTGTGCCATGGCGCACCACCTTGACACCGCAAACCAGCATCAGACAGCACGACCAGGCTTTGGTCACGGCATCTTGCACCGGCCGATTCATGAATGGCAATGCGATGGCGGCCGTCAGCAGGCCCGAGAGTAACAGCAGAATCAGAAAGATCGCCCTGACAACAAACCGTAAATACGCGATCACACAGACTCCCACACGCTGCGACCACTGACCAGGGTCATGACAATCTTGCCTGGCAGTTCGTAACCAACAAAGGGCGTATGCGCGCTTTGGCTAAGCAGTGTGTCGCGCCCGACTGTCCAGGCGGCGTCGGCATCCGCAATTGCAATATCGGCCGGCGCGCCGACAGAAAGCGTACCGCAGCCTGGCAACGATGGCGCGCCCGCCTTCAGAATAGCGGCAGGTCCGGTGGTAATGAGTCCCAGCGCCTGCACCAGCGACAGCTTTTCTTCCTGCGCCCATTTGACCACCAGAGAGAACAGCAACTCCACGCCCGTTGCGCCGGGCTCGGCCTCGGCAAAGGGCATCAGCTTGCCATCGTCGTCTACTGGCGTGTGATCAGAGCAGACGGCATCAATCGTTCCGTCGGCAAGCCCGGCGCGAATTGCGTCGCGATCACGCTGGCCGCGCAAAGGCGGATCCAGTCGATAATTGCTGTCGAAAAAACCAATATCCAGGTCTGTCAGATGTAGATGGTTGAGCGATACATCGCAGGTGACCGGCAGGCCCTGCGCCTTGGCCTGGCGCACCAGCGCAATCCCGGCCGCGCTGGACAGGCGGCAGATATGCAGGCGCGTACCTGTCACTTTTTGCAATTCGAACAGGGTATGCAGCGCAATGGTTTCTGCCTGCTCCGGCACGCCGACCAGCCCCAGGCGCGAGGCAAAGGGGCCGCTGGCCGCCACGCCCTTGGACAGCGAAGCCTCTAGCGGTGTGAGCCACAAGGTGTAGCCATACGTTTTCGCGTACTGCATGCTGCGCAGCAAAACGCCGGTATCGATCAGCGGCAATGTGGCCTGGGAAAAGGCAATGCAACCGGCTTCGGTCAGTTCGGCCATTTCGGTAATGATCTTGCCTTCAAGGCGAGTGGTCATTGCACCCAGGGGGTACAGGTTGGCCTGGTGCAACTGGCGGGCACGGTGTTTCAGCATTTCGACCAGACCGGGTTCATCCAGTGCCGGCTCGGTATCTGGCGGCAACACCAGGCTGGTCACCCCGCCTGCGAGCGCGGCCTGCATCTCCGACTCCAGCGTTGCCCGGTGTTCAAAACCGGGTTCGCGCAGACGAACCGCAAGGTCGATCAGGCCGGGAATGACCAGTTTGCCGGTGGCATCAATGGTGCGAGCAGATTCAAATCCGTCCGGTTCCTGGCCCATGCCAACAATGCGTCCGGCTGCGATATACAGATTACCGGTCTGGTCCGTACCGGAAGCCGGGTCAAGCAGCCGGCCACCTTTAATTACTATTTTCACTGAGAAGCTCCAGCTACGATGCTCATGACTGCCATTCTTACAGCAATCCCGAACGTTACCTGATTGAGAATAACCGCCTGTGGTCCGTCAGCGACGGCAGAATCAATTTCTACCCCGCGATTCATGGGGCCCGGGTGCATGACGATGGCATCCGGCTTGGCATAGGCCAGCTTTTCATGCGTCAGCCCATAATGCTTGAAGTATTCCTGTGAAGACGGCAGCAACGCACCCTTCATGCGCTCATTCTGCAAACGCAGCACCATGACCACATCAACATCCCGCAGGCCTTCGCGCATATCGGTGAACACCTTGACGCCCATTTGCTCAAGCCCACCCGGCAGCAGCGTGAGCGGACCGATGGCGCGCACTTCGGCTGCGCCCAGCGTGGTCAGTGCATGTATGTCGGATCGTGCGACCCGGGAATGCAGAATATCGCCCACAATGGCTACGGTCAGGCCGGAAAAATCCTTCTTGAAATGACGGATGGTGTACATGTCCAGCAGGCCTTGCGTGGGGTGCGCATGGCGCCCGTCACCGGCATTGATCACGTGGATATGCGGTTCAACGTTGCGGGCAATAAGATAAGGGGCGCCGCTGGCTTCATGCCGCACGACAAAGATGTCGGCCTGCATGGCCGTCAGGTTGCTGATGGTATCGAGCAGCGATTCGCCTTTGGCAGTAGACGATACATTGATGTTCAGGTTGTAGACATCGGCCGAGAGCCGTTTGGCAGCTATTTCAAATGTGGTACGCGTGCGCGTGGAGTTTTCAAAAAACAGATTGAATACGCTTTTGCCGCGCAACAGCGGCACCTTCTTGATATCGCGTTCAGCCATGGGCACGAATGTCTGGGCCGTGTCCAGGATGTGGGTCAGAATGTCGCGCGGCAGACCCTCGGTGGACAGCAGATGGGTCAGCTCGCCATGCCGGTTCAATTGCGGATTAAACATGGCGGGGCTCCTCTTCCATGGTCAGGGTAAAACGGGAGTCATCATCAGCGGCCAAAACATAATTGCTGCCGCGCGGTAAAGGCAGCACGCCGCCGCAAATATCCGGTGCAATGGGCAACTCGCGCCCGCCCCGGTCGATCAGCACGCCAAGGCGAACAGAAGCCGGCCGGCCGTAATCGTACAGTTCATTGAGCGCCGCCCGGATCGTGCGACCGGTAAAAAGGATATCGTCGATCAGAAAAATGTGCGCACCTTCGACCTCGAAGGGCACATGACTTGGCTGGGTTTGCGAATGCAGCCCGATCCGGCTGAAGTCGTCGCGATGCAGGCTGGTATTGAGCGTGCCAGGCTGATTGGGCAGATTCAGATCGGCGCAGAGTCGGCGTGCCAGCCAGGCGCCCCCTGAATAAATACCCACTAGATATGTATTGGCCGGATCGGTGCCCTGGAGCTTTTCGCTCAGGGTGTTTTTCAGATGCGCGTAAAGTTCTTCGGCGCTGGGCAGGCTGCCTGTCATGTTTTTCCTATCCTGTTAGCAAAAGTGCCGTTATCAAAGATGCCGTTATTTTAAGCTATCCAGATAGCGTTGAAGAATAACTGCGGCTGCCACGGCATCATCTTCTTCGTTGTTGCCCAGAATTGCCTGCGCTTCCATGCTGGAACCGCGTTCGTCCACCAGCTCGACCTGCAAGCCGAAACGGCCGTGCAATTGGTTGGCAAAGCGTCGGGCAAATTTGGAAGCTGGCTGTTCGTCGCCGGCGCTGGTGAGCGGCAGGCCCACCACCACCCTTTCGGGTTGCCATTCATGCAGCAACGCAGCAATACGGGCAAAGCGGCCATCGCGCGTGACCTCGCGGATAATACACAATGGTCGCGCCTGTCGCGTCAAGGTATTGCCCAGGGCCACGCCGGTTTTTTTCATGCCGGCATCAAACGCCAGCAGGGTTTCTTCAGGCATGGCCGGCATCACCGGACAATGCAGCAGGTTCGATGCCAAGCAGCGCCAGCGCCGCCGTGTAACGGTCAGCAGCTCGCTTGTTGAAAATGATATTACGGTCTGCGCTCACATTGAGCCAGGTATTGGCGGCGATTTCCTGCTCCAGCTGGCCCGCAGACCAGCCGGCATAGCCCAGCGTAATAAAAATTTGCTGCGGACCTTCGCCCTTCGCCAGATCTTCCAGCACGTCGCGTGAGGTGGTAAGCGCCATATCGCCCAGCACAACACTGGAACGATAATGGCCCGCCGGGTGATGCAGGACGAAACCGCGATCTGTCTGGACAGGACCGCCATAGAAAACGGTTTGTGCAGCCAGGTCGGCATTGACTTCCAGCTCCAGCCGCTCCAGCAGCTGTTCCACCGACAGGTCGGTGGGCCGGTTCAGCAACAGGCCCAGCGCACCATCTTCTGAATGTTCACAAACATAGACCACGCCACCTTCGAAAATATCGGATGTCTGAGAAGGCATGGCCATGAGGAACTGGTTCGCCATACTGACAAATTCAGATTCTTTTTTGTCTTCGTGTTCGGTCATGGTCCTTCCTTTTTAGGATGCGCGTCAGATTTCCATCATTTCAAAGTCTTCCTTGCGCGCACCGCATTCAGGACAGACCCAGTTGGGGGGGACGTCTTCCCATTTGGTACCCGGCGCGATTCCTTCTTCAGGAACGCCGGTTTCCTCATCATAAACCCAACCACAAATTAAACACATCCAGGTACGCATAATACGGTTATTTCCTAACATTCAAATGTAACTTCACGAATCGGATGGAACCGGCCCAGCGGGCTTGTTCCCGAAAACATGCCTGCGCACGCTTTAGTACCCATTTTAATTTAAAATGATACCTTTGGCCCGTTTTCCCAAAAACCGCGCCGTGCTTTTTTTGTGCACCGGCAATTTTCACCGCTTTTGTTTTTCGCTTAGTACGCCTCGTGTCCCCTGATCATGCCCCTGCAGTGCTGTTTTTCAACCATCTGGATCCAACCGGACGCTCCGGACTTGTCGGCGATGTCCTGACCGCCACGCACTTCGGTTGCCAGGCGGTCACCGCACTGACCGCCATCACGGTGCAGGACACCGGTGTCATAGAGGAAATCCATCCCGTTTCCGACGAGATTCTGGACAATCAGGCTCGCTGCCTGCTTGAGGACATCCCGGTGCATGCCATCCGGGCCGGCGGGCTGTACAGCCCGGACCATGTCAGTATCATCGCGCAAATAGCCGCCGATTATGACAGCGTCCCACTGGTTCTGTATCTTGGCCCGCAATACGCATCGGTGATCGAAGACAGTTCCGATGACGAGATCGAGGCCTTGCTGCAGGCGACCTGGGAAACCCTTATCCCACAAGCCAGCTGCGTTGTCGTCGATTGCAGTTACCTGAACCTCTGGGCACCGGAAGATGACCACGACGAGAGCCCGATCCCCGTGGTGCTTGAGGCCATTCTGGCAGCAGGAGCAAAATCCTGCCTGGCACTGTTTTGTCCCTCACCAGACGAGGCTCATCAGCATATCCTGCTCGAAAGCGGCGATCGCAGCTTTGCCTTTGGCTTTTTCCCGCTGGCCGGACAATCTGAAGCGGGCGATATGATCAGCGCTGCCCTGGCCTGTGAACTGACGCGAGGCCAGGCATTGTCGCAAGCCTGCGAGCAGGCTATTGCCTACGCCCACAAGGCGCTGGCTGACGGACGCAAGCTGGGCATGAGCAAGCTGGTGGCACAACGGCTGCAGAAGCCCTGATCCGCTGCCTGACACAGCGTTGCGGACAACCGCGGGCGCTTTCTCGCTATACTTCTATAGATATTTGCATTCCTCCAGGCATAACAGCGCAATGACAGCAAACACGTTTCCTTCCGGTCTATATGGCATTACGCCCGAATGGCACGATGCCGAGCGCCTGCAACAGGCCGTCTCGCTGGCCTGCGAGGGTGGCATGCGGGTATTGCAGTGGCGACAGAAAACCATGCCGCCAGCGCAGGCACGCAGCGTGGCAGCATCTCTGCGCGACATCTGCCGTGACGCAGGCGTGCTGTTTATCGTCAATGATGACTGGCAACTGGCGTTGGCGCTGGACGCAGACGGCGTTCATTTGGGTAAAAACGATGCTGCAATCACGACGGTTCGCGCACAGCTACAACAACGGGATCAGGCGCCTTTGCTGATCGGCGTCTCCTGCTATGACAGCCTGGCGCTGGCCGATAGCGCCATGCAAGAGCAGGCAGATTACATTGCCTTTGGCGCACTTTTTCCTTCCATGGTCAAGCCCGACGCCGTCCGTGCTCCTCTGTCGCTGTTTCAGGCAGTCGCAAAACCGCCAATTACTCAGCGCAAGCCCGCACTGGTAGGGATTGGCGGAATCAACAGGCAAAATGCCCATCTGGCGGTAGAGGCCGGCGCCGACAGCATCGCGGTCATCACCGGCTTATTCGGTGAGCCGGACATCCGCGGCGCCGCAGCCTACTATGCCTCGCTGTATGACCAGCACTCGTCGCCGTCGTCATAATCGCGTTTTCATGCCCGGTCATGTCAGCAACGCCGCCCGCGACAAGCCCCGACACAATCGGCTCCTTTCACTTATTTTTCAGATAAAGATTTCATTATGTCCCAGAACGAAGTTCTCTTTAAACGTGCCCTTAAATCCATTCCTGGTGGTGTCAACTCGCCGGTACGGGCGTTCCGCTCGGTAGGCGGCACGCCGCGCTTTATCAGCAAGGCAAAAGACGCTTATATCTGGGATGCCGATGGCAAACAGTATATTGATTACCTGGGTTCCTGGGGGCCGGCCATTGTTGGCCATGCGCACCCGGAAGTGGTTCAGGCGGTACAGCGGGCCGCAGAATCCGGCCTGTCTTTCGGTGCGCCGACCGAGGCCGAATCTTTGCTGGCCGAAGCGATTATTGCGCGCCTCCCGTCCATTGAAAAGGTCCGCCTGGTCAGTTCGGGCACAGAAGCCACCATGAGCGCCATTCGCCTGGCCCGTGGCGCCACTGGCCGCAATAAGATCATCAAATTCGAAGGCTGTTACCATGGCCATGCCGATAGCCTGCTGGTCAAAGCCGGCTCGGGCCTGCTGACCTTCGGCAACCCGACCTCTGCCGGCGTTCCTGCCGAATTCGTTGCGCATACATTGGTGCTGGACTATAACGATCTGGACGCGGTCAAGGCCGCATTTGCCGAATTCGGTGCCGATATTGCCTGCATTATTGTTGAACCGATAGCCGGCAATATGAACCTGATCAAGCCGGTAGAAGGATTCCTGGCCGGCCTGCGCGCGTTGTGCACGGAATATGGTGCACTGCTGATTTTCGACGAAGTGATGACGGGCTTTCGCGCCGGCCCCCAAGGGGTGCAGGGCCTGTCGGGCGTCACGCCCGATCTGACCACGCTGGCAAAAGTCATTGGCGGGGGCATGCCCGTAGGCGCCTTTGGCGGTCGCACCGACATCATGGACCAGATTGCGCCGCTGGGACCGGTCTATCAGGCAGGCACGCTGTCGGGCAATCCAGTGTCCGTTGCCGCCGGCCTTATCACACTTGAAATACTGTCGCGCCCCGGTTTCTACGAGCACCTGCAGACACAGTCGGCCAAACTGGTTGCCGGCCTGCAGGACAAGGCCCGTGCCGCAGGCATCGCCTTCTGCGCCGACTCGGTGGGCGGCATGTTCGGCCTGTATTTCCGCGAGACCATTCCCACTACCTTCGCACAGGTGTCCGACGTCAACCATGATGCCTTCAAGGTCTTTTTTCATGGCATGCTGGACAATGGCGTTCATCTGGCGCCATCGGCGTTTGAAGCCGGTTTTGTCTCGGCCATGCATAGCGACGAGATTCTGGAAAAAACGCTGGACGCCGCCGGCCGCGCATTTGCACTGCTGTAATTATGACAACCGGCACCCGATAGCCCCGCGCCATCGGTCCGGTGCCGGTCCCAGCCCCTTTTTCCATGCCTTGCATAGGGAAAGCACCATGGCGGGCCATGTAAGAATTTTTTTCCAGATATCCCGGTTTTCTCAATGTGAAATAAAAAAGACGCTACACTCAGGGTTATCCATAATATGTTAAAGGTGTTGAAGCTGTATGGCTGTAAACTTAAATATACCTGACGAATCAGCTATTTATCCGGTAGCAGGGGTTGAAATTGGCATTGCGCAAGCCGGGATCAAAAAGCCCGGCCGTGATGACCTCACATTATTCAAATTCACGCCAGGCACTTCTGTAGCCGGCGTTTTCACGCGCAATCGTTTCAGAGCCGCCCCGGTGCAGATTTGCGAATCTCGCCTGGCCAAGGGCAATGCCATGCGTGCCCTGGTCATCAATACCGGCAATGCCAATGCCGGCACCGGCGCCGATGGTCTGGAACGCGCCTTTGAGACCTGCCGCGTGCTGTCCAAGGAACTGGGCCTGCTGGAAGAAGAAATCCTGCCTTTTTCTACAGGCGTGATTCTTGAGCCCCTTCCGGTTGACAAGATTACGGCAGCATTGCCTCAGTGCATCCGCGCCCTGGAAAAAAATGCCTGGCTCAAGGCTGCGCACAGCATTATGACCACCGATACGCTGCCCAAGATTTGCTCCAGGCAACTGACACTGGATGGGCGTAAAGTGAGCATTACCGGCATCAGCAAAGGCGCCGGCATGATCCGCCCGAATATGGCCACCATGCTGGGGTTTGTCGCTACCGACGCGGAAATCGCCCCGGCACTGCTCAAGGAACTGGTCAAAGATATTGCCAACCGTTCGTTTAACCGTATCACGGTAGACGGCGACACCTCCACCAACGATTCATTCATCGTGATCGCCACCGGTCAAAGCGGCATACAGGTACAGGACGCACAAAGCCCGCATTACCAGACCATTAAGGCAGAGCTGATTGAAGTTGCCCGCGAGCTGGCGCAAAAAATCGTACGTGATGCCGAAGGCGCCACCAAATTCATCACTATCCAGGTGGAAGAAGCAGAAAGCAGCCAGACTGCGCTGAAAATTGCCTACGCGATTGCACACTCCCCGCTGGTCAAAACCGCTTTCTACGCATCGGATCCGAACCTGGGCCGCATTCTGGCCGCCATTGGTTACGCCGGTGTTGATGACCTGAATGTAACAGCCCT
The DNA here is from genome assembly GCA_023423975.1 of Pseudomonadota bacterium. Lineage (GTDB taxonomy): Bacteria > Pseudomonadota > Gammaproteobacteria > Burkholderiales > Burkholderiaceae_B > Advenella. The sequence continues at coordinate 324,296 of JAFAEO010000073.1, forward strand.
GCGCTTGTGGCTTGACGATGTGCTGGTTGCCACGGGTGGCGGCCGCAATCCTGACTATCTGGAAGAAGACGGCCAGCGCGTCATGCAACAGCCCGAGATTCTGGTGCGGGTAGCACTGGGTCGCGGCAATGTATCGGAAACGGTATACAGTTGCGACTTCTCGCATGAGTACGTCAGCATCAACGCCGACTACCGTTCCTGAGACAAAACCCAGGCAGCGTAGCCAGGCCTGGCAGGATCTTCACTGGCTGACGCATGCGCCGGATTTGCTGGCGCCCGCAGCCGGCCTGCCACTGGCAAGCTGGCCACCCATCGCGCTGCACGAGATTGACCGCTGGCTGACGCACGCAGGCGAACAAGGCAATGCGCTCGAGGCCCTCACCAGCGACTTTGTCGCACGGCATCGCCGGCTTGGCCTTTATGCCGAAGCCTTACTGCACACTGCCCTGCAACATGCCCACAGCATTGAACTGCTGGCACACCATACACCCATCCATATCACCACTTCCCAGCGCCAAGGTAGCGTCCGGCAAACCATTGGTGAGCTTGACTACATCTGGCGCGATCGCAGCAATTACAAGGTGTGGCACTGGGAACTGGCCGTCAAATATTATCTTTATGTGCCGCAGTCCAGCCGGGTCCCGGACGCCGACCGCTTCGTAGGCCTGCAACAGCGCGATACACTGGCCCGCAAAACCACGAAACTGCGTGATCGGCAATTGCCCCTGTCCGGCCAGCCGGAGGTCACACTGCAATTGGGCGTCTGCGTCGATTGCGCGGCAGCATATATGAAGGGCTGGCTGTTCTACCCTTTGCAGGGCGAGCGCTGGGACGATTACGTTCTGGCCGAGCCGGCCACCCAGGCCATGCTAAACCCGCTGCACCCAAGGGGCTGGTGGCTGACGCAAGCCGATTTTGCACAGCGCCTTGCACGGTCGATCAGGACAGGCGCAGGGGTCGGCGAACTGCGCTGGCGCATTCTATCGCGCATGCAATGGCTTTCGCCGCAACAGGCCGATGTCGCCGAAACGCTTGAGGCCACCGCGCTTCTGGCGCAACTTGAATCGTGGTTCGGTTCAGACGTTGCAGTTACTGGCCCAAGACCAGGGCTGCTGATCGTTGCCTTGGCCTCATCGAGCGCCGGTGCAACAGTCAGCGCCACTGGCGCGCCGGCGCCGCTCGCAACAGGGCCGTCGTCTGCTGCGCCGGTGCCTGCGCCGGAAACCGGAACCGGGCAACTGCCGCAGGCGTCTTCCGGACAGGTGTACACGGAAGTACATCGCGGCTTTGTGGTGGCTAATAACTGGGTCGACGCAGTATTGTGATCGCGTTGCTGGCCGGCATCTGTCGGCAAAAATACCACATTTTGTTCCGCCCCACCCCTTCGCCGGTCGGCTTTCTTGGAACAAGCGATTGATTCTTTTGACTTTTTATAAGTTTTCGCAGTAGAATGATGGGCTTAGCGTTTAAATATGCTAATTCCAATTTATTTTTAGAGGTTAACCCATATGTACGCGGTCATAAAAACCGGAGGCAAGCAGTATCGTGTTGCCGAAGGTCAAAAACTCAAGGTAGAACAGATACCGGCAGACATCGGGCAAGAAATCTCGCTAGACCAAGTTTTGTCAGTAGGCGAAGGTGAAACACTCAAAGTGGGTGCTCCCCTGGTCGAAGGCGCTGTGGTTAAAGCCAAAGTTCTTGCACATGGACGTCACGACAAGGTGAAAATTTTCAAAATGCGCCGTCGCAAGCATTATCAGCGGCACCAGGGCCATCGCCAGAATTACACCCAAATCGTCATCGAAGCAATCACTGCTTGATCCGTTCGTTAACAGCACAACAGGAGCTTAAACATGGCACAGAAAAAGGGCGGCGGCTCAACCCGCAACGGCCGCGACTCGGAATCCAAACGACTGGGCGTAAAAGCCTTCGGCGGTGAAGTTATTCCAGCCGGTTCAATCATTGTTCGTCAGCGTGGCACACGTTTTCACCCGGGAACCAATGTTGGTATCGGTAAAGACCACACTCTGTACGCACTGGTAGACGGCAGTGTTTCCTTTTCACATAAAGGCGCACTCAACAAGCATACCGTTTCCGTAACAAAGGTAGACTAAACCTTTCCCCGGACATCATGCAGTGCCGTTCACTTGTCGCCAGGTGAACGGCATTTTTTATTCCGCGACGCGCTCTGATATGCTCAGACCTGCCCGCGTGAATGATAATAAAGCACTTACACGGCGACTCCATTTATTATTACAGGCCACAGGAATCCATCATGAAATTCGTTGACGAAGCGACGATCGAAGTCATTGCCGGCAAGGGCGGCAACGGGGCGGCGAGTTTTCGTCGCGAAAAATTCATCCCCAAGGGTGGTCCGGATGGCGGCGACGGCGGACGAGGCGGCAGTATTTACGCAATTGCCGACAGAAATATCAATACCCTGATTGACTTTCGCTATGCCCGCCTGCATCGCGGCAAGAATGGCGAAAACGGCCGCGGCTCTGACCAATACGGCGCCGCTGCCGCGGATATCACATTGCGCGTCCCGGTCGGCACCGTTATCTATGACGCCGAAACCAATGAACAATTGTTTGACCTGAATCATCATCAGATGCAGGTCACGCTGGCTGCCGGCGGCCAGGGGGGCATGGGCAATTTGCACTTCAAGTCCAGTGTCAACCGTGCGCCACGCCAGTTCACCTATGGCAAGGAAGGCGAACAGCGCAAACTGCGACTGGAACTGAAGGTGCTGGCCGATGTCGGGCTGCTGGGCATGCCCAACGCCGGCAAATCCACGCTCATCACGCGTATATCCAATGCCAAGCCCAAGATTGCCGACTACCCTTTCACCACCCTGCATCCGAACCTGGGCGTAGTGCGAACCTCGCCCTCACGCAGTTTTGTCGTTGCCGATATTCCCGGGTTGATCGAAGGTGCCTCTGAAGGCGCCGGACTGGGCCATCTTTTCCTGCGCCACCTGTCGCGTACTCGGGTCTTGCTGCATCTGGTGGACGTTGCCGGCCTTGATCCAGACCAGGATCCAGTGGAGATTGCCGCCCATAATGTACGCGCCATTGCCGAAGAACTGCGCAAGTACGACGCCGAACTGCACGCCAAGCCTCGCTGGCTGGTGTTGAACAAGCTGGATATGGTCAACGACCCGCAGGACATACAGCAACGGCTGTGCAAGGAACTGCAATGGGACGGACCGGTCTTCGCCATTTCGGCCCTGTCGGGCGATGGCACGCAGGCATTGATCTGGGCGCTGCAGGATTACCTGGACGCAGAAAAAAGTCGCGAAATGGCCGAACAGGACAAGGCGGCAGAAGCCTACGTGCCGGAAGATCCGCGCTTTGACGAATCACGTCGCAACCTGAACGACGTCGAAAAATAACGGCGCTGCGTCCTATCACTCTTTCGTTTCCTTCTTCTGGATTTTTTGCAACATGAGCGATTTCGTTTCTTCAGTGGCCACGGCAAGGCGTATCGTCGTCAAAGTGGGCTCATCCCTGCTTACCAACAATGGTCAGGGTCTGGACCCGCAGGCCATCGGAGAATGGTCATCGCAAATCGCCACCCTGTGTCGCCAGAACAAGCAAGTGATTCTGGTGTCCAGCGGCGCCATTGCCGAAGGTATGGCGCGCCTGAAGTGGAAAACCCGTCCCAAGGCCATGAGCGAGCTGCAGGCGGCCGCTGCGGTGGGCCAGATGGGTCTGATCCAGGCCTATGAGTCGGCTTTCGCTGCGCACAACATGCGCGCGGCGCAAATCCTGCTGACCCACGAAGATTTGACCGATCGCCTGCGCTATCTGAATGCGCGCTCGACCATCTTTAAACTGCTCGAACTGGGTGTGATTCCGATCGTCAATGAAAACGATACGGTGGTCACGGACGAAATCCGCCTGGGGGACAACGACACGCTGGGCGCCGTGGTTAGCAATCTGATCGAAGCGGACGCGCTGATCATTCTGACAGACCAGCGCGGGCTATATGACAGCGACCCGCGTAACAACCCCGACGCCCGCTTTATCCATCTGGCCACAGCCGGTGATCCGGCGTTGCAGAAAATGGCCGGAGGCGCCGGCAGCCACATCGGCACTGGCGGCATGCTGACCAAGGTACTGGCGGCACAACGCGCCGCCAGTAGCGGCGCCACCACCATTATCGCGTCCGGCCGCGAGGAGCGCGTACTGGAGCGTCTGGGCCAGGGCGAAGCCATTGGCACTGAGTTGCGCGCCTCGCCGTCTTTGCGCTCTGCACGCAAGCAATGGATGGCCGACCATTTGCGCCTGCCCGGCAAGCTGGTGCTGGACGAAGGTGCCTGCAAAGCGCTGGTCGAGCAGGGTAAAAGCCTGCTGGCTGTTGGCGTGAGCGATGTCGTCGGTGAATTTGAACGCGGCGATGTCGTGGCCTGCACCGACCAGCAGCATCGGGAGATCGCCCGCGGACTGACCAATTACTCTTCGGCCGAGACCCGCCGGATCATGCGGCACCCGACCCACGAAATCGAAAGCATTCTTGGCAATTGCCGCGACGAAGAACTGATCCACCGTAATAACATGGTGCTCGTTCACCTGCCGCACAGTGCCACATCCGACGCTTCCCAAATTTAAAGGCGGGCTGCAACAATGCCTGGATACCAGCAGATAACGGCCAGCGCCAAAAGCAATGGCCTTGGCTCATCAAACGCACTCAAAGACATTTGGTGCCACATAGCTACCATATCCGGACACCCTGCCTGGCCGGGAAATATTGCGCAGCGCACACTATCCGGGGGATTTTGTCCAATGGCAACGGCTCCGCTTGCCTGCGCGCCGGTAAGGCACAACTGCCGCCAGAAAATTCATATTCCGATACCGATCTTAGTGTCCTATTACTGACCTGATATGACTGACGTTATATCATTGATGTGATATCGCATATTTGATACCAAGAAAGTGATTAGCCTTTGACGATAGATCGAATAAATGTGAATTTGATGCTTTCGTCACGGCCAAATATAAAGAAAAGAAAATTTTCGATGAAAAATTCGTCAAAAAGTGATAATTGTTAAAGCAAACTGTGGAAACCCGGCTATTATTGAAAACTGTTATTTACCACTTGTAACATTTTTGGTCTCTCTGATATGGCTACTCGAAAACATTATGAAACCTTGCCGGACCTGCGCGCAGCGGCAAAACTGGACACCTTTGCCGAGCGGCTGCACTTTCTTCGCAAAATTCATCATGGCATGAATCAAAACGAACTGGCGCTGGAACTCGGTGTGTCTCAAAGCACGATTGCCAATTATGAAATGGGTAACCGTAAAGTCAGCCCATCCGCGCAAATTGTCAGCCGGCTGGCTGTATTCTTTGGCGTCAATTCCGATTGGCTGATCAACGGCACACTGCCCATTCTTCCGGAAAAAAGTTTCGTTCCTCCGGAAGTGGCCGCCCGCGACGCCTTATTCAAGTCACTGACACAAAAGGAAACGGCTGCGCTTATTGCCCTTACCGGCAAACAGCGCAAAGAGCTAACGGCGCAAATCAAGTCATACCTGAAAAATGCCTGATCAGCCCGGCTGATGCCCTTGGTGTCATGTGCCAGCAAAAAAAAGCCGTGTGCATCATACATTGCACACGGCTTTTTCCGTTTTTGCGAGGATCAAATGTCTTAGCCCCCAGCCTGCCCCGATACGCCTACCCGCAGGATCAATCGTCATCGATCACGAAATTGCGACCTGAGCTGGCGGACATCCTCGTTATTAAACGATTGCTGCAACGTCGGGCACCTTGCTCGCATCATGAAAGTCTACTGACGGGTTCACCACCGGCTTGATAAAACCGGTGCGAACCAGAAAGTCGCCAAAACCTTCCTGATCCTGCCGTCCGGCAGCCCAATGACCAATCTGCTCATCCAGGATGTCCAGAATCTGTTCTTCGGTAATATTTTCCTTGTACAGTCTTGGAATACGAGTTCCCACGCGATTGCCGCCCAGGTGCAGGTTATAGCGCCCGACCGCTTTGCCGACCAGCCCCACCTCGGCAAGCATGGCTCTGCCGCAACCATTCGGACAGCCCGTCACGCGTGTGACAATAAAGTCATCCTGCAAACCATGCCGCGCCATGATGGCATCCATCTTGTCAATAAAAGACGGCAGAAAGCGTTCAGCTTCGGCCATGGCCAGCGGACAGGTGGGCAAGGCCACACAAGCCATGGAATTTTCCCGCTGCAAAGTGACGTTATCGTTGATCAAACCATGGTCGCGCGCCAGTTTTTCTATTGCATCCTTGTCTGCCGCATCCACGTTGGCCACGATCAGATTCTGGTTCGCCGTCAGACGAAAATCACCTTTGTGAATTTTCGCGATCTCACGCAAGCCGGATTTCAGCGGCCGGCCAGGATAGTCCAGCACGCGTCCATTTTCAATGAACAACGTCAGGTGCCATTTTTTATCAATGCCGTGAACCCAGCCGATCCGGTCCCCTCTGTCGGTAAATTCGTAGGGGCGGATCGGCTCAAAGGCAAAGCCCATGCGTTGTTCCACTTGCTCCTTGAACGCCTCCAGACCCACGCGCAAAATCGTGTAGCGAGTTTTGGCCGCTTTCCTGTCGCTGCGATTACCCAGGTCGCGTTGCGCCATCACCACTGCTGCTGCAGTGTCCAGCGTTTTGTCCAGGGGAATGAAACCGAATTCATACGCCGTGGTGGGAAACGTCGCGGTGTTGCCGTGCTCCATGGACAGACCACCACCGATCAGCACATTGAAGCCAATCAGCTTGCCCGCCTGTTCTATCGCAACAAAATTCAGATCATTGGCATGCAGGTCCACATCGTTCTGCGGCGGTATGATTACGGTGGTTTTGAATTTGCGAGGCAGATAGCTTTTGCCCAGGATCGGCTCCAGTGTATCGGTATCAGTGCTTTGCACTTTTTCACCATCCAGCCAGATTTCCGCGTAAGCCTGGGTCTTGGGCAGCAGATGCTCGGAAATTTTCTTGGCCCATTCCCAGGCTTGTACATGCAGCTCAGACTCTACCGGATTGGACGTGCACAACACATTGCGATTGACGTCACCTGCCGTGGCGATTGAATCCAGGCCCAATTGATGCAGCCATCGGTGTACCGAGCGAATGTTCTGCTTTAACACGCCGTGATACTGAAAGGTCTGACGATTGGTAATGCGAATGCTGCCATACATTGTATGGCTGGCGGCAAACTCGTCAATCCCCAGCCACTGGGCTGGTGTAATAACACCGCCGGGCATCCGGCAACGCAGCATCACATTTTTCAGCGGTTCCAGTTTCTGCTCTACGCGTTCGGCGCGAATATCACGATCGTCCTGCTCATACATGCCGTGAAAGCGGATCAGATTGAAATTATCGCCACGAAAGCCGCCGCTCAACGGATCCTGGAGATCCTCGACGATGGTGCCGCGCAGGTATTTGCTGTTGCTTTTCAGACGTTCGTTATCCGACAGTTTGCCTGCCGGTGCTTTGATGTCACTCATGATCATTCCTCAATATACGTCGCGTTGATAGCGGTGCGACTCGCGCAACTCATCCAGATAGGCATCGGCATCATCAACACTGAGCCCACCCTCGCTGGCGATCACCTCAAGCAAGGCCGCCTCAACGTCTTTGGCCATACGACTGGCGTCACCACACACATAAAGATGCGCGCCCTTCTGTAGCCACTGCCACAGCTGCGTGCCTTCCTGCAGCAACTTGTGCTGGACGTAAATTTTTTCCTGCTGATCGCGCGACCATGCAAAGCTGTAGCGTGACAAACGTTCCGATTTGGCAAGCTGCTGCCATTCGAGCTGGTATAGAAAATCATCCTTGAAAGACTGGTTGCCAAATATGAGCCAGTTGGCGCCTTCCTGGTCTTCGGCATCGCGTTTCTGCAGAAAGGCGCGAAACGGTGCGATGCCGGTGCCGGCCCCAATCATGATAATGGGCGTTTGTGCGTCCTGGGGCAAGCGAAAGTGCGCAGATGGTTCGATAAAAATATCCACTTCATCGCCTGCTTCCAGACGGCGATTCAGGTAACCGGAAGCCCCGCCCTGATACTGTATCGTATCCTGCTCATACTCCACCAGGGCTACGGTGATATGCACTTCGCCCCCCACTTCTTCCTGAGCCGAAGCAATGGAATACAGGCGCGGCGTAAGCGGGCGCAGCAAATCGCATAATTGCTGCGCTGTGAGCACCTGCGACACCTTTCTGAGCACCACATCTATAGGCGTATCGGCGATGTAGTCCTGCAGGGCCTTGTTGTCGGCGACCAGCTCAAGCAGACTTGGATCCTGGGTAATCTGTGCATATCCCTTCACAAAGGCCGGTGTATTCTGAGTAATTTCCAGATGATGAATCAGCGCATAGCGAATGCCCACCTGGGTTTTGCCGTCGGAAAGCGTCACATTGGCGGCACCATCGACGCCGGTCGAGGACAAAATGGAATCGGCCAGCGCCGGATCATTGCGAAACCAGACACCCAGCGCATCGCCAGGTTGGTAACGTATACCGGAGTCACCCAGATCAAATTCCAAATGTCGTACATCCTTGAGTGAATCACGACTGGTGATTTTCTGGTTGGTCAGAATGGTGGCGGTATACGGTTTTTCGCGCGTATAAATTTGCGCATGTACCTGCGGTTCATTGACCAGGGCACTGACACTACCGGGGGTCGATGCGACAGCCGTATTGCGGCTTTCATGTTCGATCAGCCAGGCGACTGTTTTTTCAACCCACTGATCAGCCGTTGCCTGGTAGTCCAGGTCGCAATCTACACGCTCAAACAGACGCTGTGCGCCCAATTGTTCCAGACGCGAATCGAAGTCCTTGCCCGCCTGGCAATAATCCGGATATGAACTGTCGCCCAGCCCCAGCACTGCAAACTGCAGGGACTTGACCTCGGGTGGCTTCTTGCCGAACAGGGCCTTGTGCAATGTCAGCGCTTCTTCTGGCGGCTCGCCGTCGCCCTGGGTCGAGGCGACAATCAGGACAAGCCGCTCTGAAGCGAGCTGCCGGCTCTTGTAATCACCCGCATTTTTCAGTACCGATGCCACCCCGGCTGTTTTCAGTTTATCCTGCAACGACTGGGCCACCCGACGGGCATTGCCGGTCTGGGATGCCGATAGTATCAGCACCGGACTGGCCTGTTCCGGCGTGCCGGGCTCTGCTGCCGTGCCTGCGGTCATTGCGCCAGGCACATCCATTTGCTGGCTGCGTGCCCATAGATAGCCGGACAGCCATGCTGTCTGCAAAGGATTCAACCCCGAAAGGTTTTTCTGCAATTCAGATAGCGTATCCGAATTGATCGGCAACCCCGATAGTGGTGGATAACTCATTTGTCTGATTTCCCTGCTTACGGACAATACTCACCCGGTACAAGATGGTCATCAGACCCGTGCCCTGGGCGGCTTGTCGCTCATTGTTTACTATTTATATGGACGAATTACTATTTATACGGGTTTCATCCTAGCAACGATTGCGCAATGCACGAACAACAGATATGTCATTTCAACATTACCTCTATCTATATAAGCCCACCACGTATGTGATACCTTCTTATTACTGAAAGATCTAAGCTACAAGCAGATATATATTTTTCGATTATTTGTAAAAACACTACGATTACAACTGGAATAACCATATAACCGCCCTTCTTTCATATTTGGCCCGAAACACAATGCAGACCTTTCCCTTATTTGCCAATCTCGCAGGACGCCCCGTACTGGTGATTGGCGGTGGCACAGTGGCCGAACGCAAGGCTCACGCCCTGCTTGATGCCGGTGCCCTGGTACACCTGGCGGCCCCCGACCTGACACCACAACTGAAATTATGGGCTGAACAGGGAAAAGTGCTGGTGCGCGGGCAACAGTTCGAAGCCCACTGGCTTGATGAGGTATTCCTGGTTGTGGCGGCTACCGACGATGCTGTAGTCAACCAGACCGTCTCGGATGCCGCCGAAGCGCGTAAAAAGCTGGTCAACGTCGTGGACAATCCGGAACTGTGTTCATATATCGTTCCTTCGATCATCGACCGTTCGCCGGTGCAAATTGCCATTAGCAGTAACGGCACTGCGCCAGTGCTTATCCGACAATTGCGCCAGCAACTGGAAACCCTGATTCCCCAGCAGTTCGGCACGATGGCCGAGATTGCCGGACGCTGGCGTGGCAAGGTTAAGCAACAACTCGGCTCGCTTACGCAACGGCGACGCTTCTGGGAAATGCTGTTCAGCAGTCGCTTTGCCGATGCTGCACAGTCGGGCGACACCGCAGGCGCCGAGGCGTTGCTGCAGGCGCAACTGGCTAGCGGCGTGCCGCAACAGGGCGACGTCACGCTGGTGGGCGCTGGCCCGGGCGACCCCGGCTTGCTTACCCTGAACGCCCTGCAGGCTATCCAACAGGCCGATATTGTCTTTCATGACGCACTGATTTCAGATGAAATCATGGCACTGATCCGTCGCGATGCCGAGCGGGTACCGGTTGGCAAGCGTGGCGGCCATCATTCAGTACCACAGGATCAGATCAATGCGCTGTTGATCAGCCACGCCAGAAAAGGCCTGCGCGTGGTGCGGCTCAAGGGCGGTGATCCCTTTATTTTCGGACGCGGCGGCGAAGAAATGCAGGCAGTCACGGCTCAGGGGATTGCCTGTCGGGTGGTCCCGGGTATCACTGCCGCACTGGGTGCCTCTGCCTATGCCGGCATCCCGCTGACTCATCGCGACCATTCGCAATCAGTTCTATTTGTTACCGGCCACACCTGTCGCAACGACAATGCGATTGACTGGGATACCCTGGCTCGGCCGCGCCAGACCATTGTGGTCTACATGGGGACTGTCAATGCGGCAAGAATTACCCACGAACTGACGCAACGCGGCCGCCCCGCCGACACACCGGTTGCCGTGGTCAGCCATGCCACACGTCCTTCACAAAAAGTATACTCTGGCACATTGGCCGATTTGAATGACCTGGCCTCGCAGGCTGCAGCGCCGGCACTGTTCATCATTGGCGAAGTCGCTGCAGTACAGCATGAGTCCCGGTCTGGTGGTGTAAACAGCGTGACTAACGACATAAATACGGCGACTGCAAGCGCCAACTGAACATGTTGCATAGCAACAGCACACAAGACACGTGCCGGTGCCGCTTGCCCGGCAGCACAGGTCAATTGCTTGCGTAATTGCTGGATCCATCGGATTTACTTGTCTGGATCCGCATAAGCTCCTATACTTCCCAGTTCAAGCAGGGGTACTGCGCCTTTGGCGTGGTTGAGAGAGTCCCTTTGTACCAGTACGGATAATGCCGATGCTGGGAGATCATTCGTCTACACGAAGGCTGTCCCGTATTCGGCTCCAATTTCAATTGTTTTGGAGCAAACATGAGTGCAAACCCAAAATTCCTGGCCGCCACGGCGCAGGTTGATTCCGCCGCCATTCAGGCACTTCCCCAGTCACGCAAGATTTATGAACAGGGTTCTCGCCCGGACATTCGCGTGCCATTTCGTGAAATCAGTCAGGATGACACGCCTACCCTTTTTGGCGGCGAAACCAATCCGCCGTTGACCGTGTACGATGCCAGCGGCCCGTATACCGATCCCACCGTCAATATTGATATCCGCAAGGGTCTGCCCGCAGTTCGCCGTGCCTGGATCGATGAACGGCAGGATACAGAAGTGCTGTCTGGACCCAGCAGTGTTTATGGACAGGAACGCCTGACTGATCCGGCGCTGACTGCCATGCGATTCGAACTGCAGCGCCCGCCCCGACGTGCATTGGCAGGTCGCAATGTGAGCCAGATGCACTACGCGCGCAAGGGCATTATCACGCCGGAGATGGAATTTGTCGCCATCCGCGAGAATATGCGGATTGAACAGTACATCGAAAGCGTACGCCAAAGCGGACCGGACGGCGCAAAACTGGCCGCGCGCATTCTGCGCCAGCATCCGGGGCAATCTTTTGGCGCTTCCATTCCCAAGAAAATCACCCCGGAATTTGTGCGGGACGAGATCGCTCGCGGGCGCGCCATCATTCCGGCCAATATTAATCATCCGGAAATTGAACCCATGGCCATTGGCCGCAATTTCCTAGTCAAGATCAACGCCAATATCGGTAACTCGGCGCTTGGCTCAAGTATCAATGAGGAAGTGGAAAAAATGACCTGGGCCATCCGCTGGGGTGGCGATACGGTCATGGATTTATCCACCGGCAAGCATATCCACGAAACCCGCGAATGGATCATCCGCAATTCACCAGTGCCCATCGGTACCGTGCCGATTTATCAGGCGCTGGAAAAAGTGGATGGCAAAGCCGAGGAACTGACCTGGGAAATTTTCCGTGACACGCTGATCGAACAGGCTGAACAAGGTGTAGACTATTTCACCATTCATGCGGGCGTGCGCCTGCCGTTCATCCCCATGACAGCCGATCGCATGACAGGCATCGTGTCGCGGGGCGGTTCCATTATGGCCAAATGGTGTCTTGCCCACCATGAGGAAAGCTTCCTGTATACCCACTTTGAAGATATTTGCGACATCATGAAAGCCTACGATGTCAGCTTCTCACTGGGCGATGGACTGCGACCCGGTTCCGGTTATGACGCCAATGACGAAGCCCAGTTTGCCGAACTCAAAACGCTGGGCGAACTGACCAAGGTGGCGTGGAAGCACGATGTCCAGGTCATGATCGAAGGCCCGGGCCATGTGCCCATGCATTTGATCAAGGAAAACATGGATCTGCAGCTGGAACACTGTGATGAGGCGCCCTTCTATACCCTGGGCCCGTTGACTACCGATATCGCCCCCGGCTACGACCATATTACGTCCGGCATTGGCGCTGCGCTGATCGGATGGTATGGAACAGCCATGTTGTGCTACGTTACCCCGAAAGAACACCTGGGGCTGCCCAACAAAAAAGACGTGAAGGACGGCATTATCACCTATAAAATTGCCGCGCATGCTGCCGATCTGGCCAAAGGTCATCCCGGCTCGGCCATCCGTGATAATGCACTGTCCAAAGCCCGCTTTGAGTTCCGCTGGGATGATCAGTTCAATCTTGGCCTGGACCCGGATACCGCCAAGGAATTTCACGACGAGACGCTACCAAAGGACTCGATGAAAGTGGCTCACTTCTGTTCCATGTGCGGACCGCATTTCTGCAGCATGAAGATTACCCAGGATGTACGTGAATATGCCCAGAAGCAGGGTCTGACGGCTGATAAGGCGCTGCATCAGGGCATGCAGGAAAAATCGATCGAGTTCATGAAAAAAGGCGCTGAGCTGTATCACAAAACCTGATGGCAAGCAGCCGCAAAAGCGTGCTACCCAATCCAACAGTACGAGGTTGGGTTGGTAGTATGTGTCGTGCAGTGTACGTATGCCTGTTGTGATGCTGTCGGTAAAACTACCTGCGCAGATAATTGACAGCCAGGGAGATATTTTGTAAATTAAAACCTGAAACCGGTGGGGTCCTAGCCCACCGGTCCCTGTTCAATAAGCTGGTGTGCTATAGGCTAGCAACACCAGCACTATACCGATCAGGATAAGTTGTAATACGATTCGCTTCATCGTATCCTCCTTATCAGGCAGGGCCCGGCTTCGGTCGGGCCCTTTTACCGGCTGCGCTGACCATCAGCACAGCGCAGATATTCTGCATTTATCGGAGGCGTGTTCAGACCGGGTTTGATTCAAATGATCGCTTCGTAATCGCCGACAGTTCCATTCATATTGACGATCTGCGGGCGAGCTTCGCCCCTTTACCTTATTGACTTCAACTACATCGCTTTATTTTCAGTATCTGTAATGCAGGTCGGTATGTTTATCTGAAAAAATGAGCATCGTAATCAAGGTCTCTTTGTACCCTCGGAAAATACTAGGTTGACATACGAAACACGATTAAGTAAATTGAAACCTGAAACCGGTGGGGGCTAGCCCACCGGTTCCTGATCAATAAGCTGGCGCGCTATACACTAGCAACACCAGCGATATACCGATCAGGATAAGATGTAATACGATATGCTTCATCGTATCCTCCTTATCAGGCAGGGCCCGGCTTCGGTCGGGCCCTTTTACCGTCTGCACTGACCATCAGCACAGCGCAGATATTCTGCATTTATCGGAGGCGTGTTCAGACCGGGTTTGATTCAAATGATCGCTTCGCAATCACCGATAGTTTCACTTTTTAGGTCGGCACGGGCTTCATTTCTTCATTTCTTTTGATTCTTTGACTTGTTGACTTCTGCTGCATCGCTGTGTTTGTCTATCTGCAATGCAAACCGATACATTTACTGAGTGGAATGAACACGACAGTTCAGTCAAAAGCACATGTTTACCCTCGGAAAATACTAGGTTGACATACGAAACACGATTAAGTAAATTAAAACCTGAAACCGGTGGGGGGGTGCCCCACCGGTTCCTGATCAATAAGCTGGCGCGCTATACACTAGCAACACCAGCGATATACCGATCAGGATAAGTTGTAATACGATTCGTTTCATCGTATCCTCCTTATCAGGCAGGGCCCGGCTTCGGTCGGGCCCTTTTACCGTCTGCGCTGACCATCAGCACAGCGCAGATATTCTGCATTTATCGAAGGCGTGTTCAGACCGGGTTTGATTCAAAGGATCACTTGGGAATTCCCGTTAATCTGTGCCGGCAACATCAACACTGATATCTAAACTGCACCAGCAACGAGGGCAGAGCGCACTGCAGCACGGTTTATTCGAGGCAATATACACAGATTGGCAAGTAAGGGCGTCCTGCGTGCGCACTGCTTATTATTGTTCCCGTCGCGCTGCATGCGAGCACGCACTATTTTGAAATAGCAGACATCCGAAGCGCCTGATTCACAGACCGGCCGCTTGAACGGCCATCGCGTCATATATGCCTTGCGCGGCCCATTCAGCTGGCGTCCGTGTCTGTGCCCGATGCGCCACCGCCCTGCCGATAATCAGCAACGCGGGGCTGCCCAATCCAGCTGCGTTAATGTCTGCCGACATGGTTTGCAGCGTCGTAAACAGACTGCGTTCATTCCGACAGGTCACGCGCTCGACCACAGCGACCGGCAGATCGCCGGCAAAACCGGCCTGTAACATATCCTGCTGCAGTTGTTCCTTTCGGCTCATGCCCATATAACAGACCAGTGTAAGCTCACTGTGCGCCAGGGCCCGCCAGTCGGGCGCAGCGCCATCGGCGGTATGGGCTGTCACAAAAACCACGCCACGCGCTATCGCACGATGGGTCAATGGCAGGCCCAGCGCGCTGGCCGCAGCCAGACCGGCAGTCATGCCGCCGACCGCTTCGGCGGCAATACCCTGTTCGGCAAGCCACGCCAGCTCTTCGCCACCACGACCGAAAATAAAGGGGTCGCCCCCCTTGACCCTGGCCACCTGCAGTCCTGAGCGAGCATAGCGCGCCATCAGGCGCAAAATAAAATTTTGCGCTGTGGAAGGACAGCCCCCGCGCTTGCCTACAGGAACGATGCGGACATGGGTGGGCGCCAGCGCCAGAATATCCTCGCTGATCAGATCGTCCACCAACCAGACATCGGCGCCTTGCAATATCCGATAGGCCTTTAGCGTGAGCAGTTCTGCATCGCCCGGGCCGGCACCGACCAGCCAGACCTTGCCCATGGCAGCATCGCTTGCCGACATCCGCTTTATGATATTTGTCATAGTGCCTCCGTACCGGCATACCGGTTGATCATTTGATTGATTTGCACGACACAGGATCCACACCCTGTACCACAATTGAGATTTTGCTTGAGCGCTGGCAGATCCATGCCGCTGCGAATACCATCAACAATCTGTGCGTCGGTCACGCCATTACAGGCACACACCATGCGTGCCCGCGGTTTCATTTGTGATTTGCCCAATAGCATCGCCAGTAGCGGCTCGGGCCGTACACCAGTATCGGCCCAGTCATTCAGGGCATCCTCGGCATTCAGGCCTGTACCGGCCAGGCAATAGACGGCTACCCGACCGTCAATGCAGCGCACTCGCCGATAGATGCCTCGCGCAGGATCGTCGAATGCCACATCCGTATCGGCAATCCCCAGATCAGCCAGCAACTGTTCCAGTCGCGCCCGTTCGGGTACGGCTCTGGCGGCCAAGCGCAGGCGCAACCCACCTCCACCGGTAGCGACGGGCACGGCAATGGCATATTCAAATTCACTTAGCCAGCCAGACAGCCTGCGCTGCAGTGCGACCGCATCGCCGCGTAGCCATGCCACCGCCTGCCACTGCGGCTTGTACAGTTCAACGCCAATGACGCAGTGCTTAAGCTCAGGCTGCCCAGAGTCCGGGTCGGTGGCGCCATGGGTAAGCCCATTGATACCATCCCCGGCCATAAAGCGACTACCCCAATGCATCGGTACAAAAGCGCAACCGGGTTTAAGCGTATCGTCGGCTTGTGCCGGCAGCACCAGATGGGTACGCCGGGATTTGACTGTTACCAGGGCCTGACTGCCAATGCGATAACGCACCATATCGGACGGATGCAGATGAATCACGGGCTCTTCCACGTGACCAATCAGTGTCTGCGACAAGCCGGTACGGGTCATGGTATGCCAGTGATCACGCAGACGCCCTGTCGTCAGGCACAGCGGGTAATGGGCTGAGATATTTTCGACGGGCGCAACGTAGCCCACATCGGCGAAGCGGGCCCGCCCATTTGCCGTCGCAAAGACATTATCGGCATACAGACGGACGGTACCCGTTTTCACGAACGGCCACTGCACCGGGCCAAGCTGCTCCAGCAAAGCAAAATTGACTGCGCTGTAGTCCAGATCACGACCGGCAGTCAGCGCCGCATGCTCGGCGAAAATCTGCGCTTCGTCGGCATAATTGAAGAGAGCCTCCTTGGCCGGCGCAATCTGACGGGCCACGCGCTTAGCCACCTGCTGCACAATTTTCCAGTCTGCCAGCGCGTCGCCAGGCGCCGCAATGGCCGCCCGTACACGGCTGATCCGCCGCTCTGAATTGGTAACCGTGCCTTCCTTTTCAGGCCAGGTTGCGGCCGGCAAAATCAGGTCGGCGTAGGCCAGCGTTTCCGAATCGGCATACGCTTCCTGCACAATCACAAAGTCTGCATTTTGCATCGCCTTGCGCACTCTGGCCTGATCGGGCATTGACTGTGCCGGGTTCGTGGCTGCAATCCAAAGCACCCGAATCCGTTTTTCCAGCAAGGCATCAAACATGGCTATGGCTGGATATCCTGGTGCCGCCGGTAAACTATCAGTCCCCCACAAGGTGGCAACCTCCTGGCGATGCGCCGCATTAGCCGGATCACGATGCCCTGGCAAAAGGGTCGCCATGGCGCCGGCTTCGCGCCCGCCCATAGCATTGGGCTGACCGGTCAGCGAAAATGGGCCCGTGCCCGGCCTGCCGATATGACCGGTAGCCAGATGCAGGTGAATGAGCGACATGTTCTTGGCCGTACCGCTGCTGGACTGGTTCAGGCCCATGGTGTAAAGCGACAATGTCGCGGCGCTTTGGGCAAACCATCTGGCCGCGGTCACAATATCGGCGGCAGCAATGCCGCATATCTGCTGCGCTGCTACTGGCGTAAATTCCCGAATGCGATCCTTCAGCGCCGGGAAACCCTCCGTGTAGCGCGCAATATAGTCGCCGTCGATCAGGTTTTCCCAAACCATGACGTTGAGCATTGCGTGAAACAACGCCACGTCTGCCCCCGGCGTCACGGCCAGGTGCAGGTCAGCTGCCTGCGCCGTGTCCGTATTGCGCGGGTCGATCACAATAATCTTCATGTGCGGGCGCGCCTGACGTGCCTGCATCAGTCGCCGAAACAATACCGGATGCGCATAGGCCATATTCGAGCCGGCGATCAGCACCGTATCGGCCAGTACAATGTCCTCATAGCTTGCCGGTGGCGCATCAGCGCCAAGCGTCATTTTGTATCCGGTCACGGCGCTGGACATGCACAACCGCGAGTTGGTATCGATATTATTAGTCCCCACCAGGACACGGGCCATTTTATTGAAGATGGCGTAATCTTCGGTCAGCAACTGACCCGACAAATAAAATCCCATGGCCTGCGGTCCAGCTTCACGCACAGTGCTGCTGATCACCCTCGCCGCAATATCAAAGGCCTCGGACATATCGATTTCGCGATAGGTGCCCGTTTGTCTGTCGCGCAGGCGCGCTCGCAATACCCTTGCCGTATCCCGTCGTATCGTGCCGGGCAGCGCCATGCCCTTGCTGCACAGCAGCCCCGCGTTGGATGGATGATTCCTGTCACCATCCACAGAGAGCACCTGCTCACCCTTGCTATGAATACGCACACCGCAGCCGGTGCCACAATAGCAGCAGATCGAACGGGTAACACGTATCTCATCTGTCACAGTCTGAGCCAGCTGGATGGGCACCGGGGTATCCATGGCTACTGTCCTTCACCCAGATCCAGGCAGACCCGGTCCTGATCGATTTTCACTGCAATCGTCCTGACGCACCCTTGGTCGGGTGCCTGTACTTGTCCCGTGGGCAGATCAATGACCATACCATGCAGCGGGCAGGTAACCGAAGCGCCATGTACCAGGCCCGCAGACAAGGGGCCGCCTTTGTGGGGGCATTTGTCGACGATGGCATAAACAGCGCCTTGGCCGCTACGAAACACGGCAATATCATCAAAGCCGTGACGGCGAATCACACGCGCACCGCGCGCTGGAATCTCGTTGGTGGCGCACACAGGCGTCCATTTTTCACAAACTCTCATCATGTCCTCACACATTCAGGGTTTCAAGTTCCGGAGCCGCGATTCTTTTCTGTACACGGTCCTCCCAGGGGTCCTGTTCGAAGGACAAGGCAAAACGCAGTCGCTCATACAACGCCGCGCGATTCTCGGCGTTGCCGATCACCTGTTCTTTTGCGTGCTCCAGACCAACCCGTGCCAGGTAATGGACGGTGCGTTCCAGGTAAAAGGCCTCTTCGCGATACAGCTGCAAAAAAGCGCCGCAATACTGCAACACTTCTTCCTGCGTTTCGACCTTGACAAAAAATTGTGCGACTTCCGTTTTGATGCCACCATTGCCGCCAACATAGATTTCCCAGCCGGAATCGACCGCAATAATGCCCACATCCTTGATTCCGGATTCGGAACAATTGCGCGGGCAGCCTGACACCGCAAGCTTTACTTTGTGCGGGCTCCACATCCCTACCAAATCCTTTTCAAGGGCAATCCCCATGCCGGTGGAATCCTGCGTGCCAAAGCGGCAGAATTCGCTGCCTACGCAAGTCTTCACGGTACGCAGGCTCTTGCCATACGCATGGCCCGAAGGCATGTCCAGGTCCTTCCAGACACTGGTCAAATCTTCCTTGCGCACGCCTAGCAAATCAATTCGTTGCCCGCCAGTCACCTTGACCATGGGAATCGCGTATTTATCTGCCACATCTGCAATTTTTCTGAGTTCTGCCGAATTGGTGACTCCGCCCCAGATGCGCGGCACAACGGAATAGGTGCCATCTTTCTGAATATTGGCATGCATGCGCTCGTTCACCAGACGCGAGGCGCCATCATCAACGGCCTCGCCCGGCCAAGTGGACAGCAGATAATAGTTAAGCGCAGGCCTGCAGGTCGCGCAGCCATCAGGTGTTCGCCATTCCATGAAATGCATGGCATCTGCAATGCTGGTCAGATGTTGCTGGCGAATCACCTTGCGCGCCTGACCGTGTGTCACATCGGTGCAGCCACAAATGGGTCGTGCCGATTTTGGCTTTACATCAGCGGCGCCGCCAACACAATTGATCAGGATCTGCTCCACCAGCCCGGTGCATGACCCGCAGGAACTGGCGGCCTTGGTATGCTTTTTGATGTCATCAACGGTAAACAGGCCCTGTTCGCGGATCGCCTTGACGATGGTGCCTTTGCACACGCCGTTACAGCCGCAGACCTCTGCGCTGTCGGGCATACCCGCCACCTTGTTCTCGCCAGCGTGGCCGGTATCGCCCACCGCCCCTTCGCCAAACATTAACTGGTCGCGAATTTCATGAATCGATCTGCCTTCGCGAATCAAGCGAAAGTACCAGGCGCCATCTGCTGTGTCGCCATAAAGGCAGGCGCCCACCAGCTTGTTGTCGTGCACCACCAGTTTTTTGTATATCCCGCCTTCGGGATCGGCCAAGGTAATGCAATCGGTTTTGGCATCCCCCATGAAATCACCGGCTGAAAATACGTCAATACCCGTCACTTTCAATTTGGTGGAGGTCACACTGCCCTCATAACGCGCGATGCCATACATGGCCAGGTGATTGGCCGCCACCTTGGCCTGTTCAAAGAGCGGCGCAACCAGGCCGTAGGCAGTGCCACGATGACTCACACACTCGCCCACCGCGTAAATACTCGGATCATAAGTCTGCATGGTGTCGCTGACCACAATGCCGCGATCAATATGTAATCCTGCACTGGCAGCCAGTGTAACGTTGGGACGAATGCCCACGGCCATAACCACCAGATCGGCAGGCATCTCATGGCCATTGGCAAAACGGATCGCTCCGACTCGCCCCTGGCCATCATCGACAATTTCCCTGGTCTGATGCGCCATCAAAAATTGCAGGCCCCGCGCTTCCAGGCTGGCGCGCAGCATGTTGGCGGCCTGCGCATCAAGCTGGCGATCCAGCAGCGTGTCGCCCAGGTGCACCACCGTAACCGTCATGCCGCGCACAGCCAGGCCATTGGCCGCCTCCAGTCCCAGCAGGCCACCGCCGATGACCACTGCATGGCGCCGCTCGCCTGCGGCTTCGATCATCAGGTTCACATCGTTGATATCACGAAAGGTCACAACGCCATCCAGCGTATTGCCTGGCACCGGCAGGATAAACGGATTGGAGCCAGTGGCCAGCAGCAGCCGGTCGTAAGGAACGACTGTGCCGTCCGCGGTATACACCTGTCGACGTACCCGGTCTATGGTGGTGACCGACTGGTTCATCAACAAGTTAATATTATTGTTGTCATACCAGGACTGATCGTTCAGGATAATATCCTGGATAGTCTGTTCACCCGTCAGTACCGGCGACAGCAGTATCCGGTTGTAATTGGGATAGGCTTCGCTGCCAATAATGGTAATGTCGTACAGCTGATCGTCCAGTTTGAGCAACTCTTCGATAGTGCGAACGCCAGCCATCCCATTGCCGATCAGTACCAGTTTGCGTTTTTTCATGATATTGCCTGTATTCATTTGTGATTGATCATCGGGCCTTAAGCGACCACTGCACTGTCCTGTTCCTGAACGATCTGTTCAGCCTGATCAGCCTCGACCAGTGCAAGACGGGTGCCCTGCTCGGGATTCGAGTAGCGTTGATGCAAAAACTTCATGACTGCGGCACGATATTGCAGATAGCGCGGATCGGCAGCCAGTGCCACACGATCTCGACGGGCCGGCAGCTGTATCGGCAGGATCTGGCCGATTGTGGCTGCCGGCCCATTGGTCAGCATCACAATCCGGTCCGACAGAAGTACCGCTTCGTCCACATCGTGCGTCACCATCACAACGGTGCTTTGCGTGCGCTTGACGATGCGCAACAAGGCATCCTGTAAATGCGCGCGTGTCAGGGCATCAAGCGCGCCAAAAGGTTCGTCCATCAGCAACACCTTGGGTTCGATGGCCAGCGCCCGCGCGATGCCTACCCGCTGCTTCATGCCGCCTGAAATTTCACGGGGATACTTGCTGCTGGCATGCGCCAGATCTACCAGCTCCAGGGCGGCGGCCGTGCGTTCACGCAGACGCGCTTTGGTATCACTGGCGCCGAAAACGCGTTCCACTGCCAGATAGACATTTTGAAAACAGGTAAACCACGGCAGCAGCGAATGGTTCTGAAACACCATGGCCCGATCCGGCCCGGGTCCTGCTATTTCGCGCTGATCACAAATGAGCACGCCGCTGCTGGGCTTACTCAAACCGGCAATGAGATTGAGCAACGTGGATTTGCCGCAACCCGAATGCCCGATCAGCGATACAAACTCTCCCTTGCGGATCGCCAGGTTGATGTTGTTCAGCGCGGTAAACGGCCCGTGGGCGGTATCGAAAATCTGACTGACCGATTCAACTGCAACATACTTTTCCATGCGTTACTCCTCGGTAAAGGCAAAGCGTCGGGCCACAGCCAGCAACGCGGCATCAAGCAGCAGGCCGACCAGGCCGATAATGAAAATGGCGATAATGATGTGCTGCACATTCAGGTTGTTCCATTCATCCCAAAGCCAGAAGCCGATTCCGGTGCCGCCGGTCAGCATCTCTGCTGCCACGATCACCAGCCAGGCGGTACCAATAGACAGACGCACACCTGTCAGCACATACGGCAGGACCGAGGGCAGAAGAATACTGGTCAGCACCTTGCGCTCAGACAAATTCAACACCCTGGCAATGTTCAGATAGTCGGCGGGTACCCGCGCTACGCCGTCTGCCGTATTGATGATCATCGGCCAGATGGAACAGATAAAAATGGCCCAGATAGCAGCCGGCTCTGCAGCCCGGAATATCAGCAATCCCAGCGGCAACCAGGCCAGTGGCGAGACCGGGCGCAGCAGGCTGATCACAGGCGCCGTCATTTTGCGTATCGGCGCATAACGACCGATAATGAACCCCGCAGGAATGCCGACCAGCGCCGCCAGGCCAAACCCGACTCCAACACGCCATAGCGACGCCAGCACGTTCCAGCCGATCCCCACGTCATTCGGGCCGTTGCGGTAGAACGGATCCTGGAACAGCGTTATCGCTGCCTGCAAGGTGGCCAACGGTGTGGGGATGCCGGCAATTTTGCCTGCAATCATCTCCCAGACAATGACAACTGTCATCAGTCCGATGAGGGGATAACCCAGTCGGCCCAGCCAGGCCATAACTGGAAGTCCGGTCCATGGCGGCGTGGTAACTGCTTTTGTTGCTGTGTTCATCCGTTTCTCCTCAATTACACATGAACGGCAAAACCTTCGGCATAGGCCGCCGGATCGCTGCCATCCCAAAGTACGCCATCGATCAGCGTCGAAGACCGGTTTTCGCTGGCAGGCAAAGGCGTGCCACTGGCCTGGGCGGCCGCCTTGTAGATGTCGATGCGATTGATTTTTTTTGCCACAGCCAGATAGTCAGGATGTGATTTGAGCAGGCCCCAACGCTTTTGCTGGGTCAGGAACCACATGCCGTCGCTCAGATAAGGAAAGGTTGCCGCCCCGTCGCCATAAAACCGCATGGGATGCGCGCTGTCTGCAACCGTTCCGATGCCGTTGTCGTACTTGCCCAGCATGCGGCCGATAATCACATCGGCCTGTGTATTGACATAGGACTTGGCGGCAATGACCTTGGCCGTTTGCTCGATATTGGCCGGCGAGCTGTCGATCCATCTGCCGGCTTCAAGAATCGCTGCCGTCACAGCCCGGGCGGTATTGGGATACTGGTCTGCAAATCTGCCCGTCGTACCCAGCACTTTTTCCGGATGATCCTGCCAGATTTCCTGTGTGGTCACTGCCGTGAAGCCGATCTTGTCGATCACCGCCCGTGCGTTCCAGGGTTCGCCCACGCAGTACCCATCCATATTGCCGATCATCATATTGGCCACCATTTGCGGGGGTGGCACGGTAATCACACGAACATCGTTAAATGGATGAATATCATGCGCAGCCAGCCAATAATAAAGCCACATGGCATGCGTGCTGGTGGGAAAGGTTTGCGCGAACGTCAGTTGCCGATCCAGCGTTGCCATGGTTTTTTTCAGTGATGTGCCGTCTGATACGCCGCGCTCGTGCAATGCCTTGGCAAGCGTAATGCCCTGCCCGTTCTGATTGAGCCCCATGAGCACGGCCATGTCGGTTTGCGGACCACCAATCCCCACCTGCAGGCCGTAAATCATCCCGTACAATGCATGCGCGCAATCCAGATTGCCATTGATGAGCTTGTCGCGCACGGCGGCCCAGGACGCTTCCTTGCTGGGGATAATCTTCACCCCGTATTTTTTGTCGATGCCCAGCTCAGCCGCCATGATCACCGACGCGCAATCTGTCAAGGGAATGAAACCGATCCTGACCTCGGTCTTTTCCGGCGCGTCCGAACCGGCGGCCCAGGCGCCATGGCGCAAAAAGGGATCTGCCAAACCTAGTGCTCCCATGCCCGCAGCCGAGCGCGCCACCGACAGCATCCATTGCCGCCGATATACGCTACCCGGCGCAATCGCACCCTGTGCTGCGTTGCTGCGGGCGCAAACCCCGTCCGATTTGCCTGTTGCGTCCGTTTTCTTCCGACTGTTCATCATTACCCCAAAATAAAAAGCGTCCTGCGGATACGTTTTTGAGAACGTACCTGCAGGACGCCGTTGTCCTGAATGCTGTCATTGATTGATGACGACCGCCATTGGCCTTCACGACAACTTAAGCAAGTTGCATGCCAATCTTTCTGCCGTAGAGTGACAAATCACCTTGAGTGACTGCTGCAACAGGGATTTTTGACTGCGGCCGGGCTGAGCTACCGCGCGGGCGCCCTCCAGGATGAACCTCTTGGATGACGCAGCGCACAACAACGGTGCATGCCCCGCTTGCTGCCGCCGATCCGCCACATCGCCGGGAGCGGGACGCACTCAAAACGGGCACCGCTTGCGGCTGTAGTTGACAAAAAGCGGCACGCCTTTTGCTTTATTGAACCAAGAGGAAAGAAAAATGCTGAATGTGATGTTGATCCGTGATGAACAGAACGATGCCCTGCGCGACAAACTGCAGGCTGCCGGCATTCACGTCGTGGCCGAACTATCGCCGCTGGCCGATTTTGCAGCTGCGCTGGCGGGCATCAAACCCGATGTTGTGCTGGTCAGCGCCGATGCCTCCTGTCGCGATACGCTGGAAGGTCTCTGCATGCGCTCGCATGACAGCGCACTGCCGGTGGTCATGTTTACCAATGACAATGATCGCAGCTTCATGCAGGCCTCCATCAGGGCGGGTGTTGCCGCCTATGTCGTAGGCGAGGTCCCTGCGGCCCGCCTGCTCTCATTGCTGGATGTGGCCATCGAACGTTTCGCGCTGGAAAGCGCGCGCCGCCTGGAACTTAATGACACCAGGCAGCGTTTGGCCGAACGCCAGGATGTTGAAAAAGCCAAAGGCATTCTGATGAAAATGCACGGGGTAGACGAAGACCAGGCCTATCGGATGCTGCGCAAAAAAGCCATGCAGACCCAGCGCCGGATCGGCCAGATCGCAGCGGCATTGATCGAAGCGCATACGTTTCTGTAGGCCGTATTGATGCGGGCTATATGAATGCAGGTCGTATCCGCTTGCTGCAGGACCTCTCTTCGGCTGCCGCGGCACATTCCCCTAGACTGGCAGCCGGCCCGTCGTTACCTGCTTTTGCAACTGGGAAAACGAACAGATATGGCCTGCCAGCGCGCTGGCCATGACCGTGGCAGGGCTGCCCAGCCACACGTTACCCGGCCCGGATCGCCCCGGAAAATTGCGGTTAATCGCGCTGATGGTGGTTTGGCCCGCGTCGGTCGAGGAACCAGGCCCGCAGTTAGCGCAGGCCCCGCAAGACGGCTGCAATATTTTTGCGCCCATGCGTTCGAATACCTGGTCATAGCCTTGTTGCACGCAATAGTCGCGAACCGCCGTGGTGCCGTACTGCAAATACAGTTGCACATGGGGCGCCACATGCAGGCCTTGCTGCAACCCCCAGGCTAATACAGCGTGATACTGATCAAAATCTTCGCGCTTGCCGGCCGTGCAGGAGCCGCCATAGGCAATGTCGATGACGACGGTTTCTCCCAAAGAGGCCACCGGCTGTCCGTTGCCCGGGTCACCGGGGGCAGCCACCAGTACGTCCAGCGCTGAACAGTCCACTGTAATTTGTTGTTCGTAGCAGGCGCCCGGGTCACTATGCATCCAGTCGGCCAGTGCAAAATCCACGCCCCGGCGTTCCTTCAGAAACTGCGCAGTTTGGGCATCGGGAGCAACAATGCCGGTAAAGCCACCCAGTTCCGCACACATATTGGTCAGCGTCGCCCGTTCGTCCACCGACAGGCCATCGATGACTTCGCCGGTAAATTCAAACACCCTGCCCACCCCCTTGCCGGCCCGTATTTGCGGCAGCGCCAGCAAATACAGGACGATGTCCTTGGCCGCCACGCCGGCTGGCAGAGTGCCCTGCAGCCGAACCAGAATGCAAGGCGGCACCGTAATGCGGACGGCACCGGTCATAAAGGCATTGGCCATATCGGTGGTGCCCACCCCAAAGGCGACACAACCCAGGGCTCCGCTATGCGGGGTATGCGAATCTGTACCAACCACCACTTGTCCGGGAAGGGCATAATGTTCGGCCATCATTGCGTGTGAAATACCTGCGACGTTGCTGCCGTCATCCTGCAGGGCTTCGTTCTCGGTCAACGTACGGTGCCAGCGCAGGCCGGTTGCCTTCACAAAATCACGATGGGCCTGGCACATGCGCAGCATGTTGGGCACCAGCCCCTGACGCAGATGCGCTGGACTCTCGTGTATATAGGAAGTGTGATCCTCGAAGGCAATGATTTTTTCGGTATCAAACAAATGCAACGGCGCGGTATAGCTCTGGTACAGCATATGCGCCGCCATGCCGGTGTAATACTCGTGGATGAAACGCCAGTCGGCACGCAGAAAGATACCTGTGCCTGGCGTCAGATCGGTGCCGGTCTGCTCCGTGCGCAAAACATGCCGGGCAATGATTTTTTCAAACAACGTCTGCGGTTTACCGCTGACCGCAGCGGTCTGCGGACGACTCCTGGCAAGATAGCGTTTGCCATAATCGAGCAGTCCGCCGCTGCGCAGGATAGCCTGGGTCAGCACATCACGCTCTTGCAGGATCTGTTCAAGTGTAATGCTTTGGCCGGCCCGCAACTGCGCCAGCAGCGCGAAATTGGTAGACGTCAGCAACCCGATATTATCGGCATTCTGCCGATAGATCCGCTCAAAGCTGCGCGCAAACACCAGGCGCACGCCGGCATGCTTTTCGGCCGCCGGGCTATGCTCGCGCGACGATCCCTTGCCATAACGGTTGCCCGCCACAACCACTTCAATACCGGCCTGTCTGACGGCATCCCTGGCAATTGGTGTGCGAGCACCTGCCTGTACTCCGGTATAGGCAAACCCGCCAAGCTTGTCGTCATAGTGTGACATGATGGCCACCGGCGTGATTTCATCGGTAGAAATATCGTCCCGCAACACAATATCGGCGTATGCATCGGGCAATACAGGCGCGTCCGGTTGCAGACAGGCTTCAATCACTTGCGGATCGTTGGCAAGATACAGAAAGCGGTCAAAGGCGAAAGGGGTGATCGTGGACTCGTTCATCACTGCAATTTCCTGAGGGTTACGCACTATTATTATCAACTTCTATTATCGCGCATCACACGTGCAATATGAGGCCGACCATACAATGGCTGCCGTTTTTGTCCACTGGACAATGGCAACTGCAAGCCATATCGCCAGCGCTTTTTTTTCAATTGCAATTGACTCCAAATTGGTCACGCGCAGACAGCAGGTAGAATACAAAAGGCCATAATTCCGGATTGACCGTTTTGTGACCCCATACATGATGAATTACATTATCTGCACTGCCGCCGCCCGCGAGGAAAGTCATGCATTTTTACAATCTGCTGTTCGATATACCCATCTTTCTGGCCTGGGTTCTGTGCACTATTTTTTTTCTTGCTCTGTCCGGCCTCATTGTCCTGATTATTCGCCGGCAACGCAGCAATAGTACGTCCCCGCGCAGCAGCGCCCTGAGTCATACGCTTATTTCCGGTTTGCTGGTGCCCATTGGCCTGAATATGGCATTCATGGCCAGCGATGTATGGAAGGAAAATGAGAAAGGACAAGCGGCCACCGAGCAGGAGGCCGGCGCAGTGCACGATGCGCTCCGAGTGCTCAAGCATATGCCCGAGCAGATCAATACAGACCTGCGCGCCCGTCTGCTGGCCTATGTGAACGCGGCCGTTCAGGATGAATGGCCACGCATGGGACACGACCAGGTCAGCGAGCGGACCGAATCGGCGCTGGATGTGCTGACCATTAATGCGGCCAAAACCGCCATCGAGGTCCGCGATGACCCCTATGTCAGTTCGCAGATGGCGCTGGTCAATACGTATCTGAAACAAGTCCGGGAAGCTCGTGATGAACGGCTTAATGTTGCCACTTATCACATCAATATGCAGAAATGGCTGGTGCTGCTGATTCTTCTGAGCGTCTGCATGTATGTGATATACGATATTCATTATCACACCCGTCATGAGTTGCGCAAAGCCGTCGTACTTATTTCCCTAAGTTTCGCCAGCATCTCGTTTCTGATTCTGGTCAATGACCGGCCCTTTACCGGCAAGAGCATTATCGAACCGGAGCGTTTGCGACAAATCCAAAAGTCGCAGTTTCAGTAAACCGAATACGGCGCTCAGGAAAACCCCTACAATGAAAATGACTTCATCCCTTCAACCAATCGGAACAAGAGATAACGTGGACAAAGCAAGCACAGACAGAAATGAAATGCAGCAGGACATCCGCCTGCTGGGCAGGATCCTGGGGGCCGCCATCCGTGAATCGGACGGCCAGCCTATTTTTGATGTCATTGAGACTGTGCGCCGCGCTGCGGTACGCTTCAAGCGTGAAGGCATCCAGCAGGAACGCGATACGATGATCGAGAAACTGACGGCCTTGTCCGATGACCAGGCCAATACCCTGTCGCGTGCCTTCAGTTATTTCCTGCATCTGGCCAATTTGGCGGAAGACCGCGACCAGCAAAAGCGCCAGCGCCGTCGGTTGCTCAGCAGCAACGACGCCCAGGCTGGCACGCTGGGACACACCCTGACAGAACTGGAGCTCCATGGTGTGCAGCGCGGTCAGGTTCGCGATTTTCTGGCAAAAACCATGATTGTCCCGGTGCTGACGGCACACCCGACGGAAGTACAACGCAAAAGCACGCTGGATCTGCATCGGCACATCAGCCAGTGCCTGGTGGCCATCGACAGTCGCCTGACCGAAGAAGAAAGCCATCAACTGGCGCTGGAACTGACTGGCTATATCAAAACGCTCTGGCTGACGCGCATGCTGCGCTTTAACAAGCTGACGGTCAATGACGAAATTGAAAATGCAGTCGCCTATTTCAGCACCACCTTCCTGAAAGCCATTCCTAACCTGTACACTACATTTGCACGCAGTCTGGGTGCGCAGCCGAACGATGCGGCGCTGGTGCCCACGTTCCTGAAAATGGGCTCCTGGATTGGCGGCGACCGTGACGGCAATCCCAACGTGAACGCCGACACCCTTACACATGCGATGAACCGCCATGCCACCACGCTGTTCGAATATTACCTGGCGCAGGTGCATCTGCTGGGCTCCGAACTGTCGCTGAGCACCTCTCTGACGCAGGTTTCGCCAGAACTGGCCAGCCTGTCGGAGGCCAGCCCGGATCAGTCACGCCACCGGCTGGATGAGCCCTATCGCCGCGCACTGATCGGCGTGTACGCGCGCCTGGCGGCAACGGCAAAACAGCTGACCGCCCATGATCTGGCCCTGCGCAATACAGTACCGGCCGATCCCTATGATGACCCGACCGCATTTGCTGCAGACCTGGCGGTCATTGCCCGATCGCTCTGCGATAACCATGCCGGCGCCGTCGTGCCCTTGCGTTTACAGGAGCTGCAACAGGCGGTCGCCGTGTTTGGATTTCACCTGGCAGCGCTGGATTTGCGGCAAAGTTCGGACGTACACGAGCGCATTCTGACCGAACTGTATCAGCGTGCAGCGATCAAGCATAACGGTCAGCCGGTCCAGTACGACCAGCTGGATGAGGAACAGAAAATCGCTGTGCTGCTGGCCGAACTGGACGATAGCCGTCCCCTGGTCTCGCCCTGGCAGCAGTACAGCGAAGAGACTCGCAAGGAATTGGCTATTTTGCAGGCGGCCGCTTCTGTGCGGCGTCATTACGGGAACAATGCGATTACCCAGTATATTGTGTCCCATACCGAAACCCTCAGCGATCTGCTGGAAGTGCTGGTATTGCAGCAGGAAACCGGACTGATCTCGCAACAGCGTAACGACGCGGGCCAGCGCATGCCCGTGACACCTGGCGATGGCCTGATTGTCGTACCGCTTTTTGAAACCATCCCCGATCTGGAAGCCGGCCCGGCCATCATGGACCGCTGGCTGTCGCTGCCCCCGGTGCGCGAGCGCGTCACCCACGCCCAGGACGATATCCAGGAAGTCATGCTGGGCTACTCGGACAGCAACAAGGATGGCGGCTACCTGACCTCCAACTGGTCTTTATATAACGCCGAATTGCAACTGCTTGAGGTATTCCGTCGCCATGATGTACGTTTGCGCCTGTTTCACGGCCGCGGCGGTTCCGTGGGTCGCGGCGGCGGCTCCAGCTTCGATGCGATCCTGGCGCAACCGCCCGGCACGGTCGACGGACAAATCCGGCTGACCGAACAGGGAGAGGTGATCCAGAGCAAATACAAAAATGCCGAAAGCGGACGCATCAATCTGGAATTGCTTGTTTCGGCAACGCTTTTGAGCAGCCTGGCGCCGCATGAGGAAACGCGCAAGGATGCAGATACCATGCAGCGCTATACGCAGGCCATGGCCTGGCTCTCGGATGCCGCCCAGCATGCCTATCGCCGGCTGGTGTATGACACCCCGGGCTTTGTCGATTATTTTTTTGCCGCCACGCCCATCAATGAAATTGCCGGCCTTAACATCGGCTCGCGCCCTGCCTCGCGCAAAAAGGGACAGCGCATCGAAGACCTGCGCGCTATTCCCTGGGGCTTTTCCTGGGCGCAATGCCGGTTGATGATCACCGGCTGGTATGGCGTGGGCACGGCAATCGATACGTTCATCCGCCTGGGCACCGGCAAGGACGACGGCAGTACCGAGCAATCACGAACGCAATTGCTGCGCGACATGGCCGAGCACTGGCCGTTTTTCCAGACAGTGCTGTCCAATATGGAAATGGTCCTGGCCAAAACCGACATGGACATCGGACGTCAGTACAGCGAACTGGTTGCAGATGAGCAGATACGCCGCAACATTTTCGGCATGATCGAACAGGAGTTTGGGTTAACGCGTGATGCGCTGTTTGCCATCAAGCAGCAGGACCTGCTGGCGGACAACCCCACCCTGAAAGCCGCCCTGCAGGAGCGCTTTGCTTATACCGACCCGTTGAACTATCTGCAGGTCGAGGTCATCCGGCGCCAGCGTGCGCTGGAAGATGCCCGGGAAGAGCCGTCCAAGCTCGAACAAATGCGCAGCCAGCGCACCATCCATCTGACCATCAACGGCATTGCCACCGGCCTGCGCAACTCAGGATAGCGCAGGCAGGCGGCAGGCGCGACAGCGCCGCCGCTTGCCTGTATCGGGATCGCTACAGCACTTTGGTAAACAGGCTGCGACGGCTGATCGCTTTGCCGGCCACCATGAACACGCCATCGCCGGTATAGTGCAGCGTTTCCGGATGCGCCGGTCGGGCGGCAACATGCGCCTTCACAATCTCGAAGATGAAGTAATTGTATTTGTCGACCAGCACATCGTCATACAGCTTGCATTCGAAGGCGGCATGGCATTGCCCGATAATCGGCGCACTCACCCGTTCTGCCGGACTGGCGGTCAGGCCAAATTCAGTGAATTTGTCCACCGTGCTGCCGCTGCAATTGCCAATGCGGCAGACAATATCAGTGAGCGCTGTTGTAGGCAGATTGATGACGCATTCACCGCTCTTGCGGATCATATCGAAACTGTGATTGCCCGATGAAATCATGCATCCGAACAATGACGGTGCAAACTCCAGAATGCAATGCCAGCCCATGGTCATGATATTGTGGCGACCCTGCCAGTGCGATGAGACCAGCACAATGGGTCCCGGTTCAAGGTAGCGCCGTGCCTGGCTCACCGGAAAGTCCTTTTTGCGTGGTGTGCCCAGGTGTCTCTTGTTTGCCGGCCTGCCATGCGAGTCATCGTCTGCACGCCGTGCCGCCGGGTCGGCGCGCTTAGCGCTACGCCCGGTCTGATCTGCGGCTCGCCTGCCTGGCTGGCGCTTTGTCCTGCTATCGGCTTTCCCGCTATCTGCTGCTTTATCTGCCTTTGTCATACGTGTCTCTCCTGGTTTGTGAATACAACAGGAAAATGCGCAACAACGGTGACGGCCTGTGCAAAGAAAAACGGCCGGATAAACCGGCCGCATGCTTGCTTCGCTTTATTTTATCAACTGGCTGATGTCACGCACTGCACCGCGATCGGCTGAGGTAGCCATCGCAGCATAGGCTTTGAGCGCCTGTGATACGTAACGCTCGCGATGCACCGGATGCCAGGCGCTTTGACCGCGATTTTCCATCTCGGCACGGCGACGCGTGAGTTCGGTTTCATCCACCGCCAGGTTGATTGTACGGTTTGGAATATCAATCTCGATCACGTCATCGTCATGCACCAGGCCGATGGTGCCCCCTTCTGCCGCTTCCGGAGAAGCATGGCCGATCACCAGGCCTGAAGAGCCGCCCGAGAAACGACCGTCGGTCAGCAACGCCGCCTTGGCACCCAGCCCCTTGGATTTGAGGTACGACGTGGGGTACAGCATTTCCTGCATGCCAGGGCCACCTTTGGGCCCTTCATAGCGAATAATGACAACGTGGCCTTCCTGGACCTTGCCGCCCAGGATGCCGTCGGTCGCATCTTCCTGACTTTCGAACACAATGGCCCGACCAGTGAATTTCAGAATGCTTTCATCTACACCCGCAGTTTTGACAATACAGCCATTTTCTGCCAGGTTACCGTACAACACTGCCAGACCACCATCCTGCGAATAGGCATGGGCCTTGTCACGGATACAACCTTCGGCGCGGTCCAGATCCAGTTCGGCAAATTGCCGGTCCTGACTGAAGGCCACCTGAGTGGGTACTCCGCCAGGAGAGGCTTTGAAGAACGTCTTGACCTCTTCCGTGGCATGGCCGCTGTTAACATCCCACTGCTCAATGGCCTTGCCCAGCGTGCCGCTATGCGCATTACCGGCATTCAGATCCAGCAAGCCTGCGCGACTGAGTTCGCCCAGGATGGCGATCACGCCGCCGGCGCGATGCACGTCTTCGATATGAAATTTATTGGTCGCAGGCGCCACCTTGCAGACACATGGTACATGACGCGATATGCGGTCAATGTCGGCCATCGTGAAATCAACGCCCGCTTCCTGGGCCGCAGCCAGCAAATGCAGCACGGTGTTGGTAGAACCGCCCATGGCCACATCCAGTGTCATGGCGTTTTCAAAGGCGGCCTTGGTCGCGATGGCGCGCGGCAATACAGAGGCATCATCCTGTTCATAGTAGCGCTTGCACAGTTCAACCACCAGATGGCCGGCGCGTTCAAAAAGTGCCCGACGACGGGCATGGGTAGCCACGATCGTGCCATTGCCCGGCAGGGACAAACCCAGCACTTCGGTCAGGCAATTCATGGAATTGGCGGTGAACATGCCGGAACAGGACCCGCAGGTGGGGCATGCATTGCGTTCAATTTCATCGGTTTCGGCGTCGGACACAGTGGGATCGCCCGCCTTGATCATGGCGTCGACCAGATCCAGCTTGATCACCTTATTGGTTTCGGGCGCAAGCACCTTACCGGCTTCCATCGGTCCACCGGAAACGAAGACCACCGGAATGTTCAGCCGC
This sequence comes from Pseudomonadota bacterium, assembly GCA_023423975.1. Lineage (GTDB taxonomy): Bacteria > Pseudomonadota > Gammaproteobacteria > Burkholderiales > Burkholderiaceae_B > Advenella. The sequence continues at coordinate 357,927 of JAFAEO010000073.1, forward strand.
ATGGCAGCCATCAACATGCCCGGCGTGATCTTATCGCAGTTGGAAATGCAGACCATGGCATCGGCGCAATGCGCGTTAACCATATATTCGACTGAGTCGGCAATCAGTTCACGCGATGGCAGCGAATACAGCATGCCGCCGTGACCCATGGCTATACCATCGTCAACCGCAATCGTATTGAACTCCTTGGCCACACCACCCGCTGCCTCGATTTGCCGTGCAACCAGTTGCCCCATATCCTTCAGGTGCACGTGCCCCGGAACAAACTGGGTAAAAGAGTTAACCACGGCAACGATCGGCTTGCCGAAATCGCCGTCTTTCATGCCTGTGGCGCGCCACAAGGCACGCGCACCGGCCATATTACGACCGTGGGTCGAGGTTTTGGAACGATATTGGGGCATTTCTGACTACTTCCTGGAAAAAACGGGGGAACTTTGTAATTTACACCACATGCTGCAGAAAGTCTTTCAAACGCTGACTTGGCGGTGAAGACAGCAGCTCTGCCGGTTTGCCGTCGTGGGCAATTTTGCCGTTATCAATAAAAAGCAGGCGACTGCCGACCTTTCTGGCAAAATCCATTTCGTGCGTTACCACCACCATCGTCATGCCCTCTTCGGCCAGATCCTTCATCACTTTGAGCACCTCATGGCGCAACTCCGGATCCAGTGCCGAAGTCGGCTCGTCAAACAGCATCAGTAGCGGCCTGACCGCCAGCGAACGGGCAATGGCCACCCGCTGCTGCTGGCCGCCGGACAGCTCGCTCGGATAATGGTTCATTCTCTCGGCCAGCCCGACCTTGTCCAGCAATGCGATGGCTTCGGTGCGTGCCTGTTGTTTTGATACTCCCCGCGACTCCAGCGGGCCGAACATGACATTTTCCAGCGCCGTCAGTTGCGGAAAAAGGTTGAACTGCTGAAACACCATGCCCGCTTCGCGACGCAGCTCGCGCACCTCAGCCTGGGTGCCGCGTACACTGAGCTCGCCCACCCGGATATCGCCCCCCTGGATGGTTTCCAGTGCATTGATGCAGCGCAGGAAGGTAGACTTTCCCGAACCGGACGGCCCGACCACCACCACGACTTCGCCTTTTTCAATGCTCAGGCTGATGTCGTTCAAAATTGTATTGTCGCCAAATTTTTTGACGACGTTTTCAAAGGTAACCATACTCATACGTTACGCATCCTGTGTTCCATGATTTTCAGCGCCAGTGCGATCAGCCCGTTCAGAATCAGGTAAATGACGGCGACAGCGCCCCAGATTTCCACCGCACGAAAGTTGGCGGCCATGATTTCCTGGCCCTGGCGGGTCAGCTCGGCCACGCCGATCACGATAAAGAGCGACGAGTCTTTCAGACTGATAATGCACTGGTTGCCCAGCGCGGGGATCATGCGACGAAATGCGACCGGCCAGATAATCTTGAGTAAAATCCTGTGAAAAGACAGGCCCATTGATTGCCCGGCCTCGAACAGCCCCTTGGGCACCGACTGCAGCGCGCCGCGCACGATTTCTGCAATATAGGCCCCCGAGTTGATGATCAAGGTAGCAATGGCGGCCGACATGCCGTCCACGCGCAGGTCCATGAGCAAGGGCAGTGCAAAATAGATAAACATGACCTGCACCACGATGGGCGTGCCCCGCACCACCAGCACATAAAGCTGGGCGATCAGGCTCAGAAGCGGACCCAGAATGCCGGCAACCGGATTGCGGCGAATGGTTTCGGCGCTAAACAAGGACGGAATGTAGGCTCTGATCACACCTGTGATGGCGCCAAGCAGCACCCCGCCAAAAAGCCCCCAGAATGTAATCTTGATGGTGACCCAGGTGCCTGCCATCAGGCTGGGCAGCGCGTCCTGGACAACGGAAAAGTCAAAATCCATGTGTGAATCCTGTTTGAATATTGTGACCGCAAAAAAGCAAAATCCGGTGACTGTATCCGCATGGAGACAATCACCGGATCGCTATTTCCGGCGATGCAGCACCCGCAATGTATGGTCATACATGGGGAGCGCAGGCAATTACTTCACTGCCTGACCAAACCATTTGGTATAGATTTTGTCGTATTCGCCATTTTCTTTCAGTTTCTTGAGTGACGCGTTGACCTTCTCGACCAGGTCACTGCCCTTGGGAAAAGCAATGCCATAAAAGTCGCCGCTTTGTACAGAGCCGGTCACCAGGACCTTGCCCTTGCCGCCGGTATTGGCGTAATACTGTACATTGGGGGTATCGTGCACGACTGCATCGACACGACCAGTGGCCAGGTCAAGAAATGCGTTGTCGATATTGGGGAACAGTTTGACTTTGGCGTCCGGCACTTCCTTTTTCAGGAAATCAACCGTCGCAGTGCCTGTTTTTGCCGCTACTTCCTTACCAGCCAGATCTTTGGCGGTCTTGATGGTGTCCTTGTTCTTGACCGATGTCAGGATGGCAATACCGCTTTCGTAATAAGGATCAGAGAAATCGATGACCTTTTTGCGCTCATCCTTGATGGTGATGCCAGCGAGCGCCACGTCGATATTCTTGGTCTGCAGACCGGGAATGATGCCGTTAAAATCCATGGGCTGCAGGCGGTATTTAACGCCCATATCCTTGGCCAGCGCTTCCCACAATTCAACGTCGAAACCCACATATTTGCCGTCCTGCTTGAATTCGAAGGGCACAAAAGCGGTATCGGTGGCAACCACAAGCTCTTTGTCCTGTGCTTGAGCAACGGTAGTTGCCGGCACAGCCAACGTGATGGCAAATCCCAGTAAGGCTGCTTTCAGTTTGCTCTTGATCATCTTGAACCTCAAAAAAAATTATTTTTAAATTCAGGCCGTACGCCGCTGGGCTGGCCGTGAACACGGTTTTACCAGACAACTATAACCCAATTTTTTATCGGACGCGCGCAGGCAGATTCGCGACTCAGGTAAACCCTGAGCGGCAGAACCAAGATCAAAAAGCAGAACGTTACTACCGATGCGCCAACGGCATCGATATGGGTCAGCGGTCGCGTTCAGTGGCGAAGGTACAAAACGCCAGCAGAGATTCGCGGAACACGGAATCAGGGAACGCCTGCAGCGCGGCGCGTGCACGCTCAGACTCTTCGCGGGCCACCTGGCGGGTGTACTCCAGCGCATCGGTGTCGTTGATGGCCCGGGCCACCTCGGCAAAATCGGCCTCACCCGTTTCAATCGCCTTGTGGATGAGGGAACGTTGCTGTGGCGTACCGACCTGCATGACGCGGATAAGCGGCAGTGTAGGTTTGCCTTCGCGCAGGTCATCCCCCACATTTTTACCCAGCGATTCCACGTCACCCGTGTAATCGAGCACGTCGTCAATCAGCTGAAACGCTGTGCCCACGTAGCGACCATAGTCGGCAGCTGCGGTTTCCTGCGCCGGCGTGGCCCCGGCCAGCAAGGCGCCGGTTTGCATGGCGGCTTCAAAAAGCTTGGCCGTTTTGTAGCGGATCACCTGCAGGTAGCGTTCGACCGATACGTCCGGATCATGCACGTTGAGCAACTGCAATACTTCACCTTCGGCAATCACGGTGGTTGCGGCTGACAACACCTGCATGATCCGCATTGAATCGAGTTCGACCATCATTTCGAATGACCGGGAATACAGATAGTCGCCCACCAACACGCTGGCGGCATTGCCGAATACGGCATTGGCCGTATCGCGACCGCGACGCAGATCGGACTCGTCAACGACATCGTCATGCAATAGCGTGGAGGTATGGATAAACTCAACCACCGCAGCCAGCGTGTGGTGGGCCTGCCCCTGGTAGCCAAAGGCACGGGCTGCCATCAGCACCAGTGCGGGTCGCATGCGTTTGCCGCCCGCCCCGATGATATATTCACCGATGGTGCGGATAAGAACAACGTCAGAGTCGAGTTTCTTGCGGATTACGCCATCCACGGCGCGCATATCATCGTTGATGGGACGGATAATCTCTGGGAGGTTCAAGGCAGATCCTGAAGCAGAAAAGGGAATTAACTCACGGCAAGCTGTGATTATATTCCAGCCCGCAACAAGAAACAGACAAAGGCCTTTTTTTGATGATAATGTATGCATTTTGACCGCTATTGACCACATAGGACACGTAAGTGAGCAGCTCCGATTCTCCTCCCGACCTCTCCGCCCTGATCGAACGAGCCGATCAGGTCCTGCGCCAGCTGGCCGCCTGGCTGCCGCCAGCGCCCCCGCCAATTGACTGGGGCGCCCATGCCTTTCGCTGGCGACGCAAGGGATCAACCGGCTGGCTTGAAGCGGTCAAGCATATTTCCACGATTCATAAGGATGATCTGCTGCATATTGAACGGCAGCGGGACACGATCGATCGCAACACGCGCCACTTTCTGCAGCAGAAACCAGCCAACAATGTGCTGATGACCGGCGCCCGCGGCACCGGCAAAAGCTCGCTGGTCAAGGCCATGCTGGCCGAATACGCGCCGCAGGGCCTGCGCCTGGTGGAAATGGACAAATCCGACCTGGCCGACCTGACCGACCTGGTCGATATCGTTGCCGGCCGTCCGGAAAGATTCATCATTTTCTGTGACGACCTATCGTTCGAAGAAGGGGAAGCCGGTTACAAGGCCCTCAAATCAGTGCTGGACGGCTCCATTGCCTCGGCTGGTGACAATGTGCTCATTTATGCGACATCCAACCGCCGCCACCTGATGCCTGAGTACATGAACGAAAACCTGTCCACCAAACACCAGTCAGACGGAGAAATCCACCCGGGCGAAACCGTGGAAGAAAAAATCTCGCTGTCCGAGCGCTTCGGTATCTGGCTGTCGTTCTACCCGTTCCGCCAGGATGACTACCTGGATATTGTCGCGCACTGGCTGCGCGAATTGGGCTGCTCGCCAGAGTCTATCGCTGCTAGCCGGACCGAGGCCCTGCAATGGACACTGGAGCGCGGTTCACGCTCCGGCCGCGTGGCCCGGCATTTCGCCCGTGACTGGGCAGCCAGATATATGAGCACCGGGTCCGATGCACAGATTGACAGCGGAGCCGCCCAATGAGCGCGACCAAACCCTATATTAAAGTCGTGGTGGGCGTTATCCTGAATGAGCAAACCGGAGAAATCCTGCTGGGCCAGCGCCCCAAAGGCAAGCCCTGGGAAGACTGGTGGGAGTTTCCCGGAGGCAAAATCGAGGACGGTGAGTCCCAAAAGCAGGCGCTGGTGCGCGAACTCAAGGAAGAACTCGGCATAGACGTGCACGCCTGCACGCCGTGGGTGACATTCACCTATGAATACCCGAAAACCATTGTCAATCTGGCCTTCTGGCGGGTGACCGGCTGGGAGGGCACGCCCAGGTCGCTGGAAGAGCAGCAACTGGCCTGGACGACACCCGCAGATGCGGGCAAGCTGGCCGAATTGCTGCCGGCCTCCCTGCCCCCGCTGCGCTGGCTGGCCCTGCCGGAACACTATGCCATTTCGAATATTCAAACGCCTGAGAATAGCCAGTCCTGGCTGGCCGGCTTGCAACAGCAGCTGGACAATGGCCTGCGGCTGGTGCAATTGCGTGAACCGGGCTGGCCCGACGGTCCGGCGGCAGCCAGCCTGAAAGCCGTATTCGAACGCGCCATCGACTGCTGTCATGCGGCCGGCGCCCGGGTGCTGGTCAACAGCGTGCATCCCAAAGCCTGGTGGAAGCTGGCTGACGGCGTGCAATTGAGAGCGCAGGACGCCCTGCTCGCAGAAGGCCGTCCGCTGCCAGAGGAAAAGTACCTTGTCGGGGTCTCGGCGCATAATACGGCCGATGCACTGTATGCTCAGGTACTGGGCGCAGACTTTGTGGTGCTGGGGCATGTGCTGGAGACGCCGTCGCATCCGGATCAGCCACCGCTGGGCTGGGACGGTTTTGCCAGCATCGCCCGCGAAGCGGGCCTGCCGGTGTACGCCATCGGCGGTCAGTCGGCAGCGACGCTGGACGTAGCGCGTGAACACGGCGCACATGGTATTGCCGCCATCCGTGGGCTGGCGACCAGCTGATGGCGCGCAACTGAGCGACTGACTGGCCCGGTTAATGCGACACTAATGGGCGGGTACAGACCTCAACGGTCAGCGAAAAAGCCGGTATATGTTCGTTAGTCCGCCATCGCCCTGTCCCCTTGGCAAGCAAGGCCTGCAAAGCGCAGTGACAGTAAATAAAAAACAAAAAAGCCTGTATGACTCTGTTCATACAGGCTTGACGCTGGCATTCAAACGTGGCGCGATTTAATCACAGTTGCCGTTGAACAACGCTTCCTTGTTGCTGGAGGAAGCCTGACGCACGAAACAGCCCGGGGCCACATCATGTGTGAGCCACACGTTACCGCCCACCACGGCGCCCTTGCCGATGGTCACCCTGCCCAGCACCGTTGCACCGGCATATATAACAACATCATCTTCAACAATCGGATGACGGGCAATACCCTTGCTCAGATCGCCATTGCTCTCGGTTGGAAAACTCTTGGCGCCCAGGGTCACGTTCTGATACAGCCGCACCCGTTCGCCGATAATCGCGGTTTCCCCAATAACCACACCGGTGCCATGATCAATAAAGAATCCGGCCCCAATTTGTGCCCCCGGGTGAATGTCAATGCCGGTCTGCCCATGCGCCAGCTCGGCGGCAATGCGCGCCACCAGGGGCACCCCTAGTTTATACAGGCAATGGGCCAGCCGGTGGTATACCATGGCCAGCACCCCGGGATAGCACAACAGTACTTCATCCACACTCTTGGCAGCCGGGTCACCGGAATAGGCCGCATAGACATCGGTATCCAGCAAGCTGCGCACTCCGGGCAATTTGCGAGCAAACTCGCGCACAATTCCGACTGCCTTCTCTTCCAGCTCTGCCGGATCTGCATCGTCGTTGCGATGCTGGTGACGCACTTCAAGCCGCACCTGGGTCAACAGTGTGTTCAGCGCAACGCCGATGGTGTGGCCGACATAAAAATCTTCGTTTTCCTGCAACAGATCGTTCGGTCCCAGGCGCATCGGAAACAGCGCGCCAATGACCAGCTCCAATGCCCCGTTGATGGTATGCGGCGATGGCAGATGGCGCCCGCCCATTTCTTTCAGGCGATTCTGGTCCGCGCGCCATTTGAAGCGTGCGTCGCGCAGCCCCATGACGATTTCATCAAGCGGGAACGTCTGGGGATTGACCGAGGAAGACTCACATTTGTAAATTGGCATAGCAGTAGAACCTGTATGAAAGCCGCGATAAACGGCAATAAGAATATAACTATTTTTACCACACAATTTCGATCGCGCCGGAAGAACCCTTGTGGCATAAGGGCATTTACGATCACATCATCAACCCTGACGATTTATCCGCTCGACCCAACGTCGCCGGACGCTGCCGACAATCACGACGCCGAGAGATAGCCTGGCCGGCTCCATGATTGCACCATAGCGCCCCTGTCCGTTTGCCGTAATGCCCGTTTGCCTTTATGGCACCGCCCTGGCTTGCAGCGCTTGTTTATCCCAGCCCCCGCCAAGCGCGGCAATCAACTGCACGCTGGCCTGCAAGCGCTGGCTTTCCAGTTGCAGGGCAGTCTGCTCTGCCGAGTAGGCGGTTGACTGTACCTGGACCACGCTCAAATAATCGACCAGTCCGGCCAGATACTGGTTCTGAGTAATGGCCAGCGACTGGCGGGCGGCGGTGAGTGCGCGCATCTGTGCCGCCTGCTGTCGTTCCAGTACCCGCAGCGTGCTGATCGCGTCTTCCACTTCCTGCAGTCCGGTCAGCACGGTTTGGCGATAGGTTGCCACTTCGGCACGATAGGATGCCCTGGTGGCATCTACCGCCCCGGCGCGTGCGCCGCCATCGAGCACGGTCATGGCCAGCGCCGGGCCAAGTGACCAGAACTGCAATGGTGATGCCAGCCACTGCGCCAGTGTGGCCGTGGTATTGCCTACAGAGCCGCCTAGGGTCAGATCAGGAAACCAGGCCGCCTCGGCCGCGCCGATCTGCGCGTTGGCCGCTGCCACCCGTCTTTCAGCGGCCACGATATCGGGACGCCGCAGTAGCAGCGTAGAGGGCACATCCACCGGAATCGAAGGAAAATTCACGTCGTAGGCTTTCGCTTCAATGGCAAACGAGGCAGGCGGCTGACCGATCAGCACGGCGATAGCATGTTCCAGGACATTGCGATCCGCTTCAATGGCAATGGCCGAGGCGCGCGCGCTTTCAAGCTGCGCCTGGGCGCTGACCACATCGGCGCGGGCAGCCACACCCTGCTCATAACGGTTCTGGTTGATCTGTACCGAACGCTCGTAAGCGCGCACATTGGCCTGCAGCAGGCGCTTGCGTTCATCCAGCATGCGCAGGGCAAAATACTGCTGAGCCAGGGTCGATTGCATGCTCAGGCGCGCGGCAGCCACATCAGCCCTGCTGGCCTGCTCATCGCTTCTGCTGCTCTCATACTGGCGGCGCAGTTTGCCCCACAAATCGGCTTCCCATTGCAGGGATAAGGACCCGTTCACCGAGTTGCCAATACCTGCGGCTGATTTGGCCCGGTCACCCGACAGACTGAACCCTGTCGTGGGAAAAAATGACGAGCGTGACTGCGCTGTTGCTGCCACTGCTTGATCGTAACGCGCCACGGCCTGGGCCAGTGTCTGATTGGACACATTCAGGCGCCCGATCAACTCGTTGAGCAACGAGTCCTGATAACGCTGCCACCAACTATCGCTGGCCAGCGGCGCGCCTGGCCGGGCTTGCACCCAGCCCTGAGCCGATTTGAAACTGCCCCCTGTGTCCTGTTGCGGGACAACATAATCGGGTCCCACCGCACACGCAGCCAGCAAAAGCAATGCAGCCGCCGCGGTGCCCAGGCGCAGCGATTTGAACAAGGGTCGCTCGACATAGCGGATATTTTTCATAAAAAACAATTCAAGATTCACGATGGTTATTGGCCCCGATGCGGTGCGGTCTCACTGCCATCGGCAGGTGCGCTTTTGTTTTTGCGGCGTCGCTCAAAAGTATGACGCAGCCGGTCAAGGTAAATATACACGACCGGCGTAGTAAACAGCGTGAGGATCTGGCTCAGAATGAGGCCTCCCACGATTGCGACGCCCAGCGGCTGGCGCATTTCCACACCGGCGCCCGTGGCCAGAATCAATGGCAGCGCTCCGAACAGGGCAGCCATGGTCGTCATCATAATGGGCCTGAAGCGCACAATGCAGGCCTCGTAAATGGCCTCTTCCGGCGGAATATTTTTTTCGCGTTCCTGTGCCAGCGCAAAATCCACCATAATGATGGCATTTTTCTTGACGATACCAATAAGCAGAAAAACACCGATCAGAGCGATGACGGTAAATTCCATATCGACCATCAACAAAGCCAGCAGCGCGCCCACACCGGCAGACGGTAGAGTCGACAAAATGGTAAGCGGATGCATGTAGCTTTCATACAGCATACCCAGAATCAGATACATCACCACCAGCGCCCCCAGAATCAGCAGCGGTTGCCGGGACGACGATTCCTGAAATAGCTGTGCATTGCCGCCAAATCCGGCCTGAATCTCATTGGCCGGCAAGCCAATACGCGCGACGGCATTTTCAATGGCGGCGCTGGCCTGTTCAAGCGACACGCCTTCGGCCAGTGAAAAAGACACGGAGTCCGAAGCCATCAGCCCCTGATGAGATACCGACAGGGGCGAGGTGCCGATCTTGAACGAGGCAAAAGCCGACAGCGGCACCAGCTTGCCGTCCGCGGCAATGATCTGCACCGTCTTGAGCACTTCCGGATCCTGCGCGTACTTGACATCAATACCCATGACCACCTGGTACTGGTTCAGCGCACTATAAATAGTGGAAACCTGGCGCTGACTGAACAAATTATTCAACACACCGGCAATCGTAGACATCTCCACATTCAGACGCGTCGCACTCTCGCGGTTGATGATCAATTCAACGCGCCGCCCTTTTTCCTCGGCTTCGGACTGGACATCCACCAGCTCGGGCAGCGTCGCCATGGCTTGCCGCACTTGCGGTACCCATTTGCGCAGCGTCTCCAGATCGCCAGACAACAGATCATACTGGTACGAGCCGGCTGAGTCTCCGCCCCGACCGGCGCGAATATCCTGTTGTGGCACCAGCGACAGCCTTGCTCCCGGAATTGTCGGCAAAGATTTTCTCATGTCATTGATAATCTCGGTGGCCGATTGTGTCCGCTCGGCAAACGGCTTGAGCTGAATAAGAAAGAAACTGCTGTTGCTGCCGCCGCGCCCGCCCGAATAACCCGAGACGGTGTCGACATTGGGGTTTTGTACGATCGCCTTGCGAAAGGCTTCCAGCTTGGGCACGGCAGCGGCAAAAGAAGTACCCTGGTCCGCCCGGAAAAAGCCCTGGATCATGCCGGTGTCCTGTTCAGGGAAGAACCCTTTGGGGACGGCAATATACAGATAGACGTTCAGGACTACGGTGGCCAGCAGCGTGAGCAAGGTCAGAAAGCGAAAGCGAATGGCAAAACGCAGCATGCGGCCGTAACCACTGACAAGCCGATCAAAAAAATTGTCCCATATCCGCTGCACACGGCTCTTGCGACGCTTCGGCTCATGTCGCAGCAGTTGTGCACACATCATGGGCGTGAGCGTGAGCGAAACAATCAACGACATGCCAATGGCCACTGAAAGCGTCATGGCGAACTCAAGAAACAGCCTGCCGATCAATCCGCCCATAAACAGCAGAGGTATAAAAACCGCGACCAGTGACACACTCATGCTGACAACCGTGAAACCCACTTCGCGCGCGCCCAGCAGTGCGGCGCGCATGGGATGCATGCCACGCTCAATGTAACGCATGACGTTTTCCAGCACGACGATAGAGTCATCCACCACAAAACCGGTAGCCACAATCAGCGCCATCAGCGAAATTGTATTGAGCGAGTAGCCCAGGAAATACATGAAGATAAATGTGCCAAGCAGCGATATGGGCACCGAAATGGCAGGTATCAGGGTGGCGCGGATCCTTTGCAGAAACAGCATGACCACCACAATCACCAGCAACACCGCAATCACCAGGGTAAGCTCGGCTTCGTGCAGCGCGGCCCGAATACTGGGGGTGCGGTCCTGCGCCACGTCCAGTCTGACCTGCGGCGGCAGCAGCTCGGCAAGGTCCGGCAGCATCTCTTTGACCGAGTCAACCGTCTGGATGATATTGGCATCGGCCTGGCGGCGCACCAGCAGTACCACCGCCTGCTCGGTATTGTAGAATCCCCTGTTGTAAAGACTCTCGGTCGAATCGTAGACATGAGCAACATCGCGCAGACGGACAGCGCTGCCGTTATTCCAGGCCACAATCAGGTTTTCAAAATCCTTCGCATAACGCAATTGCCCGTTGGTCGCCAGTTGCCACTGATATTCGTTATTGTCCAGAAACCCTTTGGGCCGGACCGAATTGGTGGCGGCCAGCGCGTTGCGCACCGTATCCAGCGAAACGCCCATGTTGTTGAGCATATTTGGATTCAAATCCACACGTACGGCAGGCAGGGAACTACCCCCTACGGTGACCTCCCCCACTCCGCGTACCTGCGCCAGTTTTTGCGCCAGAATCGTGGAAGCCAGGTCATATAATTCGCCCTGGCCAAGCAGGTCCGAGGTCAGGGCCAGCACCATGACCGGTGTCGAGGACGGGTTCACATTGCGGTAAGTGGGCGGCTGCTTCATGCTGCTGGGCAACAGCGGCCGGGCCGCGTTGATGGCCGCCTGAACCTCGCGGGCAGCCGTGTGCACGTCCTTGTCCAGGTCGAATATCATGAAAATGGAGGTAGACCCCTCCGAACTGCTGGACTGCATCAGGTCTATGCCGGCAATATTGCCCAGCGAGCGTTCCAGCGGCGTGGCCACGCTGGAGGCCATGGTTTCCGGACTGGCGCCCGACAATGACGCGCGCACCACAATCACCGGCGAATCCAGCGTGGGCAAGGGTGAGACCGGCAACAGGAAAAAGGCGACCATACCCATCACCGCAACCGCCAACGCCAGGAGTGACGTTGCTACCGGCCTAAGGATGAACGGGCGGGACAAACTCATATTTCTGCCTGCGCTGCCAAATCAGATGGCTTGGGTTTTTTAACCAGTCGATCAAACATGAGGTAAATAACCGGGGTAGTAAACAGGGTCAGCAACTGGCTGCAGATCAGCCCCCCCACCATGGTCAGCCCCAGAGGCTGGCGCAATTCGGCACCAGTACCGGTTGAGAGCATAAGTGGAATCGCGCCAAACAGCGCCGCCAGCGTGGTCATGAGAATTGGCCGAAAGCGCAGCAGCGCGGCCTGATGAATCGCCTTGACTGGCGGCAGGCCCTGATGACGCTCGGCATCCAGCGCAAAGTCGATCATCATGATGGCATTTTTCTTGACGATACCGATCAGCAAAATAATCCCGATAATGCCGATCATGTCCAGCTCGTTGCCCGAGAGCATGAGCGCCAGCAGCGCCCCTACTGCGGCCGAGGGCAGCGTTGACAGAATTGTCACCGGATGGATATAGCTTTCGTAAAGTACGCCGAGCACAATATACATGGTGAAGATCGCTGCCAGCAGCAGCCAGAGCGTGCTCGACAATGAAGACTCGAACGCCTGCGCAGCCCCCTGGAAACGCATTTCCACTGTCGGCGGCAAAGCGATATCAGCCTTGATCTGGTTAACGCGCTGCACCGCTTCAGACAGCGACGCCCCGGGCGCCAGGTTGAAAGATACCAGCGCGGAGGGGAACTGATCGACCCTCATGATCTCCAGCAACTCCTGACCGGGCACAATCTGCGCCAGCTGCGTCAAAGCAATCGGTGCGCCATCGGCCGTCTTGATATACACCTGGTCAAGGTCTGCCGGATTATCGCGGAAATGCTCGGCCACTTCCATCACCACCCGGTATTGTGCAGACTGGGTAAAGATGGTGGACACCAGGCGCTGGCCAAAGGCGTTGTACAGGGCATCATCAATCTGCATCATGGTAATGCCATAGCGCGCCGCGGCATCCCGGTCCACTTTAACCAGGGTCTGCAGGCCATTGAACTGAAAGTTGTCGGTCACGCCAGCCAGGGTCTTGTCGGCCGCCAGATGCTCAACGAATATCGGAACCCATTCGCGTAACTGCTCGGCATCCAGGCTGGATAAACTCAGTTGATATTGCGTGCGCGATACCCTGGCATCAATGGTCAGATCCTGCGAGGCTTGCAGATATACTTTCATGCCCGACACTTGTGCCGCCCGGTCTTCCAGCCGCGCCATGACGTCTGTGATACTGTCTCGCTCCGCCGTGGGCTTCAGTTCTACCTGCATTCGCCCGGTATTGAGCGTAGCATTTGAGCCGTCTACACCGATAAACGACGATACCGATGCAACCGCCGGATCGGCCTTTATCGCCCGCGCAATCTGCACCTGGCGCTCCGACATCATTTTGAAGGAGGACGATTGCGGCGCTTCGGTAATAATCTGAATCATGCCGGTGTCCTGCTGCGGAAAAAATCCCTTGGGTATCCACATATACAGCAGGACAGTCAGTACAAAAGTGGCCAGTGCCACCAGTAGCGTCAGGGTCTGATGCCGCAGCACAACGGTGAGCATGCGATCATAGCCATGAATAATGCGGTCAATGGCCTGGCCCATTTTCCGATGCAGACGATTGCCCTCATACGCCGATTCGGGCTTGAGCATGCGGGCGCACATCATCGGTGTCAGTGTCAGGGAAATGACCAGTGAAATAATGATGGCAGTGGCCAGCGTAATGGCAAACTCACTGAACAGCCTGCCGATCACGTCGCCCATGAAAAGCAGCGGAATCAGCACGGCGATAAGCGACACCGTCAGCGATATCAGGGTAAAGCCGATTTCAGCGGCCCCCTTGAGCGCCGCCTGCATGGGTGTTTCGCCATCCTCGATATGGCGGGCGATATTCTCGATCATGACAATGGCATCATCAACCACAAAACCGGTGGCAATGGTCAGCGCCATCAGCGTCAGATTGTTCAGGCTGAAGCCCAGCAGATACATCACCCCGAAGGTGCCAACAATGGACAGCGGCACAACAATCGAGGGAATCACGGTGGCGCTGAAACTGCGCAAGAAGGCATAGGTCACCACGATCACCAGCAGAATCGCCATCAGCATTTCATTTTGCACATGACTAATCGATTCACGAATGGTCTCGGTGCGATCGGCCACCATATCCACCTGTAGCGAAGCCGGCAAAGCCTGGCGCAGCTGCGGCAAAATCTTCTTCACATTGTCGACGACATCAATCACATTGGCGCCGGGCTGGCGCTGGATATTGAGCAAAATGGCCGGTTCGTCGTTAATCCATGCAGCCTGCCGCACATCCTCGGCCGCCTCGATCGTATTGGCCACATCTTTCAAACGCAAAGGTGAGCCATTGTTATAGGCAAGGATCAGGTTGTTGTATTCGGCTGCGGTTTTAACCTGGCTATTGGCATATATGGTCGTGCCGCGGCGCGGACCGTCAATGTTGCCGGTGGGCTGGTTGACATTGGCCGCGGTAATGGCAGTGCGCACATCACTTAACGCCAGGCCATTGGCCGCCAGGGCCGTGGGGTTCACCTGAATGCGCAATGCCGGCCGCTGCCCGCCCGCAATACTGACCAGACCAACGCCTGATATCTGCGACAGTTTCTGCGCCATGCGGGTCTCGACCAGATCGCGCGCCTCATGCAAAGGCATGTTTTCAGAAGAGATGGCCAGCGTGACCACGGGCCGGTCTGCCGGATTGACCTTGTTGTACACCGGTGGCATAGGCATATCTGAAGGCAGCAGGTTCGACGCGGCGTTAATCGCCGCCTGCACTTCCTGCTCGGCCACACTCATTTGTACATCCAGCCCGAACTGCAGCGTGACCACAGAGGCCCCGCCCGAGCTGGACGATGTCATCTGCAATAAGCCGGGCATCTGGCCAAACTGGCGCTCCAACGGCGAAGTCACCAGCGAAGCCATGGTGTCGGGCCCTGCGCCCGGATACAGCGACACAACCTGAATGGTCGGATAGTCGACTTCTGGCAGAGCAGAGACTGGCAGCAAACGATAGGCCACCAGCCCGCTCAGAAATATGGCAATCATCGCCAGCGTTGTCGCCACCGGCTTCAGGATGAACGTGCGCGAGATGTTCACTTGACGATCTCGACTTTGGCCCCGTTGCGCAGGCGGTCCACGCCTTCGGAAACCACCTGCTCACCTTCGGTCAATCCCTTGGTGATCTGGGTATAGCCACTATCGACCACGCCCAGTTCGATCTGACGGGTCTCCACAGTATTGTCTTTTTTCACCACATAGACATAAGGACCGCGGGAACTGTTCTGAATGGCATCGGACATGACCACCAGCGCGTCGGGCACCTCGCGCACCTTCAATTCCGTATTCACAAACTGGTTTGGAAACAGCGTTTCCTCTTCATTGGCAAAGGTGGCCTTGAGCTTGACCGTACCGGTTGTCGTGTCCACCGCATTATCCATGGAGGCAAGTTCGCCTTCGGCCAGTTGCACCTTATTATCGCGATCGCGCAAAATGACCTTGAGTTTTTCGCCTTGGTAGAGCGGGCCGGCCACATCAGGCAGCCAGGACTCCGGCATGGAGAACACCACTGCAATGGGCTGCACCTGGGTAATCGTGACGATTCCATCGGTGGAACCGGCTGACACCAGGTTGCCCACATCCACCGTGCGCAGGCCCAGGCGACCGCTGATGGGCGCGCGCACTTTGGTGTAGGTCAGCGATAAACGGGCATCATCCACCGCGGCTTTGTTGTTCTGTGCCTGTCCCTCATACTGACGCACCAGAGACTGCTGGGTATCGACCTGCTGGCGGGCAATCGAATCCTGCTTGAACAGGGTCTGGTAGCGTTGCAAATCACGTTTGGCATTGGCCAGCAGCGCGGCATTCTGTGCCTGCGTACCCAGCGCC
Organism: Pseudomonadota bacterium; assembly: GCA_023423975.1. Taxonomy (GTDB): domain Bacteria; phylum Pseudomonadota; class Gammaproteobacteria; order Burkholderiales; family Burkholderiaceae_B; genus Advenella. Next base: position 373,814 of record JAFAEO010000073.1, read on the forward strand.
TGCTGCAGCGCCACTTCGAATGAGCGCGGATCTATCTGCACCAGCAGATCGCCCTCATTGACCTTCTGGCCTTCGGTGAAGAGAATTTTCTGAATCGGGCCGTCCACCCGGCTGCGCACCGTCACTGTATTGAACGCAGTAACCGTACCCAGGCCGCTGACACTGACGGTCAGGGACTTTTTCATGGCAGGGACAACGCTGACCGGTGTGGCTACGGCGGCCAGGCCATTGCGTCCGCCTCGTGCGCCACCGCGTGCGCCCTGTGCCGGCGCTGTCGCCGACTCGCGCCCGGCCGCCGCTTTGTCTGCCGATTCCTGAGTGGTGCTGCGCTGCCAGTAGTAATAGCCCCCACCAGCAAGCAAGAGGATGATAATCAGGAGCAGCAGTTTACGGGACTTTCTATGAGTGCTTGTGGGAGCCGGCATGAGTGTGACAACGCTTCTTATTCGTGAAGCCCCTATTTTTACCTATTTACCTGCGCAGGGCATCCCTTTTGCCTGCACCTGTAATAAATCGCAACAGACCAGTTGTAACAGGAAGCGCCCGCCAATCATGTCTGAGCGCAGCAACCGCCGCGCTCAGACATTGCAGAAGGACATTTTGAACGCCGTCGGCGTGGTGATCAGTTGCGTTTTGTATTGATTATCCAACTCTGAAAACCGTACCCATACTACATATTTGTTGGCGCTGATTTCCGGATAGATCAGGCGCTCGCCCGACACCCAGACACGCACCATCTGATAAATTTTACCGCCAAGCATTTCCTGGAACACACCGCCTTCCTGGGTGCTGGCATCAACCGGGCTGCCCGATTCGCGCAGCATTTTCAGAACGACGCTAACGCCGTCGAAAAGCGGCATAAAGGGTTCGACCCATTGGGTGATCGCACGCTGGCGATTGTCTTCGGCCGACAATTGCCAGGCATGATAGGAGGGAATATCGATCTGCGAAGTGCCTCCGGGCACCGCAAACCGGTTCTTCAGACTCATGAGCCATTCGTTTTCGCGCGCTGCCTGGCCGATGCGACCCTTGCCCATGAGGGCTGCTGACACACGATTCAAATCGGCAATGGCCGAATCGAGCGCATTCAGATCAATGTTCGGGTGGTGCCGGTAGTTTTCCAGGTTGGCTTTCTGCCGGTCAATATCCTGCAGGATTCCCGAGCGCACTTCCGCACGATCGCAGGTATCCATAATTTCAAACAGCAGGGACAAGGCCACATGCTGATGCATGGGGCTGGTACCACTGATAAATGCAAACAATCGCTTGAACAGATATTCAAGACGCATCAGGGATCGGATACGCTCATTGATGGGATATTCGTATAAAACCAATTGACTGACCCTTTTGTTTTTTGATATCACATTAAGCAGGTGCTGCACGCCTGCTCTCTGGTGCGGTGAATTAGGCGGTAGCAGCATCCCTGGCGCAGCCATGCTGCGGCGACAGACGCCCACGCTTGCCGTCCTGCTATTGTGCCTTCTGTTGCCCGATCAACTGCAGCCAGTTCTCGTGCACCTGCCGGACCCGCTCCTCGAGCATGACAAGTGTAATACCGAGACCGTTGAAAATCACATCATCGGCTGCGGCCAGCCGTTGCTGGCGCGACGCCTGGGTGCTCATGATTTCCGTAACGGCCTGTACCGAAAGACCACTGCGTGCCTGCACGCGCGCAATCTGTTCCGTTTCTTCACAGTCTACCACACAGATCCGGTCCATTATCGGGCGATATCTGGCCAGCGACTCAACCAGCAGTGGAATATCGTAGACCAGATAAAGGCCGGTGGCCGTCGCCGCAGCCGCCTGCATAGCCTGACCAATCAGCGGATGCAATATCTGCTCGAGCTGGCGGCGCCTGTCAGCATCCTGGAAAACCTGCTGCCGCATATAGTCACGATCCATAGCGCCGTCCGCTTGCACCGCCCTGCTCCCAAAGACCCGGGCAATGGCAGGCATGGCCTGGCCGCCCGCTTGGGTGAGGGACCGCGCCACTGCATCGGCATCAATCACGCTGGCCCCCCAGGCAACAAGCAACTGTGCCACGGTGGATTTACCCGAGCCGATCCCCCCTGTCAGACCTATCTTGTACAACGCAAACTCCCGTGAAAAACAAGGCCGGGCGCACCGCGCCTGGCCTGATAATGCAATATGTACTGACGTTCTCTGCAGGCAGGCAGTCGCAGAATGCATGCACCGCAAGTGCACCCAGAGCCAAACAGGGGCCAAAAGCAATTGTCCGCAGGCGCGCGCCGGTCATCCATCGTATCACCAGAATGTACACCAGTCCTGCGAAACTGGCCACAAATAACACCACTGGTAATTGATTGTAAGGAAACCAAAGCGCCAGCACGGCAATCAGCTTGAGGTCGCCTGCGGCCAGTCCGGGGCTGCTGCCGCTGGCTTGAACGGCCATGCAAAATAAAACCAGCATCGATGCCCCGGCAAAAGCCGGCAAGGCAAAACGCGGCGGCGGCATGCATGGCAGGCCGGCCGCCAGCCCGATCAAGCCAACCATCAGCAGCAAAACCAGCAGGCAATCGGGCAACAGGCGCATCTGAATATCGGCCAGGGTCAGCAGCGCCAGCAGATAAAAAAACACCAGCCAGTGCAGCGCATGGCCATGGGAGAGCAGGTGTAGAACAACCGGCACTGCAACGCCGACCATAAGCAGGCGCATGCACACAAAAGCCTTGTTGCCCGCCACAATACAGCCTGCCACAGCAGCGCGGCCGTAGCGCCAGCGCAAAATGGCGCACAGCAGCGTATACGCAGGCCAAAGGCTAAACGCCACCAGAACGCTCAACAGAAATTGATCCATACGCTATTGCACCAGACCGCTATTCAAGGACATCGCTTTGGTGCGATGTACAGGAGGCGACTGCACCCACAGGGCCACAACCACCACAAGATGAGCAGCGGTCCCAGGCGCACGATCAGGCGAGCGTCGCCGCAGCGCACTTGCCCTGTTCGGAGACCAGCGGGTTCAACATCTCCGGTGACAATCGGGCCTGCTCCTTCATTTAGGATGAAGTCCGCTCCTTCGGAAATCCGATGGCTTGATCCGAATCGATAGCCTGGCCAGATATGGATAGCGCCGTGGTAATATGCCGCTAGTTCGGTGTCCGTCCAGGCCTGTGGCGTCACCTTGGCTTTACCTCGAACCGGGGCTCTGGTCCCGCTTAATAGGAAAAAAACTGTCATGCCTTCTGTTCCATTCCGTTTTGCGCCGGCGCTGCTGTCGGCTTCCCTTCTGGTTATGCTGGCTGGCTGCAGCAGCCCGTCGCAACAGGCTGCCGCCCCACAGGCAACCGCAGACACCGCGACAATTGAGCGCGAGGCAAGGCCAATGGCTGCTTATAATGGCGGCGGACAGATCCAGATTCCCTTTGGCACCTCGGAGCCGACACAGGCCGAGCTTCGCGCCGAACGTCAGCGCCAGTCTACGACTCAGGGGCTGATTCCGGAGGGCAGAACCTATCTGGGCTCCATCCCCTGCGAAACGGCAGCGTGTACGGTGCAGCGCGTCACCTTGACACTATTGCCCGACGGACGCTGGCGCCGGATATCGCAGCCGCTGGTTCCCGCGGGTTCAGCACGGACAGATGCCGGCTGCTGGCTACCGGAACCCGGCAGACGCCCATTGATCCATCTTTTACCTGCCAGTGGCAATAGCAGTGGTCCCAACGTAGCATCGTTCAGTATGCAAAGCCCCGCCGTGCTCAATGTCCTGGCACTAGGTGCCAAGGCAGTGACCGGACGCTATACACTCAACATACAGGCCGATACGGCATCAACCAGCGCATTACAGAACGACACCTCGTTTTTCTGCCCCGCACGATAATGACCTTGTCGTAAACACCCTGCACAGGCGGTATGTGATGCGCCCCGCTCGGTTCAAACCTGATGATGGTCGGAAATATGTGGATTCAGGCGAGAAAATACCTGCCGCGCCAGCTCTGTGGCGTTGCGCACATTCATTTTGCGAAAAATTCGGGCCCGGTGCGCTTCTATGGTCCGTTGCGACACGCCAAGCTCGGCGGCCGCGACCTTATTCGGCAAGCCGCGAGTGATAAAAAAGAAAACCTCTTTTTCTCGCGGCGTCAGGCACTGTATGAGGACATCCAGCCCCGGCATGTTTTCCACTGTTCCCATCTTGATTCCTCGTATTGCTTGTGAAGAAGGGACAAATTATAGTGATCATGCCTGCGGCCCAGAACTATCAGTATTGACAGTCTATGGTTGATATGCGAATTCCAGGTTATCAATCAGGCGGGTTGCCCCCAACTTGGCTGCGGTCAGTACGACCAGCGGCTCGTTGGCAATAATCTCCTGTTCCGAAGGCGGGTTCAGATCGTGCTGGCGACGTACCGACACATAATCCACCTCCCATCCTCGGTCAGCCAGCCTTTTGCGACCGAATGCTTCCAGCGATTCTACAGAGGCATTGCCTGCCTGCAACTGGTCGCGCACCGCCTGCAGCGTCTGATACAGCACTGGCGCTTCAGCGCGTTCACTGTCAGACAGAAAACGATTGCGCGACGACAAGGCCAGCCCGCTGTCCTCACGTACGGTTTCATGGGCATAAATGGTGACCGGCAACTGGAACTGGCGGCACATTTTGCGCACAATCATCAATTGCTGGTAGTCTTTTTTACCGAATACGGCCACCTTGGGCTGCACACAGGAAAACAGCTTGAGCACGACGGTCGATACGCCGGTAAAAAAACCCGGGCGGAACTCGCCCTCCAGAATATTGCCCAGGCCGTCGGGTGGCTGCACCTGGAAGCTTTGCGGCTCCGGATACATTTCCTTGACCGCCGGCGCAAACAGGGCATAGACATCCCGCCGCTCTTCCAGCTTGCGAATATCTTCTTCCAGGGTGCGCGGGTATTTGTCGAAATCTTCATTGGGTCCGAACTGCAGGGGATTGACAAAAATACTTGCCACAACCGGATCACCATGCTGGCGAGCCATTTTCATCAGGGCCAGGTGACCCTCGTGAAGATTTCCCATGGTAGGAACAAAAGAGGCGCGTAACTGGCCGCGCATCTGGTCTCTGAGTTCTTCAATGGTATGTACGACTTTCAATCTTGTTCCTTTGGCAGGTCAGGCCACGGCCTGGCTGCTGTATGAGAGGCGAATATAAATAGGGGCATAGGGTTCTGCCTGCGTGATTTCCAGAAGTGTTTCGCGGGCCAGCTCCAGCATGGCCAGGAAATGCACCACCACGACAGCCGCCGGCTCGCCCGCTTCCACCCGTTCAAGAAACAGGTCCCGAAACTCCATGAACCGCACGTCGGACAGGCGCCGCAGAATATGCGTCATGTGATCCCGCACCGACAGCTGTTCGCGTGTGATGTGATGATGCGCGTTCAGCTTGGCCCGCTTCATGATATCCAGCCAGGCCAGCCGCAGATCTTCGGCGTTCACCTCGGGCAGCGCTCTCTCGGTGCTCAGATCCATATAGGCGCGGGCGCGCTCGAAGTCGCGGCCCAGCTGCGGTAATTCATTGAGCTTGGCGGCTGCCAGTTTCATCTGCTCGTACTCCAGCAGTCGACGCACCAGCTCCGCGCGCGGATCTTCCACCTCTTCGCCGGTATCTGATTTCTTGACCGGCAGCAGCATGCGCGACTTGATCTCGATCAACAGAGCCGCCATGAGCAGATATTCTCCGGCCAGCTCCAGATTATGCTGGCGGATCTGATCCACATAGTTCAGATATTGCCGGGTCACTTCCGACATGGGAATATCCAGCACATTGAAGTTCTGCTTGCGGATCAGATACAGCAACAGATCCAGCGGGCCCTCGAAGGCCTCCAGAAAGACCTCCAACGCGTCCGGCGGGATGTACAGGTCTTGCGGGATATTAAAAAGCGGTTCGCCGTACAGACGAGCCAGCGCGACCGAATCGATGGTGTCGGGTGTGGAATCCACTTCAGGAGAGACCAGCGCGTTGAGCTGATCGGCAGGCACCGTCATGCGGGTGTTCAGCTATTGTTCGAATAGACGTAGGGCTTCTGGGGCACTTTGGCCTTTTTGAACCCATCAAGCAGGTCGGCATCCAGTGTTTTATCCCACAGGAGCCCGCGACCCTGCCGCTGCCGCTCTTCGGTACCAGGGTGTTCGTCCTTGTACCGTTTGATGAACTTGGTGATATCGGATTCGAAATTTTCTGCCATGATTTTGTAACCGTTGGTGTAAATAGCCGTAAACGGCTGCGTGGTGCCGCCATTTTACACCGGAATCCAGACAGGCATCCCGGCCTGGGCATTAGTGCAGAATCTGTTCCAGGAAATGACGGGTGCGTTCGTGCTGGGGATGATCAAAAAACGCATCCGGCGTGTTCTGCTCCACAATACTGCCCTGGTCCATGAACACCACGCGATCGGCCACCTTGCGTGCAAAACCCATCTCATGCGTGACGCACAGCATGGTCACACCCGACTCCTCGGCAAGATTGACCATCACGTCCAGTACTTCCTTGACCATTTCCGGATCTAGTGCAGAGGTCGGCTCGTCAAACAACAGCACCTTGGGGTTCATGCACAGCGAACGGGCGATGGCAACCCGCTGCTGCTGCCCTCCGGAGAGCTGGCCGGGAAACTTGCTGGCCTGATCCGGAATGCGCACGCGCTCAAGGTACTGCATGGCGCTGTCCCGGGCCTGTTGCTGCGACTGCTTCAGCACCCAAATGGGTCCTAACGTCAGGTTTTCGAGCACGGTCAGATGCGGGAACAGATTAAAGTGTTGAAACACCATGCCAACGTTTTTGCGCACCTGTTCGATTTTTTTCAGATTGTCGGTCAGCTCTGTGCCGTCAACAATAATCTTGCCTTCCTGATGGGATTCCAGCGCGTTCAGGCAGCGGATCAGCGTGGATTTTCCGGAGCCCGACGGACCACAGATCACGATGCGCTCACCTGCGGCGACGTCCAGATTGATGTCGCGCAGAACATGGAACTGGCCATACCACTTGTTGACGTTTTCCATAAGGATGATAGTTTCTGACACAGATAAACTCCAGGGTCTGGCGGCTAACGCGAATATCCCGTATCCAGCTGCGCTTCAAGCCGTTTTGAATAGCGGGACATGGCAAAGCAAAACAGGAAATAAATCAGGGAAATGAATAAGTAGGCTTCAATACTGAACCCCCGCCAAATCGGGTCTGACAGCGATGCCTTGGCCGACAGCGTCAGATCGTAAATACCAATAACAACCACCAGCGACGTATCCTTGAACAGGGCGATGAAGATGCTGACCAGTGGCGGAATCACGATCCGAAGCGCCTGTGGCAACACAATTTTGCGCATGGTCTGCCAATAGTTCAATCCGATAGACTGGGCACCTTCGAGCTGCCCCCGGGGGATTGCCTGCAATCCGCCCCGCACGGTCTCGGCCACATAGGCAGAGGCAAACATGATGATGGCGATCTGCGCCCGCAACAGTTTGTCAAAAGACATCCCTTCGGGCAGAAACAGCGGCAACATGACAGACGACATAAACAGCAGGCTGATCAGTGGCACGCCACGGATAATTTCAATATACACGACGCACAACGCCTTGATAACCGGCATATCCGAACGACGCCCCAGCGCCAGCACCACGCCAATGGGAAAGGCAAACGCAATGCCGAAGGTCGACAGGATCAGCGTGAGCGGCAGGCCGCCCCAACGGGTATTTTCTACATAAGTGAGGCCAGCAAGGCCGCCCCACATCAGGCAGGCAACCACCGTCAATCCGACCGCCCAGATGGCAAACAGCCGCATATTCCAGAAGCGACGCATCGCGCTGCAGACAATGACCGCCAGCAGCACCAGCGTGGCCAGCACGGGGCGCCACTGCTCATCGTAAGGATAGGTGCCAAACAGAATCAGCCGGTATTTTTCCCGAATAAAGGCCCAGCACGCGCCGCCAGGCCCGGCGCGACATTCCTGAGCATTACTGGCGGTGAAATTGGCCTTCAGCAGGGCCCATTCGACAAGAGGCGGCAGCCCCATCAGCAGCAGCCACGCGATGAGTATGGTAATCAGGATATTGAGCGGTGACGAAAACAGGCGCGCCCGCAACCAGCCGATCATGCCGCTTTTGCTCTTGGGCGGCGGCAATGCCACTGCCACATCCGGCTCCCGGGTCGTGATACTCATGGCTATCGCTCCACCAGCGCAATGCGCCGGTTATACCAATTCATGAACAGGGAAATGGACAGGCTGACGGTCAGATACGCCGCCATGACAATGAGAATACCCTCTATGGCCTGTCCCGTCTGGTTCAGTGTTGTGTTAATGATTGACACAATATCCGGGTAGCCGATCGCCACGGCCAGCGAACTGTTTTTCATCAGGTTCAGATAGGTGCTGGTCAGCGGTGGAATCATGATCCGCAACGCCTGTGGCAAGACCACCAGCCGCAGTGCGCGACGACGGCTCAGACCCACGGAGCCGGCGGCTTCCCACTGCCCGCCGGGCACGGCCTGAATCCCGGAACGCACGATTTCCGCAACAAAGGCCGAGGTGTAGATAACCAGGCCGCTTAGCAGCGCCGTTAGTTCCGGGGAGATACTGGCGCCTCCGGCAAAGTTGAACCCCTTGAGCTCAGGAATGCTGAAGGCCAGTTGCCCGCCACCGAAAAAAAAGCCGACCACCGGCAACAGGATAAAAAACGCAAGACCTATCGGCCACAGCGCCGTTTGTGTGCCGGTTTGGATTTGTCTGCGGCGCAAATACCGGCCCGCCACCAGCGTCAGCAGCAGCGCCACCACGGCGCCAACCACGATCCACGTCAGGCTCTCGCCTTGCGCTGAGGGAAACCGCAGGCCCCGATTCGATAGAAACACACCAGGCACCGGGTGCATGGCCTGGCGTGGACCAGGCAAGGTCTCCACGATCAGCGCATACCAGAAAAACAGCTGAATCAACAACGGAATATTGCGCAGCACCTCGACATATACAGCAGCCAGCTTTGCGATCAGCCAGTTTTTTGATAACCGGGCCACCCCGACCACCACGCCCACAAGCGTAGCCAGCACAATGCCGGCAAACGAAACATACAAGGTATTGAGCAGGCCAACCAGAATGGCGCGCCGATATGTGTCTGTGGGCGAATAATCAATAAGCGATTCGCCGATGGCAAACCCGGCCTCGCGCCCCAGAAAATCGAAGCCGCTGCGGATATTGCGCATTTGCAGATTATGCATGGTATTGGAAACCAGATACCAGACGCCGGCGGCCACCAGCCCGAGCACGATCACCTGATAGACGATCGAGCGAAATGTTGGATCACTCCAGGAAAAGGCCGGGCCTTTGGATTTGTTTTTCTTCATGCGTTACAGTGTCAGTCGGGGCCGGCAACAGCCGGCGCCGGTTCCTGCGATCAGGTGCGAATCAAAAGGTCGAAACCACATCGTACCTGTTTTTGGCGTTCAGCGAACCGGCATGGCGTAAAGAATGCCACCATTGTGCCAGGTGTTGTTCAGGCCACGTTCCAGTTTAAGCGCGCTATCGGTCCCTACATTGCGGGCAAAGCTCTCGCCATAATTGCCCACTGTTTTAATGATGTTGTAGGCCCATTTTTCATCGACACCCAGATTTTTTCCCATGCCGGGACTGGTGCCCAGAATCCGCTGGATATTGGGATTGGGCGATTTGGTCATCTCATCCACATTCTTGGACGTAATGCCATATTCTTCGGCTTCGATCATGGCATTCAAGGTCCAGCGGATCACGTTGAACCACTGTTCATCGCCCTGCCGCACCATCGGACCCAGCGGCTCTTTGGAGAAATTCTCGGGCAGGATTTCGTATTCATCGGGTTTTTCCATCGTGGTTCGCACCGAAGCCAGGCCGGATTTGTCGGTTGTCAACGCATCGCAGCGCCCCGAGGCGAAGGTGCGAATGACTTCATCGAACTTGTCGATGACAACGGGCTTGAACTCCAGCTTATTGCTGCGAAACCAGTCGGTCAGATTCAGCTCGGTGGTGGTGCCCGGTTGAACACAGATGGTCGCCCCGTTCAGTTCCTTGGCGCTTTTGACGCCCAGGTCTTTTTTCACCATCACACCCTGGCTGTCATAAAAATTGACGCCAACCCCCATCAGGCCCAGAGTGGTATCGCGGGTCAGCGTTTGCGTGGTGTTGCGGGTGAGCACGTCGATCTCTCCCGATTGCAGTGCCGTAAAGCGCTGCTGGGTACTGAGGGGCGTGAGTTTTATTTTACTGGCATCATTAAACATGGTGATGGCGATCGCCTTGCACAAATCGACATCCAGCCCAGAAGCCTCGCCCTTGCTGTCAATGATGGAAAAGCCCGGGATACCGGTGCTGATACCGCACTGAACAAAGCCCTTGGCCTTGACGGCATCGAATGTTTTACCGGCCTGGGCTGGCGTTGCGATGACTGTAAACGCGCCTGCGGCCAGCAATGCCGCTGTCCTGATCATTTTCATATTCATCCCCTGGTTAGGAAACCGTTTCCCGTTGATAAACCCGCCGTGTGCTTGATGGGAAACAGCTACTGTCGATTTTTTATCTGACGGTTTTGTCTTGCGGTATCCTAGATGATCCATTCACGCATTGACAATCGTAAATACCCTAATGCGTCGGCAATTACTCTAAAATGCGCTTTAACAGAACCGAATTTCAAGTAACCGGATCCACATGATTCAATTCCAGCATGTCTTCAAATCTTACGGACAGGGCGCGAATATCCTGGCTGATATCAATTTCAGCATTGCGCCGGGTGAATTCGTCTTTGTCTCGGGCCCGTCCGGGGCGGGCAAATCCACGCTGCTCAAGCTGATCGGCGGGCTGGAAGCGCCAACGCGCGGTTCCATTATCGTCAAGGGCCAGCGCATGGACCAGATCGGTCATCGCGCCAGACCCTACCTGCGTCGCGCCGTTGGCGTCATCCTGCAAAACATGCACCTGCTGTATGACAGGACTGCTTTTGAAAACGTTATGCTGCCGCTGGCGGTCATGGGCCTCAGCTCAGACAAGGCGGCCGCGCGCGCGCGGGCGGCAATCGAAAAAGTGGGACTATCCGGCAAGGAAAAACTTAACCCGATCGCGCTTTCCGGCGGCGAACAGCAGCGCCTGGCCATTGCCCGTGCGATCGTCAACAAACCGGCCATTCTGATCGCCGACGAACCCACAGCCAACCTGGATCAGGCCAGTGCACAGAAAATTCTGGAAGTCTTCCGTGACTTCAATCGCGTCGGCGTAACCACGCTGATTGCTTCACATGACCTGGAACTGCTGCGCCGGCACGCCAACCGCACCCTGCTGATAGAGCCGGGCCGCTTCAAGGATCTGGGAACACACGCATGAAAACCTGGATAAGACATCATTTTTACGCCATGCACATCGCCATCCGGCGACTGCTGGCCACGCCATTTTCATCACTGACCAATATCGCCGTCATCGCCCTGGTCCTGGCGCTCCCGCTGCTGGCCAGCTCTATCCTGGTCTCTATGGAGCCGGTTGCGCGCAATGTCTCGGTCAACCCTGCCATCACGCTGTTCATGAAAGCGGAGGTGCCATTGGCGGAAACGCGCGAGCTGGGCGAGCAGTTGCAGCAGGAAAACCAGGCCTATATAGAAAAACTGGAAGTGATCGACAAAAACGACGCACTCGCAGGATTGCGGGCGTCTGAGTCCTGGTCCAACGCCCTGAAGGTGCTGCCCCGCAATCCCCTGCCCAACTCGATTGTGGTGACGATCAAGGCAACCGGCGAGCAGGCCAGCAAGGCCCAGGAGCTGGCACAGGCGTGGAGCAGCCTGGACAATGTAGACACGGTACAGTTCGACAGCGCCTGGGTTCAGAAGCTGGACGCCATTCTTTCCTTTACCCGCGGCGTTTTGCTGCTGCTGGCCATCGGCGTAGCCGTGGTGGTGGTCGGTACTGTATTTAACACCGTGCGCATGCAGGCCCTGGTACAACGGGAAGAAATCGCCGTCGCGCGCCTGGTCGGCGCCACCGAGTCATTCGTGCGCCGTCCGTTCCTGTATCTGGGCGCCCTGACCGGCCTGGTTGCCGGCGTTTTGTCGCTGTTGCTCACCACCTTCGGCCTGGCTTCGCTCAACGGCGCCATCGCCCGGCTCTCGCAGAGCTATGGCACCGATTTCTTCATCCGGCTGCCCGATGTCACCTGGCTGGCCACTGCCATTGTGCTGGTGATGATTGTCGCTGCGCTGGCCGCCCAATGGTCCATGACCCGGCATTCGCGTTTCTGATCCATGTCATTTATCAGTACCGTCATTGATTGGCAGCGTGAACGCGGCAGGCACGGCCTGCCGTGGCAGGGCAGTCGCGACCCCTATCGCGTCTGGCTCTCGGAAATCATGCTGCAACAAACTCAGGTGACAACGGTTATCCCATATTACGACCGCTTCCTGTCCCGGTTTCCCACACTCAAGGCATTGGCCCAGGCCAGCCAGGAAGAGGTCATGCCCTATTGGGCGGGGCTGGGCTACTATGCCAGGGCACGCAATCTGCATCGCTGCGCCAAAGTGGTGATAGATGACTGGCACGGCTCTTTCCCGGAAAACGCCCAGGATATTGCCAGGCTGCCAGGCATCGGACCATCCACGGCCAATGCCATTGCCGCCTTCTGTTACAACGCACGCCAGCCTATCCTGGATGGCAATGTCAAGCGTGTTTTTTGCCGCTATTATGGCATCGAAGGCGATACGCAGAAAAAAGCGACCGAAAGCGTCCTGTGGGAACGGGCCTGGCAGCATCTTGCGCTCGCCCCGGACAATGTTGATATGGCGGCCTACACGCAGGGCCTGATGGATCTGGGCGCAACCCTGTGTACGCGCAGCAAACCTGCCTGTGAAAGATGTCCGCTGGCTACAGATTGTGTGGCCAGGCGCGAGGGACGGCAGGCGCAGTTGCCTTCGGCACGTCAGCGCAAGACGGTCCCGCAACGCCAGGTGTGTGTGTTGATTCTCGAACACAATGATCAGATTCTGATGTATCGTCGTGCGGACAAAGGCATCTGGGGAGGGTTGCTGACGCTGCCCGAATTTACCGACCGCCGCGCCTGCGCCGACTATCTGCAGCAGGCGCTCGGCGAGCACGCATTGCCCGTACCCCTGGCGGCATTCGAACATGTCTTTACCCATTTTCGGCTGCATATCGAACCGGCGCTGCTGCACGCGTCCGAGCTGCCCGCCGTGCTGCCACCCGTCGGAAAAGATGCTGATCAGGCCAGCCGCTGGCAGTGGGTTACCCTGGACGCGCTAGCGGATACGGCGCTGCCCGCGCCCTTGCGCAAACTGCTCACGGGGTATTTTGATGGGTACAACGGCCACGCAACCGACACGCCCCGCCTGTTCTGAACCGGCTGCCAACCAGGTCGCCCGCAATGCGCCAGCGGTGGTTATTCCTCGGCGCGTGCCGACTTGCGACTGGGGACGTAATTGGAAATGCTCATGAGCAAACCGCAGGCAAAACCCAGTGTCACCAGTGCCGTACCGCCGTAGCTCATGAAAGGCAACGGTACACCCACCACCGGTAAAATGCCCATGACCATTCCCATATTCACGAATACATACATGAACAGCATCATGGTCATGGCGCCTGCCAGCAAACGGCCGAACTGGGTCCGCGCCTTGATGGTGATCAGAAAACCGCGCAACAGCAGCAAGGTGTACAGCAACAACAGGGTCACGCCGCCATACAGCCCGAACTCTTCGGCAAAAACGGCAAAAATGAAGTCGGTGGTCCGCTCTGGAATAAAATCAAGATGCGTCTGAGTTCCCTGCATATACCCCTTGCCATATAAGCCGCCCGAACCGATTGCAATCATGCCCTGGATGGTGTGAAAGCCCTTGCCCAGTGGATCGCTGCCCGGATCCAGCAACGTGCACACCCGATGCTTCTGATAATCGTGCAGAACGACCCAGTCAAAATCCGGGCTGCACAGCATCGGCTCATAGTACAGGATCAGCGCGATGGTCACGACCCCCAGCACAAACACCGGCGCGATCAGCTTGAATGACAAGCCGGCAAAATAAATAATGAAAAAGCCTGTGCTCAGCACCAGCAGCGCGGTCCCCAGATCGGGCTGCCGAATGATGAGCATAAACGGCACCAGCAGCAACACGCCGGCGATCAGAAAATCCACCACCCGTAGTTCGGAACGGTGCTTATCGAAATACCAAGCAAGCATCAACGGCACGATGATTTTCATCATTTCGGATGGCTGAATGACCGTGATCCCGATATTAAGCCACCGCGTCGCGCCCTTGTTGGTAATCCCGACCAGCAGCACCGCGATCAGCATCAGCACGCCAGCGACATACAGCGGAATGGCAAACTTCATGATGCGTGACGGTGGAATGATCGCGACAGACCACATCACAAAAAAAGCCAGCAGAAAATTGCGCGCCTGGCTGGCGAAACGCCAGTCGGTTCCGCCAACAGCAGAGTGCATAACGGTCATACCCAGCAGGCAGAAAATGACCAGAATCAGTAGCAATGGCCAGTCAAAAGCGCGGAAAGCCCGCAGGATCCAATCCATCAATTTATTCATTATTCTGCCTTTGTTCGGCACCATTGCGGCCATTGCCGACCGGCGCAAGAATATCAGGCAGATGCTCCGGCGCCTTATCTTCGGGATTGGCCGGCACCTCTTGCGGCACCATCACATCGGGCGACGTATCTTCTGCCGGTTCGTCACTGTCCAGTTCCAGCACGGGCACCGAATCGACCTGAGCCGAACGCGTTGGCGAGAGCCAGTAATCAAAGACTTTGCGGGCAATGGGCGCGGCAATGCTGGCGCCCCAGCCACCATTTTCCACAATCAGCGCCACGGCGATTTTCGGTTCCTTGGCGGGGGCAAAACCCATATATAGCGCGTGATCCCACAGGTTGCGCTTCAAATTGCGCGAATTGTATTTTGATCCCTTCAGACTGAAGACCTGTGCAGTACCAGTTTTGCCCGCCGACTCATAAGCGGCGCCGGCAAAACTGCGTTTGGCCGTCCCCCGCTTGGTCACGTCGACCAGCGCATCCTTGACCAGGCGGATAGACGCCTGGCTTACTGAAATCTGATAGTCGGGCTGTTTAACCGTGGGCGTGCGTGTTTTGCTGATGGTATTTTCCATTTCACTGACCAAATGCGGGCGAATATACTTGCCGTCCGCCGCCAGCGTAGACGTTGCCTGCGCCAGCTGCATGATGGTAAAGGAATTGTACCCCTGACCCACCGCCACCGAAATCGTCTCGCCCGGAATCCAGCGCTGCTGGCGTGGGTCCTTGAAGGCTTTTTTCTTCCACTCGCGTGAAGGCAAAATGCCGATTTTCTCGTAATCCAGATCGATCCCGGTCTTGCGCCCGAATCCGAACATCAGGGAAAAATCATGCAGCGCATCTACACCGATCAACGGGCCCAGGCTAAAAAAGTATGTATCAGAAGACACGACCAGCGCCCGATGCATATTGGTCGGCCCGTAGGCCGCACCACCCGCATTGCGAAAACGCTGGTTACCGTATTCAAAATAGCCTGGATCGGGAATGCGGGCATTCGGATCGCGCACACCCAGCTTGAGCGCAGCCAGCGCCACGAACGGTTTGTACGTGGACCCGATAGGAAACGTGCCCGACACCGGGCGATCAATCAGGGGATGCTCGGGCGAGTCGGCCAGCCGACGCCAGTTTTCCACATCAATGCCGTCAATGAACAGATTCGGATCATACGACGGGGCCGATACATAGGCCAGCACCTGGCCATTGCGCGGATCAATGGCAACCAGCGCCCCGCGTTCGGGCACGCCTTCCTTGACAAAGCCTTTGTTGTACAGGTCCTCGACCATTTTCTGCAGGCCAAGGTCAATCGACAGATGCAGTGTGTCACCGGGTATCGGATCGATACGCTTCAGGACCTGCACCGGCTTGCCCGACGCCGCCACCTCTACCTCTTCCCAGCCCGTCTTGCCATGGAGCACTGCCTCGTAACTGGCTTCAATCCCCTTTTTGCCAATCACATCGGTGCCACGATAGTTGCCCTCGACGCCATCGCGCTCCAGTCGCTCCTGGTCTTTCTCGGAAATTCTGCCCACATAGCCCACTACGTGCGCGGCCGACTCGCCCTGCGGATACTCGCGCACCCAGCGCGCACGCAGATTGACATCCGGAAAACGAAAGGAGTGGGCGGCAAAAACGGCCGCTTCATCATCAGTCAGGTTGCCGCGCAGCATGACCGAAGCGTAGCGCGTCGTCTGTCCCATACGTCGCTTGAAGCGACGGATATCCAGGGGTGTCAGCGGAATCACTTTGCTGATCTGACTGATCAGTTCGTCCAGGTTTTGCACCTGGGCCGGTACGATTTCCAGCGTATAGTCCCGATAGCTGCGCGCCAGCACCGTCCCGTTGCGATCAACGATATCGCCACGACGAGGGGCGATAGGCACCAGTGCTATGCGGTTGCGGTCGGCGCGTTCGGCCAGCCCCTGGTAGCGCTCGACCTGAAGCACCCACAGCCGGTCAATTAACAGCCCGAAGCAACCGAGCACAAACACCAAGGCCACCAGCACACGAAACCGGATTTTCTTTTTTTGTATCGTGGAACGCTTGCGGAATTCGAACATAGCCCGGTTCCCGTCAGTTCAGCGTTTCGTTATCGTCTACCGGCCGCAGCGGCAGCTTGAGGATCAGATCAGCCACCACCCACATCACACCTGTAATCAATCCCGACAGCAGCCAGGTCCAGCCGCCCCAGGCGCCCTGCAGCCAAGCATTGAGCAAATGACCGGGAAAGGGGGCCAGAAAAAAGACGGGAAGCATCTGCAGCATCTGACTGATAAAACCGAACTGCACCATCCTGCGCCGAAACACCAGAGCCCCGAAGATCACCAGCACATAGCTGAGCGCGTGCTCGCCCATGACATTGACATCATGCACATCCATCAGCAAACCGAAGACCAGGGCGCTGGTCAGACCGACCCCGCGCACCTGCTGTACGCACCAGAAGGCCAGCACCAGGATCAGAATATCGGGCGCGCCCTCCCATTCGCGCCAGGGAAGCAGAGAAGCCAGCCAGGTCAGCACGATCGTGATCCAGGCGTAAATGGGACTCGAACCGTAGAAGTAATTGGTCCGTTGCAGTGGTTCCAGCGAGGTCAGGCTACGTTTGACCATCTCAGTTCACCCTGCCTGGCACGGTACTCTCCGAAGTATCGGTCAGCGACGCCGGGATATCCGGCAGATTGTCTGTAGGGACCAGCAGCACGAGAAAGTGACGATAGCGCTCGGGGTGCGCCGATGGCACTGCACGCGCACGCATGAAACCTTCTGCTGAATTATTGTCGACTGCCGCAATTTTTCCGACCGACAGGCCTTGCGGGTAGATGCCGCCGATCCCACTGGTCACCAGATCATCCCCGGCGCGAATATCGGCGCCCAGCCCCAGGTAGCGCACATCCAGCCGGCCCGTTTGTCCCGAGCCGAATGCAATGACGCGCAAGCCGTTGCGCAGCACCATCACGGGAACTGAAATTTTATTGTCGGTAACCAGGGTCGCCTCGGAGGTCATGGGGGTCACGCGTCGGATCTGGCCAACCACCCCGCCCTCGTCAATGACCGGCATGCCCGGGCGAATACCGTCGTTGCTGCCCTTGGTAAGCACCAGGGTCTGGTTCAGCGGATTGACAGAGGTATACAGGATTTCTACTGCCACCGAAGGTGTTTGCACCGTCGTCTTGACAGCGAGCAGGCGTCGCAGCTGGGCGTTTTCTGCCGCCATCTGCGCAGCGTGCGTCGACAACTGGGCCAGTTCGATACGTTGCCGCTGAACCGCCGCGCTTTCCTGTTTGGCGATCGTGATGGCATTGGACCAGTCGTACACCTGCGTGACCGCATCGCGCGGCCACATGGCGGTTTTCTGGAACGGATAAAGCATCACGGACACCACTTTGCGCACCGGCTCGATATAGCGGGTTTGCGAGTCGGCGATCATCAGGCCCACGCAAAAAATAGCCAGAAAAAAAAGTCTGACCTCTGCAGCTGGCCCGTGAGTGAAAAAACGTAATGAACTGTTTTGCTGCATAGGGCAACCGTAAACGGGAACGGAACGATCAGGAAGACAACAGCAGAAAAGGATGCAACACGGCGCGCTGCATCCTTCAGACGACGTTAGTCGTCAATAAAAATCTGGCCGAGCTTGTCAATATGTTCCAGCGCTTCGCCACACCCGCGCACCACGCAGGTGAGCGGATCATCGGCAACCACAACCGGAATGCCGGTTTCTTCCTGAAGCAGGCGATCCAGATCCTTGAGCAGTGCACCGCCACCGGTCAGGGCAATACCCTTGTCGGTAATGTCGGCGCCCAGTTCGGGCGGCGTCTGTTCCAGCGCGATTTTCACAGCGGATACGATCTGGTTCAGCGGCTCGGTAAGCGCTTCGAGAATTTCGTTGGAAGACACGGTAAAGCTGCGCGGCACGCCTTCGGACAGATTGCGCCCCTTGACTTCCATTTCCCGCACTTCGGTGCCGGGAAACGCAGAGCCAATGGTTTTCTTGATTGCTTCGGCAGTGGGCTCGCCAATCAGCATGCCATAGTTGCGGCGGATATAGTTCATGATGGCTTCATCAAACTTGTCGCCGCCAACGCGCACCGAACCTTTGTACACCATGCCGCCAAGGGAAATGACGGCCACTTCGGTCGTGCCGCCGCCGATATCGACCACCATCGAACCGCTGGCATCAGATACATTCAGGCCGGCGCCAATGGCTGCTGCCATCGGTTCTTCAACCAGGAAAACCTGGCGGGCGCCTGCGCCCTGGGCCGATTCGCGAATGACCCGGCGTTCCACCTGTGTCGAACCGCAGGGCACACACACAATAATGCGCGGGCTCATGGTAAACAGGCTGCGCGGATGCACAATACGAATGAACTGGCGCAACATCTGTTCGGTCACTGAATAGTCGGCGATCACACCGTCTTTCATGGGCCGGATGGCTTCGATATTGCCCGGCACACGGCCCAGCATCTGTTTGGCGGCGTGACCAACAGCCTGAATGATTTGGCGACCATTGGAACCGCCTTCGGTGCGAATCGCGACAACCGACGGCTCATCAAGCACAATGCCTTTGCCACGCACATAGATCAGGGTGTTGGCTGTGCCCAGGTCAATGGCCATATCGGTGGATAGAAAACTTCTTAGAAATCCGAACATAATCGCTCAGTTTAAAAATAGGGTCAGAGGAAGGTTTTGCGGAGCGCAAAAGGGCTCAACACACGGGATTGAACGAGTGAACACGTAATCATAACGTATAATTACTTTTCGATCGCGTGATTTATTGTTTTTGCAGACTGTTTTTCCCAAACCGCTGACTATTTTCAGACAACCTTCACGCGATGTATCCGGCGACTCAATTAATTTCTGAAAAACAAGCGTTTATGGCCCTTACCGAAAACGATGTGAACCGCATTGCCCGCCTCTCCCGGCTCGAACTGGACCCGGCAGAACAGGCGCAGGCGCTCACCGATCTGAACAGCATTCTTGGACTTATTGAAAAACTTCAGGCTGTGGACACCCAGGGGGTCGAACCGCTGGCCCATCCACTGTCGGCCATCCAGGACATTGCCCTGCGTCTGCGCGAAGACGCCGTCACCGAAACTCCCTCCGAAACCACCCGCTCCCGGCTTATGGCCAACGCCCCGGCCCAGGAAGACGGTCTGTTTCTAGTTCCCAAAGTAATCGAGTAACCATGACCGACATTTCCAGTTTCAGTCTGTCCGGACTGCGCCAGGCGCTGGACGGCAAACAGGTCAGTGCCGTCGAGCTTGCCGAAGCCGCACTCAATCGCGCCGGCCAGCACGCCAGCCTGAATGCATTTTTACACATTGATCCCGAACTGACGCTCGCCCAGGCACGCGCCGCTGACGAGCGCATCGCCCGTGGCGATGTCCACGCCCTTACCGGCATTCCGATAGCCCATAAGGACGTATTCGTGACGCGCCAGTGGCGCACTACGGCCGGCAGCCTGATGCTCAAGGATTATGTCAGCCCGTTTGACGCCACCGTGGTCACGCATCTGGCCAGCGCCGGCGCGGTCAATATCGGCAAGCTCAATTGCGATGAATTCGCCATGGGCTCCGGCAACGAAAATTCGGCTTTCGGTGTCTGCCGCAATCCCTGGGATCCGCAGGCAGTGCCCGGTGGTTCGTCAGGCGGCTCGGCTGCGGCGGTCGCCGCAGGCATTGTGCCGATCTCTACCGGCACCGACACCGGCGGCTCTGTGCGCCAGCCTGCGGCGCTTTGCGGCATCAGCGGCATCAAGCCCACCTATGGCACCGTTTCCCGGTTCGGCATGGTTGCCTTTGGCTCCAGCCTGGATCAGGCCGGCCCGCTGGCCCGTCACGCCAAAGACCTGGTCACCGTACTGGATACCATCAGCGGCTTTGACCCCATGGACTCAACCAGCCTGCAAGACTGCCTGGGTACGCCCAATGTGGTGGGCCGTGTGCAGCAGGCCTTTGACAAAGCCAGCGCCGGCTACCTCGATGGCGGCGCCCGGCCGCTGCAGGGTCTGCGTATCGGGGTGCCGCGCGAGTATTTCGGCGCCGGCCTCAGCAGCGAGGTCGCTGCTGCCGTTGAAGCCGCACTGGTCGAGCTGGAAAAGCTCGGCGCGGTCAGGGTAGACATTTCCCTGCCCAACACTGAATTGGCCATTCCAGCCTATTACGTCATTGCGCCGGCCGAAGCATCCAGCAACCTGTCGCGCTACGACGGCGTGCGCTACGGGCATCGCGCCTCGGCCTATCGCAATATCGATGAAATGATCAGCCGCTCCCGCGCCGAAGGCTTCGGCGCCGAAGTGCAGCGACGCATTCTTATCGGCTCATACGTGCTGTCCCAGGGCTACTACGATGCCTACTATCTGCAGGCGCAGCGCATTCGCCGCCTGATCGTGGACGATTTTCACCAGGCGCTCAGCACCCAGTGCGACATCATTGTCGGGCCGGTCACCCCCGATGTTGCCAAGAATATAGGCGACAACAACGAGGACCCGACGGCAGACTGGCTGGCCGACATCTATACCCTGGGCGTGAGCCTGGCCGGCCTGCCGGCCATGTCGGTCCCTTGCGGTTTCGGTCGCAACGGCACCCGCCCGGTCGGCCTGCATATCATTGGCAATTATTTTGACGAAGGTCGCCTGCTGGCCGTAGCCGACTGCTTCCAGCAGCACACAGACTGGCACACACGTACACCGGATATCCAATCATGAAGTGGGAAATCGTTATCGGACTGGAAACCCATACCCAGTTATCTACCCAATCGAAAATTTTCTCGGGCAGCAGCACCGCCTTTGGCGCGGCGCCCAACACCCAGGCCAACTGCGTCGATCTGGCCCTGCCCGGCAGCCTGCCGGTCATGAACCGCGGCGCCGTGGATCGCGCCATCCGCTTCGGCCTGGCGGTCGGCGGCACCGTATCGCCCCGCTCCATCTTTGCGCGCAAAAACTATTTTTATCCCGATCTGCCGAAAAACTACCAAATTACCCAATTTGAAATTCCGGTCGTCGTGGGCGGCAAAATCCGCTTTTTTGTTGGCGATGAAGAAAAAACCATTAATCTGACCCGGGCGCATCTGGAAGAAGACGCCGGCAAGTCACTGCACGACACGTTCAAGGGTCCGCAGGGCGAGCCGGCCACCGGCATTGACCTGAACCGTACCGGCACGCCGTTACTGGAAATCGTAACCGAACCGGAAATGCGTTCGGCTGCCGAAGCGGTCGAATATGCAAAAACCTTGCACGGCCTGGTGGTCTGGCTGGGCATATGCGACGGCAACATGCAGGAAGGATCGTTCCGTTGCGACGCCAACGTCTCTGTGAGACCGGTCGGGCAGAAGGAATTCGGCACACGCACCGAGATCAAAAACGTCAACTCGTTCCGCTTTCTGGAGCGCGCCATTCTGTTTGAGGCCCGCCGCCAGATCGACGTGCTGGAAGATGGCGGCACCATCATCCAGGAAACCCGGCTGTACGATGACGTAAATGATGAGACACGCAGCATGCGGACCAAAGAAGACGCGCATGACTACCGTTATTTTCCTGACCCGGACCTGCCGCCACTGATTATCAGCAACGAATGGATCGAGCAAGTCCGCGCCGACATGCCCGAGCTGCCGGTGTTGCGACGCGAGCGCTACGAAACCAAACTGGGTCTGCCCGCTTATGACGCAGCTCAACTGACCGTCACGCGCGGCGTGTCCGACTTTTTCGAAGCAACCATGGCCCGCCTGCCTGCCGAACAGGCCAAGCTGGCATCCAACTGGATCATGGGGGAACTGGCCGCGTCACTGAACAGGGAAGAGCGCGAGATTGGCGACAGCCCGGTCACACCCGACGATCTGGCCAGACTGGTTCAGCGTATTGCCGACGGCACGCTATCGAACAAGGCTGGTCGCGAGGTATTTACCGCCATGTGGGCGGGTGAACATGAGCGCGATGTCGATGCCATTATCGAGGCCCGCGGGCTCAAACAAGTGAGTGACGCTGGGGCCATTGGCACACTGATCGATAACGTGCTTGCTGCCCATCCGGCCATCGTCGAAGAATACCGCGCAGGCAAACAGAAAGCCTTCAATTCATTGGTCGGTCAGGTTATGAAAGCCGGTAAGGGCAAGGTCAATCCGGCCCAGGTCAACCAGTTGCTCAAGGAAAAACTGGGCTGATCGTTGCAGGACCTGCTGCAGCTCAGTTGCCAGACCGCGCACTGCAGCAGGCATCTATTGAATATTGAAACCGCCGGACAAATCCCGGCGGCATAGCCCCCTCACCACTTAACGCAACACTCAGGCAGCAATCCCGTATTTGTTCCGGTAGGCAGATACAGCTTCCTGGTGCTGGGCAAACGTGGCGTCCTCATCAAGCAATTGCATGATATCGTCCAGCGATGCGATGCTGATGACCGGCATCCCGTACTTCTGCTGCACATCCTGTACTGCAGAATGGGCCGATAACGCGTCATCGGCGCCGGCGCGCTCCATCCTGTCAAGCGCAATCAGCACGGCCGCAGGCGTGGCGCCGGCCGCACGAATAATATCCACCGATTCACGCACCGATGTACCGGCAGTAATCACATCATCAATAATCACGACACGCCCCTGTAGCGGCGCACCCACCAGCGTGCCGCCCTCGCCATGGGCCTTGGCTTCCTTGCGATTGAAGGCAAACGGAATATCCCGGGCGCCAGACGTCCGGTTTGCCAGCGCGACAGCCGTCGCCGCCGCCAGGGGAATGCCTTTATACGCAGGACCGAAAAGCATATCAAATTCATGCCCTGAATCGAGCAGCGCCTGCGCGTAAAACTCTCCCAATGTGCCCACAGACCTGCCCGTATTAAACAAACCCGCATTGAAAAAATAGGGACTGAGCCGCCCTGACTTTACCTTGAATTGACCAAAACGCAGCACCCCTTCCCGGGTGGCGAAGCGGACAAAATCCAGACGGTTCTGAGAAGACATAATATTCCTGTTGTTATCGATATAAGAGTGACTTCGCAATGATAAAGCAAGCCCGACCCGGGCTGCAAATTTCCGGTCAAATTCATTCGTATCGTGTCCCGCTGTCGTATTTATGCAAGTCCGACACGCTGATTCCAGCAAAAACATTTTTCATTAATGACGCTTTGTTTTGACTTACTATCAGAAATAAAAAAAACACAAAAATTATCGTCATTCGGTCTTGTAGTCCTGCCTAAAATAAAGTTACAGTTTGTTGCTTGCTTCTGTATTTGCCTGAAGGCCACGTTCCAACGCGGCCCGCTGAACTAATATGGCTGACGTACGTTTTGCTTCAAATAGTCATTCTCGCCTGATTACGGTCTCGGTAGCCGATCATCCTGATTTTCTATTCGATGCCATGCAGGGCCAGGATGGGTTATCGACCTTATCGGAATACCGCGTCAGACTGCTGCATCCATTAACGCGCCTGGCTGCAAAATCCATTCTGGGCCGATCGCTCTCCCTTTGCATCCGGACCGCCCACGCCCCGCGCTATCTCAGCGGCATCATCTCCAGTCTGCGTTACCTGGGACAGGCAGGCGAAGTTGATCGCTACCACGTCTATGAGGTCACGGTCGTGCCCTGGTTCTGGCTGACCTCGATCAACAGAGACTGCCGTATCTACCAGAAGCAGTCTGTGCCCGAGATCATCAGATCGGTGCTGACGCCCTATCACCAGGCCTTTAAATTTAACCTGACGGAAACCTACGCACCACGCGACTACTGTGTCCAGTTTGAGGAAAGCGACTTCCAGTTCGTCTGCCGCCTGCTCGAAGCTGAAGGCATTCACTATTACTTTGTCCATGATGAAAACGGCCACACGCTGGTGATGAGTGATGAGGTATCCGGCCATCAGTCGGTGCCCGGATACGAGCAGGTACGTTATTTCCATCAAGACACGCTTGCGGCGCCGCAACAGGACTATATGACAGACCTGGTCGCCTGTCAGACGCTGGGAGCGGGACGATTTACAACCAGCGACTATAACTACACCCATTCCCGGGCAGACCTGACCGCATGCAGCCAGATCCCAATGCCACATGCGCACAGCCAGGCCGAAGTCTACGAATCGCAGGGCAATTACACCGAGCATGAAATGGGCGAACGCCTTGCGCGCCAGCGCATGCAGCAACTACTCCAGGACAGGGAAATCAAAACGTTGCGCAGCACTGCACGCGGCGTGGCCACCGGTTCGCTATTTCATTTGACACATCACCCGAGCACCGAAGAGAACCAGGCCTACCTGGTGCTGGCAACCCGCTACGATCTGAAAGAGAACCATTACCACTCTATCGATCATCGGGAAGACACAGTACAAAACGGCCACCGTTGCCAGTTTGAGCTAACCATACAAGACGCAAGGCTACCCTTGCGGCCTCCCAGGACGACCATCCCGCCACGCATTCCAGGAGTCCATTCAGCGGTGGTGGTCGGCCCCAAAGAACATGAAATCTGGACCGACAACTACGGCCGGGTCAAAGTGCAGTTCCATTGGGACCGCTACGGTAAAAAAGACGAAAACAGTTCGTGCTGGATTCGCGTCAACACGCCATGGGCCAGCCAGAACTATGGTGTTATACATACGCCGCGCGTAGGCGATGAGGTCATTGTGGTTTTTTATAACGGCAATCCTGACCTGCCGATCATCATTGGCAGCACCTACAACGATGCCCACATGCCGCCCTGGACAATGCCGGAAAACGCCACGCAATCGGGCGTGTATTCGCGCTCCACACCGGACGGCAACTATACCACGGCCAACGCCATTCGCTTCGAAGACCGCAAAGGCCAGGAGCAGTTGTGGATTCATGCCGAGCGCAATCAGAATATTGAAGTGGAGCATGATGAAACCCATTGGGTGGGACGCGATCGGCATAAAACCATCAATCACAATGAGCATAACCGGATTGGACATACGCAAAACATCACGATCGGCCACTTCAAGGCACAGTCTATCGGAGCGGGATACATTCAAAATGTCGGCCTGGTCAAAATGACTAATGTCGGCATGGCCTATGCGCAAAATATCGGCATGAGCAAACAGGTATTGATCGGACGGGAATACATTATCAAGGTGGGTCAGAAATTGCGCATCGAAGTGGGCAACACGGTTTTACAACTAACCGCAAACGGCCATGTGGATATCACCGGAAAGAGCATCAATATCTCCGCGCAAGGCGGAAACGTCACCGTCAACGCAGAGCGCGTATGGCTCAAGCCAACGGGCGGCAAGGCGCGTACGCAGCCGGGAGAGGACCACCCATTTGACGATATCCAGACAGCGATGAATATCGACGTTGACCCTGCTGTCATACCACAGGCGGCATCAGAGAACGCGCAGGCCAATATGCTTTTCGATGTACTCAGAAAACTGGCCAGACTGCATTCCCTGCGCGACCTAACCCGAATTTTCAAGCGCTAAGCCATGCCGTCCCCGCCCATTCCCGACCCGCGCATTGCCCGCCTGAATAATCAAACCCCTTACCCAGTCATGAACTGCCAGAAGATGGGCCGCGGGCGCCAGTTCTATGACGTCATCGTCGCCAAAGGCGCATTCAGGCTCAGGCCCGGACAGCTTACACCCTTGCAGCACATGCCTGAACCGATCATCGCCGATCAGCATGAACCCGTCGGCCACGACGTGCTTGCGCTATGTAAAGCGGGCGATCTGGTCATGCACAAACCGGGCACGGATGTTCTTGTATCGGGCAGCGCCCGTCAGCCTGTCGCCCAATCCAGTTGGCTGGCCAGCCTGCGGCTCTATCCACGAGGCAGAGACACGCCTGTTATCAATCATGAGCTGCGCCTATATGGCACAAGACATTGGTATTTCAACAAGGAGGATCAGTGCTGGCGTATTACCCCCGCTGAAACCGTCGATTATGTGCCTCTCGGTCACGCGCATGCATTTGGCGGGACATACCAGGACAATCAGGGAAACCGGCATATGGCCTTGAACCCTGCAGGACGCGGCGTCGCCGTCAACATGCAGGAGAACGCATGCACTAGCGCGCACCAGATTGAACTTGCGGGGTATCCGCTGGATCAATTGGCGCCCGGCATACCCGTCCTTGATTATCCCCTGTGCAGTATGGCGGCGGTAGCCCGAACCTGGCCTGAGCGGATCGCGCTTGCCGGCACCTATGACGAGCGCTGGTGGCAAGGCCAGGCACAGGCCGCGTTGAAAGATTTTCCGGACGATTTCAATGAACGGTTTTATCAATGCGCCAACCCGCGCCTGGTCGCCCAGCCCTGCTTGCGCGGCGACGAACTTCTGGAGCTGACCGGGCTGCTACGCAACGCCCCTCGCCTGCGCTGCTATTTGCCCGGTATTCGCCTTGTCGCCAGGTTCAATGCGCAGACGCCAACAAGTATGCCTCGTGTCTCGTTTGCTCTGGACACCCTGCATATAGACCTGGACGCCCAAATACTGTTTGTGACGTGGCGGCTGCGCATCCCTTCGCATGGTCCGCGACTGTGGGTCGTCATTGAGCAGAAAAGTCTAAAGCCATAAGGAGATTCAATGGAGCAGGAAAAGCATATTGCCCATCGATCGCGCTACTTTTTCGCCGTCAGCATCACACCGGACTTCTGCAAGGTCGGTGACAAAGTGGTCCCATTTGACATTGCGCAGACGCTAGACCAGGAATACCGCAGCTACACGCAACAGGTATTCTCTGAAAGCATCCCTATCCTGCTGGTGGACAGTATCGTGCGTGGCGTACAGGGCAATGCCGGTCAGGGAATACATTCCGGAGTGTCCCTGGCAACAGGCCAGAGCAGGATTCTCACCGGTGACGAAGGCGTCATCATCGAAGACAAATGCGTAGCTCGCGAGGGCAATCTGGTAGACATGAATATGAGTGGCGAACGGAGCAACGGCACCTATGGCCGGTTGCTCACGGATAAGACGGAGTATAGCGAGTAGCAGGCAGTTTATGAGCGGGTATGTTGGAAGCGCGGCAAGCAAAAATGCCAAGGACAAGGGCTATTTATGTTCGGTGTTCTGCAGTTGTAACCAGTCACCGTTAACCGGCACACAGGGTCAGAATTTGAAACAAGCGTGCGCTACGCAGGCATTGCGGCAGGCCGACCGCTCTTGTGGCTGGCACGCACACTATAAAGCAGAAGTGCCTTATGACATGAAAGGAAAGTATACGCAGGGCAAAGGCCCTCTGGGCGTGCCGTATCCGATCATGAGCGCGAAGAACCCCACCAAGCCAAGCGAATACTGGCAACGGCATGTACAGAAGTCCGGCGGATGGGAGAACTATGAAAAATACGATGTACGCATCCCGGATGTCGTGGCAGTCCATGACGCGTATTTACCGCCAACCAGGGAAAATATCAGAAAGATCTACGAGATGAAGTTTCCGGGGGATCGGTGGGGAGATACTCAGTTTTCGGATTACATAAAAATTGTTGGCTCGAACAGGAAAAAAGATGTAAGGGAGTTGAACATTAACACATGCGGATGCAAACCAAAAGCAGAGTCAGCCCCGAAAAAACAGGAGTCGTGGTTCATGGGCAAACTCCCCGTTTTTACCCGGTCCGATACCAGCACGGACGATTTATATGACCGCCTGCATGGTCGGGAACCCGCCCGCAAACACACCTGGGACGCCGGCTTTCTGCCCATACCTATCCGCCTGCCGGGCGGGATCAGGGTTCCATTCAGGTAATGTCATTTGAATCAAACTGAGAGTATGAAATGCAAGATAGAAATAAAGTCTGGCTGGACTATTTGATTCAATCGGGTTCGGATCTACTCCTGTCCAGCGAGAAGCTCAATCCTTATGGCGATCACAGCTATATCGGCGCCGCCTTATGCGTGCGCGGCTCGTATTACTTCCAGAAAGGATACACCCAGCAGGTGCGGGAACAGATTATCCGCTGCTTTGAAGAATATGAGACGTATGCAAAAAACCACCTGACCTGGGTCTGGCGTGATGAACCGCCCGAAGGGCCGGATAGTTATAAATATGAAAAAGCGCCAACCATGCGTGAAATGGTTGCTACGTTAACGAGTGAGAACTGGCTTACTTTTGCTTATTTATCTGGCAAAGAGAAGTATGCGGCAGGAGAATGGACGTTTACTGCATGGTCACCGCCGCAAGGGCGCCATGAGCATTACCCCGCCGATACAGATTATTTGGAATTCTCTGTTCCCGTGTCCTTTTTGCAAAGTCACCCAGGAATATTTGAGGCTATGTTTGCAAGATTCGCTCAGCGCATTGGTGTACTCAATGGCTATGCGGGTTACGCGATAAATTTATCTCTTACGAGAAGAAAGAATAATGAGCCGACTGAAGCGAATTTGACCAAGATCTTTAAAGGAATAGATATTGGCGAAAATCTATTGATCTCTGGTTTCGCTGACATGCGAATGCGTTTAAAAACAGTCAATTGGCTAACATTGATCAATGAAGCCATGCTGGCTCAAGTTGGCGGGGTGGTTAGGTTACGAGCACTTCTGCCGGAAAAACACTTTGCTTTTTATAACGTACCAACTGTGGGATTGCTGATTCAAGCTGGAAATTATCCGTCATTGGCATCAGTAAAAGATGATCCGATGTTCGCCAGTTATGTACTGTTAAATCACAGCTTACGCAAAATACGTACAGATGAAGTGACACTCTTGCATACCGAACCGGACTACGATGCCTACTGGCTGGATGAGCCCAATACCGACGAATGGTTAGCCCGCTTCGATATCAACGACGACCAAGTACAGCACTATCTCCTAAAGCTGGAGGATGAAGCTCCTTTGGAAGAAGAAAGACGCATCCCTGGCTTGGATAGAAGGTAATGTTATGCACGATATCAATAAAAAATGGCTGGACTATCTGATTCAATCGGGTTCGGATTTACTCCTGTCCGGCGAGAAGCTCAATCCTTATGGCGATCGCAGCTATATCGGCGCCGCCTTATGCGTGCGCGGCTCGTATTACTTCCAGAAAGGATACACCCAGCAGGTGCGGGAACAGATTATCCGCTGCTTTGAAGAGTACGAGACGTATGCAAAAAACCACCTGACATGGGTCTGGCGTGATGAGCCACCTGAAGGACCGGACAGTTATAAATATGACACGGCGCCAACCATGCGTGAAATGGCAAATGGCATGTCGCCAAATGATATTTTTTCATTCGCATATTTATCGGGCAAGCAAAGGTACGCAGTTGGCGAATGGGGATTTATTGTCTGGGCCAATACGCACCAAGATGCGGAATTTTATCCGCAGGTAACCGATTATTTGGAGTTCTCTGTTCCCATTTCCTTTCTGCTCAATCACCCAAAAGTGTTTGAGTCCATGTTTGCGCATTTTGCACAACGTATTGATGTGCAAAATGGCTATGCTGGATACGCAATGAATTTATCATTGACAAGAAAGCGGGATAATCAGCCTACCGAAGCCCATTTAACCAAGCTATTTCAGGGGCTGGATATCGGAGAAAACTCCTTGACCGCAAGTGGGACCGATATGCGCGCCCATCTAAAAACTATCAGCTGGCTCACGCTGATCAATGACGCGATGCTGCAAGCCGTAGGCGGCGTTGCAAAACTCCGGACGCTTCTTCCCGAAAGATACTTTGCCTTTTATGACGTTCCACCTGTGGGTTTGCTGATTCAGGCGGGCAACTATCCCTCCTTGGTGCCTGTGAAAGAAACCCCAATGTTGGCCAGCTATGTACTGCTGAATCATGCGCTTCGTAAAGCCAGACTGGACTGGGTGGAGTTCCTGCATACCGAACCCAGCTATGAGGCCTACTGGCTGGATCAGCCAAATACCGACGAATGGTTAGCCCGCTTCGATATTAAAGACGACCAAGTGCAGCGCTATCTCCTAAAGCTGGAGGATGAAACTCCTTTGGACGAAGAAAGACGCATCCCTGGGCTGAAACAAAGATAGCACAGTTGCAGAATCAAAAAAATATGACCCGTTTATGCGCCCATCACTGACGCCGCCATGGCGGCAGAGAAAAAATCAATAAAGCTGCGTACTTTGCCGGTCTGATACTGGCGGCTGATATAACTGGCGAAAATATCCAGCGGCGGGCTGTCATGATCGGGCAGCAAGCGCAACAGCCGCCCCTGGCGCAGATCATCCTCTACCAGCCAGGCGGGTAGCATGGCAATGCCCATGCCTGCCAATACCAACTCACGGCTTAATGTCGTGTCGTTTACCTTCATCAGGCCATGCAGCCGAAACTTCATCATGCCTGCAGGCCCCTGCAGCAGATAATCATTGCGATCGCGATAATTGGGCATGACCGCGCCGTACCGCTCAAGATCCTGGACAGACTGCGGCTTGCCCATGCGGCTGATGTAGTCCGGGCTGGACACCAGCACCAGCCGAATCGTTCCGATCTTGCGCACAATCAGATGCGGTTCCGGATCATGCGTGACTCGAATCGCCAGATCCATCCCGGCCTGTGCAAGTTCGACCTTGCTGTTGGTCAGGTGAAGATCCAGCACCACCCTGGGATAGCGCTTCTGGTATTGCACCAGCAGTTGGGCAATACGGTTACTGGCAAACCACACCGGCGCGGTGAGCCGTAACACCCCACTGGGCTCCCCCTGGCGATCGCCCAGCGCCGCTTCGGCCTGATCCAGCATATCCAGGGCATCAACACATTTGTCATAGTACAGCTGGCCAGCCTCGGTCAGACTCAGCTTGCGACTGGTGCGATGCAACAGGCGTGCTCCCACCTGCTGCTCCAGATGCACAACATGTTTGCTTGCCATGGGATTGGATATTCCCAAATGGCGGGCGGCAGCCACAAAACTGCCGGCACGCACCACCTCACAGAATACCTTGATACTCAGTAGCGTATCCATACAAAACTCCCTCATACCTGCGCATTTGCGTATCGGCGCAGTAATAATTGCACTTTTTCGTCGCAAATATGCTGCACTTATCATTTCCTGTTAAGAAATGGTTTATTAATAATATCAGTATATATTTCCTTATGAAATACGATTACACTGTTTCATACATTATCCGATGCGGTATCAGCCCTCTGAGTTCATTGTTCAATTGTGATTTTTTGCAATTACCGATACAGTCATATCAGGCATCCGCCGTATCGATTATTTACCTGACTTAAGGATTAATCATGAAAACAGACCATCTGGTTCCCTACGCTCTTGCCCTGCTTCGTATTGTGTCCGGCTACACTCTGGTGTTGCACGGCACCGCGAAATACTTCCATGTCCCTCATATTGAAATGTTCGACAACCTGCAGGCATTGTCCATGCCCGGCATCGCCGGGATGATCGAACTGGTGGCCGGTATTTTGCTTATTCTTGGTCTGTTCACCCGTTCTGCAGCGTTTATCGCCTCAGGCATGACGGCAGTTGCCTATTTCTACGCTCATGCGCCACAGGGCAACGCACTGTTCCCGCTCATGAATGGCGGCGAAACCGCTGTGCTTTACTGCTTCATCTTCCTGTTTATCGCTGCAGCCGGCCCTGGCACCTTCAGCATCGATAGCAGCCGTAGAGCCTAAACAGCCTTCCGGCGCCATACGCCCGGGCGCAGCCGATCCCGACTGCGCCAAGCCTGGCGGATCGTCAATGACCGCCAGCGCGCCGGGCAACTACCGCCGCTCCCCGCAAGGGGTAGTGCAGTCGGCCCCTCTTTCCACTTTTGATTTTTTCGCCCTGCCAGTCGGGCGTATACGCGCGCGGCTATACCTTGTCTGCCTTGATGCCTGGAATCAACCTGCACCGAAGCAAGACGGATAATCTGCCCGCTATCCTTTTGAGCTTACGGAGACGATAATGACAATGCCTGTTTATTTTATTTCGCACGGCGGCGGCCCGTGGCCCTGGGTTGAGGAATGGAAACCCATGTACGCCGCGTTGCACGATTCGCTGCAGCGCCTGCCCGCACAGTTGCCGGCAACACCAAAGGCCGTGTTGATGGTGTCGGCCCACTGGATTACCGATGAAATTACCGTGAGCACTGCCGCGCAACCGGGCATGCTATACGATTACTATGGCTTTCCCGAGCACACCTATACGGTGCAATACCCTGCTCCCGGCGATCCGGCACTGGCCGCGCGCGTGCAGACCTTGCTGCAGGCCGGTGGCATCGCTGTCGCACAGGATGCCGAGCGGGGCTTTGATCATGGCGCATTCGTACCCATGGCCGTGGCCTATCCCCAGGCGAATATACCCATGGTGCAACTGTCAATCCGCAAGGATTACGATCCGGCATTTCACTTGCAATTGGGCCGCTTGCTGGCGCCGCTCAGGGAGGAAGGCGTGCTGATTATCGGCAGCGGCCTGAGCTATCACAATCTGCGCCTTCTGGATGAGCGCGGTGCACAGCCATCTGCACAGTTCGACGCCTGGTTGCAGCATACCGTTGTGAACAGTAACCCCGAGCAACGCACAACCGGTCTGCTGCATTGGGAACAGGCCCCGTCGGCCAGATTGGCTCACGCCCACGAAGACCACCTGATTCCCCTGATGGTTGCCGTCGGCGCCGCGCAACAGGACCCGGCCACGCTGTCATACCACGAAGCACACGCTTTTGGTTCCATCACGGCATCCAGCTTCCGCTTCAGCCAGACATCCGCTTAAGCAGACTGAGCGAATGGGTGCAGCGCGCAGCCAGGATCTGCCTCACGTCGTGGCAACGTTTTCTGTCGGTCAAGTTTGGGTTTGGAAACACACGCCCAGCGCTCCTGATCGGTAACGACAACAGGCCGTTTCCCGGTCAATGAACAGGATCTGGCGCCAATCGCTTGCCAAATGCCTTGCCGGTCTCCACAATACGGGTTTGCCCGAGCGAACACCCCTGACATGACACCGCGACAAAAAGGCCTGACCAGCGCACATATCGCCGCCGTTTTTTTCGGACTCACCGGCGTATTGGGCCACGTTATTCACGCCAGCCCCATGACCATTACATTCGGTCGGGCCCTGTTCGCGGTGCTGGCGCTGTATGCCGTTGCAATGTTTCTTAAAACCTCCATCGTGCGCGGCCTTGATCGCCGCAGCTACGTGTCCCTGCTTTGCTCCGGGCTGGCATTGACCATTCACTGGGTCACGTTTTTCATGGCCGTCAAAACCGGCGGCATTGCCATTGCCACCTTGGGTTTCGCCAGCTTTCCAGCGTTTATTACGCTGCTGGAGCGGCTGGTGCTCAAGGACCAGGTCAATTTTATGGACTGGATCCTGGTACTATTGGTTATCAGCGGGCTGATCCTGGTGACGCCCGCCATAGACCTGAGCAATGCGGGCACCATCGGCCTGTTCTGGGGCGTGATTTCGGCCATTACCTTTGCCGCACTTGCCCTTATCAACCGCACGCTTGGCCGGCTCAACGCCATCCAGATTGCCTTCTGGCAGAATCTGGTCGTATTGGTTCTGTGCCTGCCGCTGGGACTGGGCGGCATGGCTATGCTGTCCGATAGCAGCCTGCTGTGGCTGATCGTACTGGGTGTAATTTGTACTGCGCTTTCGCATTTTCTGTTTGTCCATAGCCTGCGCAGCATTCCCGCGCGCAGCGCCGGTCTTATTATTGCGCTTGAGCCTGTTTATGCCATCGCCTTTGCCATGGTGTTATTCAACGAACAGCCCACGCTGAAAATGGCGCTGGGCGCCGTACTGATCATTACTGCGGCAGTATGGCCACGCAAGCAGACGGGGCACGCGGCCTGATCAGCGATTGTGGCGATCCGGCCTCTGGCGCTACAATAGGACTCGCGCTGATTCAACAAAAAGGATTCCCCGTGCTTCGTGTTACCTCACTCAACGTCAACGGCCTGCGTTCCGCCTTCCGCAAGGGGCTGGCTCAATGGATGGAAAATCATAATGCAGATGTCATCTGTCTGCAGGAAATCAAAATCCAGGACGCCGACCTCATCGACGATCTGCGTCACCCGCTCAATTACACCGGCTACTTCTGCCATGCAGAGAAAAAGGGGTACAGCGGCGTGGGCCTGTACGTCAAACACGATGCCAATGTCAGTGCCGGCATGGCCTGCGATGAATTCGATCGTGAAGGCAGGATCCTGCGTGCAGACTTCAAGGACCTGACCATCATCAGCGCCTATCTGCCATCGGGTTCCAGCGGAGAAGAGCGGCAGGCCGCCAAGTTCCGTTTTCTGGATCATTTCGGGCCCTGGGTCGATGCCATGATGGAAGACCACCGGAAAACAGGACATAACTACATTATCTGCGGCGACTGGAATATCGCCCACCGGGAAATTGACCTGAAGAACTGGAAAGGCAATCTCAAGAATTCCGGTTTCACGCCCGAGGAACGCGCCTGGATTTCAGATGTGTTTGATCGCCGCGGCTTTGTGGACGTTTTTCGCAAGATCAACGAAGAGCCGGACCAGTACACCTGGTGGAGTAATCGCGGCCAGGCCTGGGCAAAGAACGTAGGCTGGCGTATTGATTACCAGATCGCCACGCCAGGCATTGCCCAGAAAGCTATTGCCACCTCCATTTACAAGGACGAGCGCTTCTCGGATCATGCCCCGCTGACCATTGATTACGATTGGAAGCTGGAGCCGGTAGCGCGCGGCTGATCGCCATCAATCCATATTGCGGACGCGATTGACGTCGCGTTGATTAACGCCGCCCGATTCATTACCCCAGGTATTGCGGATATAAGTGGCCGCTGCCGCTATTTCCAGATCATTCAGGAAATGACGGAACGGCGGCATGCCATAAGGCTGTGGCGTTTGGGCCGTCGTGGGCGTAAACCCGCCGTCCATGATTACCCGCAACAGTCCCGTCACATCCCGCCCGCGCACCAGGCTATTGCCGTCAAGCGCAGGCCACGCCTGAGCCACACCCTTGCCATCGGCCTGATGACAGGCAGCACAATACTGTCCGT
The DNA here is from genome assembly GCA_023423975.1 of Pseudomonadota bacterium. Taxonomy (GTDB): domain Bacteria; phylum Pseudomonadota; class Gammaproteobacteria; order Burkholderiales; family Burkholderiaceae_B; genus Advenella. Next base: position 409,188 of record JAFAEO010000073.1, read on the forward strand.
AGATTTTTTTGCCCATGGAATACAGCGTATCGTTGACCTGGCCACTACTCTCGGTTCTCAGACCGACCGCAGGCAATGACTTCAGATAAATCGTGATATCGGAGACATCCTGCTGATTCAGATACTGAACCCCACGCAAGGCTTCGCTCATCGGGCCCACCACGGCGCCATGTGCAGATACACCAGTCAATAGCAGATGGGCAATATCCTGAGCGCTCCAGGCTCCCAGGCCACCATCAGCATCACCAGTCAGCGCGGGCGCATACCATATGCCATCTGTCATTTTTCCGCCCTGCAGGAAACGGCTTTGATCCGCGCCTCCCAGACTGTTGCGAGGCGTGTGGCATTCCGCACAGTGTGCTACACCCTCCACCAGATGCCTGCCGCGCACCAGCGCATCGCCCGACGGTTCGGTACGTGCCACGGCATCAGCAGGCCGGAAATACAGTGCCCGCCAGAACGCCAGCAGAAAGCGCATATTGAACGGTTGTTGCAGTTCATGGGCGGGTGCCTGGCGATCGCTGGCTGGCAAGGTTTTCAGGTAGCTGTATATGGCATCGGTATCGGCGCGACTCAGATGCGAATAACTCTGGTACGGAAAAGCCGGGTAAAGCAATGAGCCGTCCGGCGCCTTGCCGTTATGCAGGGCGTGCCAGAAATCGTCGGCAGTCCAGTTGCCGATACCATGTTGCACATCGGGCGTGATATTCGGTGCGAAAAACGTACCAAACTCGGTCTTCAGGCCGCTGCCGCCGGAAAATTCCGGTGTATCCACTGCCGTGTGGCACCCGACACAATTGCCGATCTGCGTCAGATATTTTCCCCGTGCAATCACCGCTGCCGGCGCGTCGCCCTCAGGCAGCGCCGATACCATCAGCGGGCCATCGCGCGAGCCCAGCCAATACATGGCGCCGGCCACAACCAGGCCGAATACCACCAGGGCAGCAAAAATTCTTGAAAGCCATTTCATTGCTGCGCTCCCGACACGGTCTGAATCCCACAGGTCACCGGCGTTTTGGCCGTTTCATTAATGGTCCCCGGCAAACGGGGATCCTGGCTGGCCAGCCATGCCGAGACCGCCTGCACTTCGGCCGAAGTCATTCTTCTGGCGATATCGCCCATGCAATCGGGCTCCACCGAATGACGGATGCCATACTGCCAGGCCCCCATCTGCGCCGTAATATATTCGTTGGTCAGGCCGGTCAGGCCCGGGATACCCGGCTGCATGCCCTTGAGGTTGTCGCCGTGACAGGCCACACAGGCGGGAATGTCGCGCTCGGCGGCGCCGTGGCGAACCAGTTGTTCACCTTGCTGCAGAATGAGCGGCGATACGCGCGGCGGGTTTACTGTTTCGTATTCAGGTGTCTGCTTGCTGAACCAGACTGCTATTTCATACAGATATTCATCAGACAAGGTGACCAACAGGCGTTTCATGGGCAGGTACTCACGACGCCCCTCGCGGAAACGCAGCAACTGCTGATAAAGATATTGCGGCGGTTTGCCGGAGATGCGAGGATAGAAGGCATCGGCCCCCTGCACCCCAGTGGCCCCGTGGCACATGGTACAGGCTGCCACCCTGGCCTGCAGGGAGCCGGGCGCACCCACCGGGATACGGTTTTCACCGTTGACCGGATTGGCGGGTGCAGCCGGTGTCGCTTTGGGTGGTTTGGCAGGAACCTGCGCGTCTGGTATCTGTCCCGGGTCAGGTACGCTGCCGCGGGTGGTCGACATGCTGTCGGTTGGCTGGCCGCCCGCCGCCGGCTCCGGCTGGGCTGGTGTCTGAGCCATCGCCGACGATAGCACCAATACGCTGCACCACGGCATGGCCGTTTTTAGCATGCCCTTCAAAGTCAGTTTCATCATTCGTCTCGTTCAAGCGCCGCTCTCGGGCGCCGGTGACGGATCTTTTTCCAGCGCCTTTATGCCGCTACGCATAAGCCACAGAACCAGCAGCCCGGGCAATGCAATAAAGAAAGTAAATACAAAAAAAACAGGCCAGCCATAGGCCTCTACAATCGGCGGGGTCAGCGGCCCTGCAACAAATACGCGGCCAACGGCCGACAAGGCGGACAACAGCGCAAACTGGCTGGCGGTAAATTGCACATGACATAGTGCCATCAACAGGGCAACAAACGCAGCCGTTCCCAGGCCGCCACAGAGATTTTCGAAACCGACACCCAGCGCCATCAGCGGCAGATTCTGCGGATTCAGTGCAATCATCATATACATCAGATTGGACAGTGCCTGCAGCAGACCAAATAGCATCAGCGAGCGGTACAGCCCCAGTTTGCCCATGATGCCGCCACCAATAAGCGCGCCAACGATGGTAGCGACCACCGCAAGGATTTTGTTGACCGAACCGACCACTTCCGGCGAAAACCCTGCGCCGCGGATAAGAAACGTGGTCGATAGTGCGCCGGCAAAGGCATCGCCCAGCTTGTACAGCACAATCAGCGCCAGAATACTAATGGCACCCTTGCGCGAAAAAAATTCCTGGAACGGGACGGTAAACGCATCGTACAAGGTGCGCGGCGCGACGTTGGCCCCTGCCGCCTCAGGCTCGGGCGCCAGCCAGGTCAGCACTGCGGCGCCGAACATCAGCAACCCCATGAAGATATACATACCGCTCCAGCCCATCCAGACGGCAGCCAGCCAGATAGCCAGCCCCCCGGACACAACCATACCGATACGATAACCCAGTGTCCGTATCGCGGCCCCGGCGGCGCGCTCCTCATGGTGCAGTACATCCGCACTGTAGGCGTCAAAGGCAATATCCTGGGTTGCCGACAAAAACGCCACCAGCGTGGCCAGCGCCGCCAGCCAGAACAGCGAGCGTGACGGATCCAGCAAACCCATGCCGCAAATGGTCAGGCCCAGCAGGATCTGCGACAACGCCATCCAGCCACGACGCCTTCCCAAAAAGGGCGGCACATAGCGATCAATAAAAGGCGCCCACAAAAACTTGAAGGTATAGGCTGCACCCACCAATGTCAGAAAACCAATTTCGCTGAGTGGCACGTTTTCGACCGTGGCCCAGGCCTGCAGCGTCCCGCCGGTGAGCGCCAGCGGCAGCCCGCTGGCCAGGCCCAGCAGCAACAGCGGATAGACTCGCGGGCTCAGGTACGGGCGGATCAGATTTATCATGACGCGGACTTTCTATCGGTCTCGAAATGATAAACCGCCAGCGTACTGCGCAAACTGGGCATCAGGGAAATTTCGGTTTCTTCCCGGAAGGTGGCGCGCTCCAGGATCCGAAATCCAAGGCGTGTGGCCAGGTCCTCAAAATCTTTCAGCGTACATAAATGAATATTGGGTGTGTTATACCACTCATAGGGCATCTGGCCGGTAACGGGCATGCGCCCGGTCAGTATGGACAAGCCGTGCGTCCAGTGGCCGAAGTTGGGAAATGACACTACTCCGTAGCGAGCTACGCGTCCCATTTCCCTCAGAATATGTTCGGTATTGACCACCGCCTGCAAGGTCTGGGAAAGCACCACCGTATCAAACTGCCGGTCATCAAACATGGCCAACCCGTCATCCAGATCCTGCTGAATAACACGCACCCCTTTATTGACGCAAGCGATAACCTGAGCATCTTCCTTTTCCACCCCCACTGCCGTGACGCCGCGCCGGCTTTGCAGATGAGCAAGCAGCATGCCGTCGCCGCAACCCAGGTCAAGCACCCGGGAATCGTCGCGAATCCAGCCGGCAATGCGCAACAAGTCTGCGCGTACTTTTTTTTGCTCTGTCGTGGTCGTCATGCTGCTTCCTGGTCTAGTGGCATCGTCGTCAGGTTCAGGCTGTCGGCAATACGCTGATAGTAAGCCCTGACCACTGCATGGTAGCGCGGGTCGTCCAGCAAAAACGCATCATGTCCGTGCGGTGCATCAATTTCGGCATAGGTCACCGGCTGGCCGTTTTTGAGCAGCGCCTTCACCAATTCACGCGAACGCTCTGGCGGAAAACGCCAGTCGGTGGAAAAGGACACTGTCAGAAATTCGGCCTGTGCCGGGCGCAGGGCCTCGGTCAGGTCGCCGCCATGTTTGCTGGCCGGGTCAAAATAATCCAGTGCCCGTGTAATCAGCAAATAAGTGTTGGCATCGAAGTAGCGAGAAAATTTCTCACCCTGGTAACGCAAATAGGATTCAACTTCGAACTCGACATCGTAACCAAACCGGAACTGCCCATCTGCTGTCGGATTGCGTTTTGCACGGCCGAATTTTTCGGCCATATCGTCATCGGACAGATAGGTGATATGGCCCACCATGCGCGCTACGGACAGGCCGCGTGCGGGCACGGTATTGTATTCGTAATAATTGCCGCCATGAAAATCCGGGTCGCTGATAATCGCGCGCCGTGCCACCTCATTAAAGGCAATATTCTGTGCCGACAAATTGGTCGTGCTGGCGACCACCACGCAATGGGCAATGCGCTCGGGTAACTCAATAGCCCAGCTCAGCGCCTGCATCCCGCCCAGCGAACCGCCCATGACCGCAGCAAACCGCTCGATGCCGAAGTGATCAGCGACCCGGGCCTGGGCTTTTACCCAGTCCTCTACCGTCACCACCGGGAAGGTTGATCCCCAGGGCTTGCCCGTTGCCGGATCGATCGAGGCCGGCCCGGTTGAGCCGAAGCAGGAGCCCAGATTATTAACGCCAATGACGAAATAGATATTCGTGTCTACCGGCTTGCCGGGTCCGACCATATTGTCCCACCAGCCAATGTCTTTTGCATCGGTGGCCGATACGCCGGCAACGTGGTGTGACGCATTGAGCGCATGACAGACGAGTACGGCATTGCTGCGCTGGGCGTTGAGCGTGCCATAGGTTTCCACGGCGAGCGTATACGACGGCAACACCTGGCCACTGCTGAGCGTGAGCGGTTGATCGAACTGAAGAAATTGGGGCGTAACCACGCCCACAGACTGCTGTGAAGTAGAATGTTGTGAGACCATACGGACCTTTTTAGCGGGATTTTTGAGGCGCCCGCAAGCGGATCAGACAAATCGGCGCCGACCTTTACAGCATTGTATCATTTTAAAAATAGGCAGACAGGTCGCTATCGGAGCGTCATGCCGTTGAGGAATTCGTCAGCAACCGATTCTTTCAGCGTATTGTCCTGACCGGCCGCATAGGCCTGGACAATCACGCCGCTGCCCGCAAACACCTTGACGTAGACACTGGCATTCTCGTTGCCCACGGCTTTTCTGAACGTTAGTTTCTGGCCGAATGGCGGCAACGGCTCGGGCACCGGTTCATTCATACTGGCGTATACCGAGCGCAGCAGTGCCTCACCCGCCTTGCGCGTACTGGCCTCATCCTGCTTTGCCTCGGGCAACAGGCTATAGACCACCGCAAATACCTGATCGTCCACCAGCGCCATGTCCATGGTAAAGGGATATGGCACCCCTTCGATTTGCGTGGTGCGCGACTCGCTGCGCGGTTTGTCCGGGAAAATCGCCTGCATCCGTCCACCTGCAGTGGACACTTCACGCCAATCGTATTTTGGCGAACAACCTGCCAATAAAACCATGAAAAAAACAAGAGCCAGACGTTTGATCACCAGCATCACCCAAATTAATTAATTCGAAACAAACCGTTTAAAACTGAAAAGCTGCGGAACTCCCTTAAAATCAGCAATTATTGATTTCAGAGATATCTCAGGACGACTTGTGCAGCGCATGACCACACTACAGCAGCATCGAGACTCGCTAACTCATATTCTACGCGGAATTGAACGCGAAGGGCTACGGATCGACCGTGATGGCGCGCTCGCCACCACGCCGCACAGCACCCTTCTGGGCTCCGCCCTGACTCATCCGAATATCACAACTGATTATTCGGAAGCGCTGATCGAGTTGATTACAGGCACCCATACTTCAGTGGACGATCTGCTCGAAGAGCTGACCGACGTGCATCGCTTTGCCACTCGTCAGTTTCCATCCGAAAGCATCTGGATGCAATCGATGCCCGGGCATCTGCCTGCCGATGACCAGATTCCTATTGCGACTTACGGAAAATCCAACAGCGGCATGCTGCGCCATGTATACCGTCGCGGACTGGCCGAACGCTATGGCCGCACCATGCAATGCATTGCCGGCCTGCATTACAATTTTTCACTGCCCGATTCGCTGTGGCAGGTTCTGGATCTCGAGGGTACAACCGAAACCGAACGCCAGTCTGTCGGTTATATGGGACTGATCCGCAATTTCACCCGTTATAACTGGCTGCTCATGTATCTGTTCGGCGCATCGCCCGCCGTTCCCCGCTCGTTTCTGGGTGACCGGCCCAACCCGTTGCGCGAACTGGATCACGACACGCTGTATCTGCCCTACGCCACCAGCCTGCGCATGAGCGATCTGGGTTACCAGAACGACGCACAGGCCGGTCTGAAAATGTGCTACAACGACCTGTCCACCTTCATCAGGAAAATGTATCACGCCGTCACGCAGCCCTGGCCTGAATACCAGGCGCTGGGCACCCATCGCGACGGTCAGTGGATTCAACTGAACACCAATGTGCTGCAGATCGAAAATGAGTACTACTCAACGATCCGGCCCAAGCGCACTACCGCGCGCGGCGAAAGGCCCATTACGGCGCTCATGGAGCGCGGCATTCAGTACGTCGAGATCCGTTGCCTGGATATTGATCCTTTCAGCGCTGTCGGCATCTCCAATGCAACCTGTCATTTCATGGATGCGTTCCTGCTGTTCTGTGCCGTGCATGACAGCCGGCTTTTCCCTTATGACGGTTTCTGCGAGGAAAGCCAGGCCAATTTCACCGACGTCGTCAACCGCGGTCGCGACCCCGCATTGCGCCTGACCAGCAACGGCGAAGATATTTCCATCCCCGTCTGGGGCAATCAGTTGCTCGATCAAATTGCCCTGTACGCCAAGGAACTGGATATCGCATTCAGCACCACGCAATACAGCGCAGCGATTCAGGAGCAACGTCACAAACTGGATGACGTTTCTGCCACGCCTTCGGCCCGTATCCTGCAGGAGCTGCGCGACAGTGGCTTGAGTTTTGCCGACTATACCCAGTTGCAAAGCCAGCGCCTGTCCGACGAGCTGCGCTTTGGCGAGCTGTCTGCCGACACCGAGCAGAAAATGCGCGCCAGCGTGAAAAAATCGCTTGAAGAACAGGCAGCGATAGAAGCGTCCGACAACGAAAGCTTTGACGAATATGTCGAGCGTTATATGGCGGCCCTGAAACGGCCGGAATAAACGGAGATTTTCATGTTTCTGAAGAATGCATGGTATGTCGCGGCATGGAGCCACGACATTGTCCATGAGCTTTATCCATTGCAACTGCTCAATGAATATCTGGTGTTCTATCGCCAGCAGGACGGCCAGATCGTCGCTCTTGAAGACGCCTGCCCGCACCGCAAACTGCCCTTGTCTATGGGCCGGCTCATTGATGATGCCGTAGAATGCGGCTACCACGGACTTACCTTCAATGGCCAGGGCACCTGTATTTTCGCGCCGGGCGCAAAAATTCCGCGCGCGGCCACTGTCAAAAGTTTTGCCACAACCGAAAAATACGGCCTGGTTTGGGTCTGGATGGGCGACGCAGAAAAAGCCGATGCTTCCCTGATCCCCCATATTGCAGAGTATGGTGACCCTGACTGGGGCATCAATCAGGGCGATGCAATGATGGTCGAATGCAACTACCTGTATATGACCGACAATCTGCTGGATCCTTCGCATGTGGCCTGGGTACATCGCAGTTCATTCGGCAACAACGCGTGCGTGAACGAACCCTTGAGTACAACGGTAGCCGATAACGGCGTCATTGTTTCGCGCTGGATGTACGACACCGAAGTAGCGCCCTTCTATGCAAAGTTTGTCAAATTTGCCGGCAACTGCGATCGCAAGCAGCATTACGAAGTGCGCTATCCGTCGCACGCCATTATCAAGGCCGTCTTTACCCCTGCCGGCACCGGCGGCGACGAAGCGGCGATCCATCCCGACGTATTTCTGATGGACTCCTATAACTTTCTGACACCGGTTGACGAAAAGACCACGCGCTACTTCTGGTTCCAGCTTAGAAATTTCAGTCCAAATGATGCAGACGTCTCGCGTCAGTTTGCCGCGGGCGTACGTCAGGCATTTGAAGAAGACCGGATTGTGCTGAGCGCAGTACAAAAAGGCATGGACAATCGCCGCACGCCATTTATCAATCTCAAACTGGATGGCGGCCCGATCAAGTTCCGCAAGGGACTGGAACGCCTGATCAACCAGGAACAGGTGGTGGCCTCCGAGACAGCCGGTAGCGCCCGGCAAACTGTGATCCCCATTCAGGAAACCGCCATTGCCCAGCCCGATTAACTTTCCTGATCGGCCAGGCGATTTGCCCGGCAAACGAACCTGCGCAGCAGGCGACAAAACACGGTTACGCCAGCTGTCGCCTGGGACTCAAACAGGACAGGATCGGTATGGGCGGCCTGGCCCGCCCAACTGCCGTCACCCATACCCACGCACTCAAGTCTCGGTCAAACGGGCAATCTGGTCAATCAGCAGCGATCATGACGCTACGCCGTCATTGTGCTGTCCGCAATTGCTCGCGGCCTGTGCTTACAGGAAAATCCTGCAATAGGCTCGGCGAGTACCACACAGCGACTTAGTTCTTGGCCTTGTCCCCGACATGTTCCGGCTTGCCCTTGCGGGGGGTTGAGGCCAGTTCTTCCAGCTCCTTTTCCGACATCGAGTCATACATCAATTTGGACGCGCCTTTCAAACTGCTCACCTTTGTTTCACCGCGCTTGGCAGCCAGAGCCGCCCCCGCCGCCTGCTGCTGGTCCTGAGATTTTGCCGGCATGATTTGCTCCTTGTCTCAAGTCGTTCGCCTCGCATGATTCACTGACCGGGCCACAGAACGACAGCGACCGACATGGCATTGCCCGTGTCAGCTGACCTTATCATTATTGTCCTGGTCGGTGCGCCGCTTTACGAATCCGGCCTGGTTCATTTTGTTATCAAATGCGAATCAGATCAGTTTGTGGTTATGTCAAATGTCATTAACGTTGACGAAAATCATCGCAACAGGAGAGATTGGCCGGCAACATCGCGCCACACGAATGAACGCAGACACGTGTACCGTTTGTATCAGGCACTACCGTTTGTTAACCGCGCCCGGGCATGTAATCACCCTTGCCAGTAAAGAAGCTGCCACTAACCGCCGCGCTGCTTAAGAACTTTGCTGTTTAAGAACCGTACTACTTAAGATTTCCTGCCAGAAAGGTAGCCAGCCGCGCGCTTTTGGGTTTGGCCAGAACCTCGCCAGGAGCACCCTCTTCTTCGACCCCCCCCTGATGCAAAAACATCACATGGCTGGACACCTGACGGGCAAACGCCATCTCGTGCGTCACGATGATCATGGTGCGCCCCTCCTCGGCCAGTTTCTGCATCACGCGCAGCACTTCACCAACCAGTTCCGGGTCCAGGGCCGAGGTGGGCTCGTCAAACAGCATGACCTCGGGCTCCAGCGCCAGTGCACGCGCGATCGCTACTCGTTGCTGTTGCCCGCCGGACAGGTGCACAGGGTACTTTTTCATTGTATCCAGACTCAGCCCGACCTTGAGCAGATTGCTCTCCGCCCTGGCCAGCGCCTCTTGACGCGACAGGCCCAGAACATTGACCGGCGCGGCCGTGATGTTCTCCTGCACAGTCATGTGTGACCAGAGATTGAAGTGCTGAAACACCATCGATAGCCGGGTGCGCATATATTGCAATTGGCGGCGGTCAGCCGGCACCAGCGTACCCTTGCGCTGCACCGTGCGCAGCTCTTGCCCATGAATAAATATTCTGCCCGAATCGGGCGTTTCCAGAAAATTGATACAGCGCAGCAGCGTGCTTTTGCCTGAACCACTGGAGCCGATGATGCTGATTACATCACCCTTGTTGGCCAGCAGCGATACGCCCTTGAGCACCTCGTTGTTGCCGAAACGTTTGTGAATATCCTGGACGCGTAAATTTTCCATGGTGATAACCTGTTAAACAGCAGCGGGTTTCAGAAACCCGAGCCATTTGCTCTCTGCCTTGCGAAACAGCGCGACCAGCACCATTGCCAGAACGGCGTACAGAATGGCAGCAATGCCAAAGGCGGGTAAGGAATTGAATGTGGCGCTATTGACATCACGTGCCACCTTGAGCAGCTCAGGCACCGTCGCCGTAAACGCCAGTGAGGTCGAATGCAGAACCAGAATGACCTCGTTGCTGTAAAACGGCAAGGCACGCCTGAATGCGGAGGGCAAAATGATCTTCGTGTACAACCGGAAACGGGAAAAGCCAAAAGCCTGCGCCGCTTCAATTTCGCCATGAGGAATGGCGCGGATGGCGCCGGCCAGCACCTCTGTCATGTACGCGCAGGTGTTAATGGTAAAGGCAAGAATCACACAATTGAAGCCATCACGGAAAAATGTGGCCAGCAGCGGCGTGCCACGCACCACGCTCAGGCTGAACAGGCCGGTGTAAACCAGCAGCAACTGCACGTAAAGCGGCGTGCCGCGAAACACAAAGGTGTACACCCGCACCGGCACGCTGACCCAGCGGTTGGACGAACTGCGCCAGATCGCCATGGGAATGGCCAGCACCGTGCCAAACAACACAGCCAGCAGCAATATCCATATGGTCATGGCCAGCCCCGTCATGGGAAAACCAAAGCCGAGATAGGCTTGCCAGTAGCGCTCAAGGATCTCGCTCACAGCCGCACCTCCCGCACCCCGGCCGAATAGCGTCGATTCAGCCAGGACAACACGACCAGGCTGACAGCCGTCATGCACAGATAAATCGCTGCGGCCACCAGATTGAAGAAAAACAGCTGCTGGGTACTGCGTCCGGCCTGCTGTGTGACCGTCACAATATCGAGCAAACCGATAATGGAAACCAGGGCCGTTGCCTTGATAATGACCTGCAGATTATTGTTCAGCCCGGGCAAGGCAAAACGGATCAGTTGCGGCAACAGAATCAGGCGAAACACCGTCAGTGGCGCCATGCCTGTCGCGTAGCCTGCTTCCAGTTGGCCTTTGGGCACAGACTGGATCGCCCCGCGAAAGGTCTCTGTCATATAGGCGCCATAGATGAACGAAAGCGTTGTCACCCCTGCCGAAAATGCATCCATCTGATATTGCGGCCAGCCGGCCCAGGTGCAAATGGCATTGATGAGTTCCTGCAGGTTGTAGAAAACAAGCAGCATGATCACCAGGTCGGGAACACTGCGTATCAATGTCGTATACCCGGTGAAGGTCCAGCGCAGTACAGGATTGGGTGACAGCTTGCACAAAGCCCCGACCATCCCGATAATGATCGAAAAAACCAGCGTTAACAGGGTCAGCAGACAGGTTGCGAGTGTACCGGCCCATATCTGGGATCCATAACCGTACAGCATCGGGTTCCTTAAATATCGTTATTAATAATGTAATTGCCAGTCGGCGGGACGGCTCATGCCGTTGTATCCCGCCGTACATGCGATGCGGGCAAACCAGGCTGCCCAAAAATGCAAACTGCGCGGTCACCGGCGTAAAGCCGGTCCGCGCAGCACCGGTCAACCAAGCTTATTCGTGTTCCTTGATGCCGTATTTCTTGTAGGCTTCCAGGATTTTCGCGTATTCACCGTCCTTTTTCATATCGGCCAGCGCCTTGTCGATTTTACCCTTGAGCTCGGTATCTTCCTTACGCAGACCGATGCCGTTACCATTGCCGAACACTTCTGCATCGGAGACAGGCGTACCTACAAGCTTGAAGTTCTTGCCGTCGGGGCTATCGAAGAAAATCGTGGCGGCTGCCGCATCCTGCAGCGTGGCGTCTACACGCCCCAGCGCCAGATCCTGCTTGGCCAGATCATCATTCTGGTAGGAAACCAGGTTAATGCCCTTGCCTTTCCAATGTTTGTCGGCATAGGCAGCCTGGGTAGTGCCCTGAACGACGCCTACTGTTTTGCCTTTGAGCGACTCTGCTGTCGTATCCAGCCCTTCACTGTTGGCCGGGACCATCAGGCGCGTGGAGCTGGCGTACATCACATCTGAAAACAAGACCTGCTTCTCGCGCTCTTTGGTAATGGTCATCCCGGACAGGATGCCGTCTATTTTCTTGGCTTTCAGGGCTGGAATCACGCCATCAAAATTCATGCGAATCCATTCACAGTCGGCGTCAATGCGTTTGCAGATGGATTTACCCATATCAATATCAATACCAACCAGCTCGCCCTGTGGATTGACCGACTCGAAAGGTGCGAACGTGGGGTCAACGCCCAGACGCAGTTTGGCGGGTGCCGCAGACACCACTGTCGGTAACAATGCAGCCAGCATTGCCGCAACAAAAAGTTTTTTCATTCCTAACCCCGGGAAACATATCGTAAATAATTGAAGTAGTATAACGCCTTGTTCCTGGTTCACAGCTGTGATTGCAGGCAGGTTACAACGCGCGGACACGAGATTTTTGCATAAATTTCCCGCCCGCTTCCTGATTTTGTCCGAAACCCATGTTTTTCTTGCCTTTGGGCCCGAGAATTCGCTCATGACACCCTTCGATTCCGCCGATTTGCCCATTTTCCGGCTGGCGCCCGGCCAGCTGACCTACTCGCAATTGCGCGCCTCGTTCCTGAAGGCTGCCCATCACCGGGGCGCCCTCCTGCATTCGTACCCCCATCCGCTCAAGGGCGTGGAAAACGAGAATCTGTGCACCGATGTGGCCATCGCCGGCGACCCCGCTGCCGAAAAATGGATGGTGGTGGTGTCCGGCACGCACGGCGTTGAGGGTTACTATGGCTCCATCTGCCAGACCCGCTTTCTACTGGAACAGGATATCTCCCCGGCGGCGGGCGTGGGCCTGCTGTTCATTCACCTGATCAATCCGTGGGGTACGTCCTGGAAGCGACGGGTCAACGAGGACAATATGGATCTGAATCGCAATTATGTGGATTTTGACCAGCCCTTGCCGACCAATCCGGGCTATGAAGCGGTTCATGAACTGTTTGCGACCGACATCCGTGATGCCGCCAGGCGCAAAGCGCGCGATGTGCGCTGGCGCCAGACCGTACAGGAAAAAGGTTACGCTACGCTGATGAACATTGTGGAAGCCGGTCAATATCGTCATCGGGATGGGCTGTATTACGGTGGTGAAAAACCCAGCTGGTCCAATCTCACGCTGCATAAAATCCTGCAAGATCACCTGCCGGCGCACGCCAGGGAAATCATCAGCTTCGATCTGCACACCGGCGCCGGGCAGTTCGGCCACCCCATGCTCATGGCCATTGCCGAACAGGACTATCCCGGCATCGCGCGCGCCCAGTCAATATACGGGCCATGGCTGTATACCGTGATTACCGGCGCCAACAATGCCAGCGATACCGGCATCTCTGCGGCCGCCACCGGTTACACCTCGGCCGCCATGGTCAAGCTATTCAGTGACCGCAAATTCACTCAACTGGTTGTCGAATGCGGCACTTATGATAGCCAATCGGTGGGGCAGCCCGCCCTGCTGGCGGACCATTTCCTGCATCTGCACGGCGACCCGGCCAGTGCCCAAGGCAAGAAGATCAAACAGCGCCTGCTGGACTTTTTCTTCCCCGCCGACCCCGACTGGCAGGCGCTGGTGCAATTCAGAACCCGACAGATCCTGGAACGCGCCGTTCGCGCACTACGTGAAGATGAGTAGTAGTCGGCTTAATTGAAACAGGAAAGGGGCACGCTTACCGTGCCCCTTTTCCCATGATGTTTACAAATGGCTCACACCCGCCGCCCGATAAACCGCCATACGCGCTGACCTCTGTCGTGTTTTCAATATATTAATTTTTGCGACCTTAAAGAGAACATAGAAGCCGTCAATGGCTGGCATCTGGCCGGCTTTCCGATACAATCGTAAAAGGCAAGGGGCGCCAGCCCTGCTCCTATTTCACAGCACATTTCATTCAAACGAGACATTTCTATCATGCCCATTCTTCAAGTTCAGGTCACAGCCGGCCGCAGCCAGCAACAGAAAACCGCCTTCCTGCAAAATGCCACCAAAGTCATAGAACAAACGCTGAACGCAGCCTTGCCAAGCATCCGTATTTCCCTGCAGGAAATTGAACAGCAGGATTCGATTGTCGCGGGCCAGATCGGTGCCGAATTCGTCAACATTGTGGCTTTCCTGCTTGCAGGCCGGGATGATGAGCTCAAGGCCAATTTCATGGCAGCCATTAATAAAGCGGCCGTTACCTCGCTTGACGTATCCGATACCTGCATCCGCACAATGGTGATCGATGTCGCGCCGGAGCATATGGGCGTGCAGGAAGGCTTGAGCGCCAAGGCATTTCGTGCCAGAAGCGCCAACTGATGCAAAAATAACAACCTCACACACCTGCTGCGCATTACTCCGGGCCCGGCGCCCGAGGTAAACCGCAGCAGCACCACTACCCGGCCCTGGCTTTGTCCCTGGCCGCCGGCTCCCTTTGCCGCTCCCTTTCCCTTATTGACAATACCTCCTGATCCAACCTATTCTTCTCTGAATTATTACCAATTACAACAAACCCTTTCGGAGCGGACATGAAACTATCAGGCATCCTGCGGTCGTGCATTGCGGCCACCACACTTTTTGCTGCAGCAGCCAGCGCACAGGTCAGCGTCATGCTGCCGGCCAATCCCGGCGGCGGTTGGGATGGAACGGGACGGCAGGCTTTCTCGGCCATGAACAAGGCCGGCATTTATACCGGCAGCGTGAACTTCACCAACAAGGGCGGTGCCGGCGGCACCATCGGCCTGGCTGAATTCCAGAATGGCGCAACCGGCAAACCGGATAACCTGGCCGTGTTTGGCGCCATTACCGTGGGCGCAATCACGCTTAACAAATCACCGGTCGATTTGTCCAAGTTCAAACCAGTGGCGCGTCTGACGGCAGAATACCTGGTGCTGGCAGTACGCCCAGACTCGCCTTACAAAACACTGGCTGACTTTGCCAAGGCGCTCAAGGAAAATCCGGGTGGCACACCGGTAGGCGGCGGTTCAGCAGGTGGTGTTGACCATATCGCCCTGGCCCTGCTGGCCCAGGCCAGCGGCGCACCGGTAAACAAACTCAACTACATTCCGCAAGCCGGCGGCGCCGATACGGTTACCGGCATTGTGAACGGCACACTCAAAGCCGGCATTTCGGGCATTTCCGAATTTCAGCAATTTGCCAAATCAGGCCGCGTCAAAATACTGGGCATCACCTCGGCAGAGCGCATGAAAGGGCTGGATGCGCCCACCTTCAAGGAAGCCGGTTACGATGTAGAGCTGGCAAACTGGCGTGGCGTTCTGGGTTCAGTCGACATGCCCGAAGACAACTACAAAGTTTGGGTTGACCGGTTCACCAAGCTTAATGAGAGCGACGCCTGGAAGCAAACCATGGCCACCCAGGGCTGGGACCAGTTCTTCCTGGCCGGACCTGAATTCGGCAGCTTCATCAAGGACGAAAGTGACCGTATCAACAAAATCCTGAAGGACGCAGGCCTTGCAAAATAAGGAAACACCATCTCCTGCAGGCGCAACACCGGCAGGGCCAGACGCTGCGGCGCCTGCCGCCCGGCCCTGGTGGCTGGGCATTGCCGTGATTATTCTGGGCTGTATCTGCCTGTATGCCACAACCACATTGCCCGCGACGGCCCAGTACGCGGCTATCGGCCCGGGCATGTTTGTCACCATTGCCGGCGGTGGCCTGCTGTTGCTGGGCATATTGCTGTTGATTCAAATTGCGCGAGGCGAACGCTTCGAAGCGCAGGATACCGAAAATGCCACCGGCAATCTGCCCATGGACAAGCGAGCCTTCTTTACCGCGCTTGCCGCCACCATTGTACCGGCACTCACCATGGAGACACTGGGCCTGCCCATTACCGCCATGGTGTCATTCATGCTGGTTGCGCGCGCTTTCGGTTCAAAAAAAACAATCATTGACCTGATCACCGGCGCCATTCTGGGCTCGGCGTGCTGGTTTCTTTTTTCGCGCCTGGGTCTGCAACTAGGCGGTTTTCTTCCCCTGGCAGGCTTCTGAATGGATACCTTCGGCTTATTACTGCAGGGCTTTGATGTCGCCTTGCAACCCATGAATCTTTTCTGGGCGCTGGTCGGCTCCGTGCTCGGCACCGCCATTGGCATCCTGCCGGGCATCGGCCCGGCGCTGACTATTGCACTGCTGCTGCCGGTGACCGTGTCCGTGGGACCGGTCTCGGCGTTCATCATGTTCGCCGGCGTTCTCTACGGCGCGATGTACGGCGGTTCCACCACCTCCATTCTGATCAATACCCCCGGCGAAGCCGGCTCCATGATGACTGCACTGGAGGGCAACAAAATGGCGCGCTCCGGACGCGGGGCTGCAGCGCTGGCCACGGCGGCAGTCGGTTCCTTCGTTGCCGGCACCATCGCCACCCTCCTGCTGACCTTCGCAGCGCCGTCCATTGCCGAGCTGGCGTTCTACTTCAAACCGGCAGACTATTTTGCGCTCACCGTTCTGGCCTTTACGTCCGTCGCCGTGGTCATGGGAACTTCACGGGTTCGCGGCTTTGTTTCCCTGTTCATCGGCCTGGCACTGGGCGTCATCGGCATCGACAAGATGACCGGGCAGCCGCGCATGACGTTTGGCGCCAGCTCACTGCTCGATGGGATGGAGCTCACGGTGGTGCTGGTATCGTTGTTTGCTATCGGTGAAATTATTTATGTTGCCAGCCGCTACCGGCATCAAAGCGACGACGTGCTGCCGATCAAAGGCGGCATCTGGATGACAAAAGAGGAATGGAAACGCTCGTTCATGCCCTGGCTGCGCGGTACCGCCATCGGCTTTCCCATGGGCGCCCTGCCCGGCGGCGGCTCCGAGATTCCGACCATGCTGTCCTACACGCTGGAAAAGAAGCTGTGCAAAAAGAAAGAAGAATTCGGCACCATCGGTGCCATTGAAGGCGTTGCCGGTCCCGAGGCGGCAAACAATGCAGCGGCCGCGGGCGTGCTAGTCCCCTTGCTGACACTGGGACTGCCAACCTCTGCCACCGCGGCGATTTTACTGGCGGCGTTCCAGAACTTCGGACTGCAACCCGGCCCGTTTCTATTTACCTCCAACCCGGAGCTGATCTGGGGGCTGATAGCCTCTCTGTATATCGGTAATGTCATGTTGCTGATTCTGAACCTGCCGCTGGTCGGCATGTGGGTCAAATTGCTGCTGATTCCCAAGCCGCAGCTGTATGCCGGCATTCTGGTGTTTGCCATGATCGGTATCTGGGGGGTATCAGGCTCAACCTTTGACCTGGCCTGCATGGTGGTCGTTGGCCTGATGGGTTATGTCATGCGCGTTTATGACTTTCCCATTGCACCCATCCTGATCGGACTGATCCTGGGTCCCATGGCCGAGAACCAGCTACGTACGGCCCTGGCCGCTGCCCAGGGCAACCCGGCCGTGCTGGTGGAGACGCCCATTTCAATTGTCATTCTGAGCGTCTCTGCGCTGTTTTTGCTGGCGCCCATTGTTTTGCGCAGACTGCGCAAGGCAGCATAACGTCACGCTATTGTTACCTGCTCCCGTAGCCATCGTCAGTATCTGGCAACGGGAGCAGTAACGAACACCAGCCGCTCTTGGTCCAGCGCCCGCGTCACCTACCGGTTCTCTGGCTCTTGTGCCTGCCACAGCGCCAGCAATGGCTAGCCCGCTACGCCAGCAAGATCACCAAACATGGCGCGTACAATAGGCTGATGCTTTGCCGTGAACAATGCCACCAGATCCAGGTCCGGCAGTGCATCGTCGGTCACATCACAAAATCGCACACCATCAAATCCAATAGATCGAATCCAGTTCGGCAACAATCCGACTCCCAGGCCAGCAGCCACACAGGCGAGCACGGTCAGGGTGCGGTTTGCATATTGGTTCACACTTACTGTGAGGCCCGAGCCAGTAAACGCGTTGAGAATATCAGTATGCAACACTGGCAATTGCGAGGCCGGATAAAGCACCAATCCATGACGGGCAATTTCCGCCAGCCGAATACTGTCCTTCCTGTAAGTGACTGCGCTTTCGGGTATGGCAGCAATCAACTTTTCGCGGCATACGGTCAACTGATGAACGCGCCCTTCCAGGTTGACCGGCGAGTGCACCAGTGCAATATCCAGATTGCCTTCGTGAATTTGCCTGACTTGCTCCTCGTTGCTGAGCTCCAGCAACGTTACATGCAACTGTGGTGCGGTCGCCTTGAGTTTTCGCAGCGCTGTCGGCAGGATATTGAAAAGCGCGGACGACACAATCCCGATATTCAAGTTACCGCTGAAGCCGGATCTGGCCATCTGCACTTTGTGGCTGACCTGGTCAAGATAAAAACTGCCCTTTTTAAGATCGTCATAAATCAGGCGGGCAGCGTCTGTTGGCATGGCACCCCGTCTTGATCGCACAAAAAGCTGCGTGCCAAGCTTTTTTTCCAGGCGGGCAATCGACTGGCTCAGGGCCGGCTGGGCCATTCCCAGTGCATCGGCCGATTTACTGATGGAACCGAGTTCGAAGACGGATAGAAAATATTTAATCTGATTTATTTCCATATCATTATGTTATGAATAATTATCGTAAACATAATATATCAATATACGATCATTCTCTAGAATAGCCGTTATCTCAATCGGGAATGATCATGCCGCAAGCAGTTATCGATAGCCATGCACACGTTTTTTCCAGGGACTTGCCACTGACGCCCGGGCGTCGCTATGCGCCCAGCTATGACGCCACGCTGGACCAATATCTGGCACTACTGGATCAGCATCAGGTGGCGTACGGCGTGCTGGTTCAGCCCAGTTTTCTTGGCACGGATAACAGCTACATGCTAAATGCGCTGCACAAATCAGGGGGCCGTTGCGTCGGTGTGGCGGTAGTGGATCCTGCCTGTCATATCGAAGCGCTGGCTGCATTACGGGCGCAGGGCATCAGAGGTATACGCCTGAACCTGTTTGGCGCTGACGCTGTCGATTTGCGCCAGGGGCATTGGCAGCAACTGTTTACACACATCAACGCGCTCGATATGCACATAGAACTGCATGCCCCATCGTCAATGCTGGAGCACTATATTGCACCCATCCTGGTTCATGACGTTGCGCTGGTAATCGACCATTTTGGTCGCCCGGAAACGGACCTGCTATGTCAGACCGACCGGCTTGCCTATCTTTTGTCGCTTGCCGATAAGGACCGGATTTTTATCAAGGTCTCAGCCATTTATCGTATTTTCAGGCAGCCGCAGGCCGATTCACTGAACAGGCTTCTGTCACTTTTCATCCGTACGTTTTCATCAGAAAAGCTCATGTGGGGAAGCGACTGGCCTCATACCCAGCATGAATCCGAATATCGGTTCAGCGACAGCCTCGACTGGGCCTTGCAGCGCATCCAGCGGCCACAGGACAGGCAGAATATTCTGTATCGTACGGCCGCAGCATTCTATAACATCAAGGGAGATGACATATGAAATTATCCACAACGGTACTTGCAGCCATCACATTGTCTTTGGCCAGCGCTGCCCATGCAGCCTATCCTGAAAAACCCGTAACAATGGTCGTAACCTATCCGCCGGGCGGTACGGTTGACGCAGTTGCCCGGCTCATCGGTCCCAGCCTGAGCAAAGCCCTGGGCCAGACGGTGGTTATTGAAAACAAAGGCGGTGCCGGCGGCATGATCGGCGGCGCTTATGTTGCCCGAGCCAAACCGGATGGCTACACCATCATGCTGGATGCCTCAAACTTTGCACAAAATTTTGCCCTGCGCCAGAGAATGTCATTCAGTGCAGCAGATTTCGAGCCGGTTTCCTTACTGCTCAAAGTACCCAACGTGCTGGTGGTCAACCCACATAGCGAATACCAAAAGGTTGCCGATGTGATCAAAGCAGGACAGTCCGCCCAGCCTGCCCACTTTGCTTCTGCTGGGCCCGGCTCGGCACAGCATTTGGCAGGGGAACTGTTCAATCTTAAGGCCAAAACACATCTGTCGCACGTCGCATACAAGGGTGGTGGGCCTGCTATGACAGACGTCATGGGAGGACAGGTGCCCATCATGTTTGCCAGCCTGGGATCGTCATGGCCCCATATCAAGGCAGGCAAGCTGAAAGTCCTGGCTACCGGCGGCGACACGCCCTCGGCACTGTTGCCCAACATTCCCACGCTTGAGAAAAGCGGTGTTCCGGATTTCTCATCCTATGAATGGAACGCCGTGTTTGCACCCAAAGACACACCGGCCGATATCATACAGACTCTATCCACAGCAATAACAAAAGTACTGAAGGACCCGGATATTGCCAGTCGGCTGCAGGCATTGGGTGCCGATATTGAAGCCTCTACACCACAAGCGCTGCAGGCATTCGTTGATGCAGAAGAAACCAAATGGCGTACTGTTGCCAAAGAAGCCCATATCACATTGGACTGACCAGAAAAAAACTGCGGTGACAGGCGAGTCTACATTGACCGCCTTTATTGCTCGCCCTGCCGGCGTGCCGGCCACCGCCGATAAATGGTTAAGCAGGCTGCTCGCAAATCCGGACGCCGATAGCATCTGCAACGCGCCTGCTATCGGCAAACAAAGGCCGGCGTACAACGGCTGCTGCCGGTTAACGCTGCCGGTCTGAACAAAGCCAGGTGAGCGCCCCGCAGAGGTTCCAACACAACAACAAGTATATGTACGCACAGGCTTGCGTGGCCATCTTGGAACAATTTTTTCACCGCGAGTACGATGCATTTCCCGGATCGGACACGCACTTTTCAATGAAAACAAAAAAAATCGGCTTTGATGCAACGAATGTGCGTCACTGATGAATGCCTCGATCTAGGTGTTCTCCCTAGGTGAATTGGTATTATCCCTAGGACAACGATACATCAATACCCCAATACACTTATCGTCCCGGCCGAGCCATCTCGGCATGATTCATCGATATTTTCCAGTTCGAGCAGGCAATGACACTAAGACAACTCGAGGCATTTCGCGCCCTCATGATCAGCCGTACCGTTACGAAGGCAGCGGAGTTTCTTTCCATCTCGCAACCTGCCACCACACGCTTGATATCCGATCTGGAGGCTTCTGTCGGCTTTCCACTCTTTGAGCGACGCCAGGGCCGCCTTTTCCCGACACACGAGGCAGAAGAGCTGTTCAAGGAAGTGGAACGCAGTCTGGTCGGCGTCCAGGAAATTGCCTATGCCGCCAGCCAGATTCAGAAAGCACAAAAGGGCCAGTTCCATATTGCCGCGGCGCCCTGTCTGGCCTCTGCGGCATTGCCTTTTCTGCTGCATAACTTCATGCAGGCGCATACTGATCTGTCGGTCAAATTGACGACGCATGCCTCTACTACCATCATGGATATGGTGCAGAATGCCAAGTGTGATCTGGGTATGGTAATTCTGTCCAGTGAGTATCCCAGTCCGCTAGGCGAGCATCTGTTCTCCCTGGATTCGAAGATTGCCATTCCGCGCAATCATCCGCTGGCTCAGAAAAGTGAAATCCACGTCACCGATCTTCAGGGACAGACCATGATACTGGGCTCGCACGACATGGACACCCGCCAGGCGTTTGGCCTGTTACTGGTATCACACGGCATCAAAGTATTCTCAAGTGTTGACACCAACACCTCGCAAACCATGTGCTCGTTCGTGGAGTCCGGCAATTGCCTGGCCATTGTCGATCCCATCACAGTGATAACGTATATCGGAAACAACATTGTGTTCAGAAATTTTTCACCGCGACTGATGGTCCATTTCAGTGCGCTTTATCGCGCCGACAAACCGGCTTTACGCGTACTCAAGGATTTTGTGCACTACGTCAAAACAAATGTGACCATGACCATCGCACAAAACGGCAAGCTGCTTTAACGTGGTGAAAAAGCGTGTGCATGCCATAACACCATATTATGGACGGACCAAAAAAAAGCATTTTACATAGCGGGCAGTGTTCTCTATTGTTATCCGTAAGTTGTTCCCCCACTACGGAGAAAATGATGAAACGCAAGCTTATGACAATTGCCATAGCAGGTTTAATGGCTCCGGCAACCTCGATGGTATATGCGCAAACGCCCACGTTGTATCTGGGATCATACGGCGGTTCAACGCAAAAGGCATTTGAGGAAGATGTGCTTCCCGCGTTCGAAAAGGCCAACAACGTCAAGGTTGTTTATGTTCCGGGAAACTCAACCGATACACTGGGAAAACTGCAGGCTCAGAAAAGCAATCCTGAACTGGACGTGGTCATGCTCGATGACGGCCCCATGTATCAGGCAATGCAATTTGGCTTTTGCGACAAAATAGACAAAAGCGCACCCGTATTCAAAGACCTGTACCCGATCGCTGACCTGGGACCCAATGCCCTTGGTATCGGACTGGTGGCCACCGGGCTGTTCTACAACGAAGAAGTATTCAAAAAAGAAGGCATCACGCCACCGACATCATGGCACGATCTGGAAAATCCCCAGTTCGAACAGCGCATGGTCATACCCCCACTGAACAACACGTACGGCCTGCACACACTGGTGAAATTTGCCAAACTCAATGGCGGCAACGAAAAGAATCCCGATCCCGGCTTTGATACCATTATCAAAAAAGTAAACCCGAATGTGCTCGCCTGGGAGCCCTCGCCCGGCGGCATGACCTCGCTGTTCCAAAACGGTGAAGCGATTATCGGCGTGTGGGGCAACGGCCGGGTTGAAACGTTCAAGTCTACCGGCTTTCCGGTCAAATTCGTTTATCCGAAAGAAGGCGCGATGGCACTGCTGACAGCCGCCTGTCCTGTTGTCAAAAGCAATGTGCCTGAACTGGCCCAGAAACTGGTGCAGTATCTTGCCTCGCCTGAAATACAGGTGGTCTTTGCACGCACCCAAAGCTGGGGCCCGGTCAACAAAACGGTGAAGCTGCCCGCAGAGGACGCGCAACGCGTGGTGTATGGCGAGGCGGTCGACAAATTGGAAAAGACCGACTGGGATACAGTTAATGCCGTGCGCACGCAATGGAATGATCGCTGGAACCGGACAGTGGAGCGGTAAATGAGTTTTCTTTCTGTCAGAAACCTGGGCAAAGACTACGGCTCGGCCAGCGTGGTCAAATCCATGAATCTTGAAATAGAGCGTGGCGAGTTTGTCTCGCTGCTGGGCCCATCGGGTTGCGGCAAGACCACCACGCTGCAAATGATTGCCGGGTTCACCGATCCCACTCGCGGCCAGGTCATCCTGGACGGCACCGACCTGACCGACATGCCGCCCGAAATACGTGATATCGGCGTGGTATTTCAAAGCTACGCGCTGTTTCCCCACATGACTGTCCAGGACAACATCAGTTTCGGTCTGGAAATGCGGAAAATGGCCAAGGCCGAACGGCGCGAGCGTATCGACCAGGTGCTTGACATGGTCAGTCTGACCGGGATGGGCGAGCGCTACCCTGCTCAGCTCTCCGGGGGCCAGCGACAACGTGTCGCCATCGCCCGTTCACTGGCCATTCGGCCCAGGCTGCTCCTGCTTGATGAGCCCATGTCCAATCTGGATGCCAAACTGCGCGAGAACATGCACATCGAGCTGCGCCGAATCCAGCGCAAATTGGGCATTACCACGATTCTGGTTACCCACGACCAGACCGAAGCGATGACCATGAGCGACCGTATTGCGCTGATGAACGACGGCTGCATTCAACAGCTGGCGCCGCCGCTCGACGTATACCATAACCCCCGGACACTGTTTGTATCCGGATTTCTGGGTCGTGCCAATGTTTTTGAAGGCACGATTGCCCACAGCGAGACCCAAGGCCACCAGGTCAGCAGCAATGGCCTGACCTTCGCGGTGTGTCTGCCGGAAAACCATCTCTTTTGCGCAGGCACGGCTAATATTATGATCCGGCCGGAGAATGTCGGTTTTGCAGGCCCCGGCGTGGCCGGTAAATTACCGGGCACGCTGTCCGAGGCTGTGTTTCTGGGCACTCACTGGCTCTGTGAAGTGATAACGCCACTGGGCATGTGGTTTGTCTCGATCAAGACGCTCACCGCGCAACCTGGCCAGACGGTGACACTGGACTGGCAGGAATGCGATCTGCGCATTATCGCCGAGCAGCTGTAGGACGGGTGGCTCACATGCGTAAAGAACCCTTCGTCCTGCTAACGCCCGCGCTCCTGCTGTTTTGCGGCATGCTCATCATTCCCATGCTGCTGGTCGCAGTACTGTCGTTCTATGCTTTTAACGGCACCACCGGCATCGTCCCGGATTTTTCTTTTGGCAACTACATAACGATTTTTTCCGACCCTTACTACGGGGAGATTTTCCTGCGCACCGCGGGCATGGCCCTGCTGGTCACCGCGATCTGCCTGGTCCTGGGTATTCCCGAAACGCTCATCCTGGCGCGCATGCGAGCCCCATGGCGCGGTATTTTCCTGGTCATGGTGCTGGGGCCCTTACTGATTTCGGTAGTAGTGCGCACGCTGGGTTGGTCCATCCTGATGGGCCGACAGGGCCTCATCAACGATACCCTGCTCCTGCTTGGCCTGATCGATTCGCCCATCCGCCTCACTTTCACGTTTACCGGCATGGTCATCGGCCTGGTACACGTCATGGTGCCTTTCATGATTATTTCCATCTGGGCAACCCTGCGCAAGCTGGATCCCACCGTAGAGTATGCCGGCCGCTCGCTTGGGGGCTCACCCCTGACTGTCTTTCGCCGGATTATTTTCCCGCAACTGATGCCAGGAATACTGTCGGGCTGCATCATCGTTTTCGCCCTGTCGGCGTCGGCCTTTGCCACGCCTGCCATTCTGGGCGGACGCCGCCTGAAGGTGGTGGCCACGGCAGCCTATGACGAATTTCTCAGTTCCCTGAACTGGCCGCTGGGCGCCGCCATTGTGATCCTGCTGCTGATCGCCAACATTATTATTATCATGGGACTGAACCGCTACACCGAAAGAAAGTACCGCATGATTTTTTCCGCCGGAGAAAATGGATGAAACGCAATAGAACGCTCTCGCTCCTTTTTCATGCGGCCTTCATGCTGTTTCTGCTGGCGCCCCTGCTCATCGTGATCGTCGTCTCGTTCACAGACAAAGGCTTCATTTCCTATCCAAGCGACGGGTTGTCGTTGCGCTGGTATCAGGCGGTGCTGGACGAACCCCGGATTATGCAATCGTTCTGGCTGTCCCTGAAACTGGCCTCGTTTGCATCCACCATTGCCGTTTGCCTGGCGGTGCCGGCGGCGCTGGCGCTGACCCGTTTCCGTTTCCCGGGACGCGATGCCGTCAGCGCATTCCTGATGTCGCCGCTCATGATTCCAAATGTAGTATTGGGTGTGTCGTTCCTGCGATTTTTCAATATCGCCGGTTTGTCGGGTTCGGTATTCTGGCTGACAATGACACATGTGATTTTCATTTTTCCCTATTCCCTGCGCCTGGTTCTTGCATCAGCTACCGGCATGGACCGGGAAGTTGAAATGGCGGCAAGATCGCTTGGCGCGGGCAAACGTCATGTGTATGGCCGTATCATACTGCCATTGATCCTGCCTGGCCTGACCGGCGGCTGGCTGCTGTCCTTTATCCAGAGTTTTGATGAATTGACCATGACAGTATTCGTTGCAACACCGGGCACAACGACACTGCCGGTCTGGATGTATAACCATATTGCGCAAACCATTGATCCACTGATCACCTCTGTATCGGCAATACTTATTATTGCAACGGTAATAATGATGATCATCATGGACCGTCTGGTTGGCCTGGATAAAGTGTTGATTGGAAAAGGTTGAAATGTACAACACAGATATTATTGTAATAGGCGGCGGTATCGTCGGTTCAAGCGTCGCCTATGGTCTGGCCCGTCAAAATGCAAAAGTGCTCATACTGGACGAAGGCGACATCGCCTATCGCGCCTCCAGAGGCAATTTCGGGCTGGTGTGGGTGCAGGGAAAAGGCCACGGTTTCTCTCCTTACTCCCGATGGACCATGCGATCGGCCCGCAACTGGCCGGCGCTGGCCCGCGAGCTTACTGAGCGCACCGGCATCGATCCTTATCTGCAGCAGCCGGGCGGCTTTGTGTTCTTCACTAATCAGGCCGAGATGGACCAAAGGCAGCAACTGATGCGCGACATCCAGGCCTCGGTAGACGAAAAATATGACTACACGTTCATGACGCCGGCAGAAGTACGCAAGTACATTCCTGCAATCGGCCCCAAGGTGATCGGCGCTTGTTATACGCCCATGGATGGCCATGCCAACCCACTGAAGCTGTTGCCTGCATTGCAGCAGGCTGCGCGTCAGCTGGGTGTGGACTATCGCTACAACAACCCTGTCGAGCATATCGATTATCAGTCCGGCAACTTTATCGTGACCACACGCGCTGGTGAAAAATATGCCGGAAAAAAAGTGGTGCTTTGTGCGGGCCTGGGCAATAAGCGACTGGGTAACTTTGTCGGCCTGCACGTGCCGGTCGAGCCGAATCAGGGCCAGGTCATGATCGGCGAGCGCTGTGCACCGTTCCTGTCCTATCCCACTATGCATGTGCGGCAGACCAATGAAGGCACGATACAGATCGGCGATTCGCTGGAGGACGTAGGCTATGACGATACAACACGACTGTCATTACAGCAGAGCATCGCCCGGCGTGCCATTGATTACTTCCCAGCGCTGGCCGACATGCGCATCATCCGATGCTGGGCGGCGCTGCGGATCATGTCGCCTGACGGCGTGCCGATCTACCAGGAGTCGTCCGGCATGCCCGGCGCATACGTCGTGACCTGTCACAGCGGCATCACACTGGCGGCCAACCACGTTTTCACGATTCCCGACTGGATTCTGCGCGGCACCGCCGCCCAGACCATCGCTCCATTCTCAAACCAACGCTTCTGCAATTTGACCAGAGATCCATCATGAACACAGTACTTTTCAGAACCGTGCAGACCGACAGGAGCGAGGCATCTGCCCAGACCGTGTCCTTTGACTTCGAAGGCCGGCAATTGCACGCCCCAAAAGGCATTACCGTCGCTGCGGCCCTGATGCAGAACCAGGTTTTGCATTTTCGTGACTCTCCAGTCAGCGGCCAGCCGCGCGCCCCATACTGCCAGATGGGCGTCTGCTTCGAATGCCTGGTGCAGATCAATGGCGTACAAAACCGACAAAGCTGCATGACAACCATCGAAGAAGGCATGGTTATCCGGATGCAGCAGGGCCAGACCACGTTTACGGTGATTCAGACAGGTGAAGAGCAATGAGTACACACACAAACGTCGCCATCATCGGCGCGGGACCTGCCGGCATGATGGCCGCGGCCAGACTGGCAAGCCGGAATCACTCGGTTACCGTTCTGGATGAACAGCCGCAGGCCGGTGGCCAGATCTGGCGCAATATCATGGGCACCACAACCGGGCTTGCCGGCATTCTGGGGCCGGACTACGCGGCGGGTGCGACCGTGGCCGGGCAGTTTGCCGCCAGCGGCGTGCAACACCTGCGCGGCGCTACCGTATGGAACCTGACACGCGAGCGCCAGCTCCATTATCTGCACGAGGGGCAGACCCATACGCTGACTGCCGATGCAGTGATTCTGGCCACGGGCGCCATGGAACGGCCATTTCCCATTCCGGGCTGGACTCTGCCTGGCGTCATGGGCGCCGGCGCCGCACAGGTATTGCTAAAGGGATCCGGGACCATACCTGCCACACCCGTTGTCATTGCCGGCTGCGGCCCCCTGCTCTATCTGATTTGCTGGCAATATTTGCGGGCCAATGTGCAGATCACCGCCGTATTGGATACCAGTTCGGGCAGGGATATTTTTCACGCGAGTCCGGCCCTGCTCACCGGGCTTGCTGCCTTCAAGGATATCCGCAAGGGCCTGTCCATGATCAACGCCATCAAGGAAAAAAACATCCCCTTCTATCGCGGCGTGCAAAATTTGCAGGTGCGGGGCGAAGCCAGCGTGCGTTCAATCTCATTTGAACACCAGGGGCAAACGCATGAGCTCGATACCAATCTGGTACTGCTGCATCAGGGCGTGGTTCCCAACACTCAATTTACCTGGCTGTTGCGCGCCGGACACGATTGGTCCGACACAGGTGCCTGCTGGATCCCCAAAGCAGACGCATGGGGCCGGCTGCACGACATTGAAGGTATTTACCTTGCCGGTGACGGCCAGGGCATTGCCGGCGCCCAGGCTGCCGTTACCCGCGGCGAGCTTGCCGCCATGGCCGTAGAAGCCCAGCTGGATCCGGCGCAGGCAACATCGCTTGAGAGCCGCAGCAAACCG
Organism: Pseudomonadota bacterium; assembly: GCA_023423975.1. Lineage (GTDB taxonomy): Bacteria > Pseudomonadota > Gammaproteobacteria > Burkholderiales > Burkholderiaceae_B > Advenella. Next base: position 437,384 of record JAFAEO010000073.1, read on the forward strand.
TTGCTGTCACGACTGAATAAGGACATGGCGCTGCGCCCGTTTCTGGATGCCGCCTACATGCCCAAACGCGAAAACCGGATTCCGCAAGACGACACGATTGTGTGTCGCTGCGAAGAAGTGACTGCCGGGCAAATTCGGGATTTCGTCAAGCAAGGCTGCATGGGGCCGAACCAGGCCAAGTCATTCAGCCGCTGCGGGATGGGCCCGTGCCAGGGTCGCATGTGCGGGCTCACGGTGACCGAAGTGATTGCCGACCAGTTAAAGATTGCACAGGATCAGGTCGGCTACTACCGGATCCGCGCCCCGCTCAAGCCGGTTACACTGGCAGAGCTGGCCAATGCCACCGATTCCCAATTCTGATTTTTTCACAGGAGTAAACGATGTCAACAATAGAACGTTTCGAAACCAACAAGCGGATGAGCCGTGTCGTCAAATACAACGGCATTCTTTTTCTGAGTGGCCTGACTGGCGATAATCCTGACGAGGACGTGCAGGGACAAACCCGCAGCATTCTGGCGAAAATTGAAAAACATCTGCAAGCACACGGTTCATCCAAAGACAAAATCCTGACCGCGCAGATCTGGCTCAAGGATATCGACCGGGATTTTGCAGGCATGAATGAAGTCTGGGACAGCTGGTTGCCCGAAGGCACCGCGCCTACACGCGCCACCGGTGAATCCAAACTGGCGGCGCCCAAGCTGCTGGTTGAGATCATCGTCTCGGCTGCCGTATAAGCGAACGTAAAAGGCAACCCATGAGTCACCCTGTCGAATGTGATGTCATCATTGTCGGTGGCGGTATTCATGGTGTTGCCGCAGCCTATTTTCTGAGCAAACACGGACTCTCTGTTGTCTTGCTTGAACGGGACACTTGTGGTCGCTGTGCGTCCGGTGTCAATGCCGGTGGCGTGCGAACCCTGGGTCGGGTACTGCCCGAGATTCCGCTGTCTCTGGCATCTTCGCAGCTGTGGCAAACGCTTGATTTTTTGCAAGGGTTTGATGGCGCCTTTGTGCGAACCGGACAAATCAAGGTTGCCGAATCCGAACAGGATATGCAAATTCTGAGTGAGCGCCGGGATCTGCTTGCCAAACACGGGTTTAACCATGAAAAGCTGATAGACAGGGACCAGGTGCGACAGATCGTGCCAGCCATTGCCGCGCACGTTGAGGGCGCCTTGTGGGTAAGCACAGATGGTTTTGCCTTTCCCTATCTGATCGTTCAAGCCTTTGCCCGTCAGGCCCGCAAGCATGGTGCACAGATACGAGAACAATCACCCGTCAATGCCATAGAAAAGAGTGGCAATCATTGGCGCGTAAGTACGCCAGAACACACTATTACCGGCAAACAACTACTGCTGTGCGCTGGCGCCTGGACCGCCGAGCTGGCGCGCCTTTGCGGGGAACACATCCCGGTCACGCCTGGTGGCCTGATGCTCATGGTGACCCAGCGCGTACCGCATTTTATCAACCCGGTCCTGGGCGCAACCAGCCGCGGCCTGTCCTTCAAGCAGTTTGCCAATGGTACCGTGGTCATTGGCGGTGAGCTTGAGTGTGAGGCCGATACCAGGCAAAACCATGCAGAACTGGATTTTTCCCGCTTGGCCAACAGTGCCCGCATCGTCACCGATCTTTTTCCTTTTCTCAAAAATGTGAGCATTACCCGCGCCTGGTCCGGGATTGATGGCTATGCGCCGGATCACACCAGCATTATCGGACCCAGTGCATCGGTGGACAATTTGTATTACGCTTGTGGTTTTTCATCCAGCGGCTTTCAGTTGGGACCGGCATCGGGGCAGTATCTGGCAGAGCTGATCACAGGCCATGCTCCCAATCCGCTGCACCAGGGCCTGTTACCAGCGCGCTTTTGCTGAATGCGGCAAGACCGAGTGGCCTGACCGTATTGTTCAAGTGTCTTCGCCTGCCTTTCATTGCCACGTTGCATCGCTGCGTTCTGTCAGACTGGCAAGTTCAGCAACGGATTAAGTCCGCTCAAGGCCACTTTCGAATGTAATGCCCGACCCAGTACCGATTCGCAATAGGCAGAAGCATCCATCATGCGCGGCAGATCAACACCCGTGTCCACGCCCATGGACTCAAGCAGATTGACCCAATCTTCGGTGCAAACATTGCCGGTAAAGCCGCCACCGTATTTCACTTCGGTCGGATGCCCGCCTACCCCACCCATGGAGCAGTCAAAATAGCGCACGCCGCTCTCATAAGCAGCAAGGTAATTGACCATGCCGGTGCCTCGGGAGTCATGAAAATGAGCGACGGGTACCACTTGCGGGAACTCGCTGATCACTGCGGCAAAAAGCCGCTGGGTTGCTGCCGGCACAGCCATGCCCGTGGTATCTCCCAGGGCCACCAGTTGCACGCCTGCATTGCTGAATTTTTCCACATCGCGCAGCACTTCAGATTCGCTCACCTGTCCTTCGAAAGGACATCCAAAGGCCATGGAAATGGTGCCTACCAGGCGATATTGCCCGCTGGCAGCAGTAACCATATCCGCAATATTCTTCCACTGGTCCGCACGCGTGCGCTTCAGATTTTTCAACGAATGACTATCCGTGGCCGACACCAGCAAACTGATCTCATTCGCGCCAATCCCCTTATCCGAGTCTATCAGCGCACGCTCCACAGCCCGTACGTTGGCGCACGTGGCCTTGTAAAACACGCCAGGTCGTCTTTGTATACCGCCGAGCACCTCGCTGGCATCGGCAAACTGCGGAATCACTTTTGGGTTTGAATAGGAGGTCGCTTCGATTCGTGTCAGTCCCATCTCGGAAAAGCGGTCGATCAGCGCGATCTTGGTCGCCAGCGGCAGCATCACGGGCTCATGCTGCAGACCATCCCGGGCGAAGCACTCACAAATAACGATATCGCTCATTTTGTCGGCTCCGTCAACCCAAGCACGGAAATGGCATGCGTGCGCAGTTTGTTTTTCTGCACCTTTGAACTGCCGGTCATGCCGATTTGATCAAAACTGTCCACAACCTGTACGTAACGAGGCACCTTGAAGTTAGCAATACGCGGCTTGCACCAGGCAATAAGCTCCTCGGGAGTGCAGCTATGCCCTTGTTTCAGGATAACGAAAGCGGCCGGTACTTCTCCAAGCCGCTCGTCGGGTACACCCACCACCTGTGCCAGTTCAATGGCCTCATGCATCAGAATAAATCCCTCGACTTCCGTGGGCGCTACGTTCTCTCCACCAACACGGAATATGTCCTTTAAGCGGCCAACCATCTTCAGGCGCCCGGCCTGATCCATTTTGCCAAGATCTCCTGTCCTGAGCCAGCCATCTTCGGTAAAAGTGCGGGCAGTAACGTCAGGCATATTGTAGTAGCCGCTCATGACACTCCATCCTTTTACCTGAATCTCGCCGGCCTGACCCGCAGGCAATATTTCATTTGTATTTGTATCCATGATCCGCACCTGCACGCCCTTATGGGGTAATGCCCAGCCTTCGGTACGCAACGGCAACGGGTCATCCCAACTGGACATGACTACATTGGGGGAGGCCTCCGATAGACCATAGGCATTGCACAGATTCGGCACTTTCATCTGGTCATGAATTTTCTGCATGACCTCTGGGCCAGCGGCAGCCCATCCGCCGCGCAAATGCATGTTCGATGCATCAAAATCCGGATGCCCCATGAGCATAAGAAAAATCGTATCGTTGCCTGAAGTGAGTGTGCATTTTTCCCGCTGCAGCATGGCCAGGGCAAGCGATACATCAAATTTGGGTAACGTCAGCAGGCAGCATCCGGTACTGACGGACACCAGTATCGATAAGGTGGAACCGGCCACATGGAAAAAAGGCCTGATGCTGAAATAACGATCCTCTGGCGTAATACCCATGCGCAGCGACACGGCATAGGCATCCGAAAGCATATTATCGTGGCTGAGCATGACGCCTTTCGGGAACGACGTCGTGCCAGAGGTATATTGAATCAGCAGGATGTCATCCGGATCGACCCTGCCGCATTGCGTATAGCAAGAATTGATGTCTTGCTCATTTACTTTCGCAATCAATTGGTCAAAGTCGATGGCCCCGGCCGGCACAGATGCCGTGTCAAACATGAGCACCTGCGTCAGTTTTGGCAATACTTCGCCGGGCAACCCCACGGCCAGCGCCGGCTCCACTTCGGCCAGCAGTGCCGAAAAATCGATGCCCAGGAATTGTTCCGTCAACACAATCGCCTTTACATCTGCCTGCGTCAGGCAAAAGGCGAGTTCTTCCTTCTTGAAGCGCGTATTGATGGGTACGGTAACCGCGCCGATCCGGGCACATGCAAAAAACGTCTGCAGCCAATGCACACCATTGCCCAGCATCACCGCGACATGGTCGCCTTTGCGAACACCACGTTGCCACAAGGCGGCTGCCGTACGGTCTGCCTTTGCGGACAAGGTCCGCCAGGTTTCGCGCGAATTGTTATCGATAAAAGCATCATTGTCGGGATATGCCGCCACGGTCTCGGCCAGCACCTCGCTCAGTATCCTGCCTCTGGGCAACATGATCACGCTCCTTTTACGCTGCCGAATGTGGATATGGCGGACTTCCAGTCGCTGTGGCGCAGATTCTTTTCAATTGCCAGCAGTTCAATCGCCATGGCGCCCTCGCGGGTCGTCTCAACGCCGGCGTTAATGGAATGCTTGGTCAACTTGACCGTCAGTGGTTTTGCATTTGCAATATCTCCAGCCATTTGCATCAGCTGTTCTGCGATCGTATCCTGCGGGACGATCCGGTTAATCAGACCGTATTCGCGCGCCTCCTGCGCATCAAAAACACGACCGCTAAAGAGCAGTTCCTTGGCAATGCGAATTCCGGCAATCCGGCTGATGCGCTGGGTAGCACCCACCGTACCCCAGCTCACTTCCGGATAACGGAAGGTAGCCTCGGGCGTTGCCCAGGCAAAGTCGCACGCGGCGATAATTTCGCAACCTGAACCGAAAGCCGGGCCGTGCACCAGCGCGATGGCGGGACGCGACAGTTTTTCAATCGCATCATAGGCAGCAAAACCGGCTACCCGTCTGGCCGTCATATCGGACAATGTCATATCCTTGCGCTCTTTCAGATCCGCACCCGCACAAAACGCCGGGCCGGCACCGCGAAAAACCACCACGCGAATGCGTTCGTCCTGCTCGATCTGCTCGGTGACGCTGACCAATTCAGCACACATTTTCACATTCAGCGCGTTTCTGCTTTGCGGACGATTCAACAGTACAGTGGCCACGCCATTTTCCTCTACCGTCAGTTCAATCGTTTCATATGACATTTGTCGTATCCTTATTTGCTGGTAATATTGGCCGCCTTCAGCAGCTTTTCTATTCTTTCGCGATCCTGGGCAACGAAGTCGCTGGCCGCTTTGCTATCCATCAGGAACGGCTCAACGCCCTGCTTCTCATACATACTGATTGTTTCAGGATTTTCCGAGACTTTTTTCAGTGCTGCGTACAAGGTGTCGACCACATCCCTGGGAGTACTGGCCGGCACAGCCATGCTATACCAGCTGGAGCCCTTGAAACCGTCGTAACCCAGTTCATCCATGGTCGGAACCTCCGGCAAGGCTGGAGAACGCTTGTTGGCGGCAATCGCCAGCGCATGCAATTTGCCTTGCTTGATGAACGGCAGCACTGCGGGCAAATTCAGAAAACCGACCTTGACCAGCCCACCGGCCAGGTCTGTTGATGCAGGCGCCGCGCCCTTGTAGGGCACATGCAGCAATTTAGCCTGCGTTTTCTGTTTGAAATTTTCACCCGTCAGATGGGGAGAACTACCGTTACCGGCCGAGGCATAGGTATATTTTTCCGGGTTGGCCTGACTGTCCTTGATCAGTTCATCGACTGATTTCAAACCCGAATCGGCCGCAACCGTTAACACATTCGGAATATTGCCAACCATGCCGACAAAGGTAAAGTCCTTGAGGCCGTCATACTGCACCTTTTGCATCAGCGGCGTCACGACATGGGCTGCTGCTGTGCCAAACAGCACGGTATAGCCATCGGGTTTGGCCCGCGCAACATATTCGGCGCCAATGCTGGCGCCGCCGCCCGGTTTGCTCTGAATGATAATGGACTGGCCCAGCACATCACTCATTTGCTTGGCCACAATACGCGCCAGAATATCGGCCGGTCCGCCGGCTGCATAAGGGTTGATGAACGTAATTGGTTTATCCGGAAAGCCTGCGGCCTGCGCCGTATGCATGATGCCCGCTGCCAGTATCGTTATCGCGCCGGCAAAGAGCCGGTTGCCGCTAGGACAATAGTTTGACATGTCTGTCTCCTGTATTGCTGATTTTCGCATCAGTCAAAAATGGCGTTGTCATGGCAGATCCGCAAAAATTACAACCGGATATGCCAGCCTTAGTATCAAATTGCCTTCAGTTGCCTCAAACCCTGGATCTGCTCTTTAGTTAATCCGAGTTTTTCCATCAGGATATGATCTGTGTGCTCGCCCAGCAGAGGCGGCCTTCCCATAACCGGATTGTCGTATCCCGTAAACTTAAACGGTACGGCGATCCCTTCAAATTCACCCACCTGCGGGTGAGCAAAGCGCTGTACCAGTTCCCGGCTTGCTACGTGGGCGTCGGCGAAAATCTCATCGACCGATAGAATCGGTCCTGCCGGCACACCACGCTCGTCGCACAACTGGCAAAGCCGGGCACGATCCAGCTTGCCAATGGCCTGCTCTAACCCCTGCATCACTTCGCTGCGTCGCCGCACCCGCTCGGCATTCTTTGCCAGCCCCTCATCTGCCGCCCATTGATCCAGTCCAAGCAGCTCGCACAGAGGTTTCCAATGCTGGTCGCTGCCGGTAATCTGCACCCATCTGCCATCGGCACATTCGAATGCAGCAGACGGCACCCGGCCGGGATGCTCGGTACCAAGCCGGGCAGGCACCTCGCCCAGCGAAAAATAGCGGGCGGCAGCCAGTGACAGCAAGCCAACCTGCCCGTCGAACATGGAAAAATCCACATGACAACCACGACCCGTGCGGCCTTTGCCGACCATAGAGGTCAAAATCGCGATCACAATCCATAACCCCGAAGTCAAATCCGCGACCGGCAAACCGGGTTTGACAGGGCCGCCGCCACGCTCTCCGGTCAGGCTCATAATGCCGCCCATTGCCTGGAAAACCGTGTCATAACCCTTGCGTGGCGAATATGGCCCGGTCATGCCAAAACCAGTGCACGACACATAAACGATGTCATCATTCTGTTCCTTGATGGCATCGTAGTGCAGCTTGTATTTTTTCAGCGTATCAACTGGAAAATTTTCCAGAAATACATCGGCCTCGCGCGCCAACTCCCTGATTATGTTCTGTCCCTCTTGCGATCGGAGATTAACGGTGATCGATTGCTTGCTACGATTAAATGCAAAAAAATAGGCTGATTCGCTTCCATGCTCCCCGGTCACGCGAGGCTCAAAATGACGCGTTTCATCACCGGTGACCGGTTGCTCCACCTTAATCACCTGCGCGCCCATTTCCGCAAGAATCATAGAGGCAAACGGGCACGCCAGTACCCGCGACAGATCAAGTATTTTCAGTCCTTCCAGCGGTCGCATGCTATTGCCCTTCATGGTTTGCTGAACCCGCGCATCATGACGTTGGCATCTCGGCCCACAGCCAACGCCTCTTCAAGGGCCAGGTCTGCCGCGCGATAGAATGTGCGCTTGGTCGTCGCCATTGCCACGGGACTGAAGCCCGCCAGTTTCTCTGCAAAGATCCGGGCCTCGCCCAGCACTTCCGCGGCCGGGCACACCCGATTGACCAGATCAAGCTCAAAGGCACGCTGGCCACTTACCGGCTCGGCCATCGCCACCAGTTCAAAGGCTTTTTTCTGCCCCAGCTGCCGCACCAGATTGGCCAGCACTACCGCGGCAACAATCCCGTGCTTCAGTTCAGGGTAGCCAAAACGCGCGTCCTCAGCCATCACGACCAGATCACAGGCCAGCGCCAGGCCGGCGCCACCACCCAGCGCATTGCCATGCACAGCAGCAATAATCGGTTTGGCAATTTTTGAAAATGACAAATGCAATGCCGTTGTCAGATCCGCACGGTCCAGCACCTGATCAGATGCGGCCGGTGTCAGACTGCTGAACTCTGTCGTGTCAGCGCCGGCACAGAAAGACTTGCCATTGCCATGCACGATAATCGCCCTGATCCGGGGATCGTGCTCTGCATCTTTGAGGGCATCGAGCAGTGCCTGAGTCAGCGCCGTATTCAGGGCATTGTGTTTTTCAGGCCGGTTCAGACTGATGGTCAGAACATTGTTTTCAATTTCAGTCAGCAAGACAGACATGCGATTTCCTTCCGTTCGTAAAATTCATATTCCATTTCATATTGCATTCAGGGCGCGTCGGGCGTCATTCAATTGCCCGACCAGCTGCTGCATAAGCTCACTGACCGGCACAATGCTGTCCACCAGCCCCGCCGATTGGCCTAGTTCCACTTTCCCCCATGCCACATCGCCGTCCAGTGCCGCCTGCCTGAGCGTACTTTTTCGAAATTCGGCTTCGTATTCCTGTTCGTCGCAAGCCGAGAGATCAATTTGCTGCATATGTGCAGCAAAGTCATTGCGAATCATTCGGACCGGCAACCCCTTGCGGCCGACCAGGTCGGTGCCATCCACGCCTGTTGCCAGCGCCACAGACTTATAGGCATCATGAACACTGGCTTCCTCTGTCATCAGAAAGCGGGTCCCCAGTTGCACGGCATCGGCGCCCAGTGCGAGCATGGCGGCTATACCATAGCCGTCGGCGACTCCGCCACCGCCAACAATCGGCAGCGCAAAATCCCGGGCGGCCTTGCGCACAATCACCAGCGAGCTCACTTCATTGGCTGGCGGATGCCCGCCAGCTTCAGCGCCCACCACGGCCAGGGCATCTACACCCGCGGCAGCGGCCTTGCCGGCATGCTCCAGGGTGGACACAACATGCACCCACTTCGTTCCGATCTCCCGAAAACGGGCAAGATGGGCTTTGGGCCCGCCCTGCGATGCAAAAATGACAGGCACCCGAAATTCGTAGGCCATGTCCAGAAAAGCCTGAGCCCCAGGCCGGTACAGCGGAATATTGACCGCAAAGGGTTTATCGGTGCCAGCGCGCACCGCTTGCAGCACCTTGCGAAAATCCTGCTCATACATCGGTCCGGCAGCAATCATGCCCAGTCCGCCCGCGTTGGACACCGCGATCGGCAAAGCTGCGCTGGACGATGCCCAGCTCATGCCAGCCTGGATAATCGGATATTCAATATTCAACATGTGGGTAATACGGGTTTTCATGCAGTGTCGACCTGAGAACAGTGAGTAGAAAAGGATATGTGTTGCCTGATATTTGCCGCCAGACCAGACAGCCGTCTGAGCAAAATCAGTGAAAAACTAGTTGATTTTTTCAACCATTATGCAGATCGTAAACCATATAGTTTCTTTATTCAACTATTTTTGTTGATTTTTTTTATCATATCCCGCATGATTCAGTACATTGGAAATACAAAGACGATGATCATCATGAAGCAACCTGAAAACATCAAAGAACTGTTTTCGTATCGCCTGAACCGGTTGGCGTTTTTAAGCAGCACGCTGGCCGAATCCATCAACCAGGATCTGTTCGGACTGGACAAGCAGAGCTGGCGCTTTATCGGCCTGCTGGCCGCCTTTGCTCCCATGTCATTGAAAACACTGGCAAAGGAAGCAAACATTGATAAAAGCCGCGCCAGCAAAGCGGTGGCCAGTTTGTCAGAGCGGGGGCTGATCCAGCGTAAAAACAGCGACAGCGATGGTCGCAGCATCCAGCTATCGCTTTCCGAAGAAGGGGAAAAGCTCTATGCCAGCGCGTTTCCCATCGCCCTGCGCAGAAACAATGAAATTCTGGATGTACTGACGCCGCAGGAAAAGGAACAGTTTGACGTGATCGTGGACAAGCTGATTTTTCGTACAAAAATCCTGATGGACTTGCACCCAGGTCGCAAAAAGGGTCCCACCGAAGCGCAGGACCATAAACCATAAGTAGTCAAACATATGCAGCAAACTACGAGGCTTGTCTACCGCACGCCTTGTGGTGCGCCTGCTCACTGCGGCACTCGCCATCGGGTCGGTCTCGGGCCGGGCATCCGAGCGAAACAGCAACATCACTTCACTGAAATTTTCCCAAACATGATATAGTTTCATTTATCAACCATATTATGTTGCTATTGATAACTATATGTACTTTGGAGGATTGACAATCGTGAAACCGTCAGCGCTATCGCCTGCAAGCTCGGCTCAGGTCAATTCCCATGGATAAAAAGGCAACACATTTGCCGCTGGCTGGCATACGTATTCTGGATCTGACCTCAGCCGTTGTCGGCCCCTATGCCACGCAAACGCTGGCAGACTACGGTGCAGATGTCATCAAGCTGGAACAGCAATCGGGCGACATCATCCGCTGGATCTCCGGTCATTCCCCCACCCCCGGCATGTCGGGCAAGTTCATGCACATGAATCGTAACAAACGGAGCGTCTGCCTGAACCTGAAAACAAAACGGGGCAAGGCCGCGTTCATGAAACTAGCAGCCCAATCGCATATTGTTATCCATAATATGCGAACCGACGCCATGGCCCGCCTGGGCATTTGCTTCAGTGCGCTCAGCAGCGTCAATCCCAATCTGATTTATTGCAACATCGTGGGCTTCGGCAGCCAGGGGTGTTACGCCAATCGTCCTGCCTATGATTCTATTTTGCAGGGTGCGACGGCGCTGGCGTCCCTGTTTGTGCAAAATGGCAACGAGCCACGCTATGTGCCTTATGTGGTGGTGGACAGAACGGCTGCGCTCATGGTGGCCAATGCCATTATGGTCGCGCTCTATGCACAAACCCGGGAGCCCGGTCCGCGGGAGATCGAAGTTCCGATGTTTGAAAGTTATGCCACGCTGGTGCTTAGCGAACATTTATACGGTGAGTCCTTCGACCCGCCCATTTCGCCCAGCGGCGACAAGCGCTTGCTTGATGAAAATGCCCGTCCGGTCAAGACCAGCGATGGCTATATCTGTGTCACGACCAATACCGATGCCCAGGTACTGGCGCTGTTCGACGCCATGGGCAGGCCACAGCTCAAGGCCGACCCGCGCTTTAACCGGGCTCTGAACAGAATTGATCACATTGCCGAGTTTTTTTCACTGCGTGCCCAGGAAATGGCCAAACACAGTACGCAATACTGGCTGGAGCGGCTCACACAGTACGACATCCCCTGCATGCCCTGCCATACCATCGCGTCCCTGCTGGCCGATCCGCATATTGCAGATGTGGGCCTGGTCCAAAAGCGACAACATCCAACCCAGGGGACGATACGACATCTTAACGTGCCGGTCAGCATGACTGGTTTTGCGCCGACGCTGCGCCATCACGCCCCGCATATTGGAGAGCACACAAGGCAGATTCTGGCCGAGGCCGGCTTTGGCCAGGACGACATCTCGAACATGCTGCAAGCTGGCGATGCCTACCAAAGCGATCCGCATGACAGTGCCGCCGGCAGTTGAACACGCCCCAGGCAATCGCTTTGCCCGGCGCCATCATTGCGCAGCGCCCGGGCATACCGGCAATTACTCTGGCTTGGCGCCTGACATTTTCACCAGTTCGGCGTAACGCGTTATTTCAGATTGAATGAATGCGCCGAACTCGGCCGATGTGTTGTCTCCTTCGACAACCTGCGCGCCCATGCCTTCGAGCTGAGCACGGGTTTGCGGATCCTTCAGCGCGTTATTGACCGCTTTATTCAAGGTATCAACAACCTCTGCCGGCGTGCCCCTTGGAGCAACAATGCCATACCAGGCAGAAGCCACCATATCCTTGACGCCAACTTCTTCAAACGTTGGCACATCGGGCAAAAAGGGAATGCGTTTTTTCGACGCCACGGCGAGCGCCGTCAGGTTCCCGCCCTTGACCTGCGCCATAGAGCCTGTATCGATCATGAAATCAAGCCGCTTGCCCAGCAGATCGCTCACGGCAGGGCCACTGCCCTTGTAGGGAATATGCGTAAAGCGGGCACCCGTAATGTGTTGCAGCAACGACGTGGCAAGGTGCTGGGACGAGCCCACGCCGGCAGAACCATAATTAAGTTGCCCGGGGTTCTCTTTGGCAAATTTGAGCAGATCGCCTGCTGTAGCAAAGCGCGAGCCCTTGGGAACTTCAAGCACATTTGGAATATTGGCCACAAATGCAATCGGCGTAAAGTCCTTTTGGGCATCAAAACCCAGTCGCTTGTATAAATGCGGGTTGGCGGCGTTGGTCGAACTGGTGGCCACCAGCAGCGAATAGCCGTCCGCTTTCTCACGCACAAATGCACTTGTACCGATATTGCCGCCTGCGCCCGCCTTGTTTTCCACAACCACGGTCTGCTTTAACTGAGCCGTCAGCCCTTTGGCCAGGATGCGCCCCAGCACATCGGTTGCACCACCTGGCGACCAGGGCACAACCAGCTTGATCGCGTGCTCCGGAAAGACCTCTGCATAGACCGTTGCCGGCGTAGCGACAGACAGTAGCGCGCCCGCCAGGGCAGGTGCACACAGCTGCCTGAGTTTGTTGCTCGTTTTCATAAATCATCTCCTTAGTTACGGTGGCAGTCAGCCACGATTCGATGTCAGCTTGCACGGCCTATTGCGGCCAGACGCTGACGAATAACCGTTATGGATGCCAATGCATTCATAATTGAATTTGAAAAAAATTAATATTGATTGATAATAATGATTCTTTTTAGGAATCAATTTGTCTCCCTCTGCTCTTGACCGCCACGAAACATATCGTGTCCATACAATTTACTCCTGAGTCGCGATGCTTACATTCAAACAGATCGAAGCCCTGTACTGGGTGGTGCAGCTTGGCAGTTTTGCCAGTGCAGCCCAACGCCTGAACACAACCCAATCGGCCATAACCAAGCGCATCCAGGAGCTGGAATCGGATTTCGACGTCAGCATTTTTGATCGCAGCGGCCACAAGGCAACCCTGACACCCAAAGGCCAGGAAATGGTTGAACTGGCTTCCGAACTGCTGACACAGCGCGACGTGATGCTTATGAAGCTCAAGGGCCACCACACGTTTTCAGGCATATTGCGACTGGGCATTACCGAAATCACGGCAATGACCTGGCTTCCCGATCTGATTGCGCAATTGCGCATTCTCTTTCCCAAACTAACCGTCAGTCCCAAAACAGGCATGGCAGCCGAGCTGCAGCAGAACCTGCTCAAAGGACAGTTGGATATGGCCTTTTTGCACAATGAATTCAAATCCCCATTGCTGGAGCAGTATCCCCTTGACTACGTTCACTTCGCCTGGGTAGGCAGCCCCAGCATTATTACCAGTGACCGGGTCTACACACCGCAGGAAATTTCCGAGATGTCCCTGATTCGCCAGGATATGGAATCGGGCCTCAATTCCCTGTATGACGATTGGCTGCAACCGTATACGGCAGAACAAAACCTGTTTACGATCAACAGCTTGCTGGCCATGGCAGGACTGACGGTCGCCGGTTTCGGCATCTGTTGCCTGCCGATTGACTATTTCTACCCCCTGGTTACCAGCCGCAAGCTGGCCATTCTGAAAACCACCAAAGCGCCGCCCAAATCCCTTTACTGCGCCATGTATGCAAAAAACGCCAATGCCATGCTCTACAAGGAAGTTGCCATGCTGGCCAAAGACGTCTGCAATTTCGGCATTCCTTATGGCAGCGGCATCAATGCCTGATATCGGCCAGGAACTTGCGAGCGCGCTCGGTCCGCGCCCTGGTAAAGAACTCGGCCGGCGGCGCCTGTTCGACAATGGCGCCGGCGTCCATGAACCAGACTGTGTCGGCAACATCTCGTGCAAAATTCATTTCATGCGTCACGCAGATCATTGTCATCCCTTCCATTGCCAGCGACTTCATCACCAGCAAAACCTCATTGACCATCTCGGGGTCCAGCGCACTGGTGGGTTCATCAAACAACATGATCTTCGGGTTCATTGCCAGCGCACGAGCAATGGCGACCCGCTGCTGCTGTCCACCTGACAGCTGCCCGGGAAAGGCATCAGCTTTATGGCCGAGGCCCACCCGTTCCAGCAGCGACATGGCCTTCTCGCGTGCAGCCGCTTTATTGCTGCGCTTCAATATCACCGGCGCCATCATCAGGTTATCCCGCACGCTCATATGGGGAAACAGATTGAACTGCTGGAACACAAACCCGATATGGCTGCGCAGTGCATCTATTGACTTGCAGGCGTTGACGTCCTGCTCATCTACAATAATGGAACCCGCCTGTATCGGTTCAAGCCGATTAACGGTGCGAATCAGCGTGGACTTGCCTGAACCGGACGGGCCGCACACCACCAGCACTTCGCCCTGGGACACCTTTGCGGTCACATCACACAAGGCCTGGTATTGCCCGTACCACTTGGACACGTTGTTAAACTGAATCATGCGAAACTCCTATCCCTCAAATGCTATACGGCTGTGTTCAATTCGCGTCTCAACCACCTTGACCAGCCCTACCAGAATCAGATTGAGAAAAAAGTAAGTCAATGCCAGCAAGCCGAATACTTCAAACGGCCGGGTCAGCAATATATTGTTGATCTGGGTGGCAGCAAAGGTCAGTTCATGTACGCTGATCACAAATCCCAGAGAGGTCTCTTTCACCGTTGAAATAAACTGGCTCAGAATGCTGGGTATCGTATTGAACAGCGCCTGCGGCAAAATGACTTTGCGCATCGTCTGAAAATAACTCAGACCCAGCGAGCGTCCCGCTTCAAGCTGTCCGGCAGGCAAGGCCTGAATGCCACTGCGGACAATTTCGCAAATGTAGGCGCTCTCATAGAACACCAGCGCCACCACCATGGTCGTTGTACCGGCAACCGGGCGATTGATAATCACCGGCACCATGAAGTATGCCCAGAATATAAACATAATCAGCGGCAGGCCGCGCACCACATAAACCACGGCTGTGGCGGGCCAGTACAGAATACGTACCGAACCAATCCGGCACAACGCCAGTAAAATACCCAAAGGAAAAGAGAAAACCAGGCTGAGCACGGCCAATACGATGGTGGCAGCCAGCCCGCCCAGCGGCCCTTGGGGGTATTGGCCAACCAGCAGCAGCAACCAGTTATCGGAGAGTATTTCAAACATGCTGTTCCCTAAGACCGTTTTTCACTGAAGGCGGCCTTTCTGGACAGACTGGCACCGACAAACATCAGACATAGCGAAATAACCAGATAAATCACAGTGACTATTAAATAAATTTCAAACGTCTTGAATGTTGCCGACTCGATCTCACGACCGGCGCCCGTCAATTCGATCAGGCCTATTGCCATTGCAAGGCTGGTATTTTTGAACAGCAACAGCGTCTGGTTGGTGAGCGTGGGAATGGAGACCACAAAGGCCTGCGGCAAAATCACTTTGCGCATCGATTGCAGATAATTCAAGCCCAGGGTTCTGGAAGCCTCCATTTGCCCAGTCGGTATCGAACGGATCGCGCTGCGCAAATCTTCGGTCACATAGGCAGCAGTGACCAGGCCGATGGCAATCGTCGAATAGAAAAACTCGCCGCCTATTACATTGATTGCATCGTTGATCGCCTCGGGCACAATCGATGCCACGCCAAAATACCAGAACAGGATGTGAACCAGCATGGGCACATTACGGTGAAAGGCAACATACAAGGCAATCAGGTAATTGATCACCCGGATATTGAGCGTACGCACGACGGTCAGAACGCTGCCAAGGCCAAAGGCAATCAGCCAGGCCAGCAGAGTCATTTTCAACGTCGTCAGTACGCCCTGTAGCACAAGCCACGGATACTGTCCGTCAAGCAGCGAAGCGAAATCCAATGTGTAATTCATATACCGGCTACCTGCGCCCTAGCCTTTGATCTCTTCCATCTTGAATACCCGCTTGGTATGAAACTGGGTCTGGGGGCCGAACCAGCGATCAAATATCTGCTGGGCTTTCCCTGATTGTTCAAGACCGGTCATCGTTTCATTAATCTTGCCAAGCAGCGCCTTTTCCCCTTTTTTGACGCCAAGGCCCCACGGCTCGGTAAATAGCGGATCTTCAATCATGGTCAGTTTGACCGGTGTCTTCTGCGCCCCTTGTTCAAACTTCAGAAGCATCAGCTCAGACCCAACGAAACCATCCACTTTTTTCTGCTGGAGCGCCACAAATGCCGTCGGTGGATCTTTGAACGTGACCGTTGTGACATCCGGGATCAGGCGTTTTGCACCTGCCTCGGAAGATGAACCGCTTACAGCGCTCACGCGCTTGCCTGCCAGATCTGCGGTTTTCTTCAGTTTATCGGCATCAGCCTGGCGGATCAGAATCTTCTGCGGGCTGACATAGTCGGCATAACTGTAATCAATTTGCTTGGCCCGATCCACAGACCAGCCCAGGTTAGCCGCTACCACGTCCACACGACCTGCCGCCAGTTCGGGAATGCGTGCGGCCACCGAAATCATTTTGACCTCGAGCTTGACGCCGATACTGTCAGCGATTTCTTTGCACAGGTCCACTTCATAGCCGACCACCTGGCGCGTTTTTTGATCCTGGAAACTGAATGGTTCAGACGTGCCAAGCGTGCCGCATACCAGCGTGCCACGCTCCTTGATCGTATCGAGCGCGTCGGCCTGCGCAACATTGGCGCACGCCATGACAAATGGCAAAATGGTCAATAGGGTTTTCAATTTCATGATAACTTTCCTGAAAATATTCATTGTTAGACAAGTTGTCTGCAAGCAGATGCAATCTTTTCACACCCTTTCCTGATGATATCCAAATCGGTAGCAAAGCTGATTCTTATAAAACCCGGCGTACCATAGGCTGTGCCATCGAGCACCGCCACACCGGCATGGTCCAGCAGGTAAAGCACAACATCCAGATCCGTCGCAAGGGTCTTGCCATCGGGCGTGCGTTTGCCCAGCAACCCCTTGACACTCGGAAATACGTAGAATGCTCCTTGCGGCACCGCGCAAGTTATGCCCTCGATCGCATTGAGCAAAGGCACAATCACATCACGGCGTTCACGAAAAATGCGGCTGGCCTCTCGCACGCAAGCCTGGTCCTGCGTCAGCGCCGCCACAGCAGCGCGCTGGCTGGGCTCACTGGCGCAAGAGGTCGTTTGCGATATCAGGGTCGTCATCGCCTTAATCAGAAACGCCGGCCCTGCGGCATAACCAATACGCCAGCCGGTCATGGCATACGCCTTGGAAACACCATTGACCACTAATGTGCGGGCTCTGAGCGTTTCGCTGTAGGTCGCCAGTGATACATACACATCGTCATAGCTGAAGTGCTCGTAGATCTCGTCAATCATCAGATACACTTGCGGATGCCGCTCCAGCACTGCCGCGATTTGGCCAAACTGCGCTGCCGTATACATGGACCCTGACGGATTATTCGGACTATTTAACAGCAGCCACTTGGTTTTGTCGGTAATGGCCCGTTCCAGTTCTGCTGCCGAAATTTTGAATCCCGATTCGACAGTGCTTGCCAGCATGACCGGCGTACCACCATTGAGCGTGACCATGTCGGGATAAGACACCCAGAATGGTGTCGGAATGATGACCTCATCGCCGTCGTTCAATGTCGCGGCCAGCGCCGTATAGATCAACTGCTTGGCGCCGGTGCCCACAATGAGCTGATCTGTCGCGTAGTGAAGGCCGTTTTCGCGCTCGAATTTTTGCGCAACGGCCTGCAGCAATTCAGGCACACCGGCAGATGCCGTGTATTTGGTCGCGCCGTGCCGGATCGCCTGCACGGCGGCGGTTGCAATATGTTCCGGCGTCGCCAGATCGGGTTCACCAATCGTAAAGTCAACAATCTGTTTGCCGGCCGCCCTGAGCGTGTCTACTTTCTTTTTCGCCGCCATGCTTGGCGAGGCCTTGATGCGCTGCATGCGCTGCGCCAGCAACGGGTTCGGGCTTGTCATCACTGTCGTCATCTCAAGACAGTCCTTTGGCCGCAAGCACCGGATGCAGCCAGCTTTGTTCTTTAGCGCCAGACGCAATTTCATTCATGATTTTTTCTTCTTTGTCCGCATGCGCCCTGGCCGCAGCAATCAGTGCCTCTGCCTGCCCGACAGGAAAACAGACAATACCATCTTCGTCGGCAACAATCACATCTCCCGGCGCGATCACCTGCCCGCCGATACTGACCGGCACATTGATCTGGCCCGGGCCTTCTTTGTATGGTCCGCGGTGCACATTGCCCCGGGCATAGCACGGAAAGCTGTCCTGCTCAAAAGCGGCCACATCGCGAATGGCCCCATTGACAATAATGCCGGCACATCCGCGTTGCTGCAGATATTTCTTCATGATCTCGCCAATGCAGGCATTGCTCACATCGCCGGCTGCGTCTATGACCAGTACGTGACCGGGTTCAAGCATGGTCATCGCCTTGTAGATATACAGGTTGTCGCCTGCACGCGTTTGTACGGTAACGGCGGTCCCAACCAGTTTTCCTGTCCGGTTGTAGCGCGTGAGTCCGACAACGCCTACCTGCCGATGAAGATTATCACTCAGGTGCGGGGTGACTATTGGCTGCAGGGCAGCGGCAATGCCCGGTTCAAGTACAGGGCTGGACGGATTGATTTGTATCGAAAGGTCTTGCTGTGTCATCTTGTTTACTCCTTGATGACAGCATCATGCCCAGTCCGTCTTTTTTCTTAAAGGGAATTTAATGCGTGATTGTTTATTCCCAAAAGGAATATACACATCGGCGGCTGCCTTTTGCCTGTATAAAGAGAACGCTATTTTGTGACATATCAAACGGTTAACCTGCTGACTAGAGCTGTCGTTCGCGGCAAATTCGACGCCCCAATTTGGTGCAATCACGCAAAGACTTGGCATGACCCTAGGGAAAATCCTAGGCTTTAATCGTCTCTTTCAGATGCAAGATCAGCGCCTGAGCCGCGACCGACTGTACCCGATCGCGCGCCTGCACCAGTGAAATCATGCGATTCGGCACTTCCAGTTCCAGCGGAATAATGGCAATGGCCGGTTTGGTATAAAGAAACAGCGACAGGCCCGGGACAATAGAAATACCCATATTGTTGGCCACCAGACCGGCCACCGTCGACAAGTTCGACACTTCCATATGGGTGATGAGTTTTTCAGGATAGAAGGAAGCATCCAGATGCTGCCGAATACTGGTGCTGCGCACGAACTGAATTACAGGATGCGCCAACATATCCTGCTGGCGCAATTGTTTCCTCGCGGCCAGCGGATGGTCGGTAGAACAAACCACATAGAACGAATCAGAGCATAAGGGCTGACTGATCAATTCCGGATGATGTTCACCAACGAAGGTCACCGCAAAATCGGCCTTGCGCGTCTTGACCAGATTCAGGCATTCATCGGCCGTCACATCAATAAAGGCCACCGACACGCCCGGATAGATACGGTTAAATTGCGCGACTGCCGGAATCAGGCTGCCCACAGCGACCGACGGTAATGCTGCCACCGTCACGTGCCCCGCCTTCTTGGACACATGCTGTCGCAATTCGCTTAGCGCGTGTTCAAAGTCGTCCAGCAGTTTATCGGCGAACGCATCAAACAGCAGCCCTTCTGGGGTCAGCATGACATTGCGCGTATTGCGCTCGAACAACTTGGCGCCCACCTGTTCTTCCAGATTCTGGATCAGCACGCTCAGCGCAGGCTGCGTCAGATGACACTGGCTGGCGGCCTTGGTAAAATTTTTTTCGGTGGCCAGCGCCTTGAAGGCCTTCAGGTGTTTGGTGGAAAGATTCACAAATGTAATGGATAGCCCGGTAGTTGATTGGGTGGCGCCAGCGGCAACCACCCCGACAACTGCTATCGTACTTCAACACCGGCCTTGGCGACGATATCCACCCACTTTTCAGTTTCTGCTTTCTGAAATTGTGCCAGTTCTTCCGGCGTACTGGGGTCGGCTTCAATGCCCTGGATCTGAAGATTTTTCACAATTTTCGGATCGTTCAGGGTTTTAACGAATGCCTGATTCAATGTCTTGATCACTTCGTCGGGCGTGCCGGCAGGTGCGTACGAGGCAAACCAGGCCACCATCTCATAGCCTTTTACACCGGTTTCGGCCAGGGTCGGCAAATCTGGGGCGATATCGGTCCGCTTGCTGGTCGAGACGGCCAGCGCACGCAGCTTGCCGTCCCGTGCCAAAGGTAATGTGGTCGCTGCATCTGCGATCATCATTTGGATCTGTCCGCCGACCGTGTCTACCACCGCTTGCGGATTACTTTTGTAATCGACATTGCTGATCTTGGTGCCTGTCAGAATCTTGAACAATTCCCCGCCAATTCTGGCAGAGGTGCTGCCACTACCAAAGAACACTTTATCGGGATTTTGCTTCAGGTGCTCAATGAATTCCGGTACGGTTTTGGATGGAACGCTTTGCGGGTTCACCACCAGCACCAGCGGAATATTGCCCAGTTTGGAGATGGGTGCAAAATCCTTGACCGGGTCATACGGCAGCTTCTTGAACAGTGCCGAATTGCTGGCATGCGTTGTATTGGAGGTCACGAAGATGCGATAACCGTCAGGCTTGGCGCGGGCGATGTCCTGCGCGGCAATAAAGCCGCTTGCCCCACCCTTGTTTTCCACCACCACCGTCTGCCCAACCTGTTTTGACACTTCTTCGGCCAGCACCCTGGCCAGCTTGTCGGTGCCGCTACCCGCGCCAAACGGCACTACAAAGGTAATTGGTCTGTCTGGATAGGCTGCCATGGCGCTTCCTGCTGCCACTGTCATTGCTGCAAGCGATAAGATAACTTTAGATTTGAAATTATTCATTGTCATTGACTGTCTCCTTTTTAAGTTCCGATCTGTATCGACATATCAAGCAGTCGGAACGAATTTGATTTACCGTGTTTATCCAGATTCAGGCTGGTGTTCACGCCCCCTTCAAGCACATTATCAATCACGAAATTCAGTGCCTTCAGGTTAGGTAACTCGTAACGCACCACTTGCGTTGCACCCCGGTGGGCAAACCACGCCTTGACTTTTTCCGCACTAACCTGCTCCAGCAATAGGGGCCAGTGCAACGGGTCATACGGAATCAGACTGATGTTCAGACGGTTGCCCTTGTCTCCCGCCCGTGCGTGTGCAATCTCATGCAGCTTTATCCATGTACTCATCATGCCTCTCCCGCAACATAACGCCAGCTTTCCTGTACCAAGTCACGCGGGACCAGGTACGACACCGTGCGCACGCTGTTTTTAACACTGGTGCGTACGCCACCGCCGCCGGCCGGCCCACAACAGTACAACGCATTAACTTCATACATCATGCGCTCCACGGTCGCTTTGTCCGGCGCATTGATGGCCAGCCGCAAGCGCACATCCGTAACTTGGTCCAGCGGCAGACTGTCACGCAGCGCAGCTGTATCCGAATCCAGGACGCTGACCACGCCAAGCAGATCACGCCGAAGACGGTATGATCCGTTCAGCCGCTTTGCGCGCTCGCCCAGTACATCTGCCGCAAGCTTTGCACGCTCCCCTGCATTGGGGCCGGCATAGGAAATTTCTCCTTCGCCAAACCAGTCTCCCATGAACGAGACCGTGGCTTTGAGCGTGTCTGGCCTGGGCACACCGCGCGCGCCGGTAACCACCACCTGATCGGCTGCAATCTGATCAATCTGCACCCGAGAAATATCAAGAATGACATCTGGCGTCATATAGCATGCCGGGTCGTGAATTTCATACAGCATCTGTTCTTTCACTGTCATCAGATTGACTGTGCCACCTGTATGATCGGCCTTGCCGATGATAATCCGGCCGTCTTCAAAGAGTTGCGCAATGGGAAAGCCGACATTGGCCAGATCCGGTACATCCTTGTAACCCGGATCGGCAAAATAGCCGCCCGTGACCTGCGAGCCGCATTCGAGCAGGTGCCCGGCCAGTGTGGCTGCAGCCAGCCGGTCCCAATCCTGCCAATCCCAATTAAAATGCGCCATGGCAGGCCCCAGCGTGAGTGCCGGATCAGCAACCCTGCCGGTAATCACAATCTGCGCGCCGTCTGCCAGGGCTTCTGCAATACCTCTGGCGCCCAGATAAACATTGGCTGCGATTGGATCTCCGGCGCCAGCAGCCAGTTCACGGTCGCCCTCCCAAATCTGCAGACTGGAAAGCTCCACCTTTGCCAGAATATCGTCGCCTTCTACCACGGCAATTTTGACGTCGGCCAGGTTCTGTTCAACGGCCAATGCAGCAATGGCTTTGGCTGCGGCAACGGGATTGGCTGCGCCAAAGTTGCTGACAATGGGAATATGGTGGGCGATGCAGTCTTTCAATATTGGCGCCAGTACATCCTGCAGCAACGGTTCGTACCCAAGATCAGGATTCTGGTTTTTGGCCAGTTGGCCCAGGGCCAGCGTGCGCTCGGCCAGCATCTCAAAAATAAGAACAGCGGGCTGCCGGCGCGCAATTAACGTCTTGACCACTGCCTGGGCAGCATCAATGCGGTCCCCGGAAAAGCCGGCGCCACAGCCTATGAGCAGACTTTGCATCTGTCCTCCCTGATGACGAATGAATTATCGTACTAATGAAATATCATGAAATTCATTCTATTGAATTTCAATTGAAAAATTAAATTGATTATTTTGATGAATTGATAAATAAATAGTATTAATCTGACTGCGCCAGTATGACGACAATCTGTCTTCAAATTGTCATATCAGGGTTAACCTCCTGTATACTTTTTTTAAAACCTACTCAAAAAAACGACTAATGGGGATTGATGATGCATCCATTTGTTGAAGGTGGCCTGCAGAACGTCTGGCTGAGCAATGGTTATCGGATAAAGGAGACCAGAAATGGCAGGAACGTCGTCGTCCATAACCCCCAGGGACTCAAAAGAACCATTTGCAGCGCCCTCTGCGTAAAAAGCGTGCCACTGTCCGGCGCTGAATTTCGTTATTTGTGCAGGGAACTGCAAATCACATCTGCAGTGCTTTGCAAGCGGCTGGCACTTACTGAATCACAATTGCAAGAATGGGAGTCGGCCAGGCAGGTTCCCAGGCACGCCGACACCTTTATTCGCATTATGTATGCCGTGCATCTGGACCGTCCGGAACGGGTGCAGCGTATTGAAGCACGCTCTGTGGCGCGAAATCAGAATGTGTATTTCGTATTGCGTCATACGGACCGGGGCTGGTCCTTGCAGGAAACGCTGGAGCGGCCGGTCTCTGTCACGTCAGTCACGCAGGCAAAAGGCCAGGACCCGACACTGGCCACAGACCGGGACTCGCTGGCCTGACAACCATTCGGCACCCCCGAAAAGCAAACAACAAGACCCCCGGGCACACAGCCCGTGATCTAGTTGTTCTGACGGACAGATCAAACTGTCAGGCCAAAGTCCGCAAGGTAGGTTCCCGTTTCCACTGCCGCGTTTTTGCCAGTTTGATAAACGCCTTGATCTCTTCGGGCGCGACCACCCCCGCATCGGGCTTGATGCCGGCCGCTTCCAGAATTTTGTGCGTTCCCTTGCACGCGGCAATGGCTTTCAAATGCCCGAAGGCATCGCGGAACCAGTCTACGGCGGCTGCCTCGTGCACCAGTTTTTCCGCTTCGGCCATCGGCAGGATACTGACCACGCCATCGAACACGATCGATGGCGTTCCCGCCAGTTGTCCGTCGGCTGTTACGTAGCTGCCATCCTTGAGTGTCACACCACGTTTTTGCGCAACCAACTTCACAGCCGCGCCGGCCTTGTCCAGCGCACTTCTCATCGCGTTGATACTCTCGTTGTTGGACCCGTCGGCAATCAATATCCCGATGGTACGCCCGGCCAGCGTATCTTTCATGCGATCAATAATGCGCAAGGCAGGAGACAATTCCAGGTCCTGGACAGGCACTACCGGCTTGACCGCCGCCGGCAAGGATTTGAGTCCCAGCCCATCGCCAACGCGTTTTGCCAGGCTCTCGTCTACGGTACGCAATTGGCTCACGACCGCCAGGCGCACATGCTCGGTCTCGACCTTGGATAGTTCAAAAACCAGTGCGGAGGCCAGATGCGCCTGCTCCACCTCGGACTGACTACGATAAAACATCCGCGCCTGACTGTAGTGATCGGCAAAGCTTTCCGCACGAATACGGGACTTGACGCCTTCTGTCTGTACTGCAGCGCTGTGAAAACCCGTTTTCAAACTGGCGCGCGTGGCATTCGGATCCAGGCTTTGCGGATCGTATGCCGTTCTTCCCTTTTGCGCCTGCATCTGCATATGCCCGTCGCGTTGCGTATTCTGGAAAGGACACTTGGGGGCATTAACCGGGATCTGCGCGAAGTTCGATCCCCCCAGGCGGGACAACTGTGTATCCAGATAAGAGAACAGCCTGCCCTGCAGCAACGGATCTTCGGAAAAATCAATACCGGGTACGATATTGGCCGGACAGAACGCCACCTGTTCGGTTTCGGCAAAAAAATTATCCGGCCAGCGATTCAACACCATCCGGCCAATAATTTTCAGTGGCACAAGCTCTTCGGGGATCAATTTGGTTGAATCCAGATGATCGAACGGGAAGGCATCCGCCTGTTGCTGGGTAAACAGCTGCACACCCAGCTCCCACTCCGGAAAACTGCCATTCTGAATGGCTTCGAAAAAATCCCGGCGATGAAAATCGGGATCTGCGCCAGCCAGCTTCACGGCCTCATCCCACACCGTAGACTGCAAGCCCAGTTTGGGGCGCCAGTGGAACTTGACGAAGGTGCTTTGACCGTCCTTGCTCACCAGCCGGAAGCTATGAATGCCAAAGCCTTCGATCATACGAAGAGAACGCGGAATGGCGCGATCACTCATGGCCCACATGACCATATGCATGGACTCGGGCATAAGCGAGATAAAATCCCAGAACGTATCATGCGCGCTGGCCGCCTGGGGAAAGCCACGATCTGGCTCCATTTTGACCGCGTGAATCAGATCGGGAAATTTCATGGCGTCCTGTATGAAAAATACAGGAATGTTATTGCCGACCAGATCCCAGTTGCCTTCCTGCGTGTAGAACTTCACGGCAAAACCGCGCACATCACGCGGTGTGTCCACCGAGCCGCTGCCACCGGCAACGGTAGAGAACCGACAGAATACGGGCGTCTGCACGTTCTTTTCCGTCAAAATTCTCGCCGTGGTATATTTGGACAGGGATTGGGTCAATTCAAAGAAGCCGTGTGCGCCGGTGCCGCGTGCATGAACGATACGTTCAGGAATTCGTTCGTGATCAAAATGCGTGATCTTTTCCCGAAGAATAAAATCTTCGAGCAACGTCGGGCCGCGTGGCGCTGCCCGCAATGAGTTTTGATTGTCACTAATGGTCAGACCCTGCTGGGTTGTCATGACCGGATGCGTGCCGCCCGCCTGTTGTTGTAATTCTCCGGCATTGCCAACTTCGTCTTTGGCCCCATTGGCGGGGCGCGACACCGATTTTTTCGAACTTGACTTCATTAATATCTCCTTAAGACAGGACTTGAATAATGATCAGTTGAAACGGAAAACGAAAATAAGACGCTATCTGGGATAGCAAGTAAAAGGGAGCGTAACCAGTATGCCACACTCTGCATCGAACGACATGGGCGAGCCTACGAGAAATAACGTAACCACGCGTGTCACACTCACCGGCGAATCAATCAGCCAAAGCCGTGTCAATCTCGCCGTCGCGCGCATGGTGCTTGTCAGCTTATTTCAATAGTGATCATACCAATCCGCTGGCTTCGCTGGCCCTGATACAGCCCGGGTTCGACAGAACTTACCCACTGCTGAACCACACAAACCCGATGTGACTTCAGCGCAGTTTTCTCAGAAATGCCAGAAAGTCCGGGTCATTGGCATAGGCCACATTGACTCTCAAGGCTGGCTTTTGGCTGGGCTTTTTCTCCGGATAAAACACCGTCCCCGGGGCCAGGAAAATGCCCTCTTCCGCCGCCTTGCGAGCCACTTGAATATCATCCAGGTGAGCCGGCAACTCGAGCCACATGTAATATGTGCCTTCCGACTGATAAGGAACATGGAACCCCAGTTCCGAAAAATTGTTCAACGCCTGGGCGCTCGCCTGTTCGACCATAGGCCTGAGCCGTCGCAAGTGCTTAAGATATTGCCCATTGGCAATCAAACTGTAAAGCCATCGCTCAAGATAATCCGATGAGGTAACGACAGTCAGCATTTTGATATTGCAAAGGGAGTCAACCAGCGTCTGCCGGCCCGCCACATAGCCTACCCGAAAGCTGGCCGACAGCGTCTTGGAAAAGGTGCCTATATACAATATCCGGTCCAGCTGGTCCAGCCCCGCCATGCGTGGCATACCGGGCGACAGCAAGTCCGCAAACGCATCATTCTCGACCACCCTGAAGTCATACTTTTCGGCCAGCTTCAACACCTGATATTGCGCAGCCAGCGTGGCACAGCCGCCAGTGGGATTGTGACCCAGCGTTTGCGTAAAAAACAGCTTGGCACGATGCAGCCTGGCCTTCTCTTCCAGATCGTCTGTATCGGGACCCGTGCCGCCGCGCCTGACGCCAATCATTTTAATTTTGTACAGTTTGAGCTTTGCAAATAAAGGGTAATACCCGGGGCTCTCGACAAGAACCGTATCCCCCGGAGAGAGAAACTGTTTGATAATCAGGTCCATCGCGTGGTTGGCGCCATAAGTGAGCAGAACCTGGTCCGCCGATGCCTGAATAGATCTCTCAATGAGATTTTGTGCGATCGCCTCGCGCAGCGGCTCAAAACCCATGGGATGGCCATAACCATATTTACTATCATTCGGAATTTTTAGCCGCAAATCAATATCGAACTGGCTCATCCATGACGACGGAGGCCTGCCATCGCCGACCCGGACACGATAGGTCTGATTCAGCTGCTCCCGCAACAACGATATAGCGTCCACCGCTTCTGCGATATGCGTTGTGCTGCTTCTATTTTGCTTTTTGCTTAACGTGCTGACGTAATAACCGGAGCCTGGCCGGGCCGTGATATGACCCAATGAAACGAGTCTGTCATAGACGTCGATCATGGTATTTTTCGACACATTGAAATGTTCACGTGCAACTCTGATGGACATTAACTTCTGCCCGCTTTTCAGATTTCCATTCTGTATGGCAAGAAGCATGTGCTCGACAATACTATTGACTTTACTCATTATCGTTCCGATATATGGTGCTTCGCACAATAAGCGTACCCTTACACATTCGGGTACAGTATCCACACATTTTGAATCAACCGTACCTTGTTTAATTTCACATAAGTTTGCATCATAGCGAACAATAGAAAAAAATATATATTTTAACCGTACCCAATACTGTACCTATATATCCTAAAAAATCAAGGAGACATGAATGAAAATCTTACGTCGCGATCTGCTTAAAACACTGGCCTCGGGAACCGTTGCCGGCATCGGTGTCCTTGGCGTACCTGCCGTAGCGCGCGCCCAGGAAGTCGTGAAGTGGAAGATGCAATCATTGTGGGACGGTGGCACCACACCGCAAAAATTTGAAGAACTTTTTGTCAAGCGCGTGGCAGAACTGACTGACAACAAATTCCAGATCCAACTATATTCAGCGGGCCAGCTTGTGCCGGCCAACCAGGCATTTGATGCAGTGCGCGGCGGCGCCTTCCAGATGATGAAAACATTCGATGGCTATGAAGCAGGAAAAATTCCTGGCCTGGCGTTTACCAGCACCGTCCCTTTCGGATTTCCCGAACCAGACCAGTACGAAGCCTGGTTCTACGAAAAAGACGGACTGGCCCTGGCGCGAGAAGCCTATATGCCTGCGGGCTTGTACTATGTCGCCCCCACTGTATACGGGCCAGAACCCATACATTCTCGTGTTCCCATCAAATCGCTTGCCGACCTGAAAAACAAAAAAGGTCGATTCGTCGGTCTGGCCTCCACGGTCATGGGTGCCCTTGGCGTATCAGTCACTACCCTGGCAACAAACGAAGTCTATTCGGCTTTGGACAAAGGTGTGATCGATTTTGCCGACCGAGGCGATCTGACAGCCAACCTTGAGGCCGGCCTGGCCGAAGTAGCCAAGTACATCATCATGCCTGGCCCGCATCAGCCTACAACGGCAACAAGTTATGTAGCCAATCGCGGCGCATACGAAAAATTGTCGGCACCGCATAAAGCGGCACTGGCAACCGCAGCCCGGGAAATTTCCGGCGCCTTGCGTCAGCATATTCTGGTAGCGGACACCCTGGCATTGAAAGCGTTCCAGAGCAAGGGTGTGGAAGTCACCACCCTGAATGCAGACGAACTGGCACAAGGCCGGGTGCAGGCGACAAAAGCGTGGGAGTCGGCGACCAAAGGTAACCCTCTGGCAAAAAAAATGATGGACAGCCAAATTGCATTTATGAAAGATCTCGGGCTGCTGTCCTGAGCGTTCAAATGAAATAAACGCTATCTGCAACATTGTTTTTTTGGATTTATCCCATGCCTGCTTTTGTGTCCGCCTATATTCTGGGTATTACCCGCATCAATAAATTCTTTTTCAATATTGCATCGGCGCTTATTTTCCTGATCGTTTTTTCGATGTTGTACGAAGTGATAAGCAGATATGTATTTCATGCCCCTACAACCTGGGGCATGGAACTGGCAACCTTGCTGTTTGGTCCCTACTTTCTGCTTGGCGGGGCCTATTTGCTGCATATGCGCGGTCATGTCAACCTGGATTTGCTCAAGCATAAATTGTCGCCACGCAATCAGCGACTGCTCGACGTATTCAGCTTCGTGATCATTATTGTGTTCAGCATCATCATGTTTTCCTATTCATTTGCGCCCGCGATGCAGGCATGGGAATATAAGGAAACATCGTTTTCCGCCTGGAATCCGCCCGTCTGGCCAGTCAAGTTTGCCATACCCATATCGGTTTTATTACTGGGACTTCAGAGTTTTGCTGAAATGCTGACTGTTCTGTATAAAGAACAGGATCAACAGTCATGAGCGCGAACCTTATTCTGGTCATCATGTTTGCAGGACTAACGCTGTTCATGCTCACCGGCCTGCCCATTGCGTTCGTGCTTGGCGGCTTGTCGCTGCTCATTACGGTAACCCTGTGGGATGCGAATGCCGTGGTGATCATGGTATTGCAGATTTTCGACACCATGCGCTCCGAAGCGCTGCTGGGCATCCCCTTGTATATTTTCATGGCGGCCATCTTACAGCGAACCGGCGTTATTGAAGAACTGTACGGCGTTATGGAGATCTGGTTCGGGCGCTTGCGGGGCGGACTGGCCATTGGCACTGTGCTTATCTGTGTGCTGATGGCTGCGATGACAGGGGTTGTGGGCGCAGCTGTCACCGCAATGGGACTGCTGGCCATGCCAGAGATGCTCAAACGGGGATATGATCCGAAACTGGTTACTGGCACCATATGCGCGTCCGGTACACTCGGCATCCTCATTCCACCGTCTATCCTGACCATTGTCTATGCCGTTACAGCCCAGGTATCGATCGGCAAGATGCTCATTGCCGGAATCGTGCCAGGACTGATCCTCGCTATTTTCTACGTTCTGTACATACTTTACGTTGCCTATGCGCATCCTGAACGCGTACCTCAATCACGACGCGAGCGTGTTCCCTTCTCGACCAAACTGCGCAGTGTAAAAGGCGTTATTTTTCCCATTATCCTTGTCATATTGATACTTGGTTCAATATTTTTTGGCATCGCCACCCCGACCGAAGCGGCTGCCGTTGGCGTTGCGGGCGCATTCATCATTGGAATGCTCAAACGCAAACTGGACTATTCCGGTATTCGTCACGCCACGTTCGAAACCGCGAAAGCCACCACAATGATTCTGTGGATTACCATTGGCGCAAAAGCCTATGTCTCTGTCTTTACCGGCCTGGGCGGCGCCGATACCCTGCTGAACCTGATCCGCGACATGCAGGTTCATCCTTACGTCATATTGGCGGCAATGATGCTGATTCTGATCTTTCTGGGAACCGTCCTGGACGAAATCGGCATTATCCTGCTGACCGTGCCAGTCTTCTTGCCCATCGTCAAATTACTCGGCTTTGACGAAATCTGGTTTGGCGTCCTGTATGCCATCACGATACAAACCGGCTATATCAGCCCCCCTTTCGGATACACCCTGTTTTACATTAAAGGGCCATTGCCCGCGCATCTGGGCATGGGTACTGTATACAAGGGCGTTGTGCCGTTCATGATATTGCAAATATGCGCGCTGATATTCTGCGCAGCCTTCCCGGATCTTGTTACCTGGCTTCCGTCCTTGATGGACAGACGTTGATCTTTTATTTTTCATACGGAACGAAACACCATGCCTGAACTCAGCTCTCGAATTGCCGGCTTTCACAAACTGGGAATACAGCGTCGCCTGGATATTTTAAAAGAACGGTGCAACCTGGAACCCGACACGATCCAGGCCATGCTCAATACGGGCAATTTGCCCGCTGACATAGCCGATCATCTCATTGAGAATGTCATTACCACCATGAATATTCCGGTGGGTATTGCCACGAACATGAAAGTCGATGGTCATGATGTCCTGGTGCCAATGGCTACTGAAGAATCTTCGGTGGTTGCTGCGGTTTGTAATGCGGCAAGACAATGTTATGACAGCGGCGGATTCACCACATCCATGTCTGGCTCACAGATGATTGCCCAAATTCAGTTGGTTAACATCACAAATCCGCAGTTTTCCAGAATCGCCATTCTGGAACAGAAAGCGCAGATAAAAAAGTTGTGTGACGAATGCGATCCCATTCTGCTTTCACTGGGCGGCGGCCTGCAGGATATCGAAGTGCGAATTATTGACTCGAATATCGGACCGATGGTTATTACACATTTGATCGTCGACACGCGTGATGCCATGGGAGCCAATGCAGTCAATACCATGGCAGAGAAGCTGGCGCCACTGATCGAGCAGTGGACCGGCGGCAAGGTGTATCTGAGAATTCTCTCCAATCTGGCGGACAGACGCCTGGCCCGAGCACGTGCAACATGGACGTGTGAAGCAATTGGTGGAGAAGCCATACGCGACGGTATCATGAGCGCCTACCATTTTGCCGAATCGGATCCTTATCGTGCAGCAACCCATAACAAGGGCATCATGAACGGCGTATCGGCCGTCGTCCTGGCAACCGGCAATGACACGCGCGCCGTGGAAGCCGGCGCTCACGCTTATGCCGCACGTAACGGACACTACGGCAGCCTGACACACTGGGAAATCAACAAAACCGGTGATCTGGTCGGCAGCATCGAAATGCCAATGGCCGTAGGCCTGGTTGGCGGGGCAACCAAACTGCATCCTATGGCAAAAGCCAATCTGCAAATACTTGGCGTAACGAGTGCAAGCCAATTGGCCCGCATTATTGCTGCCACGGGACTGGCACAAAATTTTGCGGCATTAAAAGCGCTGGCAACAACAGGTATCCAAAAAGGGCATATGGCGTTGCATGCTCAAAATGTTGCCATGATGGCCGGTGCCGTCGGACAACAAATTGATCAGGTGGCCAATGCGCTGATCTCTCAGGGCACTATACGGATAGACGTCGCACAGAAAATACTTCAGAACCTGAAGCCCGACTAATAAATTGCGTGCTGGCATCCGACAATACATTCACAATGATAATGTCGGCTACAGCTGTACCGCACTAAAAGGCCTGAGCCGGTGCAATACCGAACTCAGGCCCTGGCTGTCTGGCTTTCAACCGCCCTATGTCCTGGGGGACAAGTCACGACCTTTTTTTCATATCGATATCAATTACATCAAGACTGCTGATTGACCACTTTCGGTGAAAGTTCATTGCCGTGATATTTTTTATAAATAGCATTCAACTTGCCGTTTTTCAGGTTTTCAAGAATCCACTTGTCCAGCCATGCCTTGAGTTCCGGATTGTTTTTCGGCATAGCAATGCCCAGCATGAATTCATGCTGGACAAATTTTGTCTCAAAGGGATTGCTGGTCTGCTTCTTGTTTATTTCCGCCACAATAGGCCATTGGGAAGAGACGGCCTGAACCTGCCCCGATACGCCGGCGGTCACCAGTGTGGCGTCATCCTCGAAACGACGAATATTGGCGTCCTTCGCATTCTTGGTCACATCGGCGTCATTGACCGTTGCGCGCGTCACGCCCAGGCGCAGGCCCTTGAGGTCGGCATAGTTCTTGATCCGCACATCCTTGGGCGCAGCGACAATGGTCTGCAGCGAGGCATACGGAACAGTGAAATCCACCACTTTGGCGCGTTCAGGCGTAATCGACAGGCTCGAGACCGTCAGGTCTGCCTTGCCGGTCTGAATGCTGGGAACCCGCGCCGCGTTGGTAATTTGCACCAGATCCAGTTTGACACCCAGATCCTGGGCCAGCAGTTTGGCCGTGTCCACATCCGAACCTTCGGGTTCCATATTGGCATTGGCATAGCTGAACATGGGCACGCCCATTGCAACGGCCACGCGGATCGTGCCATTTTTCTTGATGGTATCCAGGGCATCGGCATGGCTGGCCGCACAAACACCCATCAGGCCCAGACCGAGGCCAAGCGTTTTCACTGTCTGCATTAATTTCATTTGTCGTCGTACCTTTTATAAATATAGTGAGCTGCGATTAACTGCTTGAACTGCTATAACCCGGTGCCGATAAACTGCTGCAGCTCACGAGTTTGTGGGTTGGTCAGAATTTCCGGGCCACCGGTTTCCCAGACCATGCCCTGATACATATAAATTACCTTGTCGGCAATTCTGCGAGCGAAAGACATTTCGTGGGTGACCAGCACCATCGTCATTCCCCCTTTGGCCAGATCTTCGATTACCCGAAGCACCTCACCTGTCAATTGCGGATCCAGTGCGGAGGTCACTTCGTCAAACAGCATCACTTTGGGTTCCATGGCTAGCGATCGGGCAATCGCCACTCGTTGCTGCTGGCCGCCCGACAGCTGTTCCGGATAGCTTTCTGCCTTTTCGGCCAGGCCCACTTTTTCAAGTACGTACTGCGCCTTGCGGCTACACTCCTCGCGCGATAGTTTGCGCACATGCTTTAACGCAAGCATGATGTTTTGCCGGACTGTCAGGTGGGGAAACAGGTTGTAGCTCTGGAATACGATGCCCACATCCTTGCGCAGTTCGCGCAGGTTGACCGTACCCGTACCAAGCTCATGCCCGCAGACCGAGATGGAACCGCTATTGATGGTTTCCAGATGATCCATGCAGCGTAGCGCCGTACTTTTGCCCGAACCGCTCTGCCCGATGATCGCCACGACCTGGCCGCGCTCTATTTCAAACGAGACGCCCCTGAGCACCTCGTTCTCGCCGAATTTCTTGTGCACATCCCGCACATTAACGATTGCCGACATTCAGTTTTCTCTCCATGGCCCTGCTCCATAGCGATAATGGATAACAGAGCACAAAATAAAAGGCGCCCACCAGCACGAAAACCAGAAATGGCTGGAACAGCGAGTTATTGATAATCTGACCGGCGCGCGTCAGTTCCACGAAGCCGACAACCGATGCGAGTGACGTCAATTTGATAACTTGCACCAAATAACCCACCGAAGGTGGCAATGACATACGCAATGCCTGTGGAATAATCACAAGAATCAGCGATTGCCACCTCGACAGGCCCAGGCACTCCGATGCTTCCCATTGGGTTTTCTCTATGGCCTGCACGCTGCCGCGCCAGATCTCACCCAGGAATGCACTCACATGAATCATCAGCGCAATGGCCGATGCCACCAGTGGCGCGACGTTGATGCCGAAAATACCGACTCCGAAATAGACAATAAAGAGCAGAACCAGCAAGGGAATACCCTGAATAATCTGAATAAAAGCAGAGGTGATCACCCGGACCGGTTTGTGAACCGAGACGCGTGCCAGCATTACCGCGAATCCCGCCACAGAGCCAAGCGCAAATGAAATAAGTGACAACACCAGCGTCCAGCCCACGCCCTTGAGCAGATACAGCAGCTGTACAGTAGAAAATGAGTCCATGCTTACCCCCTGATCGTCACTGCGGGCAGCTTGCGCGACACCGCCTTTCGCTTGCGGGCGGCCGCATTGCCCATGGAGGTCGAGCGACGCTGCGCTTGGGCAATAACACGCTTGCGCCGAAACAGCAGTTGCTCGGCCAGCCAGAAAAGCACCCGCAGCACGACTGCCAGCAGCAAGTAAAGGGCAGCAACCACGATGTAGGATTCCAGCGAGAGAAACGTTTCCGACTGCACGTTATTGGCCACCGCAGTAAGCTCCTCGGTAGAAATCTGTGAGGTAATGGACGACATCAACATCATCAGAATGAACTGACTCGTAATGGCCGGGTACACTTTCTCAAAGGCAGGAAGCATAATGACGTGCCAGTAGATGCGAGGCCGGGACAGTCCAAGACATTCGGCTGCCTCAATCTGCCCCTTGGGAATGGCGTCCATGCCGGCGCGGATAATCTCCGAAGAATAGGCGCCGACATTGATGACCATGGCAATGACCGCAGCCACCGCCGCCGGCATCTGCAACCCGATACTGGATAGCCCAAAATAGAAAATGAATATTTGCACCAGAAACGGTGTATTGCGGATCGTCTCAACATAGACAGCGCAAGCACGGTTTATCCAACGGTATCGGCTGCGAGTGCCGATCGAGCAAAAAATACCGATAGCCAGACCAAATACCGTCGAGGCCAGGGTCAACTCAAGCGTCAGCAATGCGCCTTCAAGAAACGTATGCCAGTAAGGAAGCAGACCCGCGAAATTAAAATCGTACTGCACTTATATCTCCCATCCAGGTTGGCCGGTTTTATATAGTCCTGCAGTCATTTGATTTACTCGAACGGGCCCTGGGCGGTGAACGCCCCTCCCTGGTAGATAGCCACAGGGTCATCGGCCGCAGGCATGGGCTGGCGCTCCACCTGCTCGCGGAATATTTCTGAGGTATCCTGCGCCACAAAGTTAAGCCTGGCTGCCAGGTGATTGTCCCACCACACCTGCTTATTATCCGACATGCCATACACAATCGTATGCCCCACTTTCTCAGTTACCAGCGCGCAACGAATGAGTTCGGTCAAATCGCGGACACTGATCCAGGTGTGCATCATGCGCCGGTCTTTCGCAACCGGAAAGCAGGATCCGATACGGATGCTGACCGTTTCAATGCCATAACGATCGAAATAGAAACTGGCCATTTCTTCGCCATAGGCCTTGGATAAACCATAATAGCCATCGGGTCGGCGCGGCACGCCGGCATCAATGACTTGATTCTGCCGGTAAAAGCCGATGGCGTGATTCGAACTGGCGAAAATCACCCGTTTGACACCATGACGTCGAGCGCCTTCATAGATATGAAACACGCCCTTGATATTTGCTTCAAGAATTTCTTCAAAAGAACGCTCAACCGATACCCCGCCCATATGCACGATGGCATCGCAGCCGGCCACCAGCTGCTCTACCGACGCCTTGTCGGCCAGATTGCAAAGAATGAGCTCTTCACCGGTTTCCGCCTGAGGTTTGTCAGCGGGAGCAATGATGTCCGACAGCCTTATGGTGTCGGCAAAGGGTTTCAGGGTTTGGCGCAGCACGCTGCCCAGTCCACCGGCAGCACCGGTTAACAATAGGCGTTTAAAGGGTTTTGTTTCTGGCACGAATATTCCAACCGAAATACAGCGTTTATTTATGAGCCTTATTGTTGTATGTTATCTGACATCTTTAAATTGTGGTTTACCCTAAAAACAGCCATAAAGGTGTTTCAAGGAAAGGCCTGTCTGGACGCTATTGGCGACACGTCCCAATCATTTTTTTGAGCGCGCAGCAGCAGGGTTTTTTCGATAGCTGCAAAGGGGCAAGGCGGTTGCTTTCGCACGCAACGACATATCACATGTTGATCAGCGCCACCCTGGTTTGGATTTCCCCTGGACTGGTAAAAGCATGCGTGGCTGGCTTGCGGCACAAACAGGCCGCACTGCCTCTTCTTTACTGCCCCTGGAAGTGTCGTTTGGTCCTGCCCAGCAAGATGATTGAAGCGATGGTAGGCAATAACAACGCCAGGAAACCGTAACCGAACCCG
Source organism: Pseudomonadota bacterium (assembly GCA_023423975.1). Lineage (GTDB taxonomy): Bacteria > Pseudomonadota > Gammaproteobacteria > Burkholderiales > Burkholderiaceae_B > Advenella. The sequence goes on from JAFAEO010000073.1 coordinate 473,361, forward strand.
CCTGCCGCCTGTGATACCAGGCCGATGGCCGGAGGCCCCAGAACGACGCCCAAATAGGTGACCGCCAGCGTACCGCCGGTGACCGAACCCGATTTCCCCTCGGGCGCACGCCTGGCCACTTCTGCCAGATATACGCCATTCCAGCCGATTGCGGTGGCACCAAAAACGGCAAACACAAATATGATCCACCATTGGCTTGAATCGGCGTCAATATAAAACACGCCCACGGCAGACAAGAGCATGCCGGCTGCCAACACCAGCAACATACTCCAGGTGGAAAAGAAATTATCGGCCAGATAACCCCATAAAATCCGCCCGATCACGCCTGCCGCCTGTGATACGGACAGAAAAACCCCTGCCAGAACCAATGACATGCCAACCTCGTTATGCAGGAAAGTAATGGCATAGGTCATTAACGTGAGCTGGCATACAGAAAAGCAAAAGGAACAGACGGCCAGCGTTCGCAATACTGGAATGCGATAAATCGTTCCCAGTGCACCAAAGAACTCTTCTTTGAAAGACTTTCTGGTACCGGTCGCTTCAGGCTCCCAGGAGCGCGGAGCAAAAAGCGAGACCACCGCGCAAATGAACAGCACCACACAGACAACACCCAGGGCGCTGCGCCACCCGGCCATTTGCTCCAGACTGGGCATGATCATGGCAGCCAAGACGCCGCCAAGCGGCACGCCGGTCTGCTTGATGGAGAAAATCAGGCTCAGCCGGTGCATCGGTGTGTTTTTAATCAGTATCTGCGAACTGCACGGGGTCACCGGACCATATCCAAGACCGATGAATATGCCGGCCAACGCGAGCGTCCACACAGACGGCGCCATCACGAACAGGGTCAGACCGATGGCGGACGACAACAGACACAAAGCGCTCAGGCGAATCGGCCCGACCATGGTCAGCATCGCGCCTGCGCTCAGGCTGCTTAACATCGCAGACAGATAAGCCACCGCAATATAAAAGCCGATATAGCCGGCAGGCACGCCCAACTGGTCGGACAGCACCGGCGCCATCACTGGCGGCACCAGCAACACCATGGTCGCCAGCGCCTGAATAGTCAATGTCAGGATAAGTACCATCCAGCCTGCGCGACTATCCTGTTTTTTTCTGACAAGGTCAGGCTGCATATTCGTATTTGTGTTTGTCATTGCCCACTTGTCTGGAAGAAATCGTGATACCTGACCACGCCGTTACCGATAAAAAAAACAGAAGGGCCGCTATAGCGATCCGCAGCGTGAGTGCTGACAGATACCTCGGTAAGATTGCCTTTTTCGATTGAGATCGTCTCAGGCGCTCCTCTGGCCCATGCTGCCTGCACCGGTTTACTGCTGCGCCGTTTGGCTTCGGGCCGGATCGATTGCCTGCGTTTTGCGCTCAACAGTGAATCCGTCAGGGAGCCAATCTGCTGCGTTCAATAACAGCGTCATAGAGGCGGCATAATAACTGCTATCGGCAAGATCCACCATATACTGACCGTAAGCACTATTGGTTGTTTTATACCCAAACTTGGTGCTTACGTTCACTGATGCGGAACCAGGCATGACAGCGCCGACCATTTCAATCTCTCTGACTGTAACAACAGTGAATCCGTCATATTGTAAACAACATTTAAAAATCACCAATTGATTACGAAACAATCTATTAATTATTTATTTTTGTATACCAATGGATCAATCAAAAGGTCGTAGCCGCTAGCGGGCCCCGCCTGCGCGACAGACCCCGCCTTGTGCTCAGTTCTTTGTTTGCAGACTCTCTCGGGCCAGATCCAGACCAAGCTTGCCTTCGGTGCGGGCAAACTGAACAAACTCCTCCTGGCTGGCAGACGGGTTGACCTCTTCAAAGTTTGCCGTCAGGTTCTTTTTAACTGCCGGCTCAGCCAGGACTTTGCCGGTAGCTGCAAATAGCGTTTCAATAACGGACCTGGGTGTGCCAGCCGGAACGAAAATTCCCCACCAGTTGGTGATGTCGTATCCTTTGAGCCCGGACTGATCAATGGGTTTATATTGGCTGATCACACTGGAAGGCGTCTTTGAAGTAATCGCCAGCCCTTTGACTTTGCCGGTATCGATCATCGCCTTGGCCGATGGCGCCGTCGCAAACGATATGTCGGTGTCCCCGGCAGCCACCGACTGGGTCGCCGGCGCGCCTCCCTTGAATGGCACATGCAACAGCTTGCGGCCCGACAATCTCAGAAACTCAACGCCTGCCAGATGAGTAATGACACCGTTACCAGAAGAGGCAAAGGTCAGCTTGCCCGGCTCTTTCTGCGACTTTTCCAGCAGATCCTGAACACTACCTATGCCTGACTTCTTGCTGGCTATAAGAATCATGGGCGACGTGGTAAGCCGACTGACCGGGATGAAACTATCCGGTGTGTAAGCCACTTTGTACAACACGTTGTCGCTACCCATGACACTTGAATTACCCATGAAAATTGTATAACCATCTGGCTTGGCCCTTGCTACATGGGCTGCAGCAATAGTGGAGCCTGCACCTGGCCTGTTCTCTACAATGACTGGCTGCTTCAGGGTTTTTGCCAGATGGTCTGCGTAGACTCGCGCTACGTTGTCGGCACCGCCGCCTGGCGGAAAGCCGATAGCAAGTGAAATCGGCTTGTCAGGATATCCTGCCGCCTGGACGGTTGTGTTTACAGCCAGTAAGCTTGCCGCAATCCAAATCGCTTTTTTTCCAATCATGTTTGTCTCCTGATAGGGTTTGACCTTCGTTGTAATCGCTTCTTTATGAGCGCCACTTTATGAGCGCCACTTTATTAGTGCTTCTTGTTAGTGCTTCTTGTTAGTGCTTCTTGCTTATCGCTACTTTATTGTCATTTAACGCCCGGCAAACACGGGGGAACGCTGCGCTCTCCAGGCCGCGGCACCCTCTTTCATATCCTGCGAACTTTCAGAGCGCAATACGGCTTGGGTAATTTCCTCTGTTCTTATTTCCTGTCGGGCGATCAGATTCAAGTGCTTTTTGATTCCCAGCAGGGCTTGTGGCGCCATGGCAGCAAGATGGGACGAAAGCTCATCAGCACGCAACTGCAGGCGCTCTGCCGGCACCAGCTCGGTAAGAAACCCCATATCCAGCATTCGGGCAGCATCGGCTTTTTCAGCTGTCAAAAACAGGTACTTCGCATTATTCAGACCCAGGCGCGAAATATAGCGCTGCATGCCGCCTGGGTAAAAATGCAGGCCGAATTTCACAGCCGGCATAAACATATTGACGCGGTCTGTACCCAGACGAAAATCACAGGCCAGGCACAGATCTGTGCCACCGCCATATACGCCGCCCTGGATGACGGCAATAGTGATTGCACGACACTGCTCTACGGCATCGACCACTTCACCGAAATACATTGAGCTGGGGGCTTCTTCGCTAGCCAGCGAAGAAATGTCATAGCCGCTGCAGAAATATTTTCCTGATGCAATCAGACGCAACACCAGGACGCCTTCGCTATCGTTGACGGTTGCAATATGCTGTTCGATCGCTTTGAGGTCAGCTGGCGACAAACGGTTGGCATGCTCGGCTTTATTCAGTTGCAGCGTGGCTATCGCGCCCTCGACGTGCAGGGTTGGCGTATGCAAGTCTTCTGTCATGATCACAACCTCTTTAATTTTGCCTGTCGGCCTGATACAAAACGCCGTCGGTAATCAATTGCTTGACTAGGTCCCCGTCCATCCCCATATCAGTGGCTACCCGCAGGGTATCCTGCCCGAAAACCGGCGGAGACGAAACAACGCTATTGCTATCGTGATTGCTCATATGCACGGGCAAGGCCACTTGCCGCAACTGCCCCAGGCGAGCATGCTCGACTGTCTGAACCAGATTACATGCCAGAACCTGCTCATCGCGGAAAACATCTTCCAGCGTATTGATGGGTCCGGCAGGAATGCCCTGCTCAATCATGATCTGTGTCCAGTGCATGCGCGGATGCTGTTTGAGCGCGCCCTCAAGAATATCCTTGAGCGCATGGCGATTTTTCATTCGATCTGCATTTCGCACAAAACGCGGATCGGCGACCAGCTCATTCAGATTCAGGACGGAACACAGGCGCGCCCACATATCCTGCGTGGCCGGCGCCAGATTGATCGGGCCGTCGCTGGTTTCAAAGGTGCCATAAGGCGCGATCACCGGATGAACGTTACCGCAAGGTTGCGGCACCTCCCCCACACTCAGATAGCGCTGCCCCTGAACCGATAGCAAGCTCAGCAGGCTGGCCAACAGTGACGTTTCCACGTGCTGCCCCTGTCCGGTCGATTTCATCTCAATCACCGCCGCCAGTACGCCGATCACCGCCCACATCCCGGCTGTCAGGTCGCCAATAGCAGTACCGACCCGTGTCGGACCCGATTCAGGCGTGCCGGTCAGACTCATGAAACCGGAATACCCTTGAGCAATCTGATCAAAGCCCGCCCAGTTTTTTGCCGGGCCGGTGCTGCCGAATCCTGAAATCGAAGCCATAATCAAAGACGGCTTCTCCTTGCGAAGCGACTCATATGACAAGCCCATACTTGCCATGGTGCCCACCTTGAAATTTTCCACGACGATATCCGACTGCAGGGCAAGCTGCCGGATAAAAGCCAGTCCTTCAGGCTTGCGAAAATCAACGCCTATGCCCTTCTTATTTCTGTTGGCGCTCAGATAATAGACACTGATATCCTCGTCGAACGGCCCCCACTGGCGAATCATATCGCCATTAGGCGTGGGTTCAACCTTGATTACCTCCGCGCCAAGATCGGCCAGAGTCATGGTGCTAAACGGTCCGGACAACGCGCGGGTTAAATCCAGGACGCGCAAACCGGCTAATGGTCTTGTCATGATTGTCTCCTTTTGCATGCTATTCTATGCAATAAGATTTTCCAATCAAAATACTGTTTATTTATCGTACGATCATTTTTTCTTATTGTTATTTTTCTTACCTACGCATGACATCAGTTTGCAAGGACGAGGCCGCCATGAACACACGCCAAATGCGCTATTTCATCAAGGTATTTGAATTGGGAAATATGACCAAGGCAGCGGCCACGCTGCATATTGCGCAGCCTGCCCTGACACAGCAGATACACCTGCTCGAGGCAGAGTTGGGCGTCACCCTTTTTTTGCGATCTACGCGCGGCGTAAAGGCGACAGAAGAAGGGACACTGCTTTACAAACATGCCCAGACCATCGTACGCCAGATTGACAATACCAAGGCAATTTTACATCGGCACGATAACCCGGTTAGCGGCACAGTCTCCATTGCGTTAGCCTCCAGTACAGCACGTATGCTGGCGCTGCCACTGATCCATCAGGTCAAGCAGCGCTACCCGTCGGTAATTCTGGAGATTGTCGATCTGCCCAGTGCCGATCTGACCCGCCAGGTGCTCCAGGGACGGGTTGACTTTGCCCTGACGCCGGACCAGCAGGAAATCAAAGGCATGGTGCTCAAACCATTTCTGGTTGAGGAATTGCTGCTGTTGCTGCATGCACAGACAAGCATTAAAAAACGTCGCGTCAATATCGAAGATATCAAGGATGTTCCGCTGATTCTGCCCAGTTTGCCCAACCGTTTGCGCTCACGGATCGATCACGCCTTCCTGGAGCGACGCCTGCCGTATGAGCTGATCGCAGAGGCCAGTACCTCTGCGATCCTGATTCCCGCGGTCAAGAGCGGGCTGGCAGCAACCATTCTTCCTTACTCTGCCGCCCACGAAGAAATCCATGACGGTACAATCACTATGCGGCGGTTCGATTTTGAATTTTTCCGCGAGATTTTCATTTGTCATACAAACAACATCATGCGCAATGATGCCGTCGATTGCGTCATGGACGAAAGCGAAAAAACGGCCGCAAGCCTGATCGCGAAAAACGCTTGGAAATATACCAGGCTGCTCTAAGACAGCCTGCCGCAACCCATAACCCATCACCCGAATTCACTTGATGCCGGATATTATGAAACCAACCCTAACCTCCATTTACGAACAGCTTGAAGCCTTTGCCAAAGCCCGCGACTGGGATCAATACCATTCGCCAAAAAATATCGCCATGGCACTTTCGGTGGAAGCGGCAGAGCTGGTCGAAATATTTCAATGGAAAACAGAAGCAGAATCGGCCACACTGAATGAACAAGACCAACTGGCAGCCAGACATGAAATTGCCGATGTGCTGCTGTACCTGCTTACCATCAGTCGGGTCCTGAACATTGATATATTGCAGGCTGCTCAGGAAAAACTGGAGCTGAACGCACAAAAATATCCAGTAGGAAAAAGCAAAGGCAATGCAAAGAAATATGACAGGCTCGATGACTGACGATAAACCGGACGCCGAACCCGCAAGCCAAGATCGGCGCACACAAGCCTGCGCACAGCCGACGACGGACGCGGATATGGATGTGTTTGCACCGTGGAAGAAAAAATGGAATCTGGTCCAGGATGGCACGCCCATTGCGACCCCGGGCAGCAGCCTGCTGCCGGTGAAAATGAACGACGCCATGGCAATGCTCAAGATTGCGCGCGACGAGCACGAAATACGCGGCGGCAAAGTGCTGCAATGGTGGGATGGCAATGGTGCAGCCAGGGTATTTGCCCGCAGCGCCAATGCCTTGGTAATGGAACGGGCCCAGGGCAAACAGTCGCTGATGCAGATGGCATTGCATGGCCAGGACGACAAGGCGAGCCGCATTGCCTGCGACACGGTGGCGCAACTGCACGCCCACGCAGGGCAGGTTTTGGATCGACCCGAATTGATTACTTTACAAATGTGGTTCGCTGATCTGTTCGCAGTTGCCAGGAGCAACCCGGTGCTGCACCAATGTGCTAATGCAGCACAGCGGCTATTGGCCGAGCCCGAAGAGATAACCGTACTGCATGGCGACATCCACCACGACAATATTCTGGATTTTGCGGACCGTGGCTGGCTGGCCATCGACCCCAAGGGGCTACTGGGCGAGCGGGGGTTTGACTATGCGAATTTGATTGTGAACCCCGACCTGCCCACCGTGACCGACCCGGTTCGCTTTGCTCGCCAGGTTCAAGTCGTATCGCAAGCGGCTGACCTGAATCGTCACCGCTTGTTATACTGGGTCCTGGCATTCGCCGGCCTGTCGGCAGTCTGGTTCATACAGGATGCAAACAAGGCACAGGCACAACAGGACCTGGACGTGGCGCGCCTGGCAATACAGGCCCTGTCACTGAGTCCGACTTAACTGCGCCCACTTGCTTATTCCAACGTAAAACCTGCCTTGATGCTGACCTGCCAGTGGGCCACTTTGCCGTCGACAACGTGCCCCCGGGTCTCGGTAACCGAAAACCACTGAATGTTCCTGACCGTCTCATTGGCCTTGGCCAACGCGTTGCTCACTGCGTCTTCGATGCTGTTTTTTGAAGAACCCGTCAATTCAATATGCTTATAGACATGATCGCTCATGGCGCTGCTCCCTGTAGGGTGGATAGGCACTTACCATGTTACGGCGATTAGACTATTTATGCAATTGGGCAACCATCAATCTGATTCGTTATTTTTATTGCTATTGCAATATTGGGTTGCCGCATGAGTGACTGCAGCGACTTAGTGTGATTGTGCGCCATACCGAACGGTAAAGGAGTACCAATGAACGCGCCAAGCTTCCAGAGGGAACAGCTTAGCGCGTTACCGGCACTTGCAGCAATTTATCGAAAATATCCTCACTGCCCATCTGCCCACCCTTTAACATGACGGTTAACCCGTCCAATGCGGGATTGTCGCTATGCATTGAACAAACAGTTACTCCCGGCGATAGTACGCCTGCATATGACAATGCCCATAGATCCAGTTGCGCAATCGCCTGGCTGGACGTATCTCCACCCGCAATGCCAAGCTGCCCCAGGTGTATACCCTGCTCTGCCAACAATTGCAGCGTCGAATACACAAAGCGGGCCGTTGCCGCCGCCAGATCCGCTGATTGTATTGCGTTGTCGCGCCCGTTTTGCTGGTCTACATAGGCCAGAACATGACGGTTAGCACTCAACTCATCACAAATGTGCTGACATTGTGCAGCCCGGTATGCGGCATCATTCAACAACGAGCGCGCCTGCAGCGGCAGCTTTACATACCCATCGGCTGCCCGCACCTGCGCAGCGGTAACCGGAGACAGGCTTCCCGCCAATACAAAGGTCGGACCTGTGTGTATCGGAGGCGACCTGCCGTCGACCACATGGTCCGAGGCGCTATGGTTGCGCTTATCGACATTTTCTGTGGCGGCCACTGCCTGTAACACGACACTTGAGCCAACAGCCAGGGTTGTTCCATATTGATTGGCGATACGCAGGATCTGTCGCCCCACGCTTGCAAGCTGTGTGCTGTCGGAAACATCGAACAGGACGCCTGTATCCATTTTTCCCTGGGTGCTGCCACAGCACTGGATGGCTCTATCCACCAGCGCATCCAACACGGCCGGTTGCTGTTGATATGCCGTATAAGGAATGCTGATGACATCTGCCATGGTCTGCGATTGCAGATGCAATCTCAAGTCTGCTTCATGCATCGGTGTGACCGGATGACATTGCATGGTTGGATGCCGGTCGATACGATGCACCTGGCCACAATCCCCAGCCGCAGCAAAAAGATTGCCAAAACAGCAGTAACGACCAATATCGGGCTGGCCACCTACAAACAATGCAAACGGCGCGTGCACATAGTCGCCCAGGATATTGACTGCGGCCCCCAGGCTGCCCGTGTGTGCGGCGCTATCAAAGGTGGAACAACATTTATAATGCAGCACCGGCACCTGCTGATCCCGGAAAAAGCGTCCGATCTTCGGCAAACAGGACTGCATCTGTTGCGGACTCATGCCGCGTGCCGTCCCGGCTATGCCGATGGCCTGCAATGGGCCAATACGCGCCAATTGCGCTTCGGTGGGCACGTCCAGAAACAGTATGCTGCGCAAATTGGCGCGTGCCGCAACGGCCAGCGTATCGGTCGCCCCGGTAAAATCATCGCCATACCAGCCAAACCTCAGGCTCATGATTGCTTGTCACCAAAGAACGAGAGGGCCGCCTTCAGCTCGGGCATATTGCAAGCGTAATCTTCCAGCGTGACGCCTTCCTGCTGCGCTGCCCAGGCCTGGCGCAGGCTGACCACACCGGCTGCCGGTCCCATGGGATGGGCAAGGATGCCACCGCCAGACATGAAGAGCAGATCCTGGCTTTGAATCGACTGCCAGGTCACCGGAACCGTACCCGCCCACTGGCCCGAAGAAAATACCGGCAGCACCCGGTCGTCGACCGTGTCGGACATGCGCGCCAGGGAGTCGGCTGCTGCACTTACCACCTCACTATCGGGCTGCGAGAATTTGCCCTGCAAGCCATGCACATGCATATGATCCACCCCTGCCAGGCGCCACATCGTCTGATACGGCTGATACGCCATGCCAAGCAACGGATGCCGCGAAACGGCGCCAAAGCCATTACGATGACCATGGATAGCAAGCGGCGTACTCTTTCTGAGGCTTTCAATGGCCGAGAACCCGCAATAATTAAGACTGGCCATCACACACGTGCCTTCTTCCTGCGCAACCAAGTCTGCATGACGTCGCATGGAATCCAGATCATCGCTGATATTGAATGCCATCATGACTTTTTTGCCGGTGCGCTGTGCATGCTCACGGATGACGGCCATCACCGCAGGAACCCGCTGGGCAAGGGGCGCATGGTCAGGATTGGCGCACACTTCATCATCCTTGATGAAATCAACGCCCGCCTCGCACAAGGTCTTTACCAGCGCTGCCGTCTGCGCCGCACTCATGCCTACATTTGGCTTGATAATCGTGCCGATCATAGCGCCGGCAGCCACACCAATGCTGGCACGCGTGCCGGCAATGCCCAGGCCGGGTAAGGCAAACCGCATACGAAATGAAGCGGGCAGCGTCAGCGACTCAAGACGCAGGCCAGTCACTTCTCCCAAGTCGTAAAGATTGCCCGAGACCGTTGCGGCCAGCGTGGCAAGGTTTGCGCCAAAGTTGGCTATCGGAAATGAAATATCAATGTGGGCACGACGCCATGGGCCGTTTACATGTCGGCCTTCGAGCCAGGCGTTGGGCAAACTGGGCGCCTCGCCTGCAGGCAACTCGGTCACCGCGGTTACCATGGCGCGGGCTCGCTCTCGCAACTCATCGGTTTCGCCAGCCACGCGGGTAAAGGTTCCGCAAGACTGTTCACCAGCCATAATTTCCGCCACTTTGGCCGGTTCAAACGGCGTTTCCACTACATATCGGGCCTGTACTGCAGTATCGCTCATAATGTATCCAGATCGGGAAACGGCCGGATGGCCTGTTGGCCATTCCAGCCTTCCGACGTCGAACGAATCAGGTCAAACAAACGTCCCTTGGGGCCGGCCACTTCCGACAGTTCGATAACTGTGCCCGGATGATACTCCGTATCGAAATAGATGAACCTGCCCTGCTCGCCAACCTCGCCGCTCATGCGTGGCTTAAAGCCCTGCTTGAGCAACCGCTCAAGATCGGCATCATATTGCTCAGTCCAGTAAGCAACATGCTGCAGACCGGTGCGGCCCGCCTGCAGGAAATCGCGGTACATTGACGGAACATCGTTGCGCGTCTGTATCAGTTCCACCTGCACGAAGCCAGAATTGGCCAGTGCGACTGAATTATGCGGCTCGTAGGTCTGGCCGTCATATTGATAGTTGCGGATCGGCACCTTGGGGTTGTAATACCAGGGACCCACGCCCAGCGTGTTGCTCCAGTAAGCCATTGCCGCTTCGATATCGTCGACAACATATCCCAGCTGACGAATTTCGCCAAAGAATGTACTCATATTGTGTTCCAGCTATTTGATAAAAATGATGCCTGCTGCAACAGGCACCATGAACCTGTATGACGAAATGATTTATTTGATAAAACCGGTGGAAATCCAGGGAACAAATGTCACGATCATCAACCCCACAAACAGCGCGACAACATAACCCCAGATATAGCGCATGCCTTCAGACGGATTGACCTTGCCGATTGCGCACGCGCCGTAATAACCCACTCCGAATGGCGGAGCGAACAGCCCGATACCCATTGCAAAAATGACAACGATCGAATAGTGCACATCATGAATATCCAGAGCCCGAGCGACCGGAAAGAGCAATGGCCCGAAAAGGACGATGGCCGGAATCCCTTCCAGAATGCTTCCCAATATGATGAACGCAAATACCGAGATGATCAGAAAGCCATAACCGCCGCCTGGCACGTTTGCCATGAGCGCCGCCAGGTCACTGGAAAAGCCAGATTGAGTGAGCGCCCAGGCCATGGCCGTTGCACAGCCAATAATCAGCATGATCGCGCCTGACAGCGTTGCCGTTTCCACCAGAATAGGCGCCACGCGCTTCCAGTCAAATTGCCGGTAAACCAGCAGCCCCAGAAGGATGGAGTACACCACCCCAATGGTAGAGACTTCAGTTGCTGTTGCAATACCCTCGACCACCGCAGCCCGGATAACAAACGGCAACGAGATGGCAGGCAAGGCAATCAGAAGAAAACGAAAAATATCACGCTTGGGTACTTTTGCAACCTTTGACAAATCTTCGTGGCGATAGCGCCAGCCGACCACAACACACAGACACAAGCCCAGAACAACAGCCGGCAATATGCCACCGGTAAACAGCGCGGCAATGGATACGCCGGTAACCGAGCCTATGGTGATCAGCACAATAGATGGCGGAATGGTCTCGGTCTGCGCGCCCGTTGCCGAAAGCAATGCAACAAGTTCACCCTTTTTGGCGCCACGCTTTTCCATTTCGGGAAACAATACCGGCGTGATGGCGGCCATATCTGCAATCTTGGAACCGGAAATACCGGAAACCAGATACATGGCACCAATCAATACATAAGAGAGGCCACCACGAACATGCCCCAGGCAGCTGGCCAGGAACTGAATCATGGCCCGAGCCATTCCCGTCATCTCTATGAGTGCGCCCAGGAAGATGAAAAGCGGGACAGCCAGCAGAATCAGATGAGACATGCCTTCGTTCAAACGTCCCACCATCACGACAATGGGGGTCTGGGTCGTTAGCGTGAGATAACCGAAAGTAGCCAGCGCAAAGGAAAAGGCAATCGGCACGCCGGAAAAGACGCAAGCGGCCACCACAAAGACAAAGAAAATCACCAGATTGAATTTTCCTAGCCCCATTAGCACGGGATGCGCCATCCAGAACACGCCCAGTAATGCCAATGTAACGCCCAGGCTAATCCACAATTGCTTGCGATCGGCCGTCATGACCATGCGAAAAACCGACGTCAGGATCATGAGTGCAATACCCACTGGTAATGCGGCTGCGTGCCATGCATTACTGATTTCCAGCGCCGGAGTCACAATATAGGATTCTTCGTAGGCATATTCGAATGCCGGATAAAGAAACAGCGCCAGGAACGCCAGTGATGCGGACGAAGCAAAACCTTCGAGCAACAGGCGCCGATCGGGGGAAACGCGGTCAATAAAGGCGGTCATGCGCATGTGCTGCCCGCGCCGCAACGCGATGACCGCACCCAGCATGGACAGCCAGAGAAACAGAATCGACGCCAGTTCATCGGTCCACACCAATGGCACATGCAATACGTACCTTGCTGCGACACCTGAAAACAGAATTACAACTTCCAGGATGATCAGCATTACCGCGACCAGCTCAATACTGCGGCCAAGCGCATTATCGGCCGCGTGAACCAGCTTGCCGGCGCCGGAAACAGGGGTTGTAGCGGGCGTTTTCATCGCCATCGCAGAGTCGGTCATCATTGCAGTTTCCATCACACTAAACCAGTTTGCCTACCGAGGCCTCAAGCGCAGACCAGGCTTCGTCGCCAAAACGGCCCTTCCACTCTTTGTAAAAACCGGTATCGCGCAGTGCAGCCCGGAATGTGTCGGGCGTCGGCGCATTGAAAGCCAGCCCTTTGGCTTGCAATTCGCTCTGCACCGAATCATTGAGCTTTCGGATATCTTCGCGCTGACGCATACCCGCGCCGTTAATACCATCGGCAACGATTTTCTTCAGATCATCGGGCAATCGATCCCATGCCGCACCATTGGCAATAAACCAGAAACCATCCCAAATGTGATTGGTCTGGGAGCAATATTTTTGTACTTCATACAGTTTTGCCACCTGGATGATGGGCAACGGATTTTCCTGAGCATCCACAATCTTGGTCTGCAAAGACGAATACACTTCGCTGAACTGCAGGCTTGTCGGGGCGGCACCCAGACCTTTGAACATGGAAATAGACAACGGACTGACCGGCACGCGGATTTTCAGATCTTCCAGATCGGACGCCTGCTGTATCGGTCCCTTGCTGCTGGTCATCTGACGAAAGCCGTTGTCCCACATTTTGTCAAAGGCATACAGACGTATTTTGCGGATAGACGCCCGTACATGCGCACCCAGATCGCCATCCATCGCTTTCCATACCTGGGCATAATCACTGAAAGCAAAACCCAGCGCATTAATAGCTGCGACCGGCACCAGCGTGGCAATCACAAGTGAAGACGGCGTAAAGAACTGAATGCCGCCGGATCGTACCTGCGACAGCATATCGGTATCGCCGCCGAGCTGATTATTGGGGAAAATGGCGATATCGACCCGTCCGCCGGATTTTTCACGGATTTCATCGGCCGCTTCCTTGGCGCGAATATTCAAGGGATGAGACAGCGGAAGGTTGTTGCCATACTTATAGGAAAATTCGGCAGCACGTGCTATCTGTGGCAGCGCACTGACAACACCTGCCAGCGGCACGGCGGACAGGGTGCGCAGCATGCTGCGGCGAGAATACTTCTGCATATTTGTCTCCAGACGTTAAATGATGTTTTTTGATTTTATTATTTTTCTAACCGCAACGATATAGTGATAATATACCAGCGTCAATCAAATTAAATGATGGTTTTTGATGTAATGAAAAACTCTGATAAAGCCGCAAGCAGGGCCAATATTGCAGATATTGCCAAACTGGCTAATGTGTCCACTGCCACGGTAGACCGCGTACTGAACCACCGGTCGGGTGTGCGCGAGGCCACAGTCCAGCGCGTACTGCGCGCCGCTGCCGAGCTTGCCTATCTGCCGGAAAATGATCTGTATGCGGCACTTACACCCAGCGCCATGCGTATTTCATTTGTGCTTCCCAAAGGCACCAACCGCTTTATCAGGATGCTGGGCGACACCATCACTTACTCCCAGGACAGCTGGACGCCCTATAACGTGAAATGCAGAGTCGACTATGTGGAAGGCTTCAATCCCGAGGCCCTTGCCACAAGCCTGAAAAAGCAGGCAGAGCGCGCTGACGCCGTGGCCTGCATGGCCATTGAACACCCCTTGGTGCGCGACGCCATCGAGGAACTGGTCGATAAGGGCAAACATGTGATAACGCTGATTACCGATATTTCCAATACGCGCCGCGCCGCCTATATCGGCCTGGACAACCGTGCCGCGGGCCGTACTGCGGCGTACCTGATTGCCCGCTTTATTGGCGCACGGCCGGCCAAGGTTGCCATGATCGCCGGCAGCCTGAGCTATCGCGCTCACGAGGAGCGTGAAATGGGTTTTCTGTATATGTTCAAGGAGCTGTTTCCCACCGTTGAAGTAGTAGGATTGCGCGAAGGCCTCGATAGTGCCGAAGAAAATTATCGGCTCACGCGGCAACTGCTGGAGCAATCACCGGATTTGGCTGGCATCTACAATATCGGCGGCGCGTCTGACGGTGTGGCCAAAGCGCTCAAGGAAGCAGGCCTGGCGCACAAAGTGGTGTTTATCGGTCATGGACTCACACCCGATACCCGCGCCCTGCTGATCGACGGAACCATGGATGCCGTCATTACACAGAATCCACAGTCCTCTACCATGAACTGTATCCGCATCTTTGCCAATCTGCGTGATCGACGGCCGGTAATGAGCGGCATCGACCCCGTGCAAAGCCAGATTATTTTCCGGGAAAACCTGCCCTGATCGCGCCGCTGCACACAAGTTTGCTGCCCGCCCTGCCATCTATTGCATCTGCAATAGATCGCCCTCCTGGCAACGCTACACGGCAGGCATGGTGACAAGCGGCTTGGCCGAAGAGTCAGGAACCGGTGTTCTGGCTACATTCATGACCATGGAAAGCAGCGAATAATAGCCATTGATGCCGACAAGATCCATCACCCCCTGCTCGCCAAACTGCTGCAACGCGCGCTCATAGGTGTGATCGCATACCGACTGATTGCGAAACAGCTCGGTCGAGAATGCATAAAGTATCGCCTCGTCCTCAGCCAGGCCATCAGGCTTGCGGCCTTCGCGAATGGCCTCGATCGTTTGTTCGGATACGCCTTCACGCAACGCTATCGGCGCATGAATCGCCCACTCGACCTGCTGGGACCATTGCCGCGAGGTAATCAGGATCGCCAGCTCCGACAGGCGCTGCCCCAGGGCGCTGCGATACCGCAGGTACTCGCCCATACGACTGGCGTGGGCCATGAGTTCAGGGCTGCGCATCAAGGGAATGAAAGGCGACAAAAGTCCGCCGCGCGGGCCGTTGATAATTTCCTGGGCATACTGTTTCTGATCGGCACCCCAGGTTTCTGGTGCGAGGGGCGGAAGGCGGTCCGGATGCTGGTTCATAATGGCTCTACAGTTGAAATAAAGAGAATTGGCGAAGTACAGATTCTGCAACTATACCAATTCCCTTATCCCAACAACAGCGCAGTCGGCATACTGGCTGGTTAATCGTATAAAACCGCAGGCAACAAAATCGGTGCTTGCCGATGAAAGATCACAGTCTTCACGCGTTGAGCAGCTTACGATACTTTTCCACTTCCTGCTCATAAAGATCGCCGCCCTGAGTATCGTTCGTCACCAGCAGGGGGAAGTTTTCTATTTCCAGGCGCTGAATCGCTTCGGTCTTAAGATCTTCATACGCGACAATTTCCGCTTTCCTGATACAGGCAAACAGGGTTGCAGAAATGCCGCCAATGGCAGAGAACGAGACTGCATTAAAATCGATGCAGGCCTGGCGAATCTCTTTTGCACGATTTCCTTTCCCAATGGCAGCCTTGACCCCATATTCAAATAATTTCGGTGTATAGGGATCCATTCGGTAAGACGACGTTGGCGCCACCACCCCAATGACATGGTCCGGTTTGGTCGGCCCGGGCCCGCCGTAAAAAACAACCTGCCCTTGCAAATCCACCGGCAGAGGTTTGCCCTGATCAAGCAGAGCAATAAGCCGCTTATGCGCAGCATCGCGCGCCATATAAATTATGCCGCTCAGATATACTTCATCGCCAACCCTGAGCTGGCTGATTTGCTCGTCGGACATAGGCATTGTCAGATGATAGGTTTTCATTACATCCCTTCCTTCAGATAATGGCCGTTTTGCGACGCGAGGCATGGCACTGTATATTGACTGCCACTGGCAACGCTGTGATATGACAGGCATACGTTTCAACCGCGACCCACAACGCCGTATTGGACCCGCCGTAACCTTGTGGACCAATCCCTGTTTTGTTTATTTCAGCCAGCAGTTCTGATTCCAGCTGTGCGATATGCGGCAGCTCACTGTGAACACCAATGTCACGCAAAATGGCTTTCTTGGCAATTTCCGTCACCTTATCGAAACTGCCGCCCAGTCCAACGCCAACCGTCAACGGAGGGCAGGCACTGCCTCCCGCCCTGATGATTGCCTGAAGCACAAAGTCTTTAACACCCTGAACGCCTTCGCCAGGTAACAAAAACTTCATGGTGCTCCAGTTTTCACTGCCCCCTCCCTTGGGTAAAACCGTCAGGCGAATCTGTTCGCCTGGCACAATTTCCGTATGCAAAACCGCCGGAGTATTGTCATTCGTATTCATTCTTGTTAAGGGATCACCAACCACAGATTTACGCATGAATCCTTCGGCATACCCTTTTCTGACGCCGCTCTGAAGCGCATCATTGAAATTACAGCCTGTAATATGCACATCCTGTCCCACTTCTGCATAAACAATGGTCAGGCCCGTGTCATGGCAATAGGAAACATTATTCTCTCTTGCAATACGGTCGTTCTCGATGAGTTTTATCAATACCTGTTTACCCAGCGGCGACACTTCTGTTTCTGCTGCACGGTGGAAGCTATTCACCAGATTTTCCGGCAATTGATGACAGGCATCAATACACAATTGAGCAACAGTATTCGTTATCAGTTCAGTGTTAATTTCACGCATTTTTCTCTCAATCCTATCCAATCATCTTTGCAAAAAGCGAGAACAGCTGCGGCTTGCATTCGAATCCAAAGCCCGGCGCATCCGGGACATTGACCATCCCATCGACTATTTTCGTTGTACTGCCGTAGCCACCCATAGGCTGAAATATACCCGGATAGACCTCGGAGCCTCCCAAGCCAAAACCGGCCACCACCTGCAACGCCATCAATTGGCCGCCATGCGGAAAACAGAATTTTCGGCTGAAGCCGCGACTTTCTATCTCATTTAGCATGCGCGCATATTCCGTTATGCCATACGCCAGTCCCGAATCCATCTGGAAAATATCACGATCGCGACGCATTCCACCATACAAGGTCAGGTTCTTCACATCCTGGTGCGAGAACAGATTCTCACCTGTC
Organism: Pseudomonadota bacterium; assembly: GCA_023423975.1. Classification (GTDB taxonomy): domain Bacteria; phylum Pseudomonadota; class Gammaproteobacteria; order Burkholderiales; family Burkholderiaceae_B; genus Advenella. The sequence continues at coordinate 490,939 of JAFAEO010000073.1, forward strand.
GCTATCGGTCCCTCATATTCGTTAGCAACCATTGCATTCAAATCGAAATCCAAGGGGTCGCCGGCTTCTTCGAACCAGCGTAGCTGATACGGTTGAATGCTCCTGGCATATGCTCTTGCGGCGGCAAGATCAAATCGTCCGTTGGCGTCCACCGCCAGATTCCTGCCTTCTCCTGCCACGGCCAGGGCATCCTCAATCCGGCGCATGTCTTCGCTCAGGCTTGCACCGCCGATTTTCATTTTGTACATCGTAAAGCCGCTGTCGCGATAGGATTGCAGTTCTTCCTTGAGTTTGCGCCCCCCCTCTCCTTCATAATAGTAACCACCAGCAGCGTAGACAAATGCATGACATGCCTCGTGATCCAATCGGTAACGCTGCCGGATCAACTGGCTCACCGGGCAATCCTGCAGCTTGCCATTCAGATCCCAAATAGCCAGCTCAAGGGCGCTGGCGGCCGCAGCACGATCTCCATGCCCGCCCGGCTTTTCGTTACGCAGCGCACAAGCCAATACTTTTTCCGGGCAAATCATCCCGTTCTGGTCCAATAATGCGTCAGGTGGCTCCTGCTCTATTCTGGGAATCATCCGGCTATTTAGAATGCCGCTTTGCGCGTACCGGCCAATCGAGTTGAAAGCCAAGCCGACTACCGGCCTGTTGTTGCGTATCTGGTCCGTCACGACTGCCACAAGCGACACCGTATGCTCGGAGAAATTGACCAATGCATTCGAAATATTACTTTTCAAATGCACAGGACTTTCAATAATGCGGGTAATTTTCATTTGCTGCTTGCCTCTGCTATTACTTCTTTTCTACTTTGGCTGTACCTGTAATTTTTTTCCACTTTTGCGCCTCATCTTCCAGGTAAGCAGTGAACTGCGCCGCAGTCTGTTCTTTGGCCGGCGTCAGCGCCAGTTTTTTAAATTGTTCAAGCGTGGCAGGATCCTTTAACGTTTTATTCACTTGTGCATTCAGCAATTCAATAACGTCTGACGGTGTGCCTTTGGGCGCCATCAGAGCAAAAAATGCAACGGTATTCAGACCGGGAAATCCTGCCTGGTCTGTCGAAGGGGTGTCAGGCAGAAACGCAGAGCGCTCTGAAGCCACGACAGCCAGCGCCTTGAGTCTGCCCGCTTTGATCTGCGGCAAAATGGCAGGAAGCGTATCGGACAACCCGCTAATCAGACCACTTATCACCTGTGGCTGCGCCTCCGAGCTGCCTTTGAATGGGACATGTGTCATCTTTGCACCCGCCGTACTTAAAAAATATTCCATCGTCAGATGCTGGGTTGAGCCGGTACCCGCAGAAGCAAAGTTCAAATCCTCCTGTTTTGCCTTGGCCACCAGGTCTTTCAGCGAGCTGATGCCAGTATCGGGATTGACAGCCAATACCTGCGGCGAGGTGGCTATTTCGGCAATGGGCTGCAAATCCTTAAGCGGATCGTAGCTGAGTGATTTGTACAAATGAGGTGCGATGGAAAACGGCCCCGTACTGGTCAACAGCAAGGTATAGCCGTCCGATTTTGCGCGCGCGGCATAGCCTGTACCAATCGTGCCGCCGGCTCCGCCTCTGTTTTCGACAATAAATGCCTGGCCCAGGGCTTTGGACAGTTTTTCACCCACGGTGCGGGCAATCAGATCGCCGGTCTGTCCTGCGGGAAAAGGCACAATGATTGATACCGGTTTTTCCGGGTACTGTGCCTGCGCACAGCTCATAGCGGCAAGGCTCAGGCCAGCGGCAAGCCCCAATACATATTTGTTCATTGCAGTCTCCTTTGATTTGTTCTGGATTTAATAGTACGTACCATTAATTAGTACGTACTATTATAATGAAATCTCATCGATCGTCAAGAACCTATATTGAGCAGGCGCCAACGTAACACCCCGGTCCGATGACTCAAAGGCCGTTTCCTAAGTACAATGGGCTCTATTAGAGGAATGCAAACTATGGATGTCAGATACTCGGAACTTGCCAATACCATCGTAAAAAACATCAAGGATGGCATTTATCCGGTGGGCTCCCGGTTGCCAAGCGAGGTTGATTTTGCGCGCCAATTCGATGTCAGCAGAACAACAATACGATCAGCATTAAGGGTTGTGGAAGATCTGGGACTGATATCGCGCAAGCGCCGGGCCGGCACGGTTGTAGAGGCGGCCAAGCCTGCCAGCCAATACAGTAAATCGCTCCATAGTATCGAGGACCTGGTCAATTACGCGAGCAAGACTATTCGAAATGTCCTGGATATCAGCGAAATTATTTGTGATGACGCACTGGCAACGACCCTGGAATGCAAGGCTGGAAAACGCTGGCTTCGTGTACAGATACTACGAACCGAATTAACAGACCGGGATCATCCTATCTGCTGGACCGATGCCTATATGGACCCGGATGACGGACGGGCCATCCTGGATCTTATCAAGGACGGCTCCGGCCTGTTGTGCCATTTCATCGAACAGCGTACAGGTCGTACCGTCATTGATTTGAAACAGCAGGTCGGGGCCACGCAGGTTCCCGCAGCGGTGGCTCATTTGTTGCAGGTAGAAGCAGATTCCGTAGGCCTGGAGATCACCCGTCATTATCTGGACCAGGCAAAAAAAGTATTTCTTATCACAGTCAACATTTATCCAAAAGACAAATTCAAATTTACGTTCTGGATTCACCGCGATAAGCATTAAGCCTCAAGACAACGGCAGGCCCCTGGCCCGCCGCGCTTAAACCCGTCCAGCTTATTTACCCGCCGGGATCACGACTGGCATTAGCCGTTCAGGTTCGACTTGAAAAACGCTAGCGTCCGGGACCAAGCCAGCTTTGCCGCGGCCTCGTCGTAACGGGGTGTCGTGTCATTATGAAATCCATGATTGGCGCCGTCATACATGTGCATTTCATACTTCTTGCTATTGGCCTTGAGCGCTGCTTCGTAATCCGGCCATCCCGCGTTGATACGCTCGTCGATGCCGGCATAATGGATCAATAGTGGCGCCTTGATTTTCGGTACATCCGCAACAGCCGGTTGACCACCGTAAAACGGTACTGCTGCAGCCAGATCCGGCATACGAACAGCCAACATATTGACCACCCCGCCTCCATAGCAAAATCCGACGGCGCCAAGCGTGCCATTCACGGCTTCGTGTCCTTTCAGAAATTGCGCTGCCGCCACCATATCTTCAGTGCGTTTGGCCGGATCCAGTTTCGCAAAAAGCTCGCGTGCCTTATCTTCATCACCGGGATAACCGCCAGCCGGCGTGAGCGCATCGGGTGCAAAAGCGACGTAGTTTTCAACGGCCAGTCGTCTTGCCACGTCCTCGATATAGGGATTGAGCCCCCTGTTTTCGTGAATAACGACAACACCAGGCAACTTGCCCTTGGCGTCGGCTGGCTGTGCCAGATAGCCCTTCATGGTGCCGTTACCTTGCGCAGACGGATACTCCTGGTAACCGGCTTTAATTCGTTTGTCATCGGGCGCAATTTGCTGTGCCCAGGCAAAATTCGGCGCAAGACTGCTGAGAATCGCAGAGGCTGTGACGCCGCCTACGGCATAGCGCGCTGAACGATCCAGAAACTGCCTGCGGTTGATACCACCGTGCACATAGGCATCAAACAGCTTAAGGACATCGGGGTGAAAATCACTCGCTTTTTTTCGATTCATGTTGCGGACTCCTTGACAGGCGGGCCAACTGGCCCGGATTGGCTGAGAAAGGAACTGATGAACAAATTGCACGAACACTGAAATGTGAAACCCGATCCTGATACCATATGCTGGCGCAGGAGGGCTTTACGCCGATCCTGTACAGGATCACATTCGTGTTAATTAAATCACAATAAGGGGACAATCATGAAAAAATTCTCATTTGTATTAGCCGGACTATGCGCGACACTGATCGGCGCTGCCCACGCCCAGGATAAGCCAACCGTCCAGTTTATTGCCACCGGCGGAACAATTGCCATGAAAATTGATCCGGTCAAAAAGGCGCCGGTACCGGCGATCTCCGGCGATGACCTGCTGGCCACGGTACCCGGCGTGGCCGAGTTCGCCAAAATAGAAGTCAACAATCTATCGAACGTACCGTCAGACTATATGGATCCGCCGCGCTGGATCGAACTGAGCAAGGCGGTCAGTGCTGCGGCGCAACGACCGGAAGTGTCCGGTGTCATTGTGTCACACGGCACCGATACGCTGGAGGAAACCGCATTCTGGCTGGATTTGACTGTGCAATCGGACAAACCCATCGTCCTGATCGGCGCCCAGCGCAATGCCTCCTCCCCCGATTTTGACGGCCCCCGCAATCTGCTGAATGCGGTGCGTATTGCCGTAGACGAACAGGCAAAGGGCAAAGGCACCATGCTGGCCATGAACAACCAGATCAATGCCGCGCGTCATGTTACAAAAACCCATACAGCCAATGTGGAAACATTTCAATCTGGTGACTATGGTTTCCTGGGCGAAGTCTATCCTGATCGTGTGATATTTGCCCGGGCGCCACTGAGCCGCCAGCATATCGCCATCAGTGCTGAGACCATGCCCAAAGTAGAGATTGTTGCCATGTATGGCGGCGCCGATGGCAGCCTGCTGCGAAGCGCCGTAGATCAGGGAGCAAAGGGCATTGTGGTACAGGCGCTGGGCATGGGAAATATGAACAAGCCGATGTTCGAAGCTGTCAAATATGCATTGGGAAAACAAGTTCCTGTTGTGATTTCCACCCGTGTCTACAACGGCCGCGTAATGGCCAACTACGGATTTGAAGGCGGCGGTAAAACGACAGCAGACGCAGGCGCTGTTATGGCGGGAAATCTGAGCCCGCAAAAAGCCCGTATTCTGCTGATGCTTCTTTTGCAAAGCGGCAAATCTGGCAAAGAAGACCTGCAGGCGGCATTTGACGCCATGTAAAGGGTTTGAGTAAAATCCTGTCTATAAATATATCAATGCATCACTATCGATTCATCACTATCGATTCATCACTATCGATTCATTAATTTCGATTCATTAATTTCGAGTCGTTGATATCGATGCATTGATATTTCCGGCGTAGCAATACCGATGGGGTACAAGGCAATGCCTGCGCTGCCCATCGTTATCTGCGCCGACCCGCTGTTCGCCGTTCTGTATAGCCCTCTCCCAACACCGCAACAACAGCTTCTGCTTGCGTGTTCCATCGCTCGGCTTTCAGGCCCCTCTTCAGGCCCTATTTTCTTCGGGCTCTCTTTTGTTTAACACTTCCAAATCTGATTGTCCACGGCAGCCTGCCGACTCATCAGAGCTATAGCCCTGGCCAACGCCTTTGTTTTTCCCCGGAATACAATCCCCCGTTCTTTTGTTGACCTCCTGCCAGTGCGCCTCACGCGACGGCGCATTGTCACAGCATGAATCATCTTTAATTTATAAATCGTACCCGCACCACACATGAATTCGCAATCAGCCAATTTTTTTGTATTGACCGGTGGACCCGGCTCCGGCAAAACGACCTTGATCAATCATCTGTCCGAAATGGGCTATCGCTGCATGCCGGAAGCGGGCCGGGCCGTGATACGCCAACAGCAAAGCGGTGGCGGCACTGCCCTGCCATGGAACGACAAAACCGCGTATGCCCGGCGCATGTACGAACACGACATGGCGGCTTACCAGCGTGCATGCAATACGAGTGGCCCGGTTTTTTTTGACCGCGGCATTGTGGACGTTGTTGCGTACCTGCAAATGGAGCAGTTGCCTGTTCCTGCCACCGTGCAAACAGCAGCGTCCCATTGTCGGTATCATACGACTGCGTTTATTTTGCCGCCCTGGCCACAGATCTATCGTCGTGACCGGGAACGCCAGCAAGACCTGCCCACCGCCATCGCAACCTATCACGCGATGATGAAAACATATTCACAATATGGCTATATACTGATGCGTGTGCCCCACCTGCCGGTGGCGCAACGGGCGGCGTTCATTCTGAACGCGATCGCGTCCGGCCACCGCCGCGAACGGGATTGAAAGCCCTGTTAATTGGGCACGTTACGGGACATCGCCTGTGCTTGCCCAGCGCCTATCAGAACCGATATCCTACGCCGACCGTGGCGACCCAGGGATTGATTTTTGCGGTGCCGATTTTCGTGCCATCAAGCCGAACGCTGGTCTTGATATCAATATAGCGAACACTGGCATTCAAAAACCAGTTATCGTTGATCTTCACATCGGCGCCCACTTGTGCGGCCAACCCCCAGGAGTCTGAAAGCTGGAGTTTTTCAACACCTAGATCCCGCAGCGCACCTGTCGGTTTGGTGTGAAAGAAGGTTGTGTAATTGAGCCCGACCCCCACATAAGGCTGCACCCGGGCGTCAGGCAAAAAGTGCCACTGGACGCTAAGCGTTGGAGGCAGGTGCCGGGTCGTACCAATCCTGCCAAGATCGCCTCCTAAGTCGGCTGCGCTACCACGGATATCATGTTTGAAAGGCGCTGCAGCCAGCAGTTCGATCCCGAGATGACGAGTTGCCATATACGTCAGACTGAAACTGGGACGCGTACTGTCATTGACATCCAGGTCAATCCCGCGGGGAGCGATACTTTTTCCGACCGTGCCATTACCCGACTTGGGCATCACGCTTGTCATTCCGGCCTTTACAATCCAGTCCCCGGCCTCATGCGCAACGGCAGGTGATGCACCAAATGCGCCCAGCGCAAGCGAGACTGCGACAACCATATGACGAATGGCATACATTTTTTTCTCCATCAGTACTTGTTAATGAACTGACAGAGTGCAACAAAAATCACAAATGAATATTGCGTTTGCGCAAACAACAGCAACTGCGCAACACTAAAAATTGATTTAGATCAAACTTCGTGCATTGAACACAAGGCGATTGGCTCAATCCGGAACGATAAGTTGCAGCACAGAAGTCAATAGCGGGAGCCGTCATGCGCTGTTCAACCCGGCACTAACAATATGGCACTAACAATGTTATAGCCCGGACGCGCAATGAAATTGAAGCTGTATCTGCTTGTCTGCGACAAGCGCCTGCTCTGATGCCAGCACCAGCGTTTTGTTGTCGCTCTTGCCGATCCCGATCAGCCCATTTTGCAGAACCTGCTGTGCAGTGTTTAAGCGTGTGACACTGCCATAGCTTACCAACGCAGAACGGCAGCCACACTCACCGATGGGCTTGCGCAATTGAAAGACCGTATCGGCCAGGAGCATATCGTCGTGTATGGACGTATCTCTGACGTGTATGGCTACACAGGCCGAAAGCGCATTGCGTATATTCAACGACACATCGTGCGCCAGCGCCGGGCCATTGATAAACGCCAACAATACGATCAGGCGGATAATACGTTTTCCCATGAGCAAAGCCTCATACGATGATGTTCACGGCCGCCCGGCGCAATCTCACAACACCGTCTGCCCTCGTTGCCTTTAATACATGTGCGGATGACGGTCTACCAGGCGCTGGCGGCGTGCCTTCAGTGCTTCGAGCTGTTCCTGCAAAGCTGTGATTTCCTCATCCACATCGCCAACGGTCTGTTCGATATCGTCGTACGCTTCCTTGAGCAAGGCCTTGGCTTCGTGCTTGCTGGAAGCGGTGGGCGTGTCGCCCCGCATCGGCTTATTCGCGGTCTCGGGAAGATAAAAAGAGGTAATAATTCCGATGACGGCAGCAACCATCAAATAATAGGCAGGCATCATCAGGTTTCCGGTTTCTTCCACCAGCCATGCTGCCACGGTTGGGGTGAGCCCGGCAACAATAATCGCGACATTAAAAGAACTTGCCAGCGCACTATAGCGGATGCGCGTCGGAAACAATGCCGGCAGTGTCGAGGCCATCACGCCGGTCATACAATTGAGTACGATTGCAATAAACAAAAGCCCCAGGAAGATCAGACCGGTATTGTCGCTGCCAATGAACTGGTAAGAGGGTATGGCCAGCAACAGCAGGCCAATGCTGCCGATTCTCAGGAAAGGTTTTCGGCCAATTTTATCGCTGAAAAAACCCACTACAGGCTGCACAAACAACATCCCGATCATGACCACAACAATGATCAGCACCCCGTGTTCTTCGGTATAGCCCAGGCTACTCGACAGATAGGTAGGCATATAAGTGAGCAACATATAGTAAGTAATATTGGTTACCAGAACCATACCAATGCTAATCAACAATGCCTTGCGATATTTGGAAAAAATCTCGCGAAAGGACACGCCAGGCCTTTCCTTTATGGCGTCCTTATCCTCCTTCTCCATCTTTTCAAGCTGTTGCGTAAACGCGGGAGTTTCTTCGGCAGCGTGACGCAGATAAAGCCCCAGCAACCCTAACGGACCCGCAACAAAGAAAGGCACCCGCCAGCCCCATTCCAGAAAGGTGGGCTCTTTAAGGATGGTTTGCAACAACACCACCAGGCCTGCACCGAGCACGAAACCGGCAATTGAACCGAAGTCCAGCCAGCTACCCAGGAACCCGCGCCGCCGGTCGGGAGCATATTCGGCAACAAAGACTGCCGCTCCCGTATACTCGCCACCAACAGAAAAGCCCTGAGCCAGTTTACATAACAACAGAAGAACAGGCGCCCACAGGCCGATGGTTGCGTAGGAAGGAATTAACCCGATACAGAAGGTGCTGATGGCCATAATAATAATGGTCAGCGACAGCACCTTCTGTCGTCCGAAACGGTCGCCCATTACGCCAAAAAACACCCCTCCCAGCGGCCGGACCAGAAACGGGACAGAGAACGTACCCAGCGCGGCGATGGTCTGCACCGCAGGTGAGGCATCCGGGAAAAACACTTTACCTAGTGCATAGGCCACAAAGCCGTATACACCGAAATCAAACCATTCCATCGCATTGCCAAGTGCTGCGGCCGTCACGGCCTTCTTGAGCTTGGTATCGTCAATGACGGTGATATCGTCAATATGCAAGGGCTGGCTTTGTTGTGACGCTGAAGCAGACTCTGTCATTATCTTCTTCCCCGGGGCTTCCCATTATTACGGCCAATGGTGCCATAATGTTTATCGCGTTGCAAACACTTCCTATCGTCCGCAATGTGTATATATATTCACAGATTGCACGCAATGCCTGTTTTCAAGTTGTCATAATAAGAAGCGCAAAAGCCTGTTGGCTGAGTAAATCACACTCGTGATAGGGCTGCTGGGACGCCACCAGAAATATGATAAAAACGTTCGCCAGCGACCGTTTCAAGGAGCGATGCGGCGTGACAGAAGGCTCTATTGTTTCTCCCGTAAAACAGATTTATGACGTTGGGAAAATATGACTTTTCACCTGGCGGCACCTGCAATGCGGAATATAGATCTGCAACAGCTGGCACCCACATACCCGGGCAATACAGTGGCCAACACATTATGGACGTGTAAGGTGAATGAATGGTATTGAAAGAATGCATAGGCAAAACGAAAACCCCAGAAGCGACCGACGCTCTGGGGTTTCAAACTACGGAGTTGATGCCAGGGCCGGGAGTCCTTGATACGTTGCCAGGCAACCGCACGTCTTGGGTGACTAGTATGTTGGAACATATCTACTCACTACGGTTGGCTGCAGACTCCAAGCCTTTATTCTACTGCATCGAGCCGCACTGGCAACAACGGCGCCTGGCGCCCCATTGCCGGTTGCGACAAGTCATCAGAAGCGATGATTCAGACCGACACCAACCAGTGTTGACTTCAGTTTGACTTTATCAGTGTTGTCAAACTTCAGTTTGCCTGTACCGTAAGATGCGATAGCATAAACAGTTGTGCGTTTGGACAATTTCTGTTCGTAACCCAGGCTGAAAATATTCAGTTTGCCTTTCGCGCCGTCAAATGTATCATCGTTATTTTTGGTAGAGCTGCCCTGATACGAGAACATGACTTTGCCGTCGTCGCCAACAGGCGCTGTCAGACCTGCCATCCAGGCTTGTTGACGATAACCTTTGGTTTCCGCATAAGTAAACCCATCAACATTGGTAGTAAAGTCATCCAATGCACCGGTCAGACCTGTACTTCCGACACCGCTGGCTACGATAACATCGTTGGCCATTGAGCCACGAACCTGACCGTAACCCAGGAACAGTTTAACGACCTCAAAATCATAGGCGCCGAACAGGTTCCACATGTGGGTTGTACCCTTCTCGCTTGCACCATTCACACGCACGTCTGTGCGAAAGCGATCGTAAGAAGCGCCAACAGAGATTGGACCATTATCGTAAGAGATACCGGTTGTGATCCAGTTGGAAGTATCACGCTCTTCGAAATCTTCGAAGCCATCGCTACCGGTGGTTTTGGTGTTCTCGCCAGCATAACCGATACCAAATTTGAAGCCTGAAAAATCAGGAGTTACATATTTGATCGAATTATCCATCCGGGCGTAAGTTGAAGCACCGAATGCGCCTGAAAGCACGCCGGCCTGCATATAACTGACACCGAAAGGATTAAGCGACGAAACTGTGTCTGCCGCAACGTTGGTTTGGCGTCCCAGAGTCAGCGTACCCCAGTTGGCACCAGTCAGACCGACATAGGCATAACGACCAAACAGGCGGCCACCCTGTGCGGATTTACCATTGCCCAGGTCAAAGCCGCTTTCCAATTGGAAAATGGCGCTTGTGCCGTTGCCCAGATCTTCAGCACCCTTCATTCCCCAGCGGTTACCGTTCCTGACGCCGTTGATCAACCCGATATCACGTGTTTTGGTCCAGGCATCACCCTGCGTTACTTTGGTCTGCTGATAGCCAATACCGGCATCGACAATACCATACAGGGTTACGGAAGTTTCTGCGTGGGCTACGCCGGCAAAGCCGACGGCCAGTGCTGCAGCAAGCAAAGTCTTTTTCATGTATCAAATCTCCTCAGGGATGGTCATCATTCTTCTTACCCGAATGGTTCAGAAACAATTCAGATTTGAAGCAATATAAAGATTAGATACATTTATGTAAAGGAACCAACTACCTCGGAAAATGGCCTTCCCGGCGGTTCGCACACTTAGCAGCGGCGGCGTTTTAATTACGATTACAGCATTTATATTGCGTATGGTAATAATCTAATTGCAATTGAATTAGTCGCGGTTTTAAACGCAATTACATTTGCAATCATAGGGTTAAAGAGACCTCTGCCGACAAAAGCAGATCCGGCGCGTTTCGTTTACTGATACGCAAAGTTGGCACGATTCTTGCCCAGGCAATTATTTTTCCATCTTAGGTCATGAGGGTTTTCCTTCATAGTGAATACGCTTAGCGTTTTTATTACATTTGTGACATATATGCGACATTCGTATGCAACCGCGCTAGCCGACCGTAGGCGTGTAAGAGTGCCAGGCCGTCAGAGATTGAATCGTACTGCCGATGCGCAGTAGCATAAGTTCGTCTCCCGCCTTGCCGGCCAGCTGTACGCTGACAGGCAGGTTGGTTTGGTCAAAACCGGCGGGCAGCGCCAAAGCGCAACCGTTGACCCAGTTCACAAAACGGGTAAAGTAGCCCAGCGGTGTGCCGGACTCGTCCACCTGCGCAAGCGGTATCGGACCAAAAGGCGTGGTGGGCAGCAACAAGGCATCTTTATCGGCCATCCATTGCGTCCAAACGGCCTGCATATTCAGATGAGCACCCAGCAGATCCTGGTATTGCATATCCGATATGCTTTTTCCGGCCATAAGGCGATCACGCACAAAAGGCCCGAAATGCTGGCTCGGGTCCTGGATGTAGTCCCTATGTACGCGCCATCCTTCGGCCGCGATTAATTTTCCGCAATCGCTCATGGCCTGCTCAAAGTTAAATGGAGGCGCTTCGCGCACGATTGTTGCGCCGGCCATGCCGACCATCCTGACCATATCGCGCAAACCCAGGCGTACAGCGCGCTGCACTTGCACACCATAGTCATCCTCGGGCAGCACACACACCCGTACTCCTGCCAGCTCGTCGGCATTATCCTGGGCCAGGTACGCCATGCTTTGTACTGTCTGCCCCGGCGCATTCGTTAACGCCTGCAGCAGCAAGGCGGCATCATCTGCGGTCCTGGTCATGGGCCCCACGCTGTCCAGCGTCCGGGACAATGGATACACGCCGTCGGCGTTGATCGCACCAACTGTCGTCTTCAAGCCAGTAATCCCGTTGAGCGCGGCAGGAATCCGCACCGATCCGCCGGTATCGGTACCCAGCGCTCCCGGCACCAGGCCGGCAGCAACCGCAACGCCCGAACCGCTTGAGGAGCCACCGGGCACGCGATGAAGGTTCCTGTCCCAGGGATTGCGAGGCGTTCCCAGCAAAGCATTGGTTCCCCAGCCGCCAAACGCAAACTCTACCGTGTGCGTCTTGCCAATAATGACCGCGCCATGGGCTCGCAAGCGATGCACCGCATCGGCGGTTTGGGCACTAGTCCGGGTTTCCCACTGCCTGGAGCCGCAGGCCGTTATCGTACCCTCGATATCACACAAGTCTTTGATGCCCAGCGGTATGCCATCTAGCATACCCAGCGTCCGTCCCTGTTGCCGCCGCTCATCGGACTGGCGTGCCTGCGCCAGCGCCTGTTCCGGAAAGACACGCGCAAAGGCATGCAATACTGGATTCAACCTGTCTATACGGTTCAAAAAGTAGTTCGTCAGCGACTCGGCAGTCACGTTGTTCATTGCCAGACTGCGGGCCAGCTCTGTGATCGAAGCGAAGGCATACTGTTCCATAATATGTCCTTTACACCACACCGGCTTCATCAAGCATGCAATGGAGCAGGACGTTGCATCCGGCTTCCACATGCTCCGGCAAGGCATCTTCGATTTCATTGTGACTGATGCCATCCTTGCAGGGGATGAAAATCATCGCTGCCGGGCATACTCGCGCCAGGTATACAGCATCATGGCCTGCGCCGCTAACCAGCCTGGAATGCCCATAACCCAATCGGGCGGCATTTTTTTCCACAGCAGCAACTTGCGCCGCGGCAAACGCCTGAGGAGGAAAATAAACCACTTCTTCGGCATGAATCTGTACCTGATACGTATCGGCCATGGCATCGCAATAGCGCTGGAAATCGGCAGACATCGCAGACAGGTCGTCGTCGGTCAGCGCGCGCAGGTCCACGGAGAACCGCACCCGTCCCGGAATGACATTGCGCGAATTGGGATATACATCAACCCAGCCAACCGTACCACGTCCATCTTCTCCGTAGCGACGACCAATCTCGTTGACTTCGTTCATGATGCGCATTGCGGGCAATAATGCATCCCTGCGCAGCTCCATGGGTGTCGTACCGGCGTGTGACTCTACCCCCTGCACCTGGACATCATACCAACGCTGACCCAGCGCGCCCGTTACCACGCCGATGGTATGCGAGCGCCGCTCCAGAACCGGTCCCTGCTCAATGTGAGCTTCAAAATAACTTTTCACGGGTGTCACCCTGCACGGCACAGCACCATCGTAACCAATGTCCGCGAGCGCGGCGGCAACACTAATACCCTTGGTATCGGTACTGTGCAATGCAGTCTGGGCAGAAAATGCCCCGACATAGACACCCGACCCCATCATGACAGGCACAAAGCGCGAACCCTCTTCGTTGGTCCATACCACGACCTCGAGAGGCGCTCGCGTGCGGATCTGCAGATCATTCAGCGTGCGTAGTACCTCAAGCCCGGCCAATACGCCATAATTGCCATCAAACTTGCCACCGGTCGGCTGCGTATCGATATGGCTACCGGTCATGACTGGCGGCAATTGCGGGTCCTGTCCCTCGCGGCGGGCAAAGATATTGCCCAGTTCATCCACACGGATGGTGCAGCCGATGTCCTTTGCCCACTGAACAAACAGATGACGGCCTTCCTTGTCCAGCTCGGTCAATGCCAGACGATTTACACCGCCTTTTTCCGTGCCGCCGATGCGAGCCAGCGTCATCAGCGAGTCCCAAAGTCGCGCGCCATTGATGCACCCGACGCTACTGTGTTCATTCATATCCATTATTCGTTACCTGTTTAAAAATTCGTTGATACGGGATCACTATCAGGCAGCGGCCAAATGGCACTGCACCTGATGACTTTGACTGATCTTGGTCGTCTGCGGCACATTTGTTGTGCAACGCGCCAGCACATGGTCACAACGCGCAGCAAAGGGGCAGCCAGGTGGCAAATTGGCCAGATCGGGTGGCGAACCACGTATCACATCCAGCGGCTTGCCTCGCTCCATGCCATGACGACGGCTCTTGAGCAACGCCAGCGTATAGGGATGGCGGGCATCCTGCAAAATTTCCCGAATGCTGCCCTCTTCGACGATTCGCCCGCCATACATGACGGCGACCCGGTCCGCCATTTCCGTTGCCGCGCCAATATCGTGAGTGACAAAAACAATGGCCAACCCTAATTGCTTTTGTAATTCACGCATCAAAATCAACACCTGTATCTGCACCGTGGCATCCAGGGCAGTGGTCGGTTCATCGGCCAGCAACACTTCGGGCTGGGCGGACAGTGCCAGCGCAATCATCGCCCGCTGACGCATACCACCTGACATCTCATGAGGGTATGCTGTCAGGCGCTTTTCCGGGCTCGGGATGCGTACTGCTTCCAGCGCCGCGATCGCACGGCCACGCGCATCCTGGGCGCTAATCGGATGATGCGTGCGAATGCACTCGATCATTTGTTGTCCCACTGTATAGACAGGGTCCAGGGCTAATAGCGGCTCCTGAAATACCATCGCTATTTTCTTGCCTCGCAGCGCGCGCAATTGCCGCCGATCCATCTGCAATACCTCTTGCCTATTGATCTGGATCGAGCCGCTTTGCCGGGTTTGTCTTTCAGGATGCAGGCGCATCAATGCCCGCAACGTCACGCTCTTGCCCGACCCCGATTCGCCGATAAGCACCAGGGTTTCACCTTTGGCTACGTGAAAAGAGACGCCGTTGACCGCCCGTATCGTCTTGCCCGCGCGTTCGAACGCAACCGTCAGGTCTGTCACTGAAATGGCGTTGCCGGGCTGTTCGCCTGTGACGGGATGCCCGCTGTTGTGTTCGTCCATAGGCGTAATCGCTTGTGTATTCATGGTGTCCTCTTAGATCGACATATCGGCAGATTCGCGCTGAACTATACTCACGCTTTGGCCAATGCGGTCATTAACGCGAATGCACGCCACCTGATGTCCAGGGCGATGCGCCAGCAATAGCGGCATATTGGATTTACACTGCGAGATCATCTGGCTGCACCTAGGATGGAACCGGCAACCGGCAGGCGGTTCTATGGGATTGGGCGGATCCCCGGCCAGCGGCGCCTTTTCAGTGCGCCGATCCGGGTCTGTCGTGGGTACCGACGCCAGCAACGCCTGTGTATAAGGATGAGCAGGCGTATTGAGCACCTGCCGGGTCGTGCCCAGCTCTACCACCTTGCCCAGATACATGACCAGGACCCGATCACACAGGTATTCGATCACACTCAGATCGTGGCTGATGAAGACAAATGTGAGGTTGTATTTTTTCTTCAGGTCCGATAGTAGATTCAGTACCTGGGCTTCCACGGATTTATCCAGCGCCGATACGGCCTCATCAAGAATAATCAAGCGTGGCTTGAGGGCAATTGCCCGCGCGATATTGACCCGCTGACGTTGCCCGCCGGACAATTCATGCGGATATCGTCCGGCAAAGCGTTGCGGGTCCAGGCCCACATTCTCCAACAGCTGTAGCGCCTCACGCTCCGCTTGCCGAGGGGACATGCCATGTACGATCGGGGCAAAGGCGATGGTATCCAAAATGGTCATGCGCGGATTCAGGGATGAATAACTATCCTGGAAAACCATTTGCACCTGACGCCGGTATGATTTCATCGGCAACTGCGCACTACCGACAGTCTGTCCGTCGAAAATCAGTTCGCCGCGGTCCTGCTGCAACAGTTGCATCAGCAGCTTGGCCGTTGTCGATTTACCGCAACCAGACTCCCCGACAATACCGAGGGTCTCGTTTTTCATGACATTGAAACTGATATCGTCTACAGCCTGTACTGCAGCGGTGGTACGACTGAAAAACGGTGTTTTCAAAGGGAAGTGCTTCAGCAGTTGTTTCACAATAAGCAAGGGCTGGGCCGGGCCGCCAATATCCTGCGGCTGGGTCAATGTCGTTGTCACAATATTACTCCTTGATATCCATCGCCTGGCGCAGCCCGTCTGAAAAGACGTTGAAGGAAATCGATGTGATGAAAATCATCAGACCCGGTAATGCTGCGATTACCGGCTGGGTGTAAATGGCCGTGCGCAGAGTATTGAGCATGAGCCCCCATTCGGGCTCTGGTGGTTTGACGCCCAGGCCCAGAAAGGACAGCCCCGAAGCCAGGATCATGGAGACCGAAATCAGACTGGTGGAAAAAACGAAAATGGGTCCCAGCACATTATTGAGCACTTGACTGAACACGATCCTGACCGGCGATGCACCCGATGTTCTGGCGGCATCCACAAATTCCTGAGTACGCATCTGTGTGGTCACGCTTTCAGCCACGCGAATGATTTGCGGAATGAACACCACGGTCAGTGACAACAGGGCATTGCCAGTACCGGCGCCCAGCGTGCCCGAGAGCGCGATCGCCAGCAACACAGAAGGAAAGGCATACAGCACATCGGTCAGGCGCATGATTACCGCATTGATACGCCCACCAGCATAGCCGGCGATAACGCCTATCGTTCCACCGATCGCAAACGCAATTATTACGGGTGTAATTCCCATAAATAGCGACAGCCGCGCACCCAGGATCAGGCGCGACAGCATATCGCGCCCCAGCTCATCGGTGCCCAGCAGATAGTTTTCCGTGCCTATCGGCTTGAGCCGGTGAATAATCGAAGATTTATAAGGATCTGCCGGCATGATCCACGGTGCCAGGACCGCCATCAGCAGCAGGAGCAGCAACAAACAGGCAGCGAACATCGCAACCTTGTTGCGGCGCAAATTGAGCATGACGCCGCTCCAGTATCCCGCCGAGCGGTATGTCTGCGCGAGCAGCAAATCTGTGTTCCGGTTAAGGGAGTAATCGGTCATTGTGTTACCTTTGAATACGGGGATCAAGCCAGGTCTGAACGGTGTCGACCAGCAAGTTGAGTAGCACGAAAAAGATCGCCATGATCAGGATCGTGCCTTGCAGCAGCGGAAAGTCTCGCTGGAACACAGCTGAATTGAGCAGAAACCCGGCTCCGGGCCATGAGAAAACGGTTTCGATCAGGATTGAACCGCCCAGCAGGTAGCCCAGTTGCAATCCCATTACCGAAAGGGCCGTTGGCGCCACATTCTTGACCAAATGCATGAACATCCGGCCTCGGCCCAGACCTCGGGCCTGCAGTCCGACCATGAATTCTCGCGACAGAATATCGCTGACAAGGGCACGAATGGTGCGCGCCACAATCCCCATGGGAATCACTGACATCGTGATTGCGGGCAGGATCATGTATTGCACGTGATCCCAGTCCCAGCGCCAGCCAGTGCCGTCGCCCGCAGCAGAACCCGTCGCGGGGAACCAGTTCAGGTACACCGAAAACACAATGACCAGCACCATGCCAAGCCAATAATGCGGAATACTGACGCCGAATATAGAGCTCAACGATGCCAGCCGATCCCATATGGAATTTCTGGCATAGCCGGAAATCATGCCAAATACGACCCCCAGCGAAAAACCGATCAGCACGGCAATCACGGCCAGCCGCAAGGAATTGCCCACCGCCGCGATCACCTCTGCTGCCACCGGACGACTGGTCGCAATGGACATGCCCAGGTCACCATGCAAAGCCCGCCACAACCAGTTCCAGAACTGAATCAGGAATGGCTGATCAAACCCGTAGATGCTCATCATCTGGCTGCGCAAAGCTTCAGAAGCGTCGGGGGGCATGACCGAAATCAGTGGATCGCCGGGAGCGATATGGATCAGGGAGAAGCACAGGAACGCTACTCCCAGCAATACAGGCAACGAATACACGAGCCGTCTGAGAAAATACATCATGATAATCAGGCTTCAAAAAGAGGGAATAAGGGTAGCGCCGACCACGCTCGTGGCCGGACAAATCACTCCTTGGACATGGTCGCAATATCAATGAACCAGCTTTGTGGCTGGACTACGCCCTTGACCTTGTTGGAAATGGCTCTGGGGCCGACATCATGCGCCACGTAAAGAAACACGGCTTCGTCTACCATCCGGGTATGCAGCTTGGCCAGAGCAGCATCGCGCTGTGCCGGATCAAAACTGGTGCGCGCCTGGCGGATATAGTCGTCGAACGTGTCGTCGATCACATAGCCCCAGTTATTCGAAACGGGCGGCAACGCTTTGCTGCTGACAAAACGCACCATGGCAAAGAACGGATCCATAGTTGCCGCACTAACGTTGGTCGCCTGTGCTCCATGTGCACTGGCGTCCTTGGCGCCCAGGCGCCAACTGTTGAACAGGGTATTCCATTCAACAACATCGAACTGGACATCGAAAAAGCACTCTTTCAAATTCTGCTGTATGTACTCATTCATCGGCAGCGGCTGCATCTGACCGGAACCCGACGCTGAAATCTGCACTTTGACTTTGACCGGTTTACTCTCGGAGAAACCGGCCTCTTGCATCAGCTTGCGCGAAGCGTCCGGATCATATTTGATATCGAATGTCGGTGTGCCCCACCAGGGACTGGATTTGGCTACAACGCCCTGCGCCGGCGCCATCAGGCCGCCCAACATGCCTTTCATGCCCTCGCGATCCACGCAAAGGTTGGCTGCCTGCCGCACCCGCTTATCAGCCCAGGGCGAGCCTTCGGTCAGGGAAAACTGCCAAGGCCAAATATGCGGTTGTACATTTGTATAGATGGTATTGCCACGTGCCTTGATAGGCTCGAGCGCATCGGGTGCCGGTGCCTCTATCCAGTCCACCTGTCCCGACATGAGCGCAGCAGTCCTGGCGCTGGCTTCCGGCATGGGAATCAGCACAACCTTATCCAGCTTGGGTACGCGCGCAGGATTCCAGTAATGATCATTTTTGACTATTTCAAGCCTGGATCGCGGCACCAGCCGGGATAGCTTGAACGGGCCGGTACCGGACGCTTCACTTGCGAATGCATTCCAGGCCTGTTTTGATCGCTCAAGTGGTTCTGTGACCGAAGCCGGCACGGCATCAAATTTCTTTTGCCATTGAGCAGGCGAAGCCATAAACAGGTTTGTCAGATTATAGGGCAGAAATGCGTCGGGCTCTGTCGTTGTTATTTCAACCGTCATAGCATCAATTGCTTTGGCTGCCTTGAGCGTGGGCATTCTTGATACCGTAGCCCCGACTTGTGCCGGATCATACTGGGGAGCAGACTTGTCCAGTACTTTACCGACGTTCCAGACCACCGCCTCAGCGTTAAATGGTGATCCATCATGAAACCGGACATCAGGACGCAGCTTGAAAACCCACTTTGTCTTGTCCGCCTCGTCGACGGTCCAGCTTGTAGCCAACCCCGGCGTCAGGGGCGTTGCGCCTTTATCTGAGGACAAATCCCACCCGACAAGTGCATCGTACATGGGAATACCGGTAAAACGATTGCCCTCGAATCCCTGATCAGGCTGGCCCGAAGTCCTGGGAATATCGGCAGCGGTCATGGCAATACTCAGCACCGATTCTGCGTTGGCGACCAGAGGCATGGCACAGGCACTACAAAGTACAGCCAGTGTCATGGCCGTGGATAATGTATTCTTGGAAAAAGATGGGATCATGGCGCGTCCTTGAAAGTAACCAGAGCTCTCAAGCAAAAGACATGCCAACATCAGATCCATACGTTCTGCGCTGTGCGCACGCTGGTCGCAGCAAACAGAATGGGGTTGTCGCACCAAAACAAGGCACGCCTGTGCGATGGTAGACGCATTGGTCTCAAGTATGCATCAAACCTGGCTGAGCTTTGCCAAGACAGGGGAACCAGGCTTGTCTGCACAGAAAAAAGGTCAGCGCAGCACGACGCTCTTCGGAGATGGTGATAGCATAGAGCGCCTGGTCCCTTATTGATTAAGCACGACCGGTACCCTTTCGCTGGAATGTACGCCCGCTCTCTCGCCGCTTGATCTGAGATCGCCATAAATACTGCCCTGCCAATTCATTCAGCCTCTCCCAACATTGGGAAATCTGCACTTTGCAACAGGCGGCGACTGTAGCTGCGGCCTTCTGCAGCCAGAGCAAGCAAATTACGATCCTGTTCCCGGCTATCCAGAAACAGCAGTGCGATGTGTTGGGAATAAGTATGATCAGGACTCAGAGGTATCAACTTGATACGCGGCGTAAAAGATGCAATTCGCCCGGGCAGCAAACTGATCCCCATACCGTAGTGGTTTATTGCTTTTAGCATGGTGATCCTTGCGCTGCTTAAACTACAAGACGTGGAAAGCTTTTCCACCATGTTTTTGAATTACGATCTACTTGCCGGGCGCTGGGTGCCGTACGCCTATATTTATCCATTCGCAGAAGGCCTGGCCGGCATTTTAATGATCGGCAATATGCTGACATGGTTATCTGTGCCGCTTGCGCTTTTTATTGGAACAATAGGCGCGGCGTCGGTCATCAAGGCTGTTTACATCGACAAACGGCAATTGAAATGCGCCTGCGTTGGCGGATCAAGCAATGTACCGCTGGGATTTATCTCGCTAACTGAAAACCTGATGATGATTGCAATGGCGGCCTGGATGGCTTTTGCTGCTTGGGGAAACGGTGGTCAATAGCCCTGTCTTTGCCCTGTTTTGTTGTTTATCGTAAGCGCATTTTTTGAGATAATTGAAAAACTGGAAACGTCTTCAACATAGGCAGTGAGTTCACCTTACAAACCTTAAGACGATCTTGCTTGAGCCAGTAAGCTTGCAGCGCATCGGCCCGGACAGAAAAGCCACGTTAGGGCACAACTCATGGCTGTGGATTTCGCATTTCACAACCGTCATAGGTGAGTGCTTTTTATGCATCACGCTCAGACAAGCCCGGCCATATGCACTCAAGCCCCTCAGTCTGACTTCACGTGCAATACCGGTGCAGTCAGTGTATCTACTTGCTTCATCAGGGAAACCGTACTATTGTCCTGCCGTTCCCGACCGGCGTGCGCGGGATTTCCGTACAAGCAGCTCAAGCAGCAGCAAGACAACTGTGACGACTATCAAAAAGGTACTGATGGCTGCGATAACCGGCTCCATATTCATTAATAGACTGTTCCAGATCCGAACCGGCATTGTTTCACTCTCCAGCCCCGACAGGAAAAGCGACACGATAAGTTCGTCAAAAGAAGTCAGGAAACTGAAAAACAGAGACGACAGAATGCCCGGGATGGCCAAGGGGATAACAATATGCATAAACGTATAGCGTTTGCTGGCACCAAATACTTCTGCCGCACGCTCAATTGAAATATCGATGTTTTGCAGCGAACTGATCAATATGAGCAGCACCACAGGAATGGCGAGCATGGCATGACAAATGGCGATCCATAATTTGGATCCGACCAGCTCCAGCGGGACCGATGCAAAATACAAGGCGACCGCAGTAATGATGGTGGGGATAATGAGAGGCAACAGGCAAAAGGAAATTAATAATTTCTTGTTGCCATAGTCTCCGCGCACCAGCGAATAGGCGCCCAGAAAACCCAAGGTGGTAGCTATCAGACTGGCCACGATCGCAATGATGAAACTGGACAGCAGCGAATTCATCCATTCAGGACTGGAAAAGAACTCGCCGTACCATGTGAGGGAAAACGCCTGCGGCGGGAAGGTCATATAGCTGCTCTGCCCAAAGGACATGATGACAACGATCAGGATCGGGGCAATCAATATCATGCAAAGCAGGAACGAGATAAAGTTAACTATTCTTATTGGATTGCGCATCATAATTTCCTATTTTCCCAACATTCTGTCCAGGTCCGTATATCTGCAATACAGCGCGTAAACAATGAGCGTAATGACCAGCAGAAACAGCGATAAGGCAGAAGCCAACGGCCAGTTGACTGAAACTTCGATATTGCGCTGAATGAGCATGGCCAGCATGGTGTCATTGGGGCCGCCCATCAGGGCTGGTGTTACAAAGAAACCGATGGCCAGGATGTAAACGATGAGAAAACCTGAAATGATGCCCGGCATGCTCAACGGAAAAAATATACGACGAAAAATATAGAAATTGGAGGCCCCCATACCACGCCCGGCGTGCAGCAACCACAGATCGATACCTTTCATTGCCGAAAACAGGGTGAGCACAAAATAAGGGAGCAGGACATAGGTCATGCCAATGGTTACACCGGCCATGTTGTACATCAGGGCTAGCGGCTTGTCTATGACTCCGGTATGTATCAGAAACGAATTGACCACTCCATTGGTTCCCAGGATGATCATCCAGGAATAAGTCCGCACGATGATAGAAGTGAAGTAAGGCACAATGACGCAGATAATGATCAGCGTAAATCTGAGCGAGCCTGCCCGGGTCATTGTGTAGGCTATCGGATATGCACATACAAGACAGAGCAATGTCACGATCAGCGACAGCCAAACCGTTTTCCAGGCAACTGCCAGAAAAAGCTTGGACGTGAATGTCTGATACAGCATGAACAGGAAATTGCCCTCGTAATCGAGCGCAGATTTAATAAAGAACCAGCCGATGGGCAGCACAAAAAAGATAAACAGAAATGCCAACACCGGATACAACAGCATCTTGTTACTGAACCGCAACTTGCTATTGGTGTCGCTGCGGCTGCCGGGCAAGACGGATGCGTTATTCATCACGGATAATCCTTATATCGTCCTGATTGCGCCAACCCAGGCGGACGGCGTGACCAATATCAAAGACCTGCATATCTGCAGCGTTGGTCATATCGGCGTAAACCTTGATATGGTCGTTGAGCTTTATCTGATACCTGACAATATGCCCCAGAAACGAGACATGGATCACCTCTCCGGAAAGCCCCTGCTTTTGACCCAGTCCGTTACTTGTGCCGTCTGCCAGAGTCACACGCTCGGGACGAATGAACAGGCAGTCGCCGCTTTGCATATTCATCTGTTGGCGACTGAACTGGTCCAAATGCTCATAAGCCAGCAGATTGGCTTCTCCCAGAAATCCTGCAGCAAATACGTTACGTGGAGACTCGTACACGTGTCTGGGCTCACCTAACTGTTCGATCCGCCCATTGTTCATAATCGCGATACGATCCGACATATTCATGGCCTCTTCCTGGTCATGAGTGACGAATACAACCGTCATATTCAACCGGCTTTGCAGTTCCTTGATTTCCATCTGCATTTGATAACGCAGATTTTTGTCAAGCGCCCCAAGGGGCTCATCCATCAACACCACTTCCGGATGAAAGACAATGGCGCGCGCCAGGGCAACCCGCTGCTGTTGACCGCCAGACAGAGCCTTTGGCAGACGTTGCTCATACCCGGACAGCCGCACCATCTCGATCGCCCATTTGGCGCGCTCGAGGCACTCTTTTGCACCGACTTTGCGCACCTTGAGCGGAAACATGACGTTGTCCAATACACTCATATGAGGAAATAGTGCGTAATTCTGAAAGACCATGCCAAGATTGCGCTGTTGTGGACTGAGCGAGCTGATATCCCGACCATCGAGCAGTATCTGACCGGCATCGGGCAACACGAAGCCGGCCAACATCATCAATGTAGTCGTCTTGCCGGAACCACTAGGCCCCAGCAATGAAAAAAATTCACCGGGAGCGACCTCCAGACTGACATCGTTGACCACGCGCTGCTCACCAAAAGCCTTGCTGATTTGGCGAAATTGGATATGTCCTTTCTGGTTCATGTATTTAGTACCCAATTTGCCCACTCCTTGCCGACAGCAGCACGATTCTTTGCCCACCAGTTCGCATCAATCAGAAATCCGTGTTCACGTGTACGATCCCCACCCGGAATTTTCTCCCGGGTTTCTGCGGTCAATGCCTCGTAACCCGCTTTGGTCACGGGACCACTATTCCACAGCGCGCTAAATTGACCCTGAATTTCTGGTCGCAGGCAATAGTCAATCAACTGCTGGGCCTGCTCCTGATTTTTTGACTTCTTCAAAATAGCGTACGCCTGCACCCGCACGCCATGCTGGTTCCAGTTAATAGCCAGCGGTGCCTTGTTCTCAATGCCCTTGAGAATACGGGTGCTCCATACCGGGCTGATATCGGCATCTCCGGTACTGAGCAACTGCACAGAAAGGGCGCCGGATGTCCAGAACTTGGCCACGCCCGGCTTGATTCGACTCAAAGCCTTGAAGGCGCGTGGTATATCAAGTGGATAAAGCTTGTCCATTGGGACGCCGTCAGCCAGCAAGGCGAACTCCAGATTGGGACCACCGGTATCTATATCAGCCAGAGCTCGGGCACCAGGATTGCGTTTGTAATCCCAAAAATCCGCCCAGGTCCTGGGGACCGATTGCTGGTTGAATTTCCCGGTGTTGTAGCCCATGACATCGCCATAAACGAAATTGCCTACATAATTGGCATGCCGATATTCGGGCAAGATATCATCCGGATCGGTGAATTTGAAACTCTTGTAATCCAGCGCAGCCAGCTCATTCTCCCATTGCAGCAGCACGCTATCATCATTATCGATAATGTCGATTTCAATATTGCCGGAGCGGATCATGGCTTCCAGCTTCCCAGTGGTAGTGGCAACCGGAATAACCCGGATGCCTGTTTCCTTGGTAAAGGGCTCATATATCAACTTCTTGCGAATATCATCATAAGCACCACCGGGTGAACGAATCACCACGCGCTCTTGCGCTGCGTGCGCGTTCTTTATCCAGATCGTCGGCGCGACCACAGTAGCGCCGGCCATTTTCAATACAGTACGACGGCTGAATCCAAAATTGCTTTTGACATCTTTGTTTTTCATGTTTGTCTCCCAAAATAGCTGCTAAAAACGATCAAGTCCATATGGCGTAATATCCACGTCATTGGGTGTTTTGGTAATCAGGTTGGCCAGAATCTGGGCCGATTTGGGTGCTCCGGTGATACCGGTATGGCCATGGCCAAACCCCAGGTACAGCTCCGGCAACTTATCGACCGTACCCAGGATGGGCAGACTGTCAGGTGTCGACGGACGAAAACCAAGCCAGAAATCTTTCTTTTTCTGCAGTTCGATATCTGGAAAGAGCATTTTGGCTTGCTGCAGAAGCGCCTTTTCTCTGGCCATATCCGGTGCCGCGTCCAGTCCGGCAATTTCCACAAAGCCCGCGACACGCAGGTTGTCGACCATAGGTGTGACTCCAAAAGCCCGTTCTTTATGCAGAATCGGAATAGGCAGATGCAGTGCATCGGGTTGAAAAGAAACGTGATAGCCGCGTTCGGTTTCCAGCGGAACAGCAATATGCAACCCGCTTAGCAATCGTTTTGCCCAGGCCCCTGCACAGATAACCAACTGAGAAGTGCTCAGATCCTGTGCCGCCAGAATGATGCGGTATTGCCCTGTTTCGTCATCCCGGCTGATGCCGTTGACTTTCTGGCGGATGAACTGGCCGCCATTTGTCAAAAACAGCTGGAACAAACTTTGTACCAACTGGTACGGGTTGCTCGCATGGCCATTTTTTTCGTACAACTCGCCGCGTTTGACCTTAGGGGATATATGAGGCAATAAATCCTGTATTTCCTGTGCATTGAGCGTTCTGGGCATCACGCCATTGTCTGCGCGTATCTGCCGTCCCAGCGCATCGTTATCCAGTTCGCTTTCCCAGATATGCAGCTGTCCAGTCATGTGGAAAGCCTGTGCGAACTCTTTTGGCCCAAGCAATTGCATGTAAAGCTGGTCCGCATCCCGATGCAGGGCACGCAAGGCACTAGACAAGCGTCGTACCCCGGATTCATTAAATCCCGCCCTGAGCCATCTGAGCAGCCACGGTGCTGCCGTCGATAAATAGGCCGGACGTACACTCAAGGGCCCCTCCTTGTCTGTCAGCCATTTTGGAATTTTTTTAATCATTCCTGGCATGGCTATCGGCATGCAGCTATCAACGCTGAGCAGGCCGGCATTGCCAAAGGAGGTTCCTGTTCCAGGCTCGCGCTCATCAATCAGTCGGACCCGTATTCCGCGTTGTTGCAACGTTACAGCGGTGCAAATACCGACGATGCCAGCGCCAATGACGGTGACTGGATTCATGCGGCATCCTGTTTTCGCATGGCCTGGACCACAATTTCAATCAGACAGTTGGTGCCAAGCAATTGCTTGACGACAACAGTAGCCCGGTTAGGATAGGGAGCAGTCGGAAAATGGCGCTTGTATACTTCATTCATACCGGCGGCGTCGTCCGGATTGACCAGGTAAATAGTCATTTGCGCTACATGCTGCATGTCCGAACCGGCGCACTCGAGCACATGGGCCAGTTGCGAGAAAACCCGATCGGCCTGATGACGAATGTCTCCGTCGCCGCTAGGTGCAAAGGTTTGCGGATCGCGTGGCACCTGTACGGTATAAACCAACGCCCCAGCCAGGACAGCGTTACTGATGGGTGTATCCGGGTGATTGACAATATTACTTTTGACGACTTCGATCATCTTATTCTCCATGGTAGGGCTGCAACTGCTTCTTTAGCTTTTGCAGGTTGAGATTGACGGCTACTGTGCGAAAGGGCTCTGGAGGAATGAAGCTGGGCCGACAATGAATTCGAGTCTCCTGCAGCAAAGGCGAGCCAACACCACAGGCCATGTCAGCCAACAGTGTTCCCAGGGCCGTCATCTTCAATATGCCCGATGCATTACAACCGGATACGCCGTAGAGGCGTCGCCCAAGTTGCCCCAGGACGGCTTCGCCGTTGCGCGTCAGGCTGACTGCTCCGCCCCAGACATGTTCGAACATATTTGCAGGTGCATCGGGATAGCGTGCCTGCAATTTTTCCTGCAATACCCGCCTCACCTGATCATCAGCCAGTTCTGTCTTGTAAGAAAAACCAGCGCGCAGCAGCAAACGATTATCTACGGTCTTGCGGCTGGTAGCCTCAAGCTGCTCCACCGGTGTAACGCCCCATTGCTCCTGATCACCGAGCAGGTGGCAATATTGCTCTCCCAGCGGTCTTGACAGGCCGGCATAGGTATACATGGCAAGTTGCCGATATTTCGCATAACCGAATTGCGGCAGCAACGCGTTAACGGCAAGGAAAACGGTTTCTGCGCGGATTTCGGACTTACCGGCTTGTACGACATGCGGATTGTTATCAGAAATTCCGGAAACCGGACAGGCGAAATAGCTCTCTACATTTTGTGGCAGACTGCTGATCAGGCCATGGACCAACTCTGCCGGCTGCACCAGTGAACACTGACTTAGCCAGATTGCATCCCGGTAATGGGATGTCCCAAGCTCCTGCAAAATATCGCCAGTAGACAGTGCCCGATACTTGATTCGGTTGGCGACAAGGGTTTGTCGCAATTGCTGCAACTGCGCAACGCCGTATTTTGTTGTTGCTACTTTGTAGTGTCCAACCGTATGCCAGTCGCAATTGATCTCATATTGGGCAACCGTTTTCTCCAGCAATTGCTGGCCCATTGACATGATTCGAGTTTGCCACTGGTTTTGGTCTGAGGATGAATTGGCGCGAATTTTGGCAAATGGCAGGTTGATCATAAAACCGGAGTTGCGTCCGGAACTGTTCTGGGCTGGCTCCTGCGCATCTACCAGCGCAATTGTCTCGTCGGGATAGCGTGTCGCAAGCCGTCTTGCGATGGCTAATCCGGCAAAACCGGCGCCGATCACCAGGAACCGGACCTTCAGATCGCGTTGCATCCGCTTGCCGGCGATACGATTGCGCGCAACCGCATTCCAGCCACTGGGCGTGTTGTAGCCACCGGATTCCATCACTGGCCTGTCTCCATTTTCTGTTTGATACAGAATTATGTGTGCTGAAATTCGGAATAAAATATTCCGCTTACGCATCGTTCAGGCAATATACCAGTTACCCCTAATTCTATATAATGAATAATTCGGATAGCGGTGATGAATAGAATTCATAACGACACTCAAACAATTATGAACCTCAAACAATTGAACCATATCGTGGCGCTATCGGAAACGTTGAACTTCAGCAAAGCGGCTGAGCGCGTATTTTTGAGCCAATCGGCCCTGAGCAAAAGCATTCAGGCCATTGAACAAGAAATCGGAATCATCATTTTTGATCGCACCAAAAATTCGGTGCTTGTCACACCGACCGGTAGATTCGTGGTCGAGCACGCCAAACATTTGCTGGCTGAAACCCGCAGCTTTCACAAAAATCTTGAATATCTCAAAACAGGAGAGCAAGGCACTATCAAAGTTGGATCAGGCCCTTTTCCGGCCAAATGTTTCCTGCACACCGCCATAAGGCAATTGCAAACGCAATATCCTAGAATTTCTCTGGATATCCGGATAGACAACTGGACCAACCTTCTGATTCAATTAAAAGAAGGCGCAATCGACTACTTCATCGCCGACATTCGGAACCTTGAAGACGACCCGTTCCTTAAAGTCACCCCTATTGGCGGTCTGACAGTCGCCCTGTTTTGCGATGCCAAACATCCACTGATTCGATCCGACCGATCAAGAGCAATCGCGCCAGAAGACATTCTGAACTACCCCTTTGCCTCTGTCAGCCTGCCCGCACTGGTTTTTTCGGAGCTCAAACATAGTCTCGGCCTGGATCACAACGATCTGTTCTCTGTCAATTTCAAATGTGATGATATTTCGCTGATCAATCGCCTTGTGCCAGACTCGGATATGATTTTTGTAAGCAGCAACCTGATGATGGAGCAGTCTCTCCGGGAAGCACATGCCGTGCGTCTGAATATACCGATGACTCGAAACCGATTTGGCGAATGGGCATTAGTTCAGATCAAGGACCAGAAACTGGTTCCCTGTGCGGAAATTTTTGCACGAATGCTGGTCGACATCGTGCGCGATGGCAGCCTGCAAGACGATGACAGGTACGGCCTGGCCGGCAATGGGCCATTGAATTTCATGGCCAACAGTACCCGCATAAACTAATGTGCTGTGCAGTGTATTCTATCGGGCAATAACAAAGATTGCGGATCGCTTAGACAGCAAGCGCAGATGCAATCATCCCCGGCGAATCCGCGGAATATGTACGAATCTGTCGCACCATGAAGATAAAACAACGTGCTGCACCCCCAAATAGAGGTAATATGCCGTCTCATATATTTTTATAATAAGGGCTATTTCTCATGCAACTTATGAACCCGGCCAGCATCATCGGCATTGCTATTGGCGCGTCATTATTTACGCTGTTCTCAAAGAAAAACAAAGATAAGACAAAGTTGCGCAGGTTCGGTCTTTTCGTTGCCAGCTTTTTTGGTGTTCTCGTTGCACTACTGGCTATTAACTTCGGTATTTATTATTTTCAACGGTATTGAGCATCAGAAGTATAAGAGCATTAGCCTGCTTGCCTGCCAACCAAGTTCAATGTAAAGCACACACCGGTCTCGCGACACAGACCGGCAGCGCAATCTCTTGCTGAGCCGCCGACAGCACTTCGCAACGCAGCAAGGCGCCGCAATGATACCCGTTCATTAGTCGGCCAACGCCAGAAAAGCATGGATCAGCTTTTCCCTCACGTTGGAGCGCAGCCACATGATGCCCAAGTTACGGGTGGGCACCGGTCCCGGCAGCCGATGACGGATCAGGCCGGGATCGTATTGGTTGCCATAGCTCCAGTCGGGTACGACAGATACCCCCAGATCGGCCTTGACCAGACCAGAAATATAGTCCAGCCCATCCAGTTCCAGCCACGGCTCAGGATAGACCCCATGCAATTTCAGATAATCATCGGCCATTTTGCCGGCGACAACACGTCTGTCATAGCGAATAAATGGGTACTTTCTCAAAATTGAAAACGGATCCTGCCCCTGCAACCGGGCCGGCGCAAGCAGGATCAGCGGCTCTTTCCTGAGTTGCTTCCACAAGACTGTTTTAGGCACCTCGAATAAGGGGTGCACCAGAATAGCCGCATCCAGCTCCCCTTGCAACAAGCGCTGGTAAAGCACGGTGGATGCTGCCGGCTCTATGAGGATTTTGGTGCCTTCATATTTAGCAAGCCATTTTCTCAGCATGCCTGGAAGCATGCCCTTGACAACCGATGGCGTGGCGCCCAGCGTCAGCGGACCGGCCGGCAACTCGGTATTGCTCGCAAGCGAATTGAAATTTTTGACTTCAGCCAGCACCAGCTTGGCCTGTCGCAGCGCCTTGCTGCCCGCCTCGGTCGGCATCATCGTGCGACCCACGCGCTTGATCAGTGCAGTGCCAACATCCGCTTCCAGCGCCCGCAGCCTGAGCGATACCGCGGTGGGCGTCAAATCCAGCTGCCTGGCCGCCGCAGCGACAGATCCCAGCTCGACGACCTGCACGAAGCTTTCCAGAAACCTGGTGTCCACATTTGTCCTTTCTCTTGTAATAAAAGCAAGCCCGATCCAGAGGATCCTTACCTCAAAAACCAGTTTTTGTTATTTCTAAACCCAGTAAAACAATATTGTTCTCGTGTTACGAACTTCCAATAATAGCATTATGTGTTCACTTCATTTCACTCGTCATCAACAGTAAAAAAGGATCCTATGCCAATTATCGAATCGATACAGGTATGCTCGCCGATCGTGCCGCTTGATAAAGTTACTTCGTTTTCCAACCGCACAGTGAGCGCGCGCCATTACGGCCTGGTCAAAGTAACCTCGACAGACGGCGTAACGGGCATTGGATTTTGCTACGTCGGCAGCGCCGGTGGTCTGATTTTTTCCCAGGCGGTCAGCCAGCTACTGGCGCCGGTGTTGATCGGACAGGACTCCTATGCGGTAGAAGGGCTGTGGCAGTCAATGTACCAGGAGTCTTTGTTGCAAGGCCGGTCCGGCACTGTGATGCGCGCGCTCAGCGCGCTCGATATTGCGCTGTGGGATCTGAACGCAAAAACCCACCAAGTCCCCCTGCATAAATACCTTGGCGCAGTCTCCCTGGAGCAGGTGCCGGCCTACGCCAGCGGAGGCTATTACCTGGACGGCAAGACGCCCGGGCATCTGGGGGAAGAAATGGCCAGTTACGTTGCCAAGGGATTCAAGGCAGTAAAAATGAAATCCGGTCGCCTGTCACCCAGGGAGGAAGAACAACGTCTGAAGGCAGCACGCGAGGCGGTAGGACCGGACGTAGAGCTGATGATGGATATGAATAATGCCTGGTATGACACCACCCAGGCCATGCAGTATGTCAGGCGCTTTGAACAATACGACCCCTACTTTATAGAAGAGCCTTTCCTGCCGGACGACGTTGACAACCATGCCCGTCTGGCTCGGATGACCCATATTCCAATAGCCACTGCCGAGATCGGCTATGGACGTTGGTACCACAAGGCGCTGATGGATCAGGGCGCCGCCGCCATCTTGCAGACCGATGCGGCGGTTTGCGGTGGCATCACGGAATGGCGCAGAATTGCCCAGACAGCGGCCAGTTTCGGCCTGGTCATGTGCCCGCACTGGTTTCATGATCTGCATGCGCCACTGGTTGCGAGTACCCCCAACGCCCGCTACGTGGAATATTTCTGGGATGACCAGGTGCTTAACTTCCGGCGCCTGGTAGACCGACAGTTATCGCACAAGGATGGCCACGTGATCCTGCACCAGGAACCTGGGCTGGGCTTTGGATTCGATGAGAAATACCTGGCCAGCCTGGCCAAATGGGAATTAATAAAAAAGTAATAAGGAAGAAATGGGAAGCCACACATACATAATCAGGCAGAAATGACCAGGGAGATCGCCAGACAACGAGTCAGCGCAGACAGCAGCATTTTCGCAAAATGGCCGTACACGTTCCAAGGAGACAAACGTGAGCAAAATTCAATATGCAATTGCAGCAACGACGTTAGTGATGGCATCTTTTCCCGGTTTTGCCTGCGCCCAGGATGTATGGCCGAACAAGGCGATCACCTATGTGGTACCGTTCCCGGCAGGCAGCAATACCGACGTTCTTGGCCGCATCATTGCCGACGAACTGGGCAAGCGACTTAAGGTACCCGTAGTGATCGAAAACAGGCCTGGCGCCACCGGCATGATCGGCTCAACCCAAGTTGCCAGGGCCAAAGCTGACGGCTATACGATCATGGGCGGCAGCATCGCCTCGCACGCGATCAATGCCGGACTGTTTCCCAATATGCAATATGATCCGGCCGGCGACTTCAAGCCGATTACGATTATCGGTTTCAATGCCAATACGCTGGTGGTGTCCAATAAAAGTCCGTTCAAGGACCTTAAGGCAATTATCGCTGCGGCCCGTGACAAGCCGGACACCATCACTTATGCGTCATCGGGCATTGGCACAACACAACATTTGTCCGGCGTTCTTTTCGGCCAGCAAGCCAATGTCAAAGTCGTGCATGTTCCCTATGGCGGCAAGGCAGCACTACCGGACGTGATGGGCGGGCAGGTCAGCATGATGTTCGAAGGTCCCACCGTCATTCCTCATGTACAGCAAAAAACAGTCAGAGCCCTGGCGGTTACGTCTACAACCCGGCTGGCCGGCCTGCCTGATGTGCCAACCATGAAGGAGCTGGGATTGCCCAACTACGAAATGCGTTCATGGCAGGCCATTTTCGCCCCCAAAGGCACGCCCGAGCCTATCGTGAACAAACTGTATTCGCAAATCAAAGCGATCCTGGACAGCCCGCAAATCCGCAAAAAACTCGACACTATGGGTGTTGAACCTTCCGGCATGCCGCCCGCCGAGTTTGCCAATTTTCAAAAGCAGGAAATAGAAAAATGGCGCGCCGTCATCAAGCGTGCAAATATCAAGATTCAATGATTGCACGCCCCCCGTGTCCTGTCAGACCCGGGTTTACAACCACACCCCCAACAGGAGACATGATGTCCGATCGAATTAAAGGTGTACTCTCCCCCGTCGTGACCCCATTCCGGAAAGACTCGACTGTAGATCTCCCGCGCTTTACTGAACAATGCAAATGGCTGCAAGCCAATCAGATCGGCCTGGCCTTTCTGGGCACTAACTCGGAAGCAAATTCAATTTCGCCCGATGAACGTATCGCCATGATTGACGCTGTGATTGATGCCGGGCTGGATCCCAAAGGGATGATGCCTGGCACCGGCAGCTGCGATCTGCCTACAACCGTGCGCCTGACCCGACACGCTGTCGAGAACGGCTGCGCCGGCGTGCTGATGCTACCGCCCTTCTATTACAAAGGGGTCTCCGATGAGGGTCTGTACCGTTACTTCTCTGAGGTTATCGAGCAGGTTGGCAATGACCAGCTTAGAGTGTACCTTTATCATATCCCGCCGGTTGCGCAAGTGGGCATCAGCCTGCCGCTGGTTGAGCGGCTGCTGAAATCTTATCCATCGGTTATCGCCGGCGTCAAAGACTCCTCCGGCGACTGGAACAATACCCAGGCGCTGCTGACGCATTTCGCGCCAGAAGGTTTTGACGTGTTTGCGGGCAGCGAAACCTTTCTGCTGCAGACGCTGCGCGGCGGTGGCGCCGGATGCATCAGCGCCACCGCCAATGTGAATGCGCCGGCCATTCATGCCTTGTACAAAAGCTGGCAAGGTCCCGACGCCGACAGCCAGCAAAGGGATCTTAATAAGATTCGCCAGATATTCCAAAGCTATCCGATGATACCGGCGCTCAAATCGGCCATCGCGCATTGGAGCGCCAATCCGTCCTGGACCCATGTGCGCCCACCGTTGGTTCAATTGGAACCACAACAGCACCGTAATCTGATTGAACAACTGCAAGCTGCAGGCTTCAGTATTTCAGGTCTGGGCACATGATAAACACCTGGTGCAATAGGCGTTCAAGCTGCGTCTGAGACACACAAACTCAGACAGGCTTGTCGATGAGCATCAACCTCTTGTTGATTCGTCCGGACAAATCTGACGGCGAGCGGCGCGGGGTGTATCCTGCGCCCATTGACCACAAGGGGTTCGCCCCTGGTGGCGAT
Organism: Pseudomonadota bacterium; assembly: GCA_023423975.1. Taxonomy (GTDB): domain Bacteria; phylum Pseudomonadota; class Gammaproteobacteria; order Burkholderiales; family Burkholderiaceae_B; genus Advenella. Next base: position 524,747 of record JAFAEO010000073.1, read on the forward strand.
GTCGCTAAACAGACGCGAACCAGGTGACGATCATCAACTAACTTCAGTGGCTGGGGCACGAGGCGGGGTCTGCTCATGAAACCCTTTGGTCAATTCCAGCGCCTGTCGCTCGAACAACCGCCGATACAACCCACCTTCGAGCCGAATCAAGGACTCATGCCTGCCCTCTTCAATGACCCTGCCCTTTTCCAGCACCAGCAATCGATCCAGCGTGCGCACCGTGGATAAGCGGTGCGCAATTACAAGTGTGGTACGACCAACCATCAGGCGTTCCATGGCCTGCTGAATGAGCACTTCGCTTTCACTATCCAGGCTGGCCGTTGCCTCGTCAAGAATCAGGATAGGACAATCGGCAAGAAAAGCGCGTGCAATGGCAATACGCTGACGTTCCCCGCCAGACAGCTTGACCCCTCTTTCTCCAACCAGCGTTGCATACCCTTTGGGCAAGGTGGTAATAAAGTCATGGGCACTGGCCAGCCTTGCTGCCATCTCAATCTCGGCCTGACTGGCATCGGGCCGCGCATAGGCAATATTTTCCGCCAGCGATCGATGAAACAGGATGGGCTCCTGCTGCACAATGGCGATCTGGTTGCGTAACGATGCCTGCGTCGCATGCGCGATGTCCTGCCCGTCGATGCAAATACGCCCCTGATTCAGATCATACAGCCGCTGAATCAGTTTCACGAAGGTTGATTTACCCGAACCCGATTGGCCTACCAGGCCAATCCGTTCGCCTGCAGCGATCGTCATTGAAAAGTTGGCAAACAGCGGTGTTACATGATCTCCATAGCGAAACGACACGTTCTCGAATCGGATCTGACCGTCCCGGATGACGATCGGCACTGACTGTGCACGGTCGTCCACGCCAATAGCCTGCGCCTCAAGTCCGACCAACTCTTCCATGTCATTGACAGCTCGCTGCAAATTGCGAATATGCATACCCACATCACGCAGATACCCCTGCAACATGAAAAACATCGTAAGTGCAAATGCAATATCGCCGACACTGGCCTCGTTCCTGCCCCACAGGAACAATGCTACCCCGAGAATCGCCGTCTGCAGGACAACCAGCAAGAAACCCTGCACACCACCATTGATCGTGCCGCGTATCCAGGTTCGGCGTGTGCGATGCCGCCATTTGTCGATGACACGGATAAGCCGTGCTTCCTCCCGGTGCTCAGCGCCGAATGCCTTGACGACTGAATTACAACTGATCGCATCGGCCAGCGCCCCACCCATCCTGGTATCCCAGGTATTGGCCAGGCTGGCGGCCGGCGCCACATAAGCCAGCGACAGGAAAATGGTAACGCCGATATAGATGACCGAACCGAGCCCGACCACCAGACCCATAATTGGCCATTGGATGCTCAGCAGAAGGGTCGAACCCACCAGCATAACAATTGAAGGCAATAGCGCCACCAGCAAGGTATCGTTCAGCAAATCAATCGCCCACATGCCACGGGTGACTTTTCTGACGGTAGAGCCGGCAAAGCTATTGGCATGCCAATCCGTGGAAAAGCGCTGTACACGGTGGAATGCGTCAGACGCAATTTCGCTCATCATTTTTAATGTGAGCGCGATGATATTCAGGAATGTCAGTTCCCGACACAAGGTCCCGCTCAGCCCCAGCGCCGTCAGCACCCAGAATGCCAACATGGCAGCGTCCCAGGCAACAGTGGCGCTTAGCGCATTCGAGGCCACCGCGTCGATCAACCTCCCTGCGTATAATGGAGTGAGCACGTCGGCTACGGCTGATAGCAGCACCAGGCCTGCTATCAGCAAGATACGCAAGGGCTGCTTGCGCCAGTGAGAAAGAGTAAAAGACAATACGCTTCGAAAAGCGTGACCACGAAAATCAAGTTTTTTCTGAATCATTGATGACACCCCGGACGCCTTGTGGGCCTCCGGCATTCCATAAGTGAGAATATTGACGACGACAGGCAATCGCCCCGAACGCATCGGAGTGCAGAATGCTGCGCTTTAAATTTGAGGCTGCGTCTTTGAGTTGAGCGCCGACCTAAATGAGAAGCAACTTAATGTTGCAGATCCCAGAGCGGGAAAAAGTTATGTGCTGCTGCCATTGACTGACTCCCTTTAGGTGGTATTTGACAAATAGAAATGGCCGATTGTGTATATCGGTCCGCAAATATTAGCTGACTAATTATTGTCTGACAAGCACCACGCCAGGGTTGGCGTTGTCTGCACACAACGGATAGGGTGGGTCCGATCAGGAAGTTGTATCGCTGAAAATTTTATCCATGTGCGCTGCTGCCGGACATATTGACTTCCCAAGCTTATGCTGCAGCACTTGACAACGACTACCACTTTTTTTACCACAAAGGAGAGAATAGCGATCTTCGCAGTAATGCCTACCAGCTGCGCTTAAGCAGCGTGCTTGACTGTGAGCTGAACACCAAGCGCTTTCATAACCGCCAGTGTATTTTTTAGCGTGGGGTTACCCCGCGCACTGAATGATCGGTGAAGCTGCTCGCGAGAAAGACCAGTTTCCTCTGCAATCTGCGCCATACCTTTTGCTCGCGCCACTATTGCTAGAGCTTTAGCAATGTAGCCGGAATCCCCGGTTTCCAGCGCATCGGCCATGAAAAGAACTATATCCTCGTCGGTTTCCAGCACTGAGGCTGGATCATATTTAGTGAATTTTTCAGCCATTTTGCGCGCTCCATTCTTTAAATCCAATCCCGTCGTCAGGCAAACAATTAGGTGCATTTGCCTGAAATCCGCTCATATCAAGAGTTTTGAACCCGGATACGGCTGCGTCATGTGTGTTGCCTTTAAGGGCACAAATGAGCGATGAACGAATTTGGCGAATTTCATATCCGATCCTAACTAATGAACCCGCTCCCTCATTTTTGTAGGACAGGTGTTTCAAGATGATGATTGGGTTGGCTCAGAACCTTTTTACACCAGCCGTAAAAAACGCGCACTGAAGGTGGAAGATATCTGTTTTGCGGATATACCAGTGACAAAGGTAAATCAAAAGAGAGGTCTTGCATGCAGGAAACAAGCGCTCCGCACTGCACATAGGGCTTAACCAGATAGCTGGCAACGCGAATTAATCCAAGACCCTGTATTCCGGCCTGAATATATGCATCCGTATCATCGACTATCAGAGTTTCATTCATACGGAGCGCGTAATCTTCCTCATCAAGCGTAAAAAACCAGTCGGCAGTTCGCCCTGTGCGGTGGTTCAGATAGCCAACAGCGCGATGCTTATCCAGATCATCTAAAGTCTCCGGCTTGCCATAGATATCAATATATGTCGGAGATGCAAAAACCGCCCACTTAAAATTCACGAGAGGTCGTGCAACCAGCGTTGTTGAATCTTCGATCCTGCCGGTACGAATGACGCAGTCATACCCATCCTGGATGATATCTTCCACGTTATCGCTTGAACAAAGTATTAACTCCAGCTCAGGATACTGATGCAGAAATTCCGTGAGGCTGGGAATAATGCAATGTCTGGCCAGAGACTGCGGCATCCCCACTTTAAAACGGCCTTTGGGCTGTGCAGATCTACCGGGAAATGAAGATTCCATTGTCGAGATATCAGCTAGTAATCTTTTGCACTCCTCGTAATAACGTCGACCATCTGCGGTCACACTGAGTTTGCGAGTGGTACGCTGGAGAAGTTGGATCCCGAGCCAGGACTCCAGGTCCTTTATCACCCGGGATACTGTTGAACGCGGCAGCCCAAGTACTTCTGCTGCCCTGGCAAAGCTATGGGCATCCACCACACAAACATAAACCTGCATTGATTCCAGCTTATCCATAATCTTTCCGTGCCTGAAGTCGTTGATTATCCCATTTTTGCGAACAGTTTAACCTGTATTCATCATCTTATCGAATGAAGAACACTGCTATAGACTTGCCTTAATCTAAGAAAATATGCTGCTTATCAACATGAGAGTTAAAAATGAAAGAACATGATTTCAATACCGCTAACAAGGTATTAGTACTAGGAACGGGACAATTGGGAGTCGCTGTACTGGAGCACCTGGTCCCGGCAGTAACGCAACTAAATGGCATTGTCTCCGTCATCGTGTCGCCCGCTTCCTGGGATAAACAAGGCAAACTGCTGTCCGATATTAATCAAAAACTGGCTGATGCCGGGGCGGAATTTATCTCTGTTGACGTCGCGGCCAGCACGGTTGAATCGTTAAAAACCCACTTTGCAGATTTCGATACCGTTATCAATTGCATGGGTTTTGTCGCTGGAGCGGGCACACAGATAAAGATTACGCGCGCAGTACTAGAGGCTGGCGTAAGTCGATACTTCCCCTGGCAGTTTGGTGTTAATTACGATGTAGTCGGCAAAGGAAGCGGTCAACCGGTCTGGGACGAGCAATATGACGTTAGGATGCTACTGCGGGAACAAAACACGACAGAATGGGTGATTGTTTCAACCGGCATGTTTACCAGTTTTCTCTTTGAGCCGGCATTCGATGTGGTGAATTTATCCGAAAAAACTATCAACGCACTCGGAGGATGGGACACGCAGGTCACCGTTACGTCACCTGCGGATATTGGTCGACTGACCACTGACATTTATTTGCATGAGCCTCCAATTGTGAACGAAGTGGTATTTGTCGCGGGTGAAACAACCTCTTATGGGAGACTGGCGCAAACGGTCGAGCACGTGACAAAACAAACCTTTACTAAAGGCATACTTACCTTGCCCACGCTACACGAAGCACTGCGTTCAAATCCGGATGACCAAATGCTTCGCTATCGTGCAGCATTTGCCCGTGGAGATGGGATGTGGTGGCCAATGAATGACACGTACAATGCAAAAAATAAGATTCAAACCCAGAATATTGAATCCTGGCTTAGGGCATTTATTTAATGAATTGACCCTTTCAGGGCGCTATTTGGAGGCTGCATACTGGGGGCTGCATACGAATCGGAGACGATCTTTACCGGCAAAGCATCATGGAGATGCTTTCGCATCGTGCGTATGGGTTTAGAAATTTTGAGAATTACCGGCCGAGGGCCTTGGCCCAGTGCGGTTGGAATGGCGTGATTAATCGAGTTCGGTGAATACCTGCCGCCGATTAAGGGGTAGAGCCCCAATCCCCGATTTTGGCGTAGAGCCTCCCCTCTTTTAACCCATCACCTGCTGCTTCAAAGCGCCGAGGTGGCATAACTAATAACCACGACTAACACTATAACCACCAAATTCTGGCGCCTCCGACAGGAATCGAACCTGTATCAAGAGCTTCGGAAACTCTTATTCTATCCATTGAACTACGGAGACATTCAACCAAGTCCGCTATTTTACCCTATTGTGCAGATTCCTGTAAGTCCCGGACGGTATACTTGCACAGTTAATTTCTGTTTAAAATAAGACACTTTCACCTGTTGCGGGGCGTATTCACGTACAAAACAAGGTGACAATCGTTATAATCCAACATTACTTATTATTTCACTTTCGGGGGGAAAGGGCATGGTCCGGCAGTATGCGAGTCATTTGGCTTCTTTTTTTCCATTATTTAACATTGCAATGACCTGTAGGATGTATCTATGAGCGATCAAACAGAACACCACGAAGAACACGATGAACATGTTAGCCCGATAAAAACGCCTAAACAGCTGATTGTCGTCGTCGTACTCGCGTTCATACTCCCCGTACTTATTATTATCCTGCTGGTCAATGTCGTCAGCTCCGCCAGTAGTTCTGGCGCGGGTAGCGATACACTGACTGAAGAATCCATTGCCGCCCGTATCGCGCCCGTTGCCAAATACAACACCGCTCCGGTGATTGTTGCCGCTGCCGATGCAGGTCCGAAAAAAATCAAGACTGGCGAAGAAGTATACAAAAGCCTCTGTATGGGCTGTCATGACACCGGCGTTGCTGGTGCACCTAAATTCGGCGACAAGGCTGCCTGGGCACCACGCCTTCAAGCAGGTCAGGCTGAAGTCGTCAAACTGGCCATTCATGGCCTGAACGGCATGCCACCAAAAGGCGGCGATCCAAGCCTGAGCGATCTTGAAGTGGAGCGCGCCGTTGTATATCTGGCCAACCACTCTGGCGGTTCATTCAAGGAACCTGCTTCGCCCGAAGGTGCCGCTCCTGTTGAAGGCGCCGCTCCTGCTGAAGGTGCTGCTCCTGCTGAAGGCGCCGCTCCTGCTGAAGGCGCCGCTCCTACTGAAGGCGCCGCTCCTGCAGCTGCAGCGGCGGGCGCTGCTGCCGGTGCCGCAGCGGCTGCTCCGGCAAATGACAAACTCGCCGAAGGCGAAGCACTGTACAAACAGATTTGTTTCGCCTGTCATGACGCCGGCGTTGCCGGTGCGCCAAAACTGGGTGATAAGGCTGCCTGGGATGCTCGTATTGCAACCGGCATGGACAAGCTTTATGACGCCGCCCTGCATGGCTTGAACGCGATGCCGCCCAAAGGCGGATCGTCAGCATCAGATGAGGTTGTCAAGGCTGCGGTTGATTACATGGTCAAATCAGTAAAGTAATCCGCGACATTGTCGATTGACGTTAAAAAGCCCACTTACACAAGTGGGCTTTTTGTTTTGGGTAAAGACTATTATTACCCGTGAGGCTTGTTGCTGGTTGCCGGTATGCCACTTACTATTGGCAGGGTGCAGCGCGCATCCGGGGCCACCATCTTTTTCCCGCCAGCAAAGGCGCGCAAGGCCAGACTGCAGGCATACAGCGTGCCCGTGCCGCTTACTTGCCCAGCAATGTCGCGATCTGTTCGTCGCTCCACCCTAATTCCTCTCGGAGGATATCCTCGGAATGCTGACCCAGCATGGGCGGTGCACTGCGATACTGAATGGGCGTGTCGGAAAAACGCATGGGACTGGCCGTCATGGGCGTAGTTCCCGCCACAGGGTGCGGCAGCTCCAGTTTCATCTGCCGCGCGATCACTTGCGGATCTGCGTATACCTGGTCAATCGTGTTGATCGGTCCGGCTGGGATATTGCTGGCTTCCAGATCGGCCAGCCAGGTATCGCGCTTGCGGGTTTTCATGACGGACGCCAGCAATGGAATGAGTGAATCGCGATTGACAACCCTGCCGGCATTTTTTCGGTAGCGCTCATCTTCAACCAGCTCCGGCATATTGATCAGGCGGCAGAACGAGGCAAACTGTGTGTCGTTGCCTACCGCCAGGATAAGGTGGCCGTCTTCAACTTCAAATACCTGATAAGGCACCAGATTTTGATGTGCATTACCGGCACGCTTGGGCACCTGGCCAGATGTCATGTAATTAAGGTTCTGATTAGCCAGCATTGCCACCTGGCAATCGAGCAGCGCCATGTCAATGTATTGTCCCAGGCCGCTGCTGTGGCGTTCATTTAATGCCGCAAGAATGGCAACGCTTGCATACATGCCTGTCATCAAGTCCGACACCGCCACGCCGGCCTTCTGGGGTCCGCCACCTGGCAAATCGTCGTGTTCTCCGGTAATGCTCATCAGACCACCCATACCCTGAATAATATAGTCATAGCCCGGGCGAGTGGCATACGGTCCCGTTTGTCCGAATCCGGTAATGGAGCAATAAATAAGTCGCGGATTGATCTGCTTGAGGCTGGCGTAGTCGAGCCCGTATTTTTTCAAACCACCCACTTTGTAGTTTTCCACGACAATATCGGCTTTGGCCGCCAGCGCCAGAACGACCTCTCGCCCCGCATCCGTAGTGAAATCGAGCGCCAGTGAGCGTTTATTGCGGTTCGCAGAAAGGTAGTAGGCCGCCTCGCTGGTGTCCGCTCCGTGTTCATCTTTCAGATATGGAGGCCCCCAACCACGCGTGTCATCACCACTACCCGGACGTTCCACCTTGATGACATCAGCGCCCAGGTCGGCCAGATTCTGGGTACACCATGGACCCGCCAGAACGCGTGTCAGATCAAGTACCCTGATGTTCGCCAATGGCGCCATACGCTGTGTCATTTTCCTGCTTCTCCGTATTCAAATTTCAGATTATGCTGACGCCGCCGGCCAACACATGTCAAACGTGATAAATTTCCAGAAATGGCTACCAGCCCTGCACGGCGCGAGGAACATGGTAACGCCAGCAGAAAGACCAGCGGCCCGGCTGCCTGGGGCTTACATTCTACCCTTTTTTCTGCAGCATCTCTTTGAGCCGGACCAGCCGTTCCTTGGGCGTCATGCCGCTGAACGGATCCACCACTGTTTTGACACCGCTCTCCAGACCCATTTCACCGATAAACCGCGAGGGCTCGCGAATCAGATCCTCGCGGGCCTTGCGACGCTTCTTGCACCAGGTCAATGTCAGATGAAATTGCGCTCGGGTAATGCCCACATACATAAGACGACGCTCTTCCTGGATGCGCACTTCCAGCGCCTCGGCGTCCTTGTTCGCATCGCCATATTCGTCGTCTTTGCCAAAATGGGGTAATAACCCTTCCTCTACACCAACCATATGCACATAGGGATATTCCAAACCCTTGGAGGCATGGATGGTCGTCAGCCGCACGGCATCGGGGTCTTCGTCGTCTTCGCTGCGCTCCAGCATGGTGATCAGGGCAATATGCTGAACCAGCTGCGCAAGCGTCAAACCGTCTTCCTGTGCCTTGCGCTTGAGCCAGTTGGTCAATTCAAGTACGTTCTGCCAGCGCGATTGTGCCGCACGCTCTTCCTGGGTGTCATATAAATAGCGCTCGTAATCGATGTATTTCATCAATTCGTCCAGCAGCTCGGTTGCGCCTTCGGCCGGTGTGGCCGCACCCCCATCTGTCCTGCCGCGTCCGGAACGCCATTGGATTTTTCGGATGAAATCAACAAAAACCTTCAGAGGCTCAAGCTGGCGCGGCGCAATTCTCGTTGCGGCCAGTTCATCATGAACGGCATCGAACAGTGAACAATTAAGCTGCGTGGCCGTATCCCCCAGCGCCGTCAGGCTGGCCTGTCCCACGCCACGCTTGGGCGTGGTCACCGCCCGGATGAACGCAGGATCATCTTCTTCGTTGGCAACAATGCGCAGGTAGGCAATGATATCGCGAACCTCGGCCTTGTCGAAAAAGCTTTGGCCGCCGGCGATCACGTAAGGAATCCGCAACTCCCGGAATGTCTGCTCAAACAGGCGACCCTGATGGTTACCACGGTATAGCACCGCGTAGTCTTTCCAGCGGGCGTTGCGCTCGAAACGAGACGCCGAGATACGCATGCCCACCGATTCGGCCTCGGCCTCTTCATTGTCCATGACCACCACCTGAATGGGCTCACCCTGCCCCAGCGTAGACCAGAGTTTTTTACCGAACAGATTGGGATTGCGACTGATCACCTGATTGGCTGCATCCAGCACGGTCGCGACCGAACGATAATTCTGCTCCAGCTTGATAATGCGCAACGCAGGGTAATCCTGGGGCAGCTTGGCCAGATTCTCAATGGTGGCGCCACGCCAGGCATAAATGGCCTGATCATCGTCGCCCACCGCCGTAAACATGTCGCGTAGCCCGGTCAGAGATCGCACCCACTGGTATTGGCAGACGTTGGTGTCCTGGTATTCATCCAGCAGCATATAGCGACAGCGCCGCTGCCAGCGCTCGCGCACCTCAGCGTTGGTGCTCATCAGCGTGGCCGGCATGACAATCAGATCGTCAAAATCCACCGACTGATACGCGCGCAAGGTTGCATCGTAACTGCGGTATACGCGAGCAGCGTCCATTTCGTCAGGGGTCTGGGCGATTTTTTCGGAATCGTCAGGCGTAATCAGTGCGTTTTTCCATAGTGATATCTGCTGCTGTACGCTGCGCAACCGACCCTTGTCGGTGGTGGCCAGCAACTCCTGAATGACGCCCATCGCATCGGTGGAGTCCAGGATGGAAAAGCCGGGTTTCAACCCCGCCAGCACCGCCTCTTCTCGCAAAAAGCGCACGCCCAGCGCATGAAATGTGCTGATCGTCAGCCCTTTGAGGCGTTTTTTTTCCACGCTTTGCTGAATGCGCTCAGCCATTTCACGCGCCGCCTTGTTGGTAAACGTCAGAGCTATGATGCCGCGGGCATCATAGCCGCATTCATTGATCAGATAGGCAATTTTCTGGGTGATGACACGGGTCTTGCCGCTGCCTGCGCCGGCCAGCACCAGGCATGGTCCGTTCAGGTACAGCACCGCCTCACGCTGCGCGGGGTTCATCGATTGCAGTGCATTGCTCATTATCTAGATTTCCAGTGGGTCTACTTCGATGAAATAACGCATGCGCTGCTTTTGTCCGATCGTTTGGACCTGTGGCAGCCACTGCTGCAGAAAACGCTGCAGTGCTGGCCTGGATGCTGACTCGACCAGCAACTGTGCCCGCTCAACATGGGCGACGCGCAGAATCCGCAAGGGGACAGGATCGTAGAGGCACACAGCCTCGGGCTCACCGTCACCAGAGAGGACTAAAGCAGCGCACTCCCGGATGTCCTTTAGAAAGCCCAGCGCCAATTGCACGCTTTTGGCTTCGGCGGTGATCAGGGCCTGAAAGGTAAAGGGCGGCAGGCCCGTATCCTGGCGCTCAGCCAGCAAGTCGTCGGCAAAGGCAGGGAAGTCGTTGTTAAGCAGTGTCTGGTAGACCGTATGATCGGGATAGCCGGTTTGAATCAGCACCTGCCCCCCTTCTGTATGGCGCCCTGCCCGACCGGCTACCTGCAGCAATTGGGCAAACAGACGCTCGGGGGCGCGGAAATCGGCGGAAAACAGCATGGAATCTGCATTGAGCACCGCAACCAGACCAAGACGCTTGAAGTCATGCCCCTTTGCCACCATTTGCGTGCCTACCAGAATATCGATATTGCCGGTATGCACTTCATCGAACAGCCTCAGGGCACTACCCTTCAGGCGCGTACTGTCTGCATCAATGCGCTGGATGCGTGCTGCGGGGAACGCCTCCTGCAGAAACTCTTCAACCCGTTGGGTGCCGCGTCCCAGCGGCTGCAGATCCTGGTTGCCGCAATCGGGGCAGATGGACGGAACCCGACTATGGAAACCACAATGGTGACATTGCAATTGATAGCCGCTGCCCGGGGTGCGATGCAAGACCGTATGCACGGAACAGCGCGGGCACTGACTGACCCAGCCGCAAGCAGCACAATGCATGACAGGGGCGTAGCCCCGACGATTCAGGAACACCATGGACTGTTCGCCGCGCTCAAGTCGGGTGCGGATGGCCTCCAGCACGCTTGGCTCAAACCCCTGATTAAGTTTAGCCTTCCGGGTATCCACAAGACGGATGTCAGGAAGAAAACGGGTTTTGGCGCGCTGCTCCAGGCTCAGCCGGGTATAGCGGCCACTGAGTGCGTGATGCCAGGTCTCCAGCGAGGGCGTAGCCGATCCCAGTATCAGCGGAATACCGGCATGATGTGCACGCCACACGGCCAGATCGCGCGCCGAATATCGCAAGCCCTCTTGCTGCTTGTATGAAGCATCATGTTCCTCATCGACAATAATCAGGCCGGGATTGTCCAGCGGCGCAAAAATCGCCATGCGGGTGCCCAGCAGCACCTTGAGTTTGCCGCGCTGGGCGTCTGCCCAGGCCTTCAGACGCTCGCCGTCGGCCAGCCCGCTGTGAAACACGGCGATTTCCTCGGGGGCCACGATATCTGCAAAGCGCGCCCGCACAGCCGTCTCCAGCTGTGGCGTCAGGTTAATTTCCGGCACCAGCATCAATATTTGCTGGCCCCGCTCCAGGAAGGTAAGCGCCGCGTGCAGATACACTTCTGTTTTACCGCTTCCAGTCACGCCATGCAGCAGATAGGGACAATAGCCGTCTGACTGGCATATTTGCTGCACAGCATGTTGCTGCTGGGCATTCAATACGATTGGAGAGGCCAGCGCCGGAGCGACCGCGCTGCGTTTTTTACGATCGGCTCGGGCTACCGGGCCGCCGGCAGATCGTTTGCCCAGATAGGCGGTCGGTTTTCTCAATCCGTTGGGCAATACCGGCAGAATGACCTCACCCAATGATCGCTGATAATAACGCGATGCAAAATGGGCCAGGGCCAGCCAGGAATCAGAGAACGCGGGAAGATCATCCAGCACCAGTTCCACATCGCGGATCTGCTCCGGATCAAGCGCGGGCGTCGACAACAATTCGATAACCACGCCGATAAGCTGTCGCGAGCCAAAAGGCACAATGACGCGCTGTCCTATTTGCACCGGATGCTCGCATCGATAGTCGAATGCCTCCTGTCGGGGAATATCCAACACGACACGGACCCAGCTGACTTGCACGCTTAATTCCTGAAAAATGTGAAGACAGATGGCAGTAAAGCCATCTGTTTGAGTATTACCTTTAAGTTACATATCCATGTCAACACTTAAAGTGGTTTCGCAAATTTCAGCGTTAAAGCATCTGCCTGAAACCACTTATTAAATATATGGCGTCGCCTGTGGATAACTTTGGGGAAAACTATATTACAAAAAAACTATTGAAATGAATTGAAGGATCAAATATTTTTCATACCGGAAACTTCATAAACTAATTTCTTAAATTTCAATAACTTAAAACACAAGTTCATTGTGTTACAACCGTTTGTCCAAAAACAACAGCTGCTTGACATCTGTGTACAACTTGACGTCAAGCGTGTTTGCTTGCGCTATAACTGTGCACCTCATCGACAAGGATCGACACATTTTGGGGCGGTGTAAATTGTGAGATTCCATGACCAAGATTGAAGACATGACCGCCATTTGTTACCGGTCCGAAGTCTTCAATGACGCGACGCACTTCCTGACGAATGCCGTCTTCTGTTCCAAACAGCGCCATGGGATCGATATTACCTTGCAATGCAACACGGTCTCCCACCCGCTCGCGCGCCTGCTTCAGGTTGACGGTCCAGTCAAGCCCGACCGCATCGCAGCCACTGTTGACGATATCTTCCAGCCACAAGCCGCCGCCCTTGGTAAACGAAATAACCGGCACTGTTACACCATCATGATTGCGTTCCAGCTGACTGATTACCTTGGTAATGTATGCAAGCGAAAACTGCTGATACAGGCCATCGGCCAATACGCCGCCCCAGCTGTCAAAAATCATGACGGCCTGGGCCCCTGCGCGGATTTGCTCATTCAGATACTGTGCCGTGGCCTGTGCGGTAACTTCCAGAATACGATGCAGCATTGCAGGCTGCGCATACATCATGGTTTTGATTTGACGATAATCTGACGAACCTCGTCCTTCTACCATATAACAGGTCACTGTCCATGGGCTGCCGGCAAAGCCGATCAGGGGCACGCGACCATTGAGCGACTGGCGGATCTGGCTGACGGCATCGAACACGTAACGCAACTGATTCATATCGGGAATGGCAAGCTGCTCAACATCCTGTTGCGTGCGCACGGGGCGGGCAAACTGAGGGCCTTCACCGGCCACAAAATTCAGTCCGAGACCCATGGCGTCGGGCAACATGAGAATATCGGAAAATAGAATGGCCGCATCCAGGGGGAACCGATCCAGCGGTTGCAAAGTGACCTCTGTGGCGAAATCCGGATTTTTGGCCAGCCCCAGAAAAGACCCCGCCCGGGAGCGGGTTTCGTTATATTCGGTCAGGTATCGCCCAGCCTGACGCATCAACCATACAGGCGTATAGGGGACATGCTGGCGCTGCAGTGCGCGCAGGAAAACATCGTTCTGCAAAACCGGGAAAGCCATCGGGTACCTTTAATATCTATAAATCTATGATTTTCTTACCGGACAGATTGTATCGTACCTGGTGTAAGAATGGCCGCCGACGGTCGTCCCGCCATGAACGGGTTGCCGTCAGACACCAAGGGAGCTCAGAAACCATTGTCGCGAAACGGCTCTGCACTGATTTGGTGTTTGCGCATGAGCGCCCAGAACGCCCGACGATGTTTATGGGAATTGCGGGCGGCCAAGGCGATATTTCCCTTGCTGCGTGCCAGTGCATGGCTAAGATAGGTGCGTTCAAACTGCGCAACGACGACTGACTTCAGTTGCTGGAAGCCTTCAGGAAATTGCGCTATTTCCTGACAGCAGACCTTGGGCACGCTCAGGTGTGCCGGATGGGCGCCGGTCAGCTTGCTTCCCTGAGGCACGGCACCACCGACTCCGCGCAAAAGCGAAACTGGAGACAGAATACGCTCAGCACTTGGCTTGACGCCCAGCATAGCAGCAGGCATACGCCCCGAAGATCGCCTGAACGCAGGCAATAAGGGCAAACCCAGTGCTTCAGTGGTAAGCTGAGGTGAGCCCGATGGAGCGCAAGCGTAGCCAGTCTGGTGCGAAATCGCCGTATCGTGAACTGCATACTGCTTTGTATTGACACTGTCGCCCAGCAGTGAAGGAACACGAGCCTGGACATGACGTAGTTCATGCAGGGCACGCAGGAGCCTGACGCGGATTTCTTCCGGCTCGCATGGCCATAAGGCAAAATCAACGACACCGAGTTCGAGCAGATCAATCAACCCTATGGGACGCAGCGACAGCCCCAGTACAAATATAGGGCGATGCTGTTCGATACGGGTTTGCTGCAACAATAAGCGCGTCCAGACCAGCGAGGTTGACGAAACGGGCAGACAGATGGCGTCAAAATGACGCAAGGAGTAGGTCATGTCCTGCAGCAGCGAGACTGACGGGAACGCGCCATGCTCGACACCCGAAGAGGGTTCTACCACACTGAAATGCAAACGACCCGTGTGCAAACGGTCGTGTTTTAGCAGCGTTTTTGCCAGCGGCTCGCAGCCGGGAATACTGATAAGGGCGCAGTCCAGTCGTTCTTTCACCTTGAGACCTTTTCCATGTAACAAAACGTACAGGATAAATCGGCTCCTTGTGAGCGACAATTCGCATTTGTCACACTAGGGCAATTACTGTTAAGTGACTGTTTTTGCTGAAAAAACAACGAAATTGTTGCACTGCATAACATAAAGGTCATATACCCTTGCTTATTCCTAGGGTTAACCCTATAATGGTTTATACCTAGTTTTTACAGTCAATTAAGGAGCCCAACACCATGAACATTTCTATGAAAAACGCCCTTGCAATGAGCGATGCCCCGGAACTTGCTTTCAGCGACTCAATGGAGCGTGAATTGATCCACAATGCAATCAACGAAGAGCGCGCACTGAGCCTGACCGCGCTGATCAAAGCCATCGCGACCTCTGTAGGCGCTGCCTGCATCATGATGTATGACATGATCAAGGAAACAGAAAAAGCGATTGACGACACCGATTCCGAAGGCGGTTTCAGCTGGTAATGAGCTGACTGTTCCTGCGGCAACAAACGCGGGTACACGAAATCGAAGTGCAGTAATGAATGTGGCGGACATGATCGTACGCCAAACGGGTGATTGACTGACGGCGCATCTGCCTGCAATTGAACCCACAGCGGCCAAACAGCCGTTGTGATGCAGGCGGATGACATGCCGGTTTGACAACCTGACCCGTACAGATGAGGATAAGGGGCATAAGCGCCTCCATATTTCAAGAAAATTACCCATCTGAATCTATTTCCAGTGGCATAGGCCTGCAACAGGCAAGCAGCAGAGAAGTCGCTGCAGCTCCCCAGCCTTTTACCGTCCCTGTTTACATGAAAAGACGGACATCGTATGGCTGTTTTGCGCCAAATGTCACATTGCTAGCGGCAACGCCGACCAGCCAATAACAATAAATAAAAATATTAACTACCGCGCGCACGCTCCTGCCGAAAGATTATTTACAGTCAGGGGCGCAACACAATAATCTGCCCAAGCCGATCGGCCTGCGTCTATTGCGGTTGTGTTAATCGCGATTCGCTTTGGCTTTCCGGGCGATGATTCTCCCTCACCGGCGACAGTCGTGTGCTGGCAAGAACCCGGATGAATTTAATGAACGCAGTGATGCGCGCAACATAATGAAAAACGGCAACAGGTGCCTGCACCCCTGCTGCCGTTTCTGTTATGTGCTGACACGAAAAGTCCTGGTATACGCGCCATCTGCAGTTCAGTTATTCAATTGAAATATTGCCCTTGCGAATAACCTCGCCCCAGGTCTTGGTTTCATCAGAGACGAATTTTGCAAACTCTTCAGGCGTATTCTTTTCTGCTGTCGCGCCCAGGCCTTCAAGCTGCTTGATCACCTCAGGCTTGGCCAGGATTTTTTCCACGGTTGCGTTGATTTTATCGATGATAGGTTTAGGCGTACCTTTAGGCGCGACCAGACCAAACCATGAAGACACGTTAAACTGCGGATAACCAGACTCCTTCAGGGTCGGCACGTCAGGGAATGCTTCTGAGCGCTTATCTGTTGTCACGGCAAAAGGCTTGATCTTGCCTGCCTTGATTTGCGGTACGGCAGCTGGCATATTCTCGAATACAACGTCGGTCTGGCCACCGACCAGAGCCGTCATGGACGGGCCGCTGCCACTGAACGGAATGTGCAGCATGTCGATATCGGCCTGTTGTTTGAACAGCTCACCGGCCAGATGAATGGAGGTGCCTGCGCCCGAAGAACCATAGTTGACCTTGCCAGGATTGGCCTTGGCGTAGTCGACGAATTCTTTCAGATTGTTATAGGGCGTATTTTTGCTGGCGACCAGGATATTAGGCACTTTGGCAACCAGAACGATGGGCTCGATATCCTTTTCGATATTGAACCGGGCATTTTTGTACAGCGTCTGGTTGATCGTGGTGGTAACCGCCATCATCATGAGGCTATAGCCGTCCGGTTTCCTGCGCAGCAATTGGTCAGTCGCAATATTGCTACCGGCGCCCAGTTTGTTCTCGACCACGAAGCTCTCGCCAAGTTCTTCGCCCAGGCCCTTGGCTACGATGCGGGCCAGAACGTCAGTCGTGCCGCCGGCAGCGAAGCCGACCAGCACCGTCACCGGTTTTGATGGATATGCTTCTTCCTGCGCAAACGCGGTATTTACTGCAGCCAGCAATCCCAAGCCAGCCGCGATCGAAAAAGCGCGCGGGAAAAAACCTTTCGGAGTCAAATTCATATTCTATATCGCCTATACTTTACAATAATAATGTTGTCTGTGATTGTGCGTGCGACACAAGCGACACACGGATTTGGAATCATGGACAGCATTCCTTTCACAACTGAAATTATAGAACACTCATGCAAAACAATAGCCAGAGTCGTCCCGGTGGAGAAATTATCGTAGATCAACTCGTCCGTCAGGGCGTTGATCATGTCTTTTGTGTTCCAGGTGAAAGTTACCTGGCCGTTTTGGATGCGTTGCACGACGCCAGCATCAATGTCACGGTGTGCCGCCAGGAGGGGGGCGCAGCCATGATGGCAGAAGCCCACGGCAAACTCACGGGCCGGCCCGGCATCTGCATGGTGACCCGCGGCCCGGGCATCTCCAACGCGCTGGCCGGTATTCACATCGCCAAACAGGATTCCACGCCGCTTATTGTCTTTGTCGGACAAATTGAAACCGGCATGCGCGAGCGCGAAGCCTTTCAGGAAGTGGATTACCGCGCCGTTTTTGGAACACAGACCAAATGGACTACGGAAATCGATGATGCAGCGCGCATTCCCGAACTCATTGCCCGCGCCTTTCACGTGGCCATGTCCGGTCGCCCCGGGCCCGTGGTCATCGCCCTGCCCGAAGATATGCTGGTACAGCTAGCCACCGTAGCGGACGCGCCACGCGTAGAGCCGGTGGAGTCAGCGCCCGCTTCTGAACAAATCACACAAATGGCCGCCCTGCTGGCAGGTGCGAAAAAGCCGCTGGCCATTCTTGGCGGCTCGCGCTGGACGCAAGAGGCCGTCAATAATTTCGTGCGCTTTGCCGAAAAACAGCAACTTCCTGTAGCGGTCCAGTTCCGCCGTCAGCATCTGTTCCCCTCGTCTCATCCCAATTTCGTTGGTGATATTGGCCTGGGCATCAATCCGAAACTGCTCAAAATGGCGCAAGAAGCCGACGTGATTTTGCTGGTAGGCGGGCGCATGTCGGAAATCGCTTCGCAAAGTTACACTCTGCTGGACATCCCTGTACCCAAGCAGATGCTGATTCATGTTCACCCGGACAGCCAGGAACTGAACCGTGTTTATCAGGCTACACTGGCCATCAATGCCACGCCCGCCCAGTTTGTCCACTCTGCTGACGGGCTCGCTGCCTGCGACCAGGACGCACGCAAGGACTATGTTGATACTGCGCATGCTGCCTATATGGCATGGAGCGATCCGCAGTCTGTGAGTACGCCCGGTGCCCTGCAAATGGGTCAAGTCATGGCGTATCTTGAAAAAAACCTCGAACCGGATGCAATTCTGACCAATGGCGCCGGCAACTATGCCACCTGGCTGCACCGCTTTCACCGTTTCAATCACTTCAACACCCAATTGGCCCCTACCTCCGGGTCGATGGGCTACGGGGCGCCGGCTGCCGTGGGCGCCAAGCGTGTCATGCCACAGCGGCAGGTGGTCTGCTTTGCCGGTGACGGCTGCTTCCTGATGCACGGTCAGGAGTTTGCCACCGCCGTACAGTACGGATTGAATATTATTGTGCTTGTGTTCGATAATGGCATGTACGGTACGATACGCATGCACCAGGAAAAGCATTATCCTGGCCGCGTCAGCGCCACCGATCTGCAGAATCCGGATTTTGCTGCTTACGCCGTGGCATTTGGCGGTCATGGAGAGCGAGTAGAGAATAACGAAGCGTTCGGGCCTGCATTCGAGCGGGCAGTGGCTAGCGGCAAACCTGCGATTTTGCACTGCCTGATCGATCCGCAAGCCATTACTCCCACCGCGACGCTGGATCAACTGCGCGCTGCTGCAGAACAATCACAAGCGAAGTAATCAGCAAAGGCATTGACGGTTTGGAGCCAGCGTTCAAACCGTCAGCATGCACCCGCCAGATAGACACGCGCGCAGTCATTGAACACTGTATGCACCGGACTGATCGACGCGATCAATTCAAAGACAAAACAAAAGACGCCACAAGGGCGTCTTTTGTTTTTATTAACAGTACCGCAACAACAATGAAGAATCAGTGACGATTTTTCATGTTGGCCAGTCGGCGGGCAGCAGCAACCTGCGCTGCCAGCATGGCCAGTTCGGCTTCGACAGCGGCAATATCCTGCTTGTCGTGTGCGTTCTCGAGTGCTTCCAGTGCCTGCTGGCGAGCCTTCTCGGCCTTGGCTTCGTCCAGATCTGCCGCACGGATTGCCGTATCGGACAGAACTGTAACGCCAAATGGCTGCACTTCAAGAATACCACCGGCTACGAACACCAGCTCTTCTGTTCCGTCTTCACGTACGATTTTCAACGTACCTGGACGGACTTTGGAGATCAGCGGCGTGTGGCCGGGCAAAACACCCAGCTCACCGCTTTCACCCGGCAAAGACACAAACTTGGCTTCGCCCGAGAAGATGGATGCTTCAGCACTGACAACATCTACTTTGAGTAAAGTAGCCATAGCTATTCCTTATTTTAAGCTTTTCGCTTTTTCAAAGGCTTCATCGATGGTACCGACCATGTAGAAAGCCTGTTCAGGCAACGCATCGCATTCACCGTCAACAATCATCTTGAAGCCGCGAATGGTTTCTGCCAGTGGTACGTATTTACCTGGAGAACCTGTAAAGACCTCGGCAACGTGGAACGGCTGAGACAGGAAGCGCTGGATTTTACGTGCACGGGCAACAGCCTGTTTGTCCTCAGGAGACAGCTCGTCCATACCCAGAATCGCGATAATGTCACGCAATTCTTTGTAGCGTTGCAGCGTCTGCTGAACACCGCGGGCCACTGCGTAGTGCTCTTCACCAACCACTTGTGGATCCAGCTGACGGCTGGTGGAATCCAGTGGGTCAACCGCTGGGTAAATACCCAGAGAAGCGATGTCACGCGACAGTACGACCGTAGAGTCCAAATGCTGGAAGGTGGTGGCAGGAGACGGGTCGGTCAAGTCATCGGCAGGAACGTAAACGGCCTGGATCGATGTAATGGAACCTGTTTTGGTAGAGGTAATACGCTCTTGCAGTACACCCATTTCCTCAGCCAGTGTTGGCTGATAGCCCACAGCAGAAGGCATACGACCCAGCAGCGCAGATACTTCCGTTCCGGCCAGGGTGTAACGATAGATGTTATCAACGAAGAACAGAATGTCACGGCCTTCGTCACGGAATTTCTCGGCCATTGTCAGACCGGTCAAAGCCACGCGCAGACGGTTGCCCGGAGGTTCGTTCATCTGACCGAACACCATGGCTACTTTATCCAGAACGTTAGACTCTTCCATTTCGTGATAGAAGTCATTGCCTTCACGAGTACGCTCACCCACACCGGCAAACACGGACAAACCGGAGTGCTGTTTGGCGATGTTATTGATGAGTTCCATCATGTTAACGGTTTTGCCCACACCGGCACCACCGAACAGACCCACTTTACCGCCTTTGGCAAACGGGCAGACCAGGTCAATCACCTTGATGCCGGTTTCCAGCAGCTCGACCGAAGGAGACAGTTCGTCAAACTTCGGGGCAGACTGGTGAATGGCACGTCTTTCCTCGGTAGCAATAGGACCAGCTTCGTCGATAGGACGACCCAGTACATCCATGATGCGGCCCAGAGTGGCTTCACCGACAGGAACGGAAATAGCAGCGTTGGTACGGCCAACGGCCATGCCGCGACGCAGGCCGTCACTGGAGCCCATTGCAATCGTACGCACAACACCGTCGCCCAGCTGCTGCTGAACTTCCAGTGTCAAACCTTTCTCGGCGAATTTTGATTCATTGTCCGCCAGGACAAGGGCTTCATAAACTTTTGGCATGTTGTCGCGTGGGAACTGAATATCCACGACGGCGCCGATGCACTGAACGATGGTACCGTTACTCATGTCGATTCCTTACTTAATAACGATTGAAAGATGCCGG
>JAFAEO010000040.1 GCA_023423975.1 Pseudomonadota bacterium
ATCACCAAGGGATAGGCAAGGCCCAGAAGGACGGTGAAGAAGCCAACAAAAACGAGGGCCGGACGAAGTTGCGAGATCATGAAATCACCTCAAGCCAAATGAGCCAGATCGACGATGATGTCGATCAGCTTGATACCAATGAAGGGCGCGACAAGACCGCCAAGCCCATAGATCAGCAGATTGCGGGACAGCAGCGTACCAGCCGAGGCCGGGCGATACTTGACGCCTTTCAGCGCCAGCGGAATCAGCGCGACAATCACCAGTGCGTTGAAGATGATGGCTGACAGGATCGCCGATTGCGGCGTGCCAAGCCCCATGATGTCCAGAATGGCAAGTCCCGGATAGGCTGTGACGAACAGCGCAGGCAGAATAGCGAAATACTTGGCCACGTCGTTTGCGATCGAGAAGGTCGTCAGCGCCCCACGCGAAATCAGAAGCTGTTTGCCGACCATCACGATCTCGATCAGCTTGGTCGGATCGCTGTCCAAGTCCACGAGGTTCCCCGCCTCTTTCGCGGCAGGCGTGCCCGAGTTCATCGCGACGCCAACATCGGCCTGCGCCAAGGCGGGCGCGTCGTTCGAGCCGTCGCCGCACATGGCAACCAGCCGCCCTTCGGCCTGTTCGGCGCGGATTAGTTCCAGCTTCTTCTCGGGCGTGGCTTCGGCAAGGAAGTCGTCCACGCCCGCCTCTGCCGCGATGGCGGCGGCGGTCAGGGGGTTGTCCCCCGTGATCATCACGGTGCGGATGCCCATTCGGCGAAGCTCGGCAAAGCGTTCGCGGATGCCCGGCTTCACCACGTCTTTCAGATGGACGACGCCAAGGACACGCCCGTCCATCGCAACGACCAGCGGCGTGCCGCCCGACATGGCCACACGGCGTACAAAAGGCTCGGCCCTCTCCGCTCCACCGTCGGGGAAGGCCCGCGCCATGGCGTCCGACGCCCCTTTGCGGATCTGGCGACCGTCAGCTAGGTCCACCCCCGACATTCGGGTCTGTGCCGTGAAGGGCACGAAGGTGGCGCCTTCGCGCATCGTGCCTTCGTGGAATTTATGGCGCGTCTCGGCCAGATCGACGATGGATTTCCCCTCGGGCGTGTCATCGGCCAGCGAGGACAGCCAGGCGGCTTCGGCCAGTGCGGCCTCGGTCACGCCGGGAACGGGCAGGAATTCATCCGCCATACGGTTCCCGAAAGTAATGGTCCCAGTTTTGTCCAGCAGCAGCACATCGATATCGCCCGCGGCCTCAACGGCGCGGCCCGATTTGGCGATGACATTGGCCTTAACCAAGCGGTCCATACCCGCGATGCCGATTGCCGACAAAAGGCCACCGATGGTTGTCGGGATCAGCGTCACGAACAGCGCCGCCAGATAAACCACGGGAATATCCGCACCTGCCCACCCGGCAAAGACCGGCAAGGTTGCCACGACAAACAGAAAGACTAGCGACAGGCCCGGAAGCAGGATATCCAGCGCGATCTCGTTCGGGGTTTTCGAGCGTTTCGCGCCTTCAACCAGCGAGATCATGCGGTCCAGAAACGTCTCGCCCGGCTTCGCGGTAATCTTGACCACCAACCAGTCCGAGACCAGACGCGTGCCGCCCGTCAGCGAGGATCGGTCGCCGCCGCTTTCGCGGATGACCGGTGCCGATTCCCCGGTGATGGCGCTTTCATCGACCGAGGCGACGCCTTCGATCACCTCGCCATCGGTTGGCACGACATCGCCCGCTTCGACAAGGATATGCTGGCCCGGTTCGATCGTGTCGATATCGCGGAGTTCAAAGACGTCCCGCTTGGCCGGGTTGGCCAGCAACTTGGCCTTCGCGGTCGAGCGGGTGGCGCGGAAGGCATCCGCGCGCGCCTTGCCCCGCCCCTCGGCAACAGCTTCTGCAAAGTTTGCAAACAGCAATGTCGCCCAAAGCCACAATGCGATCTGCAGCGAGACGAACGTCCCCGGCTGTCCCCATCTGAACAGCACCAGAAGGGTCGTGACCAGCGCCACCAACCCGGTTGCAAAGATGACCGGATTGCGCGCTAGGCTGCGTGGGTTGACCTTGCGAAAGGCCGCTATGATCGCCGGGCGCAGAATCTCGGGTGCCAGCAGGCCGATTTCGGATTTTTCGTGTTTTGACATGTTGTTACCCTTAGAACGTCTGACCGGCCGAGATCGCTGCCTGTTCGGCAATCGGACCAAGCGCCAGCACGGGCAGGAAGGTCAGCGCGCCGATGATCAGGATCGTCGCGATGAGTAGGATCATGAAAGGCCGACCATGGGTCGGGAAGGTGCCTGCGGTTTCAGCCGCGCGGGTCTTGGCAGCCATGCCACCAGCGATCGCCAGAACGGGCACGATGTAGCCCCAACGCCCGATCAGCATCGCAAGGCCGATCATGGTGTTGTGCCAGGTCGTGTTTGCCCCGAAGCCTGCAAAGGCCGAGCCGTTATTGGCCGTTCCCGATGTATAGGCGTAGATCAGCTCGGTCAGCGCATGTGGCCCCGCATCCTGGACCGCGCTTTGCGCGTTCCCGGTCAGGATCGACAGCGCCGACAAGATTAACACGCCCATCGGCATGACCAGAAGGCTGATCGCGGCCAGCTTCATCTCGCGGGCTTCGATCTTCTTGCCCAACCATTCAGGGGTCCGACCGACCATCAGGCCTGCGATGAACACCGTCAGAACGACATACAGCACCATGCCATAGAAACCGGCGCCGACGCCGCCATAGATGATCTCGCCCAGCAGCATGTTGAACAGCGGGATCATCCCGCCAAGCGCCATCAGGCTGTCATGCATTGCGTTGACCGCGCCACAAGATGCAACGGTAGTGGCCACAACAAAGAGCACGGTTTGGGCCAGACCAAAGCGGGTCTCTTTCCCCTCCATCGACACGCCCGGATCGGCGATCCCTGCGTAAAGCGCGTTGCCATTTGCCTCAAAGAAATAGGCGGCCAGAAGCACGATGACGAAAAGGACGCTCATCACGGCATAGATCGCGATACCTTGCCGTTTATCCTCGGCCATGCGCCCGAAGAAGAACGGGAAGGCCGCGGGAATGCAAAGGATCGCGTAGATCTGCACGAGGTTCGTCAGCGAGGTCGCGTTCTCATACGGATGCGAAGCGTTGACGTTGAAGAAGCCGCCGCCATTGGTGCCCAGCATCTTGATTGCGTCTTGGCTTGCGACCGGACCCTGCGAGATGATCTGCTGTGCGCCTTCCAGCGTGGTTGCAGCGACCGAACCCATCAGGTTCTGCGGCATCCCCTGCCAGATCAGGACCAGCGTGATCAGCATCGCGATAGGCAGCAGCAGGTACAGCACCGCCCGCGTCAGATCGACCCAGAAGTTCCCCAGATCCTGAACCGAATGTCCGACAAGACCCCGCACCACAGCGACCGCGACCGCGATCCCCGTCGCAGCCGAGACAAAGTTCTGCACGGTCAGACCCATCATCTGACTGAAATGACTCAGGGTGGTTTCACCACCATAGCTTTGCCAGTTCGTGTTCGTCATGAAGCTGACGGCAGTGTTGAACGCCTGCGACGACTCCATCGCGCCAAACCCTTGCGGGTTAAACGGCAGCCAGCCCTGAAAGCGCAGAATCAGAAAAAGCAGCGCAAACCCCGCCGCGTTGAAGGCCAGGACGGCCATCGCATAGCTGGTCCAGCGTTGACCGCGTCCGGAGATGCCGGCCCACGACAGCAACCGCGTTTCGATCGGTTGAAGCAGCGAAATGCGGCCCGTAAAAACACGCTGCATATATGCGCCAAGGCCGATGCCGATCACAGTCAGCCCGGCCAAAAACAGCGCGAAAAAAATCAGATCGCTTGCCATGTCAGAACCTCTCGGGCGCGAACAGCGCGATCAGAAAGTAGACAAGCAAAATGAGGGCTAACGCCCCGCCAAGGATAAGTTCCAGCGTCATCGTCGCACCTCACAACCGGTCCGCCGCACGGACCGCAAAAGCGGCCAGCGCGAAGACCGCGAAGCCTCCGACGAGGAACAAAATATCCGAAAACATGGCTTTCTCCTGTGATAGTTCACCGCAAGAGATGCGCTTTCGAAGCGTAAAGTCGCGATGTGCAAACGCAGCAAAAGCGTAAATTCAGCGTAAAGCGTCTGTTTTTTGTGCTTCGCCAAGGCCGTGGAAGCAGGGCATTGACAAAGCCCCACCTTTGTTCAATTTTCAGGCTTCGTCAGGGGAGTCCCGCCCAAGGGACTGAGAGGCTTATAGGGGGAAACCCCGGTGGAGCGACCCTTTGAACCTGACCCAGTTGATACTGGCGTAGGAAGACCGAAGGGCAATCCACCTCCGTTTCTATCGGAGCGGTCCTTTCGGGCCGCTGATGCCTTCTGGCATGACGGCCCTTTCCCATGCCCATATCAGCAGGATCCCTGAAACAGGGAGACTGTGATGAAAGACCAACCTCAGCCACGGATCACGACCGGGGCGATGCCCGCCTCGAGTAAAATCCACCTTCAAGGTGAGCTGCACGATATCCGCGTGCCGATGCGCCAGATTGCCCTGACGGGCGAGGACGCGCTGACTGTCTATGACAGTTCTGGCCCCTATACCGACCCGCAGACGGATACGGATATTGCCCGCGGCCTGCCCCGCACGCGTTCGGACTGGCAATTGGCCCAAGGCGATGTCGAGGCGTATGAAGCCCGCGCCGTGACCTCTGCCGATAATGGTTTTGCCGAAGGTGCGCGTCTGACACCGGCATTTCCGATCCAGCACCTGCCCTTGCGGGCAACCAAAGGCGCGGTCACGCAGCTTTCCTATGCGCGTGCGGGGATCATCACGCCCGAGATGGAATATGTCGCCATCCGCGAGAATGAGGGCCGTCAGGCCGCCTATATCCGCGATGGCGAGGATTTCGGCGCCGAGATCCCCGATCTGGTGACGCCTGAATTCGTCCGCAGCGAAATCGCCGCTGGCCGCGCGATCATTCCCGCGAATATCAACCACCGAGAGCTTGAGCCGATGATCATCGGGCGCAACTTTCTGGTCAAGATCAACGCCAATATCGGCAACTCGGCCGTGACCTCTTCGATGGAGGAAGAAGTCGACAAAATGGTCTGGGCGATCCGTTGGGGTGCCGACACCGTCATGGACCTGTCGACCGGACGGAACATCCACAATATCCGCGACTGGATCATCCGCAACGCACCGGTGCCGATCGGCACGGTGCCCTTGTATCAGGCGCTGGAAAAGGTCGGCGGCATTGCAGAAGACCTGACATGGGAGATTTTCCGCGACACGTTGATCGAACAGGCCGAACAGGGCGTCGATTATTTCACCATCCATGCGGGCGTACGGCTGCACATGATCCCGATGACCGCAAAGCGGGTTACGGGCATCGTGTCACGCGGCGGCTCGATCATGGCGAAATGGTGTCTGCATCATCATCGCGAAAGCTTCCTTTATGAGCGGTTCGACGAGATCTGCGACATTATGCG
>JAFAEO010000061.1 GCA_023423975.1 Pseudomonadota bacterium
CTTCTGCTCAGTGTTCAGGAGCGGCGTCGGATCTGCTGAATACTGGTTCGACAGACCGGCGCACCCCTGGCGTTGTAGTGATGACCCCAATCGCGCAGGGTCTGCCGATCCATGCCGCAGGCCTCCGCCGCCGTTCTGCGTTCCGCGCCGTCCAGAACAAGAGCGATCGCCAGCATCCGCCGCGCCGCCTTTGCATCCTTTGTGCGAGCCGCCGTCGCCCGAAGTTCGCTTGCCGACATATCCGTGCGCGTGATCTCAACCGCCATCAGAGCCTCCATCCCTTGATGGCCATGATTCAGATTTTCAGGTCGAAGGGAATCCTGCGAGTCAGAGATCAAGGCGATTGGTATTACCTTGTTCAGTTCCGGCATCGTCGTTGTCGCCGATGCATCGAACCGTTGACCTTGACGGTACGGCCCGTCGTGCATGACCCTCCCAGCCTGAGTCAGAGACTGTCGGGAATGGGAGTCCAGGCTGCCTCGCCATTGAAGCGCGTAAACTGCGGAATATGGGCCAGACCCTGCACGAGGTCGGCATCCGCGCCAAGACGTTCGCGCCAGTCATGGGCCTCGGTGAGGATCGTCCCGATCGCCACCACATCGGCTCCTGCCTGACGCAAAAGCGCAAGTGCGCCGGCCAGGCTGCCGCCCGAGGCCACCACGTCATCCACCAGTACCACACGCTTGCCCTGCAAAAGCGGCAGGGAGCGACGGTCCAGCAGCAGGCGCTGCGGGCCTTTCGAAGTGATGGCGGTAATGTTTTGTTCCAGCGCGTTGGCCAGATGGATCTTCGGGGATTTCTGCAAGATCACATATTTGTCCAGCCCAAGCGCGCGGGAAAGCTCGATCGCCACGGGAATGCCCAGAGTGGCGGGGCCGACGATCACCTCGGGTTTCAGATACGCCAGTTTTTCGGCAAGCGCCCGTCCGCAATGTTCGCCAAAGCTGACCCCCGCATCGATTACCATCAGCAGCGAGATCGCAAAATCCGGCTTGATCGGAATGATCGGCAGGACGATCTCGCGGCCTGCGATCTTGACAGTCCAGCTTTGCTCGGCGGGTGTACCCGTCGTTTCGGGATGGGTCATTCTCTATCGCTCCTGCGTGGGTCATTCGTGAATTTCATCCGGGATTCGACGATCAGCCCGACCTCTCGCCAGGTGGTGCGCTTGCGTCCCAAATCAAAGCCGTAAAGCGTCAGCGAGAAGGAAATCGCATGCGCCATGCGGATCGCCTGAACCAGAAGCGGGACCCCGCGCGCAAGCGCAAAACGCAGCCGCGTGACAAGGCCCACATCATCAATCTCCATGCCGCGGGCGCGTTGCGCATCGCCGATGCGGGCGAATTCCTCGCGCAGCATCGGGATGATGCCAAAGGTCAGCGACAGGACCAGTGTCAGCAGCGGCGGCAGCCGCGCCGCTGAACAGGCCGCGAGGATCGAGCCGGGGCTTGATGTTTCCATCACGAAGAAGAATGCAGCCGTCGTCGTCAGAAGCCGCGCCGCCATCCCCAGGGAGACCGGAACCGCCTCGGCGATCGGCCGACCTTGAAGCCAGAGGTTGAGAATCCAGCTTGCCATGACCATCACGGTCAGCAGCATTGCGCCTTTCAGGTAGCCCGCAAGGTTCGGCACTCGCAGCACCCACAGGGCACACAGGCTGAGGACGGAAAGAGCGACCCCCGTTTGCCGGTCCGGCACCAGCCAGGCGGCTGCCATCAACGCGAAGGCAGATACCAGCTTGGCAAAGAAGTTCAGATCATGCAGCCACATCAATCAACATCCTTCAGGCCGAAGGGCAGATCCCAGCCAAGCGCGGCAAAGGCATCGGACTGCCAGCCCGCCTCGGTCGGGCCGTCAAAGGCGATGCCGCCCTGTCCGACAATCAGCATCCGGCTGGCGATATCATCGGCCAGTTCCAGATCATGGGTAATGACCATCACCGCGCGGTCTGCTGCCCGCATGTTCTGGATGAATCGTTCCAGCAGGGCGCGCCCCCGCAGATCGCGCGCCAGAAGCGGCTCGTCAATGATCGCGATCGGGGCGCCGGTCGCCTCGGCGCAGGCGAGGCCAAGCTGGCCCTGCTGGCGGGCGGAAAGTGCGAAGGGGTTGGTTTCCTCTTGCCCCGCCAGATCATAGAGGGCCAACAGTTCGGATGCCTGCGCGCGGGCTGCGGCATCGCCCGCTCCGGCCCTGGCGGTGATGGCGAACAGTATTTCCTCGATCACTGTCAGGTTGAACAGGATCTGGCGCATGTTCTGGGGCACATAGGCGATCTGCCGGGCGCGCTTCGCGGTGGTCCACCCCTGCGCCTCAAGGCCGCCCAGGATGATCTTGCCTGCCGCGATCGGCAAAAGCCCCAGCAGGGATTTGAAAAGCGTGGTCTTGCCCGCGCCATTGCGGCCCAGAACCGCAACCGCCTCGCCGGCCGCAAGGGTGAATCCGGCATCTCGCAGGATGGGCGTGCCATCGGGGCGCGCAAGCCGGGTTTGCAGCCCCTCGACCGACAGAAGCACGGGGCCAGTGGGCAAGGGTTCACGGGCACGACGAGGCGCGCGCGGTGGCAACATCCCGGCCTTGCGCCAAAGCGCATCCGCCGACAGCACCGCTTCGGGCATACGGGGACTGGAAAGCTGACCGTCGGACAAAAGCGCAATCTCATCT
>JAFAEO010000074.1 GCA_023423975.1 Pseudomonadota bacterium
ATGCGCGGGCCATGATCGGCCTTGATCAGGATCTGGGCTGAACCAAGGATGTGTCCGGCGGGATGAAAGCTGACCTGCGTCTGGCCGATCCCCACTGGGCCATCTGCCACCTGTCGCGTGGTAGTGAAATCCGGCCCATAGCGGATCGCCATGATGTCCAGCGTCTGCGCAGTTGCCAGAACCGCACCGTGGCCCGGACGGGCGTGATCGCCATGACCATGCGTGATCAGCGCCCGCGGAACCGGGCGAACGGGATCAATGTAGAAATCACCGGGCGGGCAATACAGCCCCACCTCTGTCGGATGCAAAATCGTCTCGGCGCGCATCCCCTGAAGATGGCGAACATTTCGTGAAAATCAACCGAAGTCCGCGCTCAGTGATGCACATAATCGCGCAGCAAAACGACTCGGTGGGGGCGGAAGCTTTCTTCGGCCATGTGCATTGCTTGAATCCGGTTCACGTGAAAAACCCGGTAATCCATCCGCAATCGGCAATGCGCCAACAGCGTCAGCGACCTGAGCGTATAGGACAGCGCTAAAGGCCAAACTCGGCGTGTCGTCTGCTGGTCGTGAAGATCCAGATAGTCGATCTCCAGCGCCCGCTCGTCCCAACAAGCCTGCCGGATTGCCGCCAGATCGAGCTGAGGCGGTGCGCGGTCGGGCTCGCTGGAAAAGCTGTGCAGAATCGCGTGCAGGATCTGCTGCGCCTGCCGTTCGGGCAAGGTTGCGACCATGCGCGACAGCGCATTCTGCGCGGCCTGCGTTAGTTCGGCATCGCCAATGCCGGTCAGCGAATCGACGGCAGGGCGCAAGGCCTCGATCTCCAGCCGGGAAAAGCTTTGCGGCGGTAGGGCGGAATCTTCGGTCAGGGTATAACCCAGCCCCGCCTCACCATCGATCAAGGCCCCGCCAGCCCTGAGCGTCGCGATATCGCGGTAAAGCTGGCGCGTGGACACGCCCGATTCCTGCGCCAGCCGCGAAGCCGTCACAGGCGCGGGCAAGCGGCGCAGGATATCCATCAGGCGCATCAGGCGATCGGTTCGTGACATGCTGCCTCATTCTGTCAGCAGGGTGGGATTAGACCCTGACCCTATTCAAAGCCAGAGGCCAGAGATGTTGACACTTTATCATTCGCCAAACAGCCGCTCGACCAGTGTGCTCCAGTTGATCCACGAGATGGGGATCGCAGATCAGATCGACCTGATCGAAGTCACAATCCCGCGTCAGGATGGCTCGGGCGGTCGCGACCCGAAAAATCCCCATCCCGAAGGCAAAGTGCCCTATCTGGTCGATGGCGAGGATTGGGTGCGCGAGCGCGCAGCGATCATTCTTTACCTGACCGACCGCTTTCCGGCATCCGGTTTGGGCCGGTCGGTGGGTGACCCACAGCGAGGCCGCTATCTGTCATGGTTGACCTGGTATCAGGGTGTGTTCGAGCCTGTGGCGATCATGGGCTGGGCCAAAGTCGATCATCCTGCGATCACCGCATCGCTGCGTGATTACGACACAGCGTTGCAACGGCTGGATGAGGTTTTGTCGCAGCAGCCCTATCTGCTCGGCCCGGATTTCAGCGCCGCCGATCTGCTGTGCTCTGGCCCCTTCGCATGGTTTGGCGATCAGCTGCCCGCAACCCCGGCGGTCACCGCATGGGTTGCACGTTGTCAGGACCGGGATGCGGTGCGGAAAACGCAGGCGCAGGATAACCCTTAACTGGCCTTAACGGGCCTTCGCGGACGGCACCTTGGACAATTGTACGGCCAGAATGCCCAGCATGATGATGCCGACGCCGATTACGTCGCCCGCGCCGAACCTCTCACCCAACAGAAGGGCACCAATCGCCACGCCCAGAAAGGGCGACAGAAAGTGGAAGGTCGCTGCCCGAACTGCGCCAATCCGGTCCACCAGCAGGAACCAGATCCATGTGGCGACGATGCCGGGCACCAGCACGGTATAGAGGAACGCCCAATAGGCGCGGGCCGAGAAACCCAGATGCCAGACCTCGAAGAACGGCGAGATCAGGCCCAGCGTCACCGCGCCGACCAGCATCTGCAGGCCGACAATCATCATGACATTGCCGCCCGAGCTTGCGCCCCGCACGGTCAGCGTTGCAATCGCCAGCGCAAGTGCGGCGATAAAGCACAGGGCGATGCCCAACAGGTCACTGTCGCCGTTCAGCCGCGCACCCATGATGATTGCGACACCCAGCAGCCCAAGACCAAGCCCCAGAACTCCCATCGGACGCAGCTTCTCGCCCATAACCAACCAGCCAAGAAACGCCACGATCAACGGCATTGTCGCGGCGATGATCGAGGCCAGCCCCGCCTCGATCGACTGCATCGCGATCCAGTTCAGCCCCAGATACAGCGCGTTCTGACAAAGGCCCAAAACGATCACCGCCCGCCATTGCGCACGGGTCAAACTGCGCCACGTTTGGCCCATCAGCAGTGCGATCACTACGCCGATTGCCCCGGATACCGCAAAGCGGCAGGACAAGGCCATCAGTGGCGGCGCCTCGAGGACGATCATCCGGGTGGTCGAAAATGCCGAGGCCCACATGGCCGCAAAGGCCACCCCCATGAGGATCGCGCGTAAATCCATGATCGTCTCCCTCTGACCCCGGTCGTGGCCCATCGATGCTGGCTAGCAAACCCTGCGTGAATGCGAAACGGCACAAATGAAAAGACCGCACCAAGGGGCGCGGTCAATTCCGACAAATTCTTGTCAAGATCAGCTGTTGACGCTGTCTTTCAGTGCCTTGGCGACGGTCACCTTGACCTGCTTGTCAGCCGGCTTGGTCATCATTTCCTGGGTCTGCGGGTTGCGGACCTGACGCTCGGGACGAGCGCGGCAAGCGACTTTGCCGATGCCCGGCAGGGTCACTGCACCACCATTGGCGACTTCACGGGTCACAACCGCGGCGATTGCATCCAGTGCAGCCGTTGCGGTTTTCTTGTCCGAGCCCATTTCTTCGGCCAGAGTCGCGACCAATTGAGTTTTGGTCATCGGTTTTGCGG
>JAFAEO010000019.1 GCA_023423975.1 Pseudomonadota bacterium
GCGAAGCGGAACGCCGCGCCTGACCTTCTGGCCGTCGCCGAGACTGGGGTAGCAACGAGCAAGGGCGGCCGGGGTGGAGGGGATCACCCGGCCTGCACAAGCCCCTTGGGGCGCGGAAGGTTGGGGATACCGCCCCGGACGGTTCCACTTACCTTGCTGGCGCGAGGGCAAGACCCTTAGCAAACCTGTTGAGGATCACGCGGCGGTAGACGGTCGTTGCCGTCCGTGTTCCTGCTCGCTGTGCAGCGGTCACAAGGATGTGCGGCCAAAGCGCGAGCGTGGTTTTGATTCACTGGAAATATAGAAGCCGCTCAAAGCAGATACATTGAGCGGCTAACCCGATCGTTTTTGGTGTTTTTGGCTTGGCGACAGCCAGTGATTCTGCGAGGTCTGCCCGTGTGAGCACGGACAGGCAGTCATGTTCTCATCTGCTGGAAAACACATGCACCTCGTCTTGCGCCGTCTCAAGGGTGAACAAGTCGCCGCTCATATCTGAGTCCCGCACCATCGCTCGTTAATTGACGATTGACGTACATCGTCAATATCACTATAGTTAGAAGATCATGATTCTGGGCTACCGGGATAAAAACACAGAGCGTTTTGCAAGGGGCGAGTTCGTTAAAGCCTTTCAAGGGTTTGAAGAACAGGCCGCGCGGCGGCTGTCCATCCTGAATGCGGCGCTGTCGCTCGATACGCTCCGCGCCCTGCCGGGCAACCGGCTTGAAGCGCTCAAAGGGGATCGTGCAGGACAGTACTCCATTCGCATTAACCAGCAATGGCGCATCTGTTTCGAGTGGCTCCCCGGCCAAACTGGGCCGGGCAATGTTGAAATCGTGGACTATCACTGAGGAAAGGAGATCAGGCCATGTTTATGAGAGCTGTTCATCCCGGCGAAATCCTCAAGGATGAGCTGGACGGACTGGATGTTTCGCCGACCGAGTTCGCGCGGCAGATCGACGTGCCGCCGAACCGGATCAGCCAGATCATCGCGGGCAAGCGCGCCGTGACCGGCGATACCGCCCTGCGCTTCGGGCACTGGTTCGGCACCGAACCGCAGTTCTGGCTGAACCTGCAAAGCGCCTACGAAATCCGCGTTGCGGAGGAAAAGGCGGGACAGGCAATCGCGCGGCTGCCGGTTCGTGCCGGTGTGCCCGCGATGGCCGAACACCAGCCAGGATAGGGACGCGGAATGAATCTGCCATCTGCCGAGCATGTCATTGTTTTGTCTCCTGACGACCAGCGCCGTCGAGGCGTTGCGTTCGCCGTCTGAGCCATTGGCAGCCTTGGTGCGGGCCGCGCGTAGCTATGCGACGCTGGTGAAACAGGAACAACGGAATATCGAAGGACGGGAATGAAGGAGCAATGGACGTGAAGGGGGCAAGCAGCAGAATACAGGGCCTTGGCGGTTTCGTATGGTCAATCGCGGAAATCCTGCGTGGTGATTTCAAGCAATCCGAATATGGCAAGGTCATTCTGCCCTTCGTCGTCATGCGGCGTTTGGACTGTATTCTTGAAGCATCGAAAGATGCCGTCCTCGCCGCCGCCGAAACCCTGCCGGATGGCGTGGACGAAGCAACGCGCGACATGATTCTGTTTGGCGCGATTGGCGGCAACGTGAAGGTCTATAATCTTTCGCGTTTCACCTTCGGCCGGCTGCGCGGTCAGGACGCGCGGCAGCTGCACGACAATCTCGTCGATTACATCACCAAGTTCTCAGGCAATGTCCGCGACATTTTCCTCGACAAGTTCCTGTTCACCGACCAGCTGAAGCGCCTGAAGGATGGAGGCATTCTCTGGAACGTGTTTGAGCGATTCTGCGAAATCGACCTTCATCCCGATTCCGTCAGCAATCTGGAGATGGGCTATCTGTTCGAGGAACTGATCCGCCGCTTCTCGGAAATCTCGAACGAAACCGCCGGTGAGCATTTCACGCCGCGCGAGGTCATCCGGCTGATCGTGGATCTTCTGATCGCCAATGACGATACCAATCTGACCGGACGTGGGATAATCCGCCAAGTATATGATCCAGCTTGCGGCACAGGCGGCATGTTGGCCCTGACGGAAGGCGCACTTAAGGACTTCAACTCCTCTATCCGCGTAGAGTTGTTCGGGCAGGAGCTGAACGGGGAATCCTTCGGCATTTGCAAATCCGACATGCTGGTGACGGGGCATGATCCAGAGCAAATCGCTTTCGGTAACACGCTGAGCCACGATGCTCACAAGGACAAGAAGTTCCACTACATGCTGTCCAATCCGCCCTACGGGGTGGACTGGAAGAAATATCAAGACCCGATTAAGGCCGAAGCGGACACGATGGGTTTTGACGGCCGTTTCGGGGCGGGCACGCCCCGCATATCGGACGGCCAGTTGCTGTTCCTGCAACATATGATTTCCAAGATGCGCGATGACGAGGCTGGCTCACGCATCGGTATCGTTATGAACGGATCGCCCCTGTTCACCGGTGGCGCGGGTTCTGGCGAAAGCGAAATCCGCCGCTGGATGCTGGAGAACGACTGGGTTGAGGCTATCGTCGCCCTGCCAACCGATCTGTTCTACAACACCGGTATCCAGACCTATGTGTGGCTCCTGACCAATCGCAAGCCCGCGAACCGGCAGGGCAAGGTCCAACTGATCGACGCATCCGGTGAGCGATTCTGGAAATCCATGCGCAAATCTCTCGGGTCGAAACGTCGGGAAATCCCGGACGAGGCCCGCGCCGATATCGTGCGCATATATGCCGGGTTCCTGAATGGAGAGAGCGGCGAATCCGATGT
>JAFAEO010000042.1 GCA_023423975.1 Pseudomonadota bacterium
TGGAAAACTACTGTGATCACATGACCGGCACCTATAACTCGCCGACGCCGGACGAACCGGGCCATACTCTGGGCGGCTACTCACAACAGATCGTCGTTCATGAGCGATATGTTCTGCGTATTCGTCACCCGCAAGAGCAGCTGGCGGCGGTGGCTCCTTTGTTGTGTGCAGGGATCACCACGTATTCGCCGCTACGTCACTGGCAGGCCGGGCCGGGTAAAAAAGTGGGCGTGGTCGGCATCGGCGGTCTGGGACATATGGGGATTAAGCTGGCCCACGCGATGGGGGCACATGTGGTGGCATTTACCACTTCTGAGGCAAAACGCGAAGCGGCAAAAGCCCTGGGGGCCGATGAAGTTGTTAACTCACGCAATGCCGATGAGATGGCGGCTCATCTGAAGAGTTTCGATTTCATTTTGAATACAGTAGCTGCGCCACATAATCTCGACGATTTTACCACCTTGCTGAAGCGTGATGGCACCATGACGCTGGTTGGTGCGCCTGCGACACCGCATAAATCGCCGGAAGTTTTCAACCTGATCATGAAACGCCGTGCGATAGCCGGTTCTATGATTGGCGGCATTCCAGAAACTCAGGAGATGCTCGATTTTTGCGCCGAACATGGCATCGTGGCTGATATAGAGATGATTCGGGCCGATCAAATTAATGAAGCCTATGAGCGAATGCTGCGAGGAGATGTGAAATATCGTTTTGTTATCGATAATCGCACACTAACAGACTGAAAAAATTAATAAATACCCTGTGGTTTAACATATTAACTTCGCTCTCCACTTAACTTTTTAGTTAAGGAGAGCGAAATAATATCAAAGTAGCAGTAAAACCTATAACGTAAATTCAAATTGTTAAATTAACTCCCTCCAGTACACAATACTTCTCACGTTAGTTATGAGCGATTTCTGATAGTGCCTGGTTTAATCAGAGCTTTATTATCTGCGACGTTTATTTTTATTTAAGAGAGATCGCGATGATATCATTAAAAGCTCCGCACAATAATTTGATGCCATATACGCAACAAAGCATACTTAATACGGTTAAAAACAATCAGTTACCAGAGGATATCAAAAGCTCCCTGGTTTCCTGTGTCGATATATTCAAGGTTTTGATTAAACAATATTATGATTATCCTTATGATTGTCGTGATGATTTAGTCGATGACGACAAACTCATTCATCTCATGGCTGCCGTACGAGACTGTGAGTGGTTAGACGATAACGCACTCACCATAAATGTGCAGTTTAATGATTTCCCTGGATTTTATGACTGGATGGATTACCCTGATCACCCGGTTAAGTTTGTTTTTCGCATACTTGAAAATCAAAAAGGGACAGTTTGGGTATATGACCAGGATGATGCGTTTCTTGATATTAAAGCAAATGTGCAGGCTGGACGCTTTACCGGGCTTAAGAAATTAGTGCAGTTTATCGATTCAGTGCGAACAGATTGCAAATGTATTCTTCTTGAATACCATATGCCTTTGCTGAGAATTTTCCCTAAAGGGAAAGAGTGTATGCGTGTGGAAAAATGGCTTCGCGAAATGTCGTCTATTCCGGAGACAGACGCGCCCATTAAGCAGGCGCTTGCGCATGGATTATTATTACACTTAAAAAATATCTACCCTGTTTTTCCTGAATCACTGGTGATGTTATTGCTCTCTGTTCTGGACGTAAAAACATACAGAGATGATGCACGATTAAATGAATGGATATCGAATAGAGTGCAGGAATTAGGTGACAGATATTATCCTGTAAATAAGCACGTTAAAATCCGCTACACTCTTTAGTTCAGAAAGGGTTCCACCTGCAAGTTGTTATTCCACCAGAGAGTGAATCGCAAAGCAGGTAATCATTTCATCTGTATATCCGTATGCCAAATGGCATTCCACCGCCTTTTTCGCCGATATTTTGTTGTGATCGGCGACGCTTCGCTTAAAAAAGCACCAGCAGTGGTTTCGCAGCTATGCGGTGTATAAAAAATGATCTCATGCAGATGTTTTGTGAATGTGTGGGTTGACATTCATATGAAAAAAATCATAATTCCATCATGTTTGTGTGGGGTCTTTTCTGTACCTTAGCATCGCACTCAAGCCTGACAGAAAATATGCTGTAAGGCTCATATCAAAAACCGCCATTAGCTCATCAGGAAGAGCAGACGACAACCAGGATTGTTGTATGGTACGGGGTTCGAGGCCTCGATGGCGGTCCAACTTTTCAAAACTCTTCTGAATCAGATCCCCTTATTATCATCCCTGCAAAGTGGAACATTGCCATTGTTTGGCTATTCAGGATGGGGCAGACCAATGAAAAAAGCCCACACAGGGGAGAGTGGGCTGAAATGGGAAGCTAAAGACTCAAGTAAACTTATCGGAAATAAGGACCACGCATTACGGGGGCAATCATCGCCGATGGTCGGGATTCGGCAAATCAGGTTGATTACGTAGAGAGTAAATTATCTGCTCACCGCTGCGTCACCCCTTCGTAAATCAGGCGTAGCGCGAATACACCAATAATTGCACCAATAACCCGACTGGCAACGCGTTGCATACGCCCATAAGCACGACGCACAGCGGGCAAAGAAAACGCCTGACTAAGAAAAACTCGCCAGATAATTGATGCGAGCACAATCCCCGCCCAGGCCATTAAACGTGCCCATGTTGGTGTTTCGGCATTTAATGTTACTGAGAAAATACTGATAAAAAATAAAACGGTTTGCGGGTTAGAGAGATCGGTAATTAATCCGCGGCGAAAAAAGACATACCAGGGGGCGCTAATCGGTTGTTGTAGTGTGCTCATTTGCGGTGTTGACTGGCGGCGCATGCTGCACCACGCAAACCATAAGAGATAAGCGCCGCCGACGATTCTGATAAGCGAAAAAATCTCCTCACACTGCGTAATTAGCGTTGCAAGACCAAACAAACCCAACCCGGAATAAAATGCATCGCCCAGCGCCACCCCCAGCCCGGTCAGCACACCTGCGCGTCGACCGGAAGCCAGGCTGGTTTGTACTACCACAAAGAGATTGGCTCCCGGATTAAAAAAAGTAATCACGAACAGTCCTACGGTCAGGTAAACGGCGTGCAAAGGATCCATAGTGATTTCATCCATAAATAAGTGAAGTAACTTCATCATATTTCTACCAAAAATAATCGGGTGCGAGAGAGATCACAAAGTGTCTTATTTCCGGTTACTGGCGTTTATGCCCTGACTGAACTAATTATTAATCAACCCAATAATGTGGGTGGATGATAGTGTGATAACAACTCTGGAGCCGTAATATGAAAATAATCTCTAAAATGTTAGTCGGTGCGTTAGCGTTAGCCGTTACCAATGTCTATGCCGCTGAATTGATGACCAAAGCGGAATTTGAAAAAGTTGAATCGCAGTATGAAAAAATAGGTGATATTTCAACCAGCAATGAAATGTCGACTGCAGATGCAAAAGAAGATTTGATCAAAAAAGCGGATGAAAAAGGGGCTGATGTGTTGGTACTGACCTCCGGTCAAACTGACAATAAGATCCACGGCACGGCAAATATTTATAAGAAGAAGTAATTCTGAA
>JAFAEO010000064.1 GCA_023423975.1 Pseudomonadota bacterium
TCATGCGCAATGTCATCCTGCCAAAATTCCGCGATGGGCAGATGTCGCAAGGGATCACCGAAGGAACCCAGGCTGTCATCGACCGGATCGCGCGCCCGGTCTCTGCTGGTCAGGCTTTGGAAAAACCAGGAAAGCGCACTCCCTTGGTGCCTGTGTTGGCAGCCTTTGCCATTGTGGGTGCCGTCGTTTTGCGAATCGGTCGCAGTCTGGTGCGGCAATTCACCCGCTCGGGCAACAAATGCCCGAATTGCGGTGGCGCTGGCATGATCGAGGAAGCGGCCCCCGAGGTGACGGGCACCGATTCTCAAGGCAATCCGATCCGCCAGACCTTTTGGACGCGTTGCCCGAATTGTGGCTACCGCCAGCAACGGACCCGCAGCGGAAACAGCTACCGAACCACGCGCCGTTCGCGCGGAGGCGGCGGCTTCGGCGGTGGCCGTTCGTCCGGTGGGGGCGCATCCGGGCGTTGGTAAGATCAAATGAGGGAGTGAAGAGATGCAGATTTCAGGAAGCCGAGCCATTGTCACCGGTGGCGCCTCGGGTCTGGGCGAAGCCGCCGCCCGCCATTTGATCAGTCTTGGGGCACAGGTCGTCATCTTGGACATGGCCGATCAGGGTGCAGACGTCGCCCGAGAGATGGGTGCGGGCTTTGCCAAAACGGATGTGACCGATGAGGACAGCGTCCATGCCGCCATCCAACAGGCGATGACCGCCATGGGCGGCATCGACATCTGCGTGAACTGCGCAGGCATTGTGATCGGCGAAAAGACCGTGGGTCGCGATGGTCCGCATAAACTGAGCAGCTTCCGAAAGACGGTCGAGGTCAACCTGATCGGCACCTTCAACGTGCTGCGTCTGGCCGCGACCGAAATGGCGATGAATCGTCGTGCCGAAAATGGCGTGATCGTGAACACAGCGTCGATTGCTGCCTATGACGGCCAAAAGGGTCAGGCAGCCTACGCAGCGTCCAAGGCGGCAATTGCCGGGATGACGCTGCCTATCGCGCGAGATCTGGCCGCAAACAACATCCGCGTCTGCGCGATAGCACCGGGCGTTTTCGGCACGCCGATGATGAAGGGCCTGCCGCCCGAGGTGCAGGATTCACTTGCCGCTGAAGTCCCCTACCCCAAGCGTCTTGGCGATCCGGCAGAGTTCGCCAAACTGGTCGCGTTCATTGTCGAAAACGATTATCTGAACGGCGAAGTGGTCCGTCTGGACGGGGCGCTGCGGATGCGCTGAGCATCGCGCTACGATCCTCTTGCGTTGCGCTGACCCTGCCGCTAGCGTTCCATTGCACCATGTGAAAGGAAGGCATATTCATGCGCCTGTTGCTGACCTCCGCGCTTGCTTCCGCTATGGCACTACCCGCCATTGCGGCCGACAAGGAACTGACGGTATTCGATTGGGCCGGGTTTGAAGAACCCTCGATTTTTCAGGCCTATATCGACAAGAACGGCGACAGCCCGACCTATGCGTTCTATGGCGACGATGATGAAGCGTTCCAGAAGATGGCTTCGGGGTTCAAGGCCGATGTGGTTCATCCGTGCAGCCAGATGGTCAGCAAATACCGTGATGCTGGCTTGATCGAGCCTTGGGACACCTCGAAGATCACGAATTTCGACAAGATCGAGGAACGGTTCCTTGATTCCGAAGTGTTCAAGGATGACGAAGGCGTCTGGTATATCCCGACTGATTGGGGCGCGACTGCCATTGCCTATAATACCGAGACGGTGCCGGAAGAAGATGTCTCGACCCTGCAGGTTTTCGTCGATCCGAAATATCAGGGCCGCACCTCGCTGCCCGACAGCTCGGACGATGTGTGGGCGCTGGCCTATCTGGCGACCGGCACGGCCGACTGGACCGATGTGACTGATGAGCAGTTTCAGGCTGCTGCCGACTGGCTGCGTCAGGCGCACCAAAACGTTGCCGCTTATTGGGCCGATCCTTCGGAGCAAGCGCAGTTGATGGCTTCGGGCGCGGTCGATATCGCTTGGTCGTGGAATGACGGCGTCGTCTATCTGCAAAACGACAATTACCCGGTGGGCTTCCAGCGCTCGCCTAAAGAAGGTTCGTCGACATTCTTCTGCGGCTACGTGAACGTGAAAAACGGCCCCGGCAGCGAAGACAAGCTATATGACTATATCAACGCTTGGCTTGAGCCCTCTTCGGGCAAGGCTTTGCTGGACACGATCGGCTATGGTCACACCTCGTCAGAGGCAATGGCCACCATCGCCGATGAGCCTGCGGTGAAATCGGGCCTGAGCGAGCTGGACGTCCCGGTTCTTTCGCAGACGCCGAATGATCCGGCACAACGCGAAAAGCAACTCGCCGAATTTGAAAAGATCAAAGCCGGATTCTGAGTTCTGATCCGGATCGTCGGGGGACGGCCCCCCCGACGATCCAAATTATCGATTTCGTTCATAATCATTTCCAGATTTATGAATTTGCCGACGGTTCGCGGAATGTCTATGTATCAGGCATCCTGAACAAAGGCTGGACCCATGAGCCATCTTCCCCTGTCGCCCGTCTTTGCCGCGCTTGATCGCGCGGCGTCCGAACGCATTCTGATTCTGGATGGCGCGATGGGCACTCAGATTCAGCAATTGAAGCTGGGCGAAGATGATTATCGCGGCTCGACCCACACCTGCCGCTATCATTCCGATCATCCACAGCAGGGCAACAATGATCTGCTGATCCTGACACAGCCCGAAGCGATTGAAGATA
>JAFAEO010000004.1 GCA_023423975.1 Pseudomonadota bacterium
ATGAAGTGATTGTCGATTTTATCAATGGCGATCCGGACCATCCGATTATTACCGGGCGGGTGTATAACGCCGCGAATATGCCGCCGTGGAAGCTGCCGGAGAATGCTACGCAAATGGGCTTCTATTCTCGGTCTACGCCGGATGGACATTACCGAACAGCCAATGTTTTCAGATTTGAAGATAAGGCAGAAAATGAAGAAATCTATGTTCACGCGCAAAAGGACCAGAACATCAAGGTCGAAAACAACTATTCCAAGCGTATTGATGTTAATAAGATTGAGAGCGTCGGACACAGCAAGGGCATTGAAGATACCAACAACCATTACGAAGTAATTGGGGGCGACATGGAGTTGTTTGTTGGGCCGACCCAGAAAGGCCGCTTTACACCGCCGAACGCTTCTGAGCTTTTTGAGGGGCTGGGTGGTGTTCCCTATGGACTGGGTAAATCCGGATCGGCGCCTCAGGGTTCGGGCACAATGCAGATCAGCATTGAGAAGAACAAGATCGAGAGCATCGGTAACAGTCATTCTCAGTTGATCCAGAAAAACAAAAGCGTCAATGTACGCGATAGTTACTATGTCGACGTTGCCGATGAGTTGATCATCAATGCAGGAAAGCGCATTCTCATTAAATGTGGACAGAGCGTTATCGTTTTGAATTCCGATGGTTCGATCCAGATTCACGGCAAGACCCTGAGCATGAATTTTAGTGACATCATCAGAATGGTCTCGGACATCATAAAGGTAAATTAAAGCGAAACTGATCATGAGCCGCAGAAGGTTTGTTGCTGTTCTATTTGCAGTGGTTGTTGGCGCGACTGCGTGGTGGGCTTATCAAACCATTTCGGAGAAACTCATGGAACCTACCTACCGGGCCGACCGTTTGTTCAAGCCTTATGGCGAGAAAATCTATCATCTTGCCCAACGGATAGAGCGCGGGCAGGCGATCAGCGTCCGAGAGATTCAAGCATTGCCCGGTGGCGTGAATAAACGCTACGGTGAGGAAATCACGCTGCTTTTTCATGCCTTAGGCGCTCGCAATGTCGAAGCGATGGATACATTGCTTGAAGCAGGCGCTGATCCTTATATGGTCGACATACCATCGAAGGGCTCCACTCGATCATTTGTTTATTATCTGACTTTGCCAGGCCATCCCACCGATCCGCAACTCGGTTTTCCGTTTATCAATACGCTGATCAAGCTATATCTTAAGCATGGCGGTGATCCCAATTATCGGCTGGGAGGGGCAAATAACGATCCGCTGATCGCAGGCGTTGCCCTGATGGACAACTATGAGGGTGTTGATATCCTACTTGATGCAGGTGCTGATCCGTGGATGGACAACGCTCATAAGATAAATGCAATGATACGACTCGCTGCGGATGGTCTCTCTCATGCTGAACTAAATCGATTAATTGACCGTGGGTATTTCGACAACGTACCCGTTACGAAATTGAGGGAATTTCTGTCATGGCTCTCGCTCTATGAGCAACGTGGCGACGAGAGAAGCCTTGCTAATCAGGCAATCGGACGACGTGTGTTGAAGCGGCATCCCAATTACCCGACAGATGAGTATACGGAACAACTGTTCCAGGGACCGATTCCGTGGAAGGAGATTGAGAATGAGCAGTAAGGCATTCTTCCAACCTGAAAAATTCGCGGGCGATACGTTGTGTAAAGATAAATTAAAGTGAGGCTTACCATGAATCGCAGAAGACTTTTTGCTGTTTTGTTTGCAGTGGTTGTTGGCGCGACGGCATGGTGGGCTTATCACACCATTTCGGAGAAACTCATGGAGCCTACCTACCGGGCCGACCGTTTGTTCAAGCCTTATGGCGAAGAAATTTACCGCATTGCCCAGCGGATAGAACGGGGTCAGGCGATCAGCGTCCGAGAGATTAAAGCATTGCCGGGTGGTGTGAATAAGCGCTATGGAGAAGAAATCACGCTGCTTTTTCATGCACTGGGCGCGCGCAATGTCGAAGCGATGGATGCATTGCTTGAAGCAGGCGCTGATCCTTATATGATCGACATACCATCGAAGGGCTCCACTCGATCATTTGTTTATTATCTGACTTTGCCAGGTCATCCTACCGATCCGCAGAGCGGCTTTCCATTTATCAACCAACTGATTAAACTTTATCTCAAGCATGGGGGAGATCCGAATCGCCGTCTGGGCGGAGCTAATAAAAACCCGCTGATCGCTGGTGTTGCCCTGATCAACAACTATGAGGGCATCAGTCTGCTGCTTAAAGCGGGTGCCGATCCTTGGGCAGAAGGTGATGATGGGGATACTGCAATGTCAACGCTTGCAGCAGATGATATTTCTCAAACAGCACTAAACCTGCTAATAGATCAAGGGTATTTTGATAAAGTTTCCATTCCAAAATTGCGAGAATTTTTTTCATGGCTCTCGCTCTATGAGCAACGTGGAGATGATATTAGCCTTGCCAATCAGAAAATTGGCAGACGAGTATTGAAGCGACACCCCAAATACCCGACAGATAAGTATACAGAACGACTGTTTCAGGGGCCGATTCCGAGGAAGGAGATAGAGAAGGAGCAGTAATACGTTCTCGTCAACTCAGGATGTTGTGGAAGATATGTTGCATAAAGGTAAATTAAAGTGAGGCCGACCATGAATCGCAGAAGACTTTTTGCTGTTCTTTTTGCAGTGGTTGTTGGCGCGACTGCATGGTGGGCTTATCAAACCGTTTCGGAGAAACTCATGGAACCTACCTACCGGGCCGACCGTTTGTTCAAGCCTTATGGCGAAGGAATTTACCGCATTGCCCAGAGGATAGAACGGGGTCAGGCGATCAGCGTCCGAGCGATTCAAGCATTGCCCGGTGGTGTGAATAAACGCTACGGTGAGGAAATCACGCTGCTTTTTCATGCCTTAGGTGCACGCAATATCGAAGCGATTGATGCATTGCTTGAAGCGGGTGCCGACCCGTATACGGCCGACAGACCTTCCAAGGGCTCGATCCGTTCGTTCGCTTATGCCCTGACTCTGCCTGGGCACCCCACCGATCCGCAACTCGGTTTTCCGTTTATCAATACGCTGATCAAGCTGTATCTCAAGAATGGGGGCAACCCCAATCATCGCCTGGGAGGTGCAAATAACGATCCGCTGATCGCAGGCGTTGCTCTAATTCACAACTATGAGGGTGTTGATCTGCTACTTGACGCAGGTGCTGATCCTTGGGCAGAAGCCAA
This sequence comes from Pseudomonadota bacterium, assembly GCA_023423975.1. Lineage (GTDB taxonomy): Bacteria > Pseudomonadota > Gammaproteobacteria > Burkholderiales > Burkholderiaceae_B > Advenella. The sequence continues at coordinate 3,219 of JAFAEO010000004.1, forward strand.
CGACAATAATACTGCAATGTCGCTGCTTGCTGCAAACGGTCTCTCTCATGCTGAACTCAATCGGTTAATTGATCGTGGGTATTTCGACAAGGTTACGCATTCAAAACTGCAAGAGTTTATGTCCGCCCTGTCTGGTTATCTGCCGAGGGGCGATGAAATTAGCCTTGCCAATCAGAAGATTGGCCGACGAGTATTGAAGCGACACCTCAATTACCCGGCAGATAGGCATACAGAGCGACTGTTCCAGGGACCGATCCCATGGAAGGAAATAGAGAATGAGCAGTGAAGCATTCACATTCATTTATGGTATTGCTCGGTGCTGCATAGATTCACTGCAAGGAAATAAGTTTGGTTAAAAAATCCCCCATAGCTAACGGTCAAGAGAACATTCAACTCGACAAGAAAGTCCTAACACTCCCACCAGCAACAAAGAACTCCAGCAACGCCACAGTTATTCGAGGTAAGTCAAAGTGGAAATCTTGCTGGCGTCATGCCTGCTATTTGTCAAAGTATATCTACAAAGAGCCGCCTTCACCCACCGGGTTTCATACGCAGTTTCCGGAAAAAATGGCTCAAATTGAAGAACAGTGGGAAGTATGTGACGAGTTAGTCGAACAAGCGGGGTCAGGCTTGGTGGCCAGATTGTTCAAAATCAAGGGTTATGATCCTGCGTTTAAAACCGATGTCTGCCCTCCAACCCTGGTTTATCGGGGCACGGATTTTGAGGACATGCGTGATCTTGCGGTGATCGCCACCATTCAGGTGACTTGGGGAATATTGTCATTTACCTTTGAAATTGGCCATTTGCTCGACAATACACTTGACCCAAATAGCACTCGCCAGACACTGATCAACGCCGGGTTTGTAGCAATCCCAATTTATACTGAAGAGGGAACAGTTCAAGCTGAAAGCGCCGCAAAAGGGCTACCCATTACAGTTGACATTGCGTTGACGCTGGAAATATTGGCCAAAGAAAATGGAGACTGGGCTAATAACATTTGGCAGGGTATCGGAAGAGGAAGCACACAATACCAAAATGCTTTTAGATATGGCACGAAGGTTGTAAGGGAAAAAATTTTGCCCGGCGAGGATAAACGCCTAGAGATGACAGGCCACTCACTCGGCGGCGGATTGGCTAGCGCCGTGTGTGCCGTTCTCAGCCGTCAGCTCCCTGATATTTACTTCCATGCAATAGTCTTCAACCCCTCCGGCGTACATCCAAATACGATAAAACCGGCCACGGGTGCGGACGGGTTAATTGATGGATTTGCTGTTAAAGACGATATTCTGACGACGCTGCAAAGTTACCGTGGCAATTTGCCTATCGTCGGTGCGATCTTTCGCCTTGCGAAGCGAACGATTAACCAGGATGGAATGCCTGAGGCCTTGTGCACTTTCTTACCTAAGAAGGGTATTAGCCCTGGAAAAACCAATGAGCAGTGGGCAATACCGCCGAAGGGTCAAGTGCTGCCGAATCTGTTTCCCCTCAGCGAGCAAACGCTAGTGCCACCGCCCAAACCGGAGGGATTCCCGGAACTGAACCGTCTGGATGCCATGTTGAATGCCGCGCCTTCCCTGTCGCTTTTTGCCACCCAATTCCTGGCATATATAAATGACCGATACAGAGCGATTGCACAAAAAGAGGTAGGAGGCTGGTTCGGTGCTCGAATCGATACGCTTTATAAGAATATGTTTGAAAGATACTGGGCCGATTTGAAGCCGGAGATCGATGCGCTTGCCAAGATCGTCGGCGCTGCCGTCGACTATCACGGGATGGATTACGTGATAGCCACCTACGAAACACATTACGGCAGTCTTTAAACATGCAAATTACAAGCAACCTCTCATTCCCGTCAATGTTTTTCCGCCACTGGGATCTGGATGGCAGCGAGATGGGCGTGCTCATCGCGAAGGGAAGCTTCCATATTGACCAGGGGAAGCGATCTGAGCGAATTTTACGCTCGCAGCCGGATATTCTGCTCTCCGATGCATTTTACGGCGAAGCGAATGCGTCGCCGCTTAAGCAAGAAAGCGAGCTGGCGCCGTTCAAACCGAGGACTGACGTGACTTTCTGCGCGATCGCCCGTTCGCCCGAAGCGAAGGACCTGGAAAGCTGGCCCGTTCGGTTCAATATCAGGGAAAGACTTTCATATGGCTTTCATGTGTTTGGCGAAAGGTTTTGGGAGGTATCCGGAGCCGATAAGAACGCCCATTGGCAACTATCGTCGATAAAGCCGATGACCCAGTTGCCACTGACTTATGCTTACGCCTATGGTGGCACGGCCAGGAAGAGCGAAAACGAAGTCGCGGCTCATGCCTATAACCCCATAGGGCGGGGTTTGCTGAATGACTATCTATTGTCCCTGAGGGAAGCAGTAGCTGCTCCGCAGATCGGACTTGCGGGAGAATTAGCTGCCGCACGATCGGAGGCACCAATGACAGTGTGCGGCTGCGGTCCGCTAACGAAATCGTGGTTGCCGCGGCTTGCCTTGGCTGGAACGTTCGATGAGGCCTGGCAACGTGAGCGTCACCCACGCATGCCGGTGGATTATGACTACTCCTATTGGAACGGGGCACCGCTACCGCTGCAGGTGCAGCCTTACTTGCTCGGCAATGAAACGATCGAACTATCGGGCGTTCGGCACGAACCTGAACCGTACACCTTTGATTTGCCTGGCATGACCGCTGGTTGCCGGCTTGTTCGTCGGGGTGCTAAAGAACCAGAGCGTCTGGCGCTTTACCTGGACACCGTCCATTGTGATGTTTCGGATCAGGACCAATCGGATCACTGGATGTCGCTTACCTGGCGAATCACATTACCCGATCCAGATGATATTCGTGAAATCGAGATTTTTGCTCAACAATTGAAGGAACCTGGATTATGAACCGAAGCGCCGCACGTTTCACACAGAAAAAAAACGCTATTGTTTGCTTGTCTCCAGACGTTTGCCTGACGCCGCGTGGATCAAAGGACGTTCCGGTTCCCTATATGATCATTTCGAAGCTCGACTGGAGCGAGCGTACGGTGGCTAATGTCACTTTTGGTGGCGAGCAGGCGTTCACGATGGACAGTCGTATCCGACAAGTGACTGGTAACGAGCCCGGTACGGGCGGTGGCGTGCAGTCCGGAGTTAATGTTGGTTGGTGTCGTCCGCAATCGAACAAGTCGAATTTTTTCGTCAACGGCCAACAGATTATTCAGGACGATTGTATCTTCGAGATGAATTGCTCCGGGCAAGAGGGATCATCCAATACATTGGGAAAGTTGGTGTTTGACGATCTATTCAAATTGGCTCGGTTTTGAAGCAAAAAATATTTGTGGATTACCCTTTTTATATTTAAAAAAGTATAAAAAAAGATCCCGATTTGCTGGAAATCAACGAAGTATTTTCCGCGCTTGAATTAGCAGATATCTGCCAAAGTGGCAATAACTGGCTGGTGAAACCGGGCATTGCATGCTATTTTCGAGAGAGAAAAGCAAAATTTTATATCTCTTTCTATTGAAAAGACAGTGATCAGACCGCAGGCAACTCGCAATTCAATCACGTCTTAAAAAGGTGCGCACCTTTTTTAAAAGCTTCGGATTACCGCAACTCAATAGCGCAGATTTTTCCAGATTGCCAGCGTGGCGTCGGCATTATTGAGCGTGTAAAAATGAATGCCCGGCACGCCACAGTCAATCAGCTTCTGACACAATTGCGTAACCACATCGGCGCCAAAGGCACGAATGGACGCCTTGTCATCGCCAAATTGCGCCAGGCGCAGGCGAATCCAGCGCGGCACTTCGGCTCCGCACATTTGCGAAAACCGCAGCAACTGCGTATGGTTGGTAATGGGCATGATTCCAGGCACGATCGGAATACTCACGCCACGCTGCACGGCACGATCAACAAAATCGAAATAAGCGTCGGCATTGAAAAAATACTGCGTGATCGCACTATTGGCGCCAGCATTAACCTTGGTGACAAAATTATTCAGATCATGCTCGGGACTGTCGGCCTGCGGGTGCATTTCCGGATAGGCAGCCACCTCGACATGGAACCAATCGCCCGAATGTTCACGAATAAGCCTGACCAGTTCGGACGCGTACGGCAACTCTGAATCATTACCGCCCATGCCCGAAGGCAGATCGCCACGCAACGCCACAATTCGATGAATGCCTTTGGCCTTGTACTGATCCAGCAATTGAATCAGCGACGCTCTGCTGGCGCCAATGCAGGACAGGTGCGGGGCAGCTTCACAACCCAGTTGCGAGAACATGGAGACGGTTTCGGCCGTTCCATCCCGGGTCGAGCCGCCTGCCCCGAAAGTCACACTAATATAACGAGGATGCATCGCCATCAACTGCTTGGCGGTGCCTACCAGCCGCTCGCGCGATGCCTGATCGCGCGGCGGGAAAAACTCCAGGCTGAATGCCTCGTCGGAAAAAGAACTCATAACGTTAATTCAGAATACTCAGCAAAATTGCAGAAATAATGGAATACAGTACGGCGCCGATCACGGCCCACCAGAAACCGTCCACCTTGAAGCCATTGAATACCGATCCGGCCAGCCAGAACATCAGCACGTTAAGCACCAGCAGGAAAAGCCCCAGCGTAACAATGGTAATGGGCAGGGTGAGAATGGCAAGAATAGGATAAACCACCGTATTGACCAGCCCCAGAATGACAGCTGCGATAAGCGCAGATACAAAGCTGGTTACAGTAATGCCAGGCAGAATATAGGCAACAATCATGAGGGCCAGCGCTTGCAGAACCCAGGTTAACAGCAATGTCATATCACTTCTCCTTTAAATTCCCTAATAAAACACCAACACCAAAAGAACACCACCACCAGAACAACGTGCGCCTATGCTCACGCTGCCATTGTGCACCCATCCCGCCGCAACACCTTGCATGACAGTTGAATAGCAGCACAATGATCGAAAGTTACCACACCGCGGCAAGCTGCGGCCGTCAACCTCAGAACGGACTGCTGTCAACAGAATCATCACATATGCAACAATCACATTTGTGATGATCGCGCGAGCCGACAGCAGCCCGCAGCGATGGATCAATAGCGATAATGATCGGGCTTGAATGGTCCCTGCGCAGGCACGCTGATGTAATCGGCCTGTTTCTGCGACAGCGTAGTCAGGTTCACACCCAGTTTTTTCAGATGCAGGCGCGCCACCTTCTCATCAAGATGCTTGGGCAACACATACACCTGGCCTTTCTTGTACTGCTCGGTACGGGTAAACAATTCGATCTGCGCAATAGTCTGGTTGGTAAACGACGCAGACATCACAAATGAAGGATGACCGGTAGCGCAACCCAGATTGACCAGGCGACCCTTGGCCAGCAAAATAATACGTTTGCCATCGGGGAAAGTAATGTGATCAACCTGAGGCTTGATCTCTTCCCATTGCAAATCTTCGACGGCAGCCACATCAATCTCATTGTCAAAGTGACCAATATTGCAGACGATGGCTTCGTTTTTCATGCGTTCCATATGATCACGTGTAATCACATGGTAGTTGCCGGTAGCCGTAACAAAGATATCCGCCTTGTCCGCAGCCTCTTCCATGGTAACCACTTTGTAGCCTTCCATGGATGCCTGCAGGGCGCAAATCGGATCAATTTCGGTGACCCATACCTGGGCGCGCAGAGCAGATAGCGCCTGGGCACAACCCTTGCCCACATCGCCAAAGCCAGCCACAACCGCAATCTTGCCGGCGATCATCACATCGGTCGCACGCTTGATGCCATCGACCAGCGACTCACGGCAGCCATACAGGTTATCGAATTTGGATTTGGTCACCGAGTCGTTGACGTTGATGGCGGGAATATGCAATTCACCCTTCTGTGCCATCTGATACAGGCGATGCACGCCGGTTGTGGTCTCTTCGGTAACACCAATGATATTGGCCAGCCTTGTGGAGTACCAGGTGGCATCTTTGGCCAGGCGCTCGCGAATGGCGGCAAATAGCACGGTTTCCTCTTCGCTGCCCGGATTGTCCAGCACGGAAATGTCTTTTTCCGCCTTGGCGCCCAGATGCAACAGGGTGGTGGCGTCGCCGCCATCATCCAGGATCATATTGGCCTGTTCACCCGGCCAGTCGAAAATGCGGTGTGTATATTCCCAGTAATCGGCCAGTGTTTCGCCCTTAATAGCAAAGACAGGTACGCCACTGGCAGCAATGGCGGCGGCAGCGTGATCCTGGGTAGAGAAAATATTGCAAGAAGCCCAACGGACCTCGGCACCCAGCGCTGTGAGCGTTTCGATCAGCACACCGGTCTGGATGGTCATGTGCAGGCTGCCGGCAATGCGGGCGCCCTTGAGCGGTTGGGATTTGGCGAACTCTTCGCGCGTGGCCATCAGGCCCGGCATTTCGGTTTCGGCAATGGACAGTTCACGGCGGCCCCAGTCGGCCAGCGCAATATCGGCAATTTTGTAATCAGCAGTCATAGTTTTCATCCTGAAACATACTGCGATGCCGACTGTGAGTTACGTCTCACCATAGACCAGCAACGCAGTATATGATGAGCGCGGTTCGTTACCTGATCGTATCCTGAGCCTGGCATGACGGGAAAGTCATGTCGCAACGCCCCTCAGGACACGACGATTATACCTTAAGCGATGGCTTTTTTCAGAACAGCAGCCTTGTCCAGCGCTTCCCAGCTGAACTCGGGCTCCGAGCGACCAAAGTGTCCATAGGCGGCAGATTTGGTATAGATCGGGCGCAGCAGATCCAGCATCTGCACAATGCCGCGCGGACGCAGGTCAAAATGCTCGCGTACCAGTTTGGCAATGTCGTCGTCAGGAATGACACCGGTGCCTTCGGTATACACGGTAATGTTGATGGGCTCGGCCACACCGATGGCGTAGCTCACCTGAATCTGGCACTGGCGCGCCAGGCCCGCAGCGACAATATTCTTGGCCACATAACGTGCGGCGTAAGCAGCAGAACGATCAACCTTGGAAGGATCCTTTCCTGAAAACGCGCCGCCGCCGTGCGGGCAAGCGCCGCCATAGGTATCAACAATGATCTTGCGTCCGGTCAGGCCGCAATCGCCCTGAGGACCGCCAATAATGAACTTGCCCGTCGGATTGATCAGAAATTTGGTATCGGGGGTGATCAGGCCGTCAGCAAACGTCGGCTTGATAATGTCTTCGATGACCGCTTCGCGGATCGCTTCCTGGGAAATATCCGGGGCGTGCTGGGTAGAGAGTACAACGGTATGGACCTCTACCGGCTTGCCATCGACATAGCGGAACGTGACCTGGGATTTGGCATCGGGACGCAGCCAGGGCAGGCGGCCGTCCTTGCGCAGTTCGCTCTGGCGCTGCACCAGACGGTGGGCATACCAGATGGGCGCAGGCATGAGATCCGGAGTTTCGTCGCACGCGAAACCAAACATCAGGCCCTGATCTCCAGCGCCCTGGTTCAGAATATCTTCTTCGCTGCGGTCTACTCCCTGGGCAATGTCGGGTGACTGCTTGTCATAGGCCACCAGGACGGCGCAACCCTTGTAGTCAATACCATATTCGGTATTGTCATAGCCAATGCGCTTGATCGTATCGCGCGCGATCTGAATATAGTCGATGTTGGCTTTGGTGCTGATTTCTCCGGCCAGGACAACCAGGCCGGTATTGCACAGCGTTTCGGCAGCCACGCGGGAGTTGGGATCCTGCTCTAGCAGCGCATCAAGAATGGCGTCGGAAATCTGGTCAGCAACCTTATCGGGGTGACCTTCGGAAACGGATTCGGAAGTAAATAGAAAATCGTTGTGGGCCATGTTGCGTCCAATTAATAGTGTCAAAACAAAACCGACATTCTTAAAAAGAACGCGCAGCACCGGATGGGATTAATACTGGCGCGACGCTTTAGCGGAATGTATCTGAATACGACCGCATGCCAATCCTGGCATGCGCACCGTGTTATTTCAGCTGTCGCCCCGCAAGTTGTCGGTTAACTCAGCGACCGGAAATCATTTTATGACAATTTGACTGCGAAGGCCTGAAAAACCCTGATAGCAGTAGATAAAAGGCAGCCCGGCGCAACGACACGGCGCGCATGGGCAAGGTGATTGCCGTTAAGGACTGCAAACGGGAACAGGCTGCCTTCGTAGAAAACGAGGCAGATAAATACGGCGCAACGGCTGAATGCAAGAGCATGGATTTGCAGAAAGTATCGCCGTGGCAGGCGCCAGGCGCTTTTGCCACGGCGCTGATGAGCAGCAGACGGTAAAAGGCCCGACCGAAGCCGGGCCAATCTGATAAGGAGCGTACGATGAAGCAGATCGTATTTCTACTTATCCTGATCGTATTGATGCTGGTATTTATGACGCCAGCCTATTGATCAGGGACCGGTACGGTACGGGCTGTACCGGTTCAGGTGTTAATGTACTGAATTGTCCGGGATTTTGTCAATTGTGGAAAACAGAGGGAGGCAATGTCCGTGCCTGTAAACATCTAGGGCCGCCACAATCCAGGACTCGTCTGTAAACACACCATCGTAGAACGGGCCAGCGACATCAGAAATTGCGTAACCTGGCTGCGTCACCCTCACCAACGGCGAGACGCCCGATGCTGCCGACATGGTTAATTGCGGCAAATCGTATTGAGAACCACGCTGCAGTATGGATAACCATGCCGGACGATTGCGGAAAACGCCGCCGCACTGATTGACAGCTGCAATGCTAATATTCCTGGCTTTACCGAACCGCCCGTCTTGCTGCTCCAGGCAAGCACCTGGACAATGCGATCTCTTTCTCCATTACAATCGAAAAAAATCCAGGACCGGACCCGTCTGCCGGCAATGCCACCAGACAGGCAGCCAGCGACGTGCCTGCCACGGCGCACTCTGCCCATACGTATTGTCAGGACGCACTTCGCTTATCTTCAAACATGATGAAATCCGCATTACTCGTTTTTCTTTTTCGCACCATCAATCTATTACCGGACAGCCTGCGTCTGGGTCTGGGCAGCATCTGCGCCACCCTGATGCGCGTGCTAATGAAGCGCCGCCGCTTTATCGTGCGCACCAATCTGCAATTGTGTTTCCCCGAGGCAACGCCAGCCCAGCGCGAGCGCTGGTTGCGGGAACACTTTCGTGCCCTTGCCCAGACCATGATTGATCGCGCCGTCTTATGGTACGGCTCGGAAGATAAAATCCGCCGCATGGTGCACCTGAGTGGTTACGAACACATTCAGAACAGCATCGACTCATCCCGGCCCACTTTGATGTTCGCTCCGCATTTTGTCGGGCTGGATGCAGCCGCCACTATCTTGTCCATGCATCTGGTCAAATCGGCCACCATGTACACGCCCGCATCCGATCCACAGGTGGATGCCATCATGATCAAGGGACGCGGTCGCTTCAACAAAGTGACGCAGATCTCTCGTAAGGAAGGCATCCGCAGTCTCATCCGGCAGTTGCGCCAGGGTACACCGGTGTATTACCTGCCCGACATGGACTTTGGTCGCGACGGCGCTATTTTCGTGCCGTTCTTTGGCGTGCCTGCTGCAACCCTGCCGGCAACCGCCCAGATCGCCCGAACCTGGAAGGCCGACGTGATTCCCATCGTGACGCGCTGGGACAGTGCCACTGGTCACTATCACACCCAAGTGCTGCCCCCCTTTGCCGACTTTCCGGGCCAGATGAGCCTGGAGCAGGCCACGCTTTTCGGCAATCAACAGCTGGAAGCATGGGTGCGCGCCGATCCGCCCCAGTATTACTGGGTGCACCGACGCTTCAAAACCCGCCCCGAAGGGGAAAAGAAATTTTATTGAATGCGCATGGTCGTGGTGCTGCCACGCAGGATCGGCGATAATAATGTGCAATACAGCGGTTCAATCAGGAAAACGTTCAATGATCTGGTCTTTCTCGAAAATGCACGGTGCCGGCAACGACTTTGTTGTGCTCGATGGCGTACGTCAGTCCATCGACATGACGCCCGAGCGCGCGCGCGCACTGGCGCACCGGCAATTTGGCATCGGCGCAGACCAGATCCTGCTGGTCGAAGCTCCAAGCCACCCAGAGGCCGATTTCCGCTACCGCATCTTCAATGCCGATGGCACTGAAGTTGAGCATTGCGGCAATGGCGCGCGCTGTTTTGTCCGCTTTGTGCACGAACAGAAACTGTCTTCGCGCAATCCGCTGAAGGCCGAAATTGCAACCGGCCTGATTACGCTCGAAGAAGCCGACGACGCAACGGTCACGGTCAATATGGGGCAAACCCGTTTCGAACCCGAGGCGGTCGCATTTGACACGACTGATCTGCAAAGTACGCGCGATCATGACGACACATTATGGTCGTTGCCGCTGGGCAATGGCGATACCGTCACGCTCTCGCTGGTTGCCATTTCCAATCCGCATGCCGTACAGATCGTCAGCGATGTGGCCAGCGCACCGGTTGCCGTGCAAGGCCCCCTGATCGAAGGGCATCCGCGCTTTGCCAATCGCGTTAATGCCGGGTTTATGCAAATCGTCGATACGCATACGATCAACCTGCGGGTTTATGAACGCGGGGCCGGCGAAACGCTGGCCTGCGGCACCGGCGCCTGCGCTGCGGTGGTCGCGGGCATCCGGCGCGGTCGTCTGCAATCGCCGGTGACCGTCCATACGCGCGGCGGCGATCTGAACATCGCCTGGGATGGCACGCAAATTACCATGCGCGGCCCGGCTGTGACGGTATTTTCAAGTGAAATAAACATTGATCGTCTGGTTGCGCAGTATCGCAACAGCACTGCTTTATAAAGGAACGTACTCATGTCTGAAGCTGCCACACTGACAGCAGAAACCGTCGCACAATTTCTGCAGGACAACCCTGCTTTTTTTGATGAGCACGCCGATATTTTTTCATCGCTGAAAGTGCCCCACCCTCATGCCCGCAACACGCTATCACTGGGCGAACGCCAAATCCTGACACTGCGCACGCGCAACAAGGAACTGGAGTGGAAGCTTTCTGAACTGCTGCACAACGCCAATTCCAACGAAGCCATCAGCGATCATGTCACGCTCTGGTGTACGCACATGCTGGCAGAGCAGGACCCCCAGCGGCTGCCGCAACGCGTGGTAGACGGGCTGCGCCAGGAATTCGATATGCTGGAAGTTGCCCTGCGCCTGTGGAATCTTCCTGCCCTCAAAGACGAGCGCTTCCAGGGCACCGACGATATGCTCCAGGCCTTTGTGGCCGGCCTGCAGAAACCCTATTGCGGTCAGGAAGGCTATCTACCGGCGCATGGCTGGTTCGACAGCAAGCCCGGTTCGGTCGCCATGGTGCCGTTAACCCATGAGGGGCGCACCATTGGCGTGCTGGTCTTCGCCGCAGAAGGCACCGAGCACTTCAAGCCGGACATGGGCACGACATTTCTTGAGATTCTCGGCAAGCTGGCCAGCGCTTGTTTAAGCCGCCTGAATTACACCGCCTGACACCTGCCGTACCGACCTTCGGCCAGGTGCAGCAGTACTTATGGAAAGCGCCATGACACGCACTCTGCCCGATGCAATGGAAAAATGGCTGGCCTACCTGCAAACCAACCAGCGGTACGCCAGCCACACGTTGTCTGCCTATCGGCGCGATCTGGTGCTGTTGCTGGGTTTCTACCCGGACATCCCGCCCGAGAATCTGAGCAATGCTCAAATACGACACGCCATCGCACGGCTGCACGCCCAGGATTACAGCCCGCGCAGCCTGGCTCGCATTCTGTCGGCGTGGCGCGGCTTTTATCAATGGTGGATTCCTCAAACCACGGTCAAAGTCAACCCTGCCCTGGATGTAAAGACGCCCAAGATTGCCCGTTCGCTTCCCAAGGCGCTGTCAGTGGAGCAAACCCAGGCGCTGCTGGATCATCCCACCGTGGCCACTGGCACAGAACCGGCCGATCTGCGCGATCAGGCTATGTTCGAAGTGCTCTATTCCAGCGGCTTGCGCCTGGCAGAGCTGGTCAGTCTGGACATCCGTTACACGCGCAAGGACGGCTATGAATCGGTCAGTTGGCTCAACCTGGATGAAGGCGAGGTCACGGTTACCGGCAAAGGCGGCAAAACGCGCAGCGTGCCATTGGGCCGCAGCGCCATTGGCGCCGTAACGCAATGGCTGGCGGTCAGGCATAAACTGCTACCGCCAGGCAGCACGACCGACGATCAGTCTGCGGTGTTTCTGGGCACCCGCGGTCGCCGCATTGCCCCGCGGGTTGTTCAATTACAACTGAAAAAACTAAGCCTGCGCAGTGGCATTCCCGCGCAGGTGCACCCTCACGTCCTGCGTCACAGCTTTGCCAGCCACGTCCTGCAATCGGCGCAGGATCTGCGGGCGGTGCAGGAAATGCTGGGACACGCCAATATTGCCACCACGCAAATTTATACGAGGCTGGATTTTCAGCATCTGGCCCAGGTGTACGACAAGGCCCATCCCCGCGCCAAAATGGACGACACGGATAAAGAGAAATAAGGTTTTTTTGCTAGTAACCGAATCTTTGCTAGCGGCCGGAGCGTAGCAGACCATGCTGCTTGCCAAATAGCATTGACACAATATACAAGGCGCCCGCTGACAGAATGATGGCGCTGGAAGCGGGCAGGCCGAAGTGATAGGACAGCACCAGGCCGATATAAGAGGCCACAACGCCCAGACACACAGCCAGAACCAGTTGCCAGCCTAACGTACGTCCCCAGAAGCGCGCCGCGGCGGCCGGCAGCATCATCATCCCCACCACCAGCAGGGTGCCCATGACCTGGTAGCCGGCCACCAGATTGACCACCAGCAGAATCAGAAAGCCGCCATGAACCAGCGAGCCGCCGCCGCCTTCCATTTTCAGAAAAGCCGGATCAAGACATTCGATGACCAATGGCCGGTACATCAGTGCAAGCACAACCAGCGTCACACTGGAGACGCACATGATAAAAACCAGGTGGCTGTCATCGAGCCCCAGCACGGTGCCGAACAGCACGTGTAACAGATCCAGATTGGAGCCTTTGAGCGAAATCAACAACACGCCAAGACCCAGCGATATCAGGTAAAACGCAGCAAAACTGGCATCCTCTTTCAATCCGGTGGATCGAGCCACACTGCCAGCAAGCACGGCAACCAGCAAACCGGTGGCCAGCCCGCCGACCAGCATTGCCGTCATGGACACGCCGGCCAGCAGGAAGGCCACAGCCACGCCGGGTAAAATGGCGTGCGACATGGAGTCGGCCATCAGGCTCATGCGCCGCAGAATCAAAAATACGCCCAGCGGTCCTGCGGCCAGCGACACGAATATCGAACCGAACAGGGCCCGGCTCATAAACGCAAATTCGGTAAAAGGCGTAAGCAGCGCCGCAACAACCGCCTCCATCAAAAGCCTCCCAGCGCCAGCGAGCGGGCCCGGTCCAGATTGGCGTCGGTCAGCACGCTGGCCGTATCACCCCAGCCCACCACCTGCCGCGCCAGCAGCAACGTTTGGGGAAAGCACTGGCGCACCAGCGCAGCATCGTGCAGCACCACCAGCACGGTGCGCCCTTGGCGATGCCAGTCAAGAAGAATCTGCAGCAGCAGGTCGCAGGTTCCCTCATCCACAGCAGTGAAAGGTTCATCCAGGATCATGACCGGCGCATCGCACACAATAAGACGGGCAAACAGCGCACGTTGCATTTGTCCGCCAGACAGGCTGGAGATCAGGTCGCGGGATTTATCTGTCAGCCCGACGGTGGCCAGCGCGTCATGAATGCGCTGGCGCTCGCCTTTGTCGTAGCGGCGGAAGGCCCCCACCCGGCGCCAGGCCCCCATGGAAACCAGATCATAAGTGGTAATCGGAAAGCTGCGATCAATTTCGCTAATTTGTGGCAACAGGGAAATACCGCCGCGAAAAGGATCATGAATCGTCACTGTGCCGGTGCGCGCCGTCAGTTGTCCTGTCACCGTTTTGAGCAGCGTCGATTTACCGGCGCCATTGGGGCCCAGGATCGCGGTCAGCGACCCTTCAAGAAAGGTCCCTGTCACGCCGCTGAGGGCAGGCACCCCGTTCCAGCCCACGGTCACATCGTCAAGCTGGACGACCGGCCTGGCCGCCGCCGAGGCCGCTGCTGCGGGACGGTCAACACTGGGGCTGTTTGTCGCAAGGGGCATGGGCATGAGTGTCAGTAAGAATCAGAAAGGCTGATGCAGGAATCAGCCTGCAATCGCGCTCAACCAGCCAGCGGACCAGGCGATCAGGCCCCATAGCAGCAGGATGACACCCAGCACGGGGCCCAGCCTGCCAACAGCAGATGCCAGAAAAATCGTGGAGGTTGATTCGGCCGGCATGTGCAATGCGTCGCCGGCGGCAGAAAACGAACCTTGCCGGCCAGCGGCGGAGGTCGCCGCTGCGGCATCAGCAATCTTAGCGTGCGCCTGCTCGACAAAAGGCGTCCCCACTACTGTGGGATAGACGCGCTGCAAGGCCGGAAACAGGGTATCATTGTGCATAATTGTCTGATTTAACGGATAGTTAAGGGATGGATCAGCGTAGAAGGGAAGGCGATCATTCGCCTGCGTAGCAGGCTGGGCTACCCAAGCGACAATTACACTGCAAATCGACGCTCAACCAGTCTGACCACGCTTTGGCTGCACCCGCATGGCGTGCTGCCGGCATCCTTAACCCTGCTCCATCCCTGCAAAATGATATGTTATATCATAATACACAAATTTGGCACTGAAATGGCCTAAAATAGCCTGAAAGTTTCTTCCTTGCGGACGATGGCAGTATCATTTCACCCATCTTCGCTCAACGATTGCCTGCCCCATGACCCCCAGAACGCCACCCGATACAGATCACCCGGAACAGACGCACCAGCATGGCGCCCATGGCCACTCTGTGGCCTATCAGTTGCTGGAAGCCATTCGCCATTGCGAGCAACGCGGCACCCGCCTGACGCCGATTCGCCAGCATGTGCTCACCCTGTTGCTGGAAGCCGGCCGCAGCCTGAAAGCCTACGAACTGCTTGAGGCCATGAAGCAGCTCTATCCGCAGGCCAAGCCCCCCACCGTCTACCGCGCCCTGGATTTTCTGGTAGAAGAAGGCCTGATCCACCGGCTGGATGCCGTCAATGCCTGGACCGCCTGCCAGGACGTATCGGGTCACCACCACGACCTGTTGATTGTCTGCACGCGTTGCGGCAAGGTCGCCGAACTAAGCGCCCCGCTGATCAGTCATCAGTTGCAGGACATGATCCATGCGGCCGGTTTCATTCAGACAACCAGCGAAACCGAATTGCGCGCCATGTGCGAAGACTGCAGCAAAAAACAGGACGAAACCGCCTCGGCGCCATGACTGAAAGCGACAGGCCGGCAGCCCACCACCACACCGGCTGCCCCGGCTGAAACCGTCGCCCACTCCCTTTGCAGACCCAAACAGCGGATGGCCCGCCATTGACCTTTGACACCTGGCGGGCGCGGGACACAATGCCGTCATTCGATTGGACAGGAAACGCCAATCCATCGCCGTTATCGCGGTCGGGCATACCAGAATGTAAATTTCATTACACAAATCAATATCTTAGGGTTTATCCTCAGTATTGGGGTTTATTTTCTTCGAGAAACAATTAACGTTTGCGACTTTCGCAAAGCTATGATGTAATCCTGCGATTGACTTTAGGAACGTCTTTTTGGAACCGGCCGGTTTCTGTTGCCGGTAAGACGTTTAAACGCCATGACAAAAACGCAAGCACAAGCAGATAAAATGATCCCTGTCACCGTTCTTACCGGTTTTCTGGGGGCAGGTAAAACCACACTCCTGAAACGCATCCTGACCGAATATCACGGCAACCGCATCGCCGTCATCGAAAATGAATTCGGGCCGGAAAGCATAGATAACGAACTTCTGGTGCAGGATAGCGACGAGCAGATTATCGAGCTGTCCAACGGCTGCGTCTGCTGCACTGTTCGCGGCGATCTGCTGAACACGCTCAATGACCTTAAAGTTCGTCATCAGAAAGGCGAGCTGAAATTCGAACGCGTGGTGATCGAAACCACCGGCGTGGCCAACCCCGGTCCGGTTTGTCAGACTTTCTTTATGGACGACAGCGTTGCTGCCTTCTATCGGCTCGATGCCGTGATTACGGTCGTTGATGCCAAGCACGGCATGGAAACGCTGGACACTCAGCCGGAAGCCCAAAAACAGGTCGGTTTTGCCGATCGCATCCTGGTTTCCAAGAAAGATCTGGTCACAGACCAGGAATACAGCGCCCTGCGTCATCGATTGCTGCATATGAACCCGCGTGCCGAAATCATGCCGGTTCACTTTGGCGAAATCGACATCAATAAGGTACTGGACATCAGCGGCTTTAACCTGAATACCATTCTTGACATTGATCCGGAGTTTCTGAAAGAAGAGCATCCCGATGCGGCCCATGATCACGACCATGGACACGATCACGACCACGGGCACGATCACAAGCATGATCACGGCCATGCGCATGGCGAGCACCACGATCATGACCACCATCATCACGATCATCATCACGCTCACCACGACGATGAAATCGGCGCCTTCGTTTTCAAATCTGAAAAACCGTTCATACCGGAACGTCTTGAAGAGTTCCTGAGCGGCGTAGTGCAGGTATTCGGTCCCGACCTGTATCGTTACAAAGGGATTCTTTACATGAAAGGCATGCGCCAGCGCATGATCTTCCAGGGTGTACATATGCTGATGGGTGCAGAACCCGGCAAACCATGGGGGCCTAAGGAGAAGCCCTCCAACACCATGGTGTTTATTGGTCGTAAGTTGCCCAAGGATGTCATCCTTAACGGGCTGAACCAGTGTCTGGTACAAAAATAGCGGGCACTGAAAGCATCATATTGCGCACAAATGTGATCACGCAATTTCAATCCATTGTGCGCTATGTTCAACATTATTGAAGTGATATATGGAGTGTTTTATGGCTAAGGCAGCTAAAAAAACAGATGCAACAACGCAAGCCCCTCTTCTGACTGAAGAGCAACTGCTCGCCATGCCCGAATCTGACTATATGAACGATGAGCAACTGGCGTTTTTCCGCGACCGCTTAAAGCGCCTGGAAGACGAAATCATCAATAATGCAGGCGTTACTACCGAAAATCTGCGTGAAACCCAGTTCGTTCCTGATCCGGCCGACCGCGCCACGATTGAAGAGGAACATGCTCTGGAATTGCGTACCCGGGATCGTGAGCGCAAGCTGCTCAAGAAAGTGCAGCAATCGCTTGCCCATATCGAATCGCGAGACTACGGCTGGTGCGAAGAAACCGGCGAACCGATCGGCCTGCGTCGTCTGCTGGCCCGCCCGACCGCCACGTTGTCACTGGAAGCCCAGGAACGGCGTGAAAAACGCCAGAAAATGTACGGTGATTAATTAATTGATCCGGGTTCCTTGAAATCTTTCTGTTCCGTCCCTATCTAACTAGGGAAACAACAGGAAGGCTCTATGGAACAATTTCACGCTACTACCATCGTCTGCGCCCGGCGCGGCAATCAGGTCGCGCTCGGCGGCGATGGTCAGGTCACTCTGGGCAATATTGTCATCAAAGGCACTGCCCGCAAAATCCGTCGCTTGTACCACGATAAAATTCTGGCCGGCTTTGCTGGTGCCACTGCAGACGCCTTTACCCTGCAGGAGCGCTTCGAAGCCAAGCTCGAAAAACACCAAGGCAACCTGATGCGCTCTGCGGTCGAACTGACACGTGACTGGCGTACCGATCGCGTATTGCGCCGACTGGAAGCCATGCTGATCGTGGCCGATGCCGAACACACCCTTATTTTGACCGGAAACGGCGACGTACTGGAACCCGAAAACGGCATTGCTGCCATCGGCTCCGGTGGCGCCTACGCACAGTCAGCGGCCCTGGCACTATTGCAAAATACCGACCTGGCACCTGATGTGGTCGTCAAAAAGTCCCTGGAAATTGCAGGCGATCTGTGCATTTACACCAACAGCAACCATATTGTTGAAACACTCTAATCGGAAATATCAGTATGTCAGCCAGTGTAATGACCCCAAAAGAAATTGTCTCTGAACTGGACAAAAATATTGTCGGACAGAACAAGGCAAAAAAATCTGTCGCCGTTGCCCTGCGCAACCGCTGGCGTCGCCAGCAGGTGCCTGAACCCTTGCGCAACGAAATTCACCCCAAGAATATTCTCATGATTGGCCCCACCGGGGTCGGCAAAACAGAGATCGCACGGCGCCTGGCCAAGTTGGCCAATGCCCCGTTCATCAAGATCGAGGCAACCAAATTCACTGAAGTGGGTTATGTCGGCCGCGATGTTGACACCATTATTCGTGATCTGCTCGAGATCTCCATCAAGCAGACCCGTGAGCTGGAAACACGCAGAGTGCGAACCCAGGCCGAAGATGCTGCCGAAGATCGTATCCTGGACGTTCTGGTAGCGCCGCCACGCGACAGCAACGGCGAACCCCTGCGTCAAGAAAATACTGCCCGCCAGACCTTTCGCAAGAAACTGCGCGAAGGACAGCTGGATGACACAGAGATTGAAATCGAAGTGAACCAGGCCATGCCGCAAATGGAAATCATGGCGCCACCGGGCATGGAAGACATGACCGAGCAGCTCAAGGGTATGTTTGCTGGCCTGAGTCGTGAGAAGAAAAAGACCACGAAAATGACCATTAAAAACGCCTTCAAGCTGCTGGTTGACGAAGAAGCCGCCAAACGGGTCAATGAAGAGGAAATCCGCACCGCTGCGGTAAAAAACGCCGAACAGCAGGGCATCGTCTTTCTCGATGAAATCGACAAGATTGCGACCCGTCAGGAAAACGGCGGTGGCGATGTTTCCCGCCAGGGTGTGCAGCGCGACCTGCTGCCCTTGGTAGAAGGCACGACCGTCAATACCAAATACGGCATGGTGCGTACAGATCATATTCTGTTCATCGCCTCGGGTGCATTTCACCTGTCCCGTCCTTCGGACCTGATCCCCGAGTTGCAGGGCCGGTTCCCGATCCGTGTCGAACTCGATTCGCTGACGACCGATGACTTCGTTCGTATTCTGTCAGACACCGATGCGTCCCTGACCAAGCAGTACACTGCACTGATGGCCACAGAAGACGTTGCGCTGGAATTTTCTGACGAAGGCATCCATCGCCTGGCAGAACTGGCTTTTGATGTCAACGAACGCACCGAAAACATTGGCGCGCGTCGGCTTTATACCGTCATGGAAAAACTGTTGGAAGATCTGTCATTCGATGCGACAACCAGCAGCGGCAAAGTCGTCAAAATTGATGCCGACTATGTCAACAGCAAACTGGAAGAAGCCGCCAGCAGCCAGGATCTGGCACGCTACGTGCTGTAAACCAGGCAGACAGAAAAAAGGTGCGGCTCATGATGAGCTGCACCTTTTTTTGCGTTCAACGCATTCCAATCCCGGCTGGGCCATAAAGCACGCATCGGTCCCGTACCGAACGTACCAGAGCTAACAGGCTCAAGACGACAGCAATTTAATTACTGATTTCCTTGATCACGTAGTCTTTGCCCACGCGCTCTGCAGTAAAGCTGACCGAATCGCCAGGCTTGATATCCTTGAGCAGCGCCGCGTCGATTTTATACGACAGTGTCATCGCCGGCAGCTTCAGGTCACTGATCGCTTCCTGCTTGATGGCGATCTTTCCCTGGTCCGGTTGAATGCGTCGCACCTCGCCGCTACCCCTTCCGGTTTCCTGGGCGTAGGCAGTACCTGCCACCGCAGCAGCCAGCCCTAACACCACAGTTGCAATAGACTTTTTCATGCGCACCTCCTGATGCATATCTCAGGCTCTATTTTAAGACAGAAAACGCCACATGGCATTTATCTGCCTGCTCTCTGCAGTTACAAGGCGCTTCACACCTCGATTGCCAGATTGTCTCGTGATTCTTTTACAGTATTGTGGTGCTATCGCTGCCATGCAGGCCTTGCAGATAACACAGGCATGGCAGATTGCCTGATGTATCGCCCTGATACGCCGTCAAATGTGCCTGCGCGATAGATATTTCTATCTCGATACAATTTACAGACAGGGGCAAACGCTGAGCCAAGCCAGCCGGCACAGGCGCACGACGAGCATTGACAGCGCCAGACGATCGCCGGTAAGACGCTATGATCGAGCCAGCAGCTAAAATGATCCCTGAATTGCCATAACCTTTATTTGGCGCGTACTATAATACCTGGGCCGCGATACGCAATTGCAGGCACACCCTATACCTGCCATAACTCTCCCTGTTTCAATGACATTCTCAATATTGAGCTTGTCATATTAATTTTCCTGAGCATTATGAACGACAGACTGACTTCGATCATCACCAAAACCGGCGACGACGGCACTACCGGACTGGGTGATGGGTCGCGTATTTCAAAAAGCGCTATTCGCATTCAGGCCATTGGCGATGTCGACGAGCTCAACAGCCAGCTTGGATTACTGGTGAGCAACCCGTTACTATCCACAGACCTTGCAGGACTCCTGCAATATGCACAGCACCGGCTGTTCGACCTGGGCGCAGAACTCAGTGTGCCCGGCTATACCTCGCTCACTGAATCTCATGTATCGATACTCGAGCAGGCCGTGCAGGAACATAATGCATGCCTGCCACCGCTGCGCGAATTCATTTTACCCGGCGGCTGTGAGCAGGCAGCGCAGGCGCATGTGTGTCGCAGCGTGTGCAGGCGTGCGGAACGCAGTGTCGTGGCGCTCAATGCCGCCGAGCCTGTCAGCGATGCAGCCAGACACTATCTGAATCGGTTATCCGACTGCCTGTTTGTCGTCGCCCGAATACTGAACCAGCGTGCGGGGCAAAACGATATTTTCTGGCAAGCTGCCGAAAAACAAACAGCCTCCTGAAAGCTGCCGGCCGCAGGTAACAAACAGCCCGCCTGGCGCCCTGTATTACCCAGGCACAGGATGTACTGAATCTGGATCCGGCCATGAAAGTCGCACATCAGACGATGTCCGGCGACAATCCGGCAGATAGCAAGCGGTCTCGCCTTTGCCGAATCAATCCAAGAAATGTCTGCAAAACCGGGGATTGATTGCGTTCGCAATAGATCATCGCGATACCCATCGACAGCCTCGGCGTTCCCTGCTTCAACGCCTTAAAGACAACTCCCTTGCGTTTGACGTTCTGCAATGACGCGGGAATAAGCGCAATGCCCCTGCCCTCTGCAATTAGCCCCAACATAATGTGATGGTCAGCAGGCTCCGGAATGATGTTCGGCCTGAAACCGATATCCTCAAAAAATGCCTGACAATAGTCGTAGTAGCCTGGATTCAGTCGGCGCTCAAACCAGAACATCGGCTCACCGCGAAGCGCATCGAAGTCGAGCCGGCGCTTCTGGGCCAGTTTATGGTCGACGGGCAAGGCTACCACAAGCGGCTCTTCGCGTACTGTTTCGGCCTCCAGCCCCCGAACATCAGTGTGCAGGCCGATAAATGCCACATCCATTGTCCCTTGTTTCACGTCCCCAACAAGGCTGATAGAATGTTTCCCCCGCGTAACGATATTCCAGCCCGGAAATAAGTGACGCAGGCTATCGGTCACATCCGGTATTGCACTTCGGTCAAACACGGTTGTATACCCAATGACAAAGCGGCCGCGTTCGGCGGCGCCAGAGGCCCGGACCACCGCAATCGCCTTTTCCGCCTGAAGCAGCGTTCGCTTCACTTCCGGCAGGAATGCCTCTCCGGCTTGCGTCAGCGTCACGCCTGTCTTGCTGCGCAGAAACAGCACCACCCCAAGCTGCTCTTCCAACTGGCGAATCTGCCTGCTCAATGGTGGTTGAGAGATATGCAGCCGCAACGCTGCGCGCCCGAAGTTGAGCTCCTCACTCACAGCAAGGAAGTAGCGTAGCTGGCGTAGATCAATGGATTCATTCATACCAAAAAGGTATCACAAAAATGGTATTGGAAAAGCCAAATCGGAAGGTATAAAGTGCCTCCATCATTCAACGCAAGGAACAGAACATGAACAACGAACGCTATCGACGTGGCTGGTCAAAACTCAGGGAGATCGATGGCCTGGGTGGCGAAAAGGTTATTGAAAGCCTACGCGACATCGCGCCGGATTTTGCACGTCTGATTATTGAATTTCCATTTGGCGACATCTATTCAAGACCCGGTCTCGATCTGAAGACAAGAGAACTCGCGGTGGTTGCCGCACTCACGGCGATGGGCAATGCAACACCCCAGCTTAAAGTGCATATTCAGGGAGCGCTGAATGTCGGCAGCACCGAGCAGGAAATCGTCGAAATCATGATGCAAATGGCTGTCTACGCAGGCTTTCCAGCCGCACTCAATGGCCTGTTTGCAGCAAAAGATGTATTCTCTCAGGGCGAGTCAGACAGTTAAGCAATCATGGCTGCCCTTTGTACAAGGATGTGCGAACGCCTACATCAGCGGTACCTACATCAGCGGTAAGTACAAAAAAGCAGAAAACAAGAAACCAAAACAAAAGCCCCGCAATCAACATACAAGGAGTATGTGTGAAAACGGGGCGTTTGAAATTCTGGTGCCGGTTAAAGGAGTTGAACCCTCGACCTTCTGATTACAAATCAGCTGCTCTACCAACTGAGCTAAACCGGCGAAAGAAAGATTATATGTGAAGCTGGTGCAAAAAGTCCAGTTTTACGACACACAGGGTCAAAAAAGTCACCTTCGTGTCTTGTTTTCGCTGCAAAAATCGCTATCCGGACCGCTGTCCACCCAATTTTGAGGTCTGACTATGGCATGCCGCCAGCGCCACCAACGATCATTGTCGGCAGCCAACGGCCAAGACAGCCGGGTTACTTGACCACCTTGAGCCAGGGCGCCTTTTCTTTCGGCGTGGGCGACGGTGGCGGATCATCGTCTGGTGCAGACGAATCATGCGCATCGGAACCGACATCAGTCAGATCGTACTCTTCGACCTCAAACTGCATCCCTTCCTGTGTCTCACGTGCGTAAATCGCTTCGACGCGCGCCACGGGAACGGAAATTTGCCGAGAAGCGCCGCCAAATCTTGCCTGAAACTCGATCCAGTCATTGCCCATAACCAGCCGATTGGTTGCCATTGCCCCAACATTCAAGGTAATGCGTCCGTCACGGATAAACTCCCTGGGCACCTGGCAGGCCGCATCGACATGGACCACCAGATGAGGGGTGTAGCCGGCATCGGTACACCACTCATGCCAGGCACGCAACAGATATGGTTTGGTAGATGGTTTTTCCATTCACGTTCCTTTAGTCTGTGGCTGTGCTAACTGTCCCCAAAGCGGATCAGCGACGCATGACCTTTTCTGAAGGCGTCAATGCCTCGATATACGCCGGACGCGAGAAAATCCGCTCAGCGTATTTCTGAATTGGCGCTGCATTTTTGGGCAACTCAATACCGTAATGGTCCAGACGCCACAGTAGCGGCGCCATGGTCACGTCAAGCATGGAGAACTCTTCGCCCAGCATATAGCGATTTTTGATGAGCAATGGTGCCAATTGCGACAGGCGATCGCGGATCATGCGACGGGCATTTTCCAGTTTTTTCTCGTCGGAGCGGGCCGAGCGATCTTCCAGCACCCCAACGTGAACAAACAGCTCTTTTTCAAAATTATGCAGGAACAAGCGGGTGCGCGCGCGCATGACCGGATCCGCAGGCATCAGTTGAGGGTGCGGAAAACGCTCGTCAATGTACTCATTGATAATATTGGATTCGTACAGAATCAGGTCGCGCTCTACCAGGATGGGGACGCGACCGTAGGGGTTCATGACCGAGATATCCTCGGGCTTGTTGAACAGGTCAATATCACGAACCTCAAAGTCCATGCCTTTTTCGTACAGCACGAAACGGCAGCGTTGAGAAAATGGACACGTGGTTCCAGAATAAAGCACCATCATGGCGTGCAGTCTCCCGCAAAAAAATATAAAAAGAAAAGGTCAGTGCCATCATACAACAAGCACTGACCCGAATCACAGTGGTTCTGACATCGGCAGCAAAGGGAGGGTTTTGCATCCCTCCGACGGCCGCCGACAACGCTTACTTAACGTGTTTCCAGTAAGACGCGTTCAGCCTCCAGACAACGATAAAGAACAGTCCGAGGAACAGCAGCACCCATACGCCCAATTTCTTGCGCAGCAACTGCTCTGGTTCGGACATCCAGCCCAGGAAGGCGGTCAGGTCAGCAACGTCGTTGTCAAACTGCGCCTGCCTGGATGGATCCAGGTACTTCAATGTCGAGTGTGACGATGCGCTGCCATGATACTCAGGCAGGGGCTCGTCGCTCACGACAGACTTGAAGCCTTCGGAGTCCACTTTCGTGGTGATCTTGCGCCATTGCTGCTTGCCGTCTTTTTCCACAGGATGGATATCAACGGTTTCCAGTTCGCGCGGGCCTTGCAGGTCCCACATGGCATGCGGCATACCTACGTTAGGGAACAGCAGGTTGTTCCAGCCCAGAGGACGGGACGCATCGCGGTAGAACGTACGCAGGTAGGTATAGATGTAGTCAGTACCGTCCTGACCCATATTGGCAGCCTTGGCACGCGCCATGACCGACAAATCAGGCGGAGCCGCACCAAACCAGGCCTTGGCGTCAGACGGGCTCATGGCAACGCGCATCAGGTCACCAACCTTGTCGCCGGTAAACAGCAGGTTTTCCTTGATCTGCTCTTCGGTCAGGCCCAGTTCCGTGAGCTTGTTGTAGCGCATGGAATTGGCACTGTGACAGTTCAGACAGTAGTTGACGAAAAGCTTCGCGCCATTTTGCAAAGAAGGCAGATGGTTGACACGGTTGGGGGCACGATCCCACTCCATGCCGCCTTCGGCGGCCAGGACAGGAGTAGTAAACGTGACGACCAATAACAATGCGCCTATTAACTTTTTAAACATGTTCATTCCTGTATTTTTCAACTTAGTGGGGATGGAAGGTCACACGATCAGGGACTTTCTTGAACGTGCCCAGCCGGCTCCAGATTGGCATGAACAGGAAGAAAGCCAGGTAAATCAGTGTACCCACTTGAGAAATAATATTCAGGACAGGACTTGGCGCTTTGGTACCAATGATGCCCAGGATTACGAAGTTGATCAGGAATACCGCATACACCAGCTTGTGCCAGCCTGGACGGTAGCGGATCGATTTGACCGGAGAGTGATCAAGCCATGGCATGAAGCCCAGGATGACCACGGTGCCGCCCATAATGACCACACCCCAGAATTTTGCATCGTAGACACGCAGAGCAACTGCAACCAGCACCAGAATGACCGGGAAAATGATTTTCCAGATACCCTTGAGGTTTTTGCTGAACAGCAGGCCTACCGCAAAGATGAGCGCCAGGGCAACCAGCACCCAGGTAAATTCATCTGTGGTCGCACGCAGCATGGAGTAGAACGGCGTGAAATACCAGACAGGCGCAATATGCGGTGGTGTCTTGAATGCATCGGCCGGCAGGAAGTTATTGGCTTCCAGGAAGTAACCACCCATGGTTGGCGCAAAGAACATGATCGCAGCAAACACAATGAGGAAACCGACAACGCCCATCAAATCGTGTACGGAATAGTACGGATGGAAGGGGATGCCGTCCAGCGGACGACCGCTGGCATCTTTCTTCTCTTTGATTTCAATGCCATCCGGGTTGTTCGAGCCAACTTCATGCAGGGCAATAAGGTGGGCAGCGACCAGACCAATGAGCACCAGTGGAATGGCGATCACGTGGAAAGCAAAGAAGCGGTTGAGCGTAGCATCGGACACGACGAAGTCGCCGCGAATCCAGATGGACAGGTCAGGACCAACGTAAGGAATGGCAGAGAACAAGTTCACAATCACCTGGGCGCCCCAGAATGACATTTGACCCCATGGAAGCAGATAACCGAAGAAGGCTTCAGCCATCAGACAGAGGAAAATGGCCACGCCGAAAATCCAGACCAGTTCGCGCGGTTTGCGATAGGAGCCATAGAACAGGCCACGCAGCATATGCAAATACACGACCACAAAGAACATGGACGCGCCGGTAGAGTGCATATAGCGGATGATCCAGCCATAGGGCACTTCGCGCATGATGTATTCGACCGATGTGAACGCCAGGGCGGCATCGGGTTTGTAGTGCATGACCATGAAAATACCGGTCACGATCTGGATAACCAGAACCAGCAGGGCCAGGGATCCGAAGAAATACCAGAAGTTGAAGTTCTTGGGTGCGTAATACTCGGACAGATGAGCTTTCCACAGACTTGTCAGTGGGAAACGCCGATCCACCCAACCCAACAATCCTGTCGTTTCGACAACTTTTTCGCCAGCCATTTTACAGGGCTCCTTTTCTAACTAGGCAAGAGAACAGACGGATCATTGGGATCAGCCTTCCGCTTTTTCTAAACCGACCATAACGGTGTTATCGTCGATAAAGTAATAAGGGGGAATAAGAAGATTGTCAGGCGCAGGCTGGTTTTTGAAAACCCGGCCGGCCAGATCAAAATGGGAACCGTGGCAAGGGCAAAGAAAGCCGCCTTCCCAGTCGGCGCCCATGCCCTCGGAACCGCCGATGGCGAAACGGGGTGAAGGAGAACAGCCCAGGTGTGTGCAGATACCAACGCAAATAAACCATTCAGGCTTGCGTGAACGGCCTTCATTCTTGGCAAAATCAGGCGTGTAGTCAGGACGCTCGGACTTTGGATCGGCAAGGTGCGAATCGTTTTTAGTCAACCCGTCAATCATGGCCTGCGTGCGGTGGATGACCCATACCGGCTTGCCCTGCCATTCGGCAGTGATCATGCCGCCTGGAGCAATGCCGCCCAGCGCGATTTCCACTGGCGCTCCGGCTGCCTTGGCCCGATCGGACGGGTTCATTGATGCTACAAAGGGAACGGCCGTTGCCACTCCTGCCACACCACCGACCGCACAGGCTGTACCCAGCCAAAAGCGTCGTTGCGGATCAGAGGGAAGTACGGCTGGCGTAGCGGGCCCCTGATTATCGTACTGCTGTATAGAATCCTGACTCATTATCCATCCTTGTTGATACACTCAAGGTACTAAAAATTACTATATTTTATGTGTACATAATTTGGCAACCGTTTATTATATACCGGTGCCCGAGCCGGGCGTGGAAAAAAGGACATAATCATGAGTAAAGGTTTTATAAACGAGTTCAAAGAGTTTGCAATCAAAGGCAACATGATTGATCTGGCGGTTGGTGTGATTATCGGCGCCGCTTTCGGAAAGATCATTGACTCTTTAGTCAAAGACGTCATCATGCCCGTGATCAATTTCATCCTCGGCGGATCTGTTGATTTTGCCAATAAATTCATTGTCTTATCCGAGCCCGAAGGCTATGCCGGAGCACGCACCTACGAAGCCATGAGCAAAGCCGGCGCCAATTTGCTGGCCTATGGTAATTTCCTAACGATCTTCATTAATTTCGTTTTGCTGGCCCTGGTCATCTTCTGCCTGGTCAAAGCCGTCGCCAAGGCGCGCGCCACCTTTGAACGAGAAAAAGAAGCCGAAGCGGCCGCCGATCCGGCCGATGTCGCCCTGCTCAAGGAAATCCGCGATCTGCTGCGCCAGAAACCTACGGTCTGACCTGCTACACGCATTGTCACTGCTGGCCTCGGGTCCTGATACCGACTCCTGACAGCAAGGTTTAGAGTAAAAAAAACAACATCTGCGAGCAATTGCAGATGTTGTTTTTTTCGTCCTGTCGCACTTGAGCAAATCGCCATGACAGGCGCACGAATAGCCACAAGGCTGCCTTTGTCACAGAGCACATGAAGAACATGCACGCCCTGACGCAACCAATGGTGCCAAACCGCACCAGCGCATTGCACTACACGGGGTTGGGCAGATCCACGAACTCCACATCCACGCCAAAGCGTGCGGCCACGGCCTGCCCCAGCGCCTGCACACCGTAACGCTCGGTCGCATGATGGCCGGCGCCGATATAGGCTACGCCCGACTCCAGCGCCTGATGATAGACTTGCTCCGACGCCTCCCCGGTCAGGTAGACATCCACGCCACGAGCAATGGCCTCTTCGAACATACCCTGGGCGCCACCGGTGCACCAGGCGATACGCTGCAAGAGCCGCTCATTGTTGCCTATAAGCAACGGGGGCCGGTCCAGCGCCGTTTCAATATGCGCCCCCAGATCACCCAGTGTGCGCATGTCAGGCGGCAAGGTGCCCGACCAGATTAATCCGCCCCTGCCAAATACGACTGGCTGTCCGCTGCCATCTTCGGCCCGATCGGGGATCAGGCCCAGAACCCTTGCCAATTGCGCATTGTTGCCCCACTCCGGGTGCGCATCCAGCGGCAAATGGTAGCCAATGATGTTCAGGCCATGCCGTATCGCCAGTTCCATGCGTTGGTATTTGCTACCGACCACGCAAGGATTCTCGCCTTTCCAGAACCATCCGTGATGCACCAGAACTGCATCGGCGCCTTTGTCTGCGGCTATTTGCAGCAGTTGTGCCGAGGCGGTGACGCCCGTAATTACCTTTTTTATTTCGGGCTTACCCTGCACCTGCAGCCCGTTTGGTGCATAATCCTGAAAGAGGGCTGGTTTTAGTTGCTGGTCCAGCCAGCCCAGCAAATCCTGCACGAAAATTTTATTCACGACGTCTTCCTATGTATCGTTTTTGGTTACTGTTATCTCAGGCGGTCACCGTCTGCCTGGCGTTGGTTTTCACCATTACAACACTGCGCCCGGGTTGGCTGACGCCTGGCGCCAGCGACAACCCACGCGTGCTGCCCGCCACGGTGCTTACTTCGGCCAATGAGAGCCTGAGCTTTGCCTCGGCCGTTGCCGCTGCTACGCCGTCCGTTGTGAATATCTATACCACAAAGAACATCGAGTCGCCGTTCAAGAATCTGCCCGACGTTCCGGCGCTCAAGCCGTTTATCAAGGATAACAAGGATCTGAACACAATGGGGCCCACCAATCTGGGTTCTGGGGTTATCGCCTCTGACAAGGGCTATATCCTGACCAACTATCACGTGATCGAGGCAGCCGATTCCATTGAGGTGGGCCTGGCCGATGGTCGCAAGGCGCCGGCCAAACTGATCGGCACCGATCCCGATACGGATCTGGCCGTGCTGAAGGCCGATCTTCCCGATCTGCCGGTGATTCACTACAACGCCGGCAATACGCCACGCATCGGTGATATGGTGCTGGCAATCGGCAACCCGTTTGGCGTGGGCCAGACAACGACCATGGGTATTGTATCGGCACTGGGCCGTACCGGTCTGGGAATCAATACCTATGAGAACTTCATTCAGACTGATGCGGCCATCAATCCGGGCAACTCCGGCGGCGCGCTGATCAATACGCGGGGCGATCTGATCGGCATCAACACCGCTATCTACACCGAATCGGCTGCCGGCGGCTCGCTGGGCATCGGCTTTGCCACACCGGCCGATACCGCCATGCGCATCATGTATGAAATTATCAAGACCGGCAGTGTCTCGCGCGGCTGGCTTGGCATAGAACCACAGGACATCACAACCGATCTGGCCAGGGCGTTCAATCTGAAAAACACCAACGGGGTGATTATTGCCACGCTCGCCCCCAATGGTCCGGCCGGACAGGCTGGTCTACTGGTTGGCGATATTCTGCTTGCCGCCAATGGTGAAGATATTACCGGCACCGATCATTTGCTGAACAAAATCGCCGAATTTGCTCCCCAATCCAAAGTGACCTTTACTGTTTTACGTGGCGGCAAAAAGCATAACTTCATCGTCACGCTGGGTAAACGCCCCCAGGTAACCACCACTAACTGATTGCGACCGATACGGCGGACTGGCCTTTCTGTCGCAGCCTTTCTGTCGCAGCCTTTTCTGCAGCACCTGCCTGCTCTATCCTTTCTGCCGCCTGCTATCACATCACCGCAGCATCCTGCCTGCTGCATCAGAACCTTACCCACGCGCACGCATCACGAGCACTCGCGACCATCCACTGATGCCACACGCGCGCGCCACTCCCATGACAACGATGCGTCTGCTGTAGCAGAACAGCACGCAGATTATGTTGCACACAGAAAATTGATTACACCGGATAAATTGCAACCAGACGGTTGAACCGCGGACATGAACGGCACAGCGTTCACTGGCCGCACTGATCACGCCTTCATGCGGAAACCGCCGAAAGGAAAGCGCGACAAGAAAGGAAGAAGTAAAAATGAGCGCAGGAAGAAGCTCGGCAAGACAGACGCGACAACGTAAACAGGAAGAATCTGCGTCACGCCGACCGGTATGCAGACCGCCCTACTCTTCAGCTTCTGAGTCCTGCTGATCCAGCTTGCTGACTTTGAAAAAACGCGCGGCAAACAGCCCCAGCTCAAACAACAGGCAAAGGGGCACCGCCAGCAAAAATTGCGACATGACGTCGGGCGGCGTCACCACTGCCGCCACCACAAAGGCCCCGACAATGACATAACCGCGCATAGATTTGAGCTTATCCACTGTAACCATGCCGGTGCTGACAAGCACGACAACGACAATAGGCACCTCAAACGTGACGCCAAATGCCAGGAACATGGTCATCACAAAGCCAAGATACGCCTCGATATCCGGTGCGAAATTGATAGACTCGGGCGAGACCATGGCGATGAAATGAAAGATGGTATGGAAAACAATGTAGTAGCAGAAAGCCATTCCGAAGAAGAACAGCAGCGTACTGGAGACCACCAACGGCATGGCCAGCTGTTTCTCATGACGATACAGCCCTGGTGCGATAAAAGCCCAGGCCTGGTACAGCACGTAAGGCAGGGCGATCATGAACGCAAGCAGCAGCGTTACTTTGAGAGGCACCAGAAACGGCGTAATGACGCCCGTGGCGATCATCCGGTTGCCTGCAGGCAACGACGCAATCATGGGCTGCGCAATAAAATCGTAGACTGCGCCGGTACCAGGATAGATACACAGAATGGCAAAGAGCCCGATCACGGCCAACAACGCCCTGATCAAGCGAGTGCGCAATTCGATCAGATGCGAAAAAAAGCTATCTTCTGGCAGACTTTCCTGCGCGTTATCGGGAGGAAGAATTGGATTGGCCATCAGGAATGCTTATCGGAACGGGTAACGGCAGAAGCCGGTGCATCGGCTTCTGTGGATTTGACTTCGGGCCGATCAGCCGCGGCAGGCGGGTTTGAAGCAGTCTGCTGCGCAACCTGGGGCGCAGATTTGTCAACAGACGGGGCGTCGGCAGGCGCAGCGGCGGCCGCTGTTTTGCCCGCTACCGCTGCATCCGCTGGCACGGCAGGCTCCACAGGAGGCTCTGCCAGGGGCGCCATCAGGTCTGCAACGCCCGCTGTGGCCGACTGCGAACCGGCGGCCGTGGAATCGGTGGCTGGTGTAATCGTATTCGATGGCTCGGCACCAGCCCGAACGGCGTCGACCTCGGCATCAGCAGCAAAATTACCTGCAACAGTGGTGCCCGAGTCGCCTGATTGTGTTGTCGTGGCGTTTGGGCTGACGCTATCGCGCAGCGAATTGCCGGTGTGCTCCAGATCGTCCCGCAGGGCATTGACCGGGTTGCGCAAAGCGCTGGCCGTGTCCTCTACCGACGATTTGACATCGCTGACGGCAGACTGCATTTCCTCTTTTATCTTGGCAATTTCCTGGATATCCACTTCCCGCTGAATATCGCTTTTGACGTCGTTCACATAGCGCTGCGCGCGCCCTACCAGATGGCCCAGCGTACGGGCGACCGTAGGCAGGCGTTCGGGGCCGATCACAATAAGCCCCACAACACCGATAACGAACAGCTCTCCGAAACTTAAACCAAACATACTTGCTACTTTTCAAGAAGATCGGCGGGTATGCCGCAGCGAATGCCGACCGTCGGCACGACGTATTTACTCGGACTTATCGCGAGCCTGCACGTCGATCGTATCCTGATTGGCGCGCGCTGCCGTGTCGGACTGCGCAGGATTCTGCGTGTCGGCAACCTTGCGATTGAGCCCATCGTCTTTGGACGAATCGGCTTCTTCATTGGCATCCTTGATGCCTTTCTTGAACCCCTTGACTGCACCACCCAGATCTTCGCCTACATTGCGCAGCTTTTTGGTACCGAAAATGAGGGCGATAATGACCAGTACGATCAACCAGTGCCAAATACTTAGACTGCCCATGTGTTACTCCTGAAATCAGATTGCGTGAATACGCATACTATACCAATTAATTGGCGAATCAATAGGGAAATATCATGAACCTAATCGCAGTTATGCACTGCGATCCGGCGTACTGTTAACGCCGTCATGACTGCGCGCTGCCTTTTCCGCCAGCCCGGACAGGCCTTCGCGGCGCGCCAGCTCGGCCAGCACGTCTTCAGGCCGCAGCCCATAATGGGTTAGCGCTACCAGACAGTGAAACCACAGATCAGCGGTTTCAGACACAATCCGCTCGGGTACGCCGTCTTTTGCGGCCATGACCAGTTCGGTGGCTTCCTCGCCGATTTTTTTGAGAAAAGCGTCGGGCCCACGCGCCAGCAATTTGGCCGTATATGACGATTGTGAATCACCACCGGCCTGTGGCCTGCGTGTTTCCAGCACATCGGCCAAACGGACCAGAATATCAGCCGTTGGGGCTGTCAGGTTATCTTGCGTCATTTGTACATACTCTGCGGATCCTTGAGCACCGCATCGGTTACCTGCCACTGTCGTTCCGATCCATCGCCGGTGAGTTCACGAAAAAAACAGCTCTCGCGTCCGGTATGGCAGGCCACACCGCCTTGCTGCTCGACGGTAAGCAATATCACGTCGCCGTCGCAATCCAGGCGTAGCGAACACACCCGTTGAGTATTGCCCGACTCTTCGCCCTTGCGCCAAAGCCGCTTGCGCGACCGCGACCAATAGACGGCCTTGTCGGTTTGCGCGGTTTCCAGCAGTGCCTCGCGATTCATCCAGGCCACCATCAGAATCCGGCCGCTTTGCCAGTCCTGCGCGATGGCAGGCACCAGGCCGTCCGCATCAAATACTACGTCATCTATCCAGTTCATTGCGTGTTCCTGACCTGTATCCCGTTTTCGGCCATATACGCCTTGGCCTGCGCGATACTGTAATCGCCGTAATGGAATATGCTGGCGGCCAGCACCGCACTGGCGCGGCCTTCGTTAACGCCATCGCAAAGATGTTGCAAATTGCCCACCCCGCCGGAGGCGATCACCGGCACGGCCACAGCATCGGAAATGGTTCGGGTCAGTTGCAGGTCGAACCCGGCCTGCGTGCCGTCCTGGTCCATGCTGGTAATCAATAACTCGCCGGCACCATAGCGGGCCATGCGTACGGCCCAGGCAACGGCGTCGATGCCCGTGGGCTTGCGCCCGCCGTGGGTAAACACTTCCCAGCGCAGCGGCTTGCCCGGCGCCGAGACCCGGCGCGCATCCACAGCCACCACGATGCACTGTGAACCGTAATAATCGGCGCAGGCGCGCACCAGTTCGGGTTCATTCACAGCCGCGCTATTGATGGATACCTTGTCCGCACCCGCATTGAGCAGGCGCTGCACGTCGGGCAGCGCTCGCACGCCACCCCCGACAGTAAGCGGAATAAACACTTCCGATGCCACCTGCTCTATCATGGACAAGGTCAAATCCTTGCCGTCACTGGTAGCAGTAATGTCCAGGAAAGTGAGTTCGTCGGCGCCCTGTTCATTGTAACGCCTGGCGATTTCCACCGGATCGCCGGCATCACGCAGCTGGACAAAATTCACGCCCTTTACGACGCGTCCGGCCGTTACATCAAGGCACGGTATGACGCGAGTGGTCAGGGTGTGCGCTGGCGCCGTAGACTGTGTCACTCCTGCTCGTCCCCGTTCAGTTCATCTGCCATTTCCTGTGCTGCCTGGAAATCCAGCGTGCCTTCGTAGATGCTGCGTCCCAGAATGACGCCTTCGACGCCTTCCTGTTCAACCGCGCACAAGGCTTCGATATCTGTCAGATCGGTGACGCCGCCCGAGGCGATGACCGGGATCCTGACGTGCTGGGCCAGACGCACCGTGGCTTCGATATTGACGCCGGTCAGCATGCCATCGCGGCCAATATCGGTGTAGATAATGGATTCTACGCCGTAGTCTTCGAACTTGCGGCCAAGATCAAGCACATCGTGCTTGGTCAGTTTGCTCCACCCGTCGGTCGCCACCTTGCCGTCCCTGGCATCGAGCCCGACAATGATACTACCGGGAAAAGCACTGCAGGCATCCTGCAGAAAGCCAGGGTCCTTCACGGCCGCCGTCCCGATAATGACATACTCGATGCCGAAATCCAGATATCGTTCGATGGTATCCAGATCGCGGATGCCGCCGCCAATCTGTACCGGAATATCGTCTCCGACGGCCCGCACGATGGCCCTGATCACATCTTCGTTTTTGGGTTTGCCAGCGACGGCCCCGTTCAGGTCGACCAGATGCAGGCGTCTTGCGCCCTGGTCATACCACTGTTCCGCGACGGTAACCGGGTCTTCGGAAAAAATGGTGGCATCCTGCAAGTCGCCCTGGCGCAGGCGGACACAACGTCCGTCCTTCAAATCAATGGCTGGTATGAGCAGCATAACAATCAGATTATCAAAATAAGAATAAAATTAAAATCATGAACGCATAATGCGGTTTCACAATTCACCCAACTGCCATGACCTTAACGGTCAGATATCCCAGTTTACAAAATTCCGATAAAGACGCAAGCCATATTGCGCACTTTTCTCGGGATGGAACTGTACTGCAAAGATATTGTCCCGCGCCACAGCACAGGTAAAATTGTGTCCGTATACGGTTTCTCCCACCGAAATGGCGGTTTCTGCCGGATCAACATAATAACTGTGGACGAAATAAAAATAGCTATCGTCCGGAATGCCATCCCACAACGCATGCGGTTTTGCCTGCTTTACCCGGCTCCAGCCCATATGTGGCACTTTGAGCGGGCGCGCCTCATGCTGCACCAGCGCAGCAGACGTATCAGACTGCTCCTGCAAGTTCACGGCAAATTGCGGCCCGGCAAACTTGCGCACTGTGCCGGGAAAAATCCCCAGACATGGCACATCGCCTTCTTCGCTGTGCTGCATCAGCATCTGCTCACCAACGCATACGCCCAACAGGGGCTTGCTGTCGGCTGCACGAAGCACCGCCTCCATGAGACCGGAACGTTGCAGGTTGCGCATGCAATCGGGCATGGCCCCCTGCCCCGGAAACACAATCCGGTCTGCTTTCTCTAGCGCCGCTACATCGGAAGCGAGATAAACATCCGCTTCACTTGCCGCATGACGCAAGGCACGCTCTACCGAGTGCAGGTTTCCCATGCCATAGTCAACAATGGCAATTTTGCTGCTCATAAAAGCATTCCGCCCATTACAGCACGCCTTTGGTCGAAGGAATCATGCCTTCGCTGCGCGCATCTGGCGTCAGCGCCATACGCAACGCCCGTCCGAATGCCTTAAACACGGTTTCGGCCTGATGATGCGAGTTGGTACCGCGCAAATTGTCGATATGCATAGTCACCAGTGCATGATTGACAAAGCCCTGGAAAAACTCACGCATCAGATCGACATCAAAGCGCCCGACATGCGAGCGGGTAAAAGGAATGTGGTATTCCAGGCCAGGACGGCCGGAAAAATCAATGACCACGCGAGACAGGGCTTCATCCAGCGGCACATACGAATGACCGTAACGGGTAAGACCCTTTTTGTCGCCCACGGCCTTGGCCACGGCCTGACCCAGCGTAATGCCGACATCTTCCACGGTGTGGTGATCGTCGATATGTACATCGCCCTCACATTTGATATCCAGATCAATGAGGCCATGGCGCGCAATCTGGTCGATCATGTGATCAAGAAAAGGCACGCCGGTATCAATGGACTGTTTGCCTGTGCCATCCAGGTTCAGTGAAACCACGATACGGGTTTCATTGGTAATTCGGGTAATGTCAGCGGTTCGCATAACTTATCATCAGGTAATAGTGTTCAGGCGGTAGCGCGCACTCTGCGCGTGCGCAGCAAGGCCTTCGCCATCGGCCAGTTCGGCGGCAATCGCCCCTAGTGTAATCGCTCCTGCCTCGGACACCTGGATAATACTGCTGCGTTTCTGAAAATCATAGACGCCCAGCGGCGAGGAAAAGCGGGCGGTACGTGCGGTGGGCAGCACGTGGTTGGGTCCGGCGCAATAGTCGCCCAGCGCTTCGGACGAAAAACGGCCCAGAAAAATCGCACCGGCATGGCGGATTTTCTCGGCCAGCGCGGGTGCATTTTCGGTTGAAATTTCAAGATGCTCGGGCGCAATTTCATTTGCAATAGAAACTGCCTCATCAAGGTCTCGCACCAGAATCAATGCGCCGCGGTCAGACAGGCTTTTGGCAAGGATCTGCGCACGCGGCATGGTGGGCAGCAGGCGCACAATCGCCTCCTGCACTTGTTCCAGGAAACCGGCATCGGGGCACAGCAAAATGGCCTGGGCCAGTTCGTCATGTTCGGCCTGGGAAAACAGGTCCATGGCGATCCAGTCTGCCGGCGTGGTGCCGTCACAGATAATCAGGATCTCGCTGGGACCGGCGACCATATCAATGCCTACTGTACCGAATACCCGGCGCTTGGCCGCGGCCACATAGGCATTGCCCGGGCCGACAATTTTATCCACGGCGGCAATGCTGTCGGTGCCGTAAGCCAGCGCCCCCACTGCCTGCGCGCCGCCGATGGCAACCACGCGATCAACGCCGGCCACGGCGGCAGCGGCCAGTACCAGTGGATTACGTACGCCATCGGGCGTTGGTGTGACCATAATGACTTCGCCCACCCCGGCCACCTTGGCCGGAATGGCGTTCATCAGCACCGAAGAAGGATAGGCCGCCTTGCCACCAGGTACGTAAAGCCCGACGCGGTCCATGGGGGTAATTTTCTGACCCAGCACCGTACCATCAGCTTCCTGATACTGCCAGGATTCGGTTTTTTGCCGGTCATGATACATGCGCACGCGCTGCGCTGCCTGCTCCAGCGCCTGGCGACGCGCGGGCTCCAGCGCATCCAGTGCAGCCTGGCAGGCTGCGGACGAAATTTCCAGATCGGCCATTGCAGTAACCGGCAAACGGTCGAATTTGGCCGTGTATTGCAGCACGGCAGCGTCGCCCCGCTGCAGCACGTCCTGCAAAATGCCGGCAACGGCCTGTTCGATATGGGCGTCTTCGCTGGCTTCAAAAGCCAGCAGCTGGCGCAGCTTACCCGCGAACCCGTCGGCACGGGAGTCCAGTCGATTGATTACAGGTTTCATAGCTTCAGATTATCCCTGCGGGGGCGTTGCGTGTTCAAAAGCATCCAGAATGGGCTGCAAAACCGCGGCGCGGGTCTTGAGCGCCGCCTGGTTAACGATCAGCCGTGACGACACAGGCATGACATCCTCGACGGCGACCAGGCCATTGGCGCGCAGGGTGCCCCCGGTAGAGACAACATCGACAATGGCGTCGGCCAGTCCGACCAGCGGCGCCAGTTCCATGGAGCCGTACAGCTTAATAATATCAACATACACGCCCTTGCGGGCAAAATGCTCGCGCGCCACGTTAACGTATTTGGTGGCCACACGCAGGCGCGCGCCCTGGCGCACGGCGGCTTCGTAGTCAAAGCCATCGCGCACTGCAACGGCCAGGCGACAGCGTGCGATATTCAGGTCGATAGGCTGATACAGGCCGCCCGGATGTTCTTTGCTGTATTCGTACAGCACATCTTTACCGGCAATGCCGAAATCGGCTGCGCCATATTGCACATAAGTAGGCACATCAGAAGCGCGCACAATCAAAATCCGCAGATCATCGCGACTGGTAGGCAGTATCAGCTTGCGTGACTGGTCCGGATGCTCGGTCACGACGATGCCTGCCTGCTCAAGCAGCGGCAGCGTTTCTTCAAAGATACGCCCTTTGGACAGGGCCATGGTCAGTTGGGGATTCTGTGTCATGAGTATCAGCTCCGCAGTCGCTGGATGTCTGCTCCCACCGCCTGCAGCTTGTCTTCCATTTTTTCGTAACCGCGGTCCAGATGGTAGATGCGATCGATGATGGTTTCACCGGTCGCCGCCAGGCCGGCAATGACCAGGCTGGCTGAGGCCCGCAAATCGGTCGCCATGACCTGGGCGCCCATGAGCTGCTGCACGCCGTTGATGACCGCGGTGTGGCCATCCAGTTCAATATCGGCACCCATGCGGATCAGTTCGGGTACGTGCATGTAACGGTTTTCGAATATGTTTTCGACAACGAAGGCTGTTCCCACTGCCACTGTGTTGAGTGCCAGCAACTGGGCCTGCATGTCTGTCGGAAAACCCGGATACTCACGGGTCCGAAAGCCTACGGCTTTGGGTCGTGTCTGCATTGATGCGCGAATCCAGTCTTCACCTGTTTCAATGGTCAGGCCGGCGTCAATGAGCTTGTCCAGCGTGGCGCCCATGGTATCGGGCGCGGCATTGCGCAACATAATGTCGCCACCGGTTGCACCGACTGCGCACAGGAAAGAACCGGCTTCGATACGATCCGGCACGACCGTATAGTCTGTGCCATGCAGGCGCTCAACGCCGTCAATCACGATCCGGTCGGTGCCATGTCCTGAAATGCGCGCGCCCATGGAGATCAGCATTTCGGCCAGATCCACCACTTCCGGTTCTCGTGCGGCATTTTCCAGCACCGTCTGGCCTTCGGCCAGTGCCGCAGCCATCAGAAACTGTTCGGTCCCTCCCACTGTCACCATATCGGTCACAATGGATGCGCCCTTCAGGCGCGTGGCGCTTGCCACGACGAACCCGTACTCCACGGCAATGTCAGCACCCAGCGCCGTCAGGCCCTTGATATGCTGATCTACCGGACGCTGACCGATAGAGCAACCACCAGGCAGACTGACCTTGGCCTGACCAAACCGCGTCAGCAGCGGCCCAAGGACCAGGATAGACGCGCGCATGGTTTTCACCAGCTCGTACGAAGCCTCCAGATTGGTAATCTGGTCAGCCTGCAAATGCACAATACCGCCGGCTTCCTGGGTAATTTTAACGCCCAGGTCGGCCAGCAGACGCACCGTGGTGCTGATGTCATTGAGCTGCGGCACATTGCGCAGCGTCACCGGCTCGGCCGTGAGCAGCGCGGCGCACAGGATGGGCAATGCCGCGTTCTTGGCGCCAGAAATGCTGATTTCGCCGTTCAGGCGTCGCCCGCCGACAATTTTGAGTTTATCCATGCTTGCGGTACTCTTCTGGGGTAAGGGTTTTCATTGAAAGCGCGTGTATTTCTGCTTTCATTCTTTCGCCCAGCGCTGCGTACACCGCCTGGTGTCGTGCAATGGGACGTTTTCCTTCAAAAACAGTGCTGACGATCAACGCTTCGAAGTGCGAGCCATCGCCGCGCACTTCAATGTGCTCACAGGGCAGGTGCGATTCGATATATTGCTGAATCTGTTCGGGGGTAGGTAACATAGTCATGTCCGGAGTTTATATCCCTGGGCAAGCAAACGCAGGGCGTAGGCAGAGAGCAACACGAAAAAGGCCGCCACCACGGCAACGCTGTGCCAGGGTGAGACATCCGATACTTCGAAAAAGCCGTAACGGAACCCGTCAATCATATAGAAAACCGGATTCCAGTGCGATACCGCCTGCCAGAATGGGGGCAGCGAGTGGATAGAATAAAACACACCCGACAAAAAAGTAGCAGGCATGATAAGAAAATTCTGGAATGCCGCCAGCTGGTCAAATTTTTCCGACCACAGCCCGGCGATAATGCCCAGCACCGCCAGAATACAACAGGAAAGCACTGCAAACACCAGCACCCACAAGATGCTTGCCGGCCATATAGGCACGAAGAACGAGGCCATGATCCAGATGCCCAGGCCAACCACCAGACCGCGCAGGACTGCCGCAATCACGTAGGCAGAGAAAAATTCGTAATGGGACAGCGGCGGCAGCAGCACGAACACCAGATTACCGGTGATCCGGCTCTGAATGAGCGAAGACGACGGGTTGGCAAAGGCGTTTTGCAGCATGCTCATCATCATGAGCCCGGGAATCAGGAAGGCGGTATAGGGCACCGAATCGTACATCCGGACCCGGTCTTCAAGCACATGCGCAAAGACCAGCAGATACAACATGGCCGTCATGACCGGCGCGGCAACCGTCTGGAACGCGACCTTCCAGAAACGCAGCAGTTCTTTGTAGAGCAGGGTCGGAAAACCCGAACCGAATTTGATGTCTTTCTGCAGCGGATTCATGATGCGATCTCCTCCTGCAGGCCGTTATGCATGATGTGCACAAAGGCCTCCTCAAGATCCCGGCCACCCACCCGCGCCATGAGCGCCTGCGTGGTGTCCAGCGCAACAATTTGCCCGCGCTTCAGAAGTGCAATGCGATTGCACAGCGCCTCGGCCTCTTCCAGATAGTGCGTGGTAAGCATGATTGTGTGGCCGCTTTTGTTCAGGCGCACGATGAAGTCCCACAAGCTGCGGCGCAGATCCACGTCAACGCCGGCGGTGGGTTCGTCCAGAATGATCACGGGCGGGCGATGCACCAGCGCCTGGGCCACCAGCACGCGCCGTTTCATGCCGCCGGAGAGCGCACGCATATTGGCATCGGCCTTGTCGGTCAGGCCCAGGTTATGCAAAATCTCGTCAATCCAGTCGTCGTTGCGGTGAATGCCGAAATAACCCGATTGCAAACGCAGGGTTTCACGCACCGTGAAAAACGGATCGTACACCAGTTCCTGCGGCACCACGCCCAGCGAGCGACGGGCCTGTTTGTACTGCGCAGCCACGTCAAAACCGCAGATACTGGCACTGCCTGCGGAGGGGTGAGACAAGCCTGCCAGCAGGGAAATGAGCGTGGTTTTGCCGGCGCCATTGGGACCCAGCAGGCCGAAAAACTCACCCTCTTGAACGGTGAAACTCACATTATCGAGCGCACGAAACGGCGCGCGCGCAGGGTCCACCCGGGACGGCAAAAAACGCCGCCAACCCGCGTTGCGGACACTGTTATAGACTTTGGAAAGATGTTGTACTTGGACGGCGGACATGAATATAAAAAAATGCTTGCCTCACCAATGAAGCAAGCATTTCATTATAGCCCAAACGCCCGTGGAATCAGCGATTGAGTGCTTTGATCAGACCATCAATGCCGCCTTGCGAGATCTGGCCGGCAAACTGATTGCGGTAATTCTGGATCAGCCAGATGTTTTCCACGTTCAGGTCATAGATTTTCCAGCCGCTGCCGGCCTTTTCCAGGCGATAATCCACCGAAATAGGCCCCTGGCCTGCCGTAATGGTAGAACGCACGACCACATCACTGGCGTTGGCGTCACCACGGAACGGTTGCATGGTAATGGTGGTGCTTGGCGTCACATTGCGGAAAGCGCCACTATAGGTACGCAGCAATGTCTGCTTAAAGCCATTGACCAGCGCCGAGCGCTGTTGCGGTGTGGCCTGGCGCCACGGCTGACCCACCGCCAGGCGGGTGGTCTTTTCCATATTGATGTGCGGCATGAGGTATTGTGTGACAATACCGTTGATGGCGCTTACATCGCCGCTTTTGGCCGCTTCATTCTGGTTCACGGCCTGCAGGGTGTTATTGGCGATCTGTTCGACGAATTGATTCGGATCCTGGGCAGCCACAGCGGTCTGCATGGCGCCTGCCGAAAGGAACCCGGCGATCATGACGGCCTGGGTGGTCTTGAGAATACCTGCGAATTTCATACGTGATCTCCTTTCTGATCTGTGACGTGACAGTCCGGACTGGCCGGTACCTGCCCAATTGACTCATTGTATTTCCGAGGATACATGGGAAATGTCAGCAAGAGTAAAAGAACCTGCCGAATGAAACAGCCTGAAAGGAATGGGTCGCCAATCCTATTTCAGGCTGTTGTATTCATGCGCGCAGTTACTTGCCTTCCGGATCCGTATAGACTGGAACCGATGGGTCTGCATTGGCGGGGCCGCTTGTCGGCGCTCCTGCAGGTTTTTGTCGAACTGCGGCTGCCGGCTGGGAAACTGGCTTGGGTGCGCTTTGAGCTGCATCCCCTGCCGGAACGGCTTCCGGATCATCGTACACCGGCAAATTGGGATTGGCAGCAGCAGCGCCGGCGGCACTCGCGTTACCCGCTTCAGGGTCATCGTATGACGGCAGGTTGCTGCTGCCAGCCTTGTTCTGCCCGTCTGGTTGGTCCAGCACGACCGGGCCCAGTTTCTGATTAAGCAATCCCTGGCGACGTTGCAAATAGGCATCACGCAGGAAGCTGTATCGATCCAGCGCAACATCGTTCATGAGATCGCTGGCATTGAGCAGGTTGGCGCGGGAATTGACGATACTCACGCCCCAGACCGTGTTGCGTACCGGTACATCGCTGATGGCGCCGGGCGACGCATAGACTGCGGCTCCGCCGAAACCATCGCCCACCGTACCGGCAGTATCCCGGAATGTAGAGGGGCCCAGCAGCGGCAGCACAAAATAGGGGCCCTGGCCTATGCCCCAGACCCCAAGAGTGGTGCCAAAATCGTTCTGGATACGTGGTGCGCCCTTCATGGAGGCAACGTCAATACACCCGCCCAGGCCCATGGTGGAGTTAAACAACACCCGGCCGAAAGTATTGACCGAATCAAGGCCACGTCCCTGCAAAAAGCTGTTCACCCCCGACCAGATATCGCCGAAGTTGTTGAAAATATTGGTAACGCAGGTGCGCACCGGGCTTGGCACCACCGCCTGATAGCCCTTGGCCACCGGCGTGAGCAGGTTGCGGTCAACTGCATCATTGAATGCGAACATGCTGCGGTTGTAACCTTCCAGCGGGTCACCAGGCGTCGGATTTTTAACCGAAGCGCAACCGGCGAGCACCACCAGCGCGGAACCCAGACCAACCAGGCGTATTTGAGTTTGTTTCATAAGAGACTCGTTATTTTATTTCGACAGGCCCGTTCCGGACGATCATTTGCCACCCGGACCGCTGCGCTTTGCGTTAGCCTAAATATACCAGTATTTGAGCAGCTATTGCACAGGCGCCGGCGCAGACGCAGGCGGCGTCAACGCCGGTGCACTTTGCTGCTGGCCCGCTTCGCTACCGCCCGAAGCACTGGATCCTTCCGATTCGGCCTTGGAAAACAGAAATTTGCTGATGAGCTCTTCAAGCACTACAGCACTCTGCGTATAGATAATTTCACTGTTGTCTGCCAGGTTTTTCTCTTCGGCGCCAGGCGTCAGGCCCACATACTGCTCACCGAGCAGCCCCGAGGTCATGATGGACGCCGAACTGTCTTCGGGAAACTGGTAACCCGCCTCGATATCCATACCTACGACTGCCTTGAACACTTTATTGTCAAAGTAGATGTCGCTGACCCGGCCCACCACTACGCCATTGCTTTTGACCGGGGAACGCACTTTGAGCGCGCCGATATTCTCGAACTTACCGGTGACATGATAGGTTTGCCCGATAGAAAAGGTTCTGAGGTTGCCTGCCTGCAACATCATGAACACTGCAGCCAGAATACCCAGCAACACGAACAACCCGACCAGAAAATCTGTTTTCTTACTCATTTGAATTTAACCTTTTTCGTGTGCACGTCACAAAACGCGACTAACCACCGAACATCACTGCAGTGAGCAGGAAATCGAGCGCCAGCACCAACAGTGAGCTGACCACCACCGTGCGCGTCGTGGCGCGCGCCACGCCTTCCGGCGTGGGCCGCGACATCCAGCCCTCATAGACTGAAACCAGCATGACTGCCAGACCGAACACCACGCTTTTGATGAAACCTGCCAGAATATCGTCCCGAATATCGACAGCGCTTTGCATTTGCGACCAGAATGAACCGCCATCCACGCCAATGAGCACCACCGCAACCAGCCAGCCGCCAATAATACCAACAGCCGAAAAGATGAGCGCGAGAATGGGCATGGCGATCACGCCGCCCCAAAAACGCGGGACCACAATGCGTCGCAACGGGTTAATACCCATCACCTCAATGGCCGCGATCTGCTCGCCCGCCTTCATCAGACCGATTTCTGCCGTAATGGAGGTGCCGGCCCGGCCCGCAAACAGCAGCGCGGTCACGACCGGCCCCAGCTCACGCACCAGGCCAAGAGCAACCATGACACCCAACGCTTCTTCGGAACCATAACGGGTGAGCGTGTAATACCCCTGCAAGCCCAGCACAAAGCCGACAAACAAGCCCGATACCGCGATGATGATCAGCGAATAATTGCCGATAAAATGAATTTGCTCAATCACCAGCCGGGGGCGCTTGAACACCACTGCACTACGGGCCAGGATGTCAAGAAAGAACCGGAAGCAGATGCCCAGCGTCAGGATGGGACGCGTAATACGTGATCCCAGCGCGGTAATGAAATTGATGATCATTTGACACCTTCGCGATGACGGCTGAGCCAGCGATCGAAATCATCAGAGGGGGGATACTCAAATACCACCGGTCCGCTGGAGGCGCCCTTGAGAAACTGGCGCGCCAGCGAATTGTCAGACTGGCGCACCTGTTCCGGTGTGCCAGATACCACCAGGCTGCCGTCACCAACCATGTAAACCTGGTCGGCAATCAGGAACGACTCTTCCAGATCGTGCGTAATGAGCACGGTGGCGCAGCCAAGTTTGTCGGTCAGGCTGCGAATCAGGCGGGCTGTCATGCCAAGCGAAATCGGATCCAGCCCGGCAAAGGGTTCGTCAAACAGAATAATCTCGGGCTCCAGCACAATGGCCCGGGCCAGCGCCACACGGCGCGCCATGCCGCCCGAAATCTCGGAAACACTCAAATGCGCGGCGCGCTTGAGCCCGACCTGGTCAAGTTTGTCCAGCACCTTTTCCAGGATAACGGCTTCGCTATCCTTGCTCAGTTCGCGCAAGGGGAAGGCCACATTGCCAAATACGCTCAGGTCTGTAAACAGAGCGCCCTGCTGAAACAATACGCCCATGCGACGACGC
The DNA here is from genome assembly GCA_023423975.1 of Pseudomonadota bacterium. Taxonomy (GTDB): domain Bacteria; phylum Pseudomonadota; class Gammaproteobacteria; order Burkholderiales; family Burkholderiaceae_B; genus Advenella. The sequence goes on from JAFAEO010000004.1 coordinate 48,031, forward strand.
ACGGCGCCCAATTGCTGGGGCGTCATGCGATTGACCTCGTGGTCGAAGACCGTAACGGCCCCTTTCTGGGCGCGAATCTGCCCGGTTGCTGCACGCAACAAGGTGGTCTTACCGGAACCGGAACCACCAATAAGTGCAACCACTTCGCCTTTGTATACTTCGAGATTCAGATCCCGCAAAATGACGCGTGTATCGTAACCAAGGGTGACGTCCGCAAACCGGATAACCGGCGGGGAGGAGTGACGTGACTCTGCTGTCATCAAAGAAATTTCTTGAAAAAGAGCCCCTATTGTATCTGTTTAACGGGAGTTGGTAAAAACAAAACGCAAAAATGCGCAAGTGCCTGTTCAACGTAGAAACAGGCACTTGCGCATGTGCAAAGCAAAATGACCGGGGCTATTGTGTAATGCAGCGTAACAATTGCGTCACACCACCCGAGGGAAAATCAACGTGGCAGCAGTGAGGCGCCCATCAGGAATTCATCTACTGCGCGCGCGCACTGACGACCTTCGCGTATGGCCCAGACCACCAGCGACTGGCCACGTCGCATATCGCCCGCCGCGAACACTTTGTCCCGGGAGGAGCGATAGTTTTCGACGTTGGCTTTCACATTACCGCGCTGGTCTTTGTCCACCCCGAATGCGTCCAGTACTGCAGCGACGGGAGAAACAAAACCCATGGCCAGAAAGACCAGATCCGCTTTCAGCTCAAATTCCGATCCTTCGATTTCCTGCATTTTCATCTGGCCGGTGGCCTCATCCTTGACCCATTCCACCCGTGTGCAGACCAGCTTTTTGAGCTTGCCCTTATCGCCTTTGAAGCATTTGGTGGTGATAGCCCAGTCACGCTCACACCCTTCGAGATGCGAAGACGAGGTGCGCAGCTTGGCAGGCCAGTAGGGCCAGGTCAGTGCCTTGTTTTCGTTTTCCGGCGGCCGGGGCATCAGCTCGATCTGCGTGACCGAAGCCGCTCCCTGACGGTTGCTTGTACCCACACAGTCCGAACCGGTATCGCCGCCACCGATCACAATCACGTGCTTGCCGGCAGCCGAGATCTGATTGGCGATACGGTCGCCCGCATTGCGTTTGTTCTGCTGGCGCAGAAAATCCATGGCGAAATGAACACCGCTCAGTTCCCGCCCGGGCACCGGCAGATCACGCGGCATTTCGGCACCGCCAGCCATGATAACGGCGTCAAACTGCTGGTCCAGCTCGGCGGTCGTGATAACGTTCAGGCCGTCTTCGGTGGCATCGCCGGCGGCGCCCACGTAGGTGGATGCCTGGAACTCAACGCCTTCGGCTTCCATTTGGGATACGCGACGCTCAATCAGGCTCTTGTCCAGCTTGAAGTCGGGAATGCCGTAACGCATCAGCCCGCCAATGCGATTACTTTTTTCAAAGACCGTCACGCTGTGCCCTGCGCGCCCCAGTTGCTGCGCAGCAGCCAGCCCTGCCGGGCCGGAACCGACCACGGCAACCTTTTTGCCGGTTTTTTTCAACGGCGGCTGCGGCACGACCCAGCCTTCGCTCCAGCCCTTGTCGATAATGGCATGTTCAATGGACTTGATGCCAACCGGGTCATTGTTGATGTTGAGCGTACAGGCCTCTTCGCAGGGCGCAGGGCAGATGCGGCCGGTAAACTCGGGAAAGTTGTTGGTCGAATGCAGGACCTCGAGCGCCTGTTTCCATTGCTGACGGTACACCAGGTCATTCCAGTCGGGAATGATATTGTTGACCGGACAGCCAGTATTGCAAAACGGAATGCCGCAGTCCATGCAGCGTGCGCCCTGCACTTGTGCCTGCTTGTCGTCCAGCGCCAGGACAAACTCTTTATAGTGTTTCAGGCGCGCACCGGGCGCCTCGTATGATTCGGCAACCCGCTCAAATTCAATAAAACCGGTAATTTTACCCATGATAAATCTTTCCTTAAGCTGCTTTGCGGGCGGTTTGTTCTGACTGCCAGATTTCTGCCAGTGCACGTTTGTAGTCGGTCGGCATGACCTTGACGAATTGCTTGCGGGCCTTGTCCCAGTCGCCCAGCAGATCGCGCGCACGGAAACTGCCGGTCAGGCGGAAATGATTTTCCACCAGCGTACGCAGGATCGATTCATCGGTCTGACGCTCCTGTCCACGCTGGACACAGTGCCAGCCGTCCTGCCGGTTTTCCTTGAGCTGATCATCATGTGCCGCGACTGCGCCCAGTTCGACCATCGCCATATTGCAACGCGACTTGAGTTCCCCTTCGGGATCCCACACATAAGCCACGCCGCCAGACATACCGGCAGCAAAATTGCGGCCGGTTTCGCCCAGCACCACGACCGTACCGCCGGTCATGTATTCGCAACCATGATCACCGGTGCCTTCCACGACCGTGGCAGCGCCGGAGTTGCGCACGGCAAAGCGCTCGCCAACTACGCCATTGAAATAGGCATCGCCGGCCAGCGCGCCATAAAGCAAAGTATTGCCCGCGATGATGTGATCCGGTCCGTAGCCACGGAAGTCATTGGGTGAGCGCACGATAATGCGACCGCCCGAAAGCCCCTTGCCCACGTAGTCATTGCCTTCACCGACCAGGTCAAAGGTAATGCCATGCGCCAGGAATGCGCCAAAACTCTGGCCTGCCGTGCCATTCAACTGAATGTGAATGGTGTCGTCGGGCAGCCCTTCGTGGCCATATTTGCGGGCAACCGCGCCCGACAGCATGGAGCCAACCGTCCGGTTGCGGTTGCGTATCGGTACAATGAACGACACTTTTTCGCCGCGTTCGAGCGCTGCCTTGCTACGCTCCAGCAGTTGAATATCCAGCGCCTTGTCCAGCCCGTGATCCTGCACTTCGGTGTGGCGCACAGAGGTGTCCACATCAGGCTGATGAAAGACATTGCTAAAGTCCAGCCCACGCGCTTTCCAGTGCTCGATGCCGGCACGCGTATCGAGCAGATCGGCGCGACCGATAAGTTCGTCGAACTTGCGGATGCCCAGTTGCGCCATGATTTCACGGACCTCTTCGGCAATGAAGAAGAAAAAATTAACCACATGCTCGGGCTTGCCCTGGAATTTTTTGCGCAACACCGGATCCTGCGTTGCCACACCGACCGGGCAGGTATTCAGATGGCATTTGCGCATCATGATACAGCCTTCGACCACCAGCGGCGCTGTCGCAAAGCCGAATTCATCGGCTCCCAGCAACGCGCCAATAACCACGTCCCGGCCTGTTTTCATCTGACCATCTGCCTGCACGCGTACGCGGCTGCGCAGCTTGTTCAGCACCAGCGTTTGCTGGGTTTCCGACAGGCCCAGTTCCCATGAGGTCCCGGCGTGCTTGATGGAAGAAATGGGCGAAGCCCCGGTGCCACCATCATGCCCGGCAATCACAATATGATCGGACTTGGCTTTGGCAACCCCGGCGGCAACCGTTCCCACACCCACCTCGGACACCAGCTTGGTGGAAATGGAAGCCGTTGGATTGACGTTTTTCAGATCATGGATCAATTGCGCCAGATCTTCGATGGAGTAAATATCGTGATGCGGCGGTGGTGAGATCAGACCGACGCCAGGCACGGAGTAACGCAGCTTGGCAATGTACTCGGACACTTTGTGACCGGGCAACTGACCGCCTTCACCTGGCTTGGCGCCTTGCGCCATTTTGATCTGGATCTGATCGGCACTGGACAGATACTCGGCGCTCACACCGAAACGGCCCGAGGCAACCTGCTTGATTTTTGAACGCAATGAATCGCCTTCCTGCAGCGGCACATCGGCTTCAATACGATCGGCGCCCAGCACCGAGGCCAGCGTATCGCCTTTTTTAATACCACTGACGCCATGGCGCAACTCGTTGCGGTAACGCAGTTCGTCTTCGCCGCCCTCCCCGGTATTGGATTTACCGCCAATGCGGTTCATGGCCACGGCCAGCACCGAGTGCGCTTCGGTAGAGATTGAGCCAAGCGACATGGCGCCGGTGGCAAAGCGTTTGACGATTTCCTTGGCAGGCTCCACTTCTTCGAGCGCAATAGCCTTGGCCGGATCCACGCGAAACTCGAACAAGCCGCGGAAAGTCATGTGACGACGCGACTGATCATTGATCAGCTGGGCATATTCCTTGTAGGTGCGATAGTTGTTGGCACGGGTGGAATGCTGCAGCTTGGCAATCGAATCGGGCGTCCACATATGGTCTTCACCACGAACGCGATATTCGTACTCGCCGCCGGCATCCAGCGCATTTTTCAGAACCGGATCTTCACTGTAGGCCGCCTGATGCAGACGCAGCGCTTCTTCGGCAACCTGGAAGATATCAATCCCTTCGATTTTGCTGGGCGTGCCGGAGAAATACTTCTGAACCAGCGCCGATTGCAGACCGACTGCCTCAAAAATCTGCGCGCCGGTATATGACATATAGGTGGATATGCCCATTTTGGACATGACCTTGTTCAGGCCTTTACCTACGGCTTTCACATAGTTCTTGACTGCTTTTTCAGGCTCCGGAAAACCAGCCAGGGTTTCCATGACCAGATTCGGATAAATCGCTTCGGCGCCAAACCCGCCGAGCAGCGCAAAGTGGTGCACTTCACGCGCGGAGCCGGTTTCCACGACCAGCCCGGTCGCGGTACGCAGACCCTCGCGAATCAAATGCTGATGCACAGCCGAGGTAGCCAGCAAGGCAGGGATGGCCACGCGCTCGCCGTCCATATTCCGATCAGACAGAATCAGGATATTAAGCCCGCTGCGAACCGCATCGGCGGCACTGGCACACAATGCAGCAACACAGGCCTCGATACCTTCACTGCCCCAGCTTGCCGGATAGGTGATATCGAGCTCGGCGCTGCGGAACTTGTTGTCGGTGTATTTTTCAATATCGCGCAACACCAGCATGCCAGCAAAGTCCAGAATGGGCTGAGACACTTCAATCCGCTGCGGCGGATTAACGTTATTGATATCCAGCAGGTTGGGCTTGGGCCCGATGAAGGACACCAGCGACATCACCAATTGCTCACGGATCGGGTCGATAGGCGGATTGGTCACCTGCGCAAACAGCTGACGAAAATAGTTGTAGAACGACTTGGGGCGGGACGACAGTACAGCCAGCGGGGTATCGTTACCCATAGAGCCGATGGCCTCTTCGCCGTTTTTGGACATGGGCTGGATAATGAACTTGAGATCTTCCTGATTCCAGCCAAAAGCCTGCTGGCGGTCCAGCAGCGCGGCCGGCGAACTGACCGCTTGCGGGTGATTTTTCTCATGCACCAGAATGTCGTCGAGCTTGACGCGCAGGCGCTTGATCCATTGCCCATACGGGCGGTTATTGGACAATTGTGATTTGATTTCATCATCGCCAATGATGCGGCCCTGCTCCAGATCGATCAGCAGCATGCGCCCCGGCTGCAGGCGCCATTTCTTGATAATGCGGTTTTCCGGAACGGTCAGCGTACCGGCCTCGGAAGCCAGAATGACCATATCATCATCGGTAATCAGATAGCGGGCGGGACGCAGGCCGTTACGGTCCAGGGTGGCGCCAATCTGGCGGCCATCGGTGAACGCCACTGCCGCCGGGCCATCCCAGGGCTCCATCTTGGCCGCGTTGTACTCATAGAATGCGCGACGGTTCTCGTCCATCGTGGCGTGCTGCTCCCAGGCTTCGGGGATCATCATCATCATGGCATGCGACAGCGAATAGCCGGACGTGACCAGCAGTTCCAGACAGTTGTCAAACGTGGCTGTATCAGACTGCCCTTCATATACGATCGGATAGAGCTTTTTCAGGTCATCGCCCAGCACGGCCGATTCCATCATGCCTTCACGGGCACGCAACCAGTTAAAGTTACCCTTGACGGTATTGATCTCGCCGTTATGCGCGATCATGCGATAGGGGTGGGCCAGCGGCCATGCGGGGAAAGTATTGGTAGAAAACCGCTGGTGCACCAGTGCCAGCGCTGACACGGCGCGGGTATCGGCCAGGTCGCGATAGTAGATGCCAACCTGGTTGGCCAGCAAAAGCCCTTTATAGACAACGGTACGCACCGAGGCCGACGGCACAAAATACTCCTGACCATGGGCCAGCCGCATATTTTGAATCGCATGGCTGGCAGTCTTGCGGATAACGTAAAGCTTGCGCTCCAGCGCGTCGGGCACCATCACGTCCGGCCCGCGACCGATAAAGAGCTGGCGGATCAGCGGCTCGCAATCGCGCACCGTGGGTGACATTTCCATGTCATGATCAATAGGCACATCACGCCAGCCAAGCAAGACCTGGCCTTCATCGCGCACGGCGCGTTCCAGTTCTTTCTCACAGGCCAGACGAGAAGCCGTTTCCTTGGGCAGGAATACCATGGCTACACCGTATTCGCCCTCGGCAGGCAGGGTCACGCCCTGCTTGGCCATTTCCTCGCGATACAGCGTATCGGGGATCTGAATCAGAATCCCGGCGCCGTCGCCCATAAGCTTATCGGCGCCCACGGCACCCCGGTGATCCAGATTTTCAAGAATCTTCAGACCCTGCTGAATAATGGCATGGCTTTTGCGGCCCTTGATATTGGCTACAAAGCCGACGCCACAGGCGTCGTGTTCGTTGGCCGGATCGTACATGCCCTGAGCTTTGGGCTGACGATGGGGGCGATGGCCGATGGCAGAGGCGTCGATAACCGACACCTGACCGTCGAAAGAAGATGAGTGAACTGACATAGGAAAACTCCGCAGAGTGCTGCGTAAAAAAATGCGCCGCGATTGAACCGGGATACTTCTTGATTCTTAAACTTTTTGAACGCTATCGTGCAGCGCAATAAGTGACAAGAAAGAATACTGCGATTACCCAAGCGTGGCAAGAAAAATAATTAGGGACGCACCCTAATATAACACGCACTATTTTGGTTCATATTTAATTAGGGACAGATCAATAATTATGACGGTTTCAGGTACAATAAGTCTTCGATTTCATTGCGCTTTTCCTATCGCGCTTATTTTTAGCAAGGTTGCATTGTTTGCGCCTTCGTCACCATCAGGCCATCATGTCTTTTTCCACCCTTCCCCTTTCCGACGCCCAGCAGAAAAACCTGGCCGAACTCGGCTTTCAAACGATGACGCCGATCCAGTCCGCCAGCCTGCCGGCCGTCCTGGAAGGCCGCGATGTGCTGGCCCAGGCGAAAACCGGGAGTGGTAAGACGCTGGCTTTTGCGCTGGGTTTGCTGCAGCGGCTGAACCCCGCCTATTTCGGTTGCCAGGCGCTGGTCCTGTGTCCGACCCGGGAACTGGCCGAGCAGGTTGCACAGGAAGTGCGCAAGCTGGCACGCGCGCTGGGCAATATCAAAGTGCTTGCACTATATGGGGGCACGGCACTGAAACCACAGGCAGAATCGCTCCAGCATGGTGCGCATATTGTGGTCGGCACACCCGGCCGGGTGTTGGATTTGGTCGACCGCGATGTCCTGAACTTGTCTGCCGTCAAGGTGCTGGTGCTAGATGAAGCCGATCGCATGATCGATATGGGCTTTTATGAAGATATTAGCGCAATCACTCAGGCCTGCCCGCTCAAGCGGCAGAACTTGCTTTTCTCTGCCACCTTTCCTCCCGCCATTCTCAAAGCCAGCGAGGGGTTCCTGATGAATCCGGTGCACGTGCGCACCGACGACAAGCCCGACCATCCCGACACCGAGTCGTGGTTCGTGTCCACCGAAGACGCCGACCGGTTCGAGACCACCGCCAAACTGCTCAATGCCTATCGTCCCGTCTCTACACTGGCCTTTTGCAACACCAAGGCTCAATGCGAAGCACTCACCGACTCCCTGCTGGAGCGCGGCATCGAGGCCCGTACACTGCACGGCGATATGGACCAACGGGATCGCGAAGATGTGCTGGTTGATTTTGTCGGGCAGAGTTGCTCGGTCCTGGTGGCCACCGACGTGGCCGCAAGGGGCCTGGATATTGCCACACTTGACGCGGTAATCAATGTCGATATGTCGCCCAACGCGGAAACCCATATTCATCGCGTGGGACGCACCGGCCGGGTCGCCGGCCGAGGCGGGCTGGCGCTCACCTTGTGCACGCCCAAAGAGAAATTTCGCGCCGAACGCATCGAACAGGCGCTGGGCAAGCCGCTGGCCTGGCTGGACATGAATACGCTTGAACGCGCGCGCGGCGCCTTCACGCCCCCAATGCGCACCATCTGCATCCGCGGCGGCAAGAAGGACAAACTGCGCCCGGGCGATCTGCTGGGGGCGCTCACCAAGGACCTTGGTTTGCAAGCCGATCAGGTCGGTAAAATCAGCCTTTTTGATTTTGTCGCCTTCGTGGCAATTGACCGCAGCATTGCCGAAGATACGCTGCAGCGCCTGAGCCAGCGCCCCATTAAAGGCCGCTCATTCCAGATGCGCTTTCTGAGCTGAACCGCGGCAACGCCGGCTGGGGCACCAGCCATCAGGTACCACATATCGTTTGCGCAACCGCCTTTTCCCACTGCTGCATGCAGGCCTGCGCCTGGTCGCGGCTCATGGCCGGTTCAAAGGTTTTATCGATACGCCACAGCTGTTCAATCTGCTTAACGTCAGACCAGATGCCACTTTGCAGGCCTGCCAGATAAGCTGCACCCAGTGCTGTTGTTTCCACCACTTGCGGGCGCAACACGGGGATGCCCAGCAGATCGGCTTGAAACTGCATCAGCGCATCGTTAACGCTGGCGCCGCCATCCACGCGTAACTGCTCCAGTCCCGCGCCGTCACGCGCCATGGCCGAAAGCAGTGCGGCACTCTGATAGGCGATGCTCTCAACCGCAGCACGGGCAATGTGCGCAGCGGTCGTAGCGCGATTGATGCCGACCAGCGTTCCGCGGGCATCGGCCTTCCAGTATGGCGCCCCCAGGCCGGTAAAGGCAGGGACGAACATGACGCCTCCCGTATCGGGTACCGACTGGGCCAGCGCCTGCACATCCCGGCTTCTTTTAATTATCCCAAGCCCGTCACGCAGCCACTGCACGGCCGCGCCGGCCACAAAAACGCTGCCTTCCAGCGCGAACTCCGGCTGTGGCTGGCCATATTGCGCCACCCGGGTCGTAAGCAGTCCATTTTCAGAAGCGGTAAAGCGCGTACCGGTGTGCAGCAGGGCAAAGCAACCGGTGCCATAAGTATTTTTAGCCATTCCGGCCCGCGTGCACGCCTGACCAAAAAGCGCACTATGCTGATCGCCCGCCACGCCGCAAATGGGCAACGCATATCCCAGCAGGTCGGCAGGAATATCGCCATAGTGGGCGCTGGAGGGCATCACCTGCGGCAGCAGGCTGGCGGGAATCTGAAACAGATCCAGCAACTGTGCATCCCACTGCCCCGTATGGACATTAAACAGCATGGTGCGCGACGCATTGGTCACATCGGTTGCGTGAACCTTGCCCCCGGTCAGTTGCCAGATCAGCCAGCTGTCGATAGTGCCAAATAGGAGTTCGCCTTTGTCGGCACGCGCCCTGGCCTGCGGCAGATGCTCCAGCATCCAGGCCAGTTTGGTCGCAGAAAAGTATGCATCCAGGCGCAGGCCGGTTTTCTCCAGAATCATGGGCTCGTGCCCCTGTTCGCGCAACTGGCGGCATAACGGCTCACCCCGCCGATCCTGCCATACGATTGCCGGCCCCAGGGGCTCACCTGTAGCGCGGTCCCATAACACTGATGTCTCGCGCTGGTTGGTAATGCCTACCGCGCGCACCCGGGCAATGTCTACCGCGCTCTGATGCAGCACCTTTTGCATGGTGACCAGTTGGGTACGCCAGATTTCAATCGCATCGTGCTCCACCCAGCCTGACTGAGGGTAATGCTGAGTAAACTCCTGCTGGGCAAGGCCCACAATTTGCCCGTTACGATCAAACAAAATGCTGCGGGAACTGGACGTTCCCTGATCTAGCGCCAGCAGATAATCCATGGCTCACTCTCCGAAAATGAAATCAGGCTGGCGCTCTCTGACACAAGCGCGTGAGCCTGCAATCAACGTGGTTTCGGTACAGTATAGCTTTTATCCCGGTAAACACTGAAGGGCCACAGCGCATGGGCGCGTGCCAGCCTGACCAGCGTATCGTCAGACACCATGGGTTCAAACAACTCGGGCGCCGTATAGCGAAACTGCCGCGGATCCAGATGCGGCTCCAGCACGGTCAGACGATCGCCTTGCAGGTAACCGTAACGGTCGCCATATTGCATGATGGCGCGGTCCGGCGTCTGCCGCGTCAAATCCTGGCCTATCATGGGGTGTTCGCAGGCGGCACCGGCCAGCGACAACAAGGTCGGCGCCAGGTCGATCTGGCTGATGAGACGATCGTCACGACGCGGCGCGATCGTGCCGCCCAGAATGACGGCGGGAATATGAAAATGCTTCAGGGGAATCAGCTCAGCGCCGAACACGCGCGAATCATGGTCGGCCACCACCACAAATACTGTATTGTTCCAGTAGTCCCGCGTTTTGGCGGTTTCAAAAAACTGTCCCAAGGCATGATCGGCATAACGAACGGTATTGTCCACGGTTGCCGGGTTGCCGGTGGTCTGGATGCGCCCTTCAGGATACTCCCAAGGCGAATGATTGCTCACGCTGAAGGCCAGCGTCAGTACGGGTTCCTTGCGCGAGGCATCTTCCTGCAACAGGCGATCCAGCTGATTGAACATATCGTCATCGCAATAGCCCCAGGTGCCCAGGAACGCCGGATCTTTGAACTGCGGCCCGTCAATCACCTCGCGAAAGCCGTTGCCCAGGAAGAAGCCCTTCATATTGTCAAAATGGGCTTCGCCGCCATACAGAAAACGGGAATGATAGCCATGCTGCTGGCCCAGCACATCGGCGATCGTAAAAAAGCCGCTTTGCGCCCCCGGCAGCTTGAATACCGATTGGGTGATGGTGGGTGGAAAGCCTGCGGAAAGCGCCTCCAGCCCGCGAACCGAGCGAGTGCCTGTTGCGTAGGCACGGGTAAATCCCCACCCCTGTTCGTACAGGGCATCCAGATTAGGCGTCAGCGATTGCCCGCCCAGGGTCTGCACATATTGTGCGCCCAGGCTTTCTTCGACAATCAACACGATATTCAGCGGTCTGACGCTGCTGACCGATACCTCCTGCCGATGCCGGGTGGCTGTGCCCGGGCTTGTACCCGAACCAGTAGCCAGAGGGATGCCGGCCGCCTCGCACACGATCCGGTTCATCTGCTCGGCCGGCATCTTGCCGTAGACGTCTTCAGCAGACATCTCATACTTCATAGCATAGATGGCGTACTGCAGGCTATACATGGAATTGAGCGCCAGGCTGTTGACCATGCCATCGCCGGCAAATGCCACGGTAGACGGGTTGATGGGGCGCTTTTTGAGCGTACCGCGAATCATGAGAAAGCACAGGGCCGCGTAGACCAGCGACTCAATGGGCCTGAGCCACCAGGGACCCAGTGGGGTCGGCGTATAGCCTGAAAACAGATGCAGCGCCAGCGCAATCATTCCGGCAAAAACCAATAACCCCAGCGCCAGCACTTTCTTGTACCCGCGCCACAACATCCCGGACACCTCTTTGGGGTGTTTCAGATACTCGACGAACAAACGGTTCGGACGCGAATCGTACTCATCAATGAACTGCGGCGTGCAGATTTCCATAAATACGCAACCCAGCCACCACACGCCGAACCAGACGGCGGTTACCGTAACAAACCACTGGCGGTCTTCCAGCCAGGGCATCAGCACCGCGGGCAACGCCGCGTAAGTTGCGATCTGGTTCATGTCCATGCGCAACCCGCCCAGAAACACGCGCCCCATGCCATGGGCTGCCTGAACGCGCCTGCGCTGCCATAGCACTAATAAAACACGACTCGCAAAGAACACAAGAAACAGCGCCAGGACAAACGTAAGCAGTTGATATCGCAAAATAATTCCAGAATCGGCAGGAAACAGTGGAGTATACGCAACTCTACTGGGCGGCGTGTAAAATTTTTGTAAAACCCTGACCGTTTGCTACGATCTTTCCGTGAATTCTTGCGGGTGTATACCGTCCGTAACGTGCCCTGTAAGCGCATAAGCGGCATGGCCGCAGGACTGCCCGACCATGACCGCTACGAAAATCTTCTGGTTTATTCTTGCCGCGGCTGGCCCTGCTCCTGAACCGGCCGGATGCGGGGACGCCCTCGCCTGCCCTGCATCGGACGTCGGCTGGCGACCGAACACAGCTGGCTGATGAATCCCGGCGAACCCAGCGCCCATTGCCCATGCAATGCCTGTGCAATCTGTTGCAATTGACCTGACGAGAGTCCGTCGGTATAGCGGTATTTGTATGCCGCCTGTCTGTCAAATGGCGTGTTGCCGGAAGACCAGTAATCAGCGTGGTCATTCAGGGCCGGGCAAGAGCCCATAAACGCCCCGGTATGAAAGCCGGCTGAAGACCAGGGCCACAACTCGCTGTCACTGGCGCCCTTTTCCCGGGCGACCCATGATTCGAGCCAGATCATTGCTGGGATGACCCATACACCTGGCTCGACCAGCGTAGAGCGATAGCGTCCGCTAAAAACGGGGCCGCTGCGCAGCGTTGTCGCCAGATTGCGACCCAGCATCTGGATCAGGCGCGACAGGGATTTCTCATGATCGGGTGTTGCCAGCAACAGGATACCGTCGTCAGTGAGAGTCCAGGCATGCAACATGACGCCATGCCGGGCAAGCCCATCAAAAAGCCATTTCTGCAAGGTGTCCAGGATTCGGCCGCCTGCCGGGGCGCGCGTGGCGAGCGGAAACAGAAACCGGGCGTGAACCAGTTGCGGGATGCCGGGGGCGTAAAGCCGGGGTAAACGGGCCATGGAATGTACTGTACACTGAAAGCGAAGCCGTCATGGCCACGAGAACCGGCAGAGCATTGGGTTACCGGCGGTTTTTTTCCTATATTGTAACGATGATTGAAACAATGCTATGGTAGAACATAGCTGTAAATTTGGCAAAAAACCGACAACAATCATCATATCAGGAGCAGGGGCCTACCCATGAGCGACAAACTCGAACTTTTAAGTGAACATTACTGTTTTGATGGCACGCAGCGCTTTTATCGCCACAACTCGCGCGAAATCGGCCTGCCCATGCAGTTTTCAGTCTACATCCCACCCCAGGCGGCACGCGGACCGGTGCCTGCCCTTATATATCTGGCGGGCCTGACATGTACCGAAGAAACGTTCATGACCAAGGCCGGTGCGCAACGCATGGCCGCAGAGTTGGGTTTGCTGCTGGTGGCGCCGGACACCAGCCCGCGGGGCGCCAATGTGCCGGGCGAAGATGACGGCTGGGATTTTGGCACCGGCGCCGGGTTTTATCTGGACGCCACCGAGCCCGGCTGGAAAGACAACTATAAAATGTACAGCTACGTGACCAAAGAATTACTGGAGCTTATTCCGGAGTTTGGCGGAGACCAAAGCCGTACCGGAATTTTCGGGCACTCCATGGGCGGCCACGGCGCGCTCACCATTGCCCTGAAAAATCCGGAGCTGTTCCGCTCGGTGTCGGCATTTGCGCCCATCAGCGCCCCCATGAACTGCCCCTGGGGCGAAAAAGCCTTCAGCGGCTATCTGGGGCAAGATCGCACCAGCTGGGAAAACTACGATGCCAGCAAGCTGATGGAAAAAGCCCAAACGCCGTTCCCGGACGGGATTCTGGTCGATCAGGGTCTGGCCGACAAATTCCTGGCGGATGGCCAGCTATTGCCAGAGTTGCTTGAAGCAGCCTGCGCCAAAGCCGGGCAGCCCCTGACACTGCGCCGCCACGAGCATTACGACCACGGTTATTATTTCATTTCCACGTTCATGGAAGATCATCTGCGCTTTCATGCCGAGCGCCTGAAGTAAGGAATGAACTGAACCGGCAACCGGCAGACCCGCTGCGGCCCGCCCGGTTGCCGCGCCATCTTTCCCGTATTGCGCAGCACAACGCAGTAAACCGGCAAAGTGCGGAACGATTTGGCAAGGCGGCAGTCTTATTAAAAGCAGAACGTTCGATCTGAGCAGGAGCGCAACGTTGCTCAAGCAAAATAAAGCAGAATATTAAAACAGCATATTCAAGCAAACGCATTAGCAGGAAAACGAAGTCTGAACACAGATTTGCCGCTACGAAACAAGTTTTGTTACGATTTTTTTCATATTTTCCAGGGCTGGCGCTCGCTACCCTGACCGCAAATCGGGCCATCGGGCGCGTATTCCGGGCAGCCGGCACCCAAGTGAACAACACGATCAACTAACCATTTGAAACGGAACTTTTTAGCTTATGCGCACTCAATATTAGCACTCAGCAACAGAGAGTGCTAATATATAAGTACTTTGAATATTCCTTGTCAGGAGATATACAAAACCATGTCAAATCAAGCGCTTACACTGCAAAACTCGATTGCCTCCGCGATTACCAATCCTGGTGCGCTGGGCACAATTGAGTCTTACATTAGTGCTGTGAATCGCATTCCCATGCTCACACCCGAGCGTGAGAAAGAATTGGGCGCGACCCTTCAGGAAAAGGGCGATCTGAACGCTGCGCGCGAACTGATCATGTCCCATCTGCGGCTGGTTGTCTCCATTTCCCGCCAGTATCTGGGTTATGGGCTGCCCCACGCCGACCTCATCCAGGAAGGCAATATCGGGCTCATGAAAGCGGTCAAACGTTTCGACGTGACCCGTGGCGTGCGCCTGGTGTCCTTTGCCGTGCACTGGATCAAGGCCGAAATTCATGAATACATCATCCGCAACTGGCGGTTGGTGAAAATCGCAACCACCAAGGCGCAACGCAAACTGTTTTTCAATTTGCGCAGCATGCGTCCCGATGGTCAGACGCTCACGCCGGAGCATATCGAAGGCATCGCCTCCAAACTTAACGTGCGCCCTGAAGACGTCAGCGAAATGGAAGTACGCCTGACCGGTCGTGACATGTCGCTTGAATCGCAAGACGACGACAACGATGATTTCGCGCCCATTTCCTATCTGTCCGACGAAGGCGAGCAGGAACCCGGCACGGTACTGGACCGTCGGGCTCATGACGATATGCAGGGCACCGGCGTCTCCAATGCGCTGGCTGTCCTGGATCCCCGCTCCCGTCGCATTATTGAGGCGCGTTGGTTGCAGGACGAAGGTGACGGCTCTACCCTGCATGAGCTGGCCGATGAGTTCGGCGTGTCGGCCGAACGTATCCGTCAGATTGAATCGGCCGCGCTCAAAAAAATGCGTGGCGCATTTGCCGCCTGATGTCATCACACCATTAGCCATCACGCTGCTTGCAGCAGGCAAAAAAAGGGCACCGCAGCGGTGCCCTTTGCTTTTCCAGCAAATAAATTTCCGATGCGTAACCATCTGAAATATTCGGGATGAAACTGCCGGAACTTCCTCATGAACGGTTTGACTAATTCCTATGATTCGCTCATCCCTGTCCTAGACACATGTTCGGATCCGTCCGTTTCTGCTTCTCCTCTTTCCCCTCCCCTTTGAAACGGATGTTAAGGGTGCTTCTTGATGAAGCACCTTTTTTTTGCCTGCGTCAAAAATATCAGTCTGCACAAAAACATATCCGGGTATAGTTGATTTCCGCCGCACCAGAATATGTTCTCGCATGGAAATCCAATACTTCGTATTTGCACTGGCCGGGCTGCTGACGATTGCCTGTTTTATGCCCTCTCTGGCAAGCCGGCTGGGTTTGCCGCATACCGTCACGCTCGCAATTCTGGGGGGCGCATTAGGACTGATCGTTCAGGCCAATGGCGTTCACTTGCCCTTTATCGGCGATTTCCTGCATGCCCTGCACGGGTTCTCCATTTCTTCCCAGACCTTTCTGATTGTCTTCCTGCCCATCTTGCTGTTTGAAACATCCATGGCGATGAATGTACGTCGCATTATGGTCGACATCAGCCCGATACTGACCATGGCGATTGTGGCTGTTCTGGTCTGTACTGTGAGCGTCGGCATGGTCATGGCCGAGTTCTCAGGCTACAGCCTGGCCGTGTGCCTGCTGCTCGGCGCTATCGTGGCCACTACTGACCCAGTCGCCGTGGTCGGCATCTTCCGGGAAGTGGGCGCGCCCAAGCGGCTGACCACGCTGGTCGAAGGTGAATCCCTGCTCAATGACGCTGCGGCCATTGCCCTGTACACCGTTTTCATATCGGTGATTACTCGCGATGCGCCACTCAGTATTGAAAACATTGCAGGTCACTTTCTGTACAGCTTTCTGATCGGCGGCCTCATCGGCTTCATCTTTGGCCATATTACCTGCCGACTGTTTCATTACATGCGCGGCTGGCCCACTGCCGAGATCAGCCTGACCATCTGCACGGCCTACCTGACCTTTTTTATTTCCGAGCATTATTTCCACGTATCCGGCGTCGTCGCAACCGTGGTGGCAGGGTTGGTCGTGGGGTCAGCGGGTCGCACACGGATGTCGCCCTCCACTTTTGAGCAACTTGGACACGCATGGGAACAGTTCGGGTTCTGGGCCAATTCGCTGATTTTCATTCTGGCAGCCATGCTCATCCCGCGCCTGGTTGTTGACCTGGATTTCAAGCAGGCACTGCTGCTTGTCCTGCTGTTCATCACCACACTTGCCGCTCGTGCCGCCGTCGTCTTCGGCGTGATCCCCCTGCTGACGATGTTCAAAATGTCGACCTATGTAAGTCGCCCGTTTCGCGCAGTCATGTGCTGGGGCGGCTTAAGGGGCGCCATCTCGCTGGCGCTGGCCCTGGCGGTGACAGAGCAGACGGCGATTCCCGCCGATGTGCGCCATTTTGTGGCGGCGGCTACCACCTGCTACGTGCTGGCAACATTGCTGATCAACGGCCTGACCCTGCGCCTGCTGATTTCCAAACTGGGGCTGGACCAGCTCAGCCCGGTGGAACAAGGGCTGCGCAACCAGGCGTTGGTCATCGCCCTGGATGACGTCAAGGAACAGACCGATGCGCTGGCCGGCCTGCTTAAAGTGGAAGCCAGCGCCAAACAGCAGGTGGATGCGGTATTCGCCAAGGGGATGGCCGACATCCAAAAGGACGAAACCGATTATCTGAGCAAGGGCGATCGGCTCTCTGTCGCGCTGGCCATTATTTCCAACCGGGAAGAAGAGCTGTTTTTTGACTCCTTGAAAAAGCAGCTGATTCCCTGGCAAGCGGCGCAGACGCTGCTGTCCAACGCCGAGAACCTGGGCGATGCGGCCCGCGCCGGTGGTGCCCGAGCCTACACCCGCGCCCTGCGCCATGACATCCGTTATACCAATGCATTCAAGATTGCGCTGCGCTTGCAGACCAATTTCAACTTCAGCCCCTGGCTGGCTCATGAACTGTCCCAGCGCATTATCAAACTGATCAGCAAGCACTCTGTGGTCGGCCAGTTGGTGCGCTTTTGCCGCGACGACCTGACGCCTTTGCTGGGACAGGAAATTGCCGGCAAGGCAGAACGCATCCTGGTCGCCCGGCTGCATACCATCGACAATGCCCTAAGCGCCCTGAACCTGACGTATCCGGTCTATGCGCACTGGACCCAGGAAGATTACCTGGCGCGGATCGCCCGTTCGCTGGAAGTCACCCGCTATAACGAAATGCTGGAACAGTCGCTGGTGACCAAGGAAGTCTATAACAACCTGATTGCCCAGGTTAACCTGCGTTGGGAGCCCCTGTTTCGCCATCCCAGCCTGGACGTCTCGCTCAGCGCCAAGGAACTGGTCAAGCGCGTGCCATTATTCGAAGAGATGGAAGATACCGCGCTGACACAGTTGAGTAAACTGCTGCGGCCCCGCCTGATGCTGCCCAATCAAACAGTGCCGCAAGTTGACCGCTACGGCCATAAATTGATGTTTTTTGTCGCTTCCGGCGCAGTCCTGATTACGCTGCCGGACTCCTCCCGAGTGGAATTGGGTTCAGGCGAAATGCTGGGCGAGCTGAGCATGCTCACCGACAAGACCCTGACGCAAAGTGTGCGCTCCATGGGTTACTCCAAGCTGCTGTTTCTGCAGGCACGAGATTTTCATGCGCTGATGAAAAAATTCCCTGATATCAAGGAGAAAATTGACCTGGTGGTCAAACATCGGCTGCGGGCGCTGGAAGTGTGGGAGCAATATGCTGCCAAATCGGTAGATGCAACAGACGGTATGGACGAATCGGAAACGGCGGCAGCACCGGGTGGCATCTCGAGCCGCTCGCAAGAGAAGCTGCAGGGCCCAGCCAGGGTGAGCGGGCCGGTACAGGCCGACACAAGAGAGCCCGAGCAACCTGACAGCGACAACCGCGTTATTGATAAAGACTGATTAGGGGCGCCCCCAGGCAATCGGGATCGCCAGGGCTGTCTGTCCGGCGCGCCCAACCGTAAGACAAGGCCGGGGCCGCTGCTGTGATCATGCTTTCACAGAGGGAATGCAACAGCCGCTTCTCAAATGCTACAGCAGCTTCTGAATATCTGCGGCAATCGCTTCGGGAGCGGTATTGGGTTTGATCAGCAGCCGTGATTCTCCCTTGCCGTCCAGCACATACAAGCCCGAACTGTGTTCCATGGTGTAGCTTTGACCGCTATCGACCTTTTTGTAGTAAGCCTTGAAAGAAGCGGCCACCTTGGCAATTTGCTCATCCGATCCGGTCAGCCCCACAAAGGAAGGATCAAAAGCGCTCACGTACTGTTTCATGACGGCCGGCGTATCGCGTTGCGGATCAACGCTGATCATGATGATCTGCACCTGGTCGCGTTGTTCGGGGTTAAGCTTTTCCCTTACCTGTGCCAATTCGGCCATGGTGGTGGGACATACGTCGGGGCATTGCGTAAAGCCAAAGAAAATCACCATGACCTTGCCGTGATAGGCCTTCTGCAACTGGATGGCAGCGCCATTCTGATCGACCAGCTCAATATCCTTGCCGAATCCGGTCCCCGTAATGTCGGTACCGTTAAAGCCGCCAGCAGAAGCGGTTGCGTTGGCAGAAACCGAATTGCCGGCACTATCGGACGCATTATTATCACATGCAGCCAGCGCAGCAACCATGGCCATTGCAAGGACCGTTCGGGTTGTGAATCGCAGGGACAGAAACGACTTCATGATTTACTCCGGGAGACAACAAAAAACGGACGCGTCAGGCAAGAGCCAGGCGCGGGGACGCGCTTGCAATGCCTGGCTGGCAACGGGCACAATCATCATAGCCATGCAGCGCCGAACCAACGGGCCGGGAAACTAACCCGCCACGCCAGACATAAGGATCCAGTGATCGATCAGCAGCGCCATAAACAGCAGGGCCAGATAAAGGATCGAATAGCGGAAAGTCTTGCGGGCCAGTTCGTCACTGTATGCCT
Organism: Pseudomonadota bacterium; assembly: GCA_023423975.1. Lineage (GTDB taxonomy): Bacteria > Pseudomonadota > Gammaproteobacteria > Burkholderiales > Burkholderiaceae_B > Advenella. The sequence goes on from JAFAEO010000004.1 coordinate 67,279, forward strand.
TGTAGAGCTTGTATGCATAACCGATGAAAATGGCGCCCAGGATCAGCGCGCTGGACAGATACATATAGCCGCTCATGCGAATCACAAATGGCAATATGGTGATCACCAGCAGCATGAAGGTGTACAGCAGAATATGCAGACGAGTAAAGTCTTTGCCATGCGTGACCGGCAGCATAGGCAGGCCCGCATTGCGGTAATCATGCTCGCGATACAGCGCCAGCGCCCAGAAATGCGGCGGGGTCCAGACAAAGATAATCAGCACCAGCAGCCACGCTTCTGCAGGCACGGCATTGGCCACTGCCGCCCAGCCCAATGCCGGCGGCATCGCGCCGGACAGGCCGCCGATCACGATATTCTGCGACGTACGCGGCTTGAGGATGATGGTATAGATCAGCGCATAGCCGATAAAGGTGGCAAAGGTAAGCCACATGGTCAGCGGATTGACCAGATGATACAAAACCAGCATGCCGGCGCCGCCGACCACGCCCGACAAAATGATCACCTGCAAGGGAGTAATTGTTCCCTTGGCTGTCGGCCTGCGCGCCGTACGCAACATGCGCGCATCAATCTCGAACTCGATCAGGCAATTGATGGCAAACGCCGCAGCAGCAAGCAGCCAGATGCCAATGGTGGCAGCAATCAGGATCTGCACCGGCGGCAGGCCCGGCGAGGCCAGGAACATACCGATAACCGCGCAGAACACGGCCAGCTGGGTTACGCGCGGCTTGGTCAGGACAAGGTACTGTCGCAACAGTCCGGCATCAGAATGGATAGCAGTTGTCATAGTGGCAGAAACGACCCTTTACCGCCGCGGGACATACGCACCATCAGGGTCACGCAGGCTATGGTAAGCCCGGCAGCGCCTCCTGTGTGCAGTACCGCGATAAGCAACGGCCATTGAAAGAAAATGGTTGTCAGGCCGGTCAGCACCTGAACAATAAGCAGCCCGATCAGCAAATGGGCTGGCCCTTTCAGACCGGCTTCCCGACGCGCCACAAAGGCCAGCGCAAACAGGAAAACAAAAACAAAAAAAGCAAAATTGCGATGTGTCCAGTGTATCGCGGTCAGCGCCTCTTGAGAAATGATTTCACCTGACGGCAACTCGCCCAGCGCTCGTACCAGAGAATAGCCGCCCTGATAGTCCATCTCGGGCACCCAGGCGCCATGGCAGGTGGGAAAATCCATACAGGCAAGCGCTGCGTAATTGGTGCTGACCCAGCCCCCCAGAAACAACTGTACAATCAGCACAACGAACCCCAAGGCCATCCACGGTCGCCAGGCGCGGGCGCGGGCGGCAATACCCACATGCGGCTTTTCACGTGCGGCCAGCCAGGTCATCATGGCCAATAGCAGCATACCCAGCACCAGGTGCGTGGTCACCACCAGCGGCATCAGCTTGTGCGTCACGGTCCAGGCCCCGAAGGCGCCCTGCAGGCAGACTGCGATCAGGGTAGCCGTGGCCAGCACCGGCGATCTGCCAAGCTCACGGCGATAGCGCCATGCCATGTACACGATCCCGATAATCATCATGCCCAGCAGCGTGCCCCAGTAGCGGTGAATCATTTCGATCCAGGCTTTTGACATGGACACCGGGCCGAAAGGCTGCTGCTGCAGTGCATTTGCAATATGTTCGGAAGCGCCTAATGGGCTGGCCTTGCCGTAACAACCAGGCCAGTCGGGACAGCCCAGCCCTGAATCGGTCAGGCGCACGAAGGCGCCGAACATAATCAGGTCCAGCGTAAAAAACCAGGTCAGAAACACCAGCCTGCGATAGCGGCTGCGAATGCGTTCAGATGCTGTGTTCATATGCATCAGCCGATGGTAGAGGCATGCAGCAATTTGGCCAGATCACCGCGAAAACGCACAGGATCGGACTCATTGCCGGGGTAATGCATAATCAGGTTGCCATTGGGATCAATAATCCACAAGTAAGAATCCATTTTCTTTTCGACCGCCACCGTATCGCCCACGCGATCGACTTCATCCAGCAGGAAATCGCTCAGCGCTTTGGGATCGACCCGCAACATAATCGTGCCTTTGTAGGCATCCAGTACTTTTTCCGGAATGGGCTTATTGTCAGTCACAAACCAGACCCGCTGAATGCGGTTAACGTTCTTGCCCTGGCTGGCGTGGCCGTTACGGGTGAAATGCAGTTTCTTTGCGCACGAATCCGGGCAGGCGCCGCCGTCGGACGTAACCAGCAACCATTTGCCCTTGAGAGTATTCAGATCAAAAGGTTTGCCGTCCAGCGTCGTCAGGCTGAGTGCTTCTGACGATGGCATGGGCCGTTGTGGCTGGACAAAATTACCGTAATTGGTCGCACCGTCGGGCCTCAGTGAAGGCACATAGTACAGCAACGCAGCTGCAACCATGGGCACGATACAGCTCAGGATAATAAGATACAGCGGCATGTTGGAACGCTTGGCGCCCGACTGCGCGGGAGTCCCGGATGGCGATGGACGATTGGTATTCATGACGACGATGTTTCCTTTGTACTTTTCAGACGCAGCCGGATCAGGCTGATCAATAAGGCCAGGGCGGCAATGGCGGCGAAACTGAACCATTGCATCGCATAGCCGATATTCTTATCCGCATCAATCGAAGGATGCGGCCAATCACGCACCAGCCCCTGCTCGGAGGAACCGGTTTGCAGCACCACCAGCGGCAGCATATGCAAGCCACTGGCCTTGCCAAATTCAGTCAGGTCCAGATTCTGCACCTGGGGCAGCGGCCCACTGCTTTGGGGAATCTGTTCGGGCAACTGCGCAACGGCCTTGCCAAAACTCCATAGTTCAAACAAACGCGGCACCCGCAGAGCGATCTCGCCGCTCACCGTCTGCCTGCCTTCCGGCAGGGGAAACTCTGGCATGGCAGACGGCGTCAGCACTTGCGGGAACCAGCCCCGCAACACCAATACCGCGTCACGCGAATCATTATCCAGCAACAGGGGGGTGGCAAGCCAATAGCCCGGGCGACCGTTCTGGTTGCGATTGACCAATACACTGAAAGTACCCAACCAATGGCCGGCGACGGTTGCGGGACGCCATGCCACGATATCGGAAGACGGGATGTGCTTGTCAATGGCCAGCGGCGGCAGAGCCTGTCCGCTTTCAATTTGCTGCGCAGTCACACGACGCTCGTCGGCGCGATGCAACTGCCATCGACCCAGAGAAACGAAAACCACAGTCAGCAATGCCAGCAGAATCAGCATCGTTACTGTTTTCCAGTTTATTAATTTCCGTTTCATTACTACAATATTCTATTCCAGTCAGGAGTTAACCCATGCGTATCTTTATCGGACTCGCCTTTCTTGCGATCATAGGCAGTCTGGCATCGGCCTTTTTCTACCTTATGCGCGACAAAGGCACAACCAATCGCACAGTCAACGCACTTACCCTGCGTATTGCACTGTCCATTGCGCTGTTTCTGTTCGTCCTGTTTGCCCATTACATGGGATGGATCGACAGCACGGGCATTGATCAGGCCACTCGTTAAAACGGCGTTCCGGAACACGGCCCGGTTACACGCCCAGGGGCTGGTCAGCGCGTTTTTACCCGCGTCAAACCAGCCTGAGCCAGCTTCAATGCAAGCCTGTTGTGGGCACCGCTAGCTATCAACGCCACGTTAAACATCATACCGCCAATGACTGCGCTTTGCTGTAACAGCACCCCGTTGCGCTGAAACAGCAAAGGGTCGGTTTTCCGACCCTTTGCCTTTTATCGAACCGCTGGGTAAATCAGAACCAGTAAACGAACAGGTACAGACCCAGCCAGACTACGTCCACAAAGTGCCAGTACCAGGCAGCACCCTCAAAACCGAAGTGATGATCGGCAGTGAAGTGACCGCGAATCAAGCGGATCAGAATGACAGTGAGCATGGTTGCACCGAGCAGCACGTGAAAGCCGTGAAAGCCGGTGAGCATATAAAACAGTGAACCGTAAATACCTGAATCAAAACGCAGATTCAGTTCGGAATAGGCGTGAATGTATTCCTCGGCCTGGAAGAACACAAATGTGAAGCCCAGAACAATGGTAATGAACAGCCACAAAATAGCGCTTTTACGATGGTCGGCACGCAATGCATGGTGAGACAGGGTCAGGGTCAGGCCTGAAGACAACAGCAACAGCGTGTTGATTGTTGGCAGCCAGAAAGGACCTACAGTTTCAAAATGACTGACGATACCTGCGGGACCCAGGTTAGGCCACTGGCCAGTAAAGCCAGGCCACAGCAGCAACTGGTGATCCATGTCGCTCAGCCACGGTGTAGTCACTTCACGGGCATACCAGAGTGAACCGAAGAAAGCGGCAAAGAACATCACTTCAGAGAAGATGAACCAACCCATACCCCAGCGGTAAGACAGGTCGATCCGTTTGCTGTTCATGCCCGCCTCAGACTCGCGGATGGCATCCCCAAACCATTGGTAGAGCACGACAAACAGGGCAAGCAGCCCAAACAGTACGAGGTACTGCCCGTAAGGCACTTTATTAATCCAGGTCACCGCGCCGATCAAAATGATCAGCATTATGGCACTTGTCTTAACTGGATGGGCCGAATCGGCCGGCACGTAATAATACGGTGCTTCTTTTACCTGAACCGAGTGGCTCGCACTCATAATGTTCTCCCTCATGGAACGCTTTGACCAACTAGGTGAGGCTGGTTATCGCCCAGCGCGCCACCATTACCAATAAAATAATAAACAGGACTGTCGCTATGATGCCACCCAGGATCAGATGTACCGGATTTAACCGGGAAATGTCATCCTGATAGCCAGAACCGCGGCGTACGCCGAACAGCCCCCATAGCACTGCTTTCATGGTCTGAAAGAAGTTGAGCTTTCTTTTGGACAAATCCCGTAAATCTTCACTCATTGCTACATCCTTCCCGAATATCAGCGGCGTTATGCCGCTGATAGTACATGACCGAAAACAGCCCACAGGAAGATTGCGATTACCACCCCGACCAGGATCAGGGCGGTAATGATGTTCCTACGTTTTTGTTCAGGTGTCATAACGTAATGTTACTTAACCACAGGCGGTGTTTCGAATGTATGGAACGGCAGCGGTGAAGGCAATGTCCACTCCAGCCCCTCTGCGCCTTCCCATACCTGGGCAGTCGCGGTCTCGCCAGCGCCACGATAAGTTTTCAAAACAATATACAGGAACAGCAATTGCGAGATCCCGAACCAGAAGGCGCCAATGGTGGCAATCTGGTGGAAGTCTGTGAACTGCGGTGCGTAATCGACATAACGACGCGGCATACCAGCCAGTCCCAGGAAGTGCATCGGGAAGAACGTCAGGTTGAAAGACAGCATGGTAGACCAGAAGTGGATCTTGCCCAGTTTCTCGTTATACATGCGGCCTGTCCATTTTGGCAGCCAGTAATACGTACCTGCAAACAGCGCAAACAGCGATCCGGCTACCAGCACGTAGTGAAAGTGAGCTACAACATAATAGGTATCGTGTACAGCGATATCAATTGGCGCAACGGCCAGAATCAGACCGGTAAAGCCACCCAGGGTGAACACGAAAATAAAGCCAACGGAGAACAGCATGGGGGTTTCGAATGTGAGCGAACCGCGCCACATGGTAGCAACCCAGTTGAACACTTTCACGCCAGTAGGAATGGAAATGAGCATGGTTGCGTACATAAAGTACAACTGTCCGGTAACCGGCATACCCGTTGCAAACATGTGGTGAGCCCAGACGATGAACGACAGTACGGCAATCGCAGCAGTCGCATACACCATGGACGCATAACCAAACAGGCGCTTGCGAGAGAAGGTAGGAATGATGGCCGACACAATACCGAAGGCCGGCAGAATCATAATATACACTTCAGGGTGACCGAAGAACCAGAATATGTGCTGATACAGAACCGGATCACCACCGGCAGCGGCGTTGAAAAAGCCTGTGCCAAAATGACGGTCGGTCAGCAACATGGTAACGGCAGCAGCCAGCACCGGCATAACAGCGATAAGCAGGAATGCAGTGATCAGCCATGTCCAGCAGAACAGCGGCATTTTCATCAATGTCATGCCGGGCGCGCGCATATTCAGGATGGTCACGATAATATTGATCGCACCCATGATGGACGAGGCCCCCAGGATGTGCACGGCGAAAATGGCCATGTCCATGCCAGGACCCATTTGCAGCGACAGCGGTGCGTAAAGTGTCCAGCCGGCAGCAGTAGCGCCGCCAGGAACAAAGAACGAGCCGGTCAGCAAAATCGCGCCGACAGGCAGCAGCCAGAAGCTAAAGTTATTCATCCGCGCAAAAGCCATATCGGAAGCGCCGATCTGCAACGGAATCATATAGTTGGCAAAGCCAACCAGCGCAGGCATGATCGCACCGAAAATCATGATCAGGCCGTGCATGGTGGTGAACTGGTTGAACAGATCAGGCTGGAAGAACTGTATCCCCGGCTCAAACAGCTCGGTACGAATCAGCAACGCCAGCGCGCCACCCTCGAGCAACATGATGAACGAGAATAATAGGTACATCGTACCGATATCCTTGTGATTGGTGGCGAACAGCCAGCGGCGCCAGCCCGTTGGGGCTGCGTGGTGATGGTCATCGTGTCCGTGATGATCAGGAGCGTGACCCACTACTGTACTACTCATTTTTGACTCCTTGCCTGCTGCGTGCCTGGCTTGCAGATATCACAGGCGCAATATTGCGAATATAAAGTTCCGAATGTCATTTTCATTTTGCTGCCACTTTCTGCTGTTCTGCAATCCACTTGTCATAATCTTCCGGAGATACGACGCGCACTACGATTGGCATGAATGCGTGGTTCTGGCCACACAGCTCGGCACACTGGCCGCGATACGTACCCACCTTGTCGGTGCGGAACCAGGCATCGCGAAGGAAGCCGGGAATGGCATCCTGTTTCACACCCAGCTCAGGTACAAAAAATGAATGAATGACGTCGTCGGCAGTAATCACGACGCGGACTTTCTTACCTGCAGGAACAACCAGCTCGTTATCCACTTCCATCAGGTAAGTATTGGATTTCTCGGCGCCGCCTTCGATCTGATCGTAAGGCGTGGTCATATTGGAGATGAAATTGATGCCCTTGGCTTTGCCATCCAGGTACTCGTAGCCCCATTTCCACTGGTAGCCAGTTGCCTTGACGGTGATATCAGCGCTGCTGGTATCTTTCATTGCCACCACGGTTTTCGTCGCCGGCAGGGCCATCGCGATCACGATAATAAACGGCACCACTGTCCAGGCCACTTCCACGCCCATATGCTCATGGAATACAGAAGCTTTGAAACCCTTGGATTTGCGGTGCGCCCAGATTGAGTAGAACATGACGCCGAAGACGGCAATAAAAATAACAGTACAGATAATCAGCATCATGATGTGCAGACTGTACATGCTTTCGGCTATTTCGGTGACACCCTTATGCAGATTGACTTGCAATACCTTAGGACCACCTGGCATATCCTGGACCTGAGCCCACGCCGTACAGGCTGGCAGGAGCGCTCCAAGACCAAGTAAACCTTGCAACTTCTTCATGTTGACCTCATTTTTGTGCGCTGTTCCGTTTTTCGTATGAAACTGATTGCGCCTGATTATCGTAGCTGACGGCAACCGCATAAAGCGTACCTATCATAACCCTTTGCGGTACAGGATTATACCCAAGACGCCTTAATCTGTGTCAAAGATAGTTCATTTAACCATATAAAAGCGACAGCGAACGTGCCTGTGAACTATTTGCGAATACAATCGTTGCATGTTTGACACGACATCGATGCAACCTTGAACCGAATCCCCGCCCTTTACGCCGCCCTGTTGCAATCCATACAGGAAGTGCCGCCTGAATACTCGCTGCCGCTGACCATTGCCGGCAAACTGGCCGGCTTTATTACGCCGCAGGCGCTCAAGGCCATTGGCCATCTGCCTCAAGTGCGCACCACTCAGACCGCCGTACACTTTGCTGACCCTGGCACGCCCCGCTTCGAACTGGAGCCGATGCTGGCCAATATCGCCATTATTTTGCGCGACGCTGGCCTGCTCAAAACCTGGCGGGATGAACTGCTCACAGTATATGCCGAGGGGGAAGATCTGGCAAAAATGGAGCGCGCCGCCATGCGCCCCCTGGGTCTGCTGACCCACGCCGTTCATTTGAATGCCTGGACCCCGGACTTGCAACTGTATATCGCAAAACGCGCCATGACCAAAGCCAGCGATCCGGGCATGTGGGATACGCTGGCCGGCGGCCTAGCCAATGGCTCGGAAGACCTGGAACACGCGCTGCTGCGCGAAACATTCGAAGAAGCCGGGCTGCAGGAAAATGTACTGACTTGCCGCACGCCACTGCGTACGCTATTGCGTATGCACCGGCGCCTGCCCGAAGGCTATCAGGTTGAAGACATTCTGGTCAGCGATTGCATCCTCCCGCCCCACGCCACGCCCCGGAACATGGACGGCGAAGTATCGGAAATTCGCATCGTCAGCCAGCAACAGGCCGTGCAAATGATTGCCGACAGACAGATCACGCTGGAAGCTGCGCTTGTTATACTGGAAGGCATGCTGAGCCGTACATCCGAAACATTGCTGGCGCGTTTTCGCGTGCAGCTGCAAAACCTGGGAGAACCTCATGACAAGCAACAACCCGTTTGATCGGCCCGGCCTGGGGCCTGATAGCGCCAGCAATCCCATTATGCAAAGCCTGGACATGATGAGCAAAGCCTGGCAGCAGTTTGCTCAAGTACAGCAGGCAAGCAATCCGGTTTTTGCCATGCCCCCTGCCCTCAGTCCGGACGAACTGGACAAGCGCATCCAGGAACTCAAAAGCATAGAAAGCTGGCTGACCATGAATCTGTCCATGCTTTCGGGCACCATTCAGGGGCTGGAAATTCAGCGCGCAAGCATTCACACTCTGAAAACCTTTGTTGACACCCTGCAGACGCAAAACCAGGATCGTTCACTGGACGATCTGTTCGGCCTGAAAAAATCGCTGCAACCCGAAGCCGCAACCTCTTTCCGCCCTCCTGCCGCCGACCGCGAAGAAAATGCGGCAGCCAACGGCAGCGCCGGTTCTGCTACAGACTCGGTCAGCCAGGCATCGCAGGCCTGGTGGGACATGCTGCAGGGGCAGTTTGCCCAACTGGCCCAGGTAGCAACCCAGGCCACACAGGCAATGCACAAAGAACCCTCGCCCGTCAAAACACCACCCGGCCCCGAACCCGATGAGCCGGTGGAGCCGCAAGAGCCGGTCAAGCCGGCGGCACGAAAGCGCGCGGCGACCAGCCGGCCTGCAGCAAAACGCAGCACAGCAGCACGCCGCAGTTCCTGACACATACAACAACGGGGAAGGCATGATCACTTCCCCATTTTCTACCCCCCTTAAATTTCAAACTTTACGACACGTCTATCTATGTTAAATATCGTCATTCTCGCAGCAGGTATGGGTAAACGCATGCAGTCCGATCTGCCCAAAGTATTGCATACACTGGCTGGCAAGCCCATGCTGGCGCAGGTCATCGACAGCGCCCGGCAACTGTCCCCGGATCGCATCATCATTGTGGTCGGACACGGTGCCGACGCAGTCAAGAAAGCTTTCGCCGACCAGACCGACATCGAATACGCCTTGCAACAACCCCAGTACGGCACCGGCCACGCAGTCCAGCAGGCCCTGCCGCTGCTGGTTGGCGGCGAACAGGACAGCGATACCACCATTGTGCTGTATGGCGATGTACCTCTGGTGCAGCCAGCCACGTTAAAGCGTCTGCTGCAGGCCCGTGCCGATGGCATGGCCGTGCTGACCGAAACACTGCAAGACCCGACCGGATACGGACGCATCGTTCGCAACGACAGTGGTCAGGTGCAGCGGATTGTTGAACACAAGGACGCAACCGAGCAGGAGCATAAAATCTGTGAGGTTAACACCGGCATTCTGGCAGCCCCCACCGCAAAGCTGAAAGACTGGCTGGGCCGCATCAACAATAATAATGCGCAGGGTGAATATTATCTGACCGATACCATTGCACTATCGGTCCAGGACAACGTGCCCGTCAATGCCGCCCAGCCTGATGCCAACTGGGAAACGCTGGGCGTTAACAGCCGCGTGCAGCAGGCACAATTGGAACGTGCCTGGCAGGCTGAGCAGGCACAGCGCCTGCTGACCCAGGGCGTCACGCTGGCCGATCCGGCCCGCTTTGATTTGCGCGGCACGCTCGAATGCGGGCGCGATGTATTTATTGACGTAGGCTGCGTCTTTGAAGGCCACGTTACCCTGGCAGATGGCGTGCGTGTAGGGCCGCATTGCGTTCTGCGCAATGTGACGCTGGGTGCCGGCACGCAGGTAGAGGCATTCAGCCACCTGGAACAGGCCACTGCGGCTGAAAACGTCAAAATCGGTCCATACGCAAGACTGCGTCCAGGCGCGGAACTGGCTGCGGATTCTCACGTAGGCAATTTTGTTGAACTGAAAAAAACCAAACTCGGCCAGGGAAGCAAGGCCAACCACCTGAGTTACCTGGGCGATGCCGATATCGGCGCCCAGGTCAATATCGGCGCGGGCACCATTACCTGCAATTACGATGGCGTGAACAAATTCAAAACCATTATTGAAGATGGCGCGTTCATTGGCTCGGACACGCAACTGGTGGCGCCTGTCACCGTGGGCAAAGGCGCAACGCTGGGCGCGGGCACCACGCTGACCAAAGACGCGCCTGCCGACAAACTCACGCTATCGCGCGCGCGCCAGACCACCGTGGAGAACTGGACCCGTCCGGCAAAGAAACAAGATTGATGGCATGAACCAAGCCCCGACCCGCAATCCCGACAAGCCAGCCCCGGCGGCCGCGCCCAGAAACACCACCGGGCTGCCGGCCCCGGCCCGCCAGTGGGCTGCGGGCGCCTTGCTGTGCTGTATTGGCGTCACGGTACTGGATGCCAATATCGCCAACATCGCACTGCCGACCATTTCACGTGAACTGAACGTGGGCGAGGCCGATTCCATCTGGATCGTCAACGCCTATACCATTTCCGTGATGGCCACCCTGCTGCCCTTATCTGCAGTGGCCGAGCGCGTAGGCTTCAAGCTCATGTTTCGACTGGGACTGGCGCTGTTTACCATTGCCTCCCTGCTATGCGCGCTGTCCGGTAACCTGCATAGCCTGGTAGCCGCCCGCATGCTGCAAGGGCTGGGCGCTGCGTCCATGATGTGTCTGTTTGGCGGTTTGGTGCGCCACATTTATCCGGCGCACAAACTGGCCGCAGGCATCAGCATCAACGTCATGACGGTCGGCGTCATGTCCGTCGTTGGCCCGTCGGTCGGTGCTGCCATTTTGTCAGTCGCCTCATGGCAATGGATCTTCGGTTTTACCGTGCCAATCTGCCTGTTTGCCATGTATGCTGCCGGCTACCTGCCGGAGGCGGCTTCGCGCAGCAAAGGTCGCTTCGACTACCTGAGCGCCGTACTGAATATTGTTACCTTCGCAATCCTGCTGATCGGCCTGGATGCCATTGGCCGCAATCCCGGCCGCGGCCTGTTCATGCTTGGCGTGGCTGCAATCAGCGGTTATGTGCTGATCCGGCGCTCATTGCCGCAGGCAACGCCATTGGTGCCGGTTGATCTGTTTCGCTACCCCATATTCAAATACGCCGTCATCGTCTCTGCGCTCACCTTTACCGCCCAGATGATATCCATGCTGGCGCTGCCTTTTTATTATCAGCACAACCTGGGCATGCCGCTGCAAAAGGTCGGCCTGCTGTTCGGCGTCTGGCCGGTAGGCAGTGTCGTTATCGCTTCGCTATCGGCAAAGCTATGCCGATATTTCAAGGCCTCTCTGCTGGCTGGTATTGGCGCCGCCCTGATGGCCATCGGCATCATTGCCCTGATGGCGCTGCCTGCCGATATTTCCCTGTGGTATTACGTCGCACCCATGTTCGTGGCCGGCATGGGTTTTGGCTTTTTCCAAACGCCCAATAACCGTGCCATGCTGCTGTCCACACCGCTAAAACGCAGCGGCGCCACCGGCGGCGTACAGGCCACCACACGCCTGTTCGGTCAGGGTATTGGCGCAGCCTGCGTGGCCATCAGTTTTCATGTCGATCCGGTACGCGGGCCCATGTACGTAATGGGCTTTGCCAGCTCGCTGGTTATAATCGCCGTTATCATCAACCTGTTCCGCTATATAAAGGGTCTCGACACCGATGCCTGCTGAAGCAGCCCGCCCCACCCGACGCGTCACACTGGCCGTTGCGCTGATCGTCAAGAACGAGGCGCAAAACCTGGCTACATGCCTGGATTCGGTCGCCGGCTGGGTCGATGAGATCGTGATTCTGGACTCGGGCAGCACCGATGCCACCGAACAGATTGCCCGTCGCTACACGCAAGCTTTCTACACCAGCACCGATTGGCCGGGGTTCGGCCCGCAACGGCAGCGCGCGCAAACGCATGTTACCGCCGACTGGATCCTTTGGCTGGATGCTGACGAACGCGTCACGCCAGAACTGCGCGCAAGCATTGAAGCCGTGCTGCAAAATCCTCCGGACAACACCATATACCAAGTGGCAAGACTGAGCTGGGCGTTCGGCCAATTCATTCGTCATTGCGGCTGGTACCCGGGCCACGTTGAACGACTGCACCCCCGGGCCCTGACGCAATACGACAATGCCCTGGTGCATGAATCGCTCATGCTGCCGCCCGGCGCCCGGCTTGAAACGCTGCAAGGTGATCTGCTGCACTTTACCTACGCCACGGTCGATGAGCATTTGCGTAAATCGGCAGGCTACGCCATTGCCTGGGCAGAACAGCGGGCTGCCGCCGGCAAAAAGGGATCGCTGGCAACCGCCACGCTGCATGCAGTCGCGCGTTTCATCCGAACTTATTTTCTGCGCCTGGGCATACTGGACGGCAAGGCCGGCTTTCTGCTGTCGGTCATGGCTGCCCAATCGGTCTTCAATAAATATGCCTGCCTGTGGTCCCGCACCCGGCAGGCCAAGCCGCCGCGCTGATTCAGCACGAACATAGTCATCATGAAAATCCTGCAGGTAAATTTCGAAAAAGGCTGGCGTGGCGGTGAACGCCAGACGCTTTACTGCATGCGGGCGTTCCGCGATGCCGGGCATGAAGTGAGTCTGCTGGCCCGCAACGACCAGCCGCTGGCGCAAGCAGTGCAGCAGGAAAATTTTACGGTTGTGACGCGCCAGCGGCCATTTGAGCAGGCCTTGTATCTGTTGCGACATGCCCGTGATTTCGACATTGTTCATGTGCAAACTGCCGGTTCACTTACCTGGGCAGCCATTACCCGCCGCTTTTTCGGCAAGGCCCGCTTGGTATTTACCCGCCGCACCTCCCTGCCCGTCAAGCCGCAGCGACAATGGCGCACGCTACGCAAGTGGCGCAAGGTGGATCTATTTGTCGCCATCAGCCAGATGGCTGCGGCCGAGCCACGCCGGCTGGGGATCAATCCCATCCTGATATCCAGCGCGATCGAGCCCAGGCAAATTAACACAGCGCATGCACAACAGGTTCGTGACGAATTTGCCATCGGCAACAAAAAAGTGCTGGCCACAAGCGCTGCGCTGGTTTCCGTCAAGGACCCGCTCACCCTGATTCGCGCCGTCGCCCGCCTGCACGCGCTGCGCCAGGACTTTATTTTCCTGCACTTTGGCGCCGAGGGCGACTGCTCAGAACAGGCCCGGGCGCTGATTCAGGAGCACGGCCTGCAACAGGTGTACCACCTGGCGGGCTTTCGCCAGAATATCGAAGACTTATATAGCCTGTTTGATATTTTTGTCATGGCCAGTCGCGAAGAAGCGCTGGGCAGCAGCGTACTGGACGCGTTCGCCTTGCGCATACCCGTGGTATCGACCAATGCCGGCGGGCTGGCCGAACTGCTGGATGATGAACGCGGCTACCTGTGCGAGACCGGCAATGATGCGCAAATGGCGCAGGCCCTGCAACAGGCGCTGGCTCATCCTGTAGAAGCCAAAGCGCGTGCCGACAAGGCATGGCAATATGTGCAGGACCACCATGATATAGGCCGCATGAGCGCGCGCTATCTGGCGCAGTTCCAGCAATTGGTCAGCCAGACCCGATAACGCCCATCGCACTCTGCTACTCAATCATGACGTTCGTGCTGCATATTGCACCTCAGTCAATGGCAATCTGCGTTTCGAACTTGCTGCGATGAACCGAGAAAAAACTGCGCACATTCCGCACATTTTTCTGCGCAGTAAAAAAGCGATGAACCAGGGCGTGATAGGCCGGCATATCGCGAACCTGCACAATCAATACGAAATCGGGACCGCTGGATACCCGGTAGGCCTGAAGAATGCTTTGCTCGTGGGCCACGCGCTCTTCAAAATCGCTATAGGCTTCTGCAGTTTGCACATCCAGCGTAATTTCAACAATCGCCGTCAGCGTGGTGGCCACCAGGGCCGGATCTACGATTGCCACGGTTTTCTGGATAATGCCATGCTCATGCAATTGGCGTACGCGTCGCAGACAGGTAGGCGCCGACGCATGCACCCGCTCAGACAGCGCCTGGTTGGTCAGCCCGCTATCCTTCTGCAGTTGCTGCAGAATGCGTTTATCCAGTTCATCAAGTTCCATTGCTTTCCTTGAAAGCGCACTTTCGAGCTGCTGATCATTTAGTCCTCTGTGAGCAGGCAGCCACAAATTTGCGTCTTATTACAGCTTTGTAATGAAATATAATTTCATATTTTAATATAAATGAAATAAAACATCGTTTTTATTGATTAATGAATGAATATTTCATACGAGATTAAAATTAGAACATTAATTTCTTTGCTTGAGGCGCACAATACGCTTTTCCTATTCAGAATAAATGGAGTTAACGCATGTGCGGAATTGTCGGCGCAGTAGCGCAACGTGACATCACACCGGTTCTTGTCGAAGGCCTCAAACGGCTTGAATATCGCGGTTACGATTCTTGTGGTGTTGCGGTGCATATGGACGGCGAACTGCGCCGTACCCGCAGCACGCAACGCGTCTCGGAACTCGAAACCCAGATCAGGGAAGACCATATTGCCGGCTTTACCGGCATTGCCCATACCCGCTGGGCCACGCATGGCGTGCCTGCTACGCGGAATGCTCACCCGCATTTTTCCGGCCCTGCCAACGGCAAGCCGCGTATTGCACTGGTTCACAACGGCATTATTGAAAATCACGACGAACTGCGTGATGAACTCAAGGGCCATGGCTACGTTTTCGAAAGCCAGACCGACACTGAAGTGATTGCCCACCTGATTGACCATCTGTATAACGGCGATCTGTTCGAAACTGTCCAGCAAACCGTGCGCCGCCTGACCGGCGCCTACGCCATTGCCGTCTTCTGCCACGATGAGCCCCATCGCGTAGTGGGTGCACGTCACGGCTCGCCGTTGATTGTGGGTCGTGGAGAAAACGAGAATTTCCTGGCTTCCGACGCATTGGCGTTGGCCGGCACCACCGACAAAATCGTCTATCTGGAAGATGGCGACGTGGTCGATCTGCAGTTGCAGAAAATCTGGATTGTAGACATCGATGGCAAAGCCGTGGAACGCAAAGTTAATATCGTGCACGCGCATACCGCCGCCGCCGAACTGGGCCCCTATCGCCACTATATGCAAAAAGAAATCTTCGAACAGCCTCGCGCCGTAGGCGATACCATTGACGGTATCGACTCCATCGAGCCCGAACTGTTCGGCGATGATGCTGCAAGAATCTTCAAAGATATAGACAACATTCTCATCCTGGCTTGCGGCACCAGCTACTACGCCGGCCTGACCGCCAAATACTGGATCGAGTCCATTGCCAAAATCGCAGTGAACGTTGAAATTGCCAGCGAATATCGCTATCGTGATAGCGTCCCCAACCCCAAGTCACTGGTCATTACCATTTCCCAGTCTGGCGAAACTGCCGATACACTGGCCGCGCTCAAGCACGCGCGCACACTGGGCATGGAAAACACGCTGACCATCTGTAACGTGCAGACTAGCGCCATGGTGCGCGAGTGCAAACTCAATTTCATTACCCACGCCGGTGTGGAAATTGGGGTTGCCTCGACCAAAGCCTTTACCACCCAGTTGGTTGGCCTGTTCCTGCTGGCGCTGACCATCGCCAAGGTCAAGGGCCGGCTAAACGATGTACAGGAGAACCAGTACATCAAACAGCTGCGTCACCTGCCGACCGCCATTGGCGCCGTCCTCGCACTGGAGCCACAGATCATCGGCTGGGCCGACCGTTTTGCCAACAAGGAAAACGCCCTGTTCCTGGGACGTGGCATGCATTACCCGATTGCCATGGAAGGCGCGCTCAAGCTCAAGGAAATCAGCTACATCCACGCTGAAGCTTACCCGGCAGGCGAACTGAAACACGGCCCGCTGGCGCTGGTGACAGAACAAATGCCGGTGGTCACCATCGCACCGAACGACGAGCTGCTGGAAAAACTCAAATCCAATATGCAAGAAGTGAGCGCGCGTGGCGGCGAGCTTTATGTGTTTGCAGACAGCGATTCAAAAATCAAAGCCAGCGAAGGCATGCACCTGATTCATATGCCAGAGCACTACGGCAAACTGTCTCCGATCCTGCACACCATCCCGCTGCAACTTCTGTCGTATCACACGGCAGTGGCACGTGGAACGGACGTGGATAAACCACGGAACCTGGCCAAGAGTGTAACAGTGGAGTAAGAAGGCAAGCTGTTGTTGGATGTTGAAGAGAAAGAATAAAGTCTGTCGATTTTTATTTTCTTTCATTGTCTCTTAATTCACAGAAAAACCATCGAAATCGCAGAGAATTTCGATGGTTTTTCCCATCACAGACATAAATTATTTAGACTACCGTAGCGTAACGCCACATCAAAGAGTCCCGTGTCGGGCAAAAGCCGTGAGATGAGACGCGAAAGAACGCAAATCATTGCCTCCCTCCTCGAAAGATAGGTCTGGGCAACGATAGGTGAGGTGAGCAAGTCGTCAAGTACTGTAGATCCTCAAGCTCTCACAAATCTAAAAAATCAGTTAGTTGCTTCGACTCTGCAATATCGTCGTGGAGCATTAATCATGGATTCCTCAAGAGCCAAACGCGGCTGAGGCCCTGAGCCAGACAACAGCTTCAACACCCGAGCAATCATCACTCCGATTTACATTCGGCCGTTAATCTATTGTTATTTTGTTAACAAGAAAATTCTATCGTGAACGCTCACAACTAATTCGACCTCGACCTGCAATTGCTAGCCTGAAATCTACGATCTATCTAGAGCATTCATCGTTTACCCTAGCTTGACGCTATTTTATTTTGATTTTAGCATTATGGGAACGTTCCCAATTTAATGCCATGAAAATACCTAAACGTCAAATTACTATTGTGGATATTGCCCGGGAGACTGGGCTATCAAAATCAACGGTGTCGCGCGCAATTAACTCACCAAAACAGGTGGCAAGCGAGACACTGCGCATCATTGAAAAGGCAATCAAGGCACATAATTACATTCCTGACGGTAATGCCAGGTCGTTAGTAACACAACGCTCATTTACCTATGCTGCGGTGGTTCCAACGCTTGATAATGCCATATTTGCTAAGCTGCTCGAAGGTTTCCAGGCTATTATGGCTGAGCATGGGTTGCACGTATTGATAGCAGCCAGCAACTATAACGCAGAGGATGAGATGGCGCAGTTGCGAACGCTGGCGCAACTGAATATCGGAGGAATAGTGCTGGTCGGCGCTTCTCGTGCCTCTGAGGTTTATGAATTTCTCGATAGCCGTAAAATTCCTTATGTTATTACTTCGGCATTTGATGAGAACGTTCCCAGTATTGGTTGGGATAATAAAAAAGAAGCATTCAGGCTGGCCGATTTGCTTCTGGATCTTGGGCACCGACGCATCGGTGTCATAGGCGGTATCACTCGTGACAATGATCGTGCTGTAGCACGTATAACCGGGTACCACGAAGCAATGCGTGCCCGGGGGATCGAACCGGATCAGTCGCTAACGATTGAGTGCGCCTACGACATTCCATCCAGCAGAGCGGCCATGCGTAAATTTCTTGAGCTTGCGCAGCGGCCCACGGCAGTCGTGTGCGGGAATGATGTACAGGCATTTGGTGCAATCTTGGAATGCCAGGCGCAGAAAATCAGCATTCCGAAAGATATCTCAATCACCGGATTTGATGATTTGGCTATGGCGGCACATTTTCACCCTCCTCTTACAACCATGAGATCTCCAGCCATACAGATGGGACAACGAGCAGCCGAGATGCTGCTGGCAGTCAGCGCCGGGAATCCCATGCCCGAAAGTACGCGACTCGAACTTGAGTTGATTTTGCGACAAAGCACCGGTCCTGCGCCAACCAAACTTTCTTCAAACTAAAACAAGAGAATTACATGAATGTAATGTCAGACACGCCAATAAAACGTTCTGCCCAGAGTCTTGAACTGATGGCATATGAACTTCGCTGTAATGTCGTCACACTGGTTGCCGGAACCGGCCAAGGTTACGTGCAACAAGGTCTGGGAGCCGCTGATCTATTCGCTGCGCTTTATGGGCGAGAGTTGAACTACAGGAAAGACGAACCAAACTGGCCGGATCGGGACCGGTTTCTTCTGTCTACTGCACATAATTCAGCAATCTTTGGCGCTGCGCTCGCCCAGGCCGGCCTGCTGCCCAGCGACGTATTAACGACATATTGCCAAGATGGCTCACCGTATGAGATCAATATGTCCGAACGATTAGGCCCCATCGTCGAGGCAACCTGCGGTTCTTTGGGACAGGGTTTATCAGTCGCTGTAGGCATGGCATTGTCAGGAAAACGCAAGAAAAGTTCTTATCGCTGTTATGTGATGCTGGGTGATGGCGAATTGCAGGAGGGTCAGGTCTGGGAAGCAACCATGGCTGCCGGCCATTATGGCCTGGACAATCTTTGCATGGTCATAGACTGGAACCAGATGCAGGTGGAGGGCGATACTGAATTGGTCATGAACATGGAACCTGTAGCTGACAAATTCATTGCATTCAATTGGAATGTTCTCAAGATTGATGGTCATGATATTGATGCAATTGTCGATGCCTTTGATAAGGCAAGGCTGTTTCGTGGTCAACCGACAGTAATAATCGCACGTACGTTAGTGGGTAAAGGAGTCCCAAGTTTGGAAGGGATACTTGGACATAATTTGAAGTTACCGCCAGATATGGCCGACAAGGCATTACGTGAATTACATGAATCAAAACCGGCAGTGAGGGAGAACTAATATGGGTGCTAGTCTGGATGATTTGAAGGTTGATGATTTTATTGCTCGAGGGCAGGCTGAGGAAATGCCTCGCGCATACGGCGATGCCCTGTTCGCCGAAGCTGAACGTCGTCCTGAGCTGATCTGCCTTTGCGCTGACCTTGTGGCTTCAACGGAAACAGATCAGATTCGAGATCGACTCCCAGATCAGTTCGTTCACGTCGGCATTGCTGAAGCTAACATGATGGGTATGGCTGCTGGCATGGCACGCTGTGGCCACATTGCTGTGACCCATACTTTCAGTGTGTTCTCGACACGCAGGGCGTTTGATCAAATAGCCATGCAGGTTGCCTATCCTCGCACCAATGTAAAAATGGTCGGCTTTTTGCCCGGCGTCTTAACCCTCTTAGGTGTGTCGCATCAGGCGATCGATGATATTGCCCTGATGCGTGCATTACCAAATGTTGCGATTGCCGAACCGTCCGGTCCCGAACAGATTGCAGCGATAGTAAAGGCAAGTTGCGCCCGCCCTGGCCCCGTCTATATGAGGATGCGTCGTGATGCGCTATCCAAACGTCCAGAAATGACTGTCAGTGATTTTGATTTCGGAAGAGGCAGCATATTGCGAGAAGGTTCAGATCTGGTCGTTTTTGCGGTCGGCATAATGGTTGAGACTGCACTGGAGGCGTCAGATCGGCTTTCCGCGGACGGCATTGAAATTTCAGTGGTTAATATGGCATCCATCAAACCGCTGGATACAGCGCTCGTCCTCGAACAGGCGCGTCGCTGCCGTGCCGTGATAACCGCCGAAAATCATTCCATTATCGGAGGCCTGGGAAGTGCTGTGGCCGAGTGTTTGGCTCAAGAGGGTGTGGCTGCTCGCCTGCATAGAATCGGGTTGCAAGATACCTTTGCTGAAGGAGGATCACGGGCATTTTTACTCCAAAAATATGCTATGGATACAAATGCTATCGTTGCCGCAGCCATCGACCTCGTAAAGAAAAAGGATCAATGATGCGTATCGCCTTTTTCGGCCTTGGAAAGATGGGAATTCCTATGGTCCGGCGCCTCATTCAGGGCGAACATCAGGTTGTTGGTTTTGATCTATCACCCGAGACCCAGACGCGTTTGGTAGATGAACGGTTTACCTTTGGCGAGACTCCGGAGAAGACTGCCATCGATGCAGATATCATCATCACGATGCTTCCGAATGAGCAAGCCGTTGAGCAGGCCTTATTTGGGGCTTCAGGTGCAGTAAAGGGGCTTCGCTCAGGGGCCTTGCTTTTGGAAATGAGCACATCGGATGCAAACTATATACATTGCTGCGCCGAACGCCTCAACAAATTGGGTATTCGGTCCATGGATGTTCCCGTTTGTCGGGGCATGAGTGAGGCGACCCGAGGTGAGTTATTGGTGCTTGCCGGCGGCGAATCCGATGATTTGGCAACCGCTATGCCAGTGTTGAGTCAGTTGGGTAAAGAAAAAGATATTTTGCATGTCGGCCCGTTGGGTACGGCAATTCGACTCAAACTCATAAACAACTATCTCTCAATGGTGAATATGGTCGTCGCTGCCGAAGGCCTCACTTTTGCGCGTCTTGCAGGCATTGACCGGGAGATTGCGATGCGTGTCTTTGGCTCAACACCAGCTGGAAAGGGTCAAATGTTGACGAACTTTCCAAGAAAAGTTTTGCGTGGTGACGTCACTCCCGAGTTCCCTTTGAAAATGGGCTTGAAAGACGTTACGTTGGCGTTAAAGCTGGGAGACCAATTGGGTGCTCCGTTGTTTATCGGAGCGGCGGCGAGACAATCTTTTGGATTGGCAGCCCCCTGGGGAAGATCAGAAGAAGACTGCACTTCTATGCTTCACGTACTTGAAGATATTGCCGGATTGCGGCCTGCATAGAACCATGCTTGCTTGGAATTTGTTCAAGCAAGTGATCAATTTATTTATATTTATACAAACCGGCGTCAGACCGGACAATATCAGGAGACATGCCATGAAATCACTATTATCATCCAAGCGCGAGCATTCCACGACCCTATTACGCCAGCCATCCTGGCTTCTAAAAGTCGGCTTGTCATTGATTGCTCTGAGTCCGCTGGCATCCGCCCACGCGCTCGAATATAAGAGTATGACGATACGTGCAGCAACTTCAAGCCCGGATGGCGGGGTGCACACCTATGCCATTGATAAATTCAAAGAGATCGTTGAGAAGGAGTCGAATGGACAGATTAAAGTTCAGACTTTCTATGGTGGCTCCCTTGGCGACGAGCAATCCAATGTTCGGCAATTACGGGATCAGGAAATTCAAGTAGCAGTGCTGGCGGTCGGCAATTTAACGCCGTTTGCGGCACAGGCGAATATATTTTCACTACCTTACATGTTCCCTGATACAGAAGCTGCAGCCAGATTATTCGGAGATACTGCTTTTACGGACAAAATCGGCGAAACCATTGCCAAGCAGAGTGGTACGCGCCCGTTGTCCTGGCTTATTGGTGGCTACCGTCACATTACCAATTCAAAACATCCTATTACAAAAATCGATGATCTGAAAGGATTAAAAATCCGTGTTCCTTCTGTCGACGTGCAGTTGGATGCATTTCGTTCCTGGGGTGTGGAACCTCATCCTCTGGCTTGGGCAGAAACTTTTAATGCTTTGCAGCAAGGCGTTGTTGATGGACAGGAGAATCCGTACTCAGTCAACCGCGACAATAAGTTCTGGGAAGTACAAAAGTACGTTACTGAAATTCCGTACATGCTTTGGGTTGGACCTATGCTGGTGAGCGAGCAGTGGTTTCGTCGTTTGGACCAACCATCTAAAGCACTTGTCACTAAAGCAGCGAGGACCGCGGCTGAAGCCGAATGGCAATACGCTGCCAAGCTGGAGGCACAGGCCAAGAAAGAGTGTATTGATCACGGAATGCAGGTCAGTTCTCTTACTGACGGACCGGTTTGGCAGGAAAAAGCCCGCGCTATCTGGCCGAAGTTCTATAAGCAGATTGGAGGCAAGAGCATGATTGATGAAGCCCAGGAGATCATGTCGAAGAAATCGTGAGACCTTATAGACGATAAGGAGTCAGATGATGAAAAAAAACCTGTCAATTCGATGGCTTTATGATCATTTTGAAGAAATACTCAGTGTCACCTGCATGGGTGCAATGGTGCTGTGTCTGGTGGTTCAGGTGGGAATGCGCAGCATCACAGGCGCCGGGGTGCCCTGGAGCGAAGAATTAAGTAGATATACCTTTCTCTGGGCTACGTTCGCTGCGGTTCCCATGGTTGCCAAACATGCCGCGCATGTACGTATTTCAGCACAGTTTCTGCTGTTTCCGCTCAGATACCGGCTGTACTTCAGAATTTTGTGTGATCTAGTATGGGTGATATTCAATATATTGATTGCCTGGTGGTCATGGGATGTCATTCGTTCTGGCATCGAGTTCCCTGAATTATCTCCGACATTAGGTATTGTACGTGCCTACGTAGAAATGATTATTCCGCTTAGTTTCATAGCGATGAGCTGGCGGATAATCGAGAATTATTACATAAGATGGCGAGACGGCACCTTGACAGGGCTGGTCAGGGAAGACATTGAGCAGCCGCTCCAATAATACATACTAGAGGAAGGTCCCATGGCAGTTTCAACCCTCGTTCTCATTTCATTGGCAGTTCTATTCCTTATGGGCATGCCAATATTCATGAGTTTGGCAATAGCATCGATTGTTGCATTAGTGGCTGGCGATTATTTGCCAATGTCCGTTATTCATAATTCGATTTTTGATGGCTTGAATATGTTTCCTCTACTGGCCATACCCTGCTTTATTATTGCAGGGGTAATAATGGAGCATGGAAATATTACTTCCCAGATTGTGGACGTCGTCAAGCAGCTTGTCGGCAGGATGTATGGCGGCCTTGGTATTACAACCATTATGGCGTGTACTTTTTTTGCTGCAATTTCTGGTTCCGGACCAGGCACCGTGGCAGCTGTCGGTGCATTACTTGTTCCGACGATGATTAAAAATGGATACAGCAAGGAGTATGCCGGAGCTGTTGCATCGTCAGGTGGCACGATCGGAATTCTCATACCTCCTAGTAATCCTATGATTATCTACGGTATTTTGGCGAATGTATCCTTAACTGGTATGTTTACTGCTGGATTTATCCCAGGATTTGTCGTGGCATTTTCGATGTCCGCGATGGCTTGGCTGCTCGCCCGCAGAAATGGATTCAATGGCGGCCAGAACTCACAATCTTTCAACTTGGGTATATTTCTACAAGCTTGCAAAAAGGGGTTTTTTTCGTTAATGACACCGGTCATTATCCTGGGATCAATATATTCAGGTGTGGCGACAACTGTAGAGGCTTCAGTACTCGCTATCGTTTATTCGTTATTTGTGGCCGGTGTTGTAAATCGTGTATTAAAGCCAATCCATATTTATAAGGCGCTGTTGGAGGGAGTTAATATGTGCGGTGCCGTGCTGATTATCGTCGGCACGTCCACTTTGTTCGGAAAGATCATGACATATGAACAAATTCCGCAGAAATTGGCCGAAGCAGTTTTGAGTATATCAACGCAGCCGGAAATTATTCTTTTAATGCTTATCGGTGTGTTGATTGTGCTGGGCATGTTTATGGAAACATTGTCCACAATTATTATCCTCGTTCCAGTGGTACTCCCTATGCTTCATCTGGTAGGCATTGACCCTATTCACTTTGGAATTATCCTGGTCATTACAAATGAAATGGCATTGCTAACTCCACCTCTGGGCGTAAATTTATTTGTAGCATCTCGTATCTCGAAGGTTTCCGTGGAAAGGTTGAGCTTGAGTGTGCTGCCTTATCTGGCAGTACTGTTGGCTATCATATTGCTTATTACGTTCGTTCCAGAAATAGCTACGGGTCTGCCGAGTGCACTTGGAATGGGAAAATGACGGCTGGAATTTTGTTTTAAATTGGCGCTGCGGCTAAAAGTCATCTTTAATAGATCAATTTTCTCATTCGTTAACGTAATCAAAGGGGGCGTAGCGGCCCCCTACTTTTATACAAAAATCTAAAGCTTAAAATCACAGTTCAAAGCTTTCCAGATCTTCAGTGCCCATCACTGTGGAGTCGATCTGGCCAATCAAATAGGAGCTGTTTTCCACTTCCTGAGGTGCAACATGGATATTATCTGACGACAGCCAGGCATGTTGCAACTAGTACTGTATCGTCGCTCAATCCTTTCGGAGTCCGTTTTAAGCAAGCCGTTGTACTTTAGGGTTCATTCGGGGCTTCTGATTCAAATTGCCCCTCATCCCCTCACTAACCAAATGTCTTCTATTTTGATGTTGCATAGAGCACAAGAGAAGCACCTTAAAAACCATAAAGGTCAATAATATGGTTTAATGCCCTTTATGAGGAGGAGTGTGCATCTATGCTTCCTTATTTTTTAAGCTTAAATACAGACTAGGAAAATTAAATGATATTGAGACAAACAAAGATTACAGGATCGATTTTTTTATCATTAGGGGCAGTTGCTTTACTCAGTGGTTGTGCCACTTCAGAAAAACCGGATATTAATTTATCGGCTGTACCCGCCAATCCAACCCCAACACTGCTGGAAGCTCGTCGAGCTAAATCGGATCCTGCTATAAGTTATCTTACTTATCAACACATGGATCAGTTATTTGGAACGCAGAAGGTTGCGGCATCAAAAAATCCTGAAATCCTGGAAAAAGCGAATGGCTTTGATGATTCAAAGTTTAGGGTTACCGGCAGTAAAGAACCGTTGACGTTCGACGAATATCTTGAAAGGGAAAGGATTAACGCTATAGTCGTTATGCGTGACGGAAAAATAGTTAAAGAAGCATATCGCAACGGCAGTAATGAAAATACAAAATTCATATCAATGTCCGCTTCAAAGTCAATAGTTTCGCTACTAGTTGGATTTGGCATTGAGGATGGCAGCATTTCAAGTTTGGACGATGAGATTACCAAATATCTTCCGGAACTAAAAAATACAGCATACGAAGGCGTAACGCTTAAGAATCTTTTAATGATGAGATCTGGA
Organism: Pseudomonadota bacterium; assembly: GCA_023423975.1. GTDB lineage: Bacteria > Pseudomonadota > Gammaproteobacteria > Burkholderiales > Burkholderiaceae_B > Advenella. The sequence continues at coordinate 92,515 of JAFAEO010000004.1, forward strand.
ACAGACTGGAACGAGGCCTTAACTCGTGGAAGCCATCGAGATTTATCATTGAACCAGGCAAAAGCCTATTACGAAGATGCGGCATATAAATTAAAAAGAATAAATCGGCCAGGAACAAAATTTAATTATTCAACGCTTGATGCCAATTTGGTAGGCTTGGCATTGGAACGAGCAACAGGTCGCTCATTAGCCGAATACATGTCAGAAAAATTATGGCGTCCCGCCGGCATGGAAAGTTCAGCATATTGGGTTGAGCAAGGAGTCGCTTCTAAGCCACGGCCCTTTTATGGGGCGGGGTTTTCCGCCACCGTTCGAGACTTTGCCCGTATTGGTCAACTCATGTTAAATAACGGTAAAGTGGCGAACCGACAAGTCGTACCCGAATTGTGGATTAAAGAATCTATTAAGGATTACAACCACTCGCCTGGATATGGATATTTCTGGTGGATTGACCGCTCTACCACCAAAAACAAAGGCACTTTTGGAGCGTATGGTATGAACGGGCAGGCAATTTTTGTCGATCCAACCAGCAGGACGGTTATAGCGGCGGCGGCATATTGGCCAAATAAAAAAATGACTGAATCTCAAAGTCAATTATTTGATGACGTTATGAGTCATATTCGGTAGTTCATTTAGCTTATACATTAACAGCGGGCATAGGCCCGCTTTTTTTGCGACAGCGACAATACGCAACAGCATACATCAATGCAAAGCTCTACCTCACTGGAGTAGCAGTGGTCTGACCAGACGCAAAATAGATCATAGATCCGCAACGGCTGTGCACCGGGCTACTTCTGAAATGTCCATGATGTACCTATTGACCTGAAATTAACTTGAACTTCTAAAAGACATTCAAACAGTAACTTCATCAATCTGAAGAACCTGAAAGCCATGGCGATGCGCGCAATAACAAGCGTAGTTGTAGTCGGGGTCAGTACAAATGTACTGATGGATTGGTAGTCAATGCTCCTGACGAGCCTGGAACCCCCACACTTAACTACGGTTTGGTTGGCCGCTGGGCAGGCTATCTTTGTCAGGATAGCGTCGCGCACACCAGCATAAGACTTGCTACTTATTCAGACGAGCACTTGGCCCAACAACCTCTTCAGGATCTGCCCGACGCATATCGACGCCAATAACTGAACTCCTCCTCGTTGATCTCCAGATCCAGTTCGGCAACGCGCAATTGCAACTGCTCCTGTACGTGCGCGACGGCCTGGTTGTATATCGAAGGTCCGATTTCCTCCAGGAAAAAGCCCAACAACGCGCCAGCAGCAATGTTACCGATAGGCTTGTGCATATTCTGATCGAAATACCGCTGAATCGACGCGATAGCAGTGGCTCGGGTCTGTTTATTAAATTCAATGGTCATAACGCATCCTTGTCTTTAATGGCAAAGCGCTGCACCCTTGTAGATCGGGTCGGTGCCGGCTTGTGGCGGGCGGGCGACTCCTGTGCCTTATCGAGCATCCGGAGCAAGTAACTCCTGACACTTGCCACCACTTCTGGTTGCGGAGCACGCCTCATTACCTGCGACTGCCAGAGGCCTTCAACAGCGAATCGGCAGGTCAAAGACAGGTCGTTGGGCACCCTATCGGGACGGCAGAATTCGTCCACCAATTGCGCGTGCGTTGTTTGGTACTTGGGGTCGATCATGAGCAAAACCATGGCTTCCCTGGCGGCTACCGCTGATTCGGCAGCACGGCTTACTAAGTTGATGTATACGCGAATGCGCTGGTCGGGGCCTGGCGGCACGGCAACCGTTGCCTCGTTCAGGTTGGCAAAGAACTCCTGCATCAGATGATCGAACAGGCCGTCCAGCAGCGCTTGTTTCGTTTGAAAATGATATTGGATGCCGCCTTTGGAAAGATCTGTCCTGGCCAGGACGCTGTCAAAAGTCAGCGCGGCAGCGCCTGCCTCCACCAGAACTTGCTTGGCGGCGTTAAGAATCTGCGCACGGACAGCGGCAGGTTGCTTTGTACGGTGAATATTCATAAACAATCCATATGTATGGATTTATAATGTATCATACGATTTGCCATTACGCCACGCTTTGCATATATTTCCAATGACTACCGTTAGCAATACTACCTTCACCCGAAACGATCTCATTGACCTTCTTCGACAGGCGCAGCCGGTGACCCATTTTGATCAGTGCTCATTCGACGGCCAGGATCTGAGCTCTCTTGATTTGCAAAACGTCCGCTTTACCGCTTGCTCGCTGTTAGAGACTCGGCTTTCTCATTCAACCCTGATTGATACATCATGGGAGCGGTGCAAGATCGGTCTTGGTAATTTCGAGCTTGCTGATCTTACCGGAGCCCAATTCATGGCATGCGATCTTCACATGACCAAGTGGACCCGAGCCCGGCTGTCTTCGGCAACCTTTGCTGATTCGAAATTGACCGGGGCCAGCTTTCTCGAAGCCCGCTCTCTGGGTTTGACCCTGCGCAACTGCCGGCTGGTGAGCAGCAATCTTCGCGGCCTGTCATTCAGAAAGCAAACGCTGGAGCAACTTGATTTTTCAGACGCAGATCTGGCAGGATGTGACTTTCGGGATACGGTATTTATCGGCGGAAGTTTACGAAGAGCCAGTCTGAAGGGAGCCCAATTTCAGGGGGCCGATCTGCGAACCGTTGAACTGGGGGCCATCACCGTGTACGACTTGAGCAGCTGTTTGCATGGCTCGGTGATTTCGCCTGAACAAGGTGAGCAATTGCTTGAGTCGTTGGGAGTACTCGTTAGATCGTAGAACGGCGGTCTGCTCCCGGATCGGTCGGCGGTTTTGGGAGCATGTGAAATGTTCCGGGCATGGATACGCCTTCATGTCATGGTTGAAAAGTATGTGCACCAGATTTGTCTTGTGCACGCCCGCTACAGAGAGGGATGTCATGCGGACAGTTTGTGTTTTTTCGGGCTCAAGCCCGGGGCGCATCAGTGATTATCGAGATGCCGCCATACAGTTGGGGAGTTTGCTGGCCGAGCGTGACATCCGCCTGGTGTATGGAGGAGCGTCGGTAGGTTTGATGGGAGCCGTGGCTGATGCAGCCATTGCTGCGGGAGGAGAAGTCATTGGCGTGATCCCGCATGCGCTGGTCAAAAGAGAAGTCGCTCATGCCGGATTGCCAGACTTGCGCGTAGTCGATTCCATGCACGAGCGCAAGGCGATGATGGCAGAACTATCTGACGCTTTTATCGCGTTGCCTGGCGGGATTGGTACTTTCGAAGAGCTGTTTGAAGTATGGACCTGGACGCAGCTTGGCGCTCATACCAAGCCTTGCGGGCTGCTCAATGTGCATGGCTTCTATGACAAATTGCTGGACTTTCTTGATCACGTCGTCGAACAGGGATTCCTGAAGCTGCAAGACCGGCAATTGCTTTCAGCAGCTCAGGCGCCGGCTGCGCTACTGGACCATCTGTCTGCCTGGCGTGCGTTGCCTGAAACGCAATGGATCACGCGTGAGCAGCGCTGAAGGCTGTTAACGATGAGCAGACCGCGAGACTGCCGGTAACATATGATGCTGACGCCAGCCGAAAACTGGGCAGCTCATCGCAAGACCTGGGACGATGCATGGCCTGCTGGCCCAGCAAAGATCTCTAAAAGTGTTCAACCACGATTTTGCCTTTTGTGGATCCCGTCTCGATACGGCGATGGGCTTCACGCATATTGGCTGCATTGATTGGAGAGAGCACCTCGGCAACCGTGGTACGCAGGCGACCGGCGTCAATTTCATTTGCAACAAAGCACAGTAACTGGTGCTGTTCAATCATGTCTGGCGTCTGGTGCATCGACCGCGCGAACATGAATTCCCAATGCAGGCTCGCCGCCTTGGTCTTCATGCCAGCCATCGGCATCGGCAGGTCGGTGTCATCAATAGAGACGATTGCGCCCTGCGCACGAATCAATTCGACTGCAGCTTCCCAGTGGCGCATATCGTTAAAAATGGCAATATAGTCAACGTTTTGAAAACCTGCTGCGCGCATCTGCTCGACCAGTGGTTCGCGGTGATTGATGACGTGATCTGCGCCGAGCTTTTTTACCCAGGAGATTGTTGCGGGGCGCGAAGCCGTGGCGATGACTGTCAGACCCGCGCGCTTGGCCAACTGGATGCCGATCGAACCGACCCCTCCCGCACCGCCGATGATCAAAACCGACTTACCCTTATCCGCTCCGTCGCGATCAATACGTAACCGGTCGAAAAATGCCTCGTAAGCCGTGATTGTTGTCAGCGGCAGCGCTGCGGCTTCAGCGAAGCCCAGGCTTTTGGGCTTGTGTCCGACGATACGTTCGTCGACTAAATGAAATTGCTGGTTGGTGCCAGGTCTTGTCAGGTCGCCTGCATAGTAGACTTCATCGCCGGGCTTGAACAGGGTAACCTCAGACCCGACTGACTCGACGATTCCGGATGCGTCATAGCCGATAATGCGCGGTTGTGATTCAACCTTGCTCTTGGGCGCGCGCACTTTCACGTCGACCGGATTGATTGCGACCGCCTGGACTGCAACGAGGATGTCGCGACCCTGAGGCACGGGTTTTGGCAGCTCAACGTCGAGGAAGGATTCCGGATCCGAGACGGGCAGGTAACGAGTAAAGCCGACGGCTTTCATTTAGTACTCCTTAAAGGTAAATATGCAGATAATCTGCGCTTGATTTGCGACGCCTGCTGCTCCCGAGAGAGACAGCAAGCCAAGTATTCGAGCTGAATATGTGCGCGGTTGTATTACCGCTCTTGGTCAGATCAGATTAAGAGACGGCGCCGGTGAATCACTCACCGCGCGAAGACCATCGCTTGTATGCCAGGCAGATGCCGCGGATTAGCAGTCCCAGAACCCCAAATAAGATCAGGACGAAGCCGATAGGAAGCAGCCCGAAAGGCTCATGGAGATGGCCGTCTGCGTCAATCGAACTGCCGATCAGTTTGAACAGGACGAAGCAGGCCAGCCCTGCCAAGATTAAAATGACTGCTGCGACTGTAAGCTTCATAGGCGTGACTCCGGAAAGTTTATGATCGTCGTGTCTGGTTGAAATTTCATTCAATCAGACTCAGAGCAGGTCACGCCGCCTCTGCCTGCGCAGGATAGGTCGTATAACCCCATTCATTGCCGCCAAATAACGAAGCGCTGTCAAAATCTGCCAACGGCAGATGCTCACGAAAACGGCGCACCAAGTCTGGATTGGCAATGAACGGCCGGCCAAAGGCGATCAGGTCGGCATAGCCCTTGTCCAGCATGTCCTCGGCGCGGGCCTGGTCGTATTTGCCAGCCACGATGATCGCACCACCGAAGGCTTCGCGAATGTCCCGTCGGAATGCGTCGGTGAACTGTGGGGCATCGTCCCAGTCAGCCTCGACCAGATGAATATAGGCAATACCAAGCGTATTCAGATAACGTGCTGCCTCCTGAATCGTTGGCAGAATATCGGGACAAGCCATGCCGCGTGCTGTCAGAAATGGTGCCAGGCGGATGCCCACGTGCTGCGCCCCTACTTCTTCGGCCACCGCAGCCACCACTTCTTTCAGAAAGCGCAGCCGGTTTTCGCGCGAACCCCCGTAACCGTCGGTGCGAAGATTGGATGATGTGCGCAGGAACTGATCAATCAGGTAGCCGTTGGCGCCATGAATTTCTACCCCGTCAAAGCCAGCATCCATTGCGCGGCGCGCGCCAGCGCGAAAATCATTGATGATCGTGTGAATTTCCTCCAGACTCAATGCACGTGGCGTCGGGCACGCCACCATGCTGCCTTGCCCGGAGGTCGGATCAACCATCCAGATGGAACCCTCGAACGGTACAGCCGAAGGCGCCACTGGCAGTGCGCCGCCATGGAAATTGGGATGCGACATGCGACCCACATGCCATAGCTGCAGGAAGATGCGCCCGCCCTTCGCATGCACAGCGTCAGTTACCTGCCTCCACCCGGCTACCTGGTCATCATTATGGATACCAGGCGTGAAAGAGTATCCCTTGCCTTGCGGCGAGATTTGGGTGGCTTCCGAAACAATCAGGCCGGCACTCGCGCGCTGGGCGTAATATTCAGCGTTCAATTCATTGGGTATGTCGCCCGGTTGTGTGCTGCGTGCACGCGTCATGGGCGCCATTACCATGCGATTGGGCAGGCTTAGTGTACCGAGTTGGAAAGGACGAAACAGCTTATCTGAGGTCGTAGTCATGGAGAGTCTTCTGATAAATATAGGAAAGCGATTAAATTGTTTGCAACGGCAGATCAACGATCGTCTTTTGTCGGCGCCACCCAGGTGGTACCGTAAAAATGACTGACAGCATTTTCTGTATCATCCGGCACATCGAGCTCGACCACGAAATTGCCCGGCAACTGTACAAAGATTTGCGCAATGTTGCCGTCTGGGATGCGCGCCACTTTGAAAGGCAGCGCGGTGCGCTCAAGTCGCTCGATCACCCGGGACGCCGGCTGTGAGCTTTTAAAGGCAATATGATTAAAGCTCAGTTCGCCTGCTTGTGCTGACAGCGAGGTGTCCTCAATTGCATGCACAACAGCTTGCTGCCCCTCATAGAGCCAGCTACCGGGAAACGGAAACGGCGGGCGAGGTCCCGCCTTAAAATCCATCACGCCTTCGAAAAGCGTGACCAGCGCGTGGTCTGCCCCCATGGAAACGCTGACATGATCAAAATGCCAGTTCTGCTGCGCAATAGCGGGCGGGACGGCATCGTCTGCCGGCGGTGGTTCAGGGTTGTGCGTGCGGCGAGTGTTCATAATGTGAGCGTTTCCTGAAGTAGCGCGATGAAGAGCCGTATGTTTTGAATCAAACAGGCGCAAGCGCAGCATCGTTTATAAGAGGATAAGCATTTCTGCCTGGGAGACTTCGGTGGCAAATCAACGTTAAGAGATAATGAAAGCATCTTACTGCTTGGTCTATATTTGAAAAAGTAGCCGCTTTTTGCAAGCTTTTTCAAAAATAATTTGATAATAGAGCAAACATTTTCTAAAATTCACTAATGAAAGCCCTTACTGACCTGGACATTTTTGTGCGCACCGCAGATAACGGCAGTCTGTCAGCGACGGCGCGCGCGCTGGATCTGACGCCGGCGGCTGCCAGCGCAGCGCTAAAGCGTCTGGAGGCTGAGCTAGGTGTCCAATTGTTCCTGCGTTCGACCCGCAGCTTGCGGCTAACGCCTCATGGCGAACTTTTTTTGGAGAAGTGTCGTCCAGCCTTGGCGACGCTGCAACAAGCGAGCCAGGAACTGGCCACGGGCGAACAGGCTATACAGGGCGTACTAAAATTGTCCGCGCCATCCGATTTCGGACGCAACCTTTTGCTGCCATGGCTGAACGATTTCCAGGAGCTGTATCCTGAGGTCGCCATCAGGTTGCAATTGTCGGATCGCATGGCAAATGTCTATAGCGATCCCGTGGATGCGGCTTTTAGGTACGGCAAGCCGCCTGATTCCAGTCTGGTGGCCTTGCCTGTAGCGCCTTCAAACCGCCGAGTATTGTGCGCCTCGCCTGCCTACATCGAGAAGTACGGTGCGCCGGCGACACCGCATGAACTGACCGGGCATGATTGCATGTGTTTCATGTTCGGCGAAGACATACATGATCGGTGGCGGTTTTCACTTGGGGATGGCCCCGAGGTCGTGGTGCGGGTCAGGAGTGTCAATGTCTCCAACGACGGAGATGCGGTGCGTCGCTGGGCCCTGTTGGGCAAGGGTATCGTTTACAAAGCGGGCTTTGACGTTAGCGCAGATTTGGCCGCTGGACGGTTGCGGGTTCTGTGTCCCGACTGGACGACCGAGGCAGCGCCGCTATTTCTGGTCGTGCCCGGCCGCCGCCAATTGACGCCTCTGTTAAGGCGTTTGCGCGACTTCATCGCGCATCGCACAATGGCTTTGAACACGAATGCCGTCCAACAAGAGGCTTAATTTTTTCAGCGTGGGTGGCTTGCCGTCATACTTAAGTTTCACGACATTGAGCAGGCTTACAGGCCGGCGCCAGAATCACCACTGGTCGCTCCTTATTTCGAGCCCGACCGTAAGCCGATCTAAGCAACAGCCAAACAGTCCCGATAAAGGCGATGCTTATAGATACCGGAAACATGGATATTCCTGGTCTCTGGTGAGATCTAAAACAATTAATTGAAATGGCGAGATATCTTGTCCTTAAGACGGGACGTCGTTATCTCGCTCATATGGGAATCGACCAGGGACTCTGAAACAGCCTTCACAACGAGACTGAATATATCATGCCCAGCGCACTCATATTGAGCCGCATCCTGCCCGCTTCGCCCTCTTCCTACTTCCTATGTACATAGGCATAAATGTAAATTCAGCCTGGCAAAAGATTAGTTAATTGTCATGGTTGTGACTAAATATTTCCATGATTGTTTTTCGGAATCAAAAATTTCATATAGGAAATACCGGTAGGCAAACGCCAAGGCGCACAATTTTTTGCCAATTCTTAGCTGCCTTAGATTGCAAAGGAAAGTCAAGTTAGTGACAAACGTCGCCCATTTTCGGTTTATTTCACTTTAATTACACGCAAAAAATATCATATTAAACATGCTATATTAATGTAATAATTAAATGCTGCATTTGCACATTTAATAAGCAAGCCTTCATTTTTACGAATAAAAAAATAAGTTTTTGTAGCGATTCTAAACGGGTGTGTGGTTGTACGGACTTCATGATTCCGGTAAGTTGAATGTAACAAACCTCAATAGCCCCACCAGCAGCTTTCTACAAAATAACCAACTGCTGTTTGAGCTTCATGGAGAGAAAAATGGATATGCCTTCCCTCATAGAATTTCGGCCCATCGTAGCCCACACCCCGCTAGAAGGTGTCCTGGCTTTCAGGCAAATGTCCGGCACAGAAGCCTTGTCCAGTCTGTTTGAATTTGAAGTCGAACTGGTAGCCGAATCCTATAGCCTTGATTTGCAGCAGTTGCTGGGCAAGTCGCTTACTATAGAAATCGAATCTCCTTCCGGGTCCAGATATCTTGATGGGCAAATCACCAAATGCGTTATGGTGGGCCGGGAAAACAGCAGCTCTCGTTACTACATCTATCGTGCGACCGTACGCCCCTGGCTTTGGTATTTGACCCAAACTTCCGATAACAAGATTTTCCAGCAAAAAACTGTGCCTGATGTGATTCGCGAAGTGCTGGGCGATTATGATTTCCCGTTTGAAATCAAACTCAACGGCACATATCGTAACTGGGAATACTGCGTCCAGTACCAGGAAACAGACTTTGCCTTCATCAGTCGCCTGATGGAGCATGAAGGTATTTATTACTACTTCCAGCATAAGAACGGGTCGCATACGCTGGTCATTACAGATGACATTGCTACGCACGGGCCGCAGCCGGCCTACGCCACCGTGCCTTATTACGGCCCCGATCGCCTGGCACACCCGCAAGAAGAATATGTATCTGCCTGGGAAATTGCGGCGCAAATCACGCCCGACGGGTACGCTACGACTGATTACGATTTCACCAAACCACGCGCCAGCCTGGAGGCTATCTCACGCAATTCGGGGGGATCACAATCGGGCAATCTGGAAATGTTCGAATGGCAAGGCGGTTACCAGGAACCCAACCACGGTGAACAATACTCACGCGTGCGCCTTGAAGAACTGCAAAGTGTACGCGAGCAGATTGCCGGCGTGACCAATGCACGCGGCATCGCCCCCGGATACACATTCAGCTTAAAGAATCATCCTCGCCAAAGTGAGAATCGCGAGTACCTGGTTGTCAGCGTCAGCTATCGCATGAGCGTCGCTGGCTATGCCAGTGGCACAGGCATGGAGGATTTCTATGAAGAAACTTTTACCGCTCTGCCAGCTAACCTGCAATATCGCGCCGCTCGCCATACGCCGGTCCCCCACACGCACGGCCCGCAAACGGCAGCCGTCGTCGGTCCGGCAGGGGAACAGATCTGGACCGACCAGTATGGTCGCATCAAGGTGCAATTTCACTGGGATCGCTACGGTAAAAAGAATGAAAACAGCTCTTGCTGGGTTCGCGTATCGAGCCCTTGGGCCGGAGGTGGTTTTGGCGGCCTGCAACTGCCCCGTATCAACGATGAAGTCGTCGTTGATTTCATCGGCGGGTGCCCTGATCGCCCACTCGTACTTGGCCGGGTCTACAACGCCAATAACATGCCACCCGTAGAACTGCCCGCCCAAGCGTCGCAAAGCGGGTTTCGCAGCCAATCCGTGCATGGCGATCCATCCATGGCGAACTGGTTACTGTTCGAAGACAAGCTGGGTGCCGAAATGGCCCATATGAAAGCCCAGTTGAACATGCTGCTTGAAATCAATAACGACTGTGATCATCACATTGGCAATAATCATAAAACAACAGTCGGCGGCTGCCAGCACGTGACGGTTCAGCAGGAGTCGCATATTACTCGGCAGGGCATTACGAACGAACAGCTCAACGCTGCTGTACGTCGCGAGATCAATGCAAACTACAACACCATTATTAACGGGGTACTGAATTCAGAACATACCGGTAATTTGATTGATCAACGGACGGGCGAGGTCGTAAAAAGCCAGATGGGCTCGATCACCGATACTGTCGAAGGCAATATCACACGCGAACTGACTGGCAACAAGACCTCTTCGCAAACAGGTGACTTGACATCTACGATCAACGGAATGATCGAAGAAAAACTAAACGGCAATCACAACAGAACCGTCACGGGAAACATGAACACAACCTACAACGGCAGCACGACAACCACAACCAACGGCAATCGTACAGGAACGGTGCATGGCGTAAGCACGGACACCATATTCGGCTTACGCCAAACGTATACCGTTGGCCCGGCAATTACGGCAGCTATCATCGGTGTAAGCGGATACGCCATCAACGCCACGGTCACCGGTGCGAATATTTCTGCCCATGGCGTTACCGGTATATTGGCTGGCTATGACTGGAAAACTGCCGCTGCGAAATCTCGCGTGACCGGCATAGATGCAGAGCTGGCCGGTTCAAAGACCAGCATCAAGGGAATTTTAAGCAGTATCAAAGCGGTTGAAAATGATGTGGGTGCGGTACAAAACGATATTATCGCAACCCGGCAGGAAATGGGTGGTTTGGATAACAAGCTCAAAGGGGCACGCCTGCGCATCGGCGGTATTACTGTGCGAGGCACGGGCCTGGACCTGACGGCGTGATGTCGCATGAGTGAATTTACGCCCCGTCCCGAAAATCGGTGGCTCACGCTATTTGTTGAGTTTTGCCAGTTGCTGCCGCTGATATTGGGTATCCCGATGCTTATCGTGGGCCTTTTCTATCTGGCCCAGGGCGAACTTGTCGGTGCAATCGGCATCCTTCTGGGCGCGGCTCTGACGCTACTCATCTTCTTCTTTGGGATGCTTCCGCAACTGCGCATGGACTGGCGGCAGCGGCGCCTGCGCGCAAGTGGCATTGCTGCGGAGGGCGAAATCATACAGAGTGAATTTTCAGGGACGCTGATCAACAATCTGCCGCAGTATCGCCTGCAGATTCGCTATATCCATCCCGATACCAGGCAGGAACATATCGCCAAAACATTACTGGTGGTCAATTACTCCGTTGCGGCGTCCCTGACACCGGGCGCGAGCGTTCCCCTGAAGGTCAGTCGAGAGCGCCCAGATCATATCGCGATCGCTTAATCCGGGGTTTGTTCAATTATGAAAATCATAAAGCCATTCTATCTGGGAACATTAACGCGGCCCTTCTCCATGCATCGGCAGCATCGCCTGGGAGTCGCGGTTTTTGCCGTTGCCGATTACAGTCGTAATGAAGATCATCCGAGACTCGACCCTGACCATTTGCTGTGGCGCGACCTGTTGCCCCAACTGGATTGCGAAGGAATGATCGACCAGTTCATTCCCAAGCCTCAGGCCGAGTATCTGGTTAGCGGATTTGCGACCACTGAATTTGCGCAACAGGACAACCAATGTGCGTTGCGTGTTCAGGTAGGCGATCTGGAAAAAACCCTGATGGTCTCTGGCCAGCGCTCCTGGTTAAATGGCCGACTGACAGCACCTGAACCGTTCGAGCGCATCGAAGTCACCTGGGAAAATGCGTTCGGCGGAGCCTCTTTTGCCGAGAATCCGTCGGGCAAAGGGGCCGATTCGGTCACCGTGGACGCCATTGCCACACGACTGGCGCCTAATATAGAACATCCCTCGGCTCGTATGGGGACACAGGACAGTAAGGTTGAACCTGCCAGCTTCGGCCCGATCCCACTCATGCGTCCCAGCCGCTTCGCCCTGGGCGGCAGCTATTCTGAAGAATGGCTAAAAAAAGATTTCCCCGGGTTCTTCCCCAATTTGGATCCGACCATCTTCAATGCAGCCAGCCCTGACCAGCGCTGGCCCAATCGCGACTGCCTGCCTGACAGCGCGCCGTTTACCATCTGGAATATGACACCCGGCCAGCCGTACTGGCAAGGCGCGCTGCCCGATTGGAAGGCACGTTGCTTCGTCATAAAAAGCACACGATCACGCGAAGAGGAACTCCATGTTGCCCATGGCCGCAGCGCCGACGGAACACTCGGACACGGTCATCATCAAGACTCGCAACGGCAGAATACAAACGCGCAAGGCCCGGCCCAAACCTTTGGGCAAACCACAGACGCAAAAGAACAACACGAGGCGTTCCTCGAGATCCCGTTGCGAGCCACCACGGCATGGTTCCTGCCCCATGAAAAAAAAGTGATTCTGATTTACCACGGCTCACAGGAGATTGCGGAGGAAGACGCTGCAGACATCAAGTGCATCATGCCCGCGCTGGAAAAACCCGGACAGCAACGCGATACCGCGTGGTACCAGCGGGTTATGGAACAACGTCGCGACCCCGAGCATGGCGCCATGTATGCCTTTATGGATAGCGAGCTTGTGCCGCAAGACCTATTGAATCCACTGGATTTTCTGGACATGGAAGTGACCCGCCTGGCCCGCTGGCAAAAGGCGATCGTTCGGAAAGATCAAATGATTGGCGAGCAGCGCGCGCTTATTGCGGAATCGGGATACGATCCGGACGAATACATGCCAATCGTAATGGGACCAGAGCGGCAATATTCTGTGCAGGATGTGCCAGAACTGATGCAAGCGCTCAAAGCCTTGCCGGAACAGGCAGAACAGATCAGGACCGAGCAACGGGCAGAAGCACGCAAACAGTCGCTCGCGCCAGAACTGACCGAGGCCATCCTGGAAAATCAGATCCAGGCTCCCCCCGGCCCACCCCGCCCGATTGCCGAACAGCTTGAAGATCTTATGCAAGGCGACCTGGAGCAGATCAGGCATAAATATAAGGATGTACTGGATGTATGGCAAGAACATCAACCCAGGGAACTTGCCGAACTCAGCGCCCTGCCGGGCGCCGGCGCCAGTACTGAGATAAACCAGGGCATAAACCAGCAAACGGGCCGGCAACAGGCGCTGGACAAATCGATGGATACCGATGAATTTCGGACATCGAACAGCCGGTTTCGTCAGAGAGCAGAGGAAATCCTCGAAATGCCCGAATTTGCGGCTCTGGAACGCCTCAAGCGCATGGAACCGCTCAATCGTAAAATGTACCTGTACTCGGTGCAGATGCAGGAAGGGGTCACCCGAGTATCCCGACATCGCAGCGAACATATCCGCGCGCAAGTGCAGGAACGGTACGATACGGGCAAAGATCTGTCCATGATGGACCTGACGGGGGCAGATCTTTCAGGCATGCAACTATCGGGGGCAGATCTGCATGGCACCTTCATGGAAGCCGCAGACCTGAGCGGTAGCGACCTGTCCGGCTGTAATTTATCGGAAGCGGTGCTGGCCCGCACGACGCTGGACGGATGCAATCTGAGCCATGCCAACCTGGATAGCGCCAATCTTTCGGTCATTCAGGCAAAACGGGTCCGGTTTGAAGGCGCCAGCCTGGACGCAAGCATTATCGAACAAAGCACGTTTTTCGAATGTGATTTTTCTGGAGCGCGCCTCGCGCAATTGCTGTTGAACAAAATCCGGTTTGAAAAATGCTCGTTTGTGGACGCCGCGCTTTTTCAATGCATCTATACCGAGTGCGAATTTACGGAAAATGCACTGGGCGCGCGCATGACTCGCACGACATTTCTGCAATCGCAGCTCAAACGAAACCGATATGCAGGGGCATTCCTGGACAGCAGCCACTTCGTCCAAAGCTCGCTGCACGGCGAAGTATTCGGCCTTGGTCGATTCCTGAACGTAGCGATGGCCTATCACACCACAGTGCTGGAATGCTCATTTGCCCATGCACAGTTCAAGCAATGCAATCTGCGAGGGTTGCAACTGGACGGGCAAGACTTTACCCATGCCGATATGAGTATGACGGATTTTTCTGAAACCTCCCTGCAAGGCAGCACGCTCTGCAAAATGACCGCCAGGGACGCATTGTTTGTCCGTGCCGATCTGCGCCACACCCAGGGCGAACATGCCAATCTGATACAAGCGACCATGACCGGGGCAAACCTGGAGAATGCCGATTTTTCAAAAGCCAACTTTTTCCGTGCCAATTTGGGTCGCGCTCGCCTGGATGAAACTACCGACCTGGACCAAGCCTGCACGACTCAGGCTAACCTGTACCCCTTGCGGGATCATCAGGGGAATGGCTCATGACCACGCTTGCAGAATTACGGGAACTGTCGCGCATTGGCGATTCACTGAGCGACGAGGTCATTGACTTTGATCTGGACTCAGAAGACCTGTCGGCCATGACTTTCCAGGAGGTCACCTTCAAAGGCATCTCCATGACAGGCGCCAACCTTGCCGAAGCGGTGTTTTTGCGATGCCGTTTTGAACAGTGCGACCTGAGTTCAAGCAATCTGAGACTATCGCTATTCACCGAATGCCATATGGACAACTGCAATATTGCAAACAGCATTCTGGATGTCACGCAATTTAATGAATCCACGCTCGTCAATTGCAACTTCGAATACATCACAAGTGAGAATTCGGTATTTCGCAAATGCAATATGCAAAGATCCCGCCTGCTGTTCGACAGCAACGTCATGACCCTCATGGACAGTATTGATCTGTCTGGTGCCGACATGGGCGGGAACGTGCTGGAGCAGTTCACTTTCATGCATTGTGATCTGACGCAACTGGCGTGGCCTGATACCCGTTTTGACCGTGTGGTATTTTTCGAATGCCATATGGATGGGGTGGACCTGACCCAGCGGCATTTGCAGGCCTGCCAGTTCATCGATACCTCGCTCAAAGCGGCAAGGTTTGTCCACGCCGAGCTGCCGCAGTGCAGCTTCAAGGGTTGCCAGTTGCAGCAGGCAGACTTTAGGAACGCAATCGCAACCAACGCACTTTTTCCGCAGGCGGATCTGACGGGGGCCGATTTTTCCGGTGCCCGCCTGCATCAAACTTTATGGCCCGAATCGTGTCTTGCCAATTGCAATTTTTCACGAACATTGCTGGATATGAGCGTATTCCACCTGGCCAATTGCGAGAATGCCAATTTCAGTCACAGCGACCTGTCATTCTCGGACTTTACCGGAGCCAACCTCAGTGGCATTCTCTGGATTCAAACCAAATTATCACGCACCCGGCTGCACCGTACCCTAGTTACGGATGCGGCCCTCAAGAAGCAACCCGGTGTGATTGAAAAAGATCCTGATCTTTTTGAAGCTGAAATTTTTAGCGCCCACCTGCAGCCTGGCGCGAACTGGAGTTGATATGTTAGCAAATACCCAAATGTTCGGACTGGACTTGGCCTTTCCCGATGTCTGCCTGACCCCGCCCACGATTCCCATTCCCTACCCAAATATTGCCATGGGCATGATGGCGATTCCCATCTGTTTTAATATCCTGAAATGCTTTGCCCCCGCACACAACATGATGACCTTCACACCCATCAGTCTGGGCGATATTCCAGGTGTGATTGGCGGCGTGGTATCCCACACCGTCATGAGCCTCAAACGCGATTTGACGGGTGCCTTTACGGTACTGCTGCGCGGCCTGCCCGCGACGCGTCTGACCAGCATCACGCTGCAAAATACCTTCAATATGATAGGGATACGGGCTGTGCCAAGCCAGCCCAAGGTGTTTGTGCTGGCCGCTTGAAGTGAGCCTGGGCGGACCGTTTGTAAGATGTCTGTGGCAAACATTATTTTCACGAACGAGCCGCTGGGCGAAACACAAATCCAATATGCTGGAAGTGGCTGCCCGAAGTGGTGAACTATATGTGTTTGCTGAGAGCATTTGACCGAACTCACAGACAAGTCTAGCCGTCGACCTCAGCACTCCACCCACGTCGGGCACGTTCAGCGATTCACATCCACCACCACGCGGCCGCGCACTTTTCCAGCGAGCAATTCACTGGCCACTGCCAGCGTCTGCTCCAGCGATATGGTTTTCTGCCCGATCACCGCAAGTTTGGCTGGATCCAGATCGCGGGCAATCGCATCCCATGCAGACTGGCGATACTTGCGAGGACAATACACACTGTCAATGCCTGCCAGTGTGATGCCACGCAAAATGAAGGGTGCTACCGTGGCCGGAAAATCCATCCCTTGCGCCAGGCCACAAGCGGCGACGATGCCGCCGTATCGGGTTCCTGCGCAGACATTGACCAGCGTATGGCTGCCCACACTATCGACGGCGCCTGCCCAGCGCTCCTTGGCCAGTGGTTTGCCGGGTACACTCAGTGTATTGCGGTCAATAATATCCGCTGCGCCCAGACGCTTAAGGTAATCCGCCTCTTCGGGCCTACCGGTAGAGGCCATGACACGGTAACCGAGTGTGCTCAGCAACGCCACGGCCACACTGCCGACGCCACCCGCTGCACCGGTAACCAGAATATCACCATCGCCGGCCTCAAGACCATGCTTTTGCAGCGCCATAACACAAAGCATGGCGGTGTAGCCAGCTGTGCCGATAGCCATCGCCTGCTCGGAGGTAATTGTCTCCGGACGCCGGATCAGCCAATCGCCTTGCACTCTCGCTTGCTGCGCCATCCCGCCCCAATGGGTCTCACCCGCGCCCCATCCATTCATAATGACGGCATCGCCTGCCTTGAAATCGGGATGCCGACTTTCCCGTACGATGCCGGATAAATCTATGCCCGGAATCATGGGAAATTGACGAACCACCGGCCCCTTGCCGGTAATGGCCAGGGCGTCCTTGTAATTTAACGTGGAATGCTCAACGTCGATCAGGACGTCGCCTTCGGGCAAGTGAGCAGAATCCATTCGGGACTGGACGGTTCGATACCCCTTGTCGTCCTTATCTATTACCAATGCGTTAAACATTTTCACTCCTGTTATATAACGATTTACTGTTGTGCGCTCCGCTGGCGCCACGCGCCCGGCTGCAATATCGGTCATGCTGCAATGCTAATCAACCGTCAAAGCCGCCTGCTGCACGCCATTGCCCCAGCGCTCGTATTCGGCCGCCATGAATCGGCGAAATTCCGGCGTTGGCATCGTGCGCGGCACAGCGCCTAACGCGGCGTACTTGCTGCGCACCGCTTCTGACTGTATTACCTTCATTGCCGCTTTATTGAGCCTGGCCACGCGATCCGCAGGCACTCCTTTGGGCATCATCAGGCCAAGCCACGCGCTGAGCCTGAAGTCTTTTACTCCCAACTCAGCCAGTGTCGGCACATCCGAAAAGGCCGGCAATCTTTCAGAATAAGTCGTTGCCAGAAGCCGTAATTTTCCGGCGCGTATCTGTGTCTGGGTGACCGCTACGGTATCGATGGCTGCCTGCACACCGCCGCCAACCACGTCTGCCATAGAACGAGCACTGCCGGAATAGGGTATATGCGCGATTTTCATCCCGGTATGCTGCTTGAGTTCTTCCATGCCTAGATGCGACAGCGTTCCATTACCCGATGACGCATAGTTCAGTTTACCCGGGTGGTCTTTGACATAGCTGACCAGTTCTTTATAGGACTGCGCGGGCAACTTTGGATTAACGACTAACAGCATGGGCAGATCCGCCACCAACGCCACAGGTTCGAAATCACTGAGAGTCGCATACCCTACATTTTTATACAGATGCGGATTGACGACGAGAGAAGCCAGGGCTGCCAGTACCATGGTGCGACCGTCCGGCTCGCTACGCTTGAGCGCAGCCAGGGCCACGCTGCCACCCTGCCCTGGCCGATTCTCTACAATAAAGTTTTCCTGCAACTCGCGCGATAACTCCTGCGCAAGCAGACGCGCAACCTGGTCTGTCGCCTGCCCTGGAGGAAATCCAACAATAATCTTATTTACCTTATCGCCCTGCGCCTGGGCGAATGAAGCCACCACCGCCATCAATAGGCAAAATATCAGCCTTGTCATCAATAGTCTCCTTTGGTTGTTGTAGATCTGACGTCATTGTGCTGTCGTCTATATCACGCCCTGATGGCGCATTTCTTCGATTTCCTGATCGTTAAATCCTAAAGAGGTATAAACGGCCTCGTTATCCTGACCCATACCAGGCCCCGTGCTGTGAATTTTTCCAGGCGTTTCGGAAAAGCGCGGTACAACGCATTGCATACGTACCGGCCCCAACTCATCGTCATCTACAGTCACGATGGCTTCACGTGCCTGGAAATGCGGGTCGGCCATGACATCCGATGCATCATAAATGGGCGAAAACCCGACATGCGCGCGATCCAGCCGTTGCTGCAGCTGCTGAAGGGTCAGACTGGCAATGCGCTCGGAAAGCATGCCATCCAATGCCTCGCGATGCATTACACGCGTGGGATTGTCCACAAAGCGGGGATCCTCCAGCAAAGCCGGCAGATCCAGGGCATGGCATAGCCGTTCGTAAATGCTTTGGGTGGATGCCGCAATGGACGCCCATTTACCATCCTGAGTGCGGTAGACGTTGCCAGGAGCTGCATACTGACTCAAATTGCCCGAACCGACCCGTGTTGCTCCTAACTGGTCATATTCGATGGCGAGAAAATCCAGCGTCCGTAGCATGGCTTCGGTAACGGAAACATCAATTTCCTGACCCCTGCTTTCCGGTTGTGCACGCAAGCGACTGAGTTCGGCCAGGATACCGATAGCACCGAACAGGCCCCCCACCGCATCCGAAATGGGGTAGCCCAGATGCAATGGGCTGCCCCCCACTTCGCCGCACATGCGGGTAAAACCGCTCATTGATTCAAAAACACGTGCGAAACCAGGACGATTACGATAGGGACCTGTCTGCCCAAAGCCTGTTACACGCAAGATGATGAGACGCCGGTTAATACCATGCATCCATTCCTTGGTAATACCCCAGCGGTCCAAAGTATCAGGACGGAAGTTTTCGACAACCACGTCGAATTCTGGCAAAAGTCGTTCCAGCACGGTTTTCGCACCGGCCTTGCGCAAATCAAGCGTGATACCGCGCTTGTTGCGATTGGTCACTTTCCACCAAAGGGGAACGCCATTTTTGTGCGGCGCCAGGGCGCGCAGGCCGTCACCTTTGCCGGGCAGTTCCACTTTAAGGACTTCCGCCCCCAAGTCTGCCAGTAGCGTCGACGCATAAGGCCCTGCTATAACCGTCGACAAATCCAGAATACGTAAGCCTTGCAGCGGGCCATGAGCGTTTTCAGAAGTCAATTCCTGTTCCTTGGAAGTTGTAATCTGTAGACGATTCTAGGGACTTTCATATATGATGAATACACATCTTGAGGATATCAGATATGTAATTTATGCAATTCTGCCCAAAGCCCAAAACGAACAGGAAACACAGCCCGATATGTCCGATACAGTCGATTCCTCCATCGCAGTTGCAGGCTTGAAAGCCGCTATCCGGGTAGCCAGCCATGGCAGTTTTTTGCGTGCCGCCATTTCGATGGGCGTCTCGCAATCCCAATTGAGCAGACGGGTAGCCGGCCTGGAGAACCGCTTGGGGCAAAAACTCTTTTATCGTCACGGGCGGGGGGTCGCCCTGACCGATTTCGGGCAACGCATCATGCCGCGCGTTCAATCGCTGATAGCCGAACTGGAAGCCTTCGATGCGCTGGTGTCTGATACCCGGGCTCAATTATCAGGAGATGTCACGGTTGGCGTTATTCCGCTCGTGTCGCGCCACTTGGCATCCAGCCTGGTACGCCGGCTGCAATCCACGCATCCCGGCATCCGGCTGCGGATGCTGGAAGCCTACAGCGGCCAGGTTGAGGAATGGTTAAGCAGCGGGCGTGTCGACATTGGCGTGTTCAATCGCTACGGCGGTACCCGACCCGTTTGCGCCGACCCGCTCATGCGTGGCCAGGTATCAGTCATCGGCACACCCGACCACCTCTTGCTTCGGCAGAAGGAAATTCCCTTTGACGTTCTGCAGGGAATCCCAATCGCCATGCCGGCCCGTCCCAATAGCCTTACAGACCGCATCCTTGGCGCTGCGGCCAGCCATGGAATCTCTCTGAACATTGCCCTGGAAGCCGGCACCTCGTCGCTGATCCAGGAAGCCATGCTGGCGTCCGGATTTGTGACCCTATCGCCTGCCGGCACTTACGCAAAAGCCATCAGCAACAACCAGTTAACCGCTCGTTACCTGTGCAACCCAAGCGTGGAGCAAACCACCTGGATCGCTACATCAAGGCAGCATCCATTAACAGCCGCTTCGCGTGCTGTGGAAAAATTCATCAAAGAAATTCTGTATACATCGACCCAGTGACAGGAGGGCAAGAGAGACGGAAACAATGCCAGTTGTGTTTGATATATGGCACCAGCACGCAATCGCCGAAAATCCACACCCATTTTGGTGATTCTTTTGCGCTGCTTTCGCGGCACAGCGCATATCATCTCGACACAAAGGAAATAAATGATGACTGAAATAGGAATGCTAACGTCCGGATCTCTCACTCACCACACATCGAGGGTTCAATCTTCAATCAAGAGAGATATTCGCGGCTTTGATCACTTCGGTCCACCGTTTTAACTCAAAATCGACCAAATTTTTGTAATCCTTGCTGTTACCTGCGCGAGGCTCGGCCCCGATACCCCCCAGGCTTCTAGCAACGTCTGGGCTATGCGCTATTCTGGTGATGGCCTGCGAAAGCATATCGATAACTGGAGCGGGCGTATCAGCCGGGGCCAATATACCGGACCAGGAATCCACAGCAAAGTCCGGAACACCCGCTTCAGCCATGGTCGGTACATCGGGAAGCAAAGGAGACCGCGTGTCGCTGGCGACGGCCAGGGCGCGAAGCTTGCCTGCCTTGATTTGCGCCAGAACTGTAGGCATATTCACGAACATCAGATCGATCCGGCCACCTATCAGGTCATTGTTGGCCAAGCCTGCGCCCTTGTAGGGAACATGCTCGAACCTGGTGCCCGTCCTGAATTGAAAAAATTCGCCAATAAGATGATTGACCCCACCAGCCCCGGAGGAACCCATAAATAGTTTCTGCCCCCGGGACCTGGAAAGGGCGATCAATTCCTGAACCGTATTGACTGAAACTTTATTGGAGACCACAAGCACGTTAGGTACCGTGGCAAAAAGAGCAACCTGAGTGAAATCCTTGCGAGGGTTATACGGCAGTCGTTTATACAATAGGGGATGGAAAGTCTGGTGAGATGATGCTGCCAGCAACAGGGTATATCCATCGGCCGCGGACTTGGCAACGGCATCTGCTCCAAGAGTGCCTCCTGCTCCCGACTTATTCTCAACAATTACCTGCTGGCCCAGAACCTTGGAAAGATGATCGGCCAGCAGCCTGCCAATGATGTCCACAGCGCCGCCCGGCGCAAACGGTACGATGAGCTTAATTGGCCGCTCCTCAGGATAAGGTGCCGCTGCGGCGATACTCAGACAGCATGCCATCATGATGCCCGAAATCAATTTAATGCTGAATGGCTTAATATTGAATTTTTGCATGTCCACTTTCCTCCAAAGTTCTTGTAGTGATACGTCAGATCGATGCAAGGGCCTTGATCTGCTCATCCATGTCCTGATTCGCGGCTTCAAGCCGTGCTCGGGTTGAGGCTACGACGGCCAGCGCATGATCAATGTGCTGCAATTGCCTTTGAACCGCTTGCTGTGTGGCCACAGGCGCCGGCCCACCACTCTTGCGAGCATTCACGCTATCGACTGGATTCAGATACTTGTGCAGCTTATCTTCGGGCCATCCGAGAGGAGCCCCTGTTACCTCGATAACAGCCTGATCCAGCATCTCGCTGGTCAGCTCATTAGCACTCTTTCCTGTATCCATAGCCAACCGCACCAGTTCTCCGACGATATGATGGGCATCACGAAAGGGCATATTCGCTTCAGCGACCAGACCATCGGCCAAATCGGTTGCAGCTGAGAAATCCCGGTTGACGTGCTCCAGCATATGCTGCTTTCGTGGCTCGACGCTGCTCATAATCAAACCGAACAGGGAGAGGCTGCGAAGGACTTCATCCGAGCACTCCCAGAAATTTCTCATGCTTTCTCGACTACTATCACCTGAATGCGTGTAATGCGTTCCTTTTACGGTTACCAATGCCGTATTTAGCAAGCCAAGAACGTGAGCGCTCTTGCCTTTCAAATACTCCAGCACCGCCGGGTTCTTTTTCTGCGGCATGATGCTTGATGTACTGGCTACACGGTCTGGAAACGACACGAGTCCGAACTCGGGCGTAGACCAAATGTGCAGATCCTGAGCCACGCGCCCCCAAGTGACCGCAAGCATGGCCATCGCAGACATAGCCTCCCAGGCAAAATCCCGGGACGCGACCGAATCCAGGGTGTTGGCCTGAACTGTAGTGAACCCAAGGTATTTAGTAGTAATACTCCGATCAATTGGGAATCGTGTACCTGCAAAAGCCCCGGCACCAAGCGGACACATATCGATGCGTACCAGAACGTTTAGCAGGCGGTCCATGTCTCGCCCAAGATGTTCGGCAACACCAGCCATATAGAAGCCGAACGTCATGGGCTGCGCAGGCTGCAGATGCGTGTAGCCAGGCATAACAGTATCGGCAAAACCCAGGGCTCGTTGGAGCATGTTCTTCCTGACTCGGCCAATCACTTCCAATATCTTGAGAACAACATCACGGGCTCGAATGCGGTCTATCGTCACGCTAATGTCATTGCGGCTGCGCGCCATATGCACCCGCCCCCCGATATCTCGGCTGGTGACCGCCATCAGCCTGGCCTCGTAATTGAAATAGGGATCTTCCTTGGCAGGATCCAGAACGACGGACGCCGGACCCTCTGATTCTATTTGCAGCAAGCCTTTGGCAAGCTTTACCGCAATACCCTGGGTCATCAGACCCGTCTTGTACAGCATCAGAAGGTGGGCCTTGTTTACCTGGGTGAGGTGTGGGAATACCGTAAGGAAGTCCCTGGCCAGGCGTGGCGCGTAGATGAGTTCACAGATTTCGGCGGCAAGAGGTTCTTTCAGCCGACGACTTACTTTTGATTCCATTTTCAGTGCTCCATTTGATATGGAAACAGTATCGGAGCTGCAACGTCATCACGTCAAATAACAAATTCAAGACAGGTCATACATTTTTGATATGACATCCGTTATGATTCAGGTATGCCCTGGGGCCAATTCACAGTTGATATTGGCGTTTGGGATGAAATGATTGTTCCAAAACCATGCCCTCGATTGGAGAGCTATGAACTTCAAACAGCTTGAGACATTCCGGGCCGTCATGCTCACCGGGTCAATGACGATTGCCGCCAGGCAGCTGCATACATCGCAGCCAAATGTTAGTCGCATCATTAGCAAGCTCGAGGCGGAAACAGGCTTCGAGCTTTTTGATCGTTTCGCAGGCCGCGTCCAGCCCACAAAAGCAGGTGAAGCGTTTTTCAGGGAAGTGGAAAGGACGTTCATCGGGCTCGATAGCGTGGCCGAATCAGCCCGAGCTATCAGAGACGTGGGCCAAGGGGCACTCAGGGTGGCTGCAGCTGCATCCATTGTCATGAGTGCATTGCCTATAGCGATACGCTTATTCCATGAGCGTTACCCGCGCGTCCGGGTGATCGTTGACACTGGCGAATCTTCCGTCGTTGCAAACTGGATCGCGACACAGCATTCCGACATCGGCTTCGTGGCTTATATGCCCGACAAGCCCGGTGTTGTTGCATCGTTGATTCATGCAGAGAATGCCACTTGTATTGTTCCGTCCAGGCATCGTCTTGCCGCCAAGCCCCACCTGACTCCGCGCGACCTTGAGGGAGAGCGCTTCATTTCACTTCCGTCTGGTAGTGCTTCCCGTGTCGCAGTTGACTCCGCATTCGGCTCCGTACATCGCACCATGGTCCTTGAAACAGCCTATGCTGTCACCATATGCCGGATGGTGAACGAAGGCTTGGGTATCAGTCTGGTGAATCCCATTGTTAGCCGCACCACGAAATTTCCGGGTATTGTTTCCATTCCATTCAAACCAGACATTCCGTTCAAAAGCTATATGCTCAAGCCTCAGCTCGCGCTACGGGATATTCATACGGATTTTTTTGTGGATTGTATGAAGCAAGCTTTCAAAGCAACGCTGGACGACTAAAGACAGGCAAAAATCGTCATTTCAAAACGGTCGCGAGTGCTTCTGTTGTTAAGGCATCATTTCTCTGTCAAAGGCAGATAGAAGAACCCAAGTGCCTGTTAACTATTGGTTTATCAGTCGATATCTTCACCCACGAAATGGATTTGACACGCGTCATATGCTTCAAGACAATGCGACGTCTTCAACTACAGGCTCGGCGCTTTGCTGCCGCCCCTCCAGCCACCGCTGCGCATCCAATGCCGCCATGCAGCCAGTTCCGGCACTGGTGATTGCCTGCCGGTATACACTGTCCTGAACGTCACCGGCTGCAAAGACCCCGGGTGTGGACGTTTGCGTGACAAAACCCTGCTGTCCACCCTGGGTCCGGATATATCCATTGTCCATCGCAAGCTGTCCATCGAATAGATCGGTGTTGGGTTTATGACCAATGGCGATGAACACGCCCGTTACGTTAAGTTCTTCAGTCGTGCCGGTTAGCGTATTGCGCAGGCGTACGCCGGTAACTCCGCTCGCATCTCCAAGAACTTCATCCAGTTCGCAGAACAATTTCAATTGAACAACGCCGTTTGCCTGCTGACTCAGCAACCTGTCCACCAGAATGGGTTCAGCCCTGAATGTGTCGCGTCGATGCACCAGGGTCACACTGCGACAGAGTTTGGACAGATATAGGGCCTCTTCCACTGCAGTATTACCGCCCCCCACCACAATGACCTCCTGCTTGCGATAGAAAAAACCATCGCATACCGCACACCCCGACACGCCCCGCCCCATATACTGCAGTTCGCTGGCCAATCCAAGATATTGCGCCGATGCCCCGGTCGAAATAATCAATGCATCACACGTGTAAATCTGCCCTTGCTCCCCGGTCAGCCGGAATGGGCGCACGGACAGATCTGCCTGAACAATATGATCTGCAATCATCTCGGTCTCGAAGCGTTGCGCATGTTCCTGCAGGTTTTGCATCAAACCGGGGCCTTGTATCCCCGCCGCGTACCCCGGCCAGTTCTCCACGTCGGTTGTGGTCATCAACTGACCGCCCTGCGCCTGCCCTGTAATCAGTACAGGATGAAGGTTGGCGCGAGCCGCGTAGATGGCCGCGCTGTAGCCGGCCGGGCCAGAACCGAGAATCAGAAGAGTGGCGTGCCTGGTCATGTATATTGTCCTTTACCTATCAGGATTGGGGTGAGATCCCGGCCGCTTTCACGATAGCCCCGTAACGGTCAGATTCGGTCTTGCAAAAAGCAGCAAAGGCCTGTTGCGAGCCACCCATTGGATCGGCTCCTGCCTGCAATAACTTTGAGCGAACATCCGGATCTGCCAGCGTTTTGTTGATCGCTTGATTGATTTGGGCCACGATGTCCGGCGGCGTATTGGCAGGCACCCAGACCCCGTACCATGTGGTAATGTCAAAACCCTTCAGCCCGGATTCTTCCATGGTAGGCAGATCCGGTGTGACTTCGGATCGACGCTTTGAGGTCACACCCAGTGCCTTGAGCTTGTGCGAGCGCACAAAATTAATGGATGACGGCGCACTGTCAAACATCATATCCACCTGCCCACCGATGAGGTCTGTGAGAGCAGGTGCGCTACCTTGGTAAGGGACATGCAGAATATGTAATGAAGTCAACTGGTTAAACAGCTCTCCCGCCAAGTGGCTGGGCGCGCCAATGCTGGATGAAGCAAAAGTCAGTTTTGCCCCAGTCATCCTGGTCTGCTCAACCAGCTCCTCTACAGAGCTCGCCTTGTTGTTAGGGGAGATAACAAGCATTTGAGGGGTCGACGCCAGCCCGATCACTGGCACAAAGTCCTTCATGGGGTCGAATGGCAGATTGCTTTTCAAATATGGGTTGATCACATGCCCCGAATAACTGAACAGCAAGGTATAACCGTTTGCCGCCGCACGGGCGACCTGCCCAGTACCGATCACGCCGCTTGCACCAGGTTTATTATCAATCACAATCGTCTGCCCAAGCTGTTTGGCAAGCGACTGGCTCACAATTCTGGCGACAATATCTGTGGGCCCGCCTGGAGGAAATGGCACCACAACTGTGACAGGTTTATCGGGATAGATGTCGGCAGCTCGTACCGGCGAAGACGGCGTTGCTGCGAGCACAGAGAACAGCAATGCCATGGCAATGTTTATCACTTTCATTATGTCGCTCCTTTGTTGGATTTTCATAGTCGAGGTTCGCACGCAGTTTACGCGCACGCCACGATCTTTCTATGCATCAGCTCTTCAATTTTGGCCGGATCCATGCCAAGGTCATCTGAAAGAACCTGATAGGAGTCCTGCCCCAGGGTGGGAGGCGCCATGCGATATTCGATGG
The DNA here is from genome assembly GCA_023423975.1 of Pseudomonadota bacterium. Classification (GTDB taxonomy): domain Bacteria; phylum Pseudomonadota; class Gammaproteobacteria; order Burkholderiales; family Burkholderiaceae_B; genus Advenella. The sequence continues at coordinate 119,262 of JAFAEO010000004.1, forward strand.
GTGATTTGGAAAGCTTTAAGGGATTGGCAACCGTTGGAATATCGCCCCTGTTCTTCGACGATATTGTGAACTGTGCCTGGCGCTGTGTGACATGCGGATCTGCAAACACATCCTCGATCGTGTTGATAGGTCCACAAGGGACGCCTGCTACCTCCATGATCGCAATCCAGTATGCTGTGGTCTGTTCGCCAATGACATCTGCAATAGCATCAATTAGCGCTGTTCGATGCAGAATGCGGGCAGAGTTGGTAACGTAGCGAGCATCATCGGCCCATTCGGGCCGGTCAGCAACGTGACAGAACCGCTTAAATTGCATGTCATTACCGATGGCCAGAATAATGTATCCATCCAGCGTGCGAAAATCCTGGTACGGCACAATATTAGGATGTGCATTTCCCAGCCGTTGCGGCGACTGGCCGCCGATCAGATAGTTCATGGCCTGATTCGCCAGACTCGCAATCTGCACATCCAGTAGTGAAACGTCAATATGCTGCCCCTGGCCGGTCGTTCTGCTTTCCATGACTGCAGCAAGAATGCCTGTGGCGGCATACATTCCAGTCAGAATGTCTGTGAGCGCGACCCCCACTTTCTGTGGGCCGGCGCCGGGCTTGCCGTCGGGCGTACCGGTGATGCTCATCAACCCGCCCATGCCCTGAATCATTGCATCGTAGCCTGCCCGCCGTGCATAGGGCCCCTGCTGTCCAAAACCAGTAATGGAACAATAAACCAGGGCAGGGTTGATCAGCTTCAAATCGTCATAAGACAGGCCATAGCGTTGTAAGACCCCGACCTTGAAATTTTCGACCAGCACGTCGCTTTGAGCCGCCAGCTTACGCACCAGTTCGGCGCCATCCTTGTTGGAAATATCAATGGCGACCGATTTCTTGTTGCGGTTTGCGCTCAGAAAATAGGCTGAATCCCTGTTCTCGCCCGGCGACCTTTCACGCCAGGGCGGGCCCCAGGCGCGTGTATCATCGCCGGTTCCAGGTCGCTCCACTTTGATAACATCGGCACCCAAATCTGCCAGTGTCTGCGCACACCACGGCCCAGCCAGCACACGTGTGAGATCCAGCACCCGTAGCCCGGACAAAGAACTCATATATTTTCTCCCTGAATGCAAACACCTGACGATACAGGCCGAAACGCAACCGAACCAGGTGCAGAGGTCCATACTGGCGCATAGCAATGCCGGATATGATTTTTTAATCGGGTGTCGAGCGAGTTTGCAGATACGCATCTGCTGCACCGCCCTGCTCCCCATTCCACACCGCCTGAGCTTGTGTGAAGATCTGCGCCACCCGCTGCGCTACCTCTTCCATCGTAATCGAACTGACAGGGTGAGAAATGATGATCGGCTCCAGCTCTGTCATGCCCAGCGCCTGGCGGGTGAGTACGGTTTCCTTGACAAATTCCGTTGTCACAATGACAGCCGTCGGCACACCACGCTGTTCAAGCGCGATAGCATCACGCAAGCAGCCCGAAGTGCAGGAGCCGCAATCGCCAATGGCCGTCAATACGATGTCGTTCTCTTCAATGATTTTTTCGATCAGCTCGGGCGCTGCGTCTTTCGAAAAACTGTGTTTCACGTAGTAATGAACTTCGCTGAAATCAATTTCCTTGCCCAGCGCGTCGATCGCACCGCGCAACAATTTGTTGGCGTTCCACTTGGAATTATCCAATACGCCAAGCCGAAGCCCATCAAGCCTACCAATACGTTTGGCGATGGGAATGGCTACCGATCTGATCACACCGCGTGGATCGTAAACTTGCAGCTTCAGATTTTGAACATTCATCAACATGGAAATCTCCTTATTTCGTTCTGTTAAAGTGCACACGTGCCACCGGCGCAATCAGGCCCCACTGGTGTGACACTCATATCTATCGGGCGGTGTACAGGCGTGCTCATTTGCCCCCAGCCGGGGATGACAGCAGAAAAACGTCCGGCAGCTCCACCCATCACGAACAAATGGATATTGTCCGGGCTGTGGATGATGGGAATACGGGTGTTATCCTCGCGCTTGTACCACTTTGGAATATTGCGGTTGTAGACCTTGCCGTAACGGTGGCCATAAGCCAGGTCGATGAACCGGTTCCCGTGATTCATGAAAATATAGTTGCGGATATCGGCACGGGTCCAGCCGTGTTGCGCGATCGTTTTGGCATGCTCCAGACCCAGCGCCACAGCCATGTGTCCGCCCAGCACAGCGGTGTTTGAGCCAATGGTGCTCATGACAGAACATAGGGTATCCAGAATGCCTTCCGGGTCATTGGAGACGTGATTGGTCGCACTGTGCGGTGCTTCGGCCGCAATGGCAAATACTGTGGACTCTTCAGGTTTGTAGCCATGCTCTACATGGTACGGAGCAAATGGACTTTGCGCTTCGTTTTCACAAACGCAATATGTGTATTTACCAGGATGGCCAAGCGTGCTCTTGTCCAGATCGCCAGGCCAGGCGCCCCCCACGTTCAACATGATCAGACGCACGGCGCGCCCTATCGTCGCATTGGCGCGATTTCCGGAACCAAAAGCATTGGCGCCGCCATTCATTCCCAGCTCGCTGGCAATCGGGCCGTTAACGACAATAAGCGGTGAGGCAACATGCGTGGTTGCCTGCACGCCATTCAGATTGAATGCGGCATCGGTGAGCGCCAGAATAGCCGCTCGTACGACCGGCGCATAAGCTGCCTTGCAGCCAGCCATCACCATATTGATGGCCAAGACTTCGCGGGTCAATTCTCCCCAGCGCGGCGCAACCTTGCATTCGACAAAATCTGGATCACCCCCGAGTGCCTGCACCACCTCGTCGATTTTCTCCTGGGTTGGCGGAACCACCGGCAAACCGTCGCTGAATCCGGCCTCGTAATAGTATTCAACAAGATCGACATCCGCATCTAGCGTTGTTGCTTGCATCACTGCGCTCATCGTTATGCTCCTTTTCAAGATGGATGAGGCAATTTTATAGACGGGCTCGATTATTTCCAATTAGAATCTATTAGCATAGATAATTGCTTTTTTGACATAAATACCGTTGCGAATTCATATTCACCTTATTTCATTCACAATATTTGCGTGCCCATGACCCGTTCCAATCAACCCAATCTGAGCGCCAGGGAAATGCTGGCTGTCAAGACTGTTGCAGACTATGGCAGCTTCAATGCGGCAGCCATTACTCTGAACATTTCGCAACCGGTACTGACACGGACCATTCAACGCGTCGAAGCGCAACTGGGAATTACACTATTTGATCGCAATACGCGCAGTGTTGAAATTACAGAAGCCGGCAAGGAGTTTGTTGCCCTGTGCGAACGGGTGCTCAATGATATGCAAATCTATATGCAGGCTATCCGGCAACGCTCGGACCAGAAGCGTGGACAGGTCGTTATTTCGTCTGTCATGTCTGTGGCCTGCACCGTGCTTCCCAAAATCATCGCTCGCTACAAAAAAGCCTATCCGCGCGTCGATTTATATGTGTATGAAGGAGTGCACGGCAATGTGATCGAAAACGTCAGGTCCAGTGTCGCTGATTTCGGGCTGACTTATCTGGATGATATTTCGTCCATGTTCGAAAAAAAGCCGCTTAGCACCGAAGCATTCCACGTTGTCCTTTCCAGGAAACACCCATTGGAAAAACGCAAGCAGGTAGCCTGGGAGGCATTGAAAGACGAGCAACTCATATCCATGCCACCGGACTCGCGTACCCGGCGGCTGATTGACGCCACAGCAACGACCTCGGGCTTTCAGTTGAAACATAACATCACTGTGACGCAATTTACCTCCATGATGCAATTTGTCGCCGATGGCGTCGGCATTGCCATTGTGCCCGAAGGCTCGCTTGCCGGCGCCCAGAATATCGGCCTGGCTACCCGGCCGCTCGTACAGCCCAAAGTCAGCCGTGTCCTTGGACTAGTGACACTGAAAGAACGTAATCCCTCGATTTTTGCCCAGGCGATGATGCAGCAGATTGAGCAGGATTGGAAATTATTGCGAAGCAGTTAGAATATATACGCTCACACTGCATCGGGAGGGGAGTCAGGATTGCACAGGAAATCAATGATGATTGAAATAGGACTGGTAATTTATCCCGGCGCACAACTGGCTGCCGTACTGGGGCTGACCGACCTGTTCGGTGTGGCCAACCGGATCGCAGTGTCACATCAAAAAGCAGGCGCTCCGGTCTTAAGGGTAACGCACTGGCGTCAGGACCGCGCAAGCGAAGCACCAACCTGTGTGTTAGACAGCTGGCCGGATGAGCCTGCCGGCAAATTGTCCGCGCTGATTTTGCCACCCTCTCTGGACGAGCCCGTAGGCGCGGACGAAGCTGCAGCGCTGACGGCCTGGTTGCGAGACCATCACGCCAACGGGGTGGCTTTGGGCTCGGTATGTGCCGGCGCCTTCGTGTTGGCTGGCACCGGCCTGATAAGCGGTCGAAGAATAACCACGCACTGGTCCTACGCAGATTTGCTGCAACAACGTTTCCCGGAACTGTCTGTCGATGCCGACCAATTGATTATCGACGACGGCGACATCATTACGGCCGGCGGCCTGATGGCATGGACCGACCTAGGGTTGCGGCTGGTAGATCGCCTTCTGGGCCCGACGGTCATGATCGAAACCGCGCGCGTACTGCTGGTGGATCCACCCGGTCGCGAACAACGCTATTACAGCGTGTTCTCGCCGCGCCTGACACATGGCGATGCGGCGGTGCTCAAGGTGCAGCACTGGTTGCAGGCCACGCAGGCCAGTGATGTAGCACTGCCGACACTGGCCGCGCAAGCAGGACTGCAAGAGCGCACTTTTCTTCGTCGCTTCCAGAAAGCCACCGGCATGACGACCACCGAATACTGTCAACGATTGCGAGTGGGACGAGCGCGCGAGTTGCTGCAGTTTAGCAATACCTCTATCGACCGCGTGGCATGGGAGGTCGGTTACAGCGACCCAGGCGCGTTTCGCAAGGTTTTCACACGCATTGTCGGGCTCTCGCCCGGTGACTACCGTCGTCGCTTCGGCGCAAAAGGTGCAGGCAAATAAGCACAGGCAGCTGTCTGTACACCGCAATGACATCATTTGTCGATATCAACATTAAAGTTGTCGTTTACGCCACTTCTTATTTTGTCCGATCCGGGCGAACATATGGCTTTCCCATCCCCTATCAGGAGAGTCGACAATGAAACAACGTGGTCTGATCGTCATCGATCTGCAAAATGAATACCTACCTTCGGGCAACCTGCCGTTATCTGGCGTTGAAGCGGCCACCGCTAACGCTGCCAGGGTGATTGCAGATGCCCGGGCAAAACGCATGCCGGTCTTTCATATCCGCCACGAAGTGGCCAGTGGCGATGCGCCGATATTCAAGCCAGGCACTCATGCCGTCGAAATACAGCCGGCCGTGGCCCCGGTGGGCGACGAACCGGTTATCGTGAAGAACCATATCAACGCTTTTCGCGACACGGATTTGCGACAACAACTTGATGCCCATGGAGTTGAAGAAATAATCATTGTGGGCGCCATGAGCCACATGTGTGTGGACGCCTGCGTACGGGCTGCTGTTGATATGGGTTACCCGGTCACCGTATTGCACGATGCCTGCGCCACCCTGGATCTGAGTTTCGATGGTGTGACGGTACCGGCAGCCCATGTACATGCCGCGATGATGGCCGCCTTCGAATTCGGCTACGGCACGGTGACCTCGACACAGTCGTATCTGGCAGCGCACTAAACATCTGCAGTCCCGAACACGCAAAAGCCCCCCGGCGTTCTGATCGGCGCCCTAGGGGCTGCTCGTGATGTCATGCCGATTATTGTGTGACATGCTCCTGCAGGCTGCCAAGCTTTAGCAGCGCTGTCGCAGCTATTGAAGCCCATCGCCCGTTCGACACCCGCTGCTTGCAATCACACCGCAGCCAATCCTTTATTGTGTGAGCTTTAAGCCGAGCTCTTCGATCAGTTTTTTCTCTTTCTGCATGCTACTGACGGCAAACTGTTGAAAATCTTCAGAGCTTTTGTACTCCGGGGTCATGTCAAACTGTGCCAGTATCGTTTTGAATTCCTCGGTTTCCATGGCCTGCTTGAATGCATCATGCAATTTGCGTACGATGGCCGGGTCGGTTCCCTTTGGCGCCACCAGGCCCCAGGGCGAGGTCTGCACCATATCTATGCCCTTTTCCTTGAGCGTTGGAACGTCCGGAAAACGCGCCATGCGCTTTTCGCCCCAGACAGCCAGCAACCGCAATTTGCCCGCCTGTATCAATGGCACAAAGGCAGAGGTTTCAGCTGCAGCATCGATCTGTCCTGCCAGTAATGCCTGCAGCGATTCGCCTGAACCCTTGTAAGGAATATGATTCAGCTTGATCCCGACCTGCCGGGAAACTTTTTCCATGGTCAGATGATTAGTGGTCGCCACCCCTGGCGTGCTATAGGTCAACTTGCCAGGATGCGCTTTGGCGTGGGCAATCAAGGCATCAAGGGAAGTAAACGGAGAAGAAGCGGGTACGACGATACCGAATGCATACCCGGTAATACCGATGATATAAGTCAGATCAGTTGCCGGGTTCCAATTAACCTTCATGGTATAGGGCATGCGATAAACACTGGCAACAGCAACCGCCAGCGTATAACCATCGGGCTTGGCAGAATGAACTGTCTGTACCGCCAGCGTTCCGCCGGCGCCCGGACGATAGTCAATAACAACCGGCTGCTTCAGCGACTCGGACACATGTTTTGCAAGCACGCGCATCGGTCCGTCGGTCGAGCCTCCCGCAGCGAATGGCAGCAGAATGCGAATTGGCCTGTCCGGATAACGGCTTGTATCCTCCTGCGCGGCTGCCTGCAGCGATGCGGCGGCGAACAGTGCGCCGCAGACCGTGGATAAAGCGATCCTGCAAAAATACTGGTTCAGATGATTGATTTTTCGTTTTAATAAATTCATGCATGTCTCCTTTGCATTCAGGGTTATCGAACAGGGTTACGCATCTGTCCCGATGTTCAGCCGGAACAGGATTTTCTGGATTAAAGAATATTTAGTGATTGCCCTGCTTTTGCGATCAGTTCGGGCGGCTTCGGCTTTTCGGCCGCGCTATGTGAGCATTGCTTATCGGTCAGCGCTACCGGAGCCTGGCCCGGCAGTAAATATCGTGAAAGGTGGTGGTCCCTATTTTCGGATTGGTGTTCAATCAGGCGCCAGGCACCATGAGGCAGCCGTAATTCATCTGTCATGCCAATATCGCAGTGCATTTGTGTACCCTCTTGCGCAACTGCCGCATCCACTATCGTGCACCCGGTTATCACACATTCATATGTCTGTTCTTGCTGCGTATTCTGTACTATTATTGTTGCTCATCACAGCCCGAAAACCGCTATGCAGTATTAATTGCAATCCGAGGAGTCGTTATGACAGATGAAAACCCAGATAATCAGCCTTTGAGCGGGGACCGCCATTTTGTTACGGCGCTGGCCCGGGGACTGGCTATTCTCAAGTGCTTCCGCTCCGGAGAAGAGCTTCTGGGCAACCAGGAACTGGCGTTGCGTTGCGGTTTGCCCAAGTCAACCATTACTCGCCTGACCTATACGCTGGCAAAACTGGGCTACCTTCACAAAACCGGACAGCAGCCCAGGTATCGGCTGGGTATGAAAACCCTGACACTAGGGGGAACCACGCTGGCCCGCTTGAATGTCAAGCAGATCAGCCAGTCGCTGATGCGTCTGCTGTCGGAAGAAACCGAGAGTCTCATTTCACTTGGCATTCGCGACGATATGAGCATGCATTACATTGAGAGCCATCGAGGTAACGCACTGATTACGCTGAACCTGGGCATCGGCTCTCGCATCCCGATCGCGCCAACCGCCATGGGCAAGGCCTATCTGGCCGTGATAGATGCCGCAGAACGCCGCGCGCTGGAGGATCGGATTCGGTCGTTTGATACTTTCTCCTGGCCACGGTTGAAACAGGGCATCGAGCAAGGCCGGCAGGACTTTTTAACCCTGGGATGCGTTCGCTCTTTTGGCGACTGGCACAAGGAAATCAACGGCCTGGCCGTACCGCTCTCGTTCTCTAACGGGCTTCCTGTCATGGTGCTCAGCTCGGCCGGGCCTGCCAGTCATATGACAGCCGACCGGCTAATGCGCCAGGTCAAACCAAAACTGTTGGCCACCGCCGCAGAGATTGTGCGCAGGGTTGATGCCGACTCGGGCTCATAAACAGGCAAAAGCGACCCGCCCGGCAGTCAATACTGCATTGCAGTTTTATATTACAGGCTTTTCGCTTTTCAATATTGCCGGCTAATCCGGATTTGCTCTACCATGGCTTCACAACCCAGTACAAAAATTGAAAAGTGGAGACCGTTTGTGAGCTGGAGACCTGAAGCCGGACAACTGAGTCGCATTCACCAGATAGCGGATGCATGGGCTGCCCGCAATCCCAAAGCCGTGGCACTGCGCGATAGCCTGATCAGCATTGACTATGAAACGCTGTCCCGCCAGTCCGCGCACCTGGCGGACAGACTTGGGCACATGGGCGTACGAGCCGGGGACCGGGTTCTGATCATCGGCGAAAACTGCGTTGCCGCATGCGTTATCATGCTGGCAGCCAGCCGCCTGGATGCCTGGTTCAGTTTTGTCAACGCCAGGCTCTCGCCCAGAGAGATAGACGGGTTTATTGAGCATGCAACGCCGCGCCTCACGCTTTACACATGCCAGGTTTCGGAGAACGCGCTCGAACATGCCATTCGTCATAAGGCAGCACCCTTGGCATTTGCTGCATTGGGAGATATTTACACCAGCTTGCCCAACGACGCGAGCGTGCCCGAGCCAGCATCGCCCGATCCCGCCGAGCAAGTGGCCGCCATGGTTTACACCTCTGGCACCTCCGGTTCACCCAAAGGCGTGATGCTCACGCATGCCAATGTCCTGTTTATCGCCAACCAGGCATGCACCTCCAGACGCATGCAGCCCGGTGATGTGCTGTACGGTGTGCTGCCCATGGCTCATGTCGTGGGACTGGTCACACAGTTTCTGGGAGCCATTCTGGGTGGCGCCACTGTCCTGCTGGAACCCCGGTTTTCTGCGCGGCAGGCATTGTCGGTCATCGCAAACGAAAAAATTTCCTTATTTGTCGGTGTGCCAGCCATGTTCGCCCGGCTGCTGGAACAGGCCCAGGCGCAAACGCTGCCCATGCACTGCCCCGCCTTGCGGTTCATCGGCACCTCGGGTTCGCCGCTAACGCCCAAGCTGAAGAAAGAAATTGAACAGATGTTCGGCCTGCCGTTGAACAATGGCTACGGTCTGAGCGAGACCGCCCCAACGGTGGCCCAGACAAGAATTGATCAGCCCAGGGCAGACTGTTCTGTTGGCTTTCCGATTCCGGGCGTTGAGATCAGCATTGTCGATACGACCGGCAAACCGGTAGAAAAAGGCAACGTGGGCATGCTGCGTGTGCGCGGTCCCAATGTCATGAAAGGCTATTACCGAAGCGAAGCATTAACGCGCGACGTGTTGTCGTCCGATGGCTGGTTCAGTACCGGAGACCTGGTGCGACAGGACGATGATGGAGCATTGCATATTGCTGGACGAAGTAAGGAGCTGATTATTCGCTCAGGCTTTAATGTGTATCCGCTGGAAGTAGAGCAGGTCATCAACAGCCACCCTGCCGTCATCCATAGTGCTGTGGTTGGAAGAACAGTGGAGCATAACGAAGAAGTGGTGGCCTTTATTGAGTTGAACCGCCCAGAGCAGCCTGATGACCAGGCCGATTTTCGCAGCTATTTGCGGGAACGGCTCTCGCCCTACAAGTTGCCTACCGAGATCCGGTTTCTCTTTCCGTTGCCCACTGCCCCCACAGGGAAGATATTGAAAAATGTCCTCAGGCAATTAGCAGCGTGCACCGACGACGGGCAGAACGCAGCGATCCGGAACTAAATGCCCAAGCCCTATTTTAACGAGACATACTTATGACACTACCCGCAGCTTTACGAGAGAATCTTTCCCTACCTGTGATCGGTTCGCCGCTATTTATCATCTCTAACCCTGCGCTTGTGATTGCGCAGTGCCTGTCAGGCATTATCGGTTCCATGCCCGCACTGAATGCTCGTCCCATGGAAAAGCTCGATGAATGGCTGGCACAAATCACCACCACACTGGACAAGGCGCGTGCAGCGTCGCCGGAACAGCGGATTGCGCCATTTGCGATCAACCAGATTATTCACTCATCCAATGACCGACTCGACCACGATATGGATGCTTGCGTGCGTTATCGCGTGCCGCTGGTCATCACCAGTCTTTCTGCACCCACGGATTTTGTCAAACCGATACAGTCATATGGCGGTCTGGTGTTCCATGACGTCACTAATATCCGTCATGCGCAAAAAGCCCTGGAGGCGGGTGTTGACGGCTTGATTCTGGTGTGCGCCGGCGCCGGCGGCCATGCCGGCACCTTAAGCCCCTTTGCGCTGATCAGTGAAGTCAGACAGTTTTTCGACGGGCCGATTGCCCTGTCAGGAGCGATCACCTCGGGCGCGCATATTGCAGCAGCCCGCGCCATGGGCGCAGATCTGGCCTATATGGGAACGCGTTTTATCGCCACCGAAGAGGCCAATGCCTCTGCACAATACAAGCAAATGCTGGTCGACAGCGATGCCTCGGAAATCGTGTATACGCCGTTATTTACCGGCGTGCATGGCAACTACCTGGCCCGTAGCATTACCGCATCGGGCCTGGATGCGAAAAACCTCCCTGATGCGGATAAAAGCAGCATGAACTTTGGCTCACGCCGTGTCAAACCATGGAAAGACATCTGGGGCGCAGGCCAGGGCGTTGGCAATATACGATCAGTTATGCCAGCCAGCGAGCTCATTGCACAACTGGACAGAGAATATCGCGGCGCACTGGCGCAATTGCGACATTAATCAATAACGAGATATCATAGGAGTCAATATAATGAATGAAAAAAAGGCAATCCTCGTCGTGGGCGCCGGAGATGCTACCGGGAGCGCTATTGCCCGGCGCTTTGCGCGTGAAGGCTATATCGCCTGCATGACACGCCGCAATGCCGACAAGCTGGAGCCGCTGGTCAAACAGATTACCGATGATGGTGGCCAGGCGCATGGCTTTGGCAGTGATGCGCGCAACGAGGACCAGATGATTGAGCTGGTCCAGCATATCGAGAACACGATCGCGCCAATTGAAGTGGCGGTGTTCAATATTGGCGCAAACGTTCAATTCAGCATTACCGATACCACTGCGCGCGTCTATTCAAAGGTCTGGGAGATGGCGTGCTTTGCAGGCTTTTTGATGGGACGCGAAGTGACCAAAGCCATGTTGCCGCGCGAACGGGGTACCATTATTTTCACGGGAGCAACGGCAAGCCTGAGAGGACGGGCCAATTACGCCGCCTTTGCCAGCGCCAAGCACGGCCTGCGGGCACTGGCGCAAAGCATGGCGCGAGAACTCTGGCCCAAGGGCATTCACGTGGCGCATCCGATTATCGACGGCGCGATCGATACCCAGTTTATCCGCGAGACCTTCCCGCAGCGTTATGCATTAAAAGATCAGGAAGGCATTGTGGACCCGGAAAGCATTGCTGAAACGTATTGGCAGATTCATCAGCAGCCGCGCAACGCCTGGACACATGAAACGCAATTGCGACCATGGATGGAAACCTGGTAAATATTGGTCGCACGTTCATGTGCGACATAGTTTCTGAATTGATTATTCCTGACTAAAGGCCTTTTCCATGCAAACCCCTTCAATTGATTTTCTTTTCGATTTTGGAAGTCCAAACGCTTACTTTTGCCATAAAGTAATTCCCGATATTGAAGCCCGAACGGGAAAGACATTTCGTTATGTGCCGATTTTGCTGGGCGGACTGTTCAAGCTGACCAACAACCAGTCTCCGGCCAATGCCTTCGCGCATATCGCCAACAAGCGAGCCTATGACGCACTCGAAGTGGAGCGTTTCATCAAAAAACATAAGCTGGGCCAGTACCGAAAAAATCCCTATTGGCCGGTTAATACGCTCAAAATCATGCGCGGCGCCATTGCTGCAGAAAAACTGGGTATATTCGATGCCTATGTTGATGCTGTTTTTTCCTGCATGTGGGAACAGGAACTGGATATGTCCGATACCGATACCATCCTGCGCGCGCTTGAGCAGGCCGGACTTGATGGCGCAGCGATCATGGACCTGTCCCAGCAAAGCGATATCAAACAACGCCTGATCGACAATACGCAACAGGCGTGCGATCGTGGTGCTTTTGGTTCGCCCACCTTTTTCGTGGGCGATGAGATTTACTTCGGAAAAGACCGATTGGCGCAGGTGGAAGAGAAAATAAATGAATACGCCGCAACCACACGATAAGCCACCGGCGCTTCGGCGCCTTTATGCATCGTAAAGACTGCGCCATGGTCGATCATATGATTCGTTCTCTGATGAGACGTCGCGTACACAGTGATGACGTGTGCGCCCTGCCGCTGGTGCGGCGAGTTGCTGCCGTTCTTGATCGCGATCCATTCCTGCTAAAGCAAGGCGACGTGCTGCCGCGCGGCTGGCATGCCGCGTTGTTCACACCGTTTGCTCGCCAAAGCGAGCTGAGCGATGACGGGTTACCCCAGGAAACCGCCCTGGTTCCCAATCCTGACCCGGTAAGCTGGCCGCGTAAAGTCTTTGGAGGACGAAGAACACACTTTCACGGGGATATGCATATCGGCAGCAGTGTCAGGCGGGAAAGCGAGGTTGTTTCTGCAGAAATAAAGAACGCGCGTCAAGGTCGGATATTGGTCGTAACTGTGCGTAGTCATATCTTCGAAGAAGGGACCAACCACGCTGTGATTATCGAGGAGCAGGACCATATTTTTCGCGGCGCCCACCAGTCTGTTCCAATGTCTACAGAGCCGCGCCAGGACAATGCACCACTGGATGCATCAATCAGGCAACCCATTGTCATTGACGCCGTTATGCTTTTTCGATACTCGGCCATCACCTTCAACGCGCATCGAATACATTTCGATGTTCCATACGCAACGCAGACCGAAGGCTATCGGGGCTTGCTGATCAACGGTGCCCTGCCTGCCTTGTTGCTGCTTGAGATGGTGCGTGACCATATGGTATCTCCTCCGGTATTAATGACAGGCAGAAACACGCACCCCCTCTATTGCGGCGAAAAAATGGACCTGTGCGCTGCGCAGCAGCCCGATGGCTGGACTTTATGGGTAGAAAATGACCGCGGACAGGCTGCGCTGACCGTTCATTTGAAATAAACGACTTGCTTCAACAGTTCTGTTTGCAATCCATGGCCGCTCAAAACACGCGCCATCAAGCCGCGTAGCTGGACCGCACCGGTGTTTGTTCATCAAACACGCGGGCGCCCTGCTGCCCAGGCAGACAGACTTTGACTATCTCAAATTTATCGCGTGAATCGTTCAATTGCAGCCTGAAAAAATCATTATCACGCATCTGAATCGACAATAATGTCCGGAGGGACAAACGCCCGAACCTGCCCTGGCTGCGGGCCCAATCGTTCAATTTGCACCTTCGCCAATTGTCCACTACACCCTTGCGACAGGGCTGACGTTGGTAAATCTGTCGTTAACACATTGGGATTGCCATGACGACATTCAGGCCGCTGGGCACGCGGATCCACGGGATCGTACCAGGCGCCTGTGGGCAGCTGCACGACACCGGGCATGAGGTCTTCCGACAGCCTGGCTGCGGCATGACAACTGCCATGTTCGTTATAGAGACGGATCAGGTCACCATCCACAATGCCGCGCGCTGTGGCATCTACAGGGTTGAGGGAGCACACTTCACGTCCGTGGACTTTTTGCGAAGCGCTGTATTTTCCATAATCCAGCTGACTGTGCAGCCGGGTACTCGGCTGGTTGGCAATCAACCATAGCGGAAATTGCTCTGTCGGTATCACCTTTTTGGTTAACCATGTCGGGTAGCCGGGACAATCTGGATAGTGAAAGCTTGCAATCCGCTCCGAGACAATCTCGATCCTGCCGCTGGGTGTTTGCAGAGGGTACTGGGCCGGATCCTGGCGAAAGCGTCTTAATATACCGCCATCATCCGGCGTTTTTTGCAACTCAAGGCGACCCTTTTCCCAGAACTCATCGAAATCCGGTAATTTCTGCGCAGCAGTCTGGTTGTCTTTCTGTGTTTCGCTATATATCCAGCGCAACCAATCCATGGCGCTGCGCCCTTCGGTGAAGGCCTGTTCGCAGTCCAGGCGTTTTGCGAGCTCGGAAAAAATCTCATAATCGTCTTTCGATTGGGCAAACGAAGGCGCGACGCGCTTCATGGCGATGAGCAACGCATCGGTCTTGGTCACGCCAAGATCATCACGCTCTAGCGTCATGGTACTGGGCAGCACGATATCGGCATGCCGTGCAGTAGCCGTCCATGCTATTTCATGCACAATAATCGTTTCCGGACGCCTGAACGCATCGCGCAATCTGGCCAGTTGTTGATGATGATGGAAAGGATTGCCACCCGCCCAGTAAACCAGCCGTATATCCGGATAACGATAAACAGCACCGTTGTAGTCAAATTCCTGCCCAGGATTGAGCAGCATATCGCTTATCCTGGCCACCGGAATGAAGTCTCTTACCGCATTTTGTCCTTGCGGCAGCGAGGCAAAGCGCAATTGATTATCGATCTTGCCATAATGCGCCACGGTGCCCAGCGCGTAACTATAGCCTCCTCCCGGCAACCCTATCTGCCCCAAGACTGCTGCCAACACCAATCCCATCCAAACGGGTTGTTCGCCATGTTCAGCACGCTGCAACGAATGAGATACGGTGACAAGCACCCGGCCTTTTGCCAGCCGACAAGCCAGTGCGCGAATCGTGTTTGCGTTGACACCGGTAATTTGTTCGGCCCATTCCGGACTCTTTGGCTGTTGGTCATCCTTACCAAACACATAATCCTGGAACTGCTCCCACCCGACGCAATATTGCGCCAGAAACGACGAATCATGCTTGTCCGTGGTGACCAGTTCATGCACCAGCGCCAGCATCAGCGCGACATCTGTGCCCGGACGTATCGGAACCCATTGCGCATTGATCTGCTCGGGCAGATCGCAACGCAGCGGACTGACATTGATGAAATGACACCCTCTGTGACTGGCCGCTTGCATGGATGACGGCTCAATATGATGAGTGATGCCACCACTGGCAACCATGCTGTTTTTGATGGCCATGCCGCCAAACGAGATGACACAGTCCGTATATTGCTCAACTTGTGCCCAGGTAACCCCGCGACGCGTAGCGTCATCATAAGAGCCTAGTATGTGCGGAAAAAGTACCGTTGAGGCACCTGCGCTGTAAGAATTGACAGAGCGGACATAGCCCCCAGTGCATATATTGAGAAATCGGTGCACCTGGCTTTGAGCGTGATGAAAGCGCCCCGCGCTGGACCAGCCATAGGATCCGCCAAAGATCTGCTGGGGCCCGTAGTCCTGGCGAACCCGACGCAACTCGGTGGCAATCAGATCCAGCGCACGCTCCCAACTGACGGCAACAAAACTATCGTTGTTCCGATCTGCCCCGCTTACGGGACCCTTTTCCAGCCAGCCTTTGCGCACCATGGGCTGCGTAATTCGGGCCGAATGGTCCAGCGTATCTGTGAAATTGCCCAGCATGGGACTGGGATTGGGGTCGCCTTCGAACGGGCGAACATCAAGGCCCGCGTTGCCCGGGCTTGCATAAAAGGCGCCCCAGTGCGAACTATGTAAAATAGAAGTTTTTCCAGCCATTTGATCTCTCGGATATATTTCAGCAACAACGCATCAGCACAACACTGGCTTTGCCTTGCGGACCTGCAACACGACGTTCGGTCAGCCCAGACCGCCGGATGGAGTAATCGGCGCGCGGCCATTGCAACAGCCCTCGCGTAGATTGAAGATATCTGCCTGCCATGCCCAGGGATAACCGTCGGGTATCCAGTCTGCCGGGTTGGCACGCGACAGGCAGTTTGCTGCTATTTAATCGTAATGTGATTGTCAGCGATGATTTGTTTATACAAGGCGACATCTTTTGCGCTGCTTTGCTTGAACATCTGATGATCTTCAAACGACGGCACCTGCGCAAACTGAAACAAATGCTCGGCCATCTGAGGCGACGCAAGCACCTTCCGGGACGCACTGGCGTAGGCTTGGATCAATTCAGGCGGCGTGCCCTTGGGGGCGAACAGGCCGTACCAATTCGAGGTTTTCAACTGAACGCCCTGTTCTGCAATGGTTTTCACGTCTTTGAGCGCCGGTATATTCATTCTATCGACAACCGCCAGCGCCTTGAGCCGCCCATCCATGACGGCAGGAAAAACAACGCTGTCATACTGAAAATCAATGCGGCCGGCCAGCACATCGTTCATGGCTTCCCCCGATCCCTTGTAAGGAACATGCAACGCCTTTACGTCCAGCTGCTTGACCAGCAAAAGCGCCTGCAGGTGCGTCAGAGTGCCCAGACCGGCAGAGCCGTACGTCAGTTTTCCGGGGTTTTCTTTTGCATACTTGACCAGATCCTGTAACGTGGATCCCGGAAAATCCTTACGCGCCGCCACCAGGCCGATAGAGGCAGTCAATTTGGCTATCGGCTCGAAATCATGAACCGGGTCATAATTGACCTTGCGCAAAAAGGGAGTAATGGTCACGACACCGGTAGGCGCCAGCATCAACGTATTGCCATCGGGCTTTGCCCGTGCAACCGCCTGAGCGCCGATGGCGCCGGATGCACCGCCCTTGTTCTCCACCACGACAGGCCTGCCCAGTTCTTTACCCATGGCATCCGCAAACAACCGGGCAAGATTGTCTGCATTACCACCTGCCGGATACGGCACAACCATCTTGACTGGCGTGGCGGCGACCGCCAGTTGAGCACTCGTCAGCCCGCCCAAAGCGGACAGGAAAAGCGCTGCGGAAATACATAATTTTTTTTGAAATGATAGCTTTCGCATCAATGTCTCCTTTGATAATTGAATCATGTTCCGGTATATACGGGCTCGCGTTTCTCACGAAAAGCCATCATGCCCTCCTGCTGATCGCGACTCTCCCGCACAACGTTGAGTTCACTCATAGCCCGGGCCATGGTCTCAGACGGCCCATGCGCCAGCACATCACGATTGACAAAACGTTTAAGCGTCTGAAGCACAAGGGGAGATGCCCTGGACAGTTTCTCGGCCTTTTCAAGCGCCGCAACCACCTGCTGACCGGCCGGCACCACACGATTGACCAGACCCACCTCGTAGGCGCGCTGTGCGTCAAGAATCTCGCCACATAAAATGACGTCCATCGCCACTTTATGCGCGATTCTGCCGGCCAGGCCGGCGATCATGCCGCCGGTAAAGCCCAGCTTGGCCTCGGGGTAGGAAAATTTGCTGTTATCAGCAGCAATGGCCAGGTCGCACATCATGTGCAACACCAGGGAACCGCCGACAACCCAACCGGCAGTGGCGGCGATAATCGGCTTATCGGTCTGTATGCCGACTGTCGGGATGCAGCGCCATAGCTCCGGCAGATTGCTCACGTCTGCCCCGGCTGAAAATGCCTTGTCCCCCGCCCCGGTGATGACCGCGACCCGCTGATCCGATGCCTCAAATTCGGCAAAGCCGGCCTGCAATGCCAAGGCGGTTTCCTTGCAAATGGCATTGTGTTTTTCGGGGCGGTTAATCGTAAAAAGACTAACTTTCCCATGCTGTTCAATCGTAACGACGCTCATTGCTTTATCTCCTGTTCTATAAATTTATTCAATGCGTGCCCTGGCATCCACTGCCACGCACCCCTGCCCGTCCAGCCGGACCTTCAACGGGTTGATTTCTATTTCAAAATCCAGGTCCGTCAGGCGTGCTGCAAGCAAACTCAGGCGGTGAATCGCCTGTGCCACGGCTGCCACATCCAGTGCCTTGCGGCCCCGATATTGCTTGAACAAGACGGCGATTTTCAGCGATTCGAGCGCACGCCTTGCGGTGCCCGCGCTAACTGGCGCAGGCAAGATCACCATGTCTTTCAATAATTCCACCAGGATTCCGCCGCTACCCACGATGACTTGCGGACCAAACTGCGGATCGTTTCGGGCTCCAATGATCAGCTCCAGTTCCCCATGCTCCATGGACTGCAGCGAAAACCCGTCGATTACCGCCAACGGCAGTGTCTGCCGAATACCGTCGAGCATGGTGGTGAGCGCCTGCTCCAATTGTGTGGTTGATTGGATATCCAGCACCACGCCGCCGACATCCGATTTGTGGACGATTTGCGCGGAGACCACCTTGGCCACCAGCGGAAAGCCCACCGATTCAGACAACGCCAGCGCCGAGGCAATATCGCTCGCAAACGCTTCCTTGTTCACAGGCAGGCCAAAAGCGGCAAGCAACTGCTTTGAATCGGCTTCATTCATCTTGCCCCGGTACCCGCCGATGTCGGGCAAATCACCTGGAATCGTTATGACATCCGGCTCTTCGTATTGCGACCAGCTTTGCCAGGCGCTTAGCGCATCGACGGCCTCGCGCAAGGTATTGGTAAAGGGAATACCTTGTGAAATCAAGGATTGGCGTGCGCTGTCGGCCGCCTGCCCCGGCAGCATGACAACCAGAAACGGTTTTTGCGTCGTGCTCGCACCGGCCAGCAGCCTATCTGTGGTGTTCAGGACAGAAGGGGCCGTCGTGAGCACAAACAAGCCAACATCCACCTGCTTGTCAGCCAATACAATGGCTGCTGTTATTTCGGAAATGGCATCCGAGTCCAGTACATCGTGCCTGCGCCCGCCCAGGTCTATCGGGTTGTGCGCCTGGCCTGGAGAAAAATAGTCAGTCAACTGGGTGCGGGTCTGTTCACTGAATTCAGACAGCGGCAGTTTGGCTTCAGACAACCTGTCGGCAGACAATGCGCCGCCACCGCCGGAGGTGGTCACTACGGTCACATTGTCGATTTTCTTTCCGGGATACCTGGACATGCTTAAGGCCAGCAGGAACATGGCCATGGGATCGTCCATCAAAATCACGTTCTGGCTTTTGCATATAGCTTCCAGAGTCGCGTAATCGCCCGCCATACTGGCTGTATGCGAAAAGGCTGCTTTGCTTCCTTCTTCTGTTTTTCCGGCTTTGACAGCCAGAATCGGCTTATTCATTTTTCGGGCCAGCGCGGCCAGTGCAACAAATCGCTGCGGCGATTTCACGCCTTCAATATAAGTACAAATAACCGAGGTGTGCTCGTCATGAATCAGCATCTCCAGGAAATCGCATAGTTCGAGATCCGCCTGATTGCCAATGGAAAAGCAATGGCTAAAGCCAATCCCCTGGGAATGCGCCTTGTCAAACAAGGTTCCCATTAACGCGCCACTTTGGCTGATAAAACCGATAGGGCTTCTGATCAGATGATCCACATTCAGCGCTGGCGACGAACATAATACAAGTTCGTTGGCCGGGCTGATCAGGCCCAGGCAATTGGGGCCGATCAGGCGCATATTGCCACGACGGGCAATCTGGACAATCTCGTTTTCAAGCGCGGCGCCTTCAGGACCTGCATCGGAAAATTTCGAGGTAATGATAATGGCGCACTTGACGCCTTTTTCTGCGCACTTTGTTATTTCGCCTTTGATTTTCTCTGTCGGCAACGCCATGATCACCATATCCGGAACATCCGGCACGGCGGTAATGTCCGCAAATGTCTTGATATCAAATAGCGATTCCCGACCGGGATTGATCGGGTAGATTGTCCCCTTATAGCCGTGCCTTATCAATGTTTTGTACAGTCGACCGCCAAACTTGGTTTGATCTTCGGATGCCCCAATGACTGCAACAGATTTCGGGTTAAGCAGCATTGCCAGGTCTGATGTTTGATTCATTATAAAAAATTCCAAATGTCATTCATGTTTATCTATTCCTGCACCTTTGCCGGTGCGTCCCGCATCTTCCATAACCGGCGCAATCGTTCAGGTTTTATTCTGTGTGATCAGGCTCGCGCGCCAGACCACAGATTGCTCGACAAATGCGAAGAATAGCCGGAAATAAACGCCTTGCTGTTGGCTGTTCCCGGGTAAAAAACATGTCTTGAGATGCGGCCGATATTTCCGCCATACAGATGAATACTGATAGACGTTTTATCCTGGAAAGCGTTGCTCACCTGATGGATGTCACCAATAGCCGGCGACACACAAGCGATCTGTCCCTGTTGCAGAACTGTGGGTTCGCCAGAAGCCACAAGCGCGTTCTGCTCGTTCAAGGCAAAGTGTTGCTCGGTCTCTGCACCCCGCAACATCCCGATCACGCCCCATACCGTATGGTCATGCACCGGCGTTGTCTGTCCCGGTCCCCATACGAAACTGACCAGTGAGAACCTGTCCAGAGGATCGCCATATAAGAGATACTGTTGATAGAACTCGGGATGCGGCCGGGCAAACTCGTCGTCCAGCCAGTCATCTGTTTGCACCAGCTCGGACATAATCTGTCCGGCGCGCTCAAGCAATCGGGCCTCGGGCCGTGCAGGCTCCTGTACCAGCAGGGTCAAGTTTTTTACAGCTTTCAGTAAAGTGTCTTTTTGCATCGTCGTTGTATTCATCAGGCCCACTTCCTTTGCCCAAGAAAGTCTTCAACTCGCTCATTACTCTCGCCTTTTTCCGGCGGATCCAGCCGTACCGGCAGGTTTTCGCCATTGATCCGCACAGGTGAAATAAAGGTGTTGGTTGTAGCGCCGTTGGGCAAGGTGATCTCCTGCACCCACTGCATATGCTTGACCTGCGGATCACGCAATGCCGTTTCGTAATTATTTATCCGGGCATGAGGCACGCCCCGTTCGCGACAAGCGTCAATCCAGTAGTCGGTGTCCCGGGTGGTGAATGACTCTTCGAGCAGCGTCTTGAGCGCGACCTGGTTTTTGGCCCGGTCCAGGGTACTGGCAAACCGGGCATCGGTCAGCAAGTGAGGCATGTTCGCCAGCTCGCATACGCTTTGCCATAATTTCTGATTGCCGGCAGCAATCACAAAATGACCGTCTTTTGAACGGAATGCTTCGTATGGTGCATTTCTCGGATGGGCCGCACCCAGTTTCAGCGGATTTTTGCCGGTGCCAAAGTACTCACTGGTCTGCAATGCCGCGATACCCAAGGTACACCCGAACATGGGCACATCAATGCGGCTACCGCCCTGCCCGTTTTTTACTTTGATGATGGTAGCGGCAATCGTAAATGCGGCATACAAGCCAGAGGCGAAATCGGAGACGGGAACGCCGCATTTGACCGGGCCGCCGTCTGCTTCGCCTGTGACGCTCATCACGCCAGCGGCCGCCTGAATTGTCAGATCAAAGCCACCTTCGTTGGCACGCGGCCCCTCCTGTCCAAAGGCAGAGATTGAACAGTACACCAGGTCAGGGTGATCCGTCTTGAACGAATCTGCACCCAGACCAAGCCTGTCCATGACGCCAGGGCGATTGTTTTCAATCAGCACATCGGCACGCAGGACAAGCGCTCTGGCCAGTTGCTGGTCTTGTTCGTCTTTCAGATTCAGAGTCATGGAACGCTTGTTGCGATTGAGCGATGCAAAATTTTCGCTGAATCCATCTGTGATCGGCGGCCATTGACGCAAGGAGTCGCCATCTGGCGGTTCGATCTTCAGCACCTCTGCTCCCATGTCCGCCAGCAGCATGCCGCAGAAGGGCCCGGCAGCGACACTGCAAAACTCAACAACTTTCAAACCATGCAACGGAAGATCAGAGTAAGTACCAGTAGCCATACATAAATTCCTAGTGCCTAATGCACATTCATTAAAAAGCCAGTCAGGCAAATTCTAATTCGTTCTAATTTCTGTACCTATTTTTCTAATATATGGAACTCTTTGTTAATGAATAACACACTGATAAATGGACTGCAGATAATCGAAATACTGTGTCACAGCGAGCGCTCGCTGAAACTGACCGATATTTCCAATGAGACGGGTCTGGTAAAGAGTAACGTTCACCGATTATTGCAGGCGCTGACAGCCCATAACTACGTTATCAGGGATGAACGCAACGGTGAATACAGCGCGTCAATCAAACTGTGGGAACTGGGCTCGGCCGTACTGTCAAAACTTGACCTGCGCACACATTCTGAAAAATGGATGGACAGTCTTTCCCAATTGACATCCCAGAGCTCCCATTTGTCGGTGATCGATCACATGGAAGTGGTCTATGTCCATAAAATAGACAGCCCCAATCCAATCCGCGCCTACACGCAGATCGGCGGCCGGGTGCCCATATACGCAGTAGCAACCGGCAAGGTAATGCTTGCCTATCAGTCGGATGTATTTATCCAGCGCGTGGCCAGCAATCTTCAGCAATTTACACCCAACACCATCACCACTCAAAAAAAATTATTACTTGAAATCGACAAGATCAGAAAGCAGGGTTATGCCGTCAACAAAGGGGAATGGCGAGATGGCGTCTATGGGGTTGCCGCGCCTATTTCAGATGGCTCTGGCAGCGTCATTGCAGCCATAGGCGTTTCCGGCCCGGCGGCAGGATTCAAGCCAAGGAAGATCAGGGAATATGCACAACTTCTGACCCAGGCATCCTCGGCGATTACCTTTGCGCTCGGTGGCGACAAGGGGTATACGAATCTGCAACGGATAACACATATGTGGTAAGGGTAATCGCCAATACAAAACACGAACACTGGTTTTAATAAAAATCAGGCGATTTTCCAGAATGTAGAATTCTTGTGATTTATCCAAATAATAAACATAATGAATTGCACCAGGAAATTTCGATGAACACATGCCAGACATTCCAGGTTCAGATCAATAAATCAATATTATTTTCAGGAGCATTCGATGGTCACCGGCAATTCCAGTAATAACGCGGATATCAAAAATTTGGTTCACCCCTACACGAATCTGGGTAACCACCTCACCAATGGTCCAATGATTTTTGAACGCGGCGAAGGGGTATATGTCTTCGATGACCAGGGACGTCGTTTTCTGGAAGGGATGTCAGGGCTATGGAGCACATCCCTGGGGTTTTCGGAAGAACGCCTGATGAATGCGGCTATTGAACAGTTCAAGAAACTTCCCTACTACCATCTGTTCAATTCCCGTTCCAATAAACCGGCTATCGATCTTTCCGCCAAATTGCTGGAGATGGCGCCAGACACGCTGGGAAAAGTGCTCTTTTCCAATTCCGGTTCGGAAGCCAACGACGCAGCATTAAAACTGGTCTGGTTTTATAACAATGCCATGGGACGGCCGCAGAAGAAGAAAATCATTTCGCGCTGGCGCGGTTACCACGGTGTGACAATCGCATCGGCAAGCCTGACTGGATTGCCTGCCAACCATCAGGATTTTGACCTGCCGATCGACCGTGTGCTGCATACCGATTGCCCCAGCTACTACCACGGCGCCGAGCCAGGCGAGACCGAGAGCCAGTTCACGCAACGCATCGTCAACAACCTGGAACAGCTGATTCTCAAGGAAGGCCCGGATACGGTCGCCGCGTTTATTGCAGAGCCTGTTATGGGTTCAGGGGGCGTAATTGTGCCGCCTGCCGGCTATTTCGATCTGGTGCAAAAGGTCCTGAAAAAGCACGATATTCTTTTCATTGTCGATGAGGTCATTTGCGGTTTTGGTCGCACCGGAAATATGTTCGGCTCGGAAACGTTTAATTTGCAGCCCGACATTATGACGGTGGCAAAGGCGTTGTCCTCATCGTACCTGCCGATTTCGGCAACCATGGTCAGCCAGACGATTTATGACAAACTCGTCGAACAAAGCGACAAGGTCGGCATCTTTGCCCACGGCGTGACGTATTCCGGCCATCCTATCTGCGCAGCCGTTGCACTCGAAACGCTTAATATCTACCAAGAACGTAATATTGTCGGACATGTTCAGGAAGTTGCCCCATATTTTCAGCAACGCTTGCATCAACTGGCCTCACACCCGCTGGTCGGACAAGCCCGCGGCGTCGGGTTAATCGGAGCGCTGGAGCTCACGGCCGACAAAGAGACCAAACAGCCCTTTGACGCAGCGCTCAAGATAGAAAAAACGGTACAGGACAACGTGGCAAAACATGGCGTACTGGTGCGAGGCATTCGTAATGCGGTCGCCTTGTGCCCGCCCCTGATTATCACCATCGAACAGATTGACCAATTGTTTGACGCCCTGGAAAAAGGACTGGACGACACATTGGCGACCCTGCCAAACACCGGCAATGGAGCCGGGCAGGAAAAACAAGTCACAGCAACAGCGAAATAACAATCAATGCCGCGGCCATCACGACCGGCACGCGTATGCCCTGGGAAAACCTGTCCGAATATGCCAGACGGCATGGTACGAACAGACCCGACTAAACGGAGAGAGACATGCATTTCACAAGATTGAATAACGTCTTAAAGCCGCTGCTTACAGCGGCATTGATCGGTTGCGCCCTGCCGGCCCTGGCTGCAACGCCCAAGGACACGCTCATCATGGCCAGGAAAATCGATGACATCAAAACACTCGACCCAGCCGAGGTATTCGAATGGGGTAGCGGCGAAGTCATCAACAACATCTATACCAGGCTGGTTGCACTTGACCCGAACGACCTTACAAAACTGACGGGGGGCGTGGCACAAAGCTGGAAGGTGTCCGAGGACGGTCTGACTTATGAGTTCAAGATCCGCCCGAACATGAAATTTCACTCGGGCAATCCGGTCACGGCCAAGGATGTAGAGTATTCTTTAAGGCGCGTCGTTCATTTGAAGAAAACCCCGGTGTTCATTTTCAATCAGCTAGGCTGGACTTCAGAGACGGTTGATGACATGGTCAAGGCCGTCGACAACGACACAGTAGTCCTGAAAATTGCCAAACCCTATGCCACGTCTTTGGTGATCAACTGTCTTTCTGCCGGTGTCGGTTCGATCGTCGACAGTGCCGAGGTACAGAAACACATCAAAGACAATGATTACGGCTATGAATGGCTGCGTACCCATTCTGCCGGATCGGGCGCCTATAAGCTTGTTGTATGGAAGCCCAAAGATGCCGTCGTCATGGAGGCCAATCCGAATTTCTATCTGGGTGCGCCAAAAATGAAGCGATTTATTGTGCGTCATATCGCGGAGCCGTCAGCCCAGCGTCTGCTGCTGGATGCGGGTGACATTGATATTGCACGGGATCTGAGCGCCGATCAGGTCAAGCAAGCCCGCAAGAACGATAAATTCAATGTTTCGACTACCGAAAAGCTCAGCACCTATTATCTTGGCCTGAACTCTGCCAAAAGCAAACCGCTGGCCAACGAGAAAGTCTGGGAGGCCATGCGTTGGCTCATCGACTACCAAGGCATGGCTGGCTCCTTTCTGGATGGATACTATACGGTGCATCAGTCTTTCCTGACGGGACCAAATGGACTCAAGGACAAGCCCTATAAGCTGGATGTGGACAAGGCAAAGGCGTTGCTTAAAGAAGCGGGCTATGCGGATGGTTTCAGCATCAGCATGGATGTATACAACACCTCGCCGCAGACAGACATCGGACAATCGATCCAATCGACATTCGCACTTGCCGGCATCAAAGTGAACTTGATACAAAGCGACAAGGCGCAGGCACTGACAAAATATCGCACCCGAGCGCATGAAATCATGCTGGCAGCATGGTCTCCCGACTATATGGACCCTCACTCCACGGCTGAGTTCTTTGTTCGCAATGTTGACAATTCCGATGCATCAAAGAATAAAACGGCGGCCTGGCGCAATGGCTGGAGCATTCCTGAAATGTCGGACCTGACTGAAAAGGCAATGATGGAACGCGATACTGAAGCCCGCCTGGACATTTATAGAAAGCAACAGGAAACCGTGCAGAAAAATTCTCCCATGATCATGATGTTCCAACTGCTGGAGAACTCCGTGCTGCAAAAGAACGTCAGCAATTTTGTATCCGGCCCCGGTTTTGACACGGCCATGTACTGGAAAATCGAAAAGTAAATTGACAGCCCATTGACAGGAATGACTATTTTGCCTGATTTGTCCAAGTTTCCCGTTTTACGAAATACCGTCAAAACCACAGGGGATGTTGCCGCGACCTTATGCATCACGCTTTTCGGCCTATTGCTGGTCACCTTTGTGATCGGCCGGGTTATTCCGATTGATCCGGTCCTTGCCATCACGGGGGACCGGGTAAGCCCCGAGGTTTACGCCAAGGTCCGGGATGAACTGGGGCTTGACCTGCCAATGTGGCAGCAGTTCCTGAACTATCTGGGCAAACTGTTCCAGGGCGACTTCGGCACGTCAGTACTGACGTCACAATCGGTTCTGCACGATGTCGCCACATATTTTCCGGCCACCATCGAACTGGCACTTGCCGGCACTTTTATCGGGATTGTGTTCGGCGTACCGCTGGGTATAGCATCTGCCATTTACAAAAACACGTGGCTTGACCAGATTATCCGCATCGTTTCCCTTATCGGCTATTCCATTCCCATCTTCTGGTTGGGGCTGGTGGGTTTACTTATCTTCTATGTCAAGCTCGGTTGGGTGGGCGGCGTAGGTCGCCTGGACGTTGCCTTCGAGTACATTATTGAACGCCAGACCGGCTTTATCATGCTGGATGCCATTCTGAGCGGACAATGGGACATACTGGAAAATTTCCTGTCCCATCTTGCACTACCGGCCTTTTTGCTGGGTTATCTTTCCATGGCCTACATTTCCCGCATGACGCGCTCGTTCATGCTTGAGCAGCTCGGTCAGATCTATATCACCACGGCCCGAGTCAAAGGCCTGAGCGAAGCGCGGGTCATATGGCATGCGTTCAGGAACACGCTTACCCAACTTGTCACGGTTATTTCCCTGACATTTGCCAATCTGCTGGAAGGCGCGGTCCTGACCGAAACCGTGTTCGCCTGGCCAGGAATCGGACTTTATATTACGAATTCGCTTTTTGCTGCCGATATGAATGCCGTATTGGGCGGCACCACCATTATCGGCATTTGCTTTGTACTGATCAATATCGCCGCCGACGCACTTGGACGCATCTTTGACCCTCGAATCCGCAGGAGCGCATCATGAAAACCTGGCTGCTCTCCGATGTACCCGATTCGCGCTTCCAGGCCGGTTGCGGGCAGTTTTATCTTATCTGCCTGTCATTTTTCCGCAGCCCTTTAGCCCTCGTCGGCCTGCTGATTGTGCTCACGCTGATCCTGTTCGCCATTTTCGCGCCTGCCATCGCATCGCACGATCCTTACACGCAGTCGCTCGCAAACCGCCTGCTGACACCCAGCGCAGAGCACTGGCTGGGCACCGATCACCTTGGCCGTGATATCTGGAGCCGGGTCGTCTTCGGCTCGCGCTCGACCCTGCTGGTGATTGTTACCGTTGCGATCATCGTGGGCCCTATTGGCCTGCTGGTTGGCATTATTGCCGGCTATAGCGGTGGCGCCGTGGATCGTGTCCTGATGCGCATCACCGATATCTTCCTTGCCTTTCCACGATTGATCCTGGCACTTGCATTTACCGCCGTGCTTGAGCCCGGCCTGCAAAGCGCCATCATCGCCATAGCGGTAACATCCTGGCCTGCCTATGCCAGGCTGGCACGTGCTGAAACCACGATTTACAAGGACGCGGATTTCATTCAGGCCATCCGGCTGCAAGGCGCCTCGACACCTCGTATTTTGCTGGGGCATATCACGCCGCTGTGCCTGCCGTCGATCATAGTGCGCCTGACGCTGGACATGGCCGGAGTGATCCTGATTGCCGCCGGCCTGGGCTTCCTGGGTCTGGGCGCGCAACCACCGCTGGCTGAATGGGGCAGTATGGTATCCAGTGGCCGTGACTATCTGCTGGATTACTGGTGGATTGCCACAACGCCGGGCATTGCCATCTGCATTGTCAGTCTTGGATTTAATATTCTGGGCGATGGGCTCAGAGATGTCCTTGATCCGAGAACAAGGTAACCAATGAGCACACAATTATTATCCGTCCGTGATCTGAATGTCACGTTCGATACCCCGAAAGGGCCATTTCAGGCTGTTCAGAATGTCAGCTGGAGCATGGGTGTTGAAAAAATAGGCATCGTCGGGGAGTCCGGCTCGGGCAAATCCATTTCTGTCAAAAGCATCTTGGGACTGGTGCAAAAGCCGGCCCTGGTACAGGCTACGCAGCTGGAGTTTAACGGGATGGATTTGCGTGCCCTGAATGGCAGGCAATGGCGAACCGTACGCGGCCGGCGCATTTCCATGATCATGCAGGATCCCCATTACTCGCTGAACCCGATTATGACCGTGGGCAGTCAGATTATGGAATCGTACCTGACCCATCACAAGGTCGGCAAGGCTGTTGCAAAAAGCAAAACCCTGGAAATGCTCGAATCAGTAAGAATCAAGGATCCGGAACGTGTTTTCAAAGCCTATCCGCATGAGATCAGTGGCGGAATGGGGCAACGCGTGATGATCGCCATGATGCTGATTCCCCAGCCTGAATTGCTGATTGCTGACGAGCCCACCTCTGCCCTGGATGTATCGGTCCAAAATCAAATATTGTTCCTGATCAACGAAATGGTCACGCAAAGGAATATGGGTCTGATTTTTATCAGTCACGATCTGAACCTGGTATCCACCTTTTGTGACCGGATCATCATCATGTACCGCGGACGTGTTGTCGAACAATGCAAGGCGTCGCAATTGCATGCCTCTGTCCATCCATACACACGGGGGTTGCTCAGTTGCGTTCCCAGTCTGGACCAGAAAAAACAACGCCTGGAAGTACTCAGTCGTGAGCCCAGCTGGAGTCTGCCATGACCAGACCTATTATTTGCGTTTCAAGACTGAATGTCGAGTTCGAAAAACACAGAGTAATTTCCGATCTTTCCTTTGAGGTTAAGAAAGGTCAATGCTTTGGCTTGGTAGGTGAATCAGGCTCGGGAAAAACCACGGTGCTGCGCACCATCATGGGTCTGGTAAAGGCGCAATCGGGATCCATTGAGGTAGACGACATCAAACTTGATCGCAAATGGGAGCATCATTTTTACCGCAAAGTCCAAATGGTGTTCCAGGACCCCTACGGTTCGCTGCATCCCAAGCATTCCATCGATCGCACGTTGACCGAACCGTTAAGAATCCACGGCATCAATAATATTGAAGTACGCGTGCGCAAAGCGCTGGATGATGTCGGACTGGACGCCAGTTTCCGATATCGCTTTCCCCATCAATTGTCCGGCGGACAGCGCCAGCGCGTGGCCATCGCAAGAGCCCTGATTACAGAACCGGACATCCTGGTGATGGATGAGCCGACATCGGCCCTGGACGTGTCCGTTCAGGCAGAAATTCTCAATTTGCTGGACGATTTGCGTCGGGAACGTCAACTGACCTATCTACTGGTGAGCCATAACCTGGCGGTCATCGCACACATGTGTGATCGGCTGGCAGTGATGCGCAATGGAGAAATTGTAGAACAAATGCCCCCCGAAGCCCTATATAGTCAAACGGCGACAATGCCCTATTCCCAGGAGCTTATTCGGGCAAGTCGGGGTCCGGAGCTACATTGCGCCACAAGTCCTGGTTAGGGGTGCAGATTGATTGCAGCAACGACACATGGATCGCGGCACAGGCTTTGGCAATCAAAGCCGTGCTGGTAACAGACAATGAGCGGGAATTCTCGCGCGGACCCAACCTGCCGATAGAGAACTGGCTGGTACGATGATGCAGCTACCGCGAAACAAAACTCCCCCGGATATCACCTGGCATCGCTAAAACCCAACTACGCCAGCACCGCCTGGCCCGCCGTTTTGCAAAAATTGCGCCGGTAGTTCGAGGGCGAAGTGCCCAGTTGGGCGGCAAATTGCTGGCGCAGGGCCAGGGTTGTCCCAAAGCCGGCTTCTGCTGTGATGCGTTCAATAGACAAATCTGTTGTCTCCAGCAAATGCTGTGCCCTGGCCACCCGCTCGGTATTGAGCCACCGATTAACGGTGGTGCCGGTTGCTTCCCGAAAGCGCCGGGTAAAGGTGCGCCGGCTCATGCTGGCCACGCTGGCCAGCGTATCCAGTGATAAAGGTTCCTGCAAGTGCTCACGCGCCCATTCCAGCACGCCGGGCAAACGATTGCTATCGGCAAGCTTTGGCACCGGCCGTTCAATATACTGCGCCTGTCCGCCAGGCCGGTGCGGCGGCGTCACCAGCAGCCGGGCGACATGATTGGTCGCTTCGTAGCCCTGATGCTCACGCAGCAAATGCAGGCAGCAATCAATGGCGGCAACGGTACCGGCCGAAGTCACCACGTTGTCATCGGCCACATACAGTACGTCGGGTCGGAACAAGGTCTGCGGAAAACGCCGCGCAAACACGTCGCGCGCCACCCAATGCGTGGTCGCTTCCCGGCCATCGAGCAAGCCGGCGTCCCCCAGTACGAATGCGCCCAGACACAAACCCACGATCAACTTGCCGTTGGCGTGTGCCTGTCGCAATGCCATGGTGAGTTCCTCCGGCGCAGGCACTTCGGGGTCGCTCCAGGCGGGAACAATGATGATATCGGCCTGCTGCAATGCCGGCAGGCCCTCGGGCACCTCGATCAGGACCCCTTGGTCTGTACGTATCTGGCCTGGTGTTTGAGCCACGTACTGTATCGTGAATTGACCCGAGCCTGACCCATTATTGGCGCCCAGGACAAGGCCGGGAACTGAAAGGTGAAAAAGGCTGACATCTTCAAAAGCCAGCACGGCTACGCGAATGTGAGACATAAGTGAATCACCACTTAAAATGGGCAATTGACCTGATTTTAATCTATATATTATTTCAGGCCAAAGAATAAGCATTTTTTTGGCCTGTTTTTATCTAATATTGTCATTCAGGCCACTTTTATGAAACACCTGCGGGGCACACAATAGAGGCTCATCAATAACCAAGTAATCCATTGGAGTAGCCACATGTCTATGAAAACCGTTATCAGTTCCCTGGCGCTGGCCCTGAGCCTGGCCACCGGCGCATTTGCCCAAACCCAGGCGACCACTGCCGCCCCCACCACAGAACAAGTGCAGTTACAGCAGATTCGCAATGCAACTGTGAAAATCACGTACGCCGACACCACTTTTCTGATCGATCCGATGCTGGCCAAAAAAGGCACCTATCCGGGTTTTGAAGGAAGCTACCGCAGCAACTTGCGCAACCCGCTGGTTGAACTGCCAATGTCCGAGAAGGATGTTATTGCCGGCGTTGACGCAGTCATCATCACCCACACCCACTTGGATCACTGGGATGAGGCTGCCCAGAAACTGCTGCCCAAAGACATCCCGCTGTTTGCCCAGAATCAGGCCGATGCCACAATGATTCGCGAACAGGGTTTCACCAACGTGCGCGTTCTGTCCGATAAGGCTGAGTTCGGTGGCGTGACTATTAGCAAAACCGGCGGCCAGCATGGCACCGATAAAATGTATGCCATACCAGAATTGGCCAAGGCGCTGGGCCCTGCCATGGGCGTCGTGTTCCAGGCGCCTGATCACAAAACTCTATATCTTGTGGGCGACACCATCTGGCGCGACGAAGTGGACCAGGCACTGGCCCAGTACGATCCGCAAGTCATCGTGATCAATGCCGGCTATGCCATGATGAGCGACTTTGACGATTCCATTATCATGGGCAAGGAAGACGTACTGCGCGCTTCTCAGGCAGCCCCGGATGCAACAATTGTTGCCACGCATATGGATGCCATCAATCACATGGCCCAGACTCGTAAAGAGTTAATGGAATATGTGAAGGAAAAAGGCATACAGGAGCGCGTGCAGATTCCCGAAGACGGGGCGACAGTGCAGTTTTGATGCCGCAAAGCGACTGCACTGGAACTTACAGGCAGCCCTCGTCAAATTGCGTATTTCCTGATTGGCCCGGTTTTTCTTTAAAGAGCGACTAAGCAATAAGTCTTCTGGTCCGGTACTGCTGCACCGGACCCATTGATTTAGCGAGTTTGCAGGATCACTGAATCGGCAAAACAAGATAAAATCAGCGATACTTCAGCCTGCTGAATACGGCAGGCTTTGCCTTGTGATAAATCGGAGGACACATGATCAGACTGAGTGGAAAACTAATCTGCAAGAACCTTGAAGAGTCTGAATCAGTCATTCGTTTACTTCCTGAACACATCAGATTGACCAAAAATGAACCCGGTTGCATGGCCTTTGATGTAAAAGAAACCGCTGATCCACTGGTATGGACGGTTGAGGAATTGTTTGTAGATCGCAAAAGCTTTGAAACCCATCAGGAACGGACAAAAAGTTCAAGATGGGGTATTGAAACCGCCTCCATTCTTAGGCAGTACGAGATAACGAAAGTTGCATCGGGACGGTAACGCGTCCCAAGGCGAACATGGGCTATTTCTGACCGCTTGCTTTGTCGGTTTCGATGCGACCGGTGATCAGCCCGTACCGTTCATGACTATTGCATTGCTGCCGACCAGCGCGTAATTGTAGCCATGGTCGGACCAGTAGCGGGTAAGCAGCGGCCCTTCCTGCCGTTGACCGTCTGGAAGCAGCTTGTTCCCGGGGCCTGGGGGCCGGATATAGAATCCGGTCTGCTGCCCGGCGTCATTCTTATACATTATGACGGCGGCAGGGCCCTCCTCGGTCACGAGCATGCGAGCGGAAACAGGATGAAAACCCTTGGCAGTCAGGTCGGGCAGGCGTTGCGCATTTGAAAAATTGGCCGTCACCCATTGCTGCAAATCCGTCTCTGTCGCCAGCGCATCGGCGCGCAAAGCCGGATTGCCGGCAAACACACGGTATGCAGCAATGGCATCCTGCATGGGCAGCGGACGATCCGCCAAACTCGATTGCGCAGTCGGCCCGGAGTTCAGCTGCCATCCGGTCAGCCCCCCGATACAAAGAGCAACGAAAACGCTGGCCGCCAGTTTCCAGCGCGCGCTTGAGCGTTCTTTCAGGCGCAAGCGGATCGCCGCCGGGTCCAGCGCAGGGCTCAAGGGCGGGTCGACAGATTGCCATGCTTCCTGCAATTGTGCTGAATCTTTGCGCCAGGCGTCCAGCACGCGCGCCTCTTGCGGGTGGGCAGCAAGATATTGCTTCATCACTTTTTGCTCTTGCGCGTTCAATCGCCCGTCCACGTAGGCGTGCCGCATCATATCGTTAATGTGTAGATCTTCATTCATTTCATTATCCTCAGATGAACTCTGGATTCACCGTCACAGGCGTCGCGCAACGCGCCGCGCGCCCTTGACAGGCGGGACATGATGGTGCCCAGCGGCACATCAAACATATCGGCTACCGCCTTGTAGCTGAGCCCGTCCACGCTGACCAGCCATAACAGGGTCCGCTGCGCCTCGGGCAATTGTTCGAACGCTTGCAGCGAAGCACGCGCCTGCACATGACGCTCGGTCGACGGCGCATCATCGGTTTTGCGAAACCATTCCAAAACCCTTGCGTAGCGACTGGCGTGGCGTTTGGTATCTATGAACTGCCGATACAAAATGGAAAACAGCCAGGCGCGCAAATCCCCGTCTGGCCTGCGCGTATGCTGGTATCTGAGGGCACGCTCTATGCTTGCCTGCACCAGATCGTCCGCTGTGCTCGGGTCTTTGCTCAGCCACAGCGCAAAGCGGTAAAGCCGCGGCAACATCTCACGCAGCGTTGCATCGGACATGTCATCGGCGACATCACCGTTGCATTCGATGTCCGGCATCAGCGGTAAATCCTCTGAGCTGGGAGCATATTCCCTGTCCTTTTGATTGAAAATTCGTTGCTTGTTCATATTCTGCCCGGGTGATTGCAAACAATGCAAGGCTCCTGTATGACGCTTGTGGTTCGATATTATTCCATTTTGGAATAAAAAAAATATGCAGCCGTCTATACCCACATGTGCAACAGGCCGCCAGGCCAGGGAAGTACGATGCTGGAAAACAAACAAACCCGCCCGCCCGGATTGACTGCCGGACAAACACTCATACGATTTACCGTCATCGGCATTGCCGTGCTTGGCCTTGGCGCCGCCTTTGGCTATACAGGTGGCTGGCTCGCCCCGCAACGCCTGACTGCCGATCGCATTGCCAATACATTCGAACCCGGTGGCAAGACCCACCCGGGCTTTCGTCGCAATCACGCAAAAGGCATTTGCGTGACTGGTCACTTTGAGAGCAGTGGCCAGGCGCAGGCACTGTCCAGCGCACCGATGTTCTCGCCTGGCTCGGCCACCCCGTTGGTTGGACGTTTGGCACTGCCGGGACCCAATCCCTATGCACCCGACTCCAGTGTGCCTATCCGCAGCTTCGCCCTGCGTTTCACCATGCCCGATGGCCAGCAATGGCGCACCGCCATGAATAGTATGCCGGTTTTCCCGGTTGCGACACCGCAAAGCTTCTATGAACAACAGCTTGCCAGTGCACCCGATCCAAAAACAGGTAAACCGGATCCGGCCAGAATCAAGGCCTTTTTTGCCACCCATCCTGAAACGGCTAATTTCCGCAAGTGGGTCAAGACAGCCCATCCATCGGCCAGTTTTGCCACTGAAGCCTACTACAGCCTGAATGCATTTGTGTTTACCAATAATGAAGGCGTCCGGCAGAACGTGCGCTGGCGCGTAGTGCCGCTGGGCCAGCCCGCGGCGGCCGATGCCGCGCCGGAACATGACCAGAACTATCTGGATAAGGATTTGGTTCAGCGATTGTCAGAAGGACCATTGCGCTGGCGCTTGATTGTGACGGTCGCAGATCCCGGTGATCCGAGCAACGATGCCACCATACCGTGGCCGGATTCTCGCAGACAGGTGGAGGCAGGCACGATCGTGATTGAAAAAAGCCAGGCCCAGGATCACGGACCGTGCCGCGACATCAACTTCGATCCGACCATCCTGCCACAAGGAATGGCAATCTCGGACGATCCCTTGCTGCCCGCGCGCTCCGCCGTCTATGCCGTCTCGGTCGACCGGCGAACCCATGAAGGCGCGGACCACGCCTCTACATCCTCTTCTGCTGTCACATCGGAGCACTCAAAATGAACAATTCTGTTACTCAGACTCAGGGAACGAGTTTCAGTCTGCCCGCCAGAGTACTGCATTGGTTGATGGCCGCGGGGATCCTGGCGATGCTATTTATCGGGGTCGGCATGGTCGCATCGGTTTCCGAGCGACACAACTGGTTGCTGGTCATTCATAAGCCATTGGGCGCCGCGCTGCTGTTGCTCGTGTGCTTGCGGCTTATTGTGCGGCTGGTCAAAGGCACGCCGCCATTACCGGCTGATATTCCCGTGTGGCAGAAACGAGCCGCTCTTGCCTCGCATTGGCTGCTTTACCTGCTCATGTTTGCCATGCCGCTCATCGGTTGGGCCATGGTTTCGGCCAGCGGCACGCCCGTCACCCTTATCAGCGCCTGGACTTTACCGGCCATTGCGCCGGAAAATGCAAACGTGTTTGCCGTGTTGCGCGCCGCGCATCACTATCTGGCCTATTTACTGTTTGCAACCATATTACTACACCTTGCAGCAGGGTTGTTCCACGGGTTGATCAGGCGCGATGGCGTGTTGAAGTCGATGGTCAGCAATCGCGCCTGAAATACTATTTTTTCAATCGAAACGCGACCACCGAATCGCCCTGCTGGGTGCCCAGCGAACCATGCCCGCCGGCTGCGATAATTACGTACTGATTATTATCCGATCCCATATAAGTAGATGGCGTGGCCTGGGCGCCGGCCGGCAGTTCCGTTTCCCAAAGCAGCTCGCCTGTATTGATGTCATACGCACGGAAAAAATTATCTGCCGTTGCGCCATGGAAAACAACATCGCCCGCGGTTGTAAGCGGACCGCCGTGCGCCACCATGCCCATTGGGAAGCCAACGGGAAAGCGCATGGGTAGAAAGGTGGTCTTCAGGTTTTTGGTATTGCCAATGCGACGCATCCATGACGTTTTACCGGTGGTCAGGTCAACCCCGACCATACGACCCCATGGCGGTGCAATGCATGGGACACCAAGACTGGAGGCAAACTGCCGGATCTGGGTGGCATATGTACCTTCAAAATTCTCGTTCCAGTACGGCGTATCCTCCGGGGTGAACAGACGCTTGTCTGCCGTTTCGGGTGTACGCTTGATGAGGTTGTATTTGTAGGCCAGACGAACCGGAGCGCCGATCAGGATTTGACGCTCGGGGTCAATGGAGATCGATCCCCAGTTGAAAGCACCAATATTGCCCGGAAAAACCAACGAACCGGTTTCGGTTGCCGGCGTCCAGGGGTTGCCATCATATCGCAATGTGTTGAATTCGATACGGCATGCCATCTGATCAAATGGCGTCATACCCCACATGGATTTTTCGGTCAGCGGCTCGGGTATAAAGTTCAATGCCGAGACCGGCTGCGTTGGCGCGTAGGTCTCGCCTGTTACGCCCTGCGTCGAGACATCAACCTGTTTGATCGGATAGACGGCCTGGCCGGTTAAACGGTTCAACACAAACAGATTTCCGACTTTGGTAGGCAAAACGACCACAGGCTGCTTTTGTCCCTGGTAATCAATATCAAGCAGCGAGGGCTGGGACGGATTATCACGATCCCATAAATCATTCGCAGAAGACTGGAAGCGCCATTTGAATGCGCCTGTTTTCAGGTCAAGGGCGACCAGCGCATCGCGAAACTTCTCGGTATTGCTGTTGGGGTCGCGCTTGTCGCTCAGCAAGTCCGGAGAGGCGTTGCCGAAAGGCACATACACGATGCCATTCTTGGTATCTGCACTGAGCATCGTCCAGGCCACAGGCGTGTCCTGAGGATAAACCTGACCTTGCGCAATGGGCTGGGTGTTGTCAGGATTGGCTGGATCAAAGTTCCAGACCAGTTTGCCGCTCACGACATCATATGCGCGGATCACACCGGAAGGATTACCCTTGTCATAGCCATTATCCATGACCGAGCCACCTACAATCACCAGATTGCCCGCCACCAGAGGCGCAGCGGTCTGCATATATGCATGAGGGCGGACTTCGCCCAAATTGGCATGAAGGTCCACTACGCCATTCTGGCCAAAGTCTGCGCACAGCTTGCCGGTATCGGCATCCAGCGCAACCAGTTTGGCATCGGCCGTGGCGCTCAGAATGCGCTTGCTGCATGCAGCCGGACTCTGAGCTGGCGCGCCGGCGGTAGCCGGTTCAGCTGGCTGCGTGCCGCCAGCGGTCGCAACATCATTGCCTGCATAATAACTCACGCCCCGGCATGTCTGATGCTGCTGCAAATAGGAGCGATTTTTCTCAGGCGCATATTTCCATTTCACCTCGCCCGTTTCCGGGTTCAGCGCATGCACTTCATTATGCGCAGTGCATAAATATACCGTGTTGTTTACCTTCAACGGCGTGGCCTCAAAGGTATACTCGCTGGCGTCTTCGTCCTGCCGCAGGTCGCCGGTCCGATAGGTCCAGGCCACCTCCAGATCGCCGACATTATCCTTGGTAATCTGCTTGAGCGCAGAAAACCGCAGGCCGTTATTCGTGCCTCCATAGGCTGTCCAGTCATTCTGCGCGACATCAACATCAGCGGCATTGCGATCTGTCGCCAAAGTACCGTGCTGCGGATACGGATCGTAGAACATCATGCCGATCACAAGCGCAATAGAAAAGAGGACGGTACCACCCAGGAACGGATGGAAAGAGCGAACCGCGCCTGGGTTCTGTTTCCGGAACAGCGGACGCACCACCCACGGCAGTGCGAGCCAGAGCCCAATCAGGCCAATAATATCGCCACGGGGAATCCATTGCCATTTATCGAAGCCGACTTCGTAAACGATCCACCCCATTACGATCCACATAATGA
This sequence comes from Pseudomonadota bacterium, assembly GCA_023423975.1. Lineage (GTDB taxonomy): Bacteria > Pseudomonadota > Gammaproteobacteria > Burkholderiales > Burkholderiaceae_B > Advenella. Next base: position 156,949 of record JAFAEO010000004.1, read on the forward strand.
CGGCATAGACAGACAAGGCGATAACGCGATTCATGAACAGAAGAATGGCGGTAAGCAACAGGCCAATAGCCAGAATGGCATAGAACGGCGAACCGCCTACCAGCAATAGCTGGCCGCCCATGTATAGCATTGCAAGCCCCACAAGCGCGATGACAATGCCAGTTAATTTATTGATCATGATTATTCCTTGCTGCTGGATTCGCCGGGATGGCAATTGACTGCACAAGCCATGGTGAATCGGAAAAGCCCATGCGTTCTGAAAGAATACATGGCATATGTGAATTTTATGTGATTATCATCATACTCCCAGTATGGGGGTTTTTGCCATACGAAAACAATAATGTTGAAAAATCAACCTTTAAGAAAGCTGTCAGAAACAGAAAAGCTGATTGGTTCAAGCGCCCAAGCCCAGCAGCCTGCTCGCATTTTCACTCATGATTTTCCTGCGATTCTCCTCCCGTATCGGCAGCGTTTCAAACCACTCCTTATACCCTTTGATCGGACAAAACGGAAATGAACTGGCGTAGAGCATCCGGTCTGCCAGAAAGCCATCGGCGGCCTTCACATACTCTTCCCAGCCAGCCATCCGGGAGAAATACATATCCGGCGACAGGTACACATTGGTGCGTCGAAAGGCGATATGCAATATTTGCGTCACCCAGGGCCAACCACCGTGGGCTAGCACCACTTTCAGATTGGGAAAGTCAGCCAGCATGCGATCGGTGGGAATCGGATCGGAGTAACTCAGGTCGGGACCCGCCGTGCCGCCGACCATAAGAATGATGGGGATCTGGCGATCTTCACAATGGGCATAAATGGGATACAGGCGTCGATCATCAGCGTACATGGGTATCGGATAGGCGCCAGGTTCGATATTGATCAGGCGAAAACCTGCAGCCATGGACTGATCAATGCTGCGGCATGCTTCAATCCTGTTGGTCGGGTCAATGGAGGCCGCGCCGATAAACCGGTTGCCATGCGCTTGCATCAGAGCCAGTACATCATCGTTGGAAATGCTGCCCAGCATGCCGGCAAGCCGGCCGACAACAACGCCATGATCCACCCCGGCCTCATCCATTTCCTCAAGGGTCATCTGCATGGACTGCTGCTGCGCCGCCGGCGACGGCTCAAAGCCCACCGTTCGGGTAAAGCCGTCCCGGCGTTCGCCCTGTGCATACATGAGCGTAGACAAAAACTGTCCTGCCGGCGGCCGTAGCCGAAAATCAATAATACTCATCGTTCCTTCTCCTACATTACTTCGTCTTTACGATCATTGGTCTCGCCAAACCGGTGCAGCGCAGGCGGTTTCAAGCCGGCGTAGAGCGCATCAATGCGGGCGTTGATCTGCTCGCCATGCTGATGAAACAGCGAATTGCCTTTGATATCGCTCTCCACGATGAAAGGGCCAAAATCCTCCACTTCAAACAGCCACATGGCCTGGGCGATACCCAATTCATCCAGCCAGAACACATCGCGCACCCGCTTGATGCCGCGGCCCAGAAGCGCGCCGGTGCCGTAGCCCACGGTGGTCAGATAGACAGCGCCATGGGGGACCATGATATTGGCGTAATCGTCGTGAGGCATGCCGCCCTTGCCGATCACAATTTTCGTTTCGGTCAGTTCAAGCCAGTTGGCCATCCACTTGGAGAACCGGAAACTGGCGGTTGCCGTGACAGCACCCACGTTGTACTGGCCATCTGGCGTGACGGCCGCAGCCGGCGAACAGTGGAAATTAACGTTGGAAAGCGCTTTCAAGTCTACGGGCAGTGCCTCGCCATTTCCCATGACTTTCTGATAAACACCCTCCCTGGCGGTGTAGACCACGCCGCTCATGTAGACCACCGAGCCGATTTCCAGGCTGGCGATATCCTCGGGTGTGGCCGGAAGATTGATTCTGAAAACCTTCAGATCTTCATCTTTATTGTTCTCTGTATCCTGGTTGCTTATCGGTTCCATTCGACTGTCTCCCTTCTCATATAGGGCGTGAACCATTCCGGATTGGTACGATATTCAACACGCCCGTCTGCATGAATCCTGGCGGTTGCCCGTCGCGAAGACAGGCAGAAGGTGTGAATACTGACCGGCATGCCGCCAGTATGGGTGTAGCCCACCTCGATATGACAATCGACCACCATGGATGATCCCACAAAGCCCATCGCACCCATGCCGATTGAGTTGCCAAGTTTTTTCAGTTCCATTTCCAGTTCTGCAATATTCGGATCGGGATTACGGTTGCCCACGGTGCGCAGGCACGCTGCCTGTTTGCCCAGTTGCATACAGGTATCCTTGGAGCCGCCAATGCCGATACCAACGATCGCCGGCTGGCAGGCCAGGCCGCGTTTACCGAAAGCAATCAGGCCGTCCAGGACAAAGCGCTTGATGCCGTCAATGCCGTCACCCGGGAACAACATGCGATAGTCGGTGCCGAACAGGCCGCCCTTATGTACTGTGGTGATATCCACCCAGTCTGCGTCCGGCTCGAATGACCACTCGATCTCCGGCGCATTGATGCCCACGTTGTTGTTGTGCTCGGTGCGCCACAACGGGTGCACCCGGTTGGGCCGCAAGGGGATCTGTACCGTGGCATCGGCGGTGGCCTTGCGCAATGCCCGCTCGATCCCGATGAACCCCGATTGCACACTGGCGTTGTTGCCCATTTTTACGTAATAGCGCGGCACCCCGGTATCGGCGCACATGGGGCGACGGTCCTTGGTCGCCGCGTCCCAGTTATCCACCATGGCGTGCAGCACGAAGCGCGGCAACTTGCCCGTCTCCGTTTTCTGCATATCCTTGATTCCCTGGCTGTAATCTTCGGGAATATCGATAGCCGCGCGCTTCATGATTTCCAGCCCGGCTTGCTCGATTATATTTATGTCAATTGCCATTACCTGTCTCCTGATATCCGCGTGCGTTCACGCACATTTTTCTGCCTCTTCGCCAATTAATGTCTGTCCGGGGGAGACGGTATCGAATTTGACCGGCACCATCTGCAGCTCAAGATCGTTATCACGGCCACTGACACTGGTGTAGGCAGTGGTCTCCAGATCGCCGGTTTCCGGATAATCTTCCCTGAAATGCGCGCCCCGGCTGTCGTTCCTGGCCAGCGCCGCCGTTGCGATCACTTTTGAAATAGTCGTCAGGCTCTCCAGATTGAGCCAGTCATGCCAGCTCAGATTGAACCTGCGCTGCCCGTCGGCCACGCCAATCCCCCGCAATGCCTCATGATGGCTGGCGATACTGGCAATACCCTGTTCTATGCCTTGTTTCGTTCGCAGAATACCCACATCGTTCCACATGGTTTTTGACAAGGCCTCGCGCAGCGGCAGGGTCATATCGGCCTTCCTGGAAAACGGGAATTCGGCGCGGGCGATACCAGCTTCGATTACAGACTGATCGGGTTGCCGCCAGCTTCCCTCCTTGCGAACATACTCGGCCATGGAGTCGCCGGCAATACCGCCGAACACCGTTGAGTTGGCTACACCGTTGCCGCCCAGGCGGTTGGCGCCATGTACACCGCCGCAATCTTCTCCCGCGGCAAACAGGCCGGGAGAAGCGGTTGAGCAGTCCACTTCAAACTCCACGCCACCCATCAGATAATGCGCGGTAGGCACTACCTCAACCTGTCCGCCGGCCAGATCAAAGCCGCAGTCGGCGCAACGCTGCACCATGCCCGGAAATGACTTGCGCACGTGTTCCACGCCCAGATGCGACATCTGGATGTATACGCCCCCCATGGGGCTGGTTCGCCCGGCGCGCATTTCTGCATAAATCCCGCGGCTGACCACATCACGCGTGGCGCGTTCGCCCCGTTCATGATAGTTGCTCATGAAGCGTTCACCTGCGCCATTAATCAAATAACCACCAGCACCGCGCAGGCCTTCTTCCAGTACCGTACCGGTCATGCGCGTATCGGGCCCGCCCAGCAGACCTGTCGGATGAAACTGCACCATTTCCATGTCCCGCAGCTTCAGGCCATAGCGCAACGCCATGGCCAGGCCGTCACAGGTTTTCTCGCCTGAGGGCGTGTGATACAAGTACATGGTCGGCCCGGCGCCCGTGCTCAGCAGCACCGCCTTGGCCTGCACAAAGCGATATCCACCGCTACGCATATCGATGAACAACACGCCCGCAATACCGGAACCATCTGCCGCCGGAATCAGTTCGATTGCCCGATGCTCTTCCAGACGGTTAACATCCAGCGCCCTGACCTTTTCCATCAGGCGATTGATAATTTCAATGCCGGTCAGGTCTGACTTATGCACCGTCCGGTCAAACGTCTGGCCGGCAAAGGCTTTCTGGTGCAGCGTGCCATCAGGGTTGCGATCAAAAAAACAGCCGATTTCATTTTCCAGCTCCTGAACACGCTCCACCGCGCCGGTGACCAGGCGCCAGGCCAGATCCTGGCGAGGCAGCCATTTGCCGCCTTCGATGGTGTCCATAAAATGCCGCTCTACCGAGTCGCCTTCGGCCAGGGCCACGTTATAGCCGCCCTGCACCATCCGCGTACAGCCGCTTTTGCCGATCAGGCCCTTGACCGCGATGGTGACATCCAGGGTCGGGTTGGCCTGCTTTGCATGCAGGGCGGCAAACAGACCCGCACCGCCACTGCCAAGGATAAGAATATCCGTTTTCAAATTTTCCACGTTCATGACCCGAACACCCCTGCAAGAAACACCGCGCCAATGATGACGCTAAATACCACACCCCAACTGATCCAGTTCAACCGTATGGACCCTGGCGTTGGCCATTGCACAAATTCAATTACCAGTATCCGCAGCCCGAAACTCAGATGAATGGCCAGCAACAGCACCAGACCCCACTCGGCAATCTTGACGCCCGGCAGCTCGGAAAATTTCAGGAACCGGTCCAATTTATCGGTCTGCTCCAGCGCCAGGCCCAGTACATAAAAATGAATGGGAAGAAAGACGCCCAGCAGCAGACCGGAAATCCGGTGTCCCAAAAAGGCAAAATAGGCTTTGTGTTTATGAACGCTTCTTATCATGCCAGTCTCCCTACCGCGACCACGGCCCGCAGGCCAAGCACCAGAAACAGCGCGCCCAGCGCCAGGGCCAGCAGATTGACTGTGGTGTATGACAAGCCGGCCCATTCCCTGAGCACCTTGCGAATACCGATGGGCGCATGAATCGACGCACTAATGACAAACAACGCATAAAAGGCAATCCACCACACGTTGCCCTGGGTACGCCCCAGAATTTCTTCGGCGCTCAGACCCCCGCGAACCGCATACATAATCACGCCGATGTGCACGAAAATAAACGGCACCATGATCATGGCAGTCAGCCGCTGCAGCAAAAACAGTTTCATTTCCATGGCTATTTCCCGCCAAGAAACTCGAACAGCGAGCGTTTTTTCAGGCCGGCGATACTGCCCGTTGGACTCAGACCAACCGGACAGTGCTTCATACAGCTGCCCTGGGTATGACAGGAATTACAACCACCAGCGGCCATCGATTTTTCCAGCACCCCTTTCGGGTCCGCATGGCGCTCGTCATTGACCAGGCTCCAGGCACGATTCAGCGCTGCCGGCCCCAGATAGTCTTTATCCCATTCGACCACATCACAAGCGGCATAACACACCGCGCAGTTGATGCATTCGATCGCCGCATCCGCCTGTTTTCTGGCCTTGCTGGCAGGATCCACCAGCGCGGGCCTTTCGTGGCGTGTCCGGGTGCCGATAAACTCGCCACCGGCCTTTTTCCATTTATCAAAGAACTCGGTCATATCGACAACCAGATCCTTGATACGTGGCATATTGCGCAGCGGTTCAAGCACAATCGTGTTGTTTTTCACGACATTTTTCACATGGCTTCTGCACGTCCATCTTGGCTTGCCATTGACGGTCATCGCACAGCTGCCACACACGCCTACCCGACAGGAGAAACGGTATGCCAGCGTAGGGTCTACCTGCCGCTGAATCTCTGTTACCACGTCCAGTACAGTCTGGTTTTCCCGGGAAGGAACCTGGTACGTGACAAACTCGCCATCTTCCTCGCCCCGCCAGATTTTTACCGCCAGCATCTTTTCCATAACGCCCCGCTCAAATACAAATAAATATTGGTTTTTCTAAATCATTACTTCGAATGCATTACTTCGATTCGATTTTCTGCTCTGCAATAATCTTCTTCCAGAAGACAGACTCGTCTTTGACCCTGTCATTCATGTACGCTGCGCCGGTTGCAGCCTGCTCCAGGCCCAGTTCCGCAAACTTTTGCGTCATGCGTTTGGAGCCGATCGCGGTTTTGATACCCTCTTCAATCCGTGCCACAACCTTTTCCGGTGTATTTTTGGGTACGACAATGCCGAACCAGCCCACCACATCAAAATCACTGCCCAGTTGCTCCTGCATGCTAGGCACATCGGGCAGGCTCTTCGAGCGCTTGTCGCCGGTGACTGCCAATGCCTTGATGTCGCCCGAGCGCACGAATGGCAGCGTCGCGGACAGGTTGGCGGTAATTACCTGGATCTGCCCGGCCACCAGATCGGTCAGCGCAGCAGACTCACCGCCATAGGGGATATGTGTCATGGTCGCGTCCGTCGCATTCATAATCGCCTCGGACGCCATATGGCCCTGACTGCCAACCCCGGCTGAGCCGAAGTTGGTTGCAGCCCCATTCTTCTTGGCATAATCCAGAAATGTCTTCAGGTTGCTCGCCGGTACGTTCTTATTGACCGCCAGAAGCAACGGTCCGGTGGTAACAATGCTAACCGGCTGAAAATCCGCAACGCTGTAGGGCAGTTTTTTGTACAAGTAAGGGTTAACGGTGAACATGCTGCCCGAGATCATCAGCATGGTGTAGCCATCAGGCTTGGCGCGCGCCACTTGCGATGCGCCCACTGCACCGCCGGCGCCGACCTTGTTCTCCACCACAACGGTCTGCTTCCAGGCATCACCCAACTCCTGGGCCAATACGCGGGAAATAATATCGGTGGCGCCACCCGCCGCAAACGGTACGACCAGGCGCACCGGCTGTTGCGGCCACTCATTGGCAAATGCCGGCGTGGCCATGGTACAGGCGATAGCGACACAGGCAACACTGCTGAAAACACGGCCTACTGCACGATTCAGTATGGTCTTCATTTTTGTCTCTTCCTTGTTGGCTGACTTCTTGCTCGAAGCCTGGGTTGGCGATAATACAGTCGCATTTTTGTAGTTGCTGTCATGAACATGGCATGCAGTTTTATTATTTCGTTGATTATTGTTTAAATTTAATTTAAAGTAAAACCAATAATTTTTTAATTATTTAAAATTAAATTTTAAATTTATGATCACTTTAAGAACCTTCAACGTATTTGTCGCGGTGGCTGAATGCGGCTCTTATACTGGCGCGGGCAGGAAGATCGGCCTGACCTCTGCCGCCGTCGGCCAGCAGATCAAAATGATGGAAAATACGCTGGAGGCGCCACTGTTCCATAAGAATGGTCACCAGCTTGTGCTGAACCACTATGGCGAAGCACTGTTGAAGGACGTTCAGGAACTGCTGGTCAAATATGAAGAAATCATCAAAAGCGGGGATGGCCGGCATGGCCAGCTTACCGGCACGGTGCATATCGGTGCGCTGATCTCCAGCCTGATGGGTTCTTTTTCCGATGCACTGTGGTCCATTCGCAAGAACAATCCGGAACTGGATGTCAAAGTGTTCGCGGGGCAGTCCGGCGATTTCGCCCACAAGATCACCAGCGGGCAGCTGGATGCGGCCATTGCCACCGAACCGCCGGAATATGCATACAAGGAGCTAATCTGGACGCCGCTTTATGCAGAACCCATGATTCTGATCATTCCACGCAAACCGTTTTTTACTTTGGCGGACCAGGCCAGTAACCCTTCAATAGATATTCTGAATCATGCGCCCTTCATTCATTTTGACCAGATGACCTGGACCGGCATTCTGATCAGGCAGACGCTCAAAAAGCTGGCAGTCAGTGTAGATATACAAATGGAAATGAACTCGATCGAGGCCATTATTGAACTGGTGCGCCAGGGATATGGCGTTTCCATCGTCCCGAAACTGGCCAACCTCAATTGGGAACAGGACGAAAAACTGCTGTTCGTCGACCTGTCACCGACCCGCATTTACCGTCGCATCGGCATTCTGGAACGCAAGTTTCATCACCGCAGCAACTTTACCAATGCAATAAGGGACCACTTCGGGCAGTCCGGCCCGACGCTCAAGGAGCGTGCCGCGCTGCGGTAACGCTGGGGCAGGAGAAGGAGTCAGAAAGGGGAAGTGGCAGAATAACAGTTGCGGTAAAGGTGAGAAGCAGTACGTGACCATTACGTGACCGATACGCAATGCAAAAGCGTCCATCAGGGCCGGGCGCAGATGACGCCCAGTCCTGATAGATTAAACACAGCCGACAACGCCCTTTTCGGCCAGACGCGCTATCACATCTGTTGTATAACCGATTTCTTCCAGGATCTCCGAGGTATGCTGGCCCAGCAATGGTGGCGTTCGGCTCACGCCTCGGGGTTCATTACTGAAGGTCACCGGATAGGCAATGTGCCGCAAGTCTCCCAGTTTCGGATGCTTGCTTTGCACCACAATATTCCTGGCCTGGACTTGTTCGTGCGACAGTGCCTGATCAAGCGTATGCAACGGCGCGACCGGAACGCCGGCACGCCGCAACCTCAAGAGCCAGGATTGTGTGGTGTCCTGGTTCAATACTTCCTGGACCAGCGCGCAGGTCTGCTCAAAGCGGTTTACACGCTGCGCATTCGTACTGAAATCGGGATCCTCTGCGTATTGCGTCAGTCCGGCCTCCTGACAGAAGCGCTGCCAAAGCCGGTCATTGCCTACGCCCAGCATCAGCTCCCCGTCCTGGGTGCGAAACACCTGATAAGGACACAGTGACGGATGCGCCGTACCCATTCTGGACGGCGTCACGCCAGAAAACCAATAGTTATGAGACATATATCCCATAAACCCCATGGCGGTATCCAGCAAGGAGACTTCTATATAGCCCCCCTGCCCTGTATTTTTTTTATGCAGTACCGCCGCCAGAATACCGGAGACTGCGTGCAACCCGGTTCCCAGATCCACTGGAGAGAAGCTGACCCGGGCAGCAGGACCCTCTTTTTGGCCAATGGTGCTGATCATGCCGCTGAACGCCTGCAGCATGACATCGTATCCAGGCTCTTCGCCCCAGGGACCATCGCGCCCGTACCCTGATATTTCACAATAAATCAGGTTGGGATTAATGTCACGCAAACTCTGATAGTCCACACCCAATCGTTGCGCCGTACCGGCGCCGAACCCCTGTATGACAACGTCAGCACGCGCCACCAGTTCACGAACAATTTGTTTGCCTTCCGGTGATTTCAAATCCAGCGCCAGGCCCCGCTTGTTGTGGTTGACTGCCATAAATGATGCCGATTCACCGTCTTTTTGCGGTAACCAGCCGCGCGTCTCGTCTCCGGAACCGGGCGGCTCTACTTTAATGACGTCAGCGCCAAGATCGCCAAGATACTGTGCGCATAACGGGCCGGCAAGCACTTTGCTGAGGTCTAATATTCGTATTCCTTGAAGCGGACGCATCTCTCTTTCCAATATCGTGGTTGCTTATACTCTGTCCATACGTGGCCCGACGCACAGCGCCAGGCGCAATCGTATGCGAATCAATTACACTGGTCGTTTACGAAGCAGATATTTTTGTGTGCCTTGCATGACGACAACTTTATTCTGATTAATAATGGTCGATTGCATCACCAGCACACCGGTTGTCCGCCCGGGGATCAGTTCCGAAACGACCAAAGATGGATAAAGCGTATCGCCAACAAAAACCGGATTAAGGAATTTGCTGCTTTGTTCGATAAAAGCTTTCAGTGACTCTTCCACGCAGTGTGGGAACAGACCGGCGCCGGCTGCTGTCTGAATAAGTACCTGAAACCCATGCGCCAGCATATGCGGCATGCCATGCGCCCGACAGTACTCCACGTCATAGTGCACCGCCTCTCCTGCCCTATTTTCCCAGCTTTCCATGGGGTCCATTGCCGCGGATTTTTGCGCTGCCTATCCGGAAATTTCGATTGAAGTCGTGGCAGAGGACCGGACAGTGGATCTCGTGGAGGAGCAGTTCGACGTCGCCATTCGGGTCAATCCGAGAGCAGATAGCGGCCTGGTCGGCCATTGCTTTGCCAGGGACCGGCAAGTGGTGGTGGCCGCCCCTTCAATCCCCATGCCCAAACCTGGCGCAGTCAGATCGGTTCCGGGCATCGTATTTGCCGGTACGCGGGCTACTAACTGGAACCTGGACGATGCTCGTCTGGTCCTGGAGCCCGTTCCAAGACTGAGGCTTTCCTCGTTCCTGATGATCCGTGACGCTGCAATTGCAGGCGGTGGGGTCGCCCTGCTGCCGCAGTCGATGGTATGGAACCAGCTTGCCAGTGGTCAACTGGTTCAATGGGGCACCATATCGGGCGCCGAGGTTGCGCTGTGGGTATTGCACACTTCGCGGCGGCTTACTGCGCCCAAGGTCCGAGCCTTCGTCGAATTTATGTGCTTACGATATCCGGATGTATCTCTGGTTCTCAAGGGCTAAGGACCAGACGCCGCTCTCCGGCAGGGCTGTGCCTGGTGTTTACAAAAACGTCTGCGCAATTTCCTGTGCCGTACGCTGCAGTTGCGGCATCAGTTCCATCAACTGATCAAAGCTCTTTTCCTCTTCAAACGCCTGCACGGCAACGGCAGCACAAATCCGGTTCTTGCCCAGCGAAACCGGAACTGCGATGGCGTTCATGCCTTCTACATGCTCGTGGCGGCTGATGCCATAGCGCCGCTTTCTGGTGCGTGCCAGTTCGGCTTCCAGTTGCTCAGGCTGGGTAATGCTTTGCGAGGTCCGAGCGCGCAGCGGCAGCGTGTGCAACAACCGGTCGCGCCGCTGCTTGGGCAACAGGCTCAGTAGCAGCTTGCCACTGGCCGAGCAATGCATTGGTACGTGCGAGCCGGGTTTAAGCCCCAGCTTGACTGCGGCAGGATGTTGTGCCCGATCCAGATAAATAATTTCGTGACCGCTGATCGCTGTCAGATTGCAGTTCAATTGCACCCGTTCCACCAGCTCGCTTAGCAAAGCATGTCGAGCAACGGCCAGGCTGCCCGAGCTCATGAGCACCTTCACCGAAAAATTGCGTATCCGCGCTGAGCATTCATACTTTTTACTGTCCGACACTTGCACAATCAACCAGGCCGCCTCCAGCAGCTTGACGATACGGTGCACTGTCTGTTTCGGCAGATTAATCTGCTCGACAATCTCGCTCAATTGCATGGGTCGGCCAGCTACGGCCAGTATTTCCAGCACACGAAACGACCTGATGGCTGCCGCGTTTTCCGTTGCGCTCATATCCTTGCTTCCTCCTTTATTGCGGGTCCCGGGGCCTGCGGCCTCTTCTTTTTCCTCTTCACTATAGATTCTTTGTCCCGAAAATCAATAAAAAGCATTTCTTGTGCTCTGCGGCAAATGCGAATTGTCGATTTTCGGGACTTTTGAGCGTTGAGCATACCCTATATTTTCAGAAATATTACAAATTCGATTTCTTTAGTGGAGCAACAATGGATACCATCAATAGAAGCAGTCCTGAATATGTCACGCAAACGGTATTACAACTGGTGCAGCGTGCCCGTACCGCGCAAAGCCTGTTTTCCACATTCGACCAGCAACGCATTGACCAGGCTGTCCTTGCCGTGGGCTGGGCGATCATGGAACCCGAAAGAAACCGCCAGTTGGCAGAGCAAGCGGTTGCCGATACCGGCCTGGGCAACGTATCTGACAAAATCCGCAAGAATCATCGCAAAACATTGGGGCTGTTGCGCGATCTGGATGGGGTCAAATCCACAGGAGTTATTCGCCAAGACCCGGCTAGCGGCATCACCGAAATTGCCCGCGCCGCTGGCGTTGTTGCCGCCATCACACCGTCCACCAACCCCGGCGCAACGCCCGCCAATAAAATCATCAATGCCATCAAATGCGGCAACGCCATCATTGTCGCCCCGTCGCCTAAAGGGGCCGGCACCAGCGGGCTGCTGCTGCAATTCATTCATGCCGAATTTGACCGTATCAGCGTGCCCCGCGACCTGGTGCAAATGCTACCCGAGCCCATCAGCAAGGCCGCAACCGCCGCCCTGATGCAGCACGCCGATCTGGTGGTGGCCACCGGGTCCCAGGCCAATGTGCGGATGGCCCATACCAGCGGCACACCGGCTTTCGGCGTTGGCGCAGGCAATGTCACTGTGATCGTGGATGAATCGGCCGATCTGCAGTCCGCAGCCAGCCTGATTCGCCAGTCCAAGACCTTTGACAACGCCACAAGCTGCTCTTCGGAAAACAGCGTCATTATCGACGCATCGGTTTATGACGCCATGCTGTCGGCACTGGCCGCTGAAGGCGGCATCATGCTTGATGACCACAACAAGCAACGCCTGCAGGATCTCATGTGGCATGACGGCAAGCTGAGCGCCGTCTTCTCTGGCAAAGATGCTGCGCAAATTATGCAGACCGCGCAGATTGACGACACGCAAACAGCAGCCGTGGCACGCTTTCTGATGGTGGAAGAAACCGGCTTCGGGCGTGAACATCCATTTTCCGGCGAGAAGCTGGCGCCGGTTCTGACCGTCTATAAAGCTTCAGATTTTGAACATGCCAAGCGTATTGCCCGCGGCATTTATGGCTATATGGGAGCAGGCCATTCGATCGGACTGCACACATCACATCCCGAACGCGCACAAGACCTGGGCACGACGTTGCCGGTCTCCCGAGTTATTGTCAATCAGGCGCATTGCTTTGCCACCGGCGGCAATTTTGACAACGGCCTGCCTTTTTCCCTGTCCATGGGTTGCGGCACCTGGGGGGGGAACAGCTTTTCCGACAACATGAATTATCGCCACTATATGAATATCACACGCGTGGTTCAGACGATTGCCGCCAGAGAACCCGAGGCTGAGACGATTTTTGCCGACTACCTGGAGAAATTTCATCATGCCTGATACCACAACAACCATTACCAGCCTGCTTGATAAAAACGCGACAGCGTGGGCGTCCGACCCGTATCTTGTCGACGCCATCAACGAACAGGCAATGTCCTATGGCGATATCACAAATGAATGCAAAGTCTTCGCCAGGCAGATGGCCGCACTGGGCCTCGCCCGTGGCGATACGGTCTCGGTATTCATGCCCAACGGCGTGAACACGGCCAAAATTATCGTTGCTACCATGTACAGTGGCTTTGTCGTCAATCCGATCAATCTGCTGTGCCAGGAAAAGCAACTGGCTTATATTCTTGGCCACGCAGATACCAGGATCGTCTTTACTACTGCAGAACTGGAGCCGGTGGTCAGCGCTGCATTGAAGGGCAGTGGCGCGCAAGCAATGATAGTGGCCACCGCGCCGGACGCAGCAGCGCTCCCCACCTTGACGTTGGCGCCACTGCCTTCAAGCATGGGCGAACCCATTAGCGCCAGCCTGCCGGCCCTGCTCATGTACACATCTGGCACCACCGGTGTTCCCAAGGGCGTCGTGCTTACCCATGCCAATCTGCTGGCCAGCGCCCGGGCCATTGCCAGCGAGCACCTGCTGGAAAAATCGGATCGCTGCCTTTGTGTGCTGCCGCTGTATCATATTAATGCACTTGTGGTAAATATATTGACGCCGCTGCTATCCGGTGCAGCTGTCATTATTGATAGCAAGTTTTCGGCTACGCATTTCTGGCCCCGGGTCCAGAAATTCCAGTGCACCTGGATCAATGCCGTACCCACCATCATCAGCTATCTGATCAACGACGAGAATCCCTGCGCCATTGACCGCAGCCGAATCCGCTTCTGCCGCTCTGCCTCGGCAGCACTGGCGCCCTTTCATCACAAATCATTCGAAGAAAAATTCGGTATCGGCATTATCGAAACCATGGGAATGACAGAAACGGCGGCGCCCATTTTCAGCAACCCCTATGATCCGGCACAACGCAAGATCGGCAGCATCGGTCGGCCATCGGGCGTGCAGGCCCGGGTTGTGGACAAGCAAGGCAACCCCTTGCCGCCTGGAGAGAAAGGGGAAATCCTGGTACGCGGCGATAACGTCATGCTCGGCTATTACAAGTCAGCCGAGCAGACAGAAAAAGCATTTACTGCAGACGGCTGGCTGCGCACGGGCGATCTGGGATACCGCGATAGTGATGGCTTCTATTTCATTACCGGACGCGTCAAAGAACTGATTATCAAGGGGGGAGAGAACATCGCACCGCGCGAGATCGATGAAATTTTACTGGCCCATCCAGACATACTGGATGCCGCTGTGGTTGGTATAGACGATAAGCATTATGGCCAGAACATTGCCGCTTATATCGTAAAACGCATGACGACCCGAAACGACGATGACCTTATCCAGGACATCAATCAGTTTTGTATCAGGGAGCTGGGCAGCTACAAATCACCTGCCGCGTTCCGTTTTGTCACCGAGTTGCCAAGAGGACCTTCAGGGAAGGTGCAACGCCTGAAATTGCTGGAGCTGTAGAAATTGTCGGAATAGAAAACATGATTCAATCATCAAGGAGACAACATGATCAGGAACATAAAAACCAGACATATGATACTGGGCCTGCTGTGCGCAATGTATTTCATTGCCTATGTAGACCGGGTCAACATCGCCGTCGCAGCACCCTTTATCGCCGAAGAATTCAATCTGTCGCCGACAGAACTGGGCTTCATCTTTTCCGCCTTTGCCTATCCGTATCTGGTCATGCAGATATTGGGCGGCTGGCTGGCTGACCGGTTCGGGCCGAAAAAAATCCTGCTTATCCTGTCGCTGATCTGGGGGCTGGCGACATTGCTGACCGGTTTCATCGGCGGCCTGATGGCACTTGTGATTATGCGCGTACTGCTGGGCGTTGGCGAAGGAGGCGCCTTTCCCACAGCCACGCGCGCCATGACTTCATGGATGCCCAAATCCTCTCGCGGTTTTGCCCAGGGTATTACACATAGTTTTTCGCGTCTGGGCGGCGCAATTACTCCGCCCGTGGTTCTCGCGATTGTGTATTACGCCGGCTGGCGCGAGGCGTTTATTGTGCTGGGTGCGATCAGCCTGTTATGGACGCTGGCCTATCTGCTGCTGTTTACCGATACCCCCCATCAACATAAAACCATTACCCCAGCAGAACTGGAGGAGATCGGCGAGCCGGCCCGCAAGAACAAGGCTTCAGGTAAAACCCCATGGAAAGATATGATCAGCAAAATGTGGCTGGTTACGTTTGTGGATTTTTGCTACGGCTGGTCTCTGTGGGTCTTTCTGACCTGGCTGCCTTCTTACCTGAAGGACGACCGTGGCTTCGATCTGAAAGCGATGGCGCTGTTTACCACGCTGCCGCTGCTGGCCGGTGTGATCGGCGATACCCTTGGCGGAGTGATTTCAGACAAGCTGTATATCCGCACCAAACGCCTGCGCTTTGCCCGCGTATCTGTACTCTCGCTGGGTCTGTTTCTGGCGTTCCTGTGCATTATGCCCATGATATTCATCCGTGATCCGCTTATTGCAATCGTCCTTATTTCCGCCTGCTTTTTCTTTCTTGAACTGACCAATCCGGTCCTGTGGAGCTTGCCCATGGATATTGCCGGCAAGTATGCGGGCACGGCGGGCGGCATGATGAATTCAGGATTCGGTCTGGCCGGCGCTATTTCACCCGTGGTCTTCGGATTCCTGATCCAGACAACGGGTAACTATACCCTGCCGTTTCTGATTTCCGGCGGTTTGCTGCTGATAGGCGCCATTGCCGCCCTGATGATCGATCCGAACCGGACCGTAAATGATGCCGCAACCAAACCGGCCGACTTCCAGTTCAAGGCCAGACCAGCGCCAGCATTTGCGCTTGGCGTATCGTCAAGCCATAAGCGCTGATCAGATGTACCCCCTGCCCGATGCCGGATGCGGCGCCGGGCAAGGAAAAAAGTACCCTTCGCCATCACAACTGGCATTACCAAGCAAACGGGCCACGCATATTTTCAGCTATGCGTGGCCCGTACTTCATACCAGACAACCTTACTGCAGTAGCAACTCCGGCAGCCACAGTGAAAAAGCGGGCACATAAGTTACCAGTGCCAGGGCAAGAATCAATGCCCCATAGAACGGCCAGATGGTGCGCATCACCGTGCCCACCGATACCTGGCCAATCGCGCAGCCAACAAACTGCGTGGTGCCAACCGGCGGCGTGTTCAGCCCCAGGGCGCAGTTAAGGAGCATCACAATCCCGAATTGCACCGGACCCATGCCATATTGCATGCAGATCGGCAGAAAGATGGGCGTACAGATCAGGATAGTGGCGGCCATATCCAGAAAAGTGCCCAGCACAAACAGCGATACGTTGACCATCAGGAAGATCGCCCAGGGGCTGGTGGAAATGGAGGCCATCAGCTCACCGGTTTTTTCCGCCACGCCATAAAATCCGATCAGGTAGCCGAACGTGGCTGAAATGCCGATCAACAGCAGCACCACACCAGTCGTCTTTACTGCCTTGGCGGCGGCGCGCACAAATTGCTGCATGGTCAGCGAACGATACACAAGGCCGGTGAGCAGCAATGAGTAGAGCACGGCAATGGCTGCCGATTCGGTCGCCGTAAATACCCCGCTCAATATGCCAGCGATGATCAACACAATCACAAACATGCCGGGTATCGCAGCCACCATAGACGTGTACACGATACGCCATCCTGGGAACGTGCCTGCCGGATAACCGCGTTTGCGCGCAACCAGATAGGCGGCAAGCAGATTGCACAGCGTCAGGATCACCGCCGGTACGATACCGGCAGCAATCAGCGCGGCAATGGATACTTTACCGCCTGCCGCCAGCGTATAGATAATGATGTTATGGCTGGTGGGCATTAGCGCCCCTACCAGCGCGGCATGCGTGGTCACATTGACCGCATAGTCGGCGTGGTAGCCTTCGCGTTTCATCATGGGAATCATGACCGAGCCCATGGCCGATACATCTGCCACGGGCGAGCCCGATACGCCGCCAAAAAGCGTGCATGCAACCACATTCGACATGCCCAGGCCGCCTCGCACATGCCCGACCATGGACTTGGCGAAGTTGACAATGCGATCGGCAATGCCGCCGTACAGCATCAGTTCTCCGGTAAAAATAAAAAACGGAATGGCCAGGAAGGAAAAGGCGTTCATGCCGGATGTCATTTGCTGGAACGCAACCGCAATGGGAAGGTCCTCAAAAGCGATCGTGGCAATGGATGCCAGGCCAATGGCAAAGGCAACCGGCACACCAATCACCAGAAAGCCGATGAACGACATGGAAAGAAGCGTCAAAGCCATGCGGGCACCACCTTTTGATTGCGCAATATCGCGATAATATGTTCGACCGAAAACAAGACGATCAACACACCGGAGAGCAAGGCAGGCACATACTTCCATGCCTCGGAAAGACCAAGATTGGGAATTTTTACTGCATGCACCGATTCTGCCAGCTCGCCGCAATACCATGCCATCATCGCGCCAAACAGCAGCACCAGCATATGCACAAAAATGCCTAGCCGACGCTTGAGCGAAGGCGGCAGCAGATCGGCCAGCGATTCAAAGCCGATATGCCCGGCATCGCGCACTCCCACGGCGGCCCCCATCATCGTCACAAACAGCACCAGCAGTAATGACAGGCTTTCAGCCCATGTAGGTGTGTTATTCAGGACATGGCGCCCGAATACCTGGAATGCCACGGCAGCAATCAGGCAGACCAGGCCGGCAACACTGGCCATCATGCACAGACGCGCCAGCAGTGCGCATCCGCGCGTATACAGATCCAGCGGAGAAGTCCGGCCGCAGCCGTTCCTCTCCGCATGAACATCGCCAACGGTTTTGGATTCAATCATTTGTGCACTCATTCCGGGTCCTATTTCACAGCCTGGATGCGCGCAACCAGATCCTTCATTTGCGGTGTCGTAATAAAGCGATCATAGACCGGCTTCATTACCGCCTGAAACGATGCCTTGTCCGGCTCTACAATCTGCGCACCGCCTTTTTCCACCACCGCGCGGGATTTTTCTTCACGCTCGGCCCACAGCTTGCGCATATAAGGCACAGACTCCTGGGCTGCCTGACGGATGATTTGCTGGTCCGCGGCGGGCAGCTTGTCCCACTGCCGCTTGGAGTACACCAGGATTTCCGGCGTCATCGTATGCTCTGTCAGCGAAAAGTACTTGGCCACTTCAAAATGATGACCGCTGTCGTAGCTGGGAAAGTTGTTTTCGGCAGCGTCTACCAGGCCGGTCTTAAGGGCCGTATACACTTCGCCCATTGGCATGGGGGTCGCATTGGCACCAAGCGCTTCAACCATGGCGACCGACAAGTCAGACTGCTGTACCCGGATCTTCATCCCTTTAACGTCCGCAACGGTTTTGACCGGCTTGTTGCGGGTGTACATGGAGCGCGCGCCACTGTCATACCACGCCAGACCGACGAACCCGGCATCTTCGCAAGACTTGAGAATCTGGCTTCCGATATCGCTGTCCAGCACTTTGTGTTGGTGCTCTACTGAACGAAACAGAAATGGCAGCGACGGCACCCTTGTGGTTTCACAGATGTTATGCATGGCAGCACTGCTCACCCGCGCCATGGCCAGCGCTCCTAGCTTGACCTGTTCGATCGAGTCGTCTTCGCTACCCAGCTTGCTGCCTGAAAAGACCTTGACCGTTATACGGCCATCGCTTTTTTTCTTGATAAGATCGCCCATATATTCCACCGCTTTCACTGTGGGGTAGTCACTGGGGTGGATGTCGGCCGAGCGCAGCTCAAGCGCCTGGGCAGTGCTCATGCCTGCAAACGCAAGCATGGCGGCGGTCACGATCTGACCGAAACGGCTGGGGGTCAATTGCATTGTCTTCCTCCGGGTTGGGGCTGATATTGTTGTTGAATATGAACTGATTGATAAAAGATAAGGATTTGTTGCTGCGCGCCGCCCCCTGTAAGGGCCGGTTTCCATCACTAAACACGATTGCTCAATCGCAATCGCTTGATCACAAACGATTACTCGCGATAGCTTGGTTCCTGCAGGCCGCAAGTTCCAGGCGTCAGGGCAAAGACCGCGCCGTCCAGGGCGTCGGGCGCCGCATCTGCCGGACGAATGCTGGTCACAAACAACGTGTCAAGATCGCGGCCCCCGAAAGCGCACATGGCGACCCGGGGGACGGGCACCTGCACACTGCGATCCAGACGGCCGTCGGGCGTATACCGGTAGACCCGTCCGGCTTCGTTGCCACAAATCCAGTAACAACCATCCTGGTCTATTGCGGCGCCGTCGGGACGTCCGGCAGGCAAGGCTTCAATGAAAACGCGCCGATTGCCCGGCAATCCGGTGTCGGGATCGTAGTCATACACCCACACCGTTTTGCGTGAGGGATGGGAGTCCGACAGATACATATGGCGGCCGTCGGGGCTAAACGCCATGCCATTTGGCACAATCATGGTCTCGGCCAGCGGCATGGCGAGCTCACCGGCCGCGTAACGGTATAGCCGGCCCACCGGTGCGCCTGCAGCCATGTCCATGAGCATGGTGCCTGCCCAGAAGCGACCCTGGCGATCGCAGCGCCCGTCGTTAAATCGCATACCCGAACGCGTGTGCATCACAGTTGCCATAAGTTGCATAGCCGGGGCAGGATCGGCGACTGTCAAATCAGAAAGCGAAAAAATCCCTGTCTCCATGGCTGCAATCCAGCCATCGTCTCGCATGGCAATGCAGCCGGCCATCTCGGGCAAAGACCACTGATCAATCGCGCCAGTGCCTAGCGTATAGCGCCACAACTGCCTGGCGGGAATGTCAGTCCAGTAAAGCGCCTGGTGCTGTGGGTGCCATACCGGGCTTTCTCCCACCTGGCACAGCATATTGCCGACACGTTCAACCTGGATTTGAGTCATACATATTCTCCAGCCCTGGCCTTGCGGATATCACATTTATCGTTACGGTTTACAAGCCATCGCTGTGTCGGTGCACTTGCACCTGAAGTGCCGCTTATCGGATCCCGCATGTGGGTGTGCTGACGACAAAGGGATATGACGTCCGATAAGATATGCGATCTATTGCGAATCGGCGCAATAGGTCTGCTCCGGGTGATTGCAATCCGCAAAAAGTTGCCAGGCACGCCGATGTGGTCCCTGACATTTTTCTTTTTTCCTTTAGATAAAGCGAAAGCTTGCGGCAAGCGGAAAGAATGCTGAAGAATGGATTTCATGATGATTTACACTTTTAATTGTATGACATCATACAAGTATGTGCGTAGTATGGAATTCAATATTTTGGCTGTCAAGCACTCATTAATTCGGGATATCCCTTGTTTGCAGCCTGAATCCGGGTGGCCATTATTGGGTTGAAAACCAGCCATGACTCTATCCACCATAGCGCAACAAAAGCACCACATTCGTTATACTCAATTGCATTTGGCATAGCCATGCCGGCCTTGAAAAGTCCGGAAGTCCAGCGCAAGGCAAAAAAGCCATGAATAGTGGCCTGCTCGTATGTCTTTATGCAACTGCGCCAGCACCCGATCAGTCAAAGTTGCCCGACCGAGCTGTGATGCGCGGCAACATCCTCCTGAATATACTAAATGACCGCTTTGCAAACTTGATGTATATTGGCGATAGTTTATTCCAAATATGGAATTAGTTAAAATTAATCGCGCTAATAACATCATTATTGTCCCATATATGGAATTCATAATTCTGTAATAAGTATTTTTCTATCGATTTTAGAAGTCCATAATGAACTCACTGAAACTTGCAGTGCATCAAAACCGATACACACTTGCGCAGATTTCAACCGATCATTTATGGAGTTAACAATCATGAAAAACGTACTTGCTTCCCTTCTTTTTGGTGCCGCTTTTGCTACTGGCGCCGCTCATGCTGCCGGTTTTTCTGACAGCCAATATGGCTTTCCTGAAAATGCGGTCAGCCCCGTACAACAAAATCTGATCGTAGAACAGAGTGACACTAACGACTCTGCCTACCCAGCGATTCTGATCAGAAGCACCGATACCCGTGCTGATGTGCAACGCGATCTGGCTGCCTATCAGGCAGAACATCCTGCAGACGAATATCTGGGTGACTAAACCAGGAGCGCGCCAGCCATTACAGCTGGCATAACGTAAAAAAAGCCATATTCGACAATGAATATGGCTTTTTCTTTGTTGATCAAACTATTTATGGTGGCTTTTTATCCCGGGTGTTTACGGTTGGCTGGCCAGCAGCGCTTTAATATCCGTAATCCGGTAAGCCGCATTTCCTTTCATGACCTGGCTGAATACGTCAATAAAGGCTCGCGTGGCTGGCGACAGCAGACGACGCCCGGGTGTGACGCACCAGACGATCGCTTCGGGTAAATGCCAGCCCGACAAAACGGGCACCAGCGTGCCGTTTTCAACAAATGGTCTGGCCATGGGCTCGGGCAAGCCGCCGATCCCCATGCCATGGAGCGCCATGGTTCGTTGCAGCCCAAGGGAGTTTGAACTGAACATGCAGGCCGGCAGGCCTTCCCAGAAATCAGTGCCGCGACTCAATCGCCAGCGTCGAATGTCGCCTATGCTGTTCATCAGCATCAATCCACGATGCGTTTTCAAATCTGCCGGCTCCCGGGGCGGACCATGCTTGCTCATATAGGAAGGGCTGGCATACAGGGACGTCACCAATGTCGCCAGGCGACGCGCGACCAGACTATTGTCATCGGGCAAAGAGGTGGCCACACGAATGGCGGCATCGAATCGTTCAGCCAGCAGATCCACACGTCTGGCCGACAGATCCAGTTCCAGTCGCACGTTCGGATGCTGCTCTGAAAACAAAGGCAAAAACTCGGCAAGCGCATGCTCAAAAAAATCCGGAGGAAATGACACCCGCAATGTTCCCTGGGGGGTTGCCTGCCGGTTCAGGGCGAAGGCCATTGTCGTTTCTGTTTCATCGACCAGTCGTCGCGCGTGTTCAAGCACCTCGCTGCCAAACTCGGTAATCACCAGCCTGCGCGTGCTGCGAGTGATCAGGCGCTCGCCCAGCTCTGTTTCCAATCCGCTAATGCGGCGCGACAGCGTGGACTTAGGCAGGCCGAGTCGGTCTGCGGCGGCAGAAAAACTGCCGGAATCCATAACCTGGGCAAAAAGAATCAGGTCGTTTGCGTTGAGTGTCATGACGGTTGCGATTGTTCCAGATTAAGGAAAAAGAGTTCCGAATTTTGGTCTTCAGAATCACTAATATACCCCATACAATAACAGTATCAGTGGTGCAACAGAGGGCGCGCTGCATTCAGTGCAGATCTATCGCAAACGCAATTGGAGTACGACCTTCAAAACACCCTAACCCATTATCAAGGAATAATTAAAATGCTGGAAATCAGAAAAAGTGAAGATCGCGGTGTTGCCGAACACGGATGGCTAAGTTCTCGCCACTCTTTCTCGTTCGGCGGCTATCATGACCCTGCCCATACCGGGTTTGGTCCGCTGCTGGTGATCAACGAGGACCGGGTGCAACCCGGGCGCGGCTTTGGCAAGCATGGTCATCGCGACATGGAAATTATCTCATATGTATTGGAAGGCAAGCTCGCCCACTCCGACAGTATGGGCAACGGTTCGGCCATTGGCTACGGCGACGTACAGCGCATGAGCGCCGGCACCGGCATCATGCATAGTGAATATAATGATTCGGCCGAGCAACCGGTGCATTTCCTGCAAATATGGATTGAACCGGACAGGACTGGTATCGCACCTGGCTATGAAGAGAAAGCCTTCGCGCCAGCCGAGAAAAAGGGCCGCCTGCGCCTGATCGCCTCACCCGATGGGGAACAGGGTTCGGTGCTGATCCACCAGAATGCAAGGATATATGCCAGCATCCTGGATAACGATCCTGCACTGAGTCATGAGCTGGCAGACGGGCGCGCCGGCTACGTGCATGTAGCCAAAGGCAGCGTGACGGTCAATGGCAGGCAGTTGCAAGCAGGTGACGCGCTGAAAATCACGAATGAAAAATCCGTGGTTCTGGAAAATGGCAGCAACGCCGAAGTATTGGCGTTTGATCTGCCTGCGCAATTCTAAGCGTCATTGCCGCTGGCCGTTCAAACCGCAGGCACCGCCTGCAGTGGCGGCCTGTCTCCAGAGCGGCGCCAGACGTATAGACGTCTTGCCGCGCAGACGCGCCAATCGCCATGTAATGAAAAGCCACCGATCCGCCTGGAGGAGACAACGGGCCGGACCGGTGGTAAAACCGTTGCAAAACTGATCATCGCAAATTGATCATTGCAAATTAACGTCACACATTGATTTTACGCAATTTCAATCGGCCTGGTGCGCCAGGACGGGCTCACCTTCAATGGCCACCGATGCAGTACCATCCGGTCCGACAGGAACATCGCCCACCAGCGTGGTACGGTAAAGCTGCCGATCAAACGCCGTATCAAATATATCCACCGGTGGCAGATGGGCTGTAGAACGGTTATCCCAGAAGGCGATCGATCCCGGTTCCCATTTGAAGCGTACGGTGTATTCCGGTCGAATCACATGCTCAAATAACAACTGCAATAACTGCTCGCTTTCGCGCGGCGCAAGACCCACAATATGCTTAAGAAACGACGGGCTGACATAGAGCGCCCGCTCGCCACTCTCGGGATGCACCCGAACCAGGGGGTGGTGGCTGACCAGGGGCCGTTTTCTTACATCCTGCTCAAATGCCGTCTTCGGCTGAGCGCCCTCCGGAGGCGCAAAGCGGTGCTCACCAACCAGCGTATCCACGAATGAGCGCAGTGTCGGAGATAATCCGCGATAGGCAGCTACCAGATTGGTCCATTGGGTATCGCCTGAATAAGGGGGAATGGTTACCCCACGCAGGATGGAAGCAAAAGGCGGGTTCACTGCGGCAGTCACATCCGTATGCCAGCCGGTCCACGGGCGCACCAGGCGCTGGCCATCAAAGCGGTTGGCCTTGCGATTGCGTCCGACAGAATAGACTTCAGGATGACCTTGCACATAGCCGAAGACAGGGTGGCCAACAGTCAGTTGGCCAAATTGCCGGCTGAATGCAATATGCTGTTCATGGCTCAGGTACTGATTGCGAAAGAAAATAACTTTCCACTTGAGCAGTGCCGCACGAATGCCTGCGATCTGCGTTGGTGTAAGCGTAAAACGCAAGTCCAGACCATCTATTTGCGCGCCAATATGCGCGGTCAGCGGCGTAATGGACAGCTCTGGTCCCGGTGACGGGGTGGCGGCCACTGCCTGTGTATCTGTTGCTTCAAGTACATATGACATATCAAATCCTTTTAGATGAGAGCTCTGCTGCAATCCAGTTATTGAACGCGCGGCAAAATCAAGGCGTTGTCAAAGTCGGTTGTGCGAGCGCGATGGGTGCGGAATCCGCTTTGGCTTCGGTAGCCGGTGCAACCGCTTTCGGCAAAGCAGCTGGTGCCGGCGTGCCTTGTGACGCAATGACCGCATGCCGGTCATTTATGAGCTGCTTCGGTACAATGCCGTCCAGCCGATTCTGGGCAGCGACAATCTCGTTGAATTGCGCATCCAGAAACGGATCGACCGTGACTTTTTTCTGCAATGCACCGGTTTCGTATAGACCGTCAGCAATCTGCTGGTAAACCTGCCTGAGCCGGTTTTCTATCGGGTAGTAGGTGCCCAGCCCCGATTTGTCGTACAGATATTTTCCCTGTTCATACGTCAGCCCTTGCTGCTTCACATAGCTTGCGCGAATCCACTGCTCGGCGTGACGTTGCTGCCAGTTCAGGACCTGCACCGCACGTCGCGTCAGATCGGCCAGCGCCCGCACTTTGTCCGGGTCGTCCAATACCGATTGGCGCGCCACCAGCACATTCAGACCCCAGTTATGTCCCGTGCCGTCTTCAATAATCGGCGGGCTGCCCAATCTGAACAGTTGCTGGCCCAGGACAATGGCGGCATCCACCGAGCGCGAAGCAAATGTTGGCGCGACCTCTGATCCGGCCAGTGCGACGTTGCGGATATCCTTGCGAATATCCAGACCGGCCGAATGCAGGATGCCGCTCAGAATCATGTGGCGACCCGTGCCTGGCGGATAGGCGATGGTTTTACCGGCCAGATCAGTCGCTTTGTGGATGCCGCTACCCGGTTGTGCCACCAGAAAAATATTGCCAGGACTGCCCGGATTGGCAATGGCGGCAATCACTTTCAGATCCTTCACACCAGCGGCCAGCGCAAGCGGCAATGGCGCTTCGCCAATAAAACCAACATCAACCGCACCAGCCACCAGCGCTTCCAACACAGCCGGCCCGCCATTGAAATTGGCAAATGTAATGTTGTATGGCGCGTCTGCGCCCAATCCCGAGATTTTCCATGGAATGGAAAACTGGTCGCTTTGTTCTGCAACAACCAGACGCACGCCTGCGGGTACGGCATCCTGCAACTTTTTGGATAGGCCAGACTGATCTTCTGTTGCTGCCGCGACCATCCCGGGCAGGCACATGAGTAGCAGGACCCGGATGCCGGCGCGATACAGCGACCGAGCACGCATAGTGGAACGAAACCGGCTCACCCGACCGGACAAGAGTAATTGCATGGCGACCTCTCCTTATTAACTAATCACAAAAAATATGCCGTTCAGGCTTGCGCCACACCCAGTTCCTGCAACAGCGCAGCGCGCAGCTGACCAAAGCGCGGGCTATTACGTCGCACAGGTTCATCAATGGCAACGGGTTCATCAAATGCAATATGGCCGTCTGTCAGTACAAGTACACGATCGGCCAGCAGCATGGCTTCGTCCACATCATGCGTGACCAGCAGCACGGCCGGCCTGTGTCGCTCATACAGGTTGCGCAATAACACATGCATACGCAGCCGTGTCAATGCATCAAGCGCACCGAAAGGTTCGTCCAGCAAGAGCAATTGCGGTTCGCGCACCAATGCCCGGGCCAGTGCGGCGCGCTGCGCCTCGCCACCGGACAACGTGCGCGGCCAGGCCTGCGCATGGCGCGCCAGCCCCACCTCGTCCAGCGCCTCTACAGCACGCTGGCGTGTGGATCTGTCCTGGGGCAATCCGACAGTGATATTTCGCAAGACCCGCTGCCACGGCAACAGCCTGGGTTCCTGAAACACAATGGCGCGTCTGGCCGGCACCCGCACCTGGCCGCTGACCTCTGCATCAAGCGCGCCCAGCACACGCAAAAAGGTGCTTTTGCCTGAACCACTTCGTCCCAGCAGCGCCACAAACTCGCCCTGCCCGACCGTCAGCGACAACCCGTCAAGTACCTTGCGATCACCGAATAGTTTGTCCAGGGATTGAACCCGGACAGCAGCAGGATTACTGGCCATCAAACACCCTCCGCCATTGCAACAACCGTGACTCCAGATACCGGACCAGACTGAGCGAGAGCAGACCCAGCATTGCATAGACCGCCAGTAACACAAAAATAATATCGACCCTGAAATACTCGCGCGCATCGGACATCATCCGACCCAGCCCCAACGGGGCGTTGATTGTTTCAGCAAAGATCAACGCCAGCCAGGCACTGGTCAGGGCAATACGCAGGCCCACCAGAAAACCCGGCAGCGCACCCGGCAAAATTACAGTCGTGATCATCTCGCGGCGTCGCACGCCTAATGTGGTGGCCGCCTCTATCAACGAGGCATCGACATTGCGAATAGCGCTGTAGGTATTGATATAGATGGCCACCAGCACGCCCAGAGAGATAAGAATGATCTTTGAATCCTCGCCAATCCCGAACCAGGCAATCAGAACGGGCAACAAAGCGAAATTGGGTACCGCCCGCAGAATTTCCATATTGGCATCCACGATGTTTTCCCCGGCTCGCGACAATCCGCTTGCGATGGCGCCTGTCAGACCGACTGTCAGGCCCAACGCCAGGCCGGCCAGCACGCGCTGCAGCGACGACCATAAATGCGTTTGTAATTCGCCCGAGGCCAGCAGAGCATAGGCAGTGCTCAGAACGCTGTATGGCGCTGGCGTCGTACGCGGATCGAAAATCTGCGCAGAACTGAGCAACTGCCATAATCCCAGCAGCAACAGCGGCCCGAGCAAGCGTTGCACCGGGCGAGGAATTCGGCCTGGCGGCTGGCGGGTCTGGGCAATGACTGTCGGATCAACCAGCCCGGCCGGTTCAATGGCGCGGCTGTCGTATACGTTCGCGGGCGGTTGCCGGGCCAGCAGTTCAACTGGGTAATCGACCACCGATGAAACAATGCCGGAAGATGGGGAAACCATTGTGTTTTTGTCCGCTTTAAGATTAATCACCGGTGTCGGCCTGCTTACTGACCGACATCCGGGCTCATGCCGCCAGAAACGGCTCGCCCTCAATGGAGGTTGAGCGCTCACCCGCTGGCCCTACCGGCACCTCGCCCACCAGGGTAATACGGTGCAATATGCGCGCCACATCCAGATGTTCGAAGTCACGCGGCGCCAGATGCAGCACTGCGCGGTTGTCCCAGAAAGCAATGGAGCCGGGCTCCCAGCGGAATCTGTCGGTGTAGACGGGATTGGCAATCTGTTCAAACAGCAGATCCAGAATATGACGGCTTTCTCTTGCCGAGACACCCACAATGAGACGTGTGAATGACGGATTGACGTAAATTACTTTCTCGCCTGTGTCCGGATGTATGCGCACCACCGGATGCACCGATGCCAGCGGCTTGTTGCGAACCCATTCGCCAATTTTCTCGTTGCTGCGCTCGGCGTTCTGACTGGAGCCGAAACGATGTTCTGCGCGCAGCGTGTCGATCAGATCACGCACTGGCCTGGACAGACCGCGATAGGCTGCGGCCACATTGGTAAAGTGCGTGTCACCACTGAATTCGGGCACAACTTCGGCACGCAGAATTGAGTAGGCCGGCGGGTTGATCAGCGGTGTCACGTCCGCATGCCAGCCCGGGCCGTTACTGCCCTCCTGCCGCCGATACCGATCTCCATAGCGTTGCTTGTAGGCCTGCGGCGAGACAGTGTGAATTTCAGGGAAACCGCTGGGTGCCAGGTCACCCTCATAAGGATGTCCTGGTGTTACGTCACCAAACTGCCGGCCGAAAGCGATATGCTGGGCGTGATTCAGGTGCTGATCCCGGAAATACACCACGCCCCATTTGTTCAGCGCACCGCGTATGGCGGCAATCTGCTCGCGCGAAAGCGGCTTGGTCAGATTGACGCCGGTGATCAGCGCACCGGTGTATCCCGATTGCGGCAGAACCTGGATCTGTTGATTGACGGGAAGCTCCCGGACCTTCAATGCTGTCGTACTCATAGGACGATTTCCTTATGGTGATTGAGTGCTATTGTCCGGTGATATTTCAATTGTGATAAATTTTTCGCCATGGCGATCACCGTCATACAAAGTCTACGCAGCACACTTTGAATAGGGAACGTTTTTTTTGCGATAAGAATAGACACGATTCACATTAGAATTTATGGTCATTTTCAAATGCAGGTCCCGGGAAAGGCCGGATTAGCGAATGGCCGTTGACGCACGCGAGAACCCCGCCCGGCCATATTGCATGCAATGAAAAAATGGTAAAGTGAAGTAGCCGTCTTTTGTATTGACGGCTGCGTATTGCAACTGACATCCATGCCCGACGACCTGACGAGTGCCCATGAATAGCCGAGACCCCCACTTCGAAAATGAAACCCTGCAGGCAATCCTGACCCGCAAAAGCGTGCGCGGCTTTTTGCCCGACCCGGTTTCCAGCGAAGACATCCGCACCATTTTGCATGCCGCCGCGCGTGCACCCAGCGGCAGCAATATTCAGCCCTGGAAAGTCCATGTGGTGTCCGGTGCCGCGCGCGACGCCCTTGCGCAGGCCTTGATGCAGGCGCATGACAATGGCGAGCCTGAACAGCGCCAATATCAGTACTACCCGGTAAAATGGCGCGAACCTTATCTGGCAAGGCGGCGTGAAACCGGCTGGTCACTGTACAACACGCTGGGCATCACCCGTGAGGACAAGGCCGGCATGAAAAGCCAGCATGGCCGCAATTTTGCGTTCTTCGATGCACCGGTTGTCCTGTTCATCACGCTGGACAACGATATGGAGACCGGCAGCTGGATGGACACCGGGATGTTTATCCAGACCATCATGATCGCAGCCAGATCGCTGGGACTGCATACCTGTCCCCAGGCGGCGCTGAGCAACTATCCACAAATCATTCGGCGCCATCTGCATATCGCTGACGACCAGATCATCGCTTGCGGCATTTCCCTTGGCTATGAGGACACCGAACACCCGGCCAATCAATTTTCCACCAGCCGGATCGAGGTCGACGAATTTACGGTGTTTCACACTGATGTGCAGGAAAACGCCCCATGACCGACGCTACCCACCCCACACAAGCGCCGCTGCCCAACAGTCTTCTTTGTGCACTGCTGCCCGTTTTACAACTGTCCCCACAGTATGTGCGGGAACATCTGCAACTGGGTACGGGTAATTTTTTACCATCCAATC
This sequence comes from Pseudomonadota bacterium, assembly GCA_023423975.1. Classification (GTDB taxonomy): domain Bacteria; phylum Pseudomonadota; class Gammaproteobacteria; order Burkholderiales; family Burkholderiaceae_B; genus Advenella. Next base: position 186,395 of record JAFAEO010000004.1, read on the forward strand.
TGCAGGTTAATGAACTGGCCTGCGGCGCCGTCTCTGCGGCAGCCTTGTCCGCCGCCGACCTGCGCCAGGCGCAGACCGTAACGGTAGAGCCGGCACAAGTGTCAGTTGCCTTTCGCAACGATCAACTGCAAACGATAGACGGCGAACACGCTGCGGTCTTCAAGTCTCATTCAGGCTTTTTTCAAACCAAAGATGGCTGGGTCAGGTTGCATGGCAACTACCCTCATCACCGCCAGCGCCTGCTGGATGCACTTGGCCTGCCCGATACGTGCCCGCGTGAACAGCTGGCCGATACCCTTAAGCAGTGGCGCGCCATTGACGTAGAAGATACGGTAACCGCCGCCAGAGGCATTGCCGTCAAGGTGCGCGACACCGCGCAATGGCAGCAGTCGGAACAGGCGCAGCAAGCTGCCGGCGTGCCGTTGCTGTCCATAGACAATATCGCGCCTCAAACGTCACTACCGTCGGATTCGCAGCAGGGGCGGCCGCGGGTGCTGGATCTGACCCGCGTGATTGCCGGACCGGTTGCCACGCGCACGCTGGCCTATCTGGGCTGCGATGTGTTGCGGATTGATAATCCGGCCATGCCGGAATTGCCGGTACAACATGTAGACACCGGAGCAGACAAACGCTCTGCCCTGCTCGACTTGCGTGAACCCGAAGCTTTGCACAGGCTGCATGAATTATTGAGCACGGCCGACGTTCTGGTCACGGGCTATCGCCCCCAAGCACTAAGCGCTTTCGGGCTGGACAGTGGGACACTGACCCGGACCTACCCTCATCTGATCCACGCGACACTCTCGGCCTGGACGTTCGCAGGACCATGGGGGGATCGGCGCGGCTTTGACAGTATCGTGCAGGCAGCGACCGGCATTGGCATGCTGGAATCTGCGGACGGCGCCACCCCCGGGGCCCTGCCGGCACAGGCGCTGGATCATGCCACCGGCTATCTGCTGGCGGCCGGCATTTTGCGCGCACTTAAATGGCGCAGCGAACAGGGCGGTACCTGGCGCGTACAGGCCCATTTGCTGGCGACCGCCAACTGGCTGCTTGCCCGCGGCACTGCTTCCGATAAAGGCGTCGCGCTTGCTGATGTGTCACCGTGGCAGTTGCGCCAGCCCAGCCCATCGGGAATCGTTATACAATCGCGTCCTGCCTTTGCCATCGACAGCCACGCCAGTTTTTCACAGGTTGGCGGTCTCTGGGGCAGCGACGATCCGTCCTGGCGGACCGATTAAACGGCTTGGCAGCCACCTGCGCACTCCATATCACCTACCTGCATCATGCAACCTTCAACCTCCGGCTCGACGCCACAACATGTGGCCCTGGCCCTGCTCGCGCTGTCCCTGGGCAGCTTTTGTATCGGCACCACTGAATTTGCCAGTATGGGCATATTGCCCCTGATCGTAAGCGATCTTCAGGTGAGTATCCCGGCCGCTGGCCATGCCATTTCCGCCTACGCCATTGGCGTTGTGGCCGGCGCACCATTGCTGACCATGGCAGGCGCACGCCTGCATCGGCGACCGTTTCTGCTGCTACTGTTTTTCATGTTCATTGTAGGCAATGTGCTGTCAGCGCTGGCGCCTTCTATCGAATGGCTGATCGTGGCGCGGTTTCTGACCGGGCTGCCACATGGCTGCTATTTTGGCGCGGGTGTTGTGGCCGGCGCCCATCTGGTCGGTAAAAGCAAGACCGGCAGGGCTGTCTCGCTGATCCTGCTGGGCCTGACGGTGGCCAATATCATTGGCGCGCCTGCTGCCACCTTTGCCGGACAGGTACTGGGCTGGCGCAATACCTATCTGCTGGTCGCGCTGTTCGGGCTGGCGGCCTTCGGTTGTCTGTGGCGTTGGCTACCCAAGTCGGATGCGCTCAAGGGCAACCCTGTGAGCCAGGAACTGCATGGCCTGAAAACACCCAAAGCCTGGTTTCTGCTCCTGATCATCGCCATCGGCACCAGCAGCATTTTTGCCGTTTATACCTATATTGGCCCCATGGTGACCGATGTGGCCCATTTGCCTACGGGGATGATTCCGGTCGCCCTGATGACCTTTGGCGCCGGCATGACCAGCGGCAACCTGCTGGGCGGCTATCTGGCTGATAAGTATCAACAGAAGGGCATCATCATTGGCTTTTGCTGTGTGCTGATTACATTGGTCATACTGGGCCTGACGGCAAGTACGTCCTGGATGCTGTTGATCTGCATGTTCGGCATTGCGTTCAGCTCCATGCTGGTGGTACCTTCCATGCAGGTCCAGATCATGCTAAGCGCTCCGCAGGCGCCCACGCTGATGGGTGCTCTGACACATGCCGCTTTCAATGCCGCCAATGCACTGGGCGCGTGGCTGGGCGGCATCACCATTACCGCCGGCCTGGGTCTGGTTTCACCCGTATGGGCAGGCCTGCTGATGACACTGATCGGCCTGGTGATTTTTTTGATGCGAGGCGTTATTCTGCGCCGGCAGCAAACGCACACATAGGCAATGGCGATGACGCTTGTGATAATAATCTCGATTACAGCGGCACTCGCGCGACAGACAGACGCCCGCCACATTGCCGGGCGCACTGGCTAAATTTTTACACATGAGCCCCGGCCGGAGCCGGACTACCAGCCGGCTTCCCTGACCAGCGTCTGCACCATTTGCGTAGCCGGCATCGCCCGGGCCAGCGCTGCGGCCTGGCCTGCCCATTGCGCCGCAAATTCATCATTGCCTTTGGCGCTGGCGGCGGCGTTCAGTGCCTTGGCCGCATCATAGGTCATGGAATAGCCGGGCGTGGGTGGACGGGCGCTGGCCGGTTCGTCAATATACAGGCGGTTGCGCAAGCCCCGCGCCGCACGCCCCGACAGTGTCGTCGTCACCCGGGTGTCATAAGCGCGTTCGCTTTGCAATGCCTTGCGATAGGCGGCATTGGCGGCCGATTCCGGGCACAGTATAAACGCCGTGCCGCATTGCACGCCAGCCGCGCCCAGGGCCAGCGCGGCCTTGATGGCAGCGCCATCCATAATGCCACCAGCGGCCACCACCGGCAATGCGGATTGGGTTGCCAGCATATGCACCAGGGCAAACGTACCATATTGTGCATCGCCGTTTTCCGGATCGAACACGCCCCGATGTCCGCCGGCTTCATACCCCTGGGCAACCAGCACATCAATGCCTGCAGCCTCTATCTGCCGGGCCTCTGCTGGCGTAGTGGCGCTAGCCATCAGCACGATGTCGGCGTTTTTCAACGCGTCAATGTACTCCTGCGACGGCAGGCCGAAATGGAAGCTGACTACGGCCGGGCGGGTTTCCAGCACCAGTTCAAGCATATCCGGGTAATCGGGAAACGGCCGATAAATGTCCTTCAGTTCTGATGGTGGCGTAGCGCCGAATTCTTCGAACATGGGACGCAGGTGCTCCAGCCACGCATGGCTGGCCGCCGGGTTCGGCGCGGTCGGCCGGTGACAGAAAAAATTGATGTTGACGGGTTTGCGCGTCAGGCGCTGCACTTCGGTGATCATGCTGCGCGCCTGATCCAGTGAAGCGGAGGCCAGCCCCAATGAGCCCAGCGCACCGGCTTCCGATACGGCAGCGGCCAGCGCCGGCGTAGAGACGCCCGCCATCGGCGCCTGAATCAGCGGATAGGTTGTATTCAATAATTGGACAAGTGATTTGCTCATGACATTCCTTTTTGCGTGACTGCTCGCCCCGGCCGGGCCGAATGCAGCCATAACACGGGTCAGCCCATGCTGCGCTTCACGATGTCCGACATCAGGTGTGCCGCCTCATCATACCAAAGCGGCAGGCAGAATTTGCCCTTGCCATACTTCGCATTGGGGTTTTGGATGTTGGCGCATAGCCTGATGCTTCTCCCTGTGGCACTAAGCTCAATGCAACGCAAACCGCTCAGGCATGGCCTTGACAGACATTCAAAAAAAAACGGCGACCACATATGCAGCCGCCGTCCTCTGTAGAAAATGGCCTGCAAGAACCCAGGCCGTTCAAACTGTTTTCACGCCCTGATTCAATACCCCAGAGTAACGCCATCCGGATTACGTGGATCAGAATAGCCATACATCATATTGTCGCGAATCTGTATGGTTTGCGTGCGACCCATTGTGGGCTTGACGACAACCTTGTAGCCCTGTTTTTTCAGCAGGTCGATCGTATCGGGGCTGAATCCGGGTTCCAGCCGCAGTTCGTCGGGCAGCCATTGGTGGTGAAAGCGCGGCAGTGCAGCAGCAACGGCCGGGTTCATGCCAAAATCAATGCTGTTGGTGAGCGTCTGCAACACCGTTGTGATAATGCGGGCGCCGCCGGGGCTACCGGTCACCAGCCAGGGCTTGTTGTCCTTGAGCACCATGGTTGGCGTCATGGACGACAGCGGCCGCTTGCCGGGTTCAATGGCATTGGCTTCCCCGCCGATCAGGCCAAAGGCATTGGGCACGCCCGGCTTGGACGAAAAATCATCCATCTCGTTGTTCAGCAAAATGCCGGTATTGCCAGCCACAATCCCGCTACCGAAATTCAGATTCAGCGTATAAGTGACAGCAACTGCATTGCCGTCCTTGTCCACCACGGAGTAATGGGTAGTCTGGTCGCTTTCGTATTTCTGCGGCGCGCCAGGCTTGATATCCCTGGCGGGCGTCACTTTTTCTTCGCCCACCAGTTTGGCCAGTTCATCGGCGTAGGATTTGGCGATCAGGCCTTTTTGCGGCACTTTAACAAAATCGGTATCACCCAGGTATTCGGAGCGGTCCGCATAAGCGCGCTTCATGGTTTCTGCCATCAGGCGAATGGTTTTGGCGCTGTTGGGACCCGATTCGTTCAGCGGGAAGTGCTCCAGCACATTCAGCATCTGAATGATGTGGATACCGCCCGAGCTCGGTGGCGGCATGGAGACAACCTTATAGCCGCGATATTCACCGGTTACCGGCTCGCGTTCCACCACTTTATAGTTGGCCAGGTCCTCTTTGCTGATCAGGCCCTGATGCTTGCTCATTTCCTGGACGATCTGCTCGGCAATGGCGCCCTTGTAGAAGGCATCACTACCCTGCTCCGCGATCATTTTCATGGAATTGGCCAGATCTTTCATGACCAGTTGCTCGCCTGCCTTGAGCGGTTCATCATCCTTGAAGAAAATGGCCTTGGTATTTTCCCACTTGCCCAGATTATCTTTTTCCACGGCCAGCGCTTCGGCCAGTGTCGGGCTGACGGTATAGCCCTTTTCGGCAAGGGCAATGGCCGGCTGCATCACCTCTGCCAGCGGCATAGTGCCCCATTTTTTCAGGGCATGTTCCATCCCTTTGACCGTGCCCGGTACGCCAACGGCAAAGTGGGTATACAGGGATTTATTATTGATGACCTGGCCCTTGTCATCCAGATACATGTCGCGACCAGCCTTTGACGGGGCCATTTCACGAAAATCAAGCGCAATGGTCTTTCCCGATTTGGCGTCATGCACCATCATGAACCCGCCACCACCCACGTTACCCGCATTGGGCAAGGCCACAGCCAGGGCAAAGCCCACGGCCACCGCGGCGTCGACCGCATTGCCACCTTTTTTAAGGATTTCCAGTCCGATCTCGGAAGCCAGACGCTGTTCAGATGCCACCATCCCGTTTTTGGCGCTGACCGGATGGAAGATATCCATGTCGTAGTCATACTTGATGGTAGGCGGCGCCGGCAGGTTGACGGTGCTTGCGGCAGCGGGTGCCTGCTGCGCCGAGACCTGCCCGGCGCCCAGTGCCAATGCGACACTGATGCAGATTGCCGACAGCGCGAGCCGGCTTATTTTCTTGTCGAACAACATGTCTGTACTCCTCGATTTTTTTAGATGTATACCCTGAACAAACTGGGAAAATGCCCGTTGTAAAGGCTGGGTGCCAGTGGATTGAACACGATTGTAAAATCATCCGCAACAAATTGATAGGTGTGGATGCCGCTGTTTAACCCCTTCTTACAATCTGTTTTGATTGCCCCGGCAGATTTGGCGCGACTTACCAGTCACCACCCTTTTTCACCTGTTCCAGTTGGCGGCGATCACGTTTGGTCGGACGGCCATGCTCAAGACTGAGGGCGGGCTCGCCGGCCAGCCGTCGCTGTTCCTGCGCGGCCTCGCGTGCCAACCGGCTCGCTTCGGTCTCTTCATAAAGCGTGCGTGCAACGGGTGCCGGCCCCCGTATGGCAGAGAGCGCCAGCACCTGAACGGTCATTGTGGTCTGATCACGCCGGACTGCGACCACATCGCCCGGGCTCACCTCGCGGGCGGGTTTGGCCGGCTGATCGTTGACCAGCACGCGGCCTTTGCCGATTTCAGTGGCCGCCAGCGAGCGCGTTTTGTAAAAGCGTGCTGCCCAGAGCCATTTATCAATACGTAGTTTTTCCATAAAGAATAGAGGTAAGCGATTCTGCCCAAGCGGGCTCAATACAAGGTAAGAGGATCAATGCTGGCAAGACGTCGCGTTGCACCTCATTCCGGACGCAGCACGTTGCCGAACTATTGTAGTCGCATTTGGCGGCAGGCGCGCTCGCGATTTTCACCTACCGCCCAAGGTCAGTCAGGTCCCTGTCCTGTCGCGCCCGATTGGGTGTAAACTCTTTGCCGACATTCAACTTATTCCCTTAGGAATCATGAGCATCATGAAACGAGTCTTTTGCGCACTTACTGCCTGCGCCGCGCTACTGGGCACCGCCGCGCCCGCCACTGCTGTCGCCGATGATATCGGCTGCGTCAGTACCACCTGGCGTATCGTCAACAATGACAAGGTCTGCGTCCAGTCTTTCAACGATCCGCAGATCGAAGGTGTGACTTGCCATCTGTCCTACGCCAAAACCGGCGGTGTGTCCGGCGCACTGGGTTTTGCAGAAAACCCGTCGCGTTTCTCGTTGTCGTGCCGCCAGACAGGCCCGCTCAAGGCTGCGCAGCCGGTGCGCAAGGTACAGGAAGATGTGTTTACCCAGCGCATGAGCTTTCTGTTCAAGGGGCTCAATGTCTCGCGCCTGATCGACACTGAAAACCAGTCCCTGATCTATCTGGTTGTGAGCGAAAAACTGATTGATGGCTCGCCCTACAACAGCATTTCCGTCGTACCGCTAATGCCCTGGCGCGATACCGAGCCGGCCATCACGGTCAAGTGAATTTGCCATGACGACAACGGACGGCAGGGTCGCATTGCATGATTATTGATGTTCTGTCAGGGCTGGACACGACACGTCCCTGGTGGTCACCTTTGCGCGCCTGGCTGCCGGGCCATGCACATTGGGATGCGGCTGCGCTGGCAACGGCAGCCGTGACTTCACCCATGCCTGTAGCGCTATTGCTCAACGCGCTGGCGCCAGCGGCGTGTCCCGTCCGCTTTACCAGCCAGTCTGCGCTACCTGCCGGCATGGCCTACGAGCAGTTCATCGGTCAGAACGGCGTATGCCCGACGCGAGACAATGTGCATGATTTTTTCAACGGCCTGTGCTGGTTTCAGTTTCCAAAAGTAAAGGCCCTGTTCAACAAGATCCAGTGTCAGCAAATTTTCCGTCAGGGTGTAGGCCAGCGGCGCGGCGTGGTTCGCGATACGATCACCCTGCTTGACGAGGGGGGCCTGTTTCTGCAAGCCCCGTCGCCCTTATGGGACGCGATTGAGCAACGGGATTGGCGCCGCGCATTTATCGACGAACGTGCCTTGTGGCAGCAGACGCACATTGCCATTATCGGCCACGCCCTGCTGGAAAAATGCGTGAATCCGTACAAGGCGATTACAGCAAATGTGATACGCATCCCTTCGGACACCCGCGCAGATGATATCGACGCGGTGATGGCACAAAATTTGGCAAGGCTTCTGACCGCGGAACAACTGCAGGTCAAGCCACACTGCCCCCTGCCAGTGATGGGCATCCCCGGCTGGGATGCCGCCAGCGAAAACCCGGCATTTTACGATGACCCACAGGTGTTTCGCGCGCCGCGCCCATAACGCCTTGCCGTGCATACGGGGCCTTAAGGTCTGAAGACCGTGCAAGAGCTGCCACGCCCTTCGGACCCATAAAGGCCCACAACGCCCGTGCCCTCGCAGCGGCCAGCACAAACGCGCAGCCGTTACCCGCTGAACACACCATACTGCTGCAGCGCCTTGAACAGCATATAGGCAGCCAGTGCAAACAACAGACCGGCAAAGACCTTGCGCAGTTTGTCCACCGGCAAGGTGTGCGCCATGCGTGCACCTACCGGCGCCAATAACACACTCATGATCACCAGCAAGATGAGGGCAGGCCAGTAAACATAGCCCAGCATGCCATCGCGTACACCTACTTCGCGGATACCCGACAATATGTAGCCCACGCTATTGGACAGTGCGATGGGAAAGCCCAGAGCGGCAGAGGTTGCCACCGCGTTGCGCAAGGGTACATTGCACCAGACCATGAAAGGGACCGACAAAAATCCGCCACCGGCGCCGACCAGACCTGAGATAAAGCCGATGCCGGTACCGGCGGCAGTGCGTCCTACCATGCCAGGCAGTTGCCGGGACGGTTTGGGCTTTTTATTGCGCAACATGTTCAAACCCGAGTAGCCAACAAACAGCGCAAAAAACAGCGACAATGCCGCACCATGCAAATAGGCAAATACCGCACCGCCAGAGAGCAGACCTCCCAGCAGGATACCCGGGGCCAGCGTAAAGACCACCGGCCACAGGACAGCCCCCTGCCGATGATGGGCCCGCATGCTGGAGATTGATGTAAAAAGGATCATGCCCATGCTGGTAGCGATGGCCGAATGAACCGCAAGGTCGGGCGACATCAGGGAAGCGCCAAACAGCAGCGTCAGAAAGGGCACCAGCACCATGCCGCCGCCTACTCCCAGCAGGCCGGCCATGAAGCCGCCAAAGGCCCCCAGACACAATAAGGCAATAATGGTCAGCACGCTCATCTGCAGTCTCCCGCGTGAGTGTCCATGGGTACCAGAAACGTGGCAGCAGCAAAAGCACGCCCGCTAGCGGCGCGACGGCCCCGCATTACTTCAGGTTTCCGGACAGGAACTGTTGCAGACGTGGACTACGCGTATTGCCAAAGACCTCATCAGGCGGGCCTTCTTCTTCGACCGTACCCTGATGCAAGAACATGACATGGCTGGCCAGATTGCGGGCAAAGCCCATTTCATGAGTCACCACAATCATGGTCCGCCCTTCTTCGGCCAGCTTTTGCATCACGCGCAGCACCTCGCCGACCAGTTCAGGATCCAGTGCCGAGGTGGGTTCGTCAAACAGCATCACCTCGGGCTCCATAGCCAGCGCACGGGCAATGGCCACGCGTTGCTGCTGGCCGCCAGACATCTGGGACGGATATTGATTTTCCACGGCCGGCGGCAGGCCCACCTTGTTCAGGTATTGGCGCGCACGCTCGATGGCTTCGGCTTTCGGTACGCCCAGCACATGAATAGGTGCTTCAATAATGTTTTCCAGCGCCGTCATGTGCGCCCACAGATTGAAGTGCTGGAACACCATGGCCAGCTTGGTGCGAAATACCTGCAAGCGCTTTTCGTCGGAGACGCGCAGGCGTCCCCTTGCGTCTTTGCTCACCGTCAGCGCTTCACCATTGAGCGATACCGACCCGCTATTGGGCTGCTCCAGAAAATTGATACAGCGCAGGAACGTACTTTTACCGGAGCCACTGGAGCCGATCATGGCGATCACGTCACCGGCCTTGGCCTGCAGCGACACGCCTTTCAATACTTCGTTTTGTCCATAAGACTTATAGATGTTCTGAACATCGAGTTTATACATAACGATCCTAGTGTTGGCTGTGACCCAGAAAGCCCAGCGTTCTCTTTTCCAGCCGGCGAAACAGTGCCACGAGAACAAACGAGACACACATATACAAAACGGCTGCCGTACCATAGGCGGCAAACGTCAGATAGGTGGCGGCGTTGGCATCGCGCGCCACCTTCAAGATATCCGGCACAGTGGCGGTAAAGGCCAGCGACGTGGCATGCAGCATAAGAATGACTTCGTTGCTATAGGCCGGCAACGCCCGCCGCAGCGCCGACGGCAAAATAACACGCGTATACATTTTATACCGGGACATCCCGAAAGCGCGCGCTGCATCCAGTTCGCCATGTGCACTGTTTTTGATGTAACCGGCAAAAATCTCGGTAGTATAGGCCAGCGTGTTCAGCATGAGGGCCAGCACCAGGCAATTGTAGCCGCTCATGAAAAAAGTATGCAGTAAAGGTGTATCGCGCACCACCTGCAGGCCGATGACGCCGCTGTAAATCAGCAGAATCTGTACATATAAAGGCGTGCCACGGAACACGTAACTGAAGAACCAGATCGGCCAGGCGATCCAGCGATTTTTCGACACCCGCCCCACTGACATGGGAATAGCCAGTACCAGCCCCAGGACCAGGGAGAGCACCAGCACCCATAGCGTGACGGCCAGCCCGGAAAATGCGGTGCCATCCCAGAACAACAACGGCTTCCAGTAGTCGTTCAGGATGGTCAGAAAGTTATTGAGCGACTCGATCATAGCTGCGCCTCACGCACACCTACGGAATACTTGCGTTCCAGTAGCCACAGGACGATGTTGGACACGCTGGTGAGCACAAGATAGATGAATCCGGCCACACAAATGAACAGAAACATGGACGAGGTGGCCCGGCCGGCCCCCTGGGTTACCTGAATCAGATCGGTCAGCCCGATAATGGACACCAGGGCCGTGGCCTTGAGCACGACCTGCCAATTATTACCTATGCCCGGCAGCGCAAAGCGCATCATTTGCGGAAACAGCACGCGCCGGAATACCTGGCTGCTGCGCATGCCGTAGGCGCGCGCCGCTTCCAGCTGTCCGCGCGGCACGGCAAGAAACGCACCGCGAAAGGTCTCGGCAAAATAAGCGCCGTAGATAAAACCGATGGTAAGCACCCCGGCATAGAAAGGCTCAATTTCAATCACCTCCATGCCCAGCATATCGGTCAATTCATTGAGCCCCATCTGAATACTGAAAAAGATAAGCAGCATCAGCACCAAGTCGGGCACGCCCCGGATCAGCGTGGTGTAGACGCGGGCCATGCCACGCAACAAGCGGTTACCGAACAATTTTGCACTGGCGCCAATCAGGCCCAGCACAAAAGCGACCAGCAGCGATAACAACGCCAGCTTGATGGTTTCCCAGGTACCGTGCAGAATCTGGGCGCCATATCCTTGCAAAAACATGCTATTGCTTCACGTTGTTCAGGTTGATTTCACCCGGTTTGAAGTACTTTCCTGCGAGCTTGGCAATGGTGCCGTCCTGCTGCAGCTCGCCCAGCGCTGTATCGATAGCCTGTTTGAGCTTGCTGTCCGACTTGCGCATGCCGATGGCGATTTCACCCGTCAATGCCTGGTCATCGGTAATGGCCGGGCCCAAGAATGCAAAATTGCTGCCTGCGGGTTTGCTCAGGAATCCGCTCTGACCATTGGGTTTTTCGATAATGGCGGCGTCTATCCGACCGGCGGCAAGATCGGCGAAAGTCTGGTTCTGATCCTGATAGGAAATAATCGTCACGCCGTTGCTGCCCCATTTCTGCTTGGCATAGGTTTCCTGAGTACTGCCCTGCAATGCGCCTACCCGTTTGCCCTTGAGCGATTCGGCCGTCGGCAACAGCCCGCTATCCTTGCGCGCCATCAACTGAGTGGGGATACCATAAATGGGCTGACTGAAAGCAAGCACTTTCTCACGCTGCGGCGTAATCTGCATACTCGAATGAATCAGCGTGATTTTGCGTGCGGCCAGGGCAGGAATCAGACTATCGAAAGACTGTTCCACCCAGGTACATTTGGCCTGCATTTTCTTGCAGATCTCGGTCATGACGTCGGCATCAAATCCCTCTATCTCTCCTTTGGCATTTTTATACTCGAACGGCGCATAGCCTGGCTCGATGCCAATTTTAAGTTCCTTGCCGTCGCCGGCCAGTGCAGCCGAGCAAAAACCGGCAGACAGCCCCACCGTGACGGCGAGCAGCCAATTTTTCATATTCATCATCTTCTCACTTCAAAAATTTTGTCTTACCTGGAAAGCCGTGCGGGGGGCGGTGATCAACAGCCACGGCCAGCGCCCGCGCTTGCCAAAGTCGAAATAGTACTGATTTGTGAACCGTCTGACCACTAGGGATCACCTCTAGCGCGAATTTTACCCTGATCAATTTGCCCCAGGCAGTAAGTTCAAAGTTCATTTACGATTAACTGTTATTCTTTATAATGCTAACTTCTTACCCTTGGTCTACGTTGAACTTCCCTATGATCACACCCTTTCCCAAACCGCTCGCACCAATTCAGCTTGAAGGACACGGCCTTGTGCTGCAACCCATGCGTATTGCCCACGCGGAGGGCCTGCGTAACGCGGCGGCCGATGGACAACTGTGGAACCTGACGTTCACCTCGGTGCCGGAACCGGGCCAGGAAACGGCGTATATAGAAGCGGCACTCAAGGGACAGCAGGAAGGTCATATGCTGCCGTTCGTGGTGCTGGATGCCAAATCCCGCAAAATTATCGGTACAACCCGCTATCACGACATTGTGCCCGAGATCGCCCGGCTTGAAATCGGCTACACTTGGTACGGCCAATCCTGGCAGCGCACCCATGTGAATACGGTGTGCAAATATCTCATGCTGTTTTATGCTTTCGAGTCGCTCAATGCCAATGTCGTCGGCTGGCGCACCGACAATCTGAACCAGCGCTCCCAGAACGCCATCGAGCGCCTGGGCGCCAAAAAAGACGGGGTGCTGCGCGGTCACGCCCTGCGTCGTGACGGTACGGTTCGCGACACGCATATGTATAGCGTGACGCAGGAGGAATGGCCGACCATCAAACAGCAGCTCAAAGAAAAACTGCCCAAGTAAACCCCTGATTCCGCAGGTACGCGGGCGGCGCCTCTCGCGCCGCATCCTTTGCCTCTTTTTGCAGTTCCCATGACTTCTTTGCTGCTATCCCTGTACCCAATTGCTGCCTGGCTGCTGGCCGGCTACATCGCTGGCTATCTGCTATCACCGCGTACCGTGTCACTGCTGTCCCGCGCCATCACCCCGTTCGTCTGGATCATGTTGTTTGCCATCGGCTATCGTTTCGGAGAGCAATTGTCAGTCATGCATCAAGTGCTGCTGATTCTGCAAACCGCAGTGCTATATTCGGTGGGCATTACGCTATTGTGTTCGCTGGCGCTGCTGGTGCTGTTTCGTCCGGGCATCCGCGCACAAACGGTGCAGCATGACCTGGGTATCATGCATGTCATTCGGGAATGCGGGATTGCGCTGGCCTTTTTGCTGGTCGGCCTTGGATTGGCGGCACTTGCGACCCATTGGAAGATTGCTGTCCCCGTACCAGGCTCTGAGTTTTTTCTGTACGTCCTGCTGTTCCTCATTGGCGCCGATCTGGCGCATACGCCCTTGCAACGCAATGCCATCCGTCCGGCGATGTTCACGCTGCCACTGGTGGTCATTGTTACTTCCCTGCTGGCGGGCGCCCTCATCGCCTGGGCTACCAATACCGACATCCGCCACGGTCTGCTGCTTGGTAGCGGATTTGGCTGGTTTTCGCTCTCGGGCGTGCTGGTGACCGCCAGGCTTGGCGAATTTTACGGTGCGACCTCCCTGCTTACAGACCTGTTTCGCGAGTTGCTTGCCATTGTCGTACTGTTCTTTGCCGGGGCCCGCCATCCTATGACTGGTATCGGCGCTGCGGGCGCCACCGCAATGGACACCACGCTGCCGATTGTTCGCAAAACCGCCGGCAACCCGTTTCTGGTCACGGCGATCTTCTCCGGCGTGGTGCTCAGCCTGGTTGCCCCCTTCCTGCTTAGCTATGTACTTTCATTGTTTGACTAAATATGCTATAATTATGGCTAATTAACGATTAATTTCGCCTAATTTACGTTAATTAATGTTTATTTTTTAATATTTATTTTTAATAGACAATGTTCAATAGCCTAGTTTTCATAGGCTATTTTTAATAAGCTATGTTTGGCAGTCCATTTTTAACTCCCTCTCGTAGCTAATTTATAGCTATCAACTTTATAGTTATCAACTTCACGCAGTGGCTACGCCTCCTGCGCCGCTTTCATGGCACTCCACATCCGGTACCAGCCAATAAAGCATCGGTCACGCGATCCTCGCCAAAGCGCATTACGATTGCAGTTTTCAGTCCATGGTGCGATAGCGTTTAGTTTTAACTATCAACAGAATAAAAATAATAAATTTTACTAATCGACGTCCGTTGCGTACAATGGACACATCTGATGAAACATCGCTGTGTTATCAATAAGGCTTTGCAGACACCAGCCTGCTTTCATCTATTGTTTGTTTCACTAACCATAAGGAATCCAATATGTTGCAGAATAAAGAAGGCCAACGCGTCCCATCCGTTACATTCCCCGTTCGTTCTGGCGACGACTGGAAAAAAGTGTCCACCGACGACATTTTCAAGGGTAAAACCGTTGTTGTCTTTTCATTGCCTGGCGCATTCACCCCTACGTGCTCGTCCACGCACCTGCCACGTTATAACGAACTGGCCAAAGCGTTCAAAGAGCGCGGTGTTGACGACATCGTCTGCGTTTCTGTAAACGACACCTTCGTCATGAACGAATGGAAAGCACAGCAGGAAGCCGACAATATCACGGTAATTCCTGATGGCAACTGCGAATTCACAGAAGGCATGGGCATGCTGGTAGACAAAGCTGATCTGGGCTTTGGCAAACGCTCATGGCGCTATTCCATGCTGGTAAAAGACGGCGTCGTTGAAAAAATGTTCATCGAGCCTGAAAAAGAAGGCGATCCGTTTGAAGTGTCTGATGCCGATACGATGATTCGCTATATCGATAAAGACTACCAGGACAAACCTTCCATTGTCATGTTCACCAAGCCTGGTTGCGGCTTTTGCGCCAAAGCAAAAGCACTGTTGAAAGAAAAAGACCTGCCTTTTGAAGAAGTGGTTCTGGGCAAGGATGCCAGCACCGTGGCCATTCGTGCGATTACCGGCAAAACCAGCACACCACAGGTTTTCATCGGTGGTCAATATATTGGCGGCAGCGACGAACTGGCAGCACATTTCGCAGGCAAGTAATGCGGTTGTTGCAGTGGCAAGAACAGAGCTCGCAGCCAGGTCAGTAGTCTGAATCGCGCCGTTCTGATCAGATCTGCCGGAACCCGTTCCGGCAGCCAGCCACTGCACTGTCCAACGGCATGTTATTGCAAGCTGGATACCGCAATCACAAAGCCGATAGATCGGCAGCGGGCACACCTTGGGTGATGCCGCTGCTTTTTTTTCGCCCGCAACCCGGTAAAATCATTGCTGGTTGCGTCAAAAACACCAATATCAGGGATCGAATATGAAATCAATCAACGCCGATGTCCTTATTCTGGGCGGTGGCACGGCCGGCATGAGCGCATTTCGCGCCGCCCGCAAATCCACAGACAATGTATACCTGGTAGAAGACCATCAGTTTGGCACCACCTGCGCACGCGTAGGCTGCATGCCATCAAAATTGCTTATTGCCGCTGCCGACGCAGCCCATCATGTGCGTACCGCCGACCAGTTTGGTGTGCATCCCGATGGTGCCCTGCGAATTGACGGCCGCCAGGTAATGGAAAGAGTGCGTTCCGAACGCGATCGGTTCGTCGGTTTTGTGTTGGAAGACGTGGAAGCGTTTCCTGCGACCCACCGGATCCTTGGCCGCGCCCGCTTCAAAAATGAACATGTAGTGGTAGTCGACGACCATACCGAAATCACGGCACAGCGTATCGTGATTGCTACCGGATCCCGTCCTTTTATCGTACCCGCCTGGCAGTCGCTGGGGGAACGCCTGATTGTTAACGATGATGTCTTTGACTGGGAAACCCTGCCAGCCAGCGTGGCCGTGTTTGGCGCCGGCGTCATCGGCCTGGAAATCGGCCAGGCCCTGCATCGGCTGGGTGTAACCGTGCATGTGTTTGGCAAGGACAATGCACTGGGTGGAATTACCGACCCGGTTGTTCTGGAAAACGCGCTGGACATTTTCGGCAGGCAAATGGATCTGCATTTGGACGCGGACACACAGGTCAGCCTGCTGCCTAGCGGCAAGGGCGTAAAAATAGACTATTCTGAAAACGGCGCAAGCGGCTCGGTCACGGTGGATTTCCTGCTAGCCGCTACTGGTCGCAAACCCAATGTAGACAACCTGGGTCTGGAGAATCTGACCATTGACCTGGACGCGCGCGGCGTACCCAAGGCCAACCCGTACACTATGCAAACCAGCTTGGCGCATATTTTTATTGCAGGCGATGCGTCCAATCAATTGCCATTGTTGCACGAAGCAGCTGACCAGGGGCTTATCGCCGGCAAGAACGCCGGCACATTCCCGAACGTGACAGAGGGCCTGCGCCGTTCGTCGATCAGCGTGGTATTCAGCGACCCGCAAATTGCCAGTATCGGCCTGCGGTTTAAGGAAGTTACCAGCCAGTTTGACAATTGCGGTTGCTACGCTGTCGGTGAAGTCTCTTTCAGCAATCAGGGCCGCAGTCGTGTCATGGGCGTCAACCAGGGCCATCTGCGCATTTATGCAGAGCATGGCAGCGGGCGCTTGCTGGGTGCTGAAATGGTCGGACCGGCAGCAGAACACCTGGCACACCTGCTGGCCTGGGCGCATCAGCAAAAGATGACCATTGCACAGATGCTTGATATGCCGTTTTATCACCCGGTCATTGAAGAGGGTGTGCGCACCGCGTTGCGTGATCTGAGCAAGCAACTACGCCTGGCAGAGGACCTGGCTGGCGAATGTGCCGAGTGCCCCGGACAATAAATGGTCGCGCGTGGGCAATGGGCATTGCGCGATAGGGACTGATGCGGATTTATAAAGGCTTATAAGGACGCGGAAGGATCCGTCAGCGCATTCAGGCATGATACCGGTACAACACATCCGACGTCGGTAAACAGGGGTAGTGCAACAGCACGTGCCCCTGTTTTTTTTTGCGGGCACCACGCTTGCTGCCGCGCCCGCCCCCTAATGCTGAACCTCGTGGTCGGAAACGGCAACGCCGCAATGGACCAAGAGAACAACAAGCCAATTGCTCCCTGGCCATCGCGCCGGCGGGGTCACCCCTTCCCTTTGCAACGGCGAGTTATTCACTCAAGCGGCAACCAATACTCACGCCAGCGTCAAAGATCCAGCCCCCAGGCATGCTCAATCTGTACCTGCACGGTTTGCCCATGCTCGAGCAGACGGGCGTGGTAAAAGGTCACAGACTGGCCATCGGCCAGATTGGCGATATATTGGTAGCGCTCACCCTTATAAACCCGATGTCTTACGGTGACGTCAATGCCGTCATCGACAACCATGACATGTTCGGGTCGCACCAGCATGGCGCCGCGATGCATTGCTCCACTATTGGATAGCAGGCTGAGAATGTCATCGCTTCTCAGGTTTTTACCATGCACATGGCTGGGCACATCCAGTACCGCCCCCTTGCCGATAAAAGTGGCTACCCAACGCGAGGCAGGACGGCGATACAGATTTTCCGGCGTGTCCCACTGCTCAAGACGGCCGTGATTCATGACCGCGATCCGGTCTGCCATCGCCATGGCTTCGGCCTGATCATGCGTCACATAAATGAATGTTGCCCCGGTCCGGGCATGAAAATCACGAAAGGTGGTTTCCATTGAGGCGCGCAAATGCACATCCAGATTGGCCAGCGGTTCGTCCAGCAGGACCACGTCGGGGTGCGAGACCAGACAGCGCGCCAAAGCAACACGCTGGCGCTGGCCGCCACTCAAGGCCTGGGGAAAGCGATCAGCCAGATGGCCCAGATTGACGGTTTCAAGCGCGGCAAATACCTGGTCACGATAAGGCTGCCCCCGCAGGCCACGCAACGCCAGGGCATATCCAGCATTGTCCAGCACCGTCTTGTGCGGCCACAGCGCATATGACTGAAACACCATGCTCATATTGCGCTGCTCCGGCGCGATATGCTGATCTGGCGAAGCCAGCAACCGGTCATTGAGCACGATGCGCCCCTGATCAAGTTGCTCAAAGCCGGCAATCATTCTCAGGGTCGTGGTTTTGCCGCAGCCGCTGGGGCCAAGCAGCGCCACAAACTGGCCTTTATCGATGGCCAGACTGATGTCGTCGACAACCGCATGCTCGCCATAGCGTTTGCTAATATTTTCCAGGGTCAGTTGCGCCATGGAATCACTCCTCGTGGAACACGTCTGCCCAGGGCGTTCAGGCAGAGCATCAAAATCAGCACCATAAGTACAATCAGCACCGACACAGCCGAGGCCAGCACGGTTTCACCGCCATCGTCCAGATTGAACACCAGCACACCCAGGGTCTCGTTGCCGGCGCTCCACAACAGGGCCGACACCGTCAGTTCATTAACGGCAATCAAAAAAACCAGCAACATTCCGGCGAACGCAGCAGGCGCCAGTAGCGGAAAAACAATATCACGCAATCTGCGCATCGGCCCGGCGCCGCAAAGTTGCGCCGCTTCTTCAAGTGCAGGATCCAGTTGCTGCATGCTGCTCTGTATCGGTTTGAGGCACACCGTCATGAAGCGGGACAAATAGGCAAACAGAATCAGCCCCAGCGTGCCATACAGCGTCACCTGAATCAGCGGCAGCGGACGGGCAAAAAGCAGAATGCACGCCACCGCCAGTACTACACCGGGAAGGGCATAGGGAATATCGATCAGCCCCTGCAAGAAAGCGTTGCTGCGCGAAGGAAAGCGCACAAACAGATAGGCCAGGGGCAGGCACAGGCAAGCCAGGATCAGCGAGGCAGAGCCGGCCAGCAGGATACTATTGCTGAAGGCCCGGAAGGTTACGCTCTGCTGGAACAGTATCTGCCAGTAGGCCTGCAGACTCACCGTATCCAGCGACAGCGGAATCCCCATCGCAGCCACCAGCGAACTGGAAACCAAGGCGATCAGCGGCACCACGACTATGGCCAGCACCAGCAAAAACAGCGCCAGCTCTGCCAGCCAACGTCGTGCCCCGAGGGAAAAGGCGAGCGGGCTGCCTGGCATGCCGGTCAGCGGCATCCTTGCGGAAAAATGCTGCTGCGCGACCACGCCCACTAGCGCAATCACGCCGATAATTACCGACAGGCTGGATACATCTGCCAGCATATCGGGTCCGAAATCGGCCATTTTCTGGTAGATCAGTGTGGGCAATACGTAATAGGACACCGGAATACCCAGCATTGCCGGAATCCCGAAGTTACCGAGAGCAGAGACAAAGGCGATGGCTGTGCCGGCAAGCAGACCGTTGCGGCACAGCGGCAGAATCATATCGCGGACCACATCACGCTGCGAGGCGCCGGCCAGACGGGCTGCCTCAATCAACTCCTTGGGCAAGGCAATCAGGCTACCGCGGACCGCCAGATAAACCAGGGGGGCATGCTGGATGCCCATGAGCATGGAAATCCCCCACCAGGAACGCAGGTGTTGCGGGCTGCCCAGCGGCGGGGCCAGATGAAGCATTTGCAGCAACGTGCTGCCCGGCCCGCTTAACTGCAACCAGCTCAGGGCGGTTACCTGTGGCGGGATCATCATGGGCAGCATGATCATGAACACCCAGAAGCCTTTGGCGCGGATGTCGGTGAGTACTACCAGCAATGCCAGTGTGGTCCCCAGCAGCACAGAAAGCAAAGTGGCCAGACCGGCTGTCAGCAGGCTGTTGCCGGTCGCCCGCCAGGTGGATGCGCTACGCAGCATGGACCACATGGCGCCGCCGTCGCCACCGGGCAGATCGGTCATGGCCATGACCAGCAGCCGCGCCGGTGGCAGCAGGACCAGTACCAGCACCAGACACAACAACACCGGCGTCAGGATCGATGCCGGGTTCCTGCCAAACGGCCGCAAAAAGGAAATAGATGTCGCCATAATGAAATTCAGGTTTGTGGTCCGGCTTGCCCGACCGCCTGATTTCGAATTTTGTTGTGTTCAAAAATACCGGGAAAGTTTGCCGGGGTGAAGGTATATCGCCCCTGATGGTTCCGGGAGGTCAGCGAACCGGCAAGCACCTGCACCATTGTACCCGCCTGCCTGCGATTGGAAATGACACCGGCAAGCATCCTATTGCCACGTTGCGCCTGCGCCACCTCTGCATGCGCACGTATCAATGCTGCCCACACGGGCAGCATGTTCTCGGGCACTATCGCACAATGCGCTTAACCACCATAGATGTTGCCGAATTTTTCCTTGTTTGCGCCCGCATTCTGCAATGCTGCAGCAGCATCAAATGGCAGCAGCTTGATTTGGTCGCGCGGCGGGAAGCCCGGCGGATTTTTCATGCCATTGCGACCTGGAATATAGCCCTGTTGCAACACCAGCTCCTGCCCTTGCTGCGACAACAGGAAATCAACGAATTTTTTTGCCGCATCGGGATTTTTTGCCGACTTCATGATGGCAACGGGCTCGGTCACCAGGCTTACCCCTTCTGTAGGAAAGACAAAGTCAATCGGCGCGCCCTTGGCCTTTTCACGGATTGCCATGTAATCCACCAAAATACCATAGGGTTTGCCGCCAGACGTGATATCCGTCAGTACCCCGC
The DNA here is from genome assembly GCA_023423975.1 of Pseudomonadota bacterium. Taxonomy (GTDB): domain Bacteria; phylum Pseudomonadota; class Gammaproteobacteria; order Burkholderiales; family Burkholderiaceae_B; genus Advenella. The sequence goes on from JAFAEO010000004.1 coordinate 206,911, forward strand.
CATTGCCTTTTTGGGAAGCCACGCCATTGGCCTTCAGATCTTCATAGTACTTCCACCCAAAGTCAGGATTGCTGGTGAGCGCCGACAGATGAATCATGGCTGCGCCCGAATACAGGGGGCTGGGCATGGACACCTGGTTTTTATAGTCGGGCTTGACCAGATCCTTCCATGACTGGGGCTTTTGCGCTGCCTTGGTGTTATAGGCAATGCCGGACGTAATCAATTTGGTGCCATGATAGTAGCCACTATTGTCATACAGCGCCGGATCATATTGCGCGCTTTCCGGCGATTTATAAGCCAGCAACTGGTCTTCTTTTTTCAATTGCTCCAGGGTCACGCTGTCGGCAATCAGCAACACATCGGGCTTGGCAACGCCCGCGTTCATTTCCGCACGCAATTTGGTCATGAGCTTTGTCGTACCGTCGCGGACCCACTCCACATTGGTATCCGGGTGGGCTTTCTGGAATGCGTCAACGGTCATCTGCGCATCGGTTGCCGGCTGGCTGGTATACAGCACCAGCGTATCGGCGGCGGCGACACCGGAAAATGCCAGCAGCGCGGCTGCGATTGAGTTTACTGCGACCTTCATGAAGACCTCATTTTTTAAGCGGGGGAATTGAACGATATTAAAAACTTTATATTTCATGATTGTGACATTCCGAATAATACCTTGCTAAGCCGACAATGACGCGAAAAGAACGAAGGCGACGCCCGACGCAGCTGACAACGGGACATTTTTTTCCGGTTTACAGCGAAGCGATTAATCCATAACATGGAGCCTGTTTTTCCTGCGCCAGGCCGCTTCGGACTCGCCCACATCTTATATTTACTGACAGGTCACGCCATGCCACGCCACGCCACGGTCAACCCGCAAAGACGCACACGGCTGATACAGGCACTCGCGTTTGCATTGAGCGCGGCCTGCGGTAAACTCCAGGCCGCCACCACCGGCGCCGGCGCCCGCAGCGCCTCGGCCGATGCAACAACAAAAGCACCAACACCGACCGCTGCCTCGCCATCCCCTGCCGCAGCGAACAGCCCACTGCCGTTACCGCCGCCGGCCGAGCCGGCGCCGCTACCAGCAAGTCTGGCCTGGAAAGACGCGGACAGCCTGCTTGTCCATAACCCGCACGCCATTGAAACGCGCCGCGCGGTGCTTGGCCGCCAGTTAATTACCCCGACACAATGCCTGTTTGTCCGCAACAACGCCCTGCCACCGCCTGCACGGCTGTTGGCTGAAGAAGGACAATGGCCCGTCGCTTTTGACGGAGTCGCCCAGCCTGATGCCTATACCCTGGCCGAGCTGCAGGCGATGCCCACCCGAACGGTCGCCACGGTTCTGCAATGCGCTGAAAACGGCCGCGCCCTGCAAAACAGACCGGCCATTGGCACGCAATGGCAGACCGGCGGCGCCGGCTGTGTGATCTGGACCGGCGTGCCCTTGACAACGGTCATACATGAGTTAGGGGGCGTGGTCCCCGGCAGTCGTTTTCTGACTGTCACAGGCGCCGATAGCCTGCCCGATGGCGTTGCCTCGGACTTCACCCGGGTGGAACGGTCGGTCCCGTTATCCGCGCTCGAACATGCCCTGCTGGCCTGGACCCTCAATGGCGCACCCATTCCCCTGGCGCATGGCGGCCCGCTGCGTCTGGTCTTGCCGGGCTATGCCGGCATCAATTACATTAAGTATGTCCGCCGCATTGCCTTCACCGCCGAGGAATCGAGCGCCCACATTCAGACGGCCGACTTTCGGGTGCCACTGCGGCCGGGCGAGCCGCGCCTGACCATCCCAGCCTGGAGACTTCCTGTCAAATCCTGGATCACCGAACCCCTGGACTCGGACGAGCCGGCAAAGGCCGGCACCGTGCCGATCCGCGGAGTGGCCATGGGAGGTACTTCTGCCGTGACCCGAATTGAAGTGACTGCCGACGGCGGCGCCACCTGGCACCCCGCCCAGCTTACAGGGAGTGATTTGGGTCCGTTCGCCTGGCGCCTGTTCGAGACCTCGCTGACCCTGCCACCCGGCCCGGTCAGGCTGGCATGCCGCGCCACCAATGCTGCCGGACAACAGCAGCCGGAATTGACCACCGACAATACGGGGTATTTTGTCAATGGCTGGCGCGAGCATCAAATCAACCTGACGATTGCACCTGCAGGATAAAACAACGCTGCGGCTTGCAAGCCGACTGCGTGGTGGCGCATAATCGGTACTCCTTCCTCTTACCGTTACCCGGAATTTACATGCCTTTGCGTCACTGGCTTGCTGCCCTTCTCGTTGTCCTCCTGTGGGGGCTCAACTTCGTGGTGATCAAGTTCGGTGTCGATGAATTTCCCCCGCTGCTGCTGGGCGCCTTGCGTTTTGCCATGGTTGCCTTTCCTGCCATTCTGTTTATCCCGCGGCCGGTTATTCCGCTGCGATTGCTGCTGCTTTTCGGCCTGACACTATGCTTCGGACAATTTGCCTTTCTGTTCAGTGCCATTGCAATGGGCATGCCGGCGGGCCTGGCTTCGCTGGTGCTGCAATCGCAGGCATTCTTTTCGGTCCTGATCGCCGCACTGTTGCTGAATGAAAAAGTACGGCTGCACAGTATCATCGCCATGGTCGTGGCCGCCATCGGCCTGGCTGTGATTGAAATGGGCGCTGACACTGCCCAGCCGGTGCCGCTGTTTGCCTTCTTTCTCACCCTGTGTGCGGCCTTCAGTTGGGGTTGCGGCAATATTGTCATAAAAAAGGCCGGACCGGCGGTCAATATGTTCAGTCTGCTGACCTGGGGCGCCGTATTCCCGGTCTTTCCCTTTCTGCTGGCCTCCTGGCTGTTCGAAGGCCCCCAGGCGATGGCCAACAGCCTGGCCAATCTGTCGTGGACCGGCGTCGGCTCGGTCATGTACCTGGCCTATGCGGCCTCATTCGTCGGCTACTACTTATGGGGCCGGTTGCTGGCGCACCACCCGGTCAGCCTGGTAACCCCGATGTCATTGATGATCCCCGTGGTCGGCTTGCTGTCGGCTGAAGTGGTCTTGCACGAAAAGCTGTCGCTGGTGCAATGGCTTGGCAGCGCCGTGGTTGTCGTGGGGCTGGCCATCAATATTTTCGGCAGCAAACTGTCGCGCGTAAGGGCAGGCAAGCCGCTGCAAAAAAAGGATATCCGTGTGCATACAACAACAGACAAAGGCGGATAAACCACGAAATCGCCGCGGCCTTTTAAAATAAAAGTCAATATTCACACAATGAACGCGCATAGCCGGTATGCTTTATGAACAGACTGTGGCAGCGATCACTTTGCTAATATATGGAAACATTTTCCATTTGTGTGGAAATAGTCCTTCCTATATGATCTGAACGTTACATGCAGTCAGTAAATCCTCTCATTTCAGGAGTAAAAGAATATGTCGATTATCATTACTATCGTGATTGGTTTTATTGTTGGCCTGATCGCTCGCGCCGTTATGCCGGGCAACCAGTCCATGGGGCTCATTCTTACCACGATTCTGGGTATCGTCGGATCTATCGTTGCAACCTACCTGGGTCAAGCGATGGGATGGTACGCGCAGGGTGACGCTGCAGGCTGGATCGCTTCTGTCGTTGGCGCCATTATTGTTCTTTTCATATATGGCCTGATCGCCAAGCGCTCCTGACACCGGCATGTTATAAAGAGTGCGTGCCCAGGTGGCACGCATTTTTCGTTTTATCCGCCTTATTTTCATTGATTACGGGAGGCTCATGACTCGTTACCACACGATTGACGCCAACACTCAGGACGCCGAAAAACCGGCAGGTCTTGTCAGAAAAATTGCCCGTGTCGCCAAACGTGCCGGGCGCACCGTTATTCAGAAAGCCCTGCTGCTGTACTATGCTGTTCGCAGTCCGGCCACGCCCGCCTGGGCCCGCCGGGTCATATACGGAGCATTAGCCTACCTGGTGTTGCCACTGGATGCGCTACCGGACTTCATACCGGGCGTTGGGTATACCGACGACCTGAGCGTGCTTGCCGCCGCACTGGCTGCCGTCGCCTACTACATTACGCCAGAAGTGAAGCAGCAGGCCGAGCAGGCTGCCAACCGCTGGTTCAAGCACTGACATCCAACCTCCAAGACAATCCACCCGATGGCCCGTCGTGATTTTTCATTCAAGGATTTCTGGCTGACCGAGGCCATTCGCCTGCGCGAAGATCACTGGGGGCCACTTGATGACGCCGCCCTCATTCGCCAGTTGCGCAGCGGCAGCCACAGCCCCGAAGAAAAAATCGTACGCCGGGCACGCCTGCTTGCCGATCGCGAAAACACCAGCACGCTGGTCCAACAGTGGACGCAGGGCGCGAAACTGGCTCTGTTTATCCTGGCTGTACTGGCCCTGTTAGGTGGCGCTGGTGCCGCAGTGGGCGTACTGGGTTCTGCCGATCGCCATATCAACGTACTGCTGGCCATTGTGACCCTGCTCGGGGTACACGGCCTGACATTCCTGTTCTGGATTCTTTCCCTGTTCCTGTCCTCACGGGCATTCAGCTGGCTGGGACAATTCTGGCTATGGCTCAGCCACAAGATCGCCCGCGGCCCCGAAGCGGCGCTGGCGCCACAATCCTTTGTCTCACTGTTGGCGCAAAACAGTGCCCTCAAATGGGCCTTATCCTGTGTCAGTCATGGATTCTGGGTGCTGTTTTTTCTTGCCGCCCTGCTGACCATGCTGGGTCTGCTGGCAGCGCAGCGCTATACCTTTGGCTGGGAGACGACCATTCTGTCTCCCAACGTGTTTGTCTCGCTGACGCGCACGTTGGGCGCGCTGCCCGCCATGCTGGGCTTTCCCATACCGGATGCTGAACTGGTGCGTCAGAGCACAGCAGGCGCAACACTATCGGAAAGCACTTACGCCATTTGGTCCGCCTGGCTGCTGGGCGTGGTCCTGTGCTACGGCCTGTTGTTACGCGTCGTTAGCCTGGCATTATGTCTTTGGCAATTGCGCGGTGCGTTGCAGGCACTCAGGCTGGATATCGATCTTCCTTCGTACAGTCCGCTGGTTGCCCGGCTTGCGCCAACCAGCGAAAACCTGGGCATTGATGCGCCTGCCAGCGACGACACGCTATCAGGGCCGGGTGAGAATGTCACGCGCACTTATTCGTCCGAGCCGGTTTATGTGGGCATTGAGTTGCCCCCAGACACCAACTGGCCCGTGTTTCCCGTCGCAGCAGGCGTACAGGATGGTGGCGTACTTGAATCACGTGAACAGCGTCATGCCTTGCTTGATCGGCTCCATGCCCAGCCCGTTAAAGGTCTGCTGCTAGTCGTGGACGCGGCGCAGACGCCCGATCGCGGCACCCTGCGTCTGATTGCCGAACTGGCCAGTCTTGCCTGCGCCACCCATATTTTGTTGTGGCAGCGCGACGGCCAGACATCGCGCCAGCAGACCTGGCAGACACAACTGGCCGATGCCGGTTTTTTGCCCGATACACTCCACCTGAATTCCACTTCGCTGCCTGACTGGATTGCTGCGCCATGACGACCGCAAACACAGCACTACGTCTGGCTGTCGTTGGCCATACCAATACCGGCAAAACCTCGCTGTTGCGCACGCTCACGCACGATGCCGGCTTCGGGCAGGTCTCAGATGCTCCCGGCACGACCCGTCACGTGGAAGGCGCGCGCCTGCTGCTCAATGGCGTAGCGGCAGTCGAGCTGTACGACACCCCCGGCCTTGAAGACGGTATCGGTCTGCTCGATTATCTGGACCAGCTACAAACCCAAACCGGCAGCCGGCATGATGGCCCCGAAAGCATCGCGCGATTTCTTGACTCGCCCGAGAGCAAACGGCGGTTTGAGCAGGAAGCCCGCGTGCTCAAAAAACTCATCGCCTGTGATGCGGGGCTCTATGTTATTGACGTCAGGGACCCGGTGCTGGCCAAGCACAAGGATGAACTTGCCATCCTGGCCCGCTGCGGCAAGCCGCTAGTACCCGTTCTCAATTTCATCAACGATAGCCACGCGCGCAAGCAGGACTGGAAGGACACATTGGCACGCCTGGGCTTGCATGTCGTGATTGAATTTGACACCGTCGCGCCCGCGCTCGATGGCGAAGCGCAACTTTATCAGAAACTGGCGCTGGTACTGGATACGCACGCGACAACACTGCAGGCGTTGTCCGAAGACGTTGGCGTACAGCGCGAACGACGCCACAATGCGGCCTTTGCGCTGGTTGCCGATATGCTGATCGACGTGGCCGCGCTGCGCCTGAGCAGCCAGACCGACGACGATAGCGTCAAAAGCAGCACCCAGCTCATGCAGGACAAAGTGCGACAACGCGAGCAGGCCGGTATCAAGGCATTGCTGTCGCACTACCGTTTCCGGCCCGAAGATTATCCCGGCCAGCCACTGCCGCTTGAAGGCGGGCGATGGAATATGGATCTGTTCAATCCGCAGGCCCTGCTGGACACGGGCATTCACGTGGGCAAAGGCTTTGCCGCCGGCGCCATGGCCGGTGCCGCAGTCGATGTCTTTACCGCAGGCCTGAGCCTGGGAACCGCCGCGCTGATTGGCGGTGTCCTGGGCAGCGTCTGGCAGGGCACCGACAAGCTGGGCAAACGGCTGTACGGGCGCCTGCAGGGCTTTCATGAGATTACCGTGGAAGACAGCATTCTGCGTCTGCTGGCCATTCGCGCACACCAGTTGATACGCGCGCTGGAGTTACGCGGCCATGCCGATATGGCGCCGGTGCAAATATCAACAGAAGCGGCTCAGGAAGAACTCAAGGAACAGGCCCTGCCTGAACAATTGCAAGAGGCGCGCAGCCATCCGGAATGGTCAAGACTGGGGGACCGATTTTCGCCCGGTTCGCGGCGTGACGTCGCAGTGGGGCAATTGGGCAGAACACTGGCCCGAATAGGCAGCCAGTAGCGGGCCTGCAGGCGGGCGAGCGCGATAAGCGAGCATGGCAAAAGCCGATGCAGGATGCCAGGAAGGCGTCCTTTACTTCCCCGCTCTTTATTTTCCACTCTTTAGTTTTGGGCTTTTGGCCGGTTTGGTCGGTGTGCTATTAGGCTTGTTTAAGGACGCGCCGCCAGAGTATTTTACGCAGCTTGGGTTCCAGGGGCCTATGCGCGTTGTCTTTGCCTGCTTACAACAGGACCGGCGCATCCGGCAGATGATTGCGTCCATCGTCGCCCGACAGCTGCCCGCCACATGATGTTTGCAATATCGCTTCGATAGCGCCGATCGCCTGTAGCAGTCCCTGTTCGTATTGCCTGGCGGCAAAGCGCGTCTGCAATATCGTGCAAATCTCATCCCATTGCTGCGGATCCACGCCAATGCCGCGGTCGGCAACAATTTCGAATTTGTGTTTGTTCAGTGAAATATATAGCAGCAGACCAGTGCGCGTCGGTGTGTCCCATACTCTAAGGCGGCCAAATACTTCCAGCGCCCGGAGAGAGGTCTCCCGGCTGTGTCCTGGTGTGTCGTGCTCAATGGCCAGCACCAGTTCCCCGGCATGGCGCGCTTCACTCTTGCGTATTTCTTCAGTCAGCCGCTCCATCATGGCGTGTGTAAAAACGCGCCGCGACAGCCACCAGCCATCGAGCCCGTCCAGCCCCAGCCATTCCCATTTATTACCAGCCACCTGAAGCTCCTCCGCCGCCGCTGCTGCCGCCACCGCCGCCACCAAAACCACCGCCGAAGCCGCCGCCTCCGAAGCCGCCACCGCCACGTCCGGAACCAAAACCGCCACCCAGGCCACCCAACCCACCACCAAGAATGGTGCCGTTACGCCGTGCTCCGCGCACCGCGCCACGCGGGACAATTTTTCGGGCAATGCCGCTGATGACCAATGCCGCAATGGCGGCCAGCCCGGCGAATATAATATTGCCGGTAATTGCAAACAACATGACGCCGGCCGCTACTGCGCTGATCACGGGTGGAAAAAATGCGATCAGAAAAAAACCGAACATCAGCATGGGGCCCAACGCACCAAACAGGCCTTCATCAAACTCGCCATCGCCGGCCTGCTTTTTTTCCGGCACAGGCAGCGCCTCGTTCTCGATCAGCGATACCAGAGCCGTGACACCTGCATTGACGCCCCCGGCATAATCATTGGTCTTAAAATGCGGTGCGACATAATCATTGATAATGCGCGAGGCCAGTGCATCCGGCACCGCCCCTTCCAGCCCGTAGCCAACCTCCAGTCGCATGCGCCTGTCATCCTTGGCGATCAGAAACAGGATACCGTCATCAACATTGGCGCGACCCACTTTCCATTGATCGAATACGCGGCGCGAATAACTCTCCACGGTATCGGGCTGCACGGTGGGGACCATGAGCACAAATACCTGCGCCCCTTTCTTTTCTTCCAGCGCCTGCAGCTTGGCTTCAAGCGCCTCCTTCTGCCCCTGATCGAGCGTACCTGTGGTATCGGTCACTCTGGCAGTCAGTTGCGGGACCGGCACTTCCTGCTGTGCCATGGCCGGCGCAAAACCGGCCACCGCAACCAGCAGAATCAGGAGGCGAAACAGCGATTGCAAACGACACATGACAATCGATCCGCAGGATTGAGAAGTGACAGACAGTAGCATTACTGGGCGGGTGCGGGCTGAGCCGGTGCGGCATTACCCGCGGGCGCGCGGGCGCCCGTGTCAAATTTGACCTCGGGATTGCGCATGATTTCGTCCTGGTTATCGGTGCCGAAATTGGGTTTGACCTGATAGCCCATGATCTTAGCGGTGATCAGGGTCGGGAACTGGCGAATCAGCGTGTTATAGGCCTGAACGTCCTTGATGTAGCGGCCACGTGCGGTAGCGATCCGGTTTTCGGTCCCTTCCAGTTGCGCATTCAGGTCACGAAACAGGGCGTCGGCCTTCAGTTGCGGATAGTTTTCTGATACTGCGATCAGGCGGGACAGTGCGGAACCTAACTGGTTCTGGGCGGCCTGAAACTGTTGCAACTGTTCCTGCGAGGGAATCGTATCGGCAGAAATCTGCACGCTGCCCACTTTGGAGCGCGCCTCGGTGACCTGTGTGAGCACTTCGCGCTCATTGACCATATAAGCATTAACACTGGCGACAATTTTGGGGACCAGATCTGCACGACGTTGATACTGGTTAAGTGTCTCGGACCAGGCCGCCTTGACCTGCTCATCCAGTGTCTGGATCTGGTTATAGCCGCAACCGGACAAAAACACGGCCATCATCAATGCGCAGATCATTCCGAAAAATCGTTTCATGTTGGTAGCAACCCATAAGGTGGTGAATCGGAAAAAAACAATGCCCTAATCATAGCCGTTTTTTCTGCAGGCCGATGCAATTGACCCCCTACAAACGCGTTGCAGAGTGTTAATTTCATCAAATTGAGGGTTTGCCGTGACATGCTGCCTACAAAAGGCGTTCCATTGCAACGCGCCGGCGGGCACTGCATCAGTCCCCTCACCGCACGGCAGTGACGGGCAGTGACCAAGGCAAACGAACGGCTGATTGATGGCTGATGCTTATCGGCCGATCGGGTCGCGCTCGTGGCTAAGGCGCGTCAAATAGCGCATGCAGTGGCAGTTGGCAGACTGCAGCCGCGGTCGACAGCGGGCCAGGTCCCTTAATTAACGCCAGAAGCTCTGCTCTTGTATGTTCAAACCGCACTTTTTATATACAATTTGTGCAATTCGCACAAATAGGCTATACTTGCACTAACGTCTCATCCGATCGGAGGCTTAGCCATGACTGCATTGCAACAACCCAAGCCTGTACCCGAAGCCGTTCTGGCCAAGGCCGTGCTGCGCGCGGCCGAACAACTTGGCCTGAAGCAGGCAGAGCTGGCCGCGGTACTGGGTATGCACCGCACCGCCATCAGCCGCCTTAAAACCACCTCATCGCTGGACCCTGACAGCAAACAAGGGGAACTGGCCTTGCTGCTGTTGCGTCTTGCCCGCGCCCTTTTTGCCCTCACGGGTGGCGATCAGGAATGGATCCGCCACTTCATGCGCACCCCAAACAAAATCACAGGCGGCATCCCTGCCGTCCAAATTGAAACCATCCAGGGAATGACCACGGTGCTGCAGTTTGTTGATGCCATCCGCGGCAAAGTGTAATGATCTGGCAAGCCTGCAACGGTCCCGACCATATCCGGCCTATTGACGGCAAACTTTACCGGCTTGTGGAAAGCCAGGAACAGATTGCCACGCTGGGCTATGTAGACACGCTGGACGAACAGGCCCTGCTGGAACAAATGCTGGATCAGGCCAAGCCCGTTTCGCAACCAGACTGCGAGCTCCTGCATTATTTGCTCAAAACGCCGTTCCGCTATCCGCCGCTCAAATGGGGGTCGCGCTTCGGCCGCGTGCACGAACGCAGCCTGTTCTACGGGGGCAAAAGTATCGGCGCGGTGCTGGCCGAAAGCGCTTTCTATCGTTTCGTATTCTGGCACTCAATGGATGGCATGCCGATCAAGGACAGGATCCGCAGCGAACATACACTTTTTTCTGTGCGCTATGGCACAGAAAAAGGAATACAGCTTCAGGAACCGCCGTTTGATCAGTACCAGGCCGAACTGGCTGATCCGGTCAATTACCGGACGGCCCAGCAAGCAGGCAGCGCCATGCGCGAGGCCAACGTCGAAGCCTTCGAATACTGCTCGGCCCGCGATCCGGAAGAAGGGCTATGTGTTGCCCTGTTTTCCCCAGTAGCATTCAAGCAAAAAAAACCACAGGAAACCAACCAGTGGTTTGGTGAAGTCACCGCAGACCAGGTATCGTTCACCCAGTTGCGCTCGGGCAAAGTCATGCGCTACGGCATCGGCCTTTTTCTGGTCAACGGGGTGCTGCCCATGCCGGCCTGATGTCCCCGTTAACCGCCATTATTTAGCATAACTGGCTGCTTCCTATTGGTGAGTCTACATACCAATAAGGCCATATGCCGGCAAGCCTATAAGATGATAAAGCGATATATCGGTAATGAACCCAGGTACCATCCATCCGCCTGCGCGCAAGTCAAAAAAACCGGGCTGGCCTTGCCTCAATTAACTTACAAAAAGCTGAATTTATGTTAGCCTTTTAAATCCCGCCTCATTTTCACAGCCCGTCATTTAACCGCCATACTCAGTAGAATGAAACGATATATTCCCAAAAAAGTTGTCCATTTTTTCAATAGCGAACCAGCCTCTGGCATCATCCTGATGGTTGCCGCAATACTGGGAATCTGGCTTGCCAACTCCGGCATGGCCGAGTCCTATTTTTCGACCCTGTCGAGCTATGTCGCAGGCCTGTCGATTCTGCACTGGATCAATGACGGACTGATGGCCGTGTTCTTTCTCTATGTGGGCCTGGAGGTCAAGCGGGAATTGCTGACTGGAGAATTATCCAGCAACCAGAAGCGACTGCTGCCCTGCATGGCCGCTATTGCAGGTGTGGTTGCTCCGGCCCTGATCTACCTTGCCTTCAACTATCACGATCCACAACAAGTCCGCGGTTGGGCGGTGCCGGCGGCAACCGATATCGCCTTTGCGCTCGGCGTACTGGCACTGCTTGGTTCCCGCGTCCCTACCTCGCTGAAGGTCTTTCTGACGGCGCTGGCCATAATTGATGATCTGATCGCCATTGTGGTTATCGCCCTGTTTTACACGGCACAAATACAAAGCCTGTACCTTGCGCTGGCTGCAGTGACCCTTATCGCGCTGATACTGCTGAACCGCAGCAATGTCGTACGCAGTCTGCCTTACGTCATCCTGGGCGTGTTCATGTGGTGGTTCGTGCTCAAGTCGGGCATCCACGCCACGCTGGCCGGTGTCGCGCTGGCGTTGACACTGCCCATGTCTGGCAAGAACCAGGATGAGAACACTAGTCCGCTGCTCAAATGGGAACACGGCTTGTCGCCGTGGGTAGCCTTTTTAATCGTGCCGATTTTCGGTTTTGCCAATGCCGGGGTTTCGTTCGCGGGACTTTCCTGGAGCCAGCTGGGGCACCCGGTGGTGCTGGGCATCGCGGCAGGCCTGTTCCTGGGCAAGCAACTGGGCATTTTCGGACTAGTCTGGGTGATGGTCAAATTGGGTTTGGCAAATAAACCGGAACGAGCCAGCTGGCCGCAGATTTACGGCGTAGCCATGCTGTGCGGTATCGGTTTTACCATGAGCCTGTTCATCGGCGCTCTGGCGTTTACTGACCCGGCGGTGCAGGATCTGGCCAAGATCGGCGTATTCGCCGGCTCGGTGCTTGCGGCAGTGCTTGGGTATATGATTCTGTTTTTCAGCGCGAAACAAAAACCTTAGCGGGTCACAACGCCCGATTTCCCGTATTATCGGTATAACCATTATTTGATTACTGTCAGTTATACGGGAGACCAGCCAATGCCCTTCGCCTTGCCCATTCGTCGTCGCTTTCTTCTATTGCTTGCCTGCTGCGCTGCAGGCGCTGCAGGCATGCCAGCGTATGCCCAGGACACCACCACAACGCTGCCAGATCCAATGACAATCGTGGTAGGCTATGCACCGGGCGGGGCTGCCGATACCACAGCGCGCACGTTCGCAGAACAGCTGCGCAAAGACGGCGCAGGCACCGTGATTGTGGAAAACAAACCGGGCGCGTCGGGACGCATTGGCCTCAAACACGTGCTGAATGCAAAACCGGATGGTAAAACGGTCTATCTGGTTCCCTCGCCGCTACTAACGATTTTTCCGCTAACGTATAAAAACCCGGGATATGACATAGAAAAAGACCTGCGTGCGGTCGCCACGCTCGTCAACATCCCCACGGCCATCGTGACTGGTGCATCGCAGCCCTTCAATGACATGAAAGGCTTTGTCCAATGGGCTCAAAAGAACCCGAAGGCGGGTGCCAGCTTGGGCGTTGCCACACTGGGCAGTTCCGGCCACCTGGGCATTCTGGCACTCAATGAAAGTCAAAGCACAAAGATCGAACCGGTTGCCTATCGCGGTGCCTCGCCCATGCTGGTTGATGTTTCCAGCGGCGTTGTGCCTATCGGCTGGGATGCCGTGGCCAGCATGATGCCTTTGTATAGCGCCGGAAAAATCAAGTTTCTGGGCGTAAGCGGTACGCAAAAGCTCGAAGCACTGCCTGACGTGGCAACGCTGGCAGAACAGGGGTTTCCTGAATTTAAGGCAGCAACCAGTTTTTACGGCATCGTCGTGCCTGCCGCCACGCCCGACGATACAGTCAAGGCCCTGGAAACCGCCTTCATAAAAGCAGCCAGCGCGACTGGCCTGAAACAGCAACTTGCCACGCGGGGTCTGATCACCTGGCCGCAGGATGCAGCGCAAACCTCAAAACGGATACGTGAAGAGCTTGAAACCTGGCGCCCGGTGGTCCAGCGCACCGGCATCAGCATGGAATAGGAACACATCACCACGGCCGAACACAGCCAACAGCGCCTGATAACACCAGGGACGACTATATTGAGCGGGCGTGTCCGCCACGACCTACGATCGCGATTGGCGGTCAATTACTGTGGCAAAACCGCGCTTATCGGGCCAAAGGAGGAATGTCCGCAACCCCTCTGGCCTGTTCAAAGATAGATGCAAATTGCAGCAACTGTACATCGCTACCCCAGCGCGTAACAAACTGAATGCCTGCAGGCAGCCCGTCGCGCGCCAGGCCGCAAGGCAAAGTCATGGCAGGATGCCCGGTCATATTGAACACCATTGTCCACGGATACCAGTGGCTGCGAATGCCTTCATAGCTGCGGCCATCCATCTCGAAAGGATCGAACAGATCCATATCCAGCGGCAGCGCCGTACGTGTCAGTGTCGGGACCACCAGCAAATCGGCAGACGTAAACAGCGCCTGCAACCGTTTAAATAACGTCGTGCGCGTGAACATGGCTTCCTGATAGTCCATGGCGGAAAACTCTCCTGCAGACAAGACCTGGTGCCGGAAAGTTTCACTGAAGGTGTCCGCATGCTGTTCCACCAATGGCAAAAAGCGCGCACGCCAGACTGTATGATTGATGGTGCGCCAGGTGGGTTCGACAATAAAATCGGGCGCATCAAAGGGTTCAAGCGCAGCACCCAGGCCTTCGAGCACACGCAGCGCTTCGTCGAATTTTTCCTGTACGTCCCTGGATATTGTCCTGCCCTGCGGCGCATAACAATACCGAATACGTTTGCCGCGCAGGTCGCCCTCGTAGCGCGCCGCCTTCTCGTAATCGGCTGGTTGCCGTCCGATAGACCAGGGGTCCAGATCGTAGTCTCCTGCCATGACGTCCATCATCAGGCCGGTATCGGCAACATTGCGGGTTGTCGGCGTGACATAGGTCTGGTTGCCGAACAAGTCCTGGGCCTGGCTGTGCGGAATGACGCCATTGCTTTGCTTGATTCCCACTACGCCATTACAGGCCGCCGGGATCCGGGTGGAGCCGCCGCCATCAGTAGCAATGGCCAGCGGGGTGATGCCAACGGCGGTGGCTACCGCAGCGCCCCCGCTGGAGCCCCCGCTTGTGCGTTTGGCATCCCAGGCGTTGCATGTCTGCCCGAATAACGGCGAACGGGTAAAGGGTTGTGAGCCAAATTCCGGAGTCGTTGTCTTGCCCAGCAAAATAGCGCCTTCGGCATTGAGCCGGGCCACCGCGGGTGCGTCATGCTCGGGCACATTATCCTTATACAGCACCGTACCGAAGGTGGTGCGTACCCCCGCCGTGTGCACCAGGTCCTTGACGGTATACGGAATGCCATGCAGTCGCCCCAGCGGCTTGCCTGCCATGATAGCCTGCTCTGCCTCCCGCGCCTGCTGCATGGCCTGGTCGCCGCAAATGGTAATAAAGCAGTTCAGCGCGGGATTGAGTGCTTCGGCACGTTCCAGACTGGTGCGGACCAGTTCCACCGGCGAGATTTTTTTTGCGTGAATCAGCGCCACCAGTTCGGTCGCAGAAAGGGTATGAAGGCTTGTCATTGCTATGGCCATAAATGATCGTCAATAGCAACTATTGTAGGCGCTTCCCGGCACTACAGGTAATGCCAGCGATCCGGGCTTACGAGCGGCCCGAATCTGATATCGCCTGACGCAGCCGGCCTTCGGCCGGCCCATCGGTTATATACAGCGCCGACGCAGGGCCGATGAATCATTTGCGTCCAGCCCCATTTCCGTGACCAAATACGTCAATTGCGTTTAACATGTGGGGTTTGCAGGCAATCGGCCCACCCTTTGGTCACATTCGCCCTTGCTCCCTTCTTCAAATTCAGAAAATAGCCCTAGATGTCTACTCATTCCATTCCGCAGGAAGTCGCCCGCCGTCGGACTTTTGCGATTATTTCTCACCCCGATGCCGGTAAAACCACGCTAACCGAAAAACTGCTGCTGTTCGCAGGTGCGATTCAGATTGCCGGCAGCGTCAAGGCGCGTAAGGCTAGTCGCCACGCCTCTTCAGACTGGATGGAGATCGAGAAGCAGCGTGGAATTTCAGTTGCCTCTTCTGTGATGCAGATGGAATATCGCGACTGCGTGATCAATCTGCTGGACACGCCGGGCCACCAGGATTTCTCCGAAGATACGTATCGGGTATTGACCGCAGTGGATGCGGCCCTGATGGTGATTGACGCCGCCAACGGTGTCGAACCGCAAACGATTCGCCTGTTGCAGGTGTGCCGCGCACGCAACACACCCATTATTACGTTCATCAACAAGATGGACCGTGAAGTTCAGGAACCGCTGGATCTGCTGGCCGAAATCGAATCGCATCTGGGCATGGACGCCGTGCCCTTCTCCTGGCCCGTAGGCATGGGCAAATCCTTCGGTGGCGTGTTCGACATCCGGCGCAACCGCATGCGTATATTCCGTGCTGGCCAGCAACGCCGCAACAATGACGAAGATATCATTGATGGCCTGGACAACCCCGAGATCAGCCGCCGTTTCGGCAGCGCGTTCGATAAGGCCAAGGAAGAGATCGATCTGCTGCAGGACGCCGCGCCAGCCTTCGAACATGAAGCGTTTCTGGCGGGCAGGCAGACGCCGGTGTTTTTCGGTTCGGCCATCAACAACTTCGGCGTACAGGAAGTACTGGATACGCTGGTGGAATGGGCGCCCAAACCAGGCGCACGGCAGGCCCTGCAGCGCGTCGTGCAACCGGATGAAACCAAATTTTCAGGGGTGGTATTCAAAGTTCAGGCTAATATGGACCCTGCGCATCGGGACCGGGTTGCGTTTGTCCGTGTCAGTTCTGGTCGCTTTGAGCGCGGCATGCGCCTGAAAGTGAGCCGCACCGGCAAGGAAATCCGCCCCAATAACGTGGTGTCTTTCCTGTCCCAGCGACGCGACCTGCTTGATGAAGCCTATGCCGGCGACGTGATTGGTATCCCCAACCATGGCGTGCTGCAGCTGGGCGATGTCCTGACTGAAGGCGAGACCTTGCAGTTTACCGGTTTGCCATTTTTTGCCCCGGAACTGTTCCAGGGCGTGGAAGTCAAGGATCCACTGCGCACCAAGCAGTTACGCACCGGCCTGACTCAACTGGGCGAAGAAGGAGCAATTCAGGTGTTCCGTCCGCAAGCCGCAGGCGGCGCTTTGCTGCTGGGCGCGGTCGGGCAGTTGCAGTTCGAGGTTGTGGCGCATCGCCTGAAAACGGAATACGGCGCCGACGCCCGCATGATTCCATCGCGCTATACCATGGCGCGCTGGGTCACCAGCGAGAACCCGAAAGCGCTCAAGAAGTTCATCGACAGCAATGCAGCACATATTGCCTACGATGTAGTGGATGCACTAGCGTTCCTGATTACTTCACCTGCGCAGTTGCGGGTGGCGCAGGAATTGAATCCGGAGATTAATTTTCACGCCATGCGTGAACATGGCGGTAAAGTATTTGGGGAAAACGGCTAAAATTGGCCGAATTACAACCGAGGTATGCAGATGTCCTGGCGTTTATTATTTTTATCCCTTCTCATTGTGGCTGGCGTAGCCACATGGGGCGGCCTGCAGGCTGGAGACTGGCTGATAGAACACGCACCGGTCTCTGCCAACGTACCTAACGTCATGGAGTCGGACCCCAATCCCATGGTGGACGCAGAAGGCCGCCCGGTTCAACTGCAACCGCAGCAGCCGTTGATGAGCGGCGCCCAGGGCGTTCCCAAGCGGCCGGACCCGGTGCAGTGGCACGTAGACGCAGAACAAGGCGAACAGGCCATTGAACAGGCCGTCACTACGACCAATAGCGAAGTCACCATCGGCGAGGCGACCGATACACTTGACGGCGGCACTGCCAGCGATAGCAACCAGGGCATGGTCCCTATCCGGCGCACGCCACGAGCAGGTCGCGCGGCACCGTCAGGCAACTGGGAGCCGGCCTTTCATCAGGCAATGAGTGAATGCCGCGCCCTGGGCTTTTTTGATCGGCCTGCCTGCCTGTCACGGGTACGCAATCAGTATTGCGGCGCCAACAACGCATGGGGCAATGTGTCCGACTGCCCATCACGCTGATCGCTTCTCGCCCTTGACCGCAAAGATCATGCGGTTTTGCAGATCACACAACACCTTCAACGGCCTGACAACGGCATTTGAAGGTTTTTTTTGGGCTGCGCATATCCAGCCTGATTCAGCCAGACAACTTCTATTGCATTTGAAATAAATGGCGCAATCATCCTGGGCCCCGGCTGGTCTGGCGGGCGGCAATTGGTCAGGCAGAATGAGAAGTGCTATACAACGCTGAACACATGCCACAAAGATCTATGGCCTGATCGTATAGGCGCAGCGTCGGGCCTTGGCCAGGATGTGCTCAACGCGCTCCACCCGCGCTTGCAGCACTTGCTCAAATATCATGAGTTCGGCCCGGCAAAACCCCTGGCATGCCGTTGCCGCCGCACAAATCGGGCAGTGGTTCTCTATCAGCAGAAACGTACCGTCTTCAAGCTCCTCGAACTCGGCCATATAACCTTCGCGGGTACGCAACTGTGCCAGTCTGGCGACACGCTCTTTCAACTCAGGTAACCCGCCAAGCTCCCGCTGGTACAACTGGCGGCTTGTCTGCTCACGCATATCGATAAGACGGTCAATCGCCTGTTCTCCGAATGCCTGGCGTACCGTATCCAGTAACTGTACCGTCAACTCCGAATGGGTATCGGGAAAATGCTTGTTTCCCGCCTGGGTGAGTTGCCAGAACTGGCTTGGCCGGCCCACGCCGCGCACCTGAGTGAAGGTTTCAACCATGCCTGCCGAAGCGAGTTTGGTCAGTTGCTGACGTGCAGCTTCAGCCGTCATGCCCAGAACCTCGCCGGCGTCGGCTGCCTGCTGCGGACCTCTTGTCTTGAGCAAATGCAACAGCCGTTGGCCGGTGGTGGATGGCGCTTTTCCTGAATTTTCCAAGTGATTACTTGACAAAATATTGATGCCTTTCTAATATACAAAGAATTTACTTTTTTTATTACTGTAGCGCATCGTGTCATCGCTGGCAATGGCTGCATCCATTTATCTGGAGTTTGTATGGCAGAACAAGAAGCAAGCTGGGGCAAGCTGCTCTCTGGCCCGAATATGGCGTATTCCCTGGCGCTATCTGGCGGTGTAGCACTTCACGCCATCAACATCTTTGTCGCCACCACGGTGCTGCCCTCGGTGGTCAGGGAAATCGGCGGTCTTGAACTGTATGCCTGGAATACAACGCTGTTTGTGGTTGCCTCGATTCTTGGCTCGGCGCTCACGCCCATGCTGCTGTCACATTCCGGGTCACGCGGCGCATACGCGATAGCCACGATTTTATTCATCGCAGGCAGCCTGACCTGCGCACTGGCTCCAAGCATGCCGGTCATGTTGATCGGCCGTACATTGCAAGGACTGGGCGGCGGCTTTTTATTTGCCCTGAGCTACGCCATGATTTATGCCGTTTTCGAGGAATACCTCTGGCCCAAAGCAATGGCATTGATTTCCGCGATGTGGGGCGTGGCAACATTGCTGGGCCCGGCCATTGGCGGCATGTTTGCCCAAATGGATGCCTGGCGCGCCGCATTCGGCATACTGATTCCCGTGACTCTGCTTTATATCATGCTGGTATGGTGGGTGCTTCCCACACGCAGCCGTGCAACAACGCCAACAACCAGCAAGATTCCGAGTGCGCAGTTGCTGCTACTAGTTGCTGCGGTCCTGGCAGTCAGTGTCGGCAGCGCGTCTGCCGAACCGCTATTTAATATCACCGGTGTAGTGCTGGCGATCGTGCTCCTGCTGCTTTTGGTTTACAAGGAATCCATCAGCCAGGTGCGCCTGCTGCCCAGAAACGCGCTACGGCGCAATTCACCGTTGCTGGCTCTTTACCTTACTATTGGTTTGCTGGTAATCGGCATGACCAGCGAAACATTCGTACCGTATTTTTTGCAGATACTGCATGCACAAACACCACTGATTTCCGGCTATCTGGCCGCATTGATGGCTGCGGGCTGGACTATATCGGAAATATGGAGCTCGAACTACAAATATAGCGGCATACGCCGCGCTATAGTGAGCGGGCCGGTGTTAGTACTGGCGGGCATGGTGATATTGGCCTTGAGCACTCCAATCCACGCCCAGGGTGGCTGGCTCGTGCTTGCCTTTATCTGCCTGGGATTGACGCTGATCGGCTTCGGTATCGGCCTGGGCTGGCCGCATTTGCTCACGCGTGTACTGCAGCTTGCGCCCGATGATGACCAGGACACCGCAGCCACTTCTATTACCACGGTGCAATTGCTTGCCACGGCGCTAGGCTCTGCATTGGCAGGAATGCTAGCCAACCTTGGCGGGATCAATCACCCGGGCGGTATTGAAGGCACTTCCAGTGCCGCATTCTGGGTGTTCGCCATACTGGCCATTGCACCGCTTATCGCAATTGGCAGTGCCGTGCGAGTGGCCAGCGCGCTCGAGCAGGCAAAGCCAGTACCACTATCAGCAAAGACAGCGTCATGAGGAAACGATCCTGCTCTCTGCGGGCAATGTGCCAGAGATGATGATCAATTGGCTGCACGATAACGCGGTATCGTGTTGAGCAAACAACCATACTACCTATTGAATCCGGCGCAAAATGAATAAGGGGCCAATCCGGCCCCTTGTTACTGCAATCAGTCGTTATCTCCCATCTGGCTTTGCAGATAGTTCTCCAGACCAATTTTACCGATCAATTCAATATTGGTTTCGAGCCAGTCGATCTGTTCTTCAACGTCTTCCAGGTTTTCCTGAAACAGGTCGCGTGTGACATAGTCACGCACGCTTTCACAGTGCGCAATCGCTTCTGTCAAGGTCTGGTGATTGGCGATCTCGATCTTCAAATCGCATTTAAGAATTTCCGGTACGTTTTCACCGATGTGCAGCTTGTGCAGGTCTTGCAAGTTGGGCAGACCTTCGAGCAGGAAGATACGTTCGATGATTGCATCGGCATTCTTCATTTTTTCGATGGAAATATGATATTCGCTTTTGTTGTAGCGATTCAGCCCCCAGTTTTTGACCATGCGGGCATGCAGAAAATACTGGTTGATCGAAGTCAGCTCGTTGGTCAGCTGCTTATTCAAAAATTTGAGAACGTCCTTGTCGCCTTTCATGATAGTTTCCTTTACTGTGAGAGGCACCGTCAGTAGCGGCTGATCGGCTGCGAAGGCAGCCCGGTGGTGCAGTTAAAGAAATTATAAGGGAAGATGCCCGCTTTGCTCCGGTTTACCGCAAAAGCCCTGCAGGTGGTAAATGAGAATGGAAATGAAAGTGTTTTTGTTCAGCAACCAGGCTTCATATTCTGCCCGCATTTTCCTTTTCTAACCGCGACAAACAAAGACAACAGCGCGGCCAACTGTGACAACCGGAAAACGGCCAGAATCAGACAAATAGCCGCATCTGAACCATGAACAGGGGCTGGAGATGGCGTCCATGACGGTAGAGTTACGAATGCAATATTGCAGATGTGATGAAGGGCGCGAAGGCGGAGCGTTGGCTTACTAGTATTGCGAGTGCAATGGCTACTTTCTTGGCTAGTGAGCTTACGCCTGTAGTGTTTGCTGTTTTATGACTGTTGGTTTATTGGTAGAGATGGCTTTTAACCTGCGTGAGCCTGGTGCCTTGCGGTTTGCAACGCCCGCAGGTCAGATCAGGCGGCCGAGCGCCAGAGCACCACAGATTCTGTTGCCAGCGCATCGCATTTGTCTTTGCCGCAATGGTCGTTGGCGCCATCATGAGCAACAGGCGCACCTGTACAGGCTGCTCGCTCCAGATAGCTACAGGCCATTTGTGCGCAGCACCCGCAATTGGTGGCGACGCCCAGTTCTCGTTGCAGGTCACTCAGCGTGCTGGCGCCCTGGGAAATAGCGCTGACAACGGCGTCTTCGGTGACGGCATTACAAATGCAAATATACATGAGAGTTATTATCATCTAAGGCAAAAAAAGTTGCAAGCGCCTTATCCGATTTGGTGAAAATGTCCAACGATCCCGTTCTTTCAGGGCGTTACTGGCATTTTTGTGTGCATTTTCGGATATGGCGCGCAAGCGGCTGCCAGTGGGTGGCGATGTGACGGCTCGCAGCCAGCACAGTGCCCGGACGGGCTCGCACATTTGCGACAGCCAACTCCCCCTGCCTGTGGTTTTATGCACTTGCAGCAGCGGTCCGACTCCGGCCCCTTGCACATCCCTATTCCTGGTTAAGACTGGCCCGCGCCTTGCGCAGCGATGCCGATGGAATGCCCAGGACCTCGCGATATTTGGCCACCGTGCGACGCGCGATGGTAATACCCTCCTGGGCTAGCAGATCGGTCAGGCGGCTGTCCGACAGCGGTTTACCCTCAGGTTCGGCCTGAATGTAATTGCGAATACGGATCTGCACCGCTGTTGCCGATGCATTTTCGCCACTGTCTGTCGCCACGCCGGAGCCAAAGAACCGTTTCAGCTCAAACACCCCATGCGGCGTCGCGATAAACTTCTGTGTCGTGGCTCGGGAGATGGTTGACTCATGCATGCCCACGGCATCAGCCACATCGCGCAGGGTCAACGGCTGCAAACGCGCCATGCCGTATTCAAGGAAGTCACGCTGCTTGTCCATAATGGCACGCGAGACATCCAGAATGGTGGTAAAACGCTGGCTGACCTGTCGCATGAATCCCTTGGCCGCGGCCAGTTGCTCGGTCATTCCCGAGCCGGCCTCTTTGCCCAGACGACGAATCATGCTTTCGTACCCTTCGCTAATACGCAGCGATGGCATGACTGCCTGATTGATGGCCAGAACCCACTCATCTTTTATCTTGCGCACCAGGACATCGGGTACGGCATAATCGGCCGTAGGCGTGCTGAACTGCTTGCCGGGGCGTGGATCCAGTTGCCGAATCAGGGCATGGGCCTGCCGAATTCGGTCGATATCGGCACCGGTAACTGACCGCAATTGCGCCATATCGGCGCGCCCCAGCGCCTCCAGCCCGTGCTCGCAAATAAGGCGGGCGCAAGCCAGCACTTCGGGCTCGGGTGGATTGGCCAGGGAAGAAACGTTCAATTGCAACAAGAGGCATTCGGAAAGCGTACGCGCGCCCACGCCGGCCGGATCACACGATTGCAGCAGGCGCAATGCGACCGCCAGATCGTCTTCACTGACATCGGCCTCTTGCGAAAACAACGTTACAATTTCCTGCAGGCTGGACATCAGATACCCGTTATCGTCCAGTTCCTCGATCAGGTATTCGGCCAGGCTGACATCCCGTTCCGATGCGTGGGTCAGCCGCAACTGCTCCCGCAGATGCTCGGAAAGCGACAGTCCTACCGCTGTTTCGGGCTGAAAATATTCGTCATCGCGCGATTTCTGACCCGGCTGCGAGGCCCAATCCTGTTGTAAAAGCTCGGCATCATTTTCGCTTGTATTTGTACTATCTTCTGATATTTGGTTATTATCGACAAGTTCAAGCATGGGGTTGTCCTGCAACACCTGTGCCAGTTCTGCCTGGAGATCCAGCGCAGAACACTGCAACAAGCGCAAGGACTGTTGCAGTTGCGGGGTCAGCACCAACTGCTGGCCGGTTCGAAGTTCTAACGCATGACGCATATCGATTTGGAATACCTATGAAATACAGCAATGCCGCGGTTCAGCAAAATGATGCCAGATTGGTAAGCAAAACGCTGCTTAAGCTGGCTACCCCAAGGATTATAATGCGTGCCGCCGTGATTATTGTCACTATCGTGATCTGGTTGTGGGTTGCCGCAAGTATCCTTGAATTCGGCGCAGCCCAGGACTACGCGTTTCTGAACAAGTTTAACGTACAACTGGTTTCTTTTTTACAAAGTATCAATACCTACCTATGGTGGGCTGTGGTTCTGCTGGGCACCCTGATCGTCTATTTCTTCCTGAGCGCCTGGTATACCGGGAGCGTTGAGCGCGCTGCATATAAGACCGTACCCGCCGAGACCGCTGCCCAGCTGATCGGCAGCCTCTCTCCGGAAGGCAGGGATGTGCTCGGCTGGGTCTGGCGCGATCGCAGCGAACCCATCAATATCGGCAACCTGAAAACCACAAAGGATGAACTGGATAACAACCGGGTCAGCAAACTGGCACAGATCCGGGAACAGGAACGGCTGCTGGGCCCTGGCCCAGCGGTGGCAGCAGACAATCGCATTGCCGCTGCACTGGCACAAAGCCAGGCGCAGGAGAAGTCTGACCAAGTACCGACGCTGCAGCCGGAGCCAGAACCGGCAGCGACTAAGCCCGTCACCGCCGATGCCCCACCAACAGTGCTGGCTGCCGGCGCGGTGGCGGCTGGTACTGCTGGCGCTGCATCCAGTCCCGCAGCAGTTGAGCCGGTTACCACCAGTCCGCCACCGGCCGCCCGGCCAAAAACGGCAGATGCGCCGGCATCTGAACCGAAGCCGTCGGCCAGCGTTGCGGACGCGACAACCGATGTTGTCACGCCCACACAGAACGAACCGACAATTCCGGATGGACCGGCCAAAGAGCAAACGACAGTCTCCACCTCCGAACAGACGGAGCCGACTATTGGCCGCCCTGAAACCACGCATCTGCGCCCTCCCCGCGATGAGATCAAACATACCATTACCTGATCAAAATCACGGTTATCGCGGCGCAAGTGGAAAAAACGCTTGCGCCGCGGGGTAATTTTTCTTATAGTTAAGGCATGAACAGCCAGCCCGCATTTTCTCGCAACGCTTTAACCGGTCGCAACACAGCTTGCGCCACGGCTAAGCTGTGGGCTGCCGCTACACCTGACGCAACGCTTTCTGCCGTTGCCATCTCTGCTTCCCTGCTACTGCTAGCGATCGGTTGTCGAGCCTAGAGCGTTCGTGGCAGTTCGACAGCCCCTGTACAAGCCACAAGGATTCCGTTTTATTATTCTGAATCCCGGCGTCGCTGCTTAACTCCAGTCTGTTCGCACCGGGATTCTCCCCTAAATAGGTGCATCATGATCTCCAACCCCGCTTCCAAATACATTCCTTTCAAGGCGTTCGAACGCGATTTCTCGGAACGCACGTGGCCCAGCAAGAAAATTGAACATCCACCCATCTGGATGAGTACCGACCTGCGCGATGGCAACCAGTCTCTTATCGAGCCTATGAGCATCGAGCGCAAGCTGCGTTTTTTCCAACACCTGGTCAAAATCGGTTTCAAGGAGATTGAAGTGGGCTTTCCGTCCGCCTCCCAGACCGATTTTGACTTTGTTCGCATCCTGATCGAAGAAAACCATATTCCCGAAGACGTTCTGATCATCGTGCTGACCCAGTCACGCGAAGACCTGATTAACCGGACGGTGGAAGCGGCGGCCGGCGCCCGTCAGGCGATGGTGCACCTGTATAACGCCTGCGCACCCGCGTTTCGAAAAATCGTCTTCAATATGAACAAGGACGAGGTCAAAAATATCGCCACCATCGGTACGGCATTGATCAAAAAGGCCATGAGCCGGCACCCCGAAACCAAATGGCGCTATGAATACTCTCCTGAAGTGTTCAGCACCACAGAGCCGGAATTTGCAGTAGAAGTGTGTAATGCGGTGGCCGAGGTATGGCAGCCTACCGCCGCAGACCGGATCGTGTTCAACCTGCCTGCAACCATAGAGGCCACTACGCCCAATATGTACGCAGATCAGATCGAATGGTTCTGCAACAACGTCAATCATCGCGAAAGCGTTATTGTCAGCGTGCACCCGCATAACGATCGCGGCACGGCCGTTGCCGCCGCAGAGCTGGCTGTGATGGCCGGCGCAGACCGTATCGAAGGTTGCCTGTTCGGCAGTGGCGAGCGTACGGGCAATGTGTGCCTGGTCACCCTGGCGCTCAATTTGTACACCCAGGGCATTCACCCTGGCCTGGATTTCTCCGACATCGACGACGTGCGTCGCACTGCAGAATACTGCAATCAGTTGCCCGTACACCCGCGTCACCCCTACGCGGGCGACCTGGTCTTTACCGCTTTCTCTGGCTCGCACCAGGACGCAATCAAGAAAGGGTTTACCGTACAGAAAGAAGATGGTGTCTGGGAAGTGCCTTACCTGCCGATTGATCCGGCCGATCTCGGACGCAGCTATGATGCGGTCATTCGAGTGAACAGCCAGTCGGGCAAGGGTGGTGTCTCCTATCTTCTGGAAAACGAGCGCGGCCTGAACTTGCCGCGTCGCCTGCAGATAGAATTTTCCCGCGCCATCCAGCGCGTGACCGACGAAACCGGTACGGAAGTCAACGGCAATGCCGTGTTCGATATCTTTGAAAAAGAGTATCTGAAACAAACCACGCCATGGAAACTGATTCGCCACCAAATCAATAGCAAGGCCGATGGCGAAGCCGGCGACCAGTTCAGCATCCGCGCCGAGCTTGAGGTGGATGGTCAGGTCAAAGTGGTGGAAGGAAGCGGCGAAGGCGCTATTTCAGCCTTCATCAACGCCCTGAATCTGCCTATCCGCTTTATGGATTATCACGAACATGCCATGGGCTCCGGCGAAAAAACGTCTGCCGTCTGCTACGTAGAACTGCGGCTTGGTGAATCTGCCACCGGTTTTGGCGTGGGTATCCACAAGGACATCGTTACTGCATCATTTGTAGCTGTTCTGAGCGCGGTAAATCGCCATCTTAACCAGCAGGCCACAGAAGGCGCTGCTATGCGCGAAGTCGCTTAACGGCAAAGCTGACCCGGTTAAATCCGTCACCTGCCGACAGCAGGCGGCGGGTTTTCATTGATGGGGTAGCTATTGGTGTTTTATATTTACCGTAAAACGTGATTCGGGCGCCCGGCTTCTTTTTGCAGCCCAGTGCCCGCTTGCTTTCCTTGCAGACGCGATGCAGGCGGGCATTGATCGGGTAGACCAACCGGCGACAGGCCCGGGTTGCTACCCCCGCAAACGGAAGCGTCGCGGCTTATCGGCGCGCATTTTCAGCGGCTTGCCAGGCAAGCGCCATGAGCAAGCCAATGCCATTCCAACCGAAAAGGGCTGATGCCTGCGTGCGCTTGCCCCGCATGAATCAACCCTGTTCTGCCCCTAAAACTGAATACCGGGAAACTGCCGTCCTGGCCCGGCATGCCGGGCTCACCAGCAACAAACCTGGCGTGCGCTATGTCGGACCCGTCCGTTTACCAGGCGCTGCCTTTTTCCCAGACCACTTCCTTGCCAGCGGCCTTGGCCTGACGCATCATATCCAGCAATGGGTAGGCACGACGGCGCAAGCTCACATTTTCACTGATGGGGTGCACTGCAACCGCGTCGTCCTCTTCTTCGCGATCCTTGTCATCAAACTGATGGTCAGGCGCTGAATCCGGGTCCGCATTGATAGCCTGTTCCAGTTGACGAATGGCTTGTTCCAGCTGGGCCACGGTAAAGACGCCCATTTCAGGCAAGGTGTCATACTCACGGCCCGCCGCCTGCAATACTGTCCTGGCCTGTTCAGCCATCATCAGGACATCGCCGGCTATATCCGAACGAAAAGTAATCAGCATAACGGTTTTCCTCATTAGATATTTTATTGGACTGCGACCACTGCAAATGCATTCAAAAGGTGATGATACGCATTTTTCAGGTTATTGGTCATGCGAACCCGTCCTCGCTCAATTTTTCCTGCTTACACGCACCTGATTCTGGTGCTTGCAGGCATGCTCCATTTTGCCCCAGAGGCCGTTGCCGGACAAGCAAATATTGCGCAATGCGTGCGCCCGGCGTCTGGCACCGGTCATCCGTGCCGCAGCAGCAACCCTTTTACCCTGGGCGCCAATGAGCCGGTCATCAATAGCGGCGCCGGCAACCCGGTTAATCTGGCCACCGGCAACAAATACCAGGAAACAATCGATCTGCCGCTGCGCCATGACGGCTTGCTGGTAATGCGCAGCTATAACGCAATGGACCGGTCAGACCGGGGACTGGGCGCGGGCTGGCGGCACAATTTCGATATCGATCTGCAACGCACGCCCGAAGGCTTGCAAATTACCCAGGCCGATGGTTCCCGCATCCTGTTTGGCAGACGAGCTGGCAAAACTGTTCCGGCAATTGTCCCGGCCTACGGGCGACTGATGGTTGCCCATAGCGGCTGGGTCTGGCATTGGCCTGACGGCAGCACCCTCTCCTTTGACCGCCAGGGGTTGCTAAGCACACTGAACGTGGCTGGACGCCACCTGCAGATACAGCGGTATAGCCGTGCCTCAGTTTTTGCAGACAAAATTCGTCAGGTCACAAGTCAGGCCGGGCAAGTCCTGGTGTTTCATTACAGCCAGGACAATCGCGCGCCTGCCGGCACACGCCTGATCAGAATTGATACGCCGCAAGGACCCATCCGATATCGCTACGATTTTACCGCCGGGCGTCTGGTATCCGCTACCAGAGATGGTGACAGTCAGACGCTATACCTGTACGAACCCGCTTATCAGGCCGCGGACCCATACAAATTGACGGGCATGGCTATCGTGCCCCGCAGCAACGGACACGCCCACAACTCCCTTGTTGTCGGCGCCCTGCCCGCGCTGGAGTCTTCTGCCCAATCCACCGCCATATCGGTCATCGCAGGCCGCGCTCCACTTGTGGGGAATCTGCCTGACCCCGTGGCGCAACCCTACCGCTTGCGGACCTGGCAATATGACCCAAGCGGCAGAGTGATCCGGGCCGTGTTACACGATCAGCCTGCCGGCCCGGGCACCCAGTGGTTCAGCTATAGCGCCGCCGGCGCGCAACGCAGCATCACCCGCGTCACAGATGGTAACGAGCAGCGTACAAGCTTTGTCTGGCGACGCATCCATGACCGTTATCTGCTCGAATCGGTCAAAGGCCACGGGTGCATCGGTTGCGCCGCACCGGGGCTACGGGCTGCGTATGATGAGCAGGGACGCCTGTCGTACATCAATGGCCTGCATATCGCCCGCTACCCCAACGGCATGCCGGCACGGCTGAGTCTGCCCCAGGGGCCCTGGCCCGGTCTGCAGTTGCACTATGACCGGCAAGGCAGGGGGATTTTCTGGTCCAGCACGCTGACCGGCAGTCAGCATATTCAGTACAACAGCAAGGGGCAGCCCACCGCCCAGACTTTTGCCAACGGCGTGCGCTGGTCATACGAGTATGATGCGCAGCAACGCCTGCGCGCCTTGCGCGAATCCACCACATCCGGTTTTCCCACTGATCACGCTCCGGGGCATGCGGCACCTGTCGTTGCCACAACCACCCTTGATTATGCAGACAACGGCGTCACCCTGAAACATGCCAACGAAACACAAGTGCATACCAAGAATCGGACCCGTGGCGCCTTGCGTGTCCGTATTTCCAGGTCCCGCAGCACAGAGAACCCTTACCAGGTGTCTTATGAGGACATTATCCTGCGCCATCCGCAGACCGGCCAGCAAATACAGTTGCTGCCCGAAGGCGGCCGCCTGCTCTACATATATACCGCCGGGCAGCAGTTGCACAGCATTGTCTGGGAAGATGCCAGGCAACAACGACACCCCGTTCTGCACCTGACGGCCCCAGGTGAAGCCACATTCGGCAATCAGATCCGGATGCAGTACCGTGAGGACGGCTCCGGCCGCCAGCAATTGCATCTGGTAGCCACTGCCGGCACGGCCAGCCGTCCGATCCTTGGCCTGGAACGTCTGGTGGCGCGCGATGGACGCATCCTCAAGGAAGATTATTATTACCCGGCAGTTGCCAGCGCCGTTCGTCGATATTATTTTTACGGCGGGCGACAGCGGCTGGCCGGAATGACCGAGCAGCATTACCGCTACACCAAAGGACAGTTAACACGCACACCAGTCGCTTGCGGAAAGCGGCGCGTGTGGTATGCCTGGGATCGCAGCGGCGCCGGTATTGCGCGCTTTGATGGCCAGCGCACGCGGCGCAGCCGTATCAGGCGCGACGCCAGTGGGTTGCCGGTGCAGGTTGGCCGCCTGAAAACGCGTTACGGCGTCAACCGCCGCCTTGAAGCGGTCTACCAGCAGGATCGGCGTATTCAACGGAATTTGTACAACGGCCAGGGTCAGCGTATTGCCCGCCACGACCCGCAGGCGTTTACCCACTTTTACTATCAGGATAACCGGGTGATCGGCCACTGGTCTGTACCCACGGGCGTACCACTGCGCGCGCCCTCCAGCGGCGCCATTTCAAGACGCTACATTTATGCAGGCGCCGTGCCGGTTGCCTTTATTGAATACGCCAGGCCCGCGGCGTTCAGCGACAAACCGCAGCCACCTTTCGCCGCGTCGGCAGGCGCATCCGTACACACTATGCTGCGCCGTCTGCTGAACGACAGATCTGCGGCAACGCTGTACTTTATCCACACCGATACCCAGGGACTGCCACTGGCTGTCACCAACATGCAGGCGCAACCGGTCTGGCTGGCCCGGCCTGAACCGGAAGGCAAATTGACGCCGCTGATCACTCAGGTGCAACTGCCCTTGCGCTATCCCGGCCAGTATGAAGACGAAGCGACCGGCTGGTTCGATAATATCTATCGCACATACGACCCTGCCTTTGGCCACTATCTTGAGCCCGATCCGATCGGCCCCATTCCCGGCACCGATCCCCTGGGATATGCTGCGGCACAACCGCGCCGCTATGTTGATCCGCTGGGGTTGCTGTTATTTGCCTTTGACGGCACCCGCAACCAGGGCAACGACACCAATTCGAATGTGTACAAACTGCAAAACCTGTACGACTCAGGCCCAGTCCACTATATTGGCGGCCCAGGCACCAGCGATGGTCTGTATGCGTTTGCCGAACCCGCTGTCTACGGCACGACCAATCCCCTGCAAAGCCCTTACGTGATGGGTCCGCTGGGCGTGTTGCTGCGCCCTGCCGACGCCCTGGCTGGAGAATCTGTTGCAGGCATCGTGCGTACCCAGATGCATCGCCTGATTGACTCCCTGCTTCGGGATGCTCCATCACTGCGCAACGCCAACGGCCATATCCCGATCGACGTCATCGGCTTTTCCCGCGGTGCGGCGGCGGCGCGCATTTTTGCAAACCAGATTCTGCAGCAGACACAAGACGGCCTGTTCAGCACCAGGGTCCACACGCCCTTTGCAAACAATGGCCAGACCCCGGATGCCTTCATGACCGTCAGTGCCTGCCTGGATTTGCGTTTTATGGGCCTGTTCGATACGGTCACGCAGCTTGGCGTGCTGGGCTCGAACAACGCCGCCTACAACTATCAGGTGTCTCCCGCCTGGCAGTGGGTTGCCCATGCCGTGGCCTTGAATGAACATAACAATATTTTCCCGTTAACCTCTATTGGCAACGGTGAGCGCCCGAATTTCCACGAAGTCGGCTTTATGGGCAACCATTCTGATATGGGCGGTTCGGTACAAGCTGCCGATACCACCCACGTAGCCAACGCCAGTGGTTTGCCGGGCGATCTGGGCAACGTAACGCTGCAATGGATGTACCAACAGGGACGGGCAGCGGGCGTAACCTGGCGGCCACTGCCGCAGACCGCTCTGCGCATCCGCAACCCGCTGGTTCATAACAATCTCATGGGCTATGAATGGCAGGACCCGGCCAGGGAGACACTCAAACCGGACCGTGAAATGGAAGGCGCCGACAGAACCTCGATAAGGCAGCATCAGTCTGCAAGTGTCGGCCGGACCAGACGCATGCAGGTAGAACGGTTTATCGAACGCAATCTGCCGCAGACCCGGCCGCTGACAATCGCCGACCTGTTTTACGGCAACATGATGGCGGTGCCGCCCGGTAAAGAAAAGGCGCTGGTCAGCCGGCCGATTGTCGGTCGCGCCGATATCCAGGCCTATGCCCGGTGGCTGCGGCAAACCACGGGCTTTGAGTTACAGACAGGCCAGGTATGGTAAAATCTGGCTTTTTGCCACCCCCCGGACGCCATGCTCCCCGAGCTGCAACAACACTTACTTTCGCTGCTTCAAGCAGCCGTTCACCATACCCTTCCCGAGGCTACCCCGGTTATCAAACTGGAACGCCCCAAGCAGGCCGATCACGGCGATATTGCCAGCAACGTCGCCATGCAGATCGCCAAACCTGCCCGTCGGAACCCGCGTGAACTGGCTCAGGAGATCGTCGCCCATGTACTGGCCAACCCGGCCGCCACCGGCGTGGTGGAATCGGCCGATGTGGCCGGCCCTGGCTTTATCAACTTGCGACTAACGCAGGCAACGCACCAGCAGGTCCTGCAGGCCATTGCGCAACAGGGCAGCCAGTACGGCAATGCCGCCAGACGCAACGAGAAAGTCATTGTGGAATTTGTCTCGGCCAATCCCACCGGCCCCCTGCACGTCGGCCATGCCCGCCAGGCGGCCCTGGGCGACTGCGTCTGCCGGCTGCTTGATGCCGGCGGCTACGATGTGCTGCGCGAGTTTTATTACAATGATGCAGGCAATCAGATTCACAACCTGGCAGTCAGCACGCAGGCCCGTGCCCGCGGCATCAGCCCGGACGATGCGGCCTACCCCAGCGACGGCTATCGTGGCGAGTATATTGCCGACATTGCCCGCGATTACCTCAACAAGGCAACCGTTGTAGCAGATGATCGCAGCGTCACTGCCTCGGGCGATGTGGATGCGCTGGAAGACATCCGCCAGTTTGCCGTAGCCTGTCTGCGTCGTGAGCAGGACCTTGATCTGCAGGCTTTCGGTCTGAAGTTCGACAATTACTATCTTGAAAGTTCGCTCTATAGCGACGGCAAGGTGGAAGATACCGTCAACAAACTGATCGCCAGCGGCTACACATACGAACATGAAAACGCCCTGTGGCTGAAAACAACGGAATTGGGCACCGGCGACGACAAAGACCGGGTCATGCGCAAGTCCGATGGTGGCTACACCTATTTTGTCCCCGACGTAGCCTATCACGTGGGCAAATGGAATCGCGGCTACACCCACGCCATTAATATCCAGGGCACAGACCATCACGGCACCATTGCCCGTGTGCGTGCTGGCTTGCAGGCACTGAATCTGGGCATTCCCAAAACCTACCCGTCTTATATCCTGCACAAAATGGTCAAGGTCATGCGTAACGGGCAGGAAGTCAAAATATCCAAGCGCGCCGGCAGCTATGTCACCATGCGCGATCTGATCGACTGGGTTGGGCAGGATGCCGTTCGCTACTTCCTGATCCAGCGCAAGGCTGACACCGAGTTTGTGTTTGATATTGATCTGGCGCTGGCAAAAGGCGAGGAGAATCCGGTATATTATGTCCAGTATGCACATGCGCGCATCTGCAAGCTGCTGCGCGACTCGTCCGACCTTACAGCCGGTCTGGCCAGCGCCGACAGCAGCAGGCTGGTGGCCCCTACGGAAATCACGCTACTGAAGCGCCTGGCAGAGCTGCCAGGCCTGATTCAAACGGCAGGCCAGGAGCTGTCTCCGC
The DNA here is from genome assembly GCA_023423975.1 of Pseudomonadota bacterium. GTDB lineage: Bacteria > Pseudomonadota > Gammaproteobacteria > Burkholderiales > Burkholderiaceae_B > Advenella. The sequence continues at coordinate 239,588 of JAFAEO010000004.1, forward strand.
ATCAGGTGGCATTCTGGCTTCAGGAATGCGCAGCCGATTTCCATTCGTGGTACAACGCCGAGCGCATCATGCTTGACGATATCGAATTGAAACGTGCGCGGCTGCGTCTGGCCGATGCCACCCGTCAGGTCATTGCCAATGGCCTTGGCCTGCTGGGTGTGTCCGCACCTCAGCAAATGTAAGCGAGACTGTTCCACTATGGCAACACGCAAGAAACGCCCCGCCGCCCGCAGTTCCCGATCGTCTTCCGGCTCTGGCATGACATTTTCGTCTATCCTGCTGGGTCTGATTATCGGCCTGTCCGTGGCTGCCGTAGCCGCTTTCATGATCATGCGTTCGCCGTCTCCCATTCAGGATCATCGGCAACCGGCCACGAGCCAGCCTGGCACCATCACAGGCCAGGCCGCGCCCAGCCCGGGTGCTGCGCTCATCGATCCGAATGCATGGATGAACAACGACGGCAGCATCAATTCTGCACAACAACCGCCGTCCCGTGCGAAAATTGAACCACTGCCTCCGCTACTGGGCATCCCGGAAGATGCCGGCGATATGCCGTTTACCGCTGGCGGCACCCTGACGCCCGCAACCCCGCCGACAAAAGCAGCGCCCAAGACGGATGACGACCAGATTGCCTCGCTGATTAACACCTTGCCCGGCGAAAAAACACCGGCCACCAAGGCGCCGGCCCCTTCCAGAAACGGACAGATCGCAGCAAGCCCGGCCACCGCACCCAAGACTGCAGTAGCCAATACACCACCCGCCGCTCAGACCCGCGGCAGCGCTCCGCGCTACCTGCAAGTGGGGTCCTATCGCGATGAGAAAGAAGCCGATGCCTTTCGTGCCCGCATGATTATGATGGGTTTCAATGTGCAGATCCAGAAAGCCAGAGTGAACAATATGGACGTCAATCGCGTCCGTATCGGCCCCTTCGATAGCGAGAAGGAACTGAGCGAGTCCCGCGCCCAGCTCTCCGGGGCTAAAATCAACTCCACCATCGTGCGCTAGGCCAGGGCACGCCAGGCGGGAACTTTACGGGGCGCAGCATGTCCTAATGCAGTACCGCCGGATCCAGTGGCGGCTCGCGGGCATGAGTGCCCGATTATTAACCAATTTCACAAACAGACTATGAAATCATCCTCCATTGTGCTCCGTTTCGTATCTGCCGCCCTGCTTACCGGTGCTGCAGCCTTTGTTCCCGTCATGGCCCAGTCCGGACCGGCATTCAAGACATTGAATACCGCCCAGCCTTCAGGATCGGGAGACAAAGTTGAAGTAATGGAATTTTTCGCCTACAGCTGCCCTCATTGCGCCGAAATGGAACCGATGGTGGAAAAATGGGTAAAAACCTTGCCTGCCAATGTCGCGTTCGTACGTGTTCCAGTTGCTTTCAATGCCGCCATGCAACCCATGCAGCAACTGTATTATTCGCTGGAAGCGCTGGACAAGCTTGATCTGCATCCGAAAGTATTCAATGCCATTCACCAGGAAGGCAAAAAACTGTTTACCAAGGATGCCATTATCGACTGGGCTGCCAGCCAGGGCATTGACAAGGCTGCCTTTACCTCTGCATTCGATTCTTTTGGCGTGACAGCCAAAGTCAAACGCGCCGCCGAAATGACCGATACCTATGCCATTGAAGGCACGCCTTCGTTTGCCATCGGCGGAAAGTACGTGACCTCTCCTGGCATGACGGGTGACTATGCGTCCAGCATCACGCAGGCACAGAAACTGCTTGACCAGGTTCTCGCCGAGAAAAAATAAAACGACGGCCAGCGCGCGCCGTACCCGCGCGCGTCTCGCATGCAGCACGATGCGCCACACGGATCGACGCTGTCGGATCGCGAGCAGCTTGTCACTATCAATGTATCGGCTGCCAGATCACGGCTACGGGAAAACCGGGCGCCAGGGCTTATACTGACAGCTGACCCAATTTTCTTTTTCAATCTTGCGATAATCGCGCATTATTACAGTTGAAAAGAATGCAGTCGCTGCTGCGCGATGCAGTCAGAAACGTTCATTCCGGCGTGAACGCCGATGGCTGCGGCGCTTGCGCGACCATTGAATGCAACAGGCCTGCCGGCAGCGAGATGACACATGAGCACACCTCCTTCTTTGGATACCCCCACCAGGCACGATCAGCACGGCCACTGGCCGCAGGCCGACTCTGTCGAAGACTTTGCCCATAACCTGGCGACAGTTCAGGCACGCATTAACGCCTCCTGCCAGCGCGTTGGACGCGATCCGTCCAGCGTGCGCCTGCTCCCGGTAAGCAAGACCAAGCCCGAAGCCAGCCTGCGCCTGGCCTATACGGCCGGCTGCCGCCAGTTCGGTGAAAACAAGCCGCAGGAAGCCTACCGCAAGTGGGAAGAAATGGCAGACCTGAGTGATCTGCACTGGTCCGTGATCGGCCATTTACAGACCAACAAAGCCAAGCTGGTCGCGCGCTTTGCCACCGAGTTTCAGGCGCTGGACAGCCTGCGTGTGGCCGAAGCCCTGGAGCGGCGCCTGCAAGCCGAAGGTCGCGGACTCGATGTCTTCGTGCAGGTTAACACTTCGGGTGAAGCCAGCAAATATGGCCTGCCACCAGAGGAGGTGGCCGCCTTTTTACAGCAGCTACCGGTATTTTCCGCCTTGCGGGTGCGCGGCCTGATGACGCTGGCGTTGCTGTCGGCCGATGCCTCACGCGTGCGCAACTGTTTCATACTGCTACGCGAACTGCGCGAGCGGCTGCGGCAGGACGCGCCTGCCAGCATCGCACTGGATGAACTGTCCATGGGCATGTCGGGCGACTATGAAATTGCCATTGAAGAAGGTGCGACGGTGGTACGCGTCGGCCAGGCCATTTTCGGTGCACGTGACACGCCAGACGCCTACTACTGGCCATCCGCAGAACAAGGAGAAGCACGTTGAGCGATACTATAGAACCCGGTGCTCACACCGACCCGGTGTCTTCGCTGCGCCCACTGCCTATTGAAGTAGTCTCAGTCCAGTCGCAGGTCGTGTATGGTCGCGTGGGCAATAACGTAGCGGTCCCGGCGCTCCAGGCACAGGGCCTGACCGTCGCCACGGTCCCGACCGTGGTCTTCAGCAACACGCCGCACTATCCCACGTTTCACGGCGGTGCTATTCCTAGCGAATGGTTCAGCGGCTATCTGAGCGATCTGTTCGCACGCAACGCACTGGGGCAACTGCGGGCTGTCCTGACAGGCTATATGGGCGGCCCGCAGCAGGCCCGGTTATTGGCTGAGTGGCTTGTGCGTGTCCTGCAGACGCGCCCCTCCCTGCAGGTCGTGATCGATCCCGTCCTGGGCGATCATGATACCGGGCAATATGTCAGTCCGGATATGACAGAGGCCTACCTGCGCCATCTGCTGCCGCTGGCCGACGGACTCACGCCCAATGGCTTCGAGCTGCAACAGCTCACGGGAATTGCGGGATCGGATATCGATAGCGTGGTCATTGCCGCACGTCGTTTGCTGACCGGCCGCACGCAATGGGTCATCGTCACCAGCGCGGCGCCTGCCGCCTGGCCCGACAACCAGATGCTGGTGGCCGTGGTAACGCGACACGAGCACAAAATCCTGAGCCATGCCCGCATTGATGCCTCGCCCAAAGGGACCGGCGATCTGTTCAGCGCCACCCTCACTGGCCGGTTGCTATGCGGTGCATCGCTATTTGACGCAGCCCGTTACGCCTGTGATCAACTGATTGAGGCATTGGCGCTGACCCGCCAGGCGCAATCGGCTGAACTGCTGCTTCCACCTGCCGCCGGCTTGACGAGAGACCACCCAGCCCAGGTCTGATAGTAGCTGCCTGCCGCGCAGCAGGCCTGGGGCCGGACCCTGGAGGTGAAAGGCGCGAAAAGTGCGAGGTACGAAACACCGAACACGCCGCCATTCACCACAGGCCGCCTCGCGTTTTGAGCTATCGGGTGTGTATTAAACACGTACTTAAACACGTACCTGCCCCTCAGGCCTGCCACACCAATTCACACGCCGCAGAGATCCACGCCCGGGTGCCGGCAATCATGCCGGCTCAGACCACACCCGCTTTGTTCATAGCCTGCTGCAAATCGGCAATCAGATCATCAACAGACTCCAGGCCAATATGCAGGCGCGCCACCTGCACATCGCCGTTTGCATGCTCGTCAAAGTAGGCATGACTGCGCAACGCGCCGGTATCGACCCACTGCACCAGACTTTCGTAACCGCCCCAGGAATAACCGATGCCGAACAGCGTCAATGCATTAACAAAGGTGCGCATTTGGTCTGCAGAAATGGCCAACGCAACTGACAATAAGCCGTTGGAGCCGGTGCAATCGCGCTTCCACAAATCATGGCCGGCATCCTGCGGCCAGGCCGGATGAAAAATCTGTTGCACTGCTGGCTGCTGCGCCAGCCACTGGCAGACCGCCAGCGCATTGCGCGCATGCTGTTGCATACGCACCGGCAACGTACGCACCCCACGGATGGCCAGCCAGGCATCATCGGCGCTGATGGAAAACCCCATTGCATACTGATTAGTGTCGATGGTCTTGATGAGTTCAGGATCGTTGGCAATGACTGCGCCCAGCATCAGATCGGAGTGTCCGGCCACATATTTGGTGCCGGCCACGATACTGACATCGGCCCCCAATGCCAGGGGCTGATAAGCGTAGCCGGAACCCCAGGTATTGTCGGTAACCAGGATCAGCCCGTGCCGTCGGGCGAATTCGGCCAGCGCCGGCATGTCCAGCATTTGCATGAGCAAAGACCCGGGCGCTTCCACATACAGTATTTTGGTGTTCGGCTTTACGTGCTGCTCCAGCGCCTGCACGTCTTTGGCCGAGGTAAAGGTGGCCTCGATGCCCATGCGCTGCAGCACGGTATTGTTCAGATGATAAACCGGCCCGTATACGCAATCGGCTGCCAGCAGATGGTCGCCCGCACTTAGCAGCGAAAGCAGCGCCATGCTGATCGCGCCCAGGCCCGACGAGGCCAGAAAGGCGCGTTGTCCGCCTTCGAGCGCGCAGAATATATCTTCCAGGGCGGCGTGGGTTTCCATGCCCATGCGACCATAAGTGACCAGACGTTCGCCGCGGCTTTTGCGTTTATAGGTGTCCTCCAGGTCCTCGAGCGTATTGAATCTGACCGTACTGGTGCGGATGGCCGGCAGGCCTACCGGCGCAACCGGATGCTGCGCGTCACACGGCGCCGTGCCCAGATGCTGTAAACGGGTATGAATGGAAGATTCGGAAGACATGGTGCGACCCTGTGGTTTATGATTCGAACAGTCAATCATTATAGCCACGTCCGATACGGAGACATCATGATCAGTGCCGACACCGCATTCGTTTTCGCGGGTATTGCCTGCCTGCTGGCGCTCTCGCCTGGGCCCGATAATCTGTTTGTGCTGTTTCAATCCATGTTCTGGGGCTGGCGTGCCGGATTCATGATTACGCTGGGGCTGTGCACCGGCTTGCTCTGGCACACCTTCATCGTGACGATCGGTGTCGCCGCCCTGATCGCCGCGTCGCAGACGGCGTTTCTGGTGCTCAAGCTGGTTGGCGCCGCCTATCTGCTCTATATGGCCTGGCAGGCCTGGCGCGCGCCGCCGGTCTTTGCCTCGGGCGAGACTGCACCTTCGCGCCGCAGCGACCTGCAATTTTTCCGGCGCGGCATTCTGATGAGCGCCACCAATCCCAAACTCAGTATTTTCTTTCTGGCCTTCCTGCCACAATTTGCCCGCCCCGAAGCAGGCTCGGTCACGCTGCAATTGCTGATGCTGAGCGCAATTTTTATTGTATGTGCGCTCCTGGTCTTCAATCTGGTGGCCGCCTTTTCCAGTTTTGTGGGGCGCTACCTGAAGCAATCTGCGCTGGCCCAGCACGTGCTCAACAAACTGGCCGCCGTGGTGTTTGTCGGTCTGGCGGTAAAACTGGCCACAAGCAGCAAATAAAAGCGCAGTGCCTGCCGTGCCGCGCACCTCTGTGCTGCGCTGTTAACCTGCGCCGTCAGTTCGGCCTGTTACCAGACTGCCATACCACTTTGCTGCCATGATGTTTGCCGGCCTGGTGTTTGGCCGGCGCGTTGTCGTGTTGCTGAAACTGCTGTCAGTTCTGACCCGTGCCTACTTCAGGCGAATATCCAGTCGGACCACATCGCCCCGATAAATACCGTCGCCAATAAAGACAATGGTGCCATTCTGATCAACAGCGCTACGATGCACATGGGCAACCGGTGCGTTCAGGGGCAGTTGCAGCAGGTCGGCCAGTTCGGGGTCGGCCGAACCCAGCGTCAATGTCTGGTGGGCCTCGACAATGTCCAGTCCGGGCAAGTCACGCAAAATGCGCATGGACGTTTTGGTTTCAAATGCCTTGGCCGGAATGCGCCGGCATACTTTCTCATCAATGAAGACTTCGCCCAGGTAGTAAGGACGCCCATTGCGCCAGTGACGGCGGTGCCAGTACTGGTAACTTTGCGCCAGCTTGCCCAGCGACAGATCGGCCGAGGATGGCATGCGCCGGTCCCGGGCAGACAGAATTTCAATACTCACCCCTTCGGGCGCAATAAGCTGGCCATCCCAGTTGGATGCCACTTCGCACCAGAACTGTTCTTGCGGCTTGCCGGTAACAAAGGTGCCTTTTGCGCGATACCGCTCAATCAGCTTTTCCGCTTGCAGCAAGTCCAGGGCCTGCCGCACCGTTGCGCGGGCAACCTTGCATTCCTCGGCCAATTCGTCAACCGTCGGAATCTGCGAGCCAACAGGCCACTGCCCCGATTCGACCCGGCGCCGAAACAGGCTGGCCAGCTGTACATAGCGGGCGGCAGCGCTGCGGCTGAAATCAATTGGTGCGGTACTATTCCTGGTCTGCGCTTGTGTCATCTTCCTGTCCATTGTGTTGGCGCGGCCCGCCGGAAACAGAATGCATAAGCACGTTTCCGCCTGCGACACCGCCATTAGCTAGTGCATTATACCGAGTCATGCAGCCGGCCATGTAACCAAAGGCACATCAATCAGACTATCGTCCCTTGAACACCGGCGCCCGCTTTTCAACCACGGCTCGTACAGCCTCGCGCGCATCTTCCGAATTCATCAGTTTGGTGCTGTACTGCTGTTCAAGTTCATAACCTTCGTCCACCGGCATGGCTTCGATCCGGTTCAAGGCCTCTTTCATGGTGATCAGGCCGATGCGGCTTTTGGATGCAATAACCTGTGCCATATCCATCGCAGTCGGCATGAGCAATCTTGGCGCAACCACCCGTTCCACAAAACCTACGCGATGTGCTTCCCAGGCACTGATCTGTTCGCCTGTAAAGGCCATATAGCGCAAGCTGCCTTGCGGTACCAGACGACCGGTATGCGCGCCACCGCCACAACGCCCAACATTAATTTCCGGCATGGAGAAGGTTGCCTTTTCCGACGCGACGCGAATATCGCTGCTGCTGGCCAGCACACTACCGGCGCCCAGCGCCGGTCCATTGACCGCCGCAATGACCGGAACAACGCAATGGCGGATTGCGTAGAAAGTGGCGCGTACCACTTTGGCCCTTGCGGGATCCTCCTGCGGTGTTGCGGCCAGAAACTCCTTGAGTTCAAGTCCGGCACAAAAGGCTTTGGTGCCCTTGGCGGTAAACACGACGACATTGATATCGTCCATGGCATTGATCGCTTCAAACGTCTGGGTGATGGCCTCATAACGCGCCAGGGTCAAGGCATTAACCGGCGGCGAGTCCAGCGTGACAATGGCGATTTTTCCCTGTTTTTCCAACTGGATTTCATTCATATTGATTTTCCTTTGCTTCAAACAATACCAGACTCGCGCAACTGGCGAACCCGCGCGGCGTCATAACCAAGATCGGTCAGAATTTTTTCGGTGTGCTGGCCCAGCAACGGCGGTGGCGACTCAAACTGCAGCGGCCGGTTGGTGAAATTGATCGGGCACACGACTTGTGGCACCGCAACACCGGCAGGATGCGGCACGCTGCGCAGCATGCGACGGTGCTGAACCTGCGGCTCCTGGAATACCTCGGGAATGCTATTGATCGGGCCGCAAGGCACGCCGGCCGCACTCAGGGCCGCAACCAGTTCGGCACGCGGCCAGCGGGCGAATTCTTCCTGCAACAGCACCGTCAGTTCGGCAACGTTGCGCGCCCGCTGGGCATTGACATTGAATCGCTCGTCGGTTGCCAGCTCCGGCCGCCGCAATGCATCGCATAACTTCACAAATTGCCTGTCGTTGCCGACAGCCAGAATGACATCTCCGTCCTGGCAGGAATAGACGTCCTGTGGCTGAATATTCGGGTGCGCATTGCCACCCCGTTTGGGCGTCTTGCCCGACAGCAGATGATTCATGGCCTGATTGGACAGCACAGCGGTCTGGACGTCCAGCATGGCCAGATCTATATACTCGCCTTCGCCTGTCTGCTCACGATTGGCCAGGGCAGCCAGCACTGCCACCGCGGTATACATGCCTGTCATCAGGTCTACGATAGGAATGCCCACTTTCTGCGGCCCGCCGCCGGGCTTATCGTCCCGCTCGCCGGTCACGCTCATCAAACCGCCCATAGCCTGAATCAGAAAATCGTAGGCAGCTTCGTTTTTACGCGGACCGTCCTGACCGAAACCGGTTACTGAGCAATAGATCAGGCGCGGATTCACTTTTTTCAGACTGGCATAATCCAGGCCATATTTGGCCAGCGCGCCTGTTTTGAAATTCTCCAGCACGATATCGCAGTCTTTGGCCAGATCGCGCACGATCTGCTGGCCTTCAGGCGTATCCAGGGCAACGGTGATGGATTCCTTGCCGCGATTGACCGACAGATAGTAGCCGGCCTCGGCCGTGTTGTTGCCCGCGCCATCCTGCAAAAACGGCGGGCCCCACGCCCGCGTATCGTCGCCCTGTCCGGGCCGCTCAACCTTGATGACCGTCGCTCCCATGTCTGCCAGCAACTGGCTTGCCCATGGCGCAGCCATGATGCGACTTAAGTCCAGCACCCGTACGTGCGACAATGGCCCGCTTTTCTGACTCATCCTTCCATCTCCTTAAACTGGTATGCCCGCTTCGGTGGTGAGACGCACCGTCAACACACCATGACTATTTATCCTGGCGCATCGTCTGCTCCGCATGCGCCGGCGTGCCCGACATCCGAACACGATATCGAGCTGCACCAATAGGACATAATTATAGCCTATATAGTTCAATAATACGACCTATTGACATTACAAACAGAATACCCTAGCATGTCCGGTGTCCAGTGCTGCGATACCCGCCACAGCCTTAGATAGAAAAACAAACGGGCACAACACATTATCAATGAGGAACTCAATGAGACAGTCTTCTCCTATTTCGTCCCTTGCCCCAGGCGCAGGTTTGCGCATCCAGGGCACCCTGGCAGTTGCGCTGACGCTCTGCGCTACGCTGCTATCCCCTGTGCCGGCGCTGGCCGCCGACGACGCCTACCCGTCCAAGCCGATCAAAGTCACCGTGCCATTTCCACCGGGCGGCTCCAGCGATACTGCTGCACGCATTCTGGCCGACGGTATGTCCAAACAGTTGAAACAAACCCTGGTGGTGGAAAACCGCGCTGGCGCTGCCGGCACCATTGGCATTGCCTCTGTCGTCCGCGCCCAGCCCGATGGCTACAATCTGGGCGTGGGACCGGTAGGCGGCACAATCATTGGTCGCCTGATCGGCATGAAAGTGCCTTATCAGCCGCAAGACGTGGTCCCTATTGCCAACATTGGCTCGCTTCCGCTTGTGGTTGCCGTCAATAAGGATCTGCCGGTCAGCAATATCAAGGAACTGGTGGCGCTGGCCAAATCCAAGCCGGGTAGTTTGTCTTACGGCACGTCCGGCGCAGGCACGCCCGGCCATCTGGTCTTCGAGTACTTCAAAAAAATTGCCGACCTTGACATCGTACATATTCCGTACAAAGGCGATTCGCCGCTGACCAGTGATCTGATCGGCGGCCAGGTGCCTATCGGCATTCTGACCGGACCGGCCGCAAAGGCGCAATTGAGCAACCCCAAGCTTAAATTTCTTGCCGTCAGCAGTGCGCAGCGCTATCCGCAAATGGACAAGGTCCCGACGCTGGTCGAAAGCGGCTATCCTGATTTGAATATCGAAATATGGAATCTGCTGATTGCGCCGGCCAAGACCAATCCAGCCATATTGGCCAGCCTTAACACGTCCATGAACGCAGTATTGAAAGAACAGGAGACGGTCTCGCGTCTGGAAGCTCAGGGCTATCTGCCACCGGTTTCCATGTCGCTGGAGCAAGCCCGCGAGTTTGTAGAAACCGACCGCAAGAAATGGGAAACCATTGTCAAGACAACCGGCGTCACCATCGGGCAGTAAACAGCCCAAGCCGCGGCAAGCACCGGCCCAATAGGTCCGCTTGCCCGGCCGGGCCGCTTTAACCAGCGGCCTTTTTTTCCGCCTGCCTGCTGCGGTGCGGACATATCAGATCAAAGGAATGACAATGTTGCTTGTAGATACCCCTGCTGAACTGGCCCGGCATTGTGGGCAGCCTCTTGGCACAAGCCAGTGGTTTACCGTTACGCAGGACCAGATAGATCACTATGCGCGCCTGACCGGCGATGATCATTGGGTGCATGTTGACATTACCCGTGCGCAGCGGGACATGCCCGAGGGCAAAACCATTGCGCATGGTTTTTTTATTCTCTCGCTGATTCCCCTGCTGGCGCGGGACATTTTCAAGATTGAAAAACGCGGCAAAGGACTGAACTATGGCCTGAATCACCTGCGTTTTGTAAGCCCGGTGCCGGTGGGCTCCAAAGTCCGGCTGCAGCAGTCACTGATCGATGCGCAACCGAAAAATGGCGGCACGCTGTTCACGTTTGAAAACACATTTGAAATAGAGGAAGAAGCACGTCCCGCATTGGTCGCCACCATGCTACTGCTTATTTATGACAAATAAAATGGTGCCACGGGCAACACACGCACTCCTTCCTGGCTCACGTGCCTTTACCAAACTTTTTAAAGACTGCAGCCATGTCGTCACTTAAACATAGTGACGACATGGCTGCAGACCGCCTGGTGCATCCGCGTGGCCGCCCCTGTTAGAAGGGCGGTGTGCCGTCAAATAATTTTCTTCTCGCGCAATGCCGCAATAGCCGCCTGATCCATTCCCAGCAATTCATTCAACACTTCGTCGGTATGTTCGCTCAGGGTCGGGGGCGGGCGGCGGTAATTGACCGGCGTGGCTGACAGCTTCAACGGATTGGCAATTTGCGGAATACGGCCTGCAGTCGAATGCTGCATATGCATCAGCATATCGCGGTGCTGTAGTTGCGGATCCTCAAATACCTGACTCAGATCATTAATCGGCCCGCAAGGCACATTCATGGCGTCCAGTTGATCCTGCCAGTACCGGATCGGCTGCTTGATCATCACCGCCTGCAACATCGGAATGAGTTCCTTCTGGTTTTGTGCTCGCAGGCGGTTCAATACAAAACGGGGATCGTCAGCCAGCTGCGGCAACCCCAGCAGCTGTACAAACTGACGAAACTGCGAGTCGTTACCAACGGCAATCATCAGATGCCCGTCGCTGCACTCGAAGGCCTGGTACGGGCAGGTAATGGGCGAGGCTGTCCCCATTCGCTTGGGAACAATGCCCGACACCAGATAATTCATGGCCACATGCCCGATGGATGCCACCTGCGCATCGAACAGGGCAATGTCGATATACTGCCCCTCTCCTGAAACCGCATCGCGATGGTTCAGCGCTGCAAGAATGCCGATAATGGCATAAAAGCCTGCCGTCAGGTCCGATACTGCGTAGCCGACTTTTTGCGGCCCGCCTCCCGGCTCTTCTGCGGGATTGCCGGTCAGACTCATCAGACCGCTCATGGACTGGAAAATCGGATCGTAACCCGGGCGATGACTGTATGGCCCGGATTGACCGAAACCGGTAATGGAGCAATACACCAGCCGTGGATTAATGGCTTTGAGCGAGTCGTAATCCAGACCATAACGAGCCAGATCGCCGGCCTTGAAGTTCTCAATCAGCACATCGCACTGTTTAACCAGTTGGCGAATCACCTCCTGGCCTTCCGGACTGGACATATTGACGGTGACTGAGCGTTTGCCCCGATTCATCGCCAGAAACGACGAGGTTTCAGCGGTTTCGTTGCCGGCTTCATCCCTGGCCCGGTAGCCTTGCTGCCGGACATCATCACCACGACCGGGGCGCTCCACTTTGATCACGTCTGCACCCAGATCGGCCAGCATCTGACCGGTCCACGGCCCGGAAAATACCCGTCCCAGGTCCAGCACCCGGATATGCGAAAGCGTTTGTGCCATGTTTACTCCAATTTCATTTCAGTTGCTATAGTCAGGTGCCCATTGAACGCGCTGTTCAATGGCGATTTTCAGTTGTATTCTTGCCATGTCCGGCGCCGCGATGTCATACGCAATCATGTTCCGGGCACAAGCCTGTTCCAATTGGGAGCAACGCGCATGTCAACATGCTTGGCCCGCGCGCTGCCGCCCCCTCTCTTGATCATGACGCTGGCAACGCCAGCACCACTTTGGCCAGGATATTACGCTGGATCTCGTTGGTACCACTGAATATCTTTGCTGCTGCTGCGTTGTATAGCGGCATCTGCAAATCATCCACGGTCACGAACCGCTCGCCGGCCTCATCAACACGCCCCGGACCGGCAGCCGCGAAAGCGGCCGCGCCGGCCGTGCCCGCCTGCTCTCCTGCCGCATCCAGCAATAGCAGCGATGCCTTCTCGTGCGTTTCTGTTGCCCATATTTTCAGTAGCGACACATTGGCCGGCAACGGTTCATTGCACCGGACAATATCGGAGAACGCTGCGTAGGCGGAAGACAGATCGGCAATATCCATGTGCAACTGGGCGTACTCGGCCATGAAGGCAGGATCCTCACTCAACCCGTTAACACCAATGACCTTATCGATCATCGCCAGCGTATTCTGTGAATGTTTGGGATTGCCGCTAAACAGCCGCTCAAAGCCCAGCAGCGCCTTGGAAATCGTCCATCCCTGATTGAGTTCGCCCACCAGATTCTCTTTAGGCACGTTCACATCATCAAAGAAGATTTCGCAGTACTCTTCGTCGCCCGCAATGGTGCGGATCGGCCTGACCGTAATACCCGGCGTTTTCAGATCCACCATCAGAAAGCTGATACCAGCCTGCTTTTTGACGTCCTTGTCCGTGCGGACCAGCATGAACATATGCGTGGCATCCTGGGCCAGCGTCGACCAGGTTTTCTGGCCATTGACCACGAAATGGTCGCCCTCGGCCACCGCTTCGCAGCGCAGCGATGCCAGATCGGAACCGGCATTAGGTTCTGAATAGCCCTGCGCCCACACATGCTCACCCGACAAAATGGCCGGCAGATACTTTTGCTGTTGCTCCGGCGTACCATAGCGAATCAGAATCGGCCCCAGCATGACCAGCCCCTGATCGGGCGGGCGTCCTACGCCGTAGCGTTCCTGCTCTTCGATATAGGCGATCATTTTTTCCGCAGACAATGCCATGCCGCCGTATTGCTTGGGCCAGGAAGGCGCGATCCACTTCTGGCGCGCCAGCTTGCGGTACCAGTCACCAATCTCGTGCCAGTGCAGGCGGCGGCTGCGATGCCGCAAATGCTCTGGATAGTGGGTCCGATAAAAAGCGCGCAGCATTTGCCGGAACTCGGCTTCAGGCATCGCGTCCCAATCGCCTTCGGTGGGAAACGATGTCCAGGTTTTTTCGGACACATCTACGTGACCTGCTGCGTCCGCCGGCTGCTGTTGCAGCGTCTTCAGATAGCGCCTCAGGTGGGCGCGCCGGTTACCCAGTTCACTGGATAGCGCGATGGCTTTTTTAAGCATCAGCCCGACATCGGACTCATCCGAATACCCCATACCGCCATGCATTTGCACCGCCAGACGGGTAACCTGACCCGCAGCCTGTTCAGCACGGGCTTTGAGCCGGCTGGCCTGCATGGCCAGCGCAGCGGGTGCCTGCCCTGATGCCGCGGTAATTTCCCACAGGGCAAATTCGAGCATCTGCAATTGGATATAACTGTCTACCATGCGATGTTGCAGGCTCTGAAATGACCCTATCGGCTTGCCAAACTGCACCCGCACCTTCAGGTAGTCCAGGGTGGTATCAAAAGCGCGCCGGGCGCAGCCCAGCAGTTGCGCCGATAGCGCAATCCGGGCGTAGTCATTGGCTTTATCCACTGCAGCCAGCACTTGGGGCCCACGCGCAAGCACTTGTGCCTCGTCAATATGGCATGCCTGCAATTGCAACGAGCCCAGGCTGCCGCTATCGACGCGCGGCAAATCGCTCGTCTGTATGCCTTCGGCGCCCGCTTCAATCCACAACAGGACATCTTCATCCTGCACGCGCGCCAGGCTGAGCCAGCCGCTTGCACCAGTGGCGGGTGACACATTGACAAAATGCGCCGACACAACCTGCCGGTTGCCATCAACAGTAACGGCAGGACCCGAACAGGCATCGGTCTGACCCGCGTTCTGTTGCCACGCGGTGCCAACGATCAGGGACCCATCTGCAATACCGGCAAGCAGACGATCACGCAACGGGCCTGACTCAAGTAAATTGAGCAATGTCACGCTCTGCACGGCAACGGCAACCAGGGGTTCTGCCGGTAACGCTGCGCCCAGTTCCTGGGCAATGGCGTTCATTTCACCCAGCCCCAGACCCAGCCCGCCCTGCTCCTCTGGAACCAGCACGGCCAGCCAGCCCGCTTCGGCCATTTGCTGCCAGAACGCAAGGTCCAGCGTGGCCGACTGTAATACCCGCGCGCGAATGCGCTCGGCATGATTTGTACGTGACAGCAGATCCCGGGCACTATCTCGGAAAGCGTCAATTTGTTCCTTGTCCAGGGCCATTTACTTTTCTGCTCCTTCAGCAAATTCATAGAGTTCCGACGGGTTTTTTACCCATACCTGCTGGCGAGTCGCGTCGTTGCCGAACCATTCCCAAGCCAGATCAATTAGTCGACCCACATCCGGCGCCCGCTCGCCCATCCGGACATACGGCCAGTCCGAGCCCCACAGCACGCGATTTACATTGGCCTCAAGCAGCGCATCGTGAAACGGCCGCACATCGGCGTAGTCGGGCGCCTGGGTCGAGACCCGGCACACCGACAGCTTGATCCACAAACGTTTCTCGCGCAGCAACCTGCAGACCAGTTGGAACAGCGGGTCCTGCACGCCCCGGGCCAGCACAACACTGGCCATATGGTCAATGACCACAGGCAGGCCCAGATCCGTCACACGTTCCAGCCATGGCTCGTAACGATCATACGGGCCCCACATTTGCACATGCATGCCGGCAGCGCGCATGGCTGGCGCCAGCGTCTCGATACTGTCAAACCCAACGCTTCCCGGGAACAGATTGCCTTGCGGATCACGCGCTTCAATAAAGCGCAGACCGCAAATGCCTGCAGCGCGCCATTGCATTAACTGCTGCGCGTCCGTATCCGGGGAGGCCACGCCAATGCCTCGCAATTGTTCCGGCCGCCGCGCAATCGCGTCAATAATGGCCGACACATCGGTGCCATAGGGCGCCGGCTGAACCAGTACTCCACGTTGCACACCAACGGTATCGAGCATGTTCAGATAACGCGCTGCGGGCGCATCCGGCGGTGCGTAGGTAGAACGCAAGTGCAAGGGAAAATCGGCATAGGGACCAAAGACATGGCAATGCGCATCACAACTGTCATTAGGCAACGTCACCGCAGGTGGCGTTGGCATGCGCGGCATTTCCACGCTATCGGGAATATAGTTTGCAGTCACGCCGTTATATCCTCCAGACAAATAGGCGCCAGCGTACTCAGGGCCTGTACGCCATCACGCTGCGCCGGTACCAGCGGCGCTGGCGCGCCATCGGGCAGCGGGATTTCGTGGGCATTGAGCGTCATGGACACCATCGTGTAATAGCCCACCACGGCAGTCAACTCGACAACACCGGTCACATCAAACCAGGTGCGGATGCGCTCATAGACAGCAGGCGCAACCGTGCCATGTGCCAGCAACTGCCGCGCAAACTCATAAACGGCGGCATCCTGCGGCTCGGTAAAACCCGGCGCCTCGCAGCGCTTGATTTCATCTGCAATTGCCTGTGGCAGACCGGCTGACAGCGCAGCCTGCTCGTGGATATACCACTCGATCTGACTGTTCCAGTAGCGCGCCGTTACCAGAATCGCCAACTCGTTCAACCGCGGCGGCAGGCTGGTGCCAAAGCGCAGCATTTCGCCCAGCTTCTGCCAGCGCTGGGCCAGTTCCGGATTGTGCAGTACGGCGCGCAATGGCCCAACCAGCCGGCCACGCGGGCCACTCACGATGTCGTCATAGACGGCACGCTGGGCTTCGTTCATGGTCTCTACAGTGGGAAAAGGGATACGACTCATAAATTTTCCTGGGGTTGTTGCGGTGATATTTTTTGAAAACAGAAGACAGGCATTCTGGCAGTCAGGGCGTCTCCGCCGGCTCGGTGGCGACAACGGAAGGACGGCGCACGAACACCTCGGCATGCCAGCGCGCCAGATCAGGCGCACGCTGGCGCCAGTTCAAATCGGCAAACCGATAGTCAAGATAGGACAGCGCGCAGCCGATCGTGATGGCCCCCATATCAAACCCGCTTTGCTCAATATCGCCCACGTTGCCCTGCAGAAAACTGAGTGTTGCCTCGGTTTTAAGTGCAAACGCGCTGAGCCAGGCAGGCGTCTGTTTATCTTCAGTCTTATTGCGTTCCTGGCGAAACAGCAACAGGGCATCCATGAAGCCATCGCCCAGCGCCTGCTGCCTTAATACGCGCACGCGTTGTTGCGGGTCTGCTGGAAACAGCGCCAGGCCCTGCTCGGCACCACGCCAGGCCAGATACTCGCATATGACGCGAGAATCAAACAGACTGTACCCATCCTCCAGCACCAGCGTGGGCAGTTTGATTAAGGGATTATCAGGCAGCAATGTCAGATTCGGTTCGGCCATGGCAACCGGTGTACGAACCAGCTCGACGGCGTCGGCCTGGCCGGTTTCGTGAAGAACGATCATTACTTTGCGCACGAACGGCGAGCGGGGTGACCAATGCAGTTTCATCATGTCTCTTGAGAATTAAGTTGAGCTTTTCGGCGTCCTGTGGTTAATCAGGACACGGTTTTTTTGTAGGGAATACGGGCCAGCTGGAAGGCATCCCGGGTGTGCGAATACCAGCCGGCGCCATGCATGCGTCCGACCAGGTCCAGCTTGTTGCCGTCGATGTAGCATTTGTCTGCATCAATCACGGCAGCGTCATCCACATGCAGGCCTTCAACCCGGGCAAGCAAAATGATGCGCTTGCTATCGACATCAATTTCTTTCCACAGCCGGCATTCAAGCGCCACGGGACTGCCGGCAATCCGGCCTGGCTTGACCTTTTCCGAAGGCAAGGTAGCCAGCCCGGCTTCCTGCAATTCGTCAATGTGAAAGGGATATTCGGTGGCGGTAATATTCATGGCGTCCATCAGCGAGGCCGGCACCAGGTTGACGACAAATTCGCCGGTGCGTTCAATATTGCGCAGGCTGTCTTTTTTTTCATCACCATGATGACCAATACCCAGTGCCACCACAGGCGGGTCGCCGGATAGCACGTTGAAAAACGAAAACGGCGCAGCATTGTAGGCGCCATCCTCAGCCTGCGTTACCACCCAGGCGATGGGACGCGGCAGCACTACGCTCCCCATCAGTTTGTAGGTATTTTTTCCTTCCAGGGCCTGCATATCGAAATACATATTTGTCTCCGTGTGTGCCAAAGTCATGGTTTTAGCCGACGCCAGGGTCACATTGATGAATGTCGCAAGTATGAATGCGTCATGACGAATGCGTAATGGCAAAAACAAAAGGCGAAAAAGCCATACTTATGACCTTTTAAATATAACATCAATCCTGCGCCTGAACAAGCGTCAAGGCAGCAGGCAAGCCTTAAAGCAGAAAACGTGTTGGATAATGCGCTACCGACCGGTCGTGCAGCGCATCAGAAATGCGAGACCCATCGGTCCGTATTGTGGGCCGAAGGATGCCCGGACGCGCGCCCGGGCACATCCACCGGATCCCCCTGATATGATTCGATCGATATCGCGCCGGGCAGGCAGCAGCAGCCACAGAATTAGGCTGCCGCAGCGAACCTCAACACCCCCTGGTCATCCTCGGCGCGTGTCAGTTTACCCTCATGATAAAGCGTATGCAGGTGGGCCAGGGCCTCGCCCATGGCAAATGTCATCTGATGCAGATCCAGCTTGCGCTTGAACATCAGCGGCACCACGTCAGATGCCGACATCGGTTTCTCACGACACCATTGCAGCACTTCGCTCAGGCGCTCGGCATGATGAGCCTGCTGCTGGCGAAGCCGTTCGTGCAGCCCCTTGAAGGGACGACCGTGAGAAGGCAGCACCAGGGCATCTTCAGCCAGCGGCTCGTAGCTGTCCAGCGATTGCAGATACAGCTTCAAAGGATCGGCGTCGGGCTCATGATCGAAGACACTGACGTTGGTGGAGATGCGCGGCAGCACCATGTCGCCGGAAATCAGTACCTTGAGTTCCGGACAGTACAAGCTGATGTGTTCCGGCGCATGACCGTAGCCCGCGATGAATTCCCACACGCGGCCACCGATGTGCAGGCGCTCACCACCGAGCATCCGCACGAAACGCCGCGGCATCCCTTCGACCAGTGAGGGGTAGTAGCTGGCGCGCTGGCGGATCTGTTCCTGCGCATCCGCATCGGTCAGGCCATGGCGTGCAAAATGCGCCACTGCCACATCCCCGCCGGTGCCCGCCCCGCCTGCGGGCCGTGACGACCAGAGCGATGCCACGTAAAAATCAGTCATGCTCATATGCAGGGGCGCATTCCAGCGCTCACAGATCCATGCCGCCAGACCGGTATGGTCGGGATGCATATGGGTGACAATCAGGCGCAAAACCGGCAAACCTTCCAGTGCGTTTTCAAAAATGGTTTCCCACAATGCCTTGACTTCGGGTTTAGCAATGCCGGTATCCACGACCGTCCAGCCCTGGCGACCATCCACTTCATCCCGGAGCAACCATAAATTGATATGATCCAATGCAAACGGCAGGGGCATGCGAATCCATTTAACGCCGGGGGCAACTTCCCTGGCCTGCCCCGGTTGTGGCAGCTCATCGCCGAAAGGATAATCCAGCCTTGCTTCAAGTTCGTTCATGCGTACCGCTCCTCATTGACATTTGGTTTTAATTCATAGATCATAGTTTACGTTAACGTAAACATGCAAGCCCGAATCCTCTTCCGGGCTGCTTTGCCTCCATGAACCCACGCACCTGGTCTATTTCCGAACTCGCGGAAGAATTCAGTATCACGCCGCGGACCCTTCGTTTTTACGAAGATCACCGCATTGTCAATCCCATCCGGGATGGCCAAAAGCGTATCTACACCCATCGGGACCGGACGCGCCTGAAGCTGGCGTTGCGTGGCAAACGGCTGGGACTACAATTGTCCGAAATCTGCTCGCTTATCGGCATGTACGAGGGCCCGGGCAGTACACAGCCGCAATTGCAAAGCTACCTGACAATCCTCACCCGCCACAAACAGCAATTGATGCAGCAGAAGCAGGACCTGGACCAGACTCTGGCTGAAATCGCCGAACAGGAAAAAAACTGCCTGCAACTGCTAAGCGAAGTGAACGCCACCGCGCCCAAATGAGTGGACCAAGCCCCGGCACGGGCGGCCACGAGACAAATGAGAGACCGCAGGCCGGACGCCGACAAGCACAATCGGCTACCTCGCCTGAGCCGATATTCCGTTCAACTTTTACCAAAAAAATCATTTCTCCTGTACCAGTCCACACGATCTGAATCCGCTGTGCGCATGGGTCCCCTGCCCCTTGAAACGCACCACCCGCTTACGGGTTTATCCTGAGCTGTCCTTTATTGACGTTTACGTAAACGTAATGATATATTGAGCACTTATCCCGGACAGGTGCAATACCCGTACACAGTGGGCAATTTCCACACTGGCGATTACCCTTGTTTGCGCATTTTGGTCATCAAGCCGTGATCCGGTTCACGTACACTAATACCTGTCAGTGCGGCCTTAACCTGTTGGCCATACTTACACCCACAACGACGGAGACTTTTCATGACGCTTCCCGGTTTGAATTTTGATCTGGGCCAGGATCTGGATATGTTGCGCGATGCCGTAGCCGATTTTGCCAAGGCAGAAATCGCCCCACGTGCTGCCCAGCTGGATCGCGACGACCAATTCCCCATGGACCTGTGGAAAAAATTCGGCGATCTGGGCGTCCTTGGCATGACGGTGAGCGAAGATTATGGCGGCGCCAATCTTGGCTATCTGGCCCATATGATCGTCATGGAAGAACTCTCGCGTGCCAGCGCTTCGGTGGCCCTGTCCTACGGCGCGCACTCCAACCTGTGCGTCAATCAGTTGCATCGCAACGGCACCGAAGCACAAAAGCAAAAATACCTGCCCAAACTCATCAGCGGCGAGCATATCGGTGCACTGGCCATGAGCGAACCGGGCGCCGGCTCCGATGTGGTCAGCATGAAATTGCGTGCCGAGAAAAAAGGCGACCACTATGTGCTCAATGGCACCAAAATGTGGATCACCAACGGCCCGGACGCCGATACCCTGGTGGTGTACGCCAAAACCGACCCACAGGCCAATGCCAAAGGTATTACTGCCTTTATCATTGAAAAAGGCTTCAAGGGGTTTTCCGTGGCCCAGAAACTGGACAAACTGGGCATGCGCGGCAGCCATACCGGCGAACTGGTGTTTGAAAACTGCGAAGTTCCCGAAGAGAACATCCTTGGGCAGCTCAACGGTGGCGTCAAAGTACTCATGAGCGGTCTGGACTACGAACGCGCCGTGCTGGCCGGCGGGCCGCTGGGCATCATGCAGGCCGTCATGGACATCACCGTCCCTTACGTACATGACCGAAAGCAGTTTGGCCAGTCTATCGGCCAATTCCAATTGATTCAGGGAAAAATGGCCGATTTGTACACGACGCTGCAGGCAAGCCGGGCCTTTTGCTACACCGTCGGCAAGCACCTGGATCGTCTGGGCGATGGCCACGTGCGCGAAGTGCGTAAGGATTGCGCCGCCGTGATTCTGTATTGTGCAGAAAAAGCCACCTGGATGGCCGGCGAAGGCATCCAGATCCTGGGCGGCAACGGGTACATCAACGAGTACCCCACGGGACGCCTGTGGCGCGATGCCAAGCTGTATGAGATCGGCGCCGGCACCAGTGAAATCCGTCGCATGCTGATCGGGCGTGAGCTGTTTAACGAAACACGCTAGTCATTTGGCCTGGTCAGCGAACCGGGCCACTAGCTGCAAGACAAAAGACACATGACTATGCCGCTCACCGCAGATCATCAGCAAGTCCGACAAGTCGAGCCGCCCGTGCCGGAACCTTCGGCGCTGGCCGCCGAAATTCTGGCCGGCTTCAACCGACACTATTCGCTGTTTCGCTTTGTCGCGCAACGGGCCAAGGCGCTGTTTGAGTCACACGATTGGCATGGTATGCAGCGAGTCAACCGCGAGCGGATAGACTACTACGACACGCGGGTGCGCGAGTGCACACGGCAGATCACCCAGTTGCTGGACAAGACCAGCATGGCCATGCAGGATCCGAAGCTGGGCAGTGCCTTTACCAAAGAACAGAGCCAGTACTGGCAGGATATCAAGCAAGCCTTTACGCAACTGTTGCTGGAGCATAGCCAGCCCGAGTGTGCAGAAACCTTCTTCAATTCGGTCTGCAGCCGGATCATGCATCGCGACTATTTTCACAACGACTTCCTGTTTGTGCGTCCTGCCGTTGCCACCGACTATATTGATGCCCAGGGCAGTTCCTATCGCGTTTACTACCCGCACACGCACGGCATCGTGTCCACGGTCATCGACATGGTGGCCGATTTCGGACTGGCCCTGCCTTACCACGATCTGCCTGCAGACGCCCATCTGCTGGCCCGCCGCGCCGTGGGCGTGCTGCGCAAAGAGATCATCAAAACCGGCGGCTCGCGTATTGCACCCGACTGCCAGATCCATGTGCTGCGCAGTCTGTTTTTCCGTAACAAGGGCGCCTATATCATAGGTCGCTTCATCAATAACGGGCAGCTCTATCCCTTTGCTATTCCGCTGCTGCACACGCCTGCGCACGAAGTCAAATTGCATGCACTGCTGCACACGCGCGCCGATATCAGCACACTGTTCAGCTTTACCCGTGCCTATTTTCTGGTAGACATGGAAACCCCCTCCTCTTACGTTTCGTTCCTGCACACGCTGATGCCGGCCAAGCCCAAGGCGGAACTGTATACGGCGATCGGGCTGCAGAAACAGGGCAAGACCCTGTTCTACCGCGATTTCCTGCATCACCTTACGCATTCCACCGACACCTTTGACATTGCCCCCGGTATCGAAGGCATGGTGATGACCGTATTTACACTGGGCTCTTATCCCTATGTGTTCAAACTCATCCGCGACAGGATCCGCAAGGACGGAATGGTGCACACGACCGTTAGACAGAAATACCAGATGGTCAAGCTGCATGATCGGGTCGGGCGCATGGCAGATACCTGGGAATATTCGCAAGTGGCCCTGCCGCTACACCGGTTTTCCGATGCTTTACTCAAAGAGCTGCGCACCGAAGTGCCCAGCCTGATCGAAGAGACAGAAAACGCCATCGTCTTTCGGCATGTCTATATCGAACGCCGCATGACGCCACTGAACCTGTATCTGAACCGGGCCAGCGATGCGGCCCTTGAAGACGCCGTCAAAGGCTACGGGGATGCCATTGCCGAACTGGCTGCTGCCAATATTTTTGCGGGCGATATGCTGTACAAGAATTTTGGCGTCACCCGTCTGGGCCGTATCGTATTCTATGACTACGACGAAATACAGCCTGTCACTGATATGGTTTTCCGAAAGATCCCGCCGGCGCCCAATGAAGAAGCCGAGATGTCCGACGAGCCCTGGTACGCCGTTCACGCCAATGACGTTTTCCCGGAGGAATTCGAACGATTCCTGCTGGGAGACCCACGCGTGCGGCGTGCATTCCTGAAACACCACGCCCAACTACTGGATTATCAATGGTGGCAGCACCGGCAGAACCGGGTCGCGTCCGGTAAAATTGAAGATATCTTTCCCTACCCCGCCGAGCGCTGTCTGCATCGCGCAGACGCACCGCGGCAACATAATTCATTAAAGGAATCGACATGAATGATCCTATCGTAATCGTTTCTGCTGCCCGTACCCCCATGGGCGCCATGATGGGCAGCCTTTCCGGGCTGGCCGCACATGAACTGGGCGCCACCGCCATCCGCGCCGCAGTAGAGCGCGCAGGCATCAAGGCCGACGATGTCCAGGAAGTGATCATGGGCAACGTCCTGCAGGCCGGGCAAGGTCAGGCGCCAGCCCGCCAGGCCGCATTGGGCGGCGGCCTGCCTAAAAGCGTGGCATGCACCACCATCCATAAGGTCTGCGGCTCGGGCCTGAAAGCAGCCATGCTGGCGCATGACCTGCTGCTGGCCGGCAGCGCCGAGGTCGTCGTGGCCGGTGGCCAGGAAAGCATGAGCAACGCCCCGTATCTGCTGCTCAAAGGCCGCCAGGGCTATCGCTATGGTCACTCTACCGTCTATGACCATATGGCGCTGGACGGGCTGGAAGACGCCTATGAGCGAGGCACCGCCATGGGTGTCTTTGCTGAAAAATGTGCCGATAAATACACCTTCAGCCGCCAGGACCAGGACGCGTTTTCCATCGAGTCGCTCAAGCGCGCCAATGCCGCCATTGCCGATGGCAGCTTCGAATGGGAAATTGCACCCGTGACCGTCAGCGGCCGCGGCGGCGACACGATTGTCAGTACCGATGAGTCGCCCGGCAAGGCCAAACCAGAAAAGATCCCCTCTCTCAAACCTGCGTTCAAAAAAGACGGCTCGGTCACGGCGGCAAACTCGTCCTCCATTTCCGATGGCGCGGCAGCACTGGTCATCATGCGCGAATCTACCGCCAAAAAACTGGGGGCAACGCCTATTGCGCGTATTGTCGGCCATTCACAGCACTCACATGAACCCGAGTGGTTTACCACTGCACCGGTCAGCGCCATCAAGAAATTGCTGGATAAGCTGTCATGGAGCAAAGACGAGGTTGATCTTTACGAAATCAACGAAGCCTTCGCCGTGGTCACCATGGCCGCCATGAAAGAGCTGGAACTGGATCACGCCAAAGTCAATATCCATGGCGGCGCCACTGCACTGGGCCATCCTATCGGTGCATCCGGCGCACGGATTCTGACCACGTTGCTTGGCGCGCTGCGCAAGACCAAAGGAAAACGCGGTGTGGCCTCTTTGTGCATCGGCGGCGGAGAAGCGGTGGCGCTGGCCGTCGAAATGATCTGACCTTATGGCTCTACCGTGCCGGGCAACAGTCTGCCCGGCACGGTTTACACCAAACCATCCACCCTGTTGCTCGCGCCGGTCGGCACGCAGCTGCCGGCTACTTGCATGGAAATGTTTTATGCCCGTTATCACCTCAAAAATCAATGCCCGGTCTGCAGGCTTCCTGGAAAACGCACAGGCAATGCAGCAACAGATTGATGATCTGAAGCAGCACCTGGAGAAAACTGCACTAGGGGGTGGCGAAAACGCCCGCGCCAAGCACGTGGCGCGCGGCAAATTGCTGCCACGCGACCGTGTCGAGCGCCTGCTCGATCCCGGCTCGCCCTTTCTGGAGCTCTCGCCCATGGCGGCGCACGAAATGTACGAGGGTGATGCGCCCGGCGCCGGCGTCATTACCGGCATCGGCCGGGTCAACGGGGTCGAATGCGTTATCGTATGCAACGATGCCACGGTCAAGGGCGGCACATACTACCCCATGACAGTCAAGAAGCATCTGCGGGCCCAGGAAATTGCCCAGCAGAATCGCCTGCCCTGCATTTATCTGGTGGATTCGGGCGGTGCCAATCTGCCGCGCCAGGACATGGTGTTCCCGGATCGCGATCATTTCGGACGCATTTTCTATAACCAGGCGGTCATGTCCTCCATGAGCATTGCGCAAATAGCCGTTGTCATGGGCTCATGTACGGCCGGCGGCGCCTACGTTCCTGCCATGAGCGATGAATCGATCATCGTCAAAAATCAGGGCACCATCTTTCTGGGCGGCCCGCCACTGGTAAAAGCGGCAACGGGCGAGGTCGTGACGGCCGAAGACCTGGGCGGCGGCGATGTGCATACGCGCCTGTCGGGCGTTGTAGACCATCTGGCCAACAGCGATCTGCATGCCCTGCAACTGGCACGCGACACAGTGGCGCGCTTAAATATCAAAAAGAACATCCCCCTTAAACTGCAAGCGGTGCGCGAACCGCTGTACGATCCTGCGGAACTGAACGGCATCATTCCGGCCGATACCCGCAAGCCTTACGACGTGCGCGAAGTGATCGCACGGATTGTCGATGGCTCCGAATTCGATGAGTTCAAGGCGCGCTTTGGTACTACGCTGGTTACCGGCTTTGCCCATTTGCATGGCATGCCGGTCGGCATCATTGCCAACAACGGCATCCTGTTTTCCGAAGCGGCGCAAAAAGGCGCACACTTTATTGAACTGTGCTGCCAGCGCAAGATCCCGCTGATTTTTTTGCAGAACATTACCGGTTTCATGGTGGGTCGCAAATACGAAAACGAAGGCATTGCGCGTCACGGCGCCAAGATGGTTACTGCCGTGTCTACCGCTTCAGTACCCAAGATCACCGTTCTTATCGGCGGCTCATTCGGTGCCGGCAACTACGGCATGTGCGGCCGCGCTTTCAATCCGCGTATGCTCTTCATGTGGCCCAATGCCCGTATTTCGGTCATGGGTGGCGAGCAGGCGGCCAGCGTGCTGTCTACCATCCGCCGCGATGGCATCGAGGCCAAGGGCGGCAGCTGGTCTGCCGACGAAGAAGAACTATTCAAGGCCCCGATTCGCGATCAGTACGAACGCGAAGGGCATCCTTACTACGCCACTGCACGCCTGTGGGATGACGGCATCATCCAGCCGGCCGACACCCGCCGGGTATTGGCGCTAAGCCTGTCCGCAGCCCTGAACGCCCCGATAGAAGACACCCGTTTCGGCGTGTTCCGTATCTGACCGGAGACAAGATCATGTTCCATACCATTCTGATTGCCAATCGCGGCGAAATCGCCTGCCGCGTGGCCGCCACTGCCCGTCGCATGGGCATTCGCACTGTCGCGGTCTACTCCGATGCCGATGCCAACGCAGCACACGTTCATGCCTGCGATGAATCGGTTCATATCGGCGCCGCCGAGCCTCGCGCCAGCTATCTGCTGGGCGATGTGATCCTCAACGCAGCCAAGGCTACGGGGGCCCAGGCGATCCACCCAGGTTACGGTTTTCTGTCTGAAAACGAAGCCTTTGCCCAGGCCTGCGGACAGGCAGGTGTCACCTTTATCGGACCACCGGCTTCTGCCATTGCCGCCATGGGCAGCAAGTCTGCCGCCAAATCCCTGATGGAACAGGCCGGCGTCCCACTGGTACCGGGCTATCATGGCAAAGACCAGGACCCAACCCTTTTGCATCAGGAAGCTGATCGCATCGGCTATCCGGTATTGATCAAGGCCAGTGCCGGCGGTGGCGGCAAGGGCATGCGCGTGGTCAAAAGCTCAGAGGAATTTATCGCCGCTCTGGCTTCGTGCAAACGGGAAGCCATCAGCAGCTTTGGCGACGATATGGTCCTGATTGAACGCTATCTGACCAAACCGCGCCATATCGAGATCCAGGTATTTGCGGACAGCCAAGGCAACGCCGTGTACCTGTTCGAGCGTGACTGCTCGGTTCAACGCCGTCACCAGAAAGTGATCGAAGAGGCCCCGGCACCGGGCATGACCGCCGAACGCCGCAAGCAAATGGGCGAGGCCGCCGTCGCAGCCGCCAAGGCTGTGGGCTATGTGGGCGCCGGCACGGTCGAATTCATTGCCGAACCCGACGGTCGCTTCTACTTCATGGAAATGAATACCCGCCTGCAGGTGGAGCATCCGGTCACCGAAATGATTACCGGACTGGACCTGGTCGAGTGGCAATTGCGCGTTGCCGCCGGCCAGCCCCTGCCATTGACGCAGGCGCAACTCACCATGCAAGGTCATGCCATAGAAGCGCGGATCTATGCAGAAAATCCAGACAACGGCTTTCTGCCGTCCATCGGCACGCTCAGCCATCTTCGCCTGCCCGAGCATGTCACCTTCCGCAATGGCACGGTTCGCGTCGATGGCGGCGTGGGCCAGGGCGATACCATCTCGCCCTATTACGATCCCATGATCGCCAAGCTCATTGTCTGGGGAGAAACCCGGGAACAGGCCATTGCGCGCATGCATACGGCGCTGGCGCAAACCCATGTTGTTGGCGTTCGCACCAATCTGGCGTTTCTGGGCCGGCTCATGGAAAATACGGCGTTTGCCACAGCCGATCTGGATACGGGATTGATCGAAAAAAATCGCGAGCAATTGTTGCCCGAACATACCGAAGCCACATTGCCGGCACTGGCCTGCGTAGCAGCCACCTGGATCAGTGCCCAGGGCCAAACCGGCCATAATAGCAACCAGGGCGATCACAGCATCGACCCATGGGACAGCACCGATGGCTGGCGCCTGTCTGGCTCCTACCAACAAACCCTGCAACTGCAGGATGGCGAAATCGCGCACACGCTGCACATGCAGCGCATTGACGGACAGTGGCAACTGGTGCACCAGGACCGCAGCTATCCCCTGTCATGGTCTGCCCAGGCCGATGGCGCCAGCTGGCACACCCAGGTCAATCTGGATGGCCGCAATTATCGCGGCACCGTCGTACGCGAGGCAGAGCAGGCCTGGCTGTTTGGCACAGGACAAACCGGTGGCACCCGCATTTTCGGCCTGCCGGACCTGTTGCGCCACGCCGCCGACGAGAGTGCCGACCATGCCGGCAACCTGACCGCCCCGATGCCAGGCAAAATCATCTCGCTATCGGTCAAGGCCGGCGATACCGTAAAAAAAGGCGATGCATTGATGGTCATGGAGGCCATGAAAATGGAGCATGCGATTACCGCGCCCACATCGGGCATTGTCGAGGAAGTGTTCTTTGCCGTTGGTGATCAGGTCACGGATGGCGCGGAATTGATCAGGATTGAAGAGGCCGACGCCTGAGTCTTCTCATCCTCTTTGACTAAAAGAGGATGAGCATAAACAGACCACGGTAGCTTGAAGAGCCGAGCCCATTCGCAGCGATTGAAATACCGAGACAGTGTCTCGGTATTGTCTGCAAATCACTCATTTGGCCAATTCCCGGACAACGCCTGGGACATATCAGAACTTGATATGCGATAAAATAATCCGCCTGTTTTACTGCTTGTCTTCGTCCAGATGAATATTGCCACCTTCATTGGCCCAATCAGCATCACGCTGCTGTTCAATATCGTCTGACAGCGTATCGAGCAGTTCAGCGATTTCGTCCTGGTAGGTTTCAATCATATCATCGGGCAAACCCAACGACTCCTGGGCCTCCAGAAAACTTTCGGCACAGATATTCAGCGAATTGCGTACGGCCTTTTTGTCGCTCACATTTGCCAGCAAGGAATACACCGCGTGTTGGAGTGCTGCCTGCTGCGCCATGCATTGATTCAGATTATCCGACAGCTCGATAACCAGCTCTTTGAGTTCCATCTCGTTCTGCATGTCTGCTCCTTGTCATCCGTTGGGAGAAACCGAATGGATTCAGCCATCCGGTTGCTCATTGCCCTGTCGGCAGACAGGGAATCGATCAAGCTCTGACCTGGGCAATCACTTCGTCCAGCCACGCCAGCATCAGTTTGAGCTCGTCTTCGGTCATATTCAATGCAGTCATAAAGCGCAGCAGATTCGGCCGCGGCGCATTCAACAGCATACCTTCCGGACCGCGCTCGCGTGCTGCGTCCACAATTGCCGGTCCGTCGTCCTTGTCCAGAATCAACGCGCGCAACATGCCCATGCCACGCTCGCCTTTCATGCCCCATTTTTCCGACAGCGCCAGCAGCCCCTGCGACAACTGTTCGGAGCGGGCCTGAACACTTTGCATAAATCCAGGTGCGGTCAGGGTATCGAAAACCGCAATGCCGCCAGCTGTGATCAAGGGGTTGCCATTGTAGGTGCCGCCCTGGTCGCCATGTTCAAAGCAAGACACTTCTTCGCGGGCCAGCATGGCGGCCAGGGGGATACCACCGCCGATACCTTTGCCCAGCGACATGATGTCGGGCTCGATGCCATAAGCCTGATAGGCAAACAGTTCGCCGCAACGTCCCATGCCTGTCTGCACTTCATCCACGATCAGCAGCATATTGTTCTCGCGGGTCAGTTCGCGCAGCGCTTTCATGAACGCCATTTCTGCAGGAATAACACCGCCCTCGCCCTGCACCGGTTCCAGCATGATGGCGACAGTATTGTCGTCAATCAGCGCCTTGACCGATTCCAGGTTATTCATTTGCGCCTTGGGAAAGCCATCGACCTGCGGCGCAAATTTCGTGTCCCAACCAGCCTTGCCCGAGGCAGACATGGTGGCCAGTGTGCGGCCATGGAAACTGTGGTCAAAGGTAATAATCTTGTAGGCACCTTTTTTGTTTTTCTGACCCCATTTGCGCGCCAGCTTGATCACGCCCTCGTTGGCCTCGGCGCCGCTGTTGGTGAAAAACACCCGATCAAAACACGACGCGTCAATCAGTCGCTTGGCCAGCGCCACGGACGGTTCATTGAAAAAAGCAGGTGACGGGTTGATCAGTTTTCCGGCCTGGTTGTTGAGCGCCTGGACCAGTTGCGGCGGACAATGCCCCAGGCAATTGACCGCCCAGCCCTGAATGCAATCCAGATATCGCTTGCCCGTGTCGTCCGTCAGCCAGGAACCCTCGCCACTGACGAAATACAAAGGCGGGCGGGCGGTAATTTCCATTAGCGACTGGGCATCGGCAGAACTGAATGACATGGCATTTCCTTATAAATGCAAACAGGGACGAAGTAAGTTTTCATTGTATTCAAATTCCCCTTCGCTGTCCGGTCTGCATGATAAATAGCCGTTTACGCAGGCCGGTTGCCGCGACCCGTCGATCTGCCAAAAGTTCGCTCTTGCCACGCGGCTGTAACGTATCAGGCTTTAACGCCTGGTTCATAGGTCTGGTTTTTAGGCTGTTTTTGACTCACGGCTTCACTCGTCGCTTTAAGTTTCACTCACTACTTCAGTTTAAATTGAACCTGTCGTTTTGACGTTCGGCACGAACTCGCAGCGCTCAGACCCGGTTGATGTGCCTGGTCTTGCGTTTGCGCATTCTTTGCGCAGCCACCTGCCGCCACGCCAGCCAATCTTCTACCTCTTTGCGCAGGCACGCCATGGCAGTATTGTCAAATAGTGATGGCTTCATTCGCGCGTTTTTTGCTCATTTTTTGCGCTGGCCGGTACACCAGTTACGTAAACTGCAATCGACTGAAACAGCATGCGCTGCGGCCGGACAACGGTCCTGTCATCGAAAAGTCTTTTGGAATCATGAACCTGTAAGACACTGTGATGTTTTTTTATGACGAGATCCAATAAACCGTTGCCTGCCCACTCAAAAACCCGTACAGTATAATCATTAAGCCTGCGTAACGGCTGACGGGTGTAGCCTGTCACATAGCACCATTTATCTACGCTTTCAGCTTAATTAAAGAATTTTGAAGGCAGGATGGTGTCATTTGACTGAAGGGCTATCATTGAATAAACCTTTTGGGGAAAACGCATTATGTATGATGTCCTGGTTTATCTCTTCGAGAACTATTACACTCCAGAATCCTGCCCTTCCGCAGACGTCCTGACCAAAAGGCTCATGGCCGCAGGCTTTGAGCACGATGACATTGACGATGCGATCGGCTGGCTTTTCGGTCTGGCCGAATCCACTGAAAAGTGCGTAGAACTGACCAGCATGTCAGACTCCAGCACACGCTTTTATACTCCAGGTGAACAACAACACCTGGGCGTGGCGGCTCTCGGGTTCCTGAGTTTTCTGGAGTATAGCGGGGCGGTGGCACCACCGCTGCGTGAAATCATCATTGATCGGGCCATGGCAGCGCCAGAAGCGCCCCTGTCCTTGCAGCACATCAAAATCATCACGCTGATGGTGTTGTGGAGCCAGGAAGCGGAAATTGATCATCTGATCCTGGAAGAACTGGTAACCGACGACGAAGAAAAACTATTCCACTGATCCTGTGGTTCGGCAGCAAGTTTACGTCATGTGTCGCATAAAGCAAACATGAGGCAAACGCGCTGCCATAACCTATGCGAACATAAGCATTTGTGCAGCCAAGCCTGTTGCTGCTTGTGTCTACTCAATCTATTTCTGCTCCGCTGATTTTGTCCAACCCGTCTTACACCACCTGCGCCCCCTATACGGGGCGTTTTGCGCCCAGTCCCAGCGGCCCCCTTCACGATGGCTCGCTTGTCGCAGCCATGGCCAGCTTTCTGGATGCCCGCGCCCATCGCGGCCGCTGGCTATTACGCATCGAAGACATCGATACACCACGCGTAGCGCCGGGTGCAGACCGGATTATCCTGTCGCAGTTACAACAACTGGGGATGCACTGGGACGGCGACATTATCTGGCAGTCGCAACGGCTATCGCGCTATGCCAACATATACGCGCGACTTGACGAACAAGGCCTGATTTACGGGTGCGCCTGTACGCGTCAGGAAATCGCCAGCAACGCCTTGCAGGCCGGGCTGTTGGGAGA
The DNA here is from genome assembly GCA_023423975.1 of Pseudomonadota bacterium. Taxonomy (GTDB): domain Bacteria; phylum Pseudomonadota; class Gammaproteobacteria; order Burkholderiales; family Burkholderiaceae_B; genus Advenella. The sequence goes on from JAFAEO010000004.1 coordinate 271,347, forward strand.
GGACGGCGAACGTCCCTACGCCGGCACCTGTCGGGCCGGCATTGTCGCTGGCCGCTCGCCTCGTGCCTGGCGTGTGAGAATGCCCGATGAGGCATACTCCTTTACCGATCGCTGGGTGGGGGAACGCACCCAAAACGTTGTCCAGGCCGTGGGCGATATGATCATCAAACGCGCCGATGGTCTGTTCGCCTATCAGTTGGTGGTGGTCGTGGACGATCACGATCAGCAGGTAACGGATATTGTGCGAGGTCAGGATCTGCTTTCTTCAACAGCCAGGCAGCACCAGTTGGCCCATATGCTGGGTTTTACGCCACCGCGTATGATGCATGTCCCCCTGGTGCTGGACAGCGATGGCAGAAAGCTCTCCAAACAGAATCACGCACAGGCCATTGATGCGCGCAACCCAATCAAGAGCCTGCAGCGGGCCTGGGCAGCGCTGGGGTTTGATGTACTGCCCGTCACCACAGTGAACGACTTCTGGGACGCGGCCGTGGGTGCATGGCGCCAACGATTCAGTATAAGCTGACACCCAATTGGCCGCTGCTTTTATCCGTTATCTGTGACCGTTATCTGTGACCGTTTTTTTGCGCGGTAATTTCTTAGCTGTTATTATTTTTTCACCGCTATTCTTGCCGTTATACAGGGACCGGCAATGCACGAACGCGCCATAAACGGAGCGACGCGACTAACCGCAGGATAGTGAGCCCTTGCCAAGCGACCAGAGAGTTCCACCGCGGCCCTGGCAAGTGCTTGGCGAGTAATGCTCAAGCCCTATAGCCGATTTTGCTTTTCGTCCAGCAACCCGGTTAACAATGCCACGCCATCCTGATTGACACGAAACTCGCCATAGCGGGCACGAGCAAAGTGCTCACCCTGCCCCTCGGGGAAAAAATAGGCATCAGTCACAAACAGTACCCGCTCATCCAACTGCCTGCGATAGCGTACCACTACATTGCCTGGCTGAGCCGGTGGCGCCATTTGCGGCAGCGTGCGGGTAAAGTGATAGACGCCCTGGGCATCGGGTTTGAGTTCAACATACCGGTGTGAATAATCGGAAAACAGGTCCCCATCGTCACCGCCCTGTGACGCAAAATTCAATGTCATATAGTCGCCCTGCATCAAAGAGCGCGGGTCCACCGGACGCAATGCAACCACAAAACGCGTTCCGTCGCGGATGATGGCTTCTTTTTGCACGATGTCTACGTTGGCCGCTGCCAGCACGGCAAGCAGCCCGGCCACGATGCTCGCAAGCGTTGATACCCGCAACCACCCGCGGCCCGATCTGACCTCAAGAGCAGAATGGTCGTCACCAGCAGACAAGCGGCGGCCATTGGGCCCGGCAGGCATATCCGAGCGCAAATCCGATGCATCCTCTTGATAGACAGCCTGCCCGCCAGTAGCAGCAACGGGACGCATGCGGTACCACAACAGCGCGATCACCAGCAGAACGGCGCCCTGCGCGATCAGAAAGTACGCCTTATCCAGCAGAAGAAAATGCAATTGAAAATAAAACTGCGCCAGAAAAACGATAATACTGACCACGCCAACAACCAGCATACTGCGATAATGCAATTCATAGCCAAGCAAACATAACAGCAAGCCCAACTGCACTCCTGGCAGGTCACCCCACAATACGCCCAGCACCAGCAGGACCAGCAGTACAACGGCCTGATCTGCCGCGAAAACGCGCCGCCGTCTGGCCGACAACCATGCAACGCCCACGGGCAGCAGGGCAAACACTAAGTTGCACAGATAAACCATCGGAAACCGGGTGGGCAGGTGCCATTTATTGAGCACCATGGCCAGCATGTTCTGCCCCGCCTGCACACTCTGATGATCGCTGTAAGATGCTCCCGACATATGAATCACATAGGCGCCCAGCGGGATGCACAGCAGCGCCCAGGCGAGTGTTTTGTAGCGACGCAGCCAGACCGCCGGCAACCCCATCAGAATCACGGTGGCCAGCACAATATAAACGGGCGCCAGTTCATTCAAAAAAAACAGCCACTCGGCGTCACGGTGATAGCCGGACAAGGCGGCATCTGCATGATCGAGTGCAAAACCAGGGCTATACTGCGGCCACAGAATAGCAAAAAGCATCAGCGCAGCCACCGCACACATAAACTGAAACCATGGTGTTTGATACATATGGTACAGAAGCAACAGGCCGGCTATCAGACCCAGTATCGGCAAAGAGCGATCGGCATAGTCTATATAGGTTCCGCTGAAAACCTCGAATGCCAGCAATAGCAAGCCGACCAGCATCAGCATCACACCGCTGGCGCGCCCTTTGCCACCCGGGGCGAAGTATGCCAGCAGCCCGGCAACCAGCGACACGCCTGCAGCCACTGCCAGCGGTATATCCAGGACCACTATAAGCGCCAGACCCAATAAAAATATGAAGCCAAATGAAAAGAGGAACAACAACGGCGAACTTCGCGACGGGGTGACTGTAGATTCAGCCGCTGCCGGGGCCAGTGCCAGGGTCGGAGCTGTCGCTGTGTCTGAGGCACGCTCAGTAGCAAGTATGCCTGTCGCACTATCTGAGGCAACGGGGTGACCAGGCACATCGGACTGCGATTGATACACGTCCCTGAGCCAGGACACACATCCGAGCATCCCGCCAAGCGCCACCACAAAAGCCAGCGCCACGCTCAGCTCTATCGACTCGGCCAACAGCCAGCTTGCAATGAGCACGTAGGTACCGGCATACAGGACCGTAAATACGGCCAGTTGCGACAGAATGAAAAAATCAGGTCTGACACGGCGATAAAGATAAAACCCGCCGGCAACAACCGCCCCCACCAGTGCTGCCTGCAGCAACATGGCCTGGTTGGACTCATCATCAAAGAGTGACTCCAGGGAAGCGGCCAGCGTACAAAACAAGGCGACCAATATGACAAGCGCCAGCAGCCGGGGCATCACCCGATAGGGATCGCTATAGTGGCTGCGCCAACGCTCGGCGCCCGCCAGCAGGCCCGCATTGATGCCTGCCACTACCCATGCATAACCCATTGGGGTATACCGCTGCGGGCTGATCAACACCTGCGTACCGAACAGCAATATGATAGCGGTATTGAGTATAACCAGCCATAGCACGATGACGAACCAGCTGCGGGCAACCAGCAGCCAGGGAATCGTCAGCAAAGCCCACCAGCCAAACAGTGTCCAGGGATCGGCCCCGGTCTGATAGGTTTGCCCCAAAAGCGCCAACAGGCCGCCGGTAACGACACAAGCGAGAAACAATGCGCCGGCAAAAACCGGTACGCCCTGGCTGCTTGCGTTTGCGAGGCCCCGGTCGCCTGCGGCGAACCCGGACCTGCGCCGCTCCCGCCAGGCCAGCACCAGGGCAGCGGCCACAACAGCAACCAGTAACGCCTGGACACCGGCAATACGCTCGAATTTGCCAAGACCGTCCCAGTTTGCCGCGATCCAGGTCACAATGCCGCTGGCCAGCAAGCCAATACCCAGCACCCGCAATCCCATATTGAAAAAGCGACGCCACAGGACCATTTGGTCATGCCCGGATTGTGCAGAATGAGCCGTCGGAGCTTGCATCAATTGAATTACCTCTCGTATTATCCGCGGTTGGGGTGCCGGGAAAGTGCCGGCCACCAGAAACAGCACGGCAAGCGATTATAGCTGTGTGGAAAATAGCCGTGTAGTACACTCGGTGAAAAATAACACATCCGCTTGCGGTTCATAACTTCGGAAAACCATGACGAAAACCCTGATTATCGCTGAGAAACCTTCAGTTGCACTCGATATCTCCCGTGCCTTGGGCGGCATGCATCGTGAAGGCGACTACTTTGAGAACGACCAGTATGTCCTGTCGTCCAGCGTAGGGCATTTGCTAACCCTGACCAATCCCGACGATGTTGTCCGCGGCAAATGGTCCTTCAATCATCTGCCGGCCATCCCGGCCAAAGCGTTCGATCTAAGACCGTCCGACAAAAGGGCCACCGACCGGCTCAAAATGCTGGTGCGCCTGCTCAAACGCAAAGATGTCACTGCCATTATCAACGCATGTGACGCCGGACGCGAGGGAGAGTTGATCTTCCGTTACATTATCCAGTACTCGGGCGTCAATAAGCCCATCAAGCGGCTCTGGCTGCAGTCCATGACACGCAACGCCATTATTGAGGCCTTTGACAATCTGCGCGACGACAGCGTGATGAAGCCGCTGGAAGCGGCAGCCCGCTCGCGCGCGGAAGCCGACTGGCTGATCGGCATCAACGGCACGCGCGCCATGACCGCCTTCAACAGCAAGGACGGAGGTTTTTTCAAGACGCCTATCGGCCGGGTCCAGACGCCGACCCTGGCCATTGTTTTCGAACGTGAAGAAAAAATCCGCCAGTTCAAATCCCGCGACTACTGGGAAGTGCATGCCACCTTCGTGGCAGCCGGCGGCCTGTATGAAGGCAAGTGGTTCGACCCGGCCTTCAAGAAGGACGAACACGATCCCGAGAAAAGGGACAACCGCCTATGGTCGGCCGCCAGTGCGCAATCGGTGGTCGTTGCGTGTCGCCATAAAGACGGCACGGTTACCGAAGAATCCAAGCCCTCGACATCCATGTCGCCAGGCCTGTTTGACCTGACATCGCTGCAGCGCGAAGCCAACTCCCGTTTCGGCTTTACCGCCAAAACAACACTGGCGCTGGCGCAAAGCCTGTACGAACGGCATAAGGCACTAACTTACCCGCGTACCGACTCACGCTACCTGCCTGAGGACTATCAAGGTACGGTCAAACAGACCTTTGAGGCCATCGTGGGCGCAGAATCGCAGCTGGGACGCCGCAACGCACCCTTTGCAAAGAAGATTCTGCAAAACAGCTGGGTCCGGCCCAACAAGCGTATTTTTGACAACAAAAAGATCTCCGATCACTTTGCCATCATCCCGACCTTGCAGATCCCCAAGGAGCTGAGCGAAGCCGAAGCCAAGATCTACGACCTGGTGTCAAAACGCTTCATGGCCGTGTTCTTCCCACCCGCGGAATTCCGGGTCACCACGCGTATCACGATTGTGGCCAGCCATCACTTCAAAACTGAAGGCAAGGTGCTGATCAAGCCGGGCTGGCTGGAAATTTACGGACGCGAAAACCAGGAGAGCGATGCAACGCTGGTTCCCGTGGCTGAAAATGAAAACGTCAAAACCGAAGATATCGCCGCCAAGGAGCTGGCAACCCGTCCGCCCGCCCGCTATACCGAAGCGACCTTGCTCTCGGCCATGGAAGGGGCCGGCAAGCTGGTAGACGACGATGAACTGCGCGAAGCCATGTCCGAGCGCGGGCTGGGTACGCCAGCCACCCGCGCCACCATTATCGAAGGGCTGCTCAATGAACAGTACCTGCGACGTGAAGGGCGCGAACTGATTCCCACTGCCAAGGCGCGTCAGCTCATGACGCTGCTGGTCGGACTGAACGTGCGCGAGCTGACCTCGCCCGAACTGACGGGTGAATGGGAACACAAGCTCAAGCAAATGGAACAGGGCCAGTTGGACCGCGAAGCGTTCATGCGTGAAATTGCGCAAAGCACGCAAATTATCGTCAAGCGGGCCAAGGAATACGAGCAGGACACCGTGCCCGGCGACTATGCCACGCTCACGACACCATGCCCGGCCTGCGGCAACGTCGTCAAGGAAAACTACCGCCGTTACGCCTGCACCAACTGCGATTTTTCCATTACCAAGCATCCCGGCGGGCGCACCTTTGAAATTCCCGAAGTGGAAGAACTGTTGCAGAACAAAACCCTGGGCCCGCTCAGCGGTTTCATCAGTAAAATGGGACGGCCCTTTTCCGCTATTTTGCGCATTACGCCGGAAAACAAGCTGGAATTCGATTTTGGCCAGTCTGACGACGACAACAGTGAGCCACTGGACGTCTCCCAGCTAACGCCAGTCGGCCATTGCCCAAAATGCAGTGGCAACGTCTACGACACCGGCATGAGCTATGTCTGCGAAAATTCGGTCAGCGAAAAGAAAACCTGCGACTTCAAGTCCGGCCGCGTGATCCTGCAACAGGAGATCAGCCACGAGCAGATGGGCAAATTGCTCAGCCAGGGTAAAACCGACCTGCTCGACGGATTTGTGTCCAATCGTACCAACCGTAAGTTCAAAGCCTACCTGGCCATGTCGAAAGCGGGTAAAATAGAGTTTGAATTTGAGCCCCGCCCTGCCAAAACGGCAAAAGCGGCGTCTAAATCGGCTGCCAAAGCCGCCAGCAAGTCTGCGGCAAAAAGCGCCGCTACCGCGGCAGAGGCCGACAGCGGCAAAGTGGTCAAAAAAGCAGCCAAGAAAACTGCCCGCAAGACCGCAAGCAAAACTGCCACCAAGAAAACAGCTGTCAAGCAAGCCACTGCAAAGAAAGTCGCGAGCAAAAGCGCGACTGCCCGCAAGCAGACTGCCAAAACCGCCGACCCGGACGATACCGAGCCCGCATTTTAAGCGACCCCCGCCTCACCCCGGGGGCGCATGTACAGAATGAACACACTTATTCAGAAATACAACATCCCCGGTCCACGCTATACCAGCTACCCCACCGTTCCGTACTGGGACGAAAGCAGTTTCGATAGCGACGCCTATCTGCAGACCGTCAGACGCAGTTTTACAGAGTCCAATGCCCAGGAAGGCATCAGCCTGTATATTCACCTGCCGTTCTGTGAGGTGCTCTGTACGTTCTGCGCCTGTCACAAGCGCATTACAAAAAAACACAGTGTCGAAGAGCCCTATGTCGAGGCGGTCCTCAAAGAATGGGCCATGTACCGCAAATTACTCGGCGGCAAACCGGTCATCAGGGAAATTCACCTGGGCGGCGGCACGCCAACGTTTTTTAGCAGCGCCAACCTGCAGCGCCTGCTGAACGGGATTCTGGACGACGCCATCATCCATGAGCACCATGAGTTCAGTTTCGAAGGCCATCCCAACAATACCCGCAAGGAGCACCTGCAGACCCTGTACGATCTGGGCTTTCGCAGGGTCAGCTACGGCGTGCAGGACTATGACCCCATGGTCCAGAAGGCCATCCACCGCATCCAGCCCTATGAAAACGTGCTCAATGCGACCGACGCAGCGCGCGCGATCGGCTATACCAGTGTCAGTCATGATCTGATCTTCGGTCTGCCATTCCAAAGCTGGGCAGCCATGGAATCGACCATCAAGAAAACCATCGCGCTCAAACCCGATCGCCTGGCCTTCTATTCCTACGCCCACGTGCCCTGGATCAAGGGCAACGGACAGCGCGGCTTCGACGAAAATGACCTGCCGTCCGGCGAAGAAAAACGCGCCCTGTATGAAAATGGCAAGCGGCTGCTCGAAGAACTGGGCTATGTGGAAATTGGCATGGATCACTTTTCCCTGCCATCCGATTCACTGTATCAGGCCATGCTCAAAAAGGACCTGCACCGCAATTTCATGGGCTACACCTCCTCATCAACCCAACTGATGATCGGCCTGGGCGTGTCGGCCATCAGCGACACCTGGTACGCCTTTGCGCAAAACGAAAAAGTCCTGGAGGATTATTATGCCCGCGTCGAAAGCGGAGTGTTGCCGCTGTTCCGCGGTCATTTGCTGGATCAGGAGGATCTGGTCATCCGTCGCCATATTCTGAACCTGATGTGTCAGCTGCAGACCAGCTGGGCCGATCCGGCCATGCAATTTCCCGAACTGCCCGATGTGCTGGAGCGGCTGCAAGAAATGCAAAGCGACGGCCTGATCCGCATTGGCACCGACCGCATTGATATTACCGAAGCCGGACGCACCTTCGCTCGCAATATCTGTATGGCATTTGATCTGCGCATGCTGCGCAAGCAGCCGAATGCGCGGATTTTCTCGATGACGGTATAAAGGCACAGCATGACCCTGATTCCGGAAATCAAGCCACAACAGTCTTTGGAATTGCTCAAGGAACTGCATATCCTCACACGTGAGGGGAAAATCAACCAGGACACACGGCGCAAGCTCAAGCAGGTTTACCACCTGTACCAGTTCATTGAACCCCTTATGCAAACCATCCTGGACGAGCGGCAGGCACTGTCGCTGGTTGACCACGGCGCCGGCAAGTCCTATCTCGGTTTTATTCTGTACGACCTGTTCCTCAAGGACCACGACAGCGCGACGGTGTATGGCATTGAGTCGCGCGCCGACCTGGTCAAAAAATCAGAAGACCTGGCCCGGCGCCTGGAATTTAAAGGCATGCAGTTCAAGGATATGACTGTCGAGCAGTCCATTGCGTCGGCCGATCTGCCCGAAAAAATAGACATTGTCACCGCACTTCACGCCTGCAATACCGCCACAGACGATGCTATCCGCTTTGCCCTGGCTCGCGATGCGCGTTTTATTGTGCTGGTGCCCTGCTGCCAGGCCGAAGTGGCCGCAAGGCTGCGTGCCACCAAGGGCAATACTCTGGGCAAGACGCCTTTGTCCGAACTATGGCGCCACCCCCTGCACACCCGCGAGTTCGGCAGCCAGATCACAAATGTATTACGCTGCTTGCAACTGGAAGCGCGCGGCTACCAGGTGACCGTAACGGAACTGGTGGGCTGGGAACACTCCATGAAAAACGAGCTGATCATCGCAAAAAAAACCGGCGGCTTCAAGAAAAGCGCGCGCGAACGGCAACTGGCCATTCTGAAGGAATGCCATCTGGAAGCGCTACAGGAGCGGTTTGCTTATTGACGCGTTGAAAGCAACCAATCAGCTTGATCGTGCAGACTGCCGCACGGACGATCCCGGTGATCTAATCGCATCCGGCACATCGGCAAATGAGCGCAAGCCGCTATTTTTTTTCTGACGATTTGCCGCCCCCGCTCGTCACCCATTTGCCAACGAGCCGATCCAGCTGGCCGCTGTGGAAAAGGTCAATGCATTTCATGGTATTGAATTCGGACTCAATCGATCCCCCGTAATTGCGGGCCGCGTAAGTTTTGACAAGTTCACGTATTTCACCATAGGCCTCCAGGGGCTGGCGACCGAATTCCAGATAGGCGCTGGCAGTCTCACCAGCATCGTCTTTATCTCGCTGATCCTTGTTGACGATTCCCAGGCAAACACTCAGCGCCCAGTTCTTGAGCAGCGTTTCCTGCGAATATCGCTCCATTTCAGTGCCAAGGCCTGGCGATTGGGATTGCGCAACTGCCTCATGTGAACCCGTCAACGCGGCGCCCACCAATACGGTCGCGGCCAGGACGGGTTTTATTTTAATTCCCATATCGAGGCAGTCTCCGGTGTGAAAGTACCATTGTCAGGATCAGACATAAGGTGACAAACATCCGAACACCTCGTGCCATTCCATAGTGTCACGTGCCCTCTGGCATTTCGCCACCCGCTACCTTTGACCACGATCAACCCCTTCATGCCAGCAAAATCCTCAGGCTTCGGAGACGCAACGGTTTTGTCCGGTTTTCCGAAATGACGCTCAAGGTAATCCATCATATCTTGACACGATATAGATATTGCCGGTTATCGGCGCCGCTGACCATGGCATAAAGCGAACTTTTCATGATAGGAAATCCGGTCTTATTAAGCACATAACTCATCCGGATCGGACAAGCGTTCTGAAATCCGCCCAGTTCCTTTGGCATCTCGGTATTGGCCTATACCGCACCACCGATCTTCGCACCGACGCCCCGAACCGACGTATTGACATCCATAAATGCGATCCATGCCGCATTAAATGCGGGCCTCCCAGCCATGACATCTCCTTATTGTTGAATAAATCCGATAGGGTGAACATGCATAGTTTAAATAAAGTCTGTCTCTGTGATTATTAAACGATGCCAATTTCTGTTGCAAAACCTACCGCCTTACCCAAAACACAAAGACATGCAGCGTCCAGATGTCCTTCACGCAAATCCCGCCTAAACCAATCTGCCTGCTTACTCGCACTCATTTTGTGAACGTATTACTCCGCCGGAAAAACAGGCTCGCCCAGATTCTGCATCAGGCGATTGGCCCAGCCGAACACCGATACGGAATGAATCAAATCCAGCATCTCTATTTCGCTAAAGCCCTGGTCCTTCAATACCTGCAAGTTCTGGGCGTCAAACCCGGCCACATCGCGCGTGAGGGCTGTCGCGACATCGATCACGGCAGCATCGCGTTCATTTTTTGCTGCGCTAGCAGGATCCACAAACACGTCGTGCACGATTTCATTACGCTTGGCCAGTTGCTCGAAGCGCTGCGCATGCACTGAAGCGCAATAGACGCAACCGTTGATGCGCGAAACCGCCAGGGCGCCCAGTTCGCGATCAGCGCGATTTAACCCGCCTGGCGCATACATGATGGCGTTATACGTGAAGGAGCGCTGGTCCAGAATGTGCGGCTCGTGCACCAGCAGCAGATAATAATCGGACGTTTTGGCCTGCGGATGACTCGCTTCCAGTACCTTGTTCTGTTCGGGTGTTGCGGCATTGGCATCCACCACATCCAGCCAGGCTTTCCAGCCCAGCGTCTGGTTGGTAAATCCGTTGACTTTGATTACATCGCTCATGCTGCCTGCTCCAGTTTCTGCATTGCCTTCAATCCGGCTACCAGACGTATCTGGTAGGCCAGAAACCCGATCAATTGCCCAAGCACAACCACGTCCTGCGTAGACATACCTGATTTTTTCAACGTCAACAGCGCGTCTTCGTTGCCTTCTATCGGATCCAGAATCAGTTTTTTGGTAAATTGCAGGGCACTGTTCAATTCAGATTTCCCAATATCCTCAACATGGTCTTGGGCCACCATCTGCACCAGCTTCTCGTCGATACCCGCCTGCAGCGCCTGCTCGGTATAGTGCGTCGTCAGCTCATGCGCGTTCATCAAGCTGCTGGCATACAGGGCAACCAGCCAGCGATCCTGCAGCGCAAGACTCAGGTCGGGTGAAAACAGGGCGGCATAGCTTGACTGCGTGCCATTTTTTACTTTCTCCCTGAACTGCCGGGCCTGCCAGGTTTTACTGTCCGGCTTCAGATTGAGCAGCGTATCGACCAGATCGAATGCCTCTGCGCTTTGCATAATATTTCCTTTGCGTTGTTGCTCGTAAATTCATGACATCTGTAACACACTATCGACACAGCTGTCGCTCGTGTGTGCGACTGTAGCCGCTGTTTATACTGCGGCCGTTTTTTTGCCGTCTTCCTGCCTATCCTTCAGGTGCGCCCTCACAGCATTCTGCAGGAACTCCTTGACAGCGGTCCAGCTATGCTCATCGGACTGGGCGTTGGCCGAGGGTGTCCCGCCGCCGGTATTGATTTTGCCGGAAACAGGATGCGCATAGACCAGTTGGGTCGTCGGCACATACGGAAACACTATGCTGTGGCCCCCGTCCTTGGTATCCACCCACTGCACGACGTGCCCAAACCCAACCTGCCCCAGGTGATCGTAAATCATTTTGCTGTACAAACTGGATGGCCAGGCGCCATCATCAGTAGCGGACAGCATAATGATCGGCCCCTGAATCTTCTCGACCTCAATGCGCGCGCGAGCGACCGCCTCGCTATCCTGCAAGGCAGTCATGATGGCACGTGCGTGGCGATGCGGCGACGGACCTTCGTCAAATGGCGCCCAGGTGGCCGTTTTATTGTCCTGCCAGACATGCGTTAACGGTTTGCCGTTAAGCAGCCAGGCGGGGCCATCGCGCCCCACTCTCGGATCAGCCGCGTTCTGCCCGCTGTGCACCACTGCGCCAGGCACATACGCCACGACGGCACTCACATCCAGGGGATAAATGCTGGCCAGAAGCAGTACCAGCTCTCCGCCACGTGACTGACCGCTCAGGGCAACAAAGCCGCCCAGCGGGCGCTGCGTTCGGCGCAACCAGTCCATGCCTTTTCTGAAATACTCCAGTGGCGTATTGGAAATATAATCGGATAATCCCGGCGCCTTGAAGTAACCCAATGCAAATGCAATATAACCACGTGACGCATACAATGCCGCGCGCGGCTCGTTGATACCGCCACCAGAGCCGTTCAGGATCATGACGGCCGGATGAGGGCCCGGCGTGGCGGGTAAAAACAATGTTCCCACCAGACCATCCTCGCGGACCTCACTGCGCTCTACGCCCTCTTGCATCAGGCGCTGTGTGAGCGTTGCACGCAGCGTCGTGTTGGCTGTGGTCACGGTCAGCTCGGTAATCAGCGGTTGCGCCATCGTGTCCGCAAAAACTTCGCGGCAATTATCCTGCTCCGGCACCTGCGACCACAGCAAGCCCATGGGCGACACTTCCTGATAACTGCCCGCCAGCGGCGCCTGGCGCGTCAGATCCACAATACCTTGCGCGTCAGCTTCAAATTGAGCCTGGCTGCGCCATGTCACACCCGCGGCGCGCTCGGTCTGGCTCACAATCGTAATACGTTCGCCAGCCGACAGGCCTTCAACGCGAATGGCGCGAGGTTCGTCGATCAGCGCATCAGCCGGTGTTACCGACAGTATTTCATTTGACATAGATCTTCCATTAATTCTGCACTCGCGCCATCACCAATGGCCCGTGGCAGATGCAAGATCTGCACGCCGGACCCGCAAAGCAGTGATGACGGGAGCGCTGGTATTGCCCCAGCTGCCAGCTTATTCCTTGGTTACCATGACCGGCACGGTACGATCTGAACTCAAGGGTTTTACCACCAGCCCCTTGCGCGCCGCCCAGATGTTTTTGTAATGGAACATGGGGATCACGCCCACTTCATCGGATACCACCTGGGCAGCATCCTGCATGATTTTTTCGCGTTTGGCATCATCGAACTCTTCGGTGGCCTGCTTCAGATAGTCGTCGTGCTTCTGGCTGCTGTAATGGCCCCAGTTGGATGCGCCCAAGCCTTTGTCAGGGTTCACGGTAGCCAGAATATTGACCATCGCATAGCTGCCCTCGCCGGTTCCATTACCCCAGGCAATCACAGACATGGCGTATTCATTCTTACGGGCTGCGCCCGAGTATACGGCCCATGGCACTACGGAAACCTGGGTTTTTACGCCGATACGACTCCAGAACTGGGCCACTGCCTGCACGGTCTCTGGCGCCATGGGATAGCGATCTGTCGGCACATGCACAGTCAGGTTAAAGCCATCCGGGTAGCCGGCTTCCTTCAGCAAATCCTTGGCTTTCTGGGCGTCAAAGGCAATCGGCTTGATATTCGGGTTGTAGCCAATCGAATCCTTGGGCATCCACTGGTCGGCGACCGTCACACTGCCCTGCAAAATGCGATCAGCGATGGCATCGCGATTGATCGCCAGCGACAATGCCTGCCGCACTTTCAAATCGAGCAGCGGATTTTTATCCAGTGGTTTGCCGCTGTTATCTGTAATGAATTTATTGGGTTTCGGATTAAAGCTAGGTTGCAGCAAAAAAACGCGCAGTCCGTTATAGGCATACACCTTCACTTTCTCATCGCTTTGCAGTTTTTTTAGGTCGGCGACCGACACTTTATCGATCACGTCCACATCGCCGGACAGCAAGGCCGTGGAACGCGTTGCGGCGTTGGCCACATAACGATAGGACACCTTGTCCCACACGGGTTTTTCACCCCAATAAGTGGGGTTGGCCTCAACCTGAAAGCCTGCGCCTGGCGTGTAGGAAACCAGCTTATACGGACCGGTACCGATCAGGGCCTTGCCTGAATTGAAGTCATCGCTTGTCGCGTTCTCGGTGCTTTTTTTCTGCACCAGATGCACAGAAGCCAGATTCAGCGGCAGGCCAGGATTAGGAATCGTGGTTTCAAATACCAGCGTACCGGGTTCTTTTTCTGTCACGCTTTTGATCGTGCGCACATAGCCTGTAAAAGGTGCAACCGAACCGGGCACCTTGCGGATGCGTTCAATGGAATAGATAACGTCCTGCGCTGTAAACGGTGTACCATCGCTCCATTTGACGTCCGGACGCAATTTGAATTCCCAGGTCGTCGGGCTGGTGTTTTTCCACTCTGTTGCCAGTCCGGGCAACAATTTGTTGTGATAGTTATTGACCAGCATATCAAAAAAGAACAGGCCGGCAGAGCGGTCGCCCGCGAAGTTATTCAGTTGCGGATCCAGCGAAGACAGATTGTCGGCAAAGGCGATTTTCAGTTCTTCTGCGTGGGCCATAGTGCCTGCGGCCATCAGGCTTGCTGCGATGGCAGCCAGTACGCGCTTTTTCATTTGTATTCCTTTAAAAGGTTGCTGCTACTTAATCAATATAATCAACACAATCGAAATCGGGCAGTTAATCCCTGACGCCCACTCAGGTTTGGTCATTCAGGTGGCAGGCGCTCATATGCCCGCCGGCCACTGCTTTGAGCAACGGTACTTCGGCACGACAGCGAGGCATGGCATGCGGACAGCGTGGATGAAAATGGCAACCCGCTGGCGGATTAAGCGGGCTGGGTATTTCACCCTTGATAATCGAAAACACTTTCTTGCGATCCCGCATTTTGGGAATCTCGGCCAGCAGGGCCTGGGTATAGGGATGATTGGGCTTGCTGAAAATCTCTGCAACCGGCGCCTGTTCAACGATGCGGCCCAAATACATGATCACCACACGATCGGACAGGTGCTCCACCACGCCCAGATCATGGCTGATAAACAGATAGGTCAGACCCAGTTCTGCACGCAATTGCATGAACAGATTCAGAATCTGCGCCTGAATGGAAACGTCCAGTGCGGCAACGGCTTCGTCGCAGACCAGCATATCGGGCGCCACGGCCAGTGCCCGTGCAATACCAATACGCTGGCGCTGACCGCCGCTGAACTGATGCGGAAAACGGTTGCGCAGGCTGGCCGACAATCCGGCGCGCTCAAGCTGTTCAGATACATACTGGTCCAGGTCACGCGCCGATACCATATTGTGCAGTCGCGGGGACTCTCCCACAATGTCACGCACGCGCATGCGCGGATTCAGGCTGGAATAGGGATCCTGGAAAATCATCTGGATTTTCAGGCGGGCTGCCTCGGCCTCGTGCCTGGGCAGCGTTTTCAGGTCCTGGCCGTTAACCAGTACCTGGCCCGCTGTCGGCTCCATAATGCCGGCCACCATCCGGCCCAGCGTTGACTTGCCACAGCCGGACTCGCCTACCAGGCCGACCACTTCGCCTTTGGCAATATCCAGGCTGACATCATCCACAGCGCGTGTCAGCGCCGAGGGACGGGTCAACCGGAGCTTTTGCAGCCAGGGATCCAGTATTCCGTCGCTGGCATGACCAAAGGTTTTGGATACGTGACTAACCCGCATCAGCGGCATTTTTATTGCATCTGTCATAGGGCCACTTCCGTTTCGGGAACAGCGCCCGGATGATAGCAACGCACCCGATGACCGGCCGCCAGTTCGTCCAGCGCCGGCATCGTGTCACAAACCGCGGTGCGTCGCGGGCAACGCGACGCGAAGGCACAGCCGGCAGGCAATGACAGCAGATTAGGCGTCATGCCCGCAATCTGCCGCAGCGGCTGCCCTCGCACATTATTGGCCGGCAAGCTCTGGATCAGCCCCTGAGTATATGGATGCTGCGGGTTGTCCAGCACCTGATCAACCGTACCAGCTTCCACAATTTTTCCGGCATACATCACATGCAAATCGTCAGCGAGCCCGGCGACCACCGACAGATCGTGGGTAATCCAGATCAGGGCGGTGCCATAGCGGGCCGACAGTTTCTGTATTTCCGACAGAATCTGCGACTGAATCGTGACATCCAGCGCCGTTGTCGGCTCGTCTGCGATGATCAAATCGGGGCGCAGCAACAGCGCTATGGCAATGGCCACACGCTGGCGCATGCCGCCAGAGAGCTGATGCGGATAGGCCGACAGACGGGCTTCAGGACTGGGAATGCCCATCAGCCCCAGCATATCGCGCGATTGTTCCCAGGCCTGTTTACGGCTGATTTTTTCGTGAGCGCGCAGAGTTTCGATCATTTGCGTATCCACCCGCAGCACCGGATTCAATGTCATCATTGGATCCTGGAAAATCATGGAAATGCGATTGCCGCGCAGATGACGCAATTGCTTTTGCGGCAGGCTCAGCAGATCCTGCCCCTTGAACAGAATTTGTCCGCCCACAATACGGCCCGGCTCGTCAACCAGGCCCATGATGGAAAAGCCCGTGACGGATTTGCCTGAGCCGGACTCACCAACCAGTCCCAGAATGCGCCCCGATTCCAGTTGCAGCGAGACGCCGTCAACTGCCGGCACCTGGCCCGCCCGGGTCATGAAATGCGTGCGCAGATCGCGAACGTCCAGCAAAGGCGTCGTACTCATCGCTGCCTCCGCGGATTGAACATTTCCCGCAGGCGATCGCCCACCAGGTTCAGCGCCACGATGGTCACCAATAGGGCCACGCCCGGAAACAGGCTGATCCAGTACTGTCCCGAGAGCATGTACTGATAGCCGTTGGCAATCAGTAATCCCAGCGACGGCTCTGTCACGGGCACGCCCAGTCCCAGGAAACTCATGGTTGCTTCCAGCGTGATCGCACGGGCAACCTGCAAGGTGCCGATTACAATCAAAGGCGGCAGGCAATTGGGCAGGATGTGTCGCAGCATGATCCGCCATTGGGGAATATTCAGGCTTCTTGCCGCCTCAACATATTCCTTCTGTCGCTCTGCCAATGCCTGGCCCCTGGCGGTACGTGCATAATAGGCCCATTCCAGTATCACAAGCGTTAATATCACATTGCCGATACCCTTGCCCAGATACGCCAGAATCATCATCGCAATCAGAATCGACGGGAACGACAGCATTAAATCCACGGTACGCATGATAAAGCTATCGACCCTGCCCCCGGCATAGGCCGACAGCACGCCCAGTATGGTCCCGACCACACTTGCAATAAGCGCAGAACCTACGCCCACAGTCAGACTGATACGCAGGCCATACAGGATGGCAGATAACAGATCCCTTCCCTGTCCGTCTGTTCCCAGCCAGTAGTTATAGGTGCCTGCGCCGTTGGCGCTGCCTGGCGCCAGCCGCGAATCCAGGATATCCAGTTGCATCAGATCATACGGATTTTGCGGTGTCAGCCAGTGGGCGAACACCGAACCGAAAGCCAGCAGCAACAGCAGCGCAAAGCCGATCACGGCACGCTTGGAAGAGAAAAAATCGGCCAGCCGTTCGCGAAACAGCGAAGGCTTGGGTGCTGTAATGACCGCTTGCACGGCGGACTCGGTCACAGGCTGGCTCATCGCGCCCCCTCCAGACGAACCCGCGGATCAAGCAAGCGATAGGCGATATCCACCAGTAAATTAATGGTCACGAACACACAGACAATAATCACCAGATAGGCCAGGATAACCGGTCTGTCCAGGCCATTGATGCTGTCCAGGATCAGTTTGCCTGCGCCAGGCCAGGAGAAAATGCTCTCGGTCACTACGGCGCCGGCAATGGTCGAACCAAATTCCAGCCCCAGTACGGTAATCAGGGGAATCATGATATTGCGCAGCACATGCACGCCGATCACCCGCAGATTGCTCAAGCCCTTGGCACGGGCAAAACGGATATAGTCCAGCGGCAGCACCTCCTGCACACCGGCGTAGGTCAACCTGATCACAAGCGAAACCTTGAACAATGCAAGATTGACTGCCGGCAACAACATATGCCGCAGGCCATCGAGCGTTAAAAACGACCATTGATAGCCAAACAGCGTCACGGTTTGCCCCCGTCCTGATGAGGGCAACCATCCCAGGCTGACGCTGAATGCCATGATCAGCACCAGCCCGACCCAGAAGGTGGGCAAAGAAAAGCCCAGAATACTGCTGGTCATGATCGTGCGGGACACAATACTTTCTGAATACAGGCCGGCTATGAGTCCCAGCGGCACCCCTACCACAATCGCAATAACCAGGGCGGCCATCGCCAGCTCCATGGTCGCCGGTAACCGATGCAGCACCAGTTGCAAGGCCGGCTGGTTGTACACAAAGCTGTTACCCAGATCGCCCTGCACCGCACTGGCCAGGAAATGAAAATATTGCAGCCATAAAGGCTTGTCCAGCCCCATCTGCGCGATGATGCGGGCACGGTCGCGCTGATCGGCATCGGGCCCGATCAGAATATCAATCGGGTTGCCAACAGCGTGCAGGCCGATAAAGACGATCACTGTCATCAACAGGATAATGAGCAACGCCTGCAGAACGCGTTTAATCAACCACAGCGTCATTGCGCCTCCACAGGCAAGGGCGGACCTGCGGGCGTCCACTCATCGCCATCGAGCTCCGGTTCAGCATAGGCTTGCAGTTGCGCATAATAATCGGCGACATCTTCCTGATACAGGGAGCCGGCAATGGCGCGAGCAATGGCCGAGGCCCCATCGGAAATGGCCGGGATATCGCCCGAGACAGTGCCATGCGAGGCCACGGCAGGGTAGCTGAAACAGTGAATATGCGCC
The DNA here is from genome assembly GCA_023423975.1 of Pseudomonadota bacterium. GTDB lineage: Bacteria > Pseudomonadota > Gammaproteobacteria > Burkholderiales > Burkholderiaceae_B > Advenella. The sequence continues at coordinate 289,658 of JAFAEO010000004.1, forward strand.
AGGCTGGGAGCGTCCACGCCCGCGCGAGGCTGGAACTCGAAACCCGGCCCCAAATCGGGACAGGCAGCCAGTTCGGCATCGTCCTGTCCTGGCTGCGGATGAAAACGCTGCGCCCAGGTTCGCACCAACGGCGCCAACTCCGCATACTCCGGACGCAGGTGCCAGTCAATATTGAAGCCTGTGGCAAAAATGAGAAAGTCCAGAACAAATGTACCCTTGGGCGTAGTCAAATAGATCACGTCCTCGCGCACGTCAATATCCAGTACCGGACAACCGACATTGAAGCGGGCATTGTGATGCGAAGCCACTCGCAAGGTACTGCCTTTGGGCGGCGGCACTTGCTGCACATTGATGTAATGGCGAATCCGCCACTTCCACTCATCCGATAAACCAGCGTAGCCATGTACCAGGCCGGGACTGCCAGAGCCCTTGCCTTTGTTGATACGAGGAATCTCGTTACGCCTTATGATCATATCCACACTGTGCGCACCGGCTTCCAGCGCAGTGGCCGCGCTGTCCATGGCCGAAGCGCCTGCGCCGATCACCGCGACACGCTTGCCGGCAAGCGTGTTGTAATCAAAAAAATCCGAAGAATGCGCACGCAGATGAGCCGGCACCTTATCGGCAAACGCCGGATAACCCGGCCCACCCAGGCCATCGCGGCCGGTAGCCAGAATCAGGCGCCGGGCAGCCACAACCTTTTCGCCCTCAGGAGCCTGCAATGTCAGTTCAAGATAATTGTCCGGATGTAGATGGACATGACGAACGTGATGTTCATTACGCACATCCACATTCATGACTTTGCGATACCAGCGCAGATAATCCATCCATTGCAAGCGCGGTATTTTATCCAGCGCCTCCCATTCCTGGCGTCCGTACTGTGCTTCGAACCATGCTCGAAACGTAAGCGACGGCAGTCCCAGAGCGGGCCCCGTCAGCTGTTTGGGCGAACGCAAGGTTTCCATGCGCGCCGTGGTTGCCCATGGCCCTTCAAAGCCAGCTGGCGCACGATCGAAATTACAGGCGCGCACGCCCAGGTTGCGCAGGGCAACAGCAGCAGTCAACCCCGCCATTCCGCCGCCAATAATGGCAACATCGAGCAAGCGCTCACCACCCACCACCCTGGGCTGTACCCAATCCTTGCCGGGCAGGTCAAGACGGGAAAGATCTTCCTGCAAACGTGCTTCAAGGCCGGGCAGCCCGTCTTTTTCGGGTGGTTGATAACTCATTCTGCAACTCAACGATAAATGCAAGGGTTTTCCCTTGCTGGATTTATTTGATTATTACGCAATGATATAAAGAAACGCGTAACCAACCATTTTAAAGAATATGGCCAGTTTAATATATATTATTTAGTAATTAATATATATCAAGAATAATAATGATACCGATGGGAAGAATGGCGGCGGCATTACGAGTGTAGTCGAGATATCCTGGTGAAAAATGTCCACGTCAATCAAGCGAGATTCGGTGAAACAACGAACTACGCTGCTGTGCACGTGTGTATCAGTTTACAGTTATGCCAAGAGTAAACCGCTGATAGCCATAGCCATTGGCGGGACAATTACCTTCGTTTTGCGACTGAAAGCCTACTGTCGCGCCAGACGCGCTTTGCGTATGGACAGATGCTGAGCAAGCCGCTCTTTGTCCGAAGACACCGAAAGCAGTTCCGATCCCGCCTTAATCTACATCATGGACGCAACCATTCGGCTGTTATAACTTCCTCCGTTTACAAATTTTCAGGTCGAGCGACACTGCGTCTCACCCTTGCCAAGTGGAGGAAATAAGGCATGCGACTTCCTTACAAATATAAGAATCTCAATGTAAATATAGATTACCTACGAATTGCCAATGAGTTAGCCAATTTGGGGGAGTCTGCCTGGACCAGACATGGATTCCACAATACAGGGCATGATGTTGTTTCCATTCTAAGTTCGAATGGAACAATACTGAACAAAAATGGAACCGTAAATAACTCACTCGTTCCACCATTTCTTCCCACTCCTTATTTAGATAAGATGCCTTACACAAAAGAGGTCATTTATTCTTTCGGAGTCGCACCAAACAGAACGAGATTCGCTATGATGCGCGCCGGGACTGTTATAACACCCCATAGAGATCTTCAGCCAAACTGGTACAACAAAGTGCGCGTGCATATACCAATTTGCACTAATGTCGACGTCAAGTTCCATATATGGGAAGAAAACAGTCTTTTACTCCCGCAAGATAGAGCAGATGTTCATTTTGGTTTAGGTAGTGCGTGGGTATTTGACATTTGGCGTGTTCATGCTGTAACAAATTTTTCTAACATTGATCGAATTCACTTGATTATTGACTTAGAACCGAAAGGTCATCTATTCGATTTAATGTTTCACGATGTCGAACCAAACGCTATTTACGAAACTTTCAGCTATGTCTACCCAAATCAATATGAAACAGACATAGACACATTAGTATGGTTAACAGCAGGAGACGTAGAAATAGGTAAAAAGCTCTGGAATGCAAAAATAACGACCAACAATCCCCAGATAGGCGCATACAAATACAATGAAGCGTTTTGGGCATAAGAAAGCGATATCACTATTCACAACATGAAGAAAATGCACGCTTCGCTCCCAGCTCATATGTCCGCCACTGGTTGGATAGTTTTGCATATCCTCTGTTTTTCTTCTGCTGCCATCCTCGTTAAAACCAACTCTGCAGAAATTAATGTTCCTGAACAATTACTGGTCCGTGCACTATTTACGATAAGCTTTTTAGGTATATTCACTTCAAAAAAAACAATATTCACATCTTCACGTAAGCACTGGCGTCTACTGCTACTTCGAGGATTCTTAGGATTCGTTGGGAGTTACGGTACATTTTATTCGTTCTCAGTATTACCCGTTTCAATTGCAATGACGGTGGTGGGTGTGACACCTTTGTTGGTAATGATCTTTGGCACGATACTTCTGCGGGAAAAAGTATCCATAGATACATGGATCTATTCATTGATTATTGCAATTGCGATTTATCTCGTCACTGATCCCCAACAGATAACCGTCACCGCGACACAATCTAACGCCCTGGATATTGCCATCGCTGCGGGGAGCGCTTGTGCTACAGCGCTTTCTTTTCTAACAATCAAGGCGTTGGCCGGAAAGGCGCACTCCAGCCTAATTGTTTTTTGGTTTTCTGCCTGTAGCGTGATCGGCTTTTGCATAATTGCAGGATTTCCCTACTCCATACTGGAAGCGACTTCTTACACAAAAATATTGTTGTGTCTTTTTTGCATATTAGGTGTTTTTTCTGACTTTTCAAAAACCAAAGCATATGAATACAGCCCTGCTTGGTTTGTAAGCCTATGTTCAGTAGGAACGATACCGGCTTCCGGAGTTTTTGCCTGGGTAGTCCTAGACCAGTCGCTGCTACCCACTCAGTGGCTTTGGATTTTCGTAATGATGTTGTGTCTTTCGCTAGCCGTTTATCGGGCACGTGATAGATGAAAAAATATTATGAAAATTCACTATGTTTTTTTAATTCAGAATATTTATTAACTCGAAGATGATCTATTGCAGATTCGACAACACGATCGACCATAAGTCCGTAGCATTCACGCAGTATCACGGTCGCATTGACGCTCATGACGCCCCAACGCTTGCCCATGCTTTCACTGCCATTGAAGAGCAGCAAAATAAGGGAAACTGGATTGTATTAATACTTTCCTATGAGCTGGGATATTTGCTAGACACCTGTAGTTTGTCTGAACACGCTTTTCAAGGTACAGCGCAAGAACAACGCGTTCCTCTGCTTACCGCGCTTGTCTTCAATCAACGGAGAAACATTCCTCAACTTGCGCCCGTTGTGGTGGAACAGCCACTAATTTCATCTGTGGGACCAGGTATTTCCTGGAAAGACTATGAACGAGATATCCGAAAAATAAAACGCTGGCTAATGAACGGCGATGTATACCAGATCAATCACACCTTCCCGCTTCTGGTCAGAAGCGAGCAATCACCACTGTCTATTTATCGCAACACGCTGCACAGGCATCCCACCCGATACGCTGCCTATATCGATATGGGAGAAATGCATGTCCTCTCGTTCTCGCCTGAACTTTTTCTATACCGAAACGGCCCATGGTTGTGCTCGCGTCCCATGAAAGGCACTGCTCCCCGACACACAAATCCCGTCATGGACGAGCTTTCCCGCCATGGGCTGGCCGCCAGTCTCAAAAACCGTGCCGAAAATTGCATGATTGTGGATTTGCTTCGTAACGATCTGGGACGTATCGCAACACCCGGCAGCGTTACCGTGGATAGGCTGTTTGAAATTGAGCGATACGAATCCATCTGGACCATGACATCAACGATCCGTGCGCATGTCGGCGATACCTCGCTGGCGAACATCCTGACTGCCCTGTTTCCCTGCGGCTCTGTCACGGGCGCGCCCAAAATCGCCGCTATGAACCGCATCGGTGAGTTGGAACCTCAACCCCGGGGGCTGTACTGCGGCAGTATTGGCTGGCTGGCCCCCAATGGTGATATGCAGCTCAATGTCGCCATCCGCACCCTCACCATAACAGGCGAGGAAGGAGTCTTCGGTGTAGGTGGGGGGATTGTCATGGACTCGGACCCTTCGGAAGAATGGCAGGAATGCCAATGGAAGGCCCGAGTTATCACAACGGATACCCAGTCATGGCAATGACTGGGGGCGGCTTAACGCCTGATTATTCTTCGACGTACCACGTATCCTCAGAAAGCATGACCTGCTGATGTCCGTAGCCAGCTGGCATCATGGGGAAGCAGTTCTCCTGCGGCTGCACTTCCACATTCAGGAAATAAGGACCGTCATAGTCAAAGCAGTCACGGATGGCATCTTCCAGCTGCAGTGGATCAGACACCGTGGCCGCCCCCCATCCAAAAGCCGTGGCCAGCGCGACAAAATCGGGAATGGAAGCGTTATAACTATGGCTATAGCGCCCCTCGTGAATCAGTTCCTGCCACTGGCGGACCATGCCCATATGCCGGTTGTTGCACAAAATCACTTTGACCGGCGTTTCGTGCTGAATCGCGGTCGACAGTTCCTGAATATTCATGAGGACGGACGCGTCGCCGCTAATACATACCACCAGTGAATCCGGATTACCCACCTGCGCGCCAATCGCGGCAGGCACGCCGTACCCCATGGTGCCTGCGCCGCCCGAGGTCAGCCAGCGATTGGGTTCACGAAACTTCAGGTACTGCGCGGCCCACATCTGATGCTGGCCAACGTCGGTGCTCACGATCACGTCCCGGCCTTCAATCAGGTCATTGACCGTTGCCAGCAGATGCTGCGGCAGAATCACGTCATCCGACGGCGTAAAGCCAAGACAGTTGGTGCTGCGCCATTTTTCAATGCGCGTCCACCAATCGTCGATCAGCCCAGGTTCGCGCTCCAGCGACTTGACCTCATTAAACAGTGACTTGAGCACCGGATAGCAATCGCCTACCAATGCGACGTCAGCGCGCACCACTTTATCAATGGATGCCGGATCGATATCCAGGTGAATCTTGACTGCATGGGGACAGAAATCTGACAGACGCCCGGTAATACGATCATCAAAGCGAGCACCGATACACACGATCAGATCGGCATGATGCATGGCCAGATTGGCCTCCAGCGTGCCGTGCATGCCCAGCATACCCACGAATTGTTTGTCGTTGGCCGGAAAAGCGCCCAGCCCCATTAGCGTGAGCGTGCATGGCGCACCGGTGTAGCTGACCAGATTGGCAAATACCTCGCAGGCGTCCGGCCCGGAATTGATCAGACCGCCACCGCCATAAAATACCGGACGCTTGGCATTGGCAATAAGCGAAGCGGCGCGCTTGATGGCAGCCTGCATCACGGAAGAGGTCATTTGACCAGCCGTATTGACGGCTGGCTCGATCACTTCGCTCTCGGGCTCCTGCGGCGCCTGCGCCATCTGGATATCCTTGGGAAAATCAATCAGCACCGGCCCGGGGCGGCCGGCAGCCGTCATGTTATAGGCTTTGGCGGTCATGGCGGCTACGTCTTCCACCCGCTTAATCTGCGCATTCCATTTGGTGACCGGCCGGGAAATGCCCACCGCGTCGCACTCCTGGAAGGCATCGGTGCCGATGGCGCCGGTTGCCACCTGTCCGCTGATACACAGAACAGGGATCGAGTCGCATAATGCATCAAGCAATCCGGAAGTGGTATTGGCCATGCCCGGTCCGGAGGTGACCAGGACAACGCCGGGCCTGCCGGTAGAGCGTGCATACCCTTCGGCCGCATGCATGGCGGCCTGTTCGTGGCGAACCAGCACGTGATGGATGCGCGGCTCGGAATACAGCGCATCATACAGCGGCAATACGGCGCCCCCGGGATAGCCGAAAATGGTATCGACCCCGTTTGCAATCAGGGTTTCAAGCATCAGGCGGGCACCATTGAAGGCAGGCGTATCGTTCTGGGGTGTGTTCATTATGCAAATCCAACTGACAGACAGGTTTTCTATAGAAGCTTAAATAATATCCTTTTTGTCATGCACTGACAGAAAACCCGCGATTACACGGTAAACTTACCCCTTCGCCATGTGGCCGCAGACGGCCAGCCGTATTTCAAGAAAGGTGCTTTAGATGAGTGTGCATACCACAGCAAAACGGATTACCGTCCCGCAATTGCGGGCCTATAAAAACCAGAAAAAAATCGTCTCGCTCACATCCTATACCGCGCCCTTTGCCCGGGTGCTGGACGAGTATCTGGATATGATCCTGATCGGTGACTCCACCGCGATGGTCGGTTACAACATGGAGAACACGCTGGCCATCACGCTGGAACAAATGGCTGCCCACGCACGGGCGGTGGTGCGCTCCACGCAAAATGTCTGCGTCGTGGTAGACATGCCCTTTGGCAGCTATCAAGAGTCGCCCGAGCAGGCCTTTCGCAACGCCGCGTTCCTGCTCAAGGAATCGGGCGCCGATGCCGTCAAATATGAAGGTGGTGTGCCGCTGGCTGCCACTACACGCTTTCTGGTCGACCGCGGTATTCCCGTGCTGGCGCACATCGGCTTGATGCCTCAGTATCTGAACACCATGGGCGGCTTCAAAGCCCAGGGCATGTCAGATGAGGCGGCCGACATCATCTATCAGGATGCGCTGGCACAGGAACAGGCCGGCGCCTTTGCCGTGGTGATCGAAGGCACCGCAGAACCCCTGGCACGCCGTATTACACAGGCATTGAGCATTCCTACCATCGGCATTGGCGCTTCGCCTGAATGCGATGGTCAGATCCTGGTGGCAGAAGATATTTTCAATCTGACGCCCAACCGCATTCCCAAATTCGCACGGCAGTTTTCCGACGTGCAGGCTGCCATCCGCGAAGGCGTGCAAGCCTACGCCAATGAAGTACGCGAAGGCACTTTCCCGACACTGGATCATTGTTTTGGCGTCAAGAAAAAATGATCGAAAAAAAGAAAAATATCGCCAACCCGCCCTGGCATATCGTGCGCAAATCCACGTTACATGGCAATGGTGTTTTTGCTGCCCGCAATATACCGCAAGGCACGCGTATCATTGAATACACGGGCAAACGCATCAGTCCCAAACAGGCCGATGATATGCATCCGGTCAATCCGGATGATCCGTTTCACACCTTCTTTTTTTCCACCAGCGGCGGCAAGATCATTGACGGCGGCAACGGTGGCAACGACTCCCGCTGGGTCAATCACAGTTGCAATCCAAATTGCGAGACGCAGGAAGGTAGCGGCGGCAAGCGGGTCTACATATACGCCATTCGCGATATTCTGAAGGGCGAAGAACTGTTTTATGATTACGGGTTGATCATGGACGGCAGAATCACCAAAACGCTGCGCGAACAGTATAAATGCCTATGCGGCGCGCAGGCCTGCCGCGGCACCATGCTGGCTTTACCCGAGAAAAAGAAGGCGAAACGCAAAGGCACCAAGTAAAGAGCCAGGCACCCGCCAGGATGACGAACCCTGTCGCGGGCCCGCCGCCCGCATCATGATCCGCCTGCCTGCTGTGCCTGCATCGCCTGCAAACACGCCAATGCATCACCGTGCACAATCTGCGTGCTGCAGGCAATCATCAAATTCAGATTCATCCCGAAATCCTCTACCGTGTAACCCTGCGCATCAACAACATGCCCATCCTGCGACTGCACGCCGGCCTGGGCCACTAACGGTTGACTCTGTTCGGTATAGGCCCAAACGGGCTTGCCCTTGGCCACGGCATAACCCACCTCGAACACGGTTCCGGAATCGGGTTCCAGACCGCGAAAGGGATTCAAATTGGCCATGACACAATCGGCTTGCTCGATCAGTGCGATATTGGCCTGGTAAATCCAGTCGGCCAGCGCCGTGTCGCTCAGTTGCTGTGGCGCGGCGTTGTCCAGCGGATACAACCCGACAAACCCATGACGCGCGCATAACGTTTTGAGCCACTGGCCATAGCTGGCTGCGTCCGGCCGAAAGACGTCAAAGCCCGCAAGGTAGACTTTTTTCATTTACAATTCATCCACAGTTTCATTCGGGCAATTTCCCCGCAAGCCACATCTTACATTCCGCAACATTGCGCCTGCAATCGGGCAGCCGGAATATTAAACTCATTGGGGCATGCCGCAACATCATTGAATGTTGCACATCACAAATATCATGGGCAAAAAAATCACCAAGACACTGGCTGCCGTTGTGCTGCTGGTTATACTGGGCTACTTCGGTGGCACATGGTATAGCGGCACAAAAGTGGACGAACAGGTCATCCGTCGCACACAGGACATCAACGCACAACTGCGCAGCAACGGGCTGCCCGTGCAAGTGACGTCAGAGAAAAAAGATGCCGGCCTGTTCTCATCCACTTACACACTGACCCTGCGTATTGACAATGGCGGGCAGTCGCATTCGCTGGACTTTAACGTGCAGGTCGAACATGGTCCCCTGCCCCTGTCCCGGCTGCAGCAAGGAAAGCTGGAACCGGTGCGGGCGCTCAGCCACGTCACACTGATCAACAATGAAAAAACCTCGCGCCTGTTCGAACTGAGCCAGGGGCAGCCACCGCTTGATCTGTTACTGACTACCCATCTGGACGGACAGACACGCTATCGCGGACGGGTGGCGTCGCTATCATTCAATAATACGCGGGATGGTCAACTGCATTTTGATGGCATGAATTTTGAAGGCACAGTCGACGCGACCAACCAGGTAGCCCGATTTGCCGGCAACATGCCGCTAATACAGGTCACGCCGCCAAAAAATGAAAACAGTACGAGCACATTGATTTTCCGCGATCTTGACATGTCGTCGCAGTATGACGGTCGCAATACAAAGAACCCGTTATGGCGCCAGCAATCCGCATTAGCGGCATTCTCGCTTGCGAGTGACAATGCAAAACTGGAAATTGACCAGTACCAGACCGATTCGAAAGCAGACACCCAGGACAACCTGCTGGCCCTGCAGCAAACGACCGTATTGAATCGGATCCGTATCAACGGCACCGATCTTGGCAAACTACAATATGCCGTGGCCGCGTCAGGACTGGACCGCGCCGGCGCCATGCAATTTATAATGCAAGCCTGGCAGCAGTTACTCAACGCAGGCCAGGCCGGCGAGCAGGCAGCGCCACAACAGCAATCGCTGGCGTTATTGGCCAGTCTGGACCTGATGCTCTCGGGCAAGCCGGAACTCACAGTAGGGCCCATTACCTGGACCCTGCCGGAAGGCGCTGCCAATGCCACGATCAACGTGGCGCTGAACAATCCGGTCCCCCTTCTGTCCCAGTTCGGAAACGACCCCTACGCCCTGCTGCTCAATGCCCTGCGCTCGGTTCGGTTTCAGTTGCAGGCAGACCAGGCCATGCCGCAAGGCGCCGCAGAAAGGATCAGCCAGCTCAGCCCCAGTACGCTAGCATCGCCCGAATCCGGCGCCGAACCCACGACAGCGGAAAAGCTGGACACCATTATCGATATTCTGGTCAGGAACCAGTTGCTGTACCGCAAGCAGGGCCAGCTCGGCCTGAACGTGAACATTGAAGGCGACCCGTCGCTGGCGTCCGCTGGCGCAGTAACCATGAATGGCGAGCAGTACGATCCTCTGGAGTTTGTCAACGCCGTACAGACACGAGCAGCGGCAGCCGAATTACAAATCAGACAATTGACCCCGCCGCCTGCGCAGCAAGCCACGCCGGGGCAAGAAACCCCAGCGCAGCCGGCATCGGGTCAACAAACTCCTCAGCAACAAGCACCCCAGAACCAGACCCCCGAACCAGAAGGCCCCAGGCAAGACTGACACCGATTGCAGCCGTGCGAAAATGGTGCGGCAGCAAGGAGCAAAGGCGTGGCCGATGCCCTGGCTCCTGGCCGACAAGGCGCCCCGGCAACGCGCTGGGTTGCGCCGGTGAGCACACCGAGAACCGCTTGCATCTTATCTGGCAGCGCAACATGACACTTGCCATCCGGCACCTGACCGAACACAGTGCCGCGCCCTGACGTCCAGCGTACAGCCGGCCTGCACTGCAACGCGCTCTTGCCGGAAAGCGGGGCATATTTATTTCATTTTATATTTCACGAATTTGCAGTATGCTTTGCCAGGCAGTTTCTTTCATGCGGTATTTATTCAATTACACTTGCAAGGAAATTCATTGTTATGTCTGCTACTTTCGAACTCAAAAAATCCGTTGATGGCCAGTTTCATTTTTCCCTGCACGCAGCAGATGGCGCATCTGTCCTCAGAAGTGAAACCTATACGACCCTTGCCTCGGCCAAAAACGGCATTGAGTCGGTTCGCAAGAATGCAGGATCGGACAGCCGCTACGTTTTTGAAAAATCTGCCAACGGCAAAACCTATTTCAATCTGAAAGCGGCCAACGGCCAGATCATCGGCAGCAGCCCGCTGTTTGCCGATCCCCACGGCGCCAGGCTGGCCGCCGACACGGTCAGGCACCATGCTGCCACTGCGCCCGTACACGCAGCCTGAATATGACAATTACCCTGCCCTTTATGGATCTTCACATGCACGTGTCCTGACTCGCTTGTGCAACAGCATTCAATAGCGCCGTGTTGATATCGCAAGCCTGCCTGTAGCGTATGCCAGAGGGGAACCCCCTACCAAGTCGTTCATCCCGGCGCAAATCAGCCCTGCTGCCAGGCGGCAAGCGCCTCCCATAAATAGGGATGGTCATAGCTGCTGACCGACAGACGCAGGTAGGTGCTGACGCGCTGATCAGGATAAAACAGGGAACCGGGCGTGGCTGGAATGTCGTGTTGATTCAGCTGGCGAGCCAGTGGCTCGGCGTCACGGGACATGTCGAGCCAGAGAAACAGCCCGGCTGCAGGAGGCTGAGTCAGCACATAGCCAAGATCGCCCAATCGCTCCAGCATGTGGGTGCGCGCCCAATTGATGCGTTGCCGCAGCCGTTCTATATAAGAGCGATAATGCCCGCCGTGAATGATTTCATGAATAACACGCTCATTCAGGCTTGAAGTGGACAGGCCGGAAAGCAGCTTGAGCATGGCTATTTCATTCAGAATATTTGCAGGCCCGGCAATATAGCCCACTCGCATCGCAGCACCCAGTGTCTTCGAATAATTGCCAAGCAGAAATGTGCGCTCGCACTGATCCAGCGTGCTGATACGCAGCGGCGGACCCGCACTGAGTTCGCTGTAGGTATCGTCCTCGACAATCCACATGTCATATTGCTGAGCCAGCCGCAGCACATCGTGCGCGGCACGTGCACTCAAGGTGAAACCGGTAGGATTATGCACGGTACTGTTGCAGATGAACAGAACCGGCTTATGCTTGCGACAATGCGCCTCCAGTTGCGCGGTATCGGGTCCCTGCGGGGTTCGCGCCACCGTCAGAATATTCACACCGACCATACGCAAATAGGCAAACACGACAAACCAGCACGGCTCTTCAACCACCACATAATCGCCAGGCAGGACCAACTGGCGGATCAGCAGATCCACCGAGTGCGTCACACCGGTGGTCAGCAGCACCTCGCCGGCCGGCTGCACATGCAAATCATGCGCGGCCAACTGGGCCATGATCGTCTGGCGTAGCGGCGCAAACCCAAAGGGCTCTCCATACATAAGCGCAGATGGTTGCATCTTACGAGCCACCTTGCGAATGGAGCGCGCGACGATCTCGGTATCCAGCCACTCCTGCTTGAGGCCCAGATTGTTTTGCTGTGAAAACAGGCGATTCAGAATCCAGGGAACATCAATTCTGTCCTGGGACAGTGTCGGTATGATTTCGCCGCTTTTAATGCCCCTTGCCGGCTGTCTTTTATGCTGAACGAAATAACCGGACCGGGCATTGGCGGTAATATGATTGGTCGCCACCAGGCGATCATAGGCCTCTACAATCGTATAGCGACTGACATTCAATTCCTGCGCCAACAGCCGGACCGACGGCAGCCGACTACCCTGCCTGAATACATTCTGTTCAATGCAGACAACAAAACGATCCACAATCTGGTCCACCAGGGTGTGTGAACCCGACCGTACCGGCTGCCAATGGGCCAGCAGCGGCGCCCCCGGAGCTTGAGAGCCCTGATCGCCCTGGGCAGCCGCGCCCTCATCGGGCACCGGCCGGGATTGATCATCGCGGCGGCCATCGCTGACAGCAGATCGGTTGAGCAGATGCGCAGGAACGGGAGGGCTGGGCTGGCTTGTCATCAATCTGTTCCGGTAAAAACAACAGTACAGGAAGGAAAAAACAGTACATAACTGTATCGGTACTGTACCGGTATCTTGTCATATAGTGTCTGTTCACGCAAGACCTGTATCGAGACTCTCATGACTTACACCATGCTCATGGCATTTGCCATTTTTATCGCCGTCTCTTCGGTAACCCCGGGACCCAACAACCTCATGCTGTTGTCCTCGTCTGTCAATTTCGGGGTACGCCGCACGATTCCACATTGCCTGGGAATCAGTGCAGGCATGGGGCTCATGATCGTGCTGATGTCTTTTGGCCTGCACTGGGTCATGCAGCATGCCAGCTGGCTGATCGATCTGTTGAAAATAGCTTCACTGGCTTACTTGCTGTGGCTGGCCTGGAAAATTGCCTCGATTACCCCGACGCCGCTTTCGGTCCAGAATGAAGCGTCCCCTTTCGGTTTCTGGAATGCAGTGCTGTTCCAATGGATTAACCCCAAGGCCCTGATCATGGTGATCAGCATGTTCAGCATCTATGTACCGGACAATATCGGACAACTAACGCTGCTGCAGATTTCCCTGATGGCAATCGTCATCAATCTGCTGTGCATCAGCGTGTGGATGTTCGGAGGAACTCTTATGCGCAAGCTGTTTACTACGCCAGCCACACAACGCGGCTTTAATATCGTGATGGCGCTGCTGCTGGTGGCCTCTGTCGTCCCCATGGTGTCCGCCGATCTTGGCATATAAGCGCATCCAGGCGTGCGCGCGGCGGCAGTCCGGCTACGGAACCGGCCTCAGGGTTGCAGCGTCTCGGGCGACAACAGAACACACGTGAAATTTCTGTGCTTTATTTCCCGCAGCAGATCGGGCAGGATTTGCGGAGTGACCGCCGGGTAATCATGCATCAGCACAACGGCGCCAGGCTTCAGTCTGCCTGTGATACGCGACAGCAGGCGCGCCGGACTGGCAATCGCCGTATCGAAAGAGCGCAATGACCAGCCCACGCAGGGCAGCCCACTGGTCCTGACCGCCTGCCCAATCCCCGGATTGACCACACCAAATGGCGGTCGGTACAAACGGGGCGTCATGCCGGTAATGGCCGTTATGGTGTCGCTGCAACGCTGTATATCGGCAAGAATCGTGGCCGGCCGCTTAAAAGGCAGGGTATGGGCGTGGCTATAGCTGTGGTTGCCAATGGCATGCCCCTCCTGGACGATCTGCCGCAACAGGTCCGGACGGGCAGCCGCATGGGCGCCCACAATAAAAAATGTCGCCTTCACGTCATGCGCTTTGAGTATGGCCAGAACCTGCGCGGTCCCGTCGGTGGGGCTGTCATCGAAACTGATGGCAATCTGCCCGCCTGGCGCGCCGGATGTACTCCCGTCAGGTTGAACATGCCTGAGGGTGTCCACAAACAGATTGGTTGCCATATTCATGCTGGCTACGCCAAGTACGACCACATAAAGGGCAATGGTCAGGAATGCGGCTACCGGCCACAGCGAATACAGCAGCACGGCAAGCGCAATAACAAGAAAATGGGCGGCCAGCGTGTGGCGGCGGAACCATGAAATCACAGTGAAATTTATCTGCACAGGCAAGCGGGTCCATAACAATAGCCAGTGCCCCCCCTGCCGTCAAGCGATATTGTGCACTTATATGATCCGAGGCCTCGCAAATGGGATCACCATGCAATCACGCCGCGCCTGACGGGCCAGCGGCGCACGCAAATGGGCCGCCTGCTCATTGACGAATGCACAATCTGGCAGCAAAAACGCCGGATTACGTCAATCGCCTTGCAAAACACGTCAGTCTCCGTATGATGTAACTTTCCGGTTACTGACGCCCCGAGAAACGGGGAGGCTACAAAGGAGATCTGCATGCAGATAGGGATAGTAAAAGAACAATTTGCCGGGGAGACGCGCGTTGCCGCCACGCCCACCTCGGTAGAACAGCTACTCAAGCTGGGATTCACAGTTGTGATTGAGTCCGGCGCGGGCGCAGCCGCAAGTTTTGACGATGCCGCCTATGAAAAGGCGGGCGCCAGCATCGCCCCTGCCGATCAGGTGTGGCAATCAGACCTGGTCTATAAGGTCAATGCGCCCGATGACGCTGAAATTGCCCGCATGAAAAAAGGCGCCACGCTGGTCAGCTTTATCTGGCCGGCACAGAATCCCGAACTCGTGCAAAAACTGTCTGAGCACGGCATCACCGTGCTGGCCATGGACATGGTACCGCGCATTTCGCGCGCCCAATCGCTTGATGCCTTGTCATCCATGGCCAATATTGGCGGCTATCGCGCCGTTATTGAAGCGGCACATCATTTCGGCCGCTTTTTCACCGGCCAGATCACCGCTGCCGGCAAAGTACCACCCGCCAAAGTACTGGTTATCGGTGCCGGCGTAGCCGGTCTGGCAGCCATTGGCACGGCAGGATCGCTGGGCGCCATCGTACGCGCCTTCGATACCCGCCTGGAAGTGGCCGAACAGATTGAATCGATGGGCGGCCAGTTCCTGAAACTGGATTTCGGCGATGAAAACGGCTCGTCTTCCGACGGCTATGCCAAAACCATGTCCGAAGAGTTTATCAAGGCGGAAATGGCGCTGTTCGCAGAGCAGGCCAAAGAAGTGGATATCATCATTACCACGGCCCTGATCCCAGGCAAACCTGCGCCCAAGCTGATCACGCGTGAAATGGTTGACTCCATGCGTGCCGGTTCGGTCATCGTGGATATGGCTGCCGCCGCTGGCGGCAACTGCGAATACACCGAGCCCGGCCAGGTCATCACGACCGCTTCGGGCGTCAAGGTCATCGGCTATACCGATCTGCCCGGCCGCCTGCCGGCCCAGTCGTCACAACTGTACGCGACCAACCTTGTCAATCTGAGCAAGCTCATGAGCAAGGAAAAAGACGGACAGATTCTGCTGGACCAGGAAGACACCGTTTTTCGTAATATGACAGTTGTGCATAACGGCAGCATTACGTATCCACCGCCGGCGATTCAGGTTTCCGCGGCAGGCAGCAAACCCGCCGCCAAGAAAATAGAGCCCAAACCGGTCAAGCCACCCAAATCGCCTGCATTCAAGTTCGGCGTCCTGGCCCTGGTCTGCGTGATTTTTGCCTGGATCGGCACCAACGCGCCCGCAGAGTTCCTGTCTCACTTCACAGTGTTTGTCCTGTCCTGCGTAGTTGGCTATTACGTGGTCTGGAACGTAACCCACGCCTTGCATACGCCATTGATGTCGGTTACCAATGCCATATCCGGCATCATCGTGATCGGCGCCGTGGTGCAGATCGGCCACGGCTCCGGTCTGGTCAATATCCTGGCCTTTATCGCCATCCTCATTGCCAGCATTAACATTGCCGGTGGTTTCCTCGTTACACGGCGCATGCTGAAAATGTTCATGAAAGGCAAAGGAGAATAAGATGGGTGCAGGATTCGTTACTGCCGCGTACATTATTGCGGCATTGTTTTTCATTGCCAGTCTGGCCGGTCTGTCCCGCCAGGAAACCGCCCGTTATGGCAACGGTTTCGGCATGGCCGGGATGGCCATCGCCCTGATCGCAACCATTCTGGGTCCCAATTCAGCCTCGGTCATCTGGGTGATCGTGGCCATGCTGATCGGTGGCGCCATTGGCCTGCACTTGTCACGCAAGGTGGAAATGACCCAGATGCCTGAACTGGTTGCTGTTTTGCACAGCTTCGTGGGTCTGGCCGCAGTACTGGTCGGCTATAACAGCTATATCGAAGTACAGCAGCACGCCATGCCAGAAGGCGCGCTGCTCAACATTCACCTGACCGAGGTATTCCTGGGCGTGTTTATTGGCGCAGTCACCTTTACCGGTTCGATTGTGGCCTTCGGCAAGTTGCGTGGCAGCTTCAGCTCCAAGCCACTGTCTTTGCCACACAAACACAAGCTCAATGCGGCGGCACTGGTTGTCACGTTCATCCTGCTGTGGATCTTCGTCTCTAACGGCGGCTCCACAACGGCACTGATTATCATGACCATCATTGCGCTGGCCTTCGGCTGGCATCTGGTTGCATCAATTGGTGGCGCCGATATGCCGGTTGTGGTTTCCATGCTCAACTCATACTCAGGCTGGGCCGCAGCGGCAGCCGGCTTTATGCTGGCAAATGACCTGCTGATCGTAACCGGCGCCCTGGTCGGTTCATCCGGTGCGATTCTGTCCTACATCATGTGCAAGGCCATGAACCGTTCGTTCTTGTCAGTGATTGCCGGTGGGTTCGGCACCGATGGCAGCAGCAGTGGCAGCAGCGAAGAAGAGACCGGCGAATATCGTGAAATCAAGCCCGAAGACGTGGCCGAGATGCTCAAGGGCGCCAGCTCCGTGGTTATCGCTCCCGGCTACGGCATGGCGGTGGCGCAGGCGCAGTACCCGGTAGCTGAAATCACCTCGTTGCTGCGCAAGCAGGGCATTGACGTACGCTTTGGTATTCACCCTGTTGCCGGCCGTCTGCCCGGTCATATGAACGTGCTGCTGGCCGAAGCCAAGGTGCCTTATGATATCGTGCTGGAAATGGACGAAATCAATGACGACTTGTCCAATACCGATGTGGTCCTGGTCATTGGCGCCAATGATACGGTCAACCCTGCCGCCAGCGAAGATCCGACCAGCCCTATTGCAGGCATGCCGGTATTGGAAGTATGGAAAGCGCGCGATGTGGTGGTGTTCAAGCGTTCAATGAACACTGGCTATGCCGGCGTTCAGAACCCACTGTTCTTCCGCGAGAACTCCAGCATGTGTTTCGGCGATGCCAAGGCAACCGTCGAAGCCATTCTGGCCGCACTGAAGTAATCTATTGGTAACGGCAGGCATCGTCACAAGCGGTGCCTGCCGCGAACCAGACACGCATTAAAGCGGCAGCCGACGGGCAAGTAGCAGACAATGCGTCTATGCCGACTGCAATGACGGTGGATATGGCACTAGCGATACCGTTGCAATTACAGTTGCCCTTGCACCGCCGCAGCAACATTTCATCTGCCATATACGACCGAGCTGCCCATCCGGCAAGTTCCTATTTTCGGTTTTTCTTTTCAACACATTGTACCTGCTGTATGTCTGTACTTCCCCCGCTTCCTGTAAAAAATGGCGTCGCGCCCAGCCGTGTCTACCTGCCTCGCGAAACCTGGCCCGATCTACTGAGTTTTATGCTCGCCAAGTTCCCGCATATGGATCCCGACATTCTGCGGGCAAGGCTGGCCAAGGGCGATATGGTGGACTCGCAGGGCGCGCCGTTCTCGTTGAACAGCCCGTTCCAGCCCGACACCTGGCTCTGGTACTACCGGGAGGTGCCTGTAGAAACGGTCGTGCCATTCGATATTGACATTCTGTATCAGGATGAATTGCTGATTGCCATCGACAAACCCCATTTCATGGCCAGCATTCCCGGGGGCCGCCATTTGCACGAAACGGCGCTGGTGCGCCTGCGCGACCAGCTGGGTAACCCGCATATTAATCCCATACACCGGCTGGACCGGGACACGGCCGGGGTACTGGTGTTCTGCGCAGACCGGGATCGCCGTGGCGTGTACCAGACCTTATTTCAAACCCGTTCCGTACACAAAATTTATGAAGCCGTCGCACCCTGGCGTAGCGACCTGGCTTTTCCTCTATTGCGCGAAAGCCTGATCCGCCGCAGCGGCCAGGTCTTTGTCATGCATGAAATAGACGGCCCGCCCAACAGCCGCACGCAGATTGAGCTTCTGGCGCACAACGGCACACTGGGTCATTACCGGCTGGAACCGGTCACGGGCAGGAAACATCAATTGCGCGTGCATATGAATGCCCTGGGCATGCCCATTTGCAATGACGAATATTATCCTGAACTCAAACCGCTGCGCACCGATGAAACATTCGACAACCCGTTGCAACTGCTGGCGCGCAGCATGCAATTTACCGATCCGGTGACCGGCATTGAGCGTTATTTCGAGAGTCGGCGCGAACTGGAAATGACCGCCCGGATCTACAAGTGACGCAATACACAACTGAAAGAATGTAGGGACCAGTGATGAGCGCTAGCGCACGGCAGTGTCGCGAACGCCAAACTGGTTTGCAACACTGCGCTCCAGAAACAGCTGACGCGATGGCAGGACATTAATGCGCTTGTTATTGATGATAAGGGTAGTACTGCCGCCCCCGTCCAGATTGATCGCATCACGTACGCCAAGCGAACGATACAGGCGGGCAAGCTGATTCAACGTATACCCCTCAAAACCGGGCAGCCGCCCTTCTACGACAATAATATAAAGCCAGCGCCCATCCCGACTGAGGCCAACCGATGTACGTGGATACGCCCCGCGCGCATTGCGATTGCAAGTGGCTGAAGCCCCTCGTGGACAAATATAGGTGCCGCCGCGCAGATTCTGCCATCCAGAAATAACGGTATGCCATTGCGGGTCTACCTCGGCCTTATGGTTGGGCTTGTCGATCCGGCAACGGTTATCTGCCGTACACGCCAGGAATGCGTGCTGGCGCGTATCGCGGGTGTTGCTCCAGCGACGACCATCACTGATTACCAAACCCTGCGGCTGGTACTGAGGATCAAAAAAAGAGGCATTGATGGCAACATTGAGTTGGTTGCTGAATGCAAAATTCTTGACTGTCGTGGGTGCAGTACCAACCGAGGTGCCCACCAGTTGAACCGACGGGCAGGACAAATCGACCTTGACGATATGCACATGCGCACTATTTTGCGAAGTATGCGCAATGCAGGACGAGACCTGCTGGGTGACCTGTGCAACCGCAGGGGCAAGTGCTCCCAGGCACCATCCCATCAATACAACGAGCAGGGTTTTCATACAGCAACGCATCCGTGGGGTTATTTGTCCAGGGACAGAGTATACCAACCGTCGGAATACCCGGTCAGTACCTGTGGCATCCCCTTTATCACACCGTGTTTGTCCGGAGTTCATTTAAGCGACGATAGCGTGTCAGGTACCAGCGGTCCAGCAACCATACCGCCAGCATGCTCACTCCGGCCATAGGAAAAATCAGACCGAATATCACCAGGCCGATCATCCAGCCCCGCATGCTGGGTAGCTCATCGGGAATCCGAGGTGCGCCCAGAACGCCGGCCGGACGGCGTTTCCACCACATGACGAACCCGGTCACAGCCATGGCGCACAGGCCCAGCGCGATAATGGCGCAGAGCAACTGATTGACCCAGCCGAAATAGGTGCCCATATGCAGAGACACGGCAAAGGAAATCACTTTGGCAATCACGCCATACTGCTCATAGGAAACGCCATTGATGACCCTGCCGCTGTACTGATCCACATTGATCACTTTTTCACCAGTAGGATCGCCCGGATAATAAGAAACCGAATAGACGCCGGAGCGATTCGCGGGCAGCGCAATCGAATACTCGTCAGGAATATTACTGGCGTGGGCCAGCGCCATGATCTGATCCAGCGGGATCCGCTCAGCGGTCCCTGCATGCTGACCATGGCCGCCAGACATTGTCATCGCGTGATCTGCGTCTGCCTTATCAACAACAGGGGAGGCATGATTGCCGTGATCTGGCTGCATCTCATGCCCCTCGTGCGCCTGCTGAGACTGGCGCTGATGGGCCGCATGCGCTGAAGCGCCCTGCTGTTGCGACGCGGAACCCGATTGCGGCACAGGCAGCAAACCTGCTCCCCAGGCCGTATGCTCCAGCGGCAAATCCTGCACACGGGTTGGCGCCACTGCGCCTGCGTCATGTCCCTCATGCCCCTCATGCGCCTGCGACGTGCTGCCGGGCGGATCCGGCGGATAGCCCAAATTGACTTGCGCCACCAGTTGCTTGAACTGCGCACCCCATGTGCTGGTCCAGGGCAGACCTGACATGACAAAAAACACCGCGCCGGCAGCCAGGATAATACCCAGCGTAGCGTGAATTTCGCGCCAGAACGGGCGGCCCTTTTTCTTCACATCCGGAATCATGGCCTGTTTCAGGCCTTTTTTGCGACGGGGCCACCATAGCGCCACACCGGTGCCGACCATGATCAGCGTCCAGCAGGCGGCCAGTTCCATTAACACCTCGCCGGTTTTACCCAGCAGCAGACCGCGATGAATCTGGCGCGCCAGACCGACCAAGTAGGTCGCATTGAAATTGAGCGTGGGCATTTTGGCCAATGTCTCGCCGGTATACGGATCCAGAAAAATACTGGATTTGCCGTCCACCGGATCCAAATAGGTAAATTGCGCGCTGCGATCCGGTGCATTATGAATCTCTGCTGTCAGAATCGGCACGCCGCCAGGCGTACTGTCCTGGGCAATTTCATAAAGCGTTTGTTGCGGCAGCCTGGGCGAGGTCTGAGGTGTGACGTAAAGCTGTGATTCGTAGGCCACCGCCTCGATTTGAGGCTTGTACAGATAAATGGTGCCGGTAATGCCGAGCACGATCAGCAACGGCATGACAAACAGGGCAGCATAAAAATGCCAGCGCCAGAGCATGGCGTAGCGGGCCATCGGCAAGGCGGCGGCCGCATCAGCAGCATTGGCCGTAGAGTGTTGCGTACGGGACATCATGAAATTTCCTGAAAAACAGATAACGATGTATCGACACGATGCACTGCGAGACTAAGCCGCAGTGCCAGGTCGACATGGGAACAGCGTTCTTAGGAAAGTATCGGAGGCGCGCGTGACAGCGGCACAAAGGCCGGCTGCGCATAATAGGATGCATGCTGATGCTGCGGTGCTATCCGGCTGACAAAACCATAGGACATGGTCGGCAGGTTTGCGCTGTACAGCAGCGGCAGATGATGGGTGAAGAAGCCACAATAAAGACATTCGACAGCGTGATCGGCACTGTGGCCTGGCGAGGCCGGAGAATCACTGCCGATCAGGGACGCGAACGATGTCGGCATCGCGCCATGTGAGGCGTGGGCGGCGGTCGTTTCAGCCGTGGACTCATCTGCGCCAACATGTGCGCTGGAGAGGCTGGCTGGCCCTGGCGATATCGCACTGTTCAAGGCCATCGCAGGTACCTGGACAGCCTGCGCACCATAACAGATATCGGCCATGAAAATGTTGTTACCACTGACTTGATAGCGGTTTTTCAATGCATTGACGCCAGGCATGAGCACGGCCAGGCATACGGCGAGTATGCCCAGCCACGCGGTCATGCGAATGCCTGTCGTTCGGTTCATAGCTGTAATCGGTAGTGATCGGCAGAGTATTTCGGTTGAAATTGCCAGACAAGAGCAGTTTACCCGAAAACCTTGAAGGCGCAGCGCTGTCATGGGCACGGACGTGCGTTTCTGGCAGACTGGCCCATGCTGATCGAAAGCAAATACTATCACTTGTCATAGAGTGGCATTTCGTGTTGTTATTATGCATAGCAGGCTTTGCTGCTCCTCCGAAGCTGCTCCGAAAGCGAGCGTTATCAGGCTAAAGATGTATGCTTCGATCTGGCTTGCGAGTGCTGCAGTTCATACGGCACGCCATTGCAGCCAGATAATTGCGCATTGCCCCATTTACCCACCGTTTCTTCAGGAGCGCATCGCATGAAACCCCATATCACCGTTCTGACGCTGGGCGTGGACGACTTGGACAAGTCCCTGGCCTTTTATCGAGATGGCTTGGGCCTGGACACCAATGGCATTATCGGTACTGAATTTGAAAACGGTGCCGTGGTATTTTTCAGTCTTCACAATGGCCTGAAACTGGCCCTGTGGCCCAGAAAGAGTCTGGCAGCAGACACCGGGTTGCCCGTCACGCCCCGTTCATCACTTGAGCTTAGCATTGGGCACAACGTGGACAGCACAGAAGAGGTCGATCGCATTATGCAGGAAGCGCAAGCGGCCGGTGCCACCATTATCAAGCCGGCACAGGACACATTTTACGGTGGCTATGCCGGCTATTTTTCTGATCCAGACGGTCATCTCTGGGAAGTGGTCTGGAATCCCGAGTTGGCAGCACTGAGCTAGCCAACTGAACGCACACGCATCACTCTCGCGCGACAGGCGCGCCACCGGTATTGGACCACTGGCTCCATGACCCGGGATACAAAGCAGCGCCCGCCAGGCCCGCCACCTCCATGGCCAGCAGGTTATGGCAGGCGGTCACGCCCGACCCGCACTGGCTGATCACGCGCTCGGGCTGCTGCCCCTGCAGGCTGACCGTCAGTTCCTTGCGCAAGGTCTCGGCATCTTTGAATGTCCCGTCCGCTTGCAGGTTGTCCTTGAAAAAGCGATTGGCTGCGCCGGGAATGTGTCCGCCAATCGGATCCAGGGTTTCGTTTTCACCGCGGAAACGGTCAGGGCTGCGCGCATCCAGCACCAGCCTTTCAGCTGCGCTGATGTTAGCCAGCACGTCATCGTAATCAACCGTCCGGGTCAGTGAATCGCGCTGGGTCAACATCCCTTCCTTGGCCGGCTGCGGCGGTTCGGTGGTGACCGGATACCCGCCTTGTTGCCACAGCTTGAAGCCACCGTCCAGTACCGACACATTGTCGTGGCCGATCCAGCGCAACATCCACCACAGCCGGGCCGCAAACATGGAATCATTGGCGTCGTAGCACACCACATAGGTGTCGTCGCTAATGCCAATGGCTGCCATCTTCTGGGCAAACAATTCACGTGCCGGCAAGGGATGACGTCCCTGGTCCGCTGCTCCCTTGGTGCTGAGCACCTGGTCCAGGTCAACATGCCGGGCGCCAGGAATATGGCCGTCGTTATAAAGCTGCAACCCCTGTGGCGGATTGGTCAATTCGAAGCGACAATCGCACACGACCAGGTTGCTGGCGGTATCCAACAGGCTGGACAATTCTTGTGCAGTGATAAGAGGATTTACTTTCATGGTCTGTTCTTCACGGTTTCAGTTGCGGGTGCATGGCGGCGGCAATCAATATCCACTTTGCCTGCATCTGATGGCGGACATGCTGTCCGCCAATTTCCGACCAGCAGCAGCACCCATGCCCCCTCAGGCGCGTATGATCCTGGCCACCCTGGTTCGGTTCCAGCATAACATGCCCGGAAAGCAGAAAGCGTTCGATTCGCGCTGATTGCCGCTCATGTTTTCATGATTCTGCCGCCCTCGAGCCAACTGATGCCGTTCGTATACAGACAAATGCCATTTTCTGAATATGCCTATCGGCGTTTTTATAAAAATAATGCCCTTTATCCTGGATATTGCGTTTTGAAGACACCCAGATAATGCAGCCCGCAAAAGGTTTTGCCCGATTCGATATCCAGAGACGCCTCATTACTCGAGCTCACGCTGATAAAAGCATTAATGTTTTCCATACCTGCATTTCGGCAAGCGTAAAAAACTGCATCTGCACTGTCACCCAATACCAAACGCTGATTCACTATTGGCAGGCTGAAAAATTCGGCCACGGGTAAAACAGTGCCGTCGCGCAGTTTGTACCCAAAGTACTGAACATCATCTACTGTCAGCCCTGTCTCGCTTCTAAATGCGCCTTCGGTGGCATATTCTCGCAAGTCTGGCAATGCAGCTGCTGTCGTCACGCCCGCAAAAATATGGTCAAACTTATGCCGAACCTCGGGTTCCGGCTCTTCATATTCATAGCTTCCAGCAAATTTCAGACCATTGAAATCCTGGTTTTCTTCTCCCTGATATAGATGCTGCATCAGGCACACTGTCGTATTGGCCTGCGCAACGCCCTGAGCCTGGCAACGAGCAAGGATTTCCTGCGCCATGTGCTCCGGACAACCAAGCGTTTGCGCCAGGGCACTCACAACTTGTTCGATCGGCTCGGCGCGCTTCTGATAATTAACGGCGATAAAATCATGGTCGAACCACTCCACTCCCAGATCACGAACGAATTGACCGTTCTGCGGCGTGCCTGCAGAAATATATCGCGTCAGGGATTTCTCGTTCGTGGTTGTTCCGATCCAGACAGAAATCACTTTCAGTCGTTTGTTGTTTTTGAATCTTTCATCGGTAAAACGATCTATGAAGTCAAGCATTGTCAATCATCCAAATATAAAGTTGTTTTCCACTTATTGCATTTCACTACACGCCCTGCGCGCCCGACACACGCAACTATAGCACGCTGAAGCCACCTGTCTGAGACCCACCATTTCTCGCAAATTGCCTTGCGAATGACTGGATAATATCCAGGGCTTCATCAGGGTCTGACGCTTGCTGCAACTGGTCCATCAACTGCTCGTGAGCTACGCTGCTGGCCCGACACCCGCTACTGTTTCGGCTGGGGTGGGGTCCCTGAATAATATTGCCTTTGTCATTGATATTCTGAAAGTAGACATCCACCGTCGGCGTCGCCCAGGATTTCAGTGTTTCCGCATTTAGCCCTATTTCCTTGGCCTTGGCCGCCATGGAGACAGGAAACCATTCGTGCATGCCGCCGCTTCCGCGCAACGCTTTCTTGATCAGGTCACGCGTCGATTTAGAACTCATAAAATCAGCAATCTGGTCTGCCGTCTGACCATTGAACCAGCTATTGAACTGTCCTGACGGCCACATGGCAAGACCAAACGGATCAATCCACATGGTGCTGCTGGGTCCGTAAAGATAAAGATTGATGCCCCCGAACAAGCCGATCGGATCCTGACGGATATATCGTCCGGTATCGGGATCATAGTACCGATAACGGTTGTAATGCAGACCGGATTCACTATCGTAGTACTGCCCTTGAAAGCGGATGTTGTTGTGCGCATAGTCAGACGCATCTGTGGAATCGGATGCATCCGTATCTCGCCATTTCCCCCAGAACTGATAGTCGCCTGCCCAGATTTTGCGCTGCGATTCATCGAACAATTCCCTGGGTGTACCGATACGATCGCAATGAAAGAAGGCGATATCACGAACGGTGCCGGCAGCCGTATCGGTCCAAGCGTTCGCCGAGGCTGGAGACAGATACTGAGCCAGCGGGACAAAACTTTCAAACTCATACAAATAATGTTTGGCGCACTCCTGTCCCAAGATCGATTCAAACGCGAGGTTTTCCCCATCCCAGCCGTAAATTACCCGGACGGGCGCGGTACCGCCATCACCCTTGCCAACCTGTTTTCCTATCCGGCGTCCGAAAGCATCATAGTAATAGGTGGCAACAACGTCGCTCGCGCCGTCTCTGGCGGTTCGCACTGACACCAATTGATGGAACGCATTCCAGGAAAATTCTTGTCGGCATCCCGGGCTGCTTTTACCGACCATATTGCCCTGTGCGTCATACTCAAAATGAATACCGGCATACTCCCTGAGCACATTCCCCACAACTGCCGGCACATCAGCAGGCAGGGTGCTGGACTGCCTGTCCGCAGGAATGGTCGTTGTAATATTCGAAGCAGGATCGAAACTGAATGTCTCGTCAAAGACAGGTGTGGCCGCACGAACAATCCGTCCCAGCGGATCATATCGATAGAGCGCATCGCCTCTCGTGGAATCGGAGATGCCGACCAGCTGGCCGATTTTATCGTAGTGATATTCGCGCTTGAGGCGGACTTTCTCGTGAAAATTACCCTCCAGCAGCAACTGGGTTTGCAACCTTCCAGCCCTGTCGTATTCACTACGCTGCTGCATGGAGTTCATCAGCGTTCGCGATTTTTCCTGATACACATCATTGCGTTTAAAGCTGGCCAATGTGGATTTATTCAGCAAAATCTCATGAACGTAGCTACTGCCCGAAATCAGCCAGTCCGTTTCCACGCCGTCCGGACGGCGGGTTGCGATGCGATTATCTATTTCATCGTAAGTGTGCCGCCACACAAAATCCCGTTGCGTGTCAAATAGCGTGTACTGCTGGTGCACCGCGAGGACATTTCCGACGGCGTCATAGGAAAAAGCATTCTGACTAACGGCGTTGGATGCCCGAACCAGTCGGCTGTTTGCATCGTAATCGAAGCGTTCCGTGCTTCCCTGGCCGGAACGAGCAATAATCTGGCCAATGACGTCATACTCATAGCGAGTGGTCACATTGCCTTCGGTAACCGAGGCCAGGGTGCCGGTATTTTTGGTATACGTATATTTTGTTATTTTTTTGTCGAACCCCGCTTCCTCAAGCAGTCTGCCAAAGGGATCATAGGTAAACAAATACTGTTCGTTATTTTCATTGATCAGTTGTGTTAGTTTGCCGGCCCGGTTGTATCGATAATCAATGGATGTGCGGATCGGACTGGTCCTGCGCGCAAGCCTGCCTGCAGCATCATAACTGAATGACGTCTCCTGCCCGAGTGCGTCTTTGGTCACCAGCAGGCGCCCCTCCGCGTCGTACGATACATGCCGCAGTTCACCATCGGGCTCTGTCACTCGCGCCAAATGCCCTTTATCATCATAGTCATAGGCGGTTTTTCTTCCTTCAGCATCAATAATTCCAACAACACGATCCAGATGATCGTATTCCCAGGTTGTCGTGTTATTGGAGCAATCTGCATACTGCAAAATTTTATTGGCGTTGTTATACACAACGCGCTTGACCTCGCCTTTGGCGTCCTTGATAGCGATGGCGCTACCGGCAAGGTTATAGATAAACTCGGTGACCCGCCCCAATGGGTCAATCTGGCGAATCATTTGCTGGCGATCATTGTATTCGCGTCGCCAAATGGCGCCCATCGCATCAGTTACCCGGACCAGTTGTTCATCCTGGTTATAAATCCAACTCACCTGAGTGTTGTCACGACGGATGTGTCTGGTCAGATTATCGCGATCATCATATTCAAAACGGTCTGTGGTTCCGTCCGGATTAACAATCGCAATAATGTTGTGATAATCATCACGTTTTCGTTCTTCGATGGTACCGTCAGGAAAGTAGATATGTGAAATGTAGTTGTATCGATCAAACCGGTATGTTGTTGTTTGTCCTAGCGCACTGGTGACATGGGCAAGTCGGTTCTCTCTGTCCCAGGATAGAATAATTTCATGGCTGCCGTCATCGGCATATTCACGAAAGCAACGCGCGTCGGGACCGGTGCCCTGCCACTCAAGATTAATGCCGCGCCCCGTCCTGTCGGTATAGCGGGTAATTAAATGGTGGCTGTAGGCATACTGGCGTTCCGACAGGTATTCATCGACAGCCCGCACGAGATCGCCGGCGCCATCATACTGATAATAAGCAAGCTGCCGTTCTACGGTATTGTCATCGTGCGTCACGTCCGTCATAATGCGCCGGATCCGGCGCTGGTCATCGTGCTCGAATTTCAACACCCATACGTCGTTCTGTACGGAACGCAGCAGGCCCTGCTCCTGATAGTCAATGTCGATTTTGTTGCCGGCCCGATCGGCAATAGAGACCAGCCGGTAAAAGGCACCGACCTTGCGGAATTTTTCAAATCGTTCATGTTTCTGACTGATGACGAGCGTTCGCTCATCAAGCCTGCGCCAGTTTATTTCCTCGTTGCGGTCATATCGTTCCTCGCCCGAGGCTAGTGGCGCGGTTTCGATCGTTCTACCCACAATCGAATAATAGACAAGGCCCTTTGCGTTCTCTTCGATAAAGAGCGTAAATGGCGTAATCCATCGTGGTCCCAACGGCCCATCTTCATCATTGGCGCTGAAATTGGAACGATAGACCCGATCCCAGCTGATCGGGAAAGCACCGGATAAGGAAAAATCACTTTGGGCAATACGCTCATCGCCTACGTCAAAACCAATAGACCAGGCCGACCTGCCCATACAGTCTTTGCAGTCTGCATGTGGCTTGTCGGCGTCCCCCCTGTTCCCGTTTCCATCCCTGTCGCCTTTGCCGCCCTTGCCGCCATCCCCCCCGCTGCCGTCCTTGCCCTTGCCTTTTGCACCGACGCCACCACCACCGCCAGGGCGTTTGATCTTAAAGCCCTTGTCCAGCTCGATGCCCGTGATGTTCACATTGAGCAGACCCATTTTCTGATCCTGTCCGCCTAGCTGAATGTTGGCGCCATACAGGCCGATGTTAGCCACCTGCATGGAGTCGCCCATGCCGTACAATTTGATATCTGCAATATTCTGGTTGTGATTATGTCCCTCGACCATCACATCCTTAATACCATCCACACTCAAATCCAGCGTGTAGCTCTTCTTTCTGGTAACGGTATTGTTGTCCAGCATCAACGCCATTTCAACATTGGCCGGACTCTGCTTGATGATCTTGCCAGGCGTCTGCACAATACCGGCCCCGGCAGAGCTGATGTCCAGCGGGCCGCCTGCCTTGATATCAATTTCTTCCTGGGTGGATTCGGAATAGATCGTGGGCGATTCCATGGCGACGTCACCAGCCTGCAACTGCGAGCCCGACTTGATATTGCTGGTCTCCCCAGACCCCACTGTTTCCGACACCGTACCATTGACCGTCTCTTCATCATGGGTGGTAGTTGTGATGTGCAGGCCCTGCAGCGTATGGCTGGCCTGTCCCCCTACGGTACTGGTCAGCGGTCCCGTAATGGTCTCGTCCACACCGTCATTGAACGACTGCTGCAGATTAGCGCCAATCTGTTCCTCCAGGGAACCCTGCACCGTTCGGTTGTGATCGGCCTGGTAGTGTTTAACCGCACCGGCGGCCATGGCGATATCGGAGGAGCTGTGCGCAGTGTACGAGCGCAGTCCGGCGATCGCAGACACGACATTGCCTGCCACGTCATGCGTCTGATTATTCTTGACATGCGTATCCATATCCTTTTCAGCCACCATGGCCAGCAGCTCGCTGCCCTGCCGGTCTTCGAACATCAGTTTGTTCGCGTTGGCGGGCGTGCCGTTCTTGCTGCGGGTAAGAAAGCCGCTTTGTGTGGCATCGTCCGGCAGATTCACCGGAGGCATATTGCTGGCGTTATAGACCCGTCCCACTGCGATGGGGCGATCGATATTGCCGTTGATGAAGTCCACCACCACTTCTTCGCGCACGCGCGGGATTTGCACCCCACCGAAGCCACCGCCGGCCCAGGGGTTGGACACCCGTATCCAGCATGAGCTGTTCTCGTCCATTGCGCCTTCACGGTCCCAGTGAAACTGTACCTTGATGCGTCCATACTTATCGGTCCAAATCTCTTCGCCTGGCGGACCCACCACAGTCGCCGTTTGCGGACCGCTCATTTTAGGGATGGGCGTGCTGCGTGCGGCGCGATATTGCACATTGGCCGGAATATGCCGGGAGGTCACAACAAACCGCGCTTGCTCTTCAGGCTGATCATGGCTGGCATACGATGGATTCTGAATGTCATATTTAGAATGAACAACCAGATATGCCTTGTTTTCCGCTTGATGAGGATAATTCTTCAGCGTGAAGGTATAACCAGGCGCCATCGTCCGCACATTTGAACGGGCCACAGCCTGCTCCTGCATACATTGCAACGACTGCAGATGCACTCTGACATAATGCTCAGAGTCGGATGAGTCTATGTACCCACCCATGGGTTCATACATTTCCAGATCCAGACCCTGGGTTGCCCGCGGACTCGTCCTGCGCTTGGCGCTCATATCCGCCAGGGGCTTTTGAAAATCGTAATCCATGGTGGCATAGCCCGTGGGCGTCAGCTCCCCCGACACCTGCCAGTCGCAGATATACGCCTGCATGGCAACGGAAGGCCGGTCATCTGGATAAAAGGGAATCACAGGCAAAACCGGTAACGGATCGTGCGACTGGGCTTCGTCTGTCAACACCAGGACATGACGTGATGCTTCATGGCGGAACCAGTAATAGATGCCCTCGTGCTCCAAGAGCCTGCTGACAAAACTGAAATCTGTTTCCTGGAACTGGACGCAATACCCCCACTTGCGATAACTGTTCATCAGCCGGATTTCAACAGCGAAGTCGTATTTGCCAAGCACCTTGGTGATAATATCGACTGCCGTTTCATTCTGAAAGATGCGACTATCGCTGTTCTGCGTCGCGTACCACAACCACGATCTGACCGTGGCCTGATAAATGTAATAACGCGGTGTCCGGGTCTCGCGATGCAGTAATTCGAAGCCGGTTACAATGCCGTTCAGAAAACGGGGTGATGCGCCCGTCTCTATTTCGAATGTCACCGATTGCCCCAGCATGGATTGCAGATCCAGCTTCGCGTGTTCGGAAACAAACCGCACCGTCCATTCGGACAGGCAGGATAGCCCTTCATCACCCTGCAGGGACTTGAATTTAAGCGCGTCGCCCAGCGGCGTGATGGCATTGACAATACGGTTCATGACTTTGCTCTATCTATCGTGGTTGGGTCAATAGCGCTACGGGAAAGTCCTGGCGCGCTGCGTTTCGCTCCATAACTCGGCCTCATACAGTTCCGGGTCCTTTTCCAGGGCGCCTGCACGCCGCTTCAGGTTCAGGTCATCACTGAGCGCGCGGTGAAAGCGAGTGCGATTTAGCCTGGCATCATCGAAACGCGCCTGATACAGGTCTGCATACGAAAAATCGGTGTGATCCAGCTGCGCCCGATCAAAGCGGCATTGACGCGCACTGGCGTGATGCCATACAGACATGGACAGGTTGGCATCCACAAAGCTGGCATTATCCGTGATGGCATCCACAAATACACTTTGCGCAAATTGCGCAGCATCGCAGCGTGCACCACTCAGATCCGCATCGGCAAAAACAATGAACTGGCCTTTGCTATTGCGCAGATCTGCGCCTTTGATGCTGGCACTCTTGAAAGCGGCCTGCACCAGATTGGCCGAAGCCAGGCATACCCCGTCAAGGATCGCCTCGGTAAACACACCTCGCTCCAGGTCCTGTCCCTGCAGATTCTGGCCGCTCAGATCCGACTGCAGCCAGATCACATTAACCAGGCTGGCGTCGTGAAAAATGACGGTTTTCAGATCCAACCCGAACAGCGTGGATTTGAACAACTGTGCCTGTGAGAAATCGACCCGTTCCATATCCGATTTCATGAAGGTCATTTCCCTGCCCTGAACACCGGTGTAGCGCACGTCTGCCAGGCGACAGCCGATGAATACCGTTTCGTCCATCATGGCATGATCAAAATCCG
Organism: Pseudomonadota bacterium; assembly: GCA_023423975.1. Classification (GTDB taxonomy): domain Bacteria; phylum Pseudomonadota; class Gammaproteobacteria; order Burkholderiales; family Burkholderiaceae_B; genus Advenella. Next base: position 321,187 of record JAFAEO010000004.1, read on the forward strand.
CGTCGCGCACATCGCATTCATGCCATTTGGCCTGAAACAACAGGGACTGGCGCCATTGTGTTCCGGCCATCACACAGGTGTTGAAAAATACTGCGTTGCCGTAGCATTCATTCATACTCGCTCGATCAAAGCAGCAGTTGGTAAATACGCTTTCGTCCAGCCTGGCGCCATCGAGTTGCGCCCCCGTGAAATCAACGCCTTCAAAAAGGGCTCCCGACAGATTCCAGTTGCGCAAATCCCGCTCTTTGAGTGATATTTTCAGAATCGGCACACCGTTATCCACCAGTTCCCGCAGTTGCGCATCGGTCAGGCTCATGCCGATTCCTTTGTCTGCGTCGGTTCCAGCTGAATCTGCTGCGTATAGTTGTCATGCTGCAGGCTGCCCGCGTCAATATTGCTCTGGGCAAAATCGGCCCGGAAAAAATTGACCTTGCTAAAATTAGCATGAACAAACGTCGATTTCCTGAACAGGCCTGTCATGAGGTTGGCTGCCGTAAAATCGCTGTGCCGAAACTCAGTTCTCATGAAGACGCCATCGGGGGTTTCCATGCCACGACAGTCTGCCTGTTCAAAAACCGATTTGGAACAATCGGTATTGCGAATAACCACCTGCACAAAGCGCGGCCGCTGAAAATGAACACCACGCATACTGCCGTCGCTGATTTGCGCATGGCTGAAATCGCAATCGATCACCGGTTTTTCAGCGATAAGGGTGAAGGCGCTCATAACGGATCCTGCAAACGACATGCCGGACAGTTCACACATGGCAAAGGCACAGCGGGTCAGCCACGAGTCAGCAAAGGCGCTGGCGGTGAAGATGCACTCATAAAATGCGCACTTGTTCAGCCTTGCGTCCTTTGCCGCCACATGATCCAGTGTGCATGAGAGCATCACGGTTGAATCCAGCGTCAATTCGTTAAGGGTCGTATTTTCAAAACGCACGTTCCGAAATACAGACTCACCAAATGTCGCAGCGGAAAAATCGCAGCGACTAAACGTGGACTCATCGATAATCGCCTGATGAAAATCACAACTAGCATAGGAAACAGCATCAAACCGCGTACGCGACATATTAGCGGTGTGAAACCGGCAGTGATCAAACTGTGTTCTGCAGTAGGTGCCACTGCACAGCACGGTCTCGGTTAAATTGCAATGGATGAATCTGGCGCCGCTCATGTCGGCGCGCATCAGTATCGCCTGACTGAAATCACAATGGTCAAAGACCAGGCCCTTCAGATCTGCACCAGTCAGATCCATGCCGCGCAGATCGCGGTCCGTCTGTGCGGCATGAATGGCCTTTTGCCGCAGTTCTCTGGCGAGCGTCTGATCCAGCACATAGCTGCCGAATCGGTACTGGGCCGAAAACAGCAAGCCACGATGGCGCTGTCGCTGGGCAGCACGAAGATTGTCTTCACTGGCTTGCGCCTGGCCAATTTGTGCCAGCAGTTCATCCAGCGCACGATTGGGCTGTTTATTATTCTCCGGATCCGGAACCCGGATCCGGGCATTGATGTCTTCAATGGTTTTCAGAAAATCCGGTTCCCCCAGAAGGGCAGGCAGCGTCTTGTCCCTGCCTGCCGATTGTCTGAAGCGTTTTGCCGCCGCCTTGGCCTGCACCAGTTCGGCTCGTTGCTCACGGACTGCCCCATGACGCTGCCTTTGCTTTTCCAGCAATTGCGCCATGCTCGGCTGTGGACGAGGCCCGACAAACTCCGGCAGATAGTGTTCGGCATTCAGTCCCATGCCTGCCAGATCGGAACGCGCGTGCAGCAGCAGGTAACGTTGCAGGCGATGCTGCTTTTCCCACATGGCGCCATTTAAGTCAGGCTTCAGATCAAACCCTGCCGTTTGCAGATTTTCCGGTAGCAGCTGCGCATCTTCATAGGCCAGCAACGCAGACTCGTCATGATCCAGCCGTGTTTGCATGTAGCGCAGGTAATGCTCATGCGTTTTGGGAGAATATTGCCATTCCAGCGCTCCCAGAATATGTTTAATTTCTTCGCCATCGTCATGCCAGCCCGGCAGCGTTGCGTGAAACAGCACAATATAGCTTTCCAGATGCGGCACCAGCCAGAGCGTGGTCGGCGCCAGCTCGACATCATGAATCTCCGACGCACAACCGACATCCTTCTGCAACTGCACCAGGCATCTGGCCTGCCACGCCGGCACCGTGCCCTGCCAGCACGGCTTGTCCGGGTGCATATTCCATACGCGATATTCGGTGTTGGGCGGCAGTTGCGTCTGCCCTTCAAAGATCTGATCGGGCATGGCGGCATTGAACAGGCTGGGATCCATATCAGGGAAAAAACCCGGCGCATCGGTTTTGTGCCATTGTTCGGAATAGGTACCGACTTTGCCAAAGCGAACGGGCCAGGTAATACTCTGTGCCCCCAGTCCCGCGGGGCGAATGACTTCCCCGAAATCACGAATGGGATAATCGGGCCACTCCACATTGGGCATCCGCCTGGCGCGCACGCCATTGATGGTTTCCTCGACCGTTCCCTTACCCATCGGGTTATTCGCAAAGCCAGGCCCGCCGTAGGCATTAAGCCAGCCGATATTGAGCTGTTCAAAAGGCTGCGCCGGGGTAATGCGGTTGTCCAGAAAGTAACGGTCTCCGTACACCTGCACTTGCTTGACAAGATCATTGACCTGCACCTGGACAAGGCACTGCGTTTTGTCTTCCGAGTGCGCAGTATAGGCGTTGCCCGATACCAGAAATTCTGCCTGTGGCTTGGGCATACCCAGGTCCAGAATACCCTTGGAATTCAGGTGCTCTGCGACAAACGACCAGAGTCCCGCTTCATTCTGCAGCACCGGATAACCCTTGCGGTTGTCCACCAGAATGGCCGCAGACAGACCGATATGAGCCTGGCCACGCCAGCGGTACGGCCTGACCTGAATACTCAGGCAGAACGGCTTGGAAATTTTCATGCGCCTATGCCACCTGTCATATCTATGACACTCATCATATTCATATCTCAATCCTGAATACATATTTTCTGTCGGTCTTGCCCAGCGACATATTGGCGCCGATAAGACCGATGGAAACCAGGTCGATAGAATTGCTGTTGCCAACAAGCTTTACCTGCGCCCCCACCAGCGACACCGTACTCAGTTGCATGGCATCGTACATGCCACCAGCAGCCAGCTTGACGGCAACATTGGTATCGGCGCTCTTGCTGGCGCGCGAATTAATGCCATTGACTCCGATCGCCACCTTGATATTCTGTTCATGCAACGTCGACGGATTGACCGACTGCATCAGCGTGGACTCTCTGGTCAGACTGCCCGATTTCATCAGAATGTCAGACAGTGCATAGGCTTCCCATGTCGCTGCGCAATTGAGCTTGAATAGACCACCCGCATCTATTTTGAAACTGTCCGCTTTCATGATGGCATCACCGGCCGCCACGCTTTTACTGAACAATCCGCTTACCTTCACGTCTTCGCCACTATCAAAATTGCGAATCACTGCGCCGGTGATGTTATCGGTCCGGTGCGCATTCAATGTGCTTTGTATTCCCTGGCCGAATGCATGTAGTGCCGGCTCACCCGCCACGATCAGCGTTTCAGCGCCGCCAACGGTGACAGTATTGGCGCCGGTATATTCCCGTTTCTGGCGCTGCACCACCGTATCTGTCGCATCGGCCGCCACGGCGAACCGGTGTCCACTCTCATGCTGGTACGTCGCTGCCTGTGCTACCTGCTTGCTGAACAGCCCGCCATAATTCCAGGTATGCGCGCCGGCAATATTGGTGGCCGACATACCTCCAACCCGGTGGTTGGCATTATTCTTCACCCGGGTCTGCATGTCCTTCTGGGCCACCATTTTGAACATTTCACTACCCTGGTTATCTTCGAACATGACTGTATTGGCCGCATCCGGACTGCCATCTTTGGTGCGCGTATGAAAACCGCTTTGGGTCGCCTGCTCCGGCAGCTTCACCGGCGGCATGTTCTCGGCGTTATAAACCCGGCCGACCACCAGGGGCCTGTCAGGCTGACCACCGACAAAATCCACAATCACCTCTTCGTTCACGCGAGGGATCTGCAGCCCGCCGAAACCGCCGCCGGCCCAGGGGCTGGACACCCGGATCCAGCAGGAACTGCGTTCGTTTTTGCTCCCATATCTGTCCCAATGGAACTGAACCTTGATACGGCCGTATTTGTCGGTCCAGATCGACTCGCCTGCCGGCCCGACAACCCGGGCCGTTTGCGGCCCGCTCGTTCTTGGCTCCGGCGTTTGGGCCGACTGGCGATACTGGACGTTTGCCGGAATCGCCTCTATCGTGGTCAACAGCGCCGCATGCTGATTCGCAGGCGTCTGGCCGGTGTTGCCGACACTGTGGTACGGCGCTTCAACGAACTCGTACCGGCAGCGGACAATCAGGTACTCTCGGTTCTGCGTCTTGTCCGGATGGTTTTTCAGTTCAAAGGTGTGGCCGGCGGACAAGGCCCGTGCATTACTGGTGGCCGTAATGGTTTTTCGTTTCATTTCCAGCGCCTGCATGCGCACACGGGCATAATGGGCGCCTTGTTCCGGCTCGGTATAGCCGCCCATCGGATCATAGTGTTCCAGATTCAGGTCGTGGCCTGCCTTGCGCTCGGCCAATTGCCGCACATCCAGGCGCGCCTGCGGCTTGTTCAGATCATAATCGGTCGCGGCATAAGCGGTCGGCGTAAGACAAACCCGTGGCTGCCAGACCTCTACATACTCCTGCAGCGGGTTGACCTGATGATGGCGACTGTAATAGGGTAGTCGCGACAGGCCTGGCGCGGGACGATGGGTGCTCATGTCGTCGGCCACAACAAGGGTGTGCTTGCCCTTGTCATGCTCGAACCAGTAATAGATACCTTCGTGCTCCATCAGGCGGCTGACAAAGTCAAAATCGGTTTCGTCATACTGTACGCAGTACGTCCACTTGCGATAATGCTCAACAAGCCGCAGATCCAGCGCAAAGCCATATTCACTCAGCACTTCGCTCAGAATGTCCCTAATGCTTTTGTCCTGGAAAATACGATAATCGCTGGTCTGCGTGGCATACCACAACCACGGGTTGAGCGTAGCTTCATAAACGTAATATTTCGGCGGATACGAATCCCTGCCGGTACGACGCAAACGCGTCACAATACCGTTGATAAAGCGCGCAGACGATTGCTGATCAAGTTCCACGGCCAGCGCTGCTCCCAGCAGGCTTTTGATATCCAGTGCAGGTGTCTCGCTGAGTATTTCAAGCGTAAATTCGAACAGGCCCGATATCTGCTCCTGCCCTTTGAGTGAACGCAGCAGCAATTGATCGTCGGGAAAATCGCCATGCAGCAGGAAGGTTCTTTTCATTGCTTTCCCCTGGCGATCATGGTGCCAGTATGCTGACAATGAAATTGCCCGGCACCAGGGTAAAACCGATAATATTGAACATATTCTGCAACCCGAAAGAACACAGGCGGTTGGCCGGCGTACCAAACAGAAAGGTCGTGTATGAATTGAGGAAAAGGCGGCGCGACTGTCCGACTACGGTATGCGACAGAATCCCCGTCCCGACGCCGGGAAAGTCGCCCAGCGTGAGCGGGATGGTGGTCATCATGTTGTGGGCAAATCCGCCCATGAACAGGATGGTGACGGCAATCGGTATGGCCATCATCGGAAATCCCATATCCGGATAGGGAATCGGCAGCAGTGCGGGAGGCGTCAGGCAGACGTCTGGAAATCCCAGATCCAGTCCCATTAGTTGCGTGGTTGCCAGCATATGCGTGTCCTCTTTTCCTGTTCTCAGTTTCTGGTAATCAGGCCAGAAATCAACACTGCCATCACGAAGTTTTCTTCGCCCGACCCGTATTTTTTCAGCTTGAAGCCAGATATCTCGATCTTTGCTGCGTTCATGTCTCCCTGCAACGGCGTAGCCACCAGGCCGATGGCGCTCATGCGCAGCGACGTGGCCGCCATGCTGGAGGAGATGCCAAACAGACTGGCCGAAACGACGCCGGCAGATTGATACACATCTTCGGTGGTGTTTTTCAAGCCTTTGAGCTTGAATGAAAAATCGTGCGTCTCACTATGTTGCGTGGAGGTGTGACCCAGCGTTGTTGGATTACTCAGGCTCTGCGAACCGCCAGATGACATTTGGAGTTTCGATTTGGCATTGAACTGCGATAGCCCGCTTGTGGATTTCATACCCACCGATCCGGCCTTCATGGACAGGGAGCCACCCTTGACCTGCTTGAAATAACCACCCGATGTGATGGTGCTGCTTTCCGTGCCATTGACGATGCGCCTGACCGGGCCGGAAACCGTGTGGGAAAAATCGGTTTGAACCTGGCGGCTGCGCCCCGCGTTATAGGTGAAGTTCGCCAGTCCGGCATTGATATTCTGGACAAAGCCGCGCCCCATCACGGTGACCACCGTGGCCCCTACACTGTGAGTGCGCGGACCGGTAACAATGTCATTTGACATACCGACGATATTTCGATGATGATTGGCCCCATTGGTTTCCGTCGACGGACCGCGAAAAATATTGTCGTCAATGCCGCCCACGCTCATCGTGGTCGCACCGCCGTGTGCGCCGGCCTGCGCGCCGGCCACACTGAGGTTTTCATTATTTTTGACATGCGTATCCATGTCGCGCTCGGCGCCGAACGCAAGTTGCTCGGCGCCAGGACGATCTTCAAAGAGCATGGAGTTGGCGTTATCAGGCGCGCCGTCCTTGCTGCGGGTCTTGATGCCGCTTTGAGTAGCATCTGCCGGCAGGTTCATGGCCGGCATATTGCTGGCGTTGTATACGCGTCCAACGACGATCGGTCGATCCAGAAATCCGCCCACAAAGTTAACGATGACTTCGTCATTGACCCGCGGGATCTGCACGCCCCCGAAGCCACCACCTGCCCAGGGGCTGGAGACGCGAATCCAGCACGAGCTGTCATCGTTGCGCTGTCCCTGCCTGTCCCAGTGAAACTGCACCTTGATCCGGCCATATTTGTCTGTCCATATTTTTTCTCCTGCCGGCCCCACCACCAGTGCGGTATGCGGGCCGGTGGCGCGTGGAATAGGCGTCGTGCGCGGTGCACGGTACTGGACATGCGTCGGAATGGCAGTGAAACGCAGGCGAATCTGATGCTCCCATGACGGTTTTCCACCAGCAGACGTGCCTGGCGCTTCCTTCAGATGATAGTTCGTACGCAACACCAGCCAGGATGTATTCTGTGACTGATCAGGGTGGTTTTTCAATGTGAAGGTGTAGCCGGCAGCCAGACCAGGATGGTCGGCCTGCGCACCGACGGTTTCTTTGTCTGCCGTCAGGCTCTCGAGCCGTATCCGCGCGTATCGCTCGCCGTCTTCGGGTTCGGTATATCCACCTATGGGGTCGTAGATTTCCAGTGGCTGCCGCACAACGCCGGCAGCCTTGCGCTTGACGTCCAGCCCGGCCTGCGGTTTATTGAAGTCAAAGTCTACGGTGCAATAAGTGGCAGGATGGACCTCTCTTCGTGGCATCCAGCGATCAATGTGTTGCGTATCGGGGCGGCTGTGCCGGTCAGGCGCATAATAGCGAATGAGCGCATCGCCCGCGATTGCCTGGTGCGCCGTATCAGCATCCCCCACAACCAGCACGTGTTTATCCTGCTCGTGACGGAACCAGTAATAGATACCTTCGTGCTCCATCAGACGGCTGATGAAATTGAAATCGGTCTCATCAAATTGCACGCAATACACCCAGTCGCGATAACTTTCGGCAAGCCGGTACTCGACCTCGAACGGATAGTTCTGAAAAATCTGCCTGATCACGGCAAGGGCGCTCTGGTTCTGAAAAATCCGGCTATCAGACGTTTGTGTCAGATACCACAGCCATGGCCTGACCGTGAATCGATAGATGTAGTATTCGGATGTCTGGCTCTCGCGCCCCACGAACTGGGCTTCTGTAATCAGGCCGCTGAAGAAGCGTTGCCGTCCGGCATGCGCCACCGTTACCGTCAGCGGCGTCGCCAGCAGCTCCGCCAGATTCTCTGCATGGCTTTTTGACACCAGATCCACGTGATACTCAAACAGTGTGGATACAGCTTCATGACCTTTTAACTCACGGAACAAAAAATGGCCTTGGCCTTTGACCGTGGTGGCTTGAATTATTTTTCCCATACGCCTGTTTTTCACCGCTACCCAGGCCTGCCAGTACAGGCTTGAAGTAACGGTGGATCCCGATAGCGACTGCATCAATCGCTTATAAGAATGATGAACGCCACTGCTGCGTGGCTGTGCAAGTTATCCGGGCAAGTGTAGGCAGGGATAATGTCAGGCGTGTGTCGTGTCATCGCTGTACATGCAACAGCACGTGTCCGTCATCGGCCGACAACCCGTAAAGCCAGTGTTTATGGGGTGTTGCGCGTCGATCACTGAAACGTAACCTAACGTTACATGCTTGTGCGTTTTCATTTGCTGCATCGAAAGCGCCACCACCGCGTGACAATTGGATCGTTGCAAGATAAAAAAACCGGCCTCCTTAAGGGGCCGGTCTGATAAGCATGCCCGCGCTTGAATTAGCGCGGGGCAATATCAATAGTGATAACGGCAAGCTGCGATCAATATGGCATCATCGGCAACGGCATAGACCAGCCGATGCTCCAATGTAATACGTCTTGACCAATAACCGGCAAGATGATGTCTTAGCGGCTCAGGCTTGCCGATGCCTTCAAACGGAGTGCGACAAGTATCTTTTAATAATTCATTTATTTTTTTAACCATCCGTTTATCGGCGTCCTGCCAGTACAAATAGTCTTCCCACGCTTCTTCCGACCACGTCAGCTTCACTCAATCAACCCTCGTTCCTTGGCATTGCCACTTTTCAGATTTTCGATGGAGTCCATTAAACGTCTGGCATTGGCGGGAGACTGGAGCAAATAAGCGGTTTCTTGCAGCGAGTTATATTCTTCAAGCGACATCAGGACACAGGCCTGACCATTCTGGCGCGTGATTAGAACAGGAGCCTTATCCTCTACCGCCTGAATCATTGTGGCAGACAAGTTCTGTCTGGCTTGGCTATAGCTTACGGTTCTCATTGCCATCTCCGGATAATAATTGTTCATTGTACAATGAATTGTCTGCACCAGCAAGACTCCATAGCGTCAGGTCACACTTGATTTTTACACCCAACTGCATAAAAAAGCACCTCAACAGCGGACTCATCATCCATCTGTCAAGGTGCATTCGAAGACTACCGGTTTGGCACTGCCATGCCCGCGCTTGAATTAGCGCGGGGCAATTAGCAATACCTTATTTGATGCCGTACTGCTGTTTGGCTTTCTGACGCCACTGATGAAGCAGAGGCTCGGTGTAGCCATTGGGCTGCTGCACACCCTTGAAGACCAGATCGCACGCAGCAAGGAACGCTGGAGATGTCTCAAAGTTGCCTGTCATGGGGCGATACAGGGCATCGCCTTCGTTCTGTTTGTCCACGATACCGGCCATGCGCTTCATGGTTTCCATCACCTGTTCTTCGGTCACGATACCATGGCGCAGCCAGTTGGCCATGTGCTGGCTGGAAATGCGCAGCGTGGCGCGGTCTTCCATCAGACCAACGTTATGGATGTCCGGCACTTTGGAGCAGCCAACACCCTGGTCAACCCAACGCACCACGTAACCCAGAATTCCCTGGGCATTGTTGTCCAGTTCCTGCTGTTTGTCGGCGTCGGACCAATTGGTATTGTCGGCAACCGGGATGGTCAGCAAGGCGTCAAGACGCTCGTCGGTGTCATTTTTCAGGCTGTTCTGCACTTGCACAACATCGGTCTGATGATAGTGAAGCGCATGCAGGGTGGCTGCGGTTGGAGAAGGTACCCATGCCGTATTGGCGCCAGCCTTCAGTTGCGCGCCTTTTTGCGCCAGCATATCGGCCATCAGGTCGGGCATGGCCCACATGCCCTTGCCAATCTGCGACTTGCCCTGCAGCCCGCAAGCCAGGCCAAACAGCACGTTGCGTTTTTCGTAGGCATCAATCCAGGACGATTTTTTCATATCCCCTTTGCGAATCATGGGGCCCGCCTCCATGGATGTGTGCATTTCGTCACCGGTACGATCCAGGAACCCGGTGTTAATGAACGCCACGCGATCGGCCGCAGCAGCAATACACGCCTTCAGGTTGGCGCTGGTGCGACGCTCTTCATCCATCACGCCCATTTTGATGGTATTGGGTGCCAATCCCAGCAGTTGCTCGGTCCGGCCGAACAGCTTGCTGGCAAACGCCACTTCATCAGGCCCGTGCATTTTGGGCTTCACAATATAGATAGAACCCTTACGCGAGTTGCCGCCTTCACGTTTCAGATCATGCATGGCAACCAGCGTGGTAAATACCGCATCCAGGATGCCTTCGGGCGTTTCATTGCCGTCCTTGTCCAGAATGGCGGGATTGGTCATCAAATGACCCACGTTGCGAATGAACATGAGCGAGCGACCGGCCAGCGTAGCCGGTTTGCCATCCTTGCCTGTGTACTGGCGATCGGGATTGAGTTTACGGGTGAAGGTTTTGCCGCCTTTGGACACTTCTTCGGCCAGCGTGCCGTTCATCAGGCCCAGCCAATTGCGATACACCAGCACTTTGTCTTCGGCATCCACGGCCGCAATCGAGTCTTCGCAGTCCATGATGGTGGACAGTGCGGCCTCAAGCAGGACGTCCTTGACGCCCGCCCTGTCCTGTTTGCCGATGGGATTGGATTTGTCGATCTGCACTTCAAAATGCAAGCCGTTCTGGCGGAAAATCAGCGCCTCGGGAGCGGTCGCATCGCCCCGGTGTCCCAGGTACAGGTCTGCATCGGCCAGCGTGGTTTTGCTGCCATCGGCCAGCGTGACGGACAGAGCTCCGTTTTCTGCAGTATAGGCTGTGGCATCCTTGTGCGAACCGTTTTGCAGTGGAATGGTCTGATCCAGGAAGTCACGGGCGAAGGCAATGACTTTTTCGCCGCGCTTGGGGTTGTAACCGCCATCGCGCGTTGCGCCATCGTCTTCACTCAGTGCATCGGTGCCGTACAGGGCATCATACAGGCTACCCCAACGCGCATTGGCAGCATTCAACGCATAACGGGCATTGGTAATGGGTACCACCAGTTGCGGGCCGGCCTGGTTGGTAATTTCGTAATCGACGTTGCTGGTATTGACCTGCACGGTATCAGGCGCGTCTTTCAGATAGCCGATTTCCTTGAGGAAGGCTTTATAGGCCTGCATGTCGGCAATATTGCCCGGATGCTGGCGGTACCATTCATCCATTTTGGCCTGGATGCGGTCGCGTTCGGCCAGCAAGGCCTTGTTTTCCGGAGCCAGATCGTTGATAAGCGCATCCAGTCCTTTCCAGAACCCGTCGGCATCTACGCCAGTGCCCGGCAAGGCTTCCTGATCAACGAAATTTTTCAGCACGGTGGCGATCTGCAGGCTGTGAACCTGGGTACGGTCGGTCATATTGGCTCCTGATTGATGATTTGTTGAGGTCGGGTGGCGTGGTCCTGGAATTTGGCCCGCTCTTTACCCTGATTATTGCTATTATGACGACTCCGGCAGACAGCCTCAAGGCAGCAGACAGTTATTTGAGAATTTACTTTCGGTATACATTCATGCAGTTAATCTTTTATTTCTTTTCAATATGGTAAATTCTCCTCTTCTGTTTGACCAATACCCCGATCGCGCCCTGCTGATCGAAGGGGTGGCCGGCAGCGGCAAAACCACGTTGATTGCCCGGGAAGCGGCGCAATGCGTCACACAGGGCCGCACACTGCTGGTCACCTTCAGCCGTGCCGGCCGTGACGTCCTGCAAAACTATATGCGCGCGCGTAACCTGGAAGCCGGATCCAATACGAATCTGCATATTTTTACCATCGATGGTCTGGCGCACTTTTTGTTGCGGCGCCTGGGCGATGAACGTTATGTGCTGGATCGCCATGCCATTGTGAACGACCTGCTGCCCGATCTGGTGAGCGATGTCTGTCAGGACCTGCAGGATATGTCCGAACAGGACGACGCCGTTACGCTGCAAGCGCCCGCCCTGTCGACTGATGCCATGGAAAAACTGATGTCCGACCTGGATTACTACCGGGCATCCCTGGCCTGGCAGGCCGAATCAACAGAAGACGAACAGGCCGCTTTTGGCGATGGCCTGCACCATCCACCCGAGTTGGTGCGCGCCGTTTTCCGCCGCTATGATGCCCTGCGCGCCCACTGGAAACCGGAAGCGGCTGAACCGGACGACACCCTGCTGGACCCGGCCTATAAGCCCGAGCGAAGCAAAGGCATGTACGGCTTTCGCCTCGTGTCCGAGGCCTCTTATGATTTGCTTGAAGCACTGGATAATGGCGCCGAACTGCCAGGTAGCGCCGCTGCCTACCGGTTTGTGCTGATCGACGAGTTTCACGACACCACGCCCCTGCAGTTAATGCTGCTGTCGCGCATTGGCCGCCATGCCCACAGGCTGATGGCCGTGGGCGACCGGTACCAGACCATCTTTGCCTGGCGCGGCGCCAATACAGAGCTGGTTTTTGACGCCTTTGTCCGGGATTTTTCCGCCAGACGGGTAAACAGCCTGACCAGTTACCGCTTCGGCCCGGAACTGGCCACGCTGGCAGGGGAACTCACGCAACGAACCATTACTTCGGGCATCGGCTTCGATACACCAGTGATGCACTGCAGCGGCACCTGGGAAGATGCCGCTGCGCTGGCGCCGCTGGGCAAACAAAGCATCGTCTGCCGTCATGGCCCGGACCGGATTCGTGCCGCATTTTCCCTGTTGTGTCACGGCCCCGCCTCGATCAAACTGGCCTGGCCGCTGGCAAGCACGCCGGCCATCGGCATTGCGACTGTCCTGTATGCCTTGCGTTTTCCACAAGCCACGGCCCAGTTGCGCACGCTGCCGCTGGCCTTGCGACAATTTTCTTCGCTGCCCGGCTGCCTGACGCCCGACGCGCTGCGTGAATTGGCGCAAACGGGGTTAACTCCCGGCAATCTGCGCATGTACATGGAAAACTGGCTCGCCGCACGCGAATCGGTGTTCGGCCCCAGCCTGAAGCATGCCCTGCAACTGTGGCTGACCACAGCGCACACGCCACAGAGCAGCGCCGCCGATGCCCTGCAGACATTTGCTCGCCAGGCCGATCTGTTCCGCGACCTGACCACGCCCCAGCGACTGCTGGACGAATCGCTGCTGCAAGGCTGGGAGGGATTATTGATATATTTGCAGCAAAACCCGACGCCAATGCAGGCGTGGCCCGCAGTCCTGGCAGCCGTGGCGGCCCGTTGCAGTACACGCGGCGGCGTGCCGCTGCTTACCGTTACCGAAGCCAAAGGTCATGAATATGATCACGTACTGGTCTATGACACCGCAGATACGACATTCCGCAGCCAGACCGACGCTCCAGACGTAGAGCGCAACCGGTATTACGTCGCCTGTACCCGGGCACGCAAATCACTGACGCTGTTCAGACCAGCCAGGGAGCCGGCATAGGCGCAGCCAGACCGGCAGGCGATGTTGTGAGGTGCCGGCGGCCTGTTTTGCGTTCGTTCGACTCTCTTGTTTGAAACCTCTATACGGCCCACCAGCTACGCGCCGGCGCCGATGCCGGCAAAACCACCGTGACCGGCGGCTATACTGCCAGCATGTCCCGCTCTGGAAAAATCGGGTTGGCGCCTGGCCGATAAACCGGCTTACTGTTCGGCAAACGCCCGTTCAATCACAAATGCACCGGGGCGCGAGGTGTTGCCTTCGCTGAAACCACGACGCTCCAGCGCTGTTTTCAGGTCGCGCAGCATCTCGGGGCTGCCGCAAATCATGGCGCGGTCGGTCTCGGGATTCAGAGCGGGCACGCCCAGATCGGTAAACAGCTTGCCGGACTCCAGCAGCCCAGTGATCCGGCCTTCATTGCGAAATGGTTCGCGCGTGACTGTGGGGTAGTACTTTAGTTTTTCCGACACCATTTCACCCAGGAACTCGTGCTTGGGCAATTCATTCGTAATGTAGTCGTGATAGCACAGCTCATTGGCAAAACGCACCCCGTGCACCAGAATGACCTCGTCAAAACGCTCATAGGTTTCCGGATCGCGAATCAGGCTCATGAAGGGAGCCAGCCCGGTGCCGGTGGCCAGCATATACAGGCGCTTGCCGGGAAGCAGATAGTCTACCAGCAACGTTCCCGTAGGCTTGCGGCCCACAATAATGCTGTCGCCGACCTGGATATGCTGCAGGCGCGAGGTGAGCGGACCGTCAGGCACCTTGATGCTGAGAAACTCCAGATGATCTTCATAATTAGCGCTGGCAATACTATACGCACGCAACAACGGTTTGCCATTGACAGGCAAACCGATCATGGTGAAATGCCCGTTGGAAAAACGCAATGCCTGATCACGGGTAGTGGTAAAACTGAACAGTCTGTCTGTCCAGTGGTGGATGCTGAGGACTTTGCCTTCCAGAAATGCGGCCATTGTAAAACGTACCTTCAGGGGGAATAAAAAAACACAGAATGGACAATTATTGCAATTGTACTAGGCACAATACTTGTCGCTGATCAAAGAACCCTTTATTTTAGTGGTTAAATCACAGCTGCACTGCCGCCTTGGTATAATTCGGCACATCTTCCTGGTTGTTTCCCCATGCCTCCCTCTTCGCGCAAGCCCTCCGACAAACGGTTTATCAGCCTGTCCATGCTGCTATTCCCATTGGCCATGGTGCTGTATGAACTGTCCGCCTATATCGGCAATGACATGGTTCAACCGGCCATGCTCACCATCACCGCCGAATATGGCGTAGACGACGCCTGGGTAGCTTCGTCCATGTCGCTGTATATCCTGGGCGGCGCCTGCCTGACCTGGCTGATCGGCCCGTTGTCCGACCGCTACGGACGGCGTCCCGTCATGCTGGCGGGCGTCATGTATTTCATCGCGACCAATTTGCTCATTCTGCTGGCTCCCACCATCGAATGGTTCATGCTGCTGCGTTTCCTGCAGGGAATGGGGCTGTGCTTCATTGCAGCAGTCGGCTATGTCAGCATACAGGAGGCGTTTGAAGAACTTACGGCCATTCGCGTGATGGCGCTGATGGCCAATATTTCCATGGTCGCGCCCCTGCTGGGCCCATTGGCCGGCGCGGCCCTGATCAGTATAGTGTCTTGGCACTGGGGCTTTGTCATTATCGCGGCCATCGCCTGTGTCTCGCTGGTGGGCCTGTTCCTGCACATGCCCGAAACCGTCAATCTGGCCCTGCCCAAAAAACCGCCGGCACAAATCTGGCAGCAGTACCGGCTGGTATTCAAAAACAGCCTGTTCATGCAACTGACGCTTTATTTTCCGTTGATCGTACTGCCCATGCTGGTCTGGATCGGCCTGTCGCCGGTATTTCTGATCAAGGAAATGGGCATGACCAACATGGGTTACGGCCTGTCCCAATTACCCATTTTCATCAGCCTGATTGTCGGCAATCTGGCGCTGGCCAAATATGCGCCGCGCTTTCCCGTAGGGCAATCGGTGTATTTTTCCATTCCCCTGATGATCGCCGGCGGCGTTCTGCTGATTCTGGCTGGCTTTATTCCGTCCTTTGAATATCTTGGGCTGGTTGCCGGGCTGGCCCTGTCTGCGTTTGCCCAGGGCATTAGCTTTGCGGTCCTGTATCGCTTTACCCTGATGGCTTCCGATCAGCCCAAAGGGGTCGTGGCCGCGGTCATGAGCCTGATTATGATGCTGATACAAGCAGTGGGCATTGAACTGTTTAAGCTGGTTTATGTGCATTGGGGCCTGGCGGCCCTGTGCGTCATGAACGGCCTGTTGATGCTGTTATTCGCTGCATTGACGCCACCGCTGATGCGCAGAACCATGCGCGTGGTCACACCCGGCCCGGTCGTTCCTGCCGCCTGAGCCGATACCGCAACGGGATGTCAGAGCGGGCAAGCGCTGCCGGCCGGGGCGCCACCGCAACCGACGCCCTGCTACAGATCGTCCAGTTTTTCGCTCAGCACTTCGCGACTGATCTCGCCCACCTGGGTACGTTGCAACGTGTTGCCACTAAAGAACAACGTTGTGGGCAGACCGCGCGTACGAAACTGCGCCGACAGGGTCGAATCGGGATCCAATCGAATCCACTGGCTCAGGTCCAGCTTCTCCTGCCGCAAATAGTTCTCGATCGTGGCCGCCGACTCTCCCTGATTCACAAATAGAAACCGTACATCCGGGTTTTGCCGGGCCGCCTGCTCCAGCATGGGCATTTCGCGGCGGCAGGGGCCGCACCAAGTCGCCCACAGGTTGATGACCACCTTCTGGTTGCGCAAATCCTTCAGGTTGTGCATTTGACCATTCATATCTGGCAATGCCACGACCGGCAAGGGCTGGGCAAGCGGGCCGGGCACCAGCAGCGCCAGCGAAACCATCACCGCGGCCACCAGGCCAAGCAGTGCGCTGCCAAACGCTCGCAGGCGCCAGCCTTGCAACAGCACCAGAGAGACCACCGCTGCAGCGATGGCCCACCCAATGTCAAAGCCACCCTGCCAGAAATAGAAGATGCGCCAGGGCTCGGTCAGAAAACTATCCCAGTGGGCAATGACAAAGCCCAACCGGGCACTGGCCAATATCATCAGCATCGCCAGCCAGGGCCAGCGATCAAATTGCGGGCTGACCCGGCGGGTAAGCACCGCACAACCGGCCAGCAGCGCAATCACACCCGCCATAACCGCAAGCACCATGGGCGCAAAGAAAAAAGGACCTATAGCCATTGCAGAAAAACCATCGTAGAAAACCCTGAAAAATACCGTCCACATCATAGCATCAGGGCTAACTGCAATATCCCGGCCAATGCTTTGCATATAATATCGACACTGACACCAATACAATGCCGGCCTGCGCCGGCGCTCTTTTACTAGCGAATGACTACTGCCTCCGCCCACTCTGCCTGTACCCGCACCGACCGTCCGGTGCTGGTGTCGGTGCGTAATCTGAAAAAACACTTCGATCTGGGCAGGCAGCAATGTGTATACGCCGTCAATGGCGTGTCATTTGATATCCACGAAGGCGAAACGCTGGGGCTGGTGGGTGAGTCCGGTTGCGGCAAATCTACCACGGGCCGCAGTGTGCTGGGTCTTTACGATCCAACAGAGGGCCACGTTACCTTTCGCGGCCAGGATATTCATCAAGTCAAAGGCCATGCGCGCCGCAAACTGCTGCGCGACATGCAGATGATATTTCAAGACCCCTATGCCAGCCTGAACCCTCGCGCCAGCGTGTTCGACCTGATTGCCGAACCGCTGGATATTCACGGTCTGTACCGCGATCCCAGGGAAAAGGCGCAACGCGTCGGCATGCTGCTTGAAGAAGTAGGGTTGAACGCCTCGTTTGCCCGACGTTATCCGCATGAGTTTTCCGGCGGCCAGCGCCAGCGTATCGGCATCGCCCGTGCTCTTGCGCTTGAGCCGGCATTCATTGTTGCCGACGAGCCCATTTCCGCGCTGGATGTCTCCATTCAGGCACAGATCGTGCAGTTGCTGCAGCGTCTGCAACGGGAACGCAAACTGACCTTTCTGTTTATTGCCCATGACCTTTCCATGGTGCAATACGTCTCGGATCGGGTAGGCGTCATGTACATGGGTTACATGGCGGAGCTGGCCGACAGCCAGGAGCTCTATCACAACCCGCTACACCCCTACACCCAGGCCTTGCTGTCGGCAATTCCGGTGCCCGATCCACAAATACAGCGGCAACGAACCGGCCAGGTGCTTCATGGCGAATTGCCCAGCCCGCTGGCACCCACCACTGGTTGTGCTTTCAAGTCGCGCTGTCCCAGGGCCATGACGGTCTGCCAGAGCGAAGCGCCCGTATGGCGCGAGCACACGCCGGGACACTTTGCCGCCTGCCATGCGCTGGATGCCGATGGAGCGCGCCCATGAAAAAATATATTCTGCAGCGGTTTGCACTGATGCTGGGCACCATTTTCATTATCGCCACGCTCACCTTCGTGCTAATGCATTTGATTCCCGGCACGCCCTTTGATCAGGAACGGCAAACCAGTGCGGCGGTGCAGGACAACCTGCGGGCCTTCTACAAGCTGGACCAGTCGCTGCCGGTGCAATACTTGCATTACCTCAAAGCCATTATCACATTCGACTATGGCCCTTCCATTTCCAATCCGGATACCTCGGTCAACACACTCCTGGCCCGTGGGTTTCCTGTGTCGTTTGAGCTGGGCCTGATTGCGCTTGTGGTTGCGACATTGTCCGGCATAGCCGCAGGCACTGTGGCGGCATTGCGCCATAATCGGCTGATCGACCGCGTGGTCATGGCTGTGGCGGTGGTGGGCATTTCCATTCCCAACTTTGTGCTGGCGACATTGCTCATACAGGAGCTCTCGGTGGGCCTGGGCTGGTTTCCTGCCGCCACCTGGCGTACGCCGTGGCACAAGGTGCTGCCGGTAATTGCCCTGGCAGTCACGCCCATGGCCATCCTGGCTCGCATCACCCGCTCCAGCATGCTCGATGTACTGACGCAGGACTACATGACAATGGCGCGCGCAAAGGGGCTTTCACCATGGCGTATTGTGGTCCGACATGGCCTGCGCAATGCCCTGCTGCCGGTGGTGACACTGCTCGGAACCCTGGCAGCATCCATCCTGACGGGCACATTCGTGATTGAAAAAATCTTTGCCATCCCCGGCATGGGCCGGTATTTCGTCGACTCCATCAGCACCCGCGACTATCCTGTCATCATGGGCACAACCGTGTTCTACAGCGCCATTCTTGTCTTTATGCTGTTTCTGGTCGACATTGCCTACGGTCTGCTAGACCCGCGCATTGCGCTTCACCGCAAGGGGCAATCATGAACAGCCATGCGACATCGCAAGAGACGCCAGTCATTACCAATGACATGTTTGCGGCGGCCCCGCCCGACTCCCAAGCAGTGGCGCATGTCTTGCGCCCTTCGGTCTCTTACTGGCGCAATGCGTGGTGGCGTCTGCGCAGCAATCCTGCCGCCCTTGTCGGCCTGATATTTCTGGTTATGCTGATCATCATGGCGGCACTTGCCCCCATGCTATCGACCTGGTCAGTGACCGCCCAGGACCTCAAAAGCCAGAACATGCCGCCGTCATCGCTGCACTGGTTCGGAACCGATGATCTGGGCCGCGATATTTTCGTCAGGACCTGGTACGGCGCACGGATTTCACTGTTCGTCGGTTTCATGGCGGCGTTGATCGATTTTGTGATTGGCGTCACCTACGGCGGCTATAGCGGATACAAAGGCGGCAAGACAGATATCTTCATGATGCGCGTGCTGGAGGTTCTCTATGGCTTGCCGTATCTACTGGTGGTGATTTTGCTGATGGTGGTCATGGGGCCCAGCCTGCTCACCATTATTATCGCCCTTACCATTACCGGTTGGATCAGCATGGCGCGACTGGTGCGCGGCCAGGTATTGCAGTTGAAAAACCAGGAATATGTGACCGCTGCCCGCTCTTTCGGCGCCGGCACGGCGCATATCATTCGCCGCCATCTGCTGCCCAATGCAATGGGGCCGATTCTGGTGCAGATGACATTAACCGTCCCCACCGCCATTTTCGCTGAAGCTTTTCTCAGTTTTCTGGGCCTGGGCGTGCAGGCCCCCTATGCCAGCTGGGGCGTCATGGCCAACGATGCGCTGGGCGTCATCTTGTCGGGTGACTGGTGGCAACTGTTTTTCCCCGCCTTGTTCATTTCCCTGACCATGTTCGCTTTCAACGTAGTGGGCGATGGGTTGCAAGATGCGCTGGATCCGCGACTGGGGCAAAACAAATGAGCATGCTACACACTGATACCGGCGCAATAAAGGACGCGGTCGTCCGACCAGCCAACGACCAGACGCAACCGCTGCTGACGGTGCGCGATCTCTCGGTTCGCTTTCGCACCTATGGCGGGCATGTTCATGCGCTGCGCCAGGTTTGCCTGCATGTTGCACGCGGCGAAACACTGGCCATTGTTGGCGAATCGGGCAGCGGAAAATCGGTCACCAGCCAGGCCATCATGGGGCTGTTGCCAGCCACGACTGCCCAGGTTACCGGCGGCGCCATTATCTTTGACGGGCGCGAACTGACTACACTGAAACCGCCGCAATGGCGTGAGATCCAGGGCAAGCGTATTGCCCTGATTTTCCAGGACCCGATGACGGCGCTCAATCCCACCCTCACCATCGGTGAGCAGTTGACCGAAGGGGTGCGACGACATTTGAAATATAGCGCAGATCAGGCCAGGGAGCGCGCCATACAGATGCTTGAACTGGTGGGCATATCCAGCCCACAGCAACGACTGAAACAGTTCCCGCATGAGTTTTCCGGCGGCATGCGCCAGCGTATCGTGATCGCCATTGCATTAATGTGCGATCCCGACCTGCTGATAGCAGACGAGCCCACCACGGCGCTGGATGTCACCATCCAGGCCCAGATTCTGGCACTGTTCAAAGATATCCAGGTGCGCACCGGCATTGCCATCATCCTGATCACCCATGATTTGGGCGTTGTCGCAGGCATTGCCGACCGGGTCACGGTCATGTATGCCGGCCAGTGCGTTGAAACTGCCGAGGTCCATGCCCTGTTTGCCGAGCCAGCCCATCCATACACCCGCGCACTGCTGGCCTCGGTACCGCGCCTTGACATGCCGGCCGCCAGCCTGAAGGCCATTGCCGGCCAGCCGCCCGATCTGTTTGCCCCACCCGCAGGTTGCGCGTTCGCTGCACGTTGCCAGCATACCATGCATGTCTGCCGCCAAATCGCGCCACCTGCTACGTCCCTGCCTGCCCAGGGTTCGGTGCGCTGCTGGCTGCACGACGCCCGGGCACCACAGACCGCCCTGGCAGCGCGCTAAATCTGATACGGTTGTTTCGACAACCCCATTTGCGCCCACGACGCTTTCATTTTCAGGTATGTTTGCATACATTGGATTCCGCCAAGGGATCATTTGTTTGGAAATTGCCATGAAAAATCTGCTGTCTGCGGCGCTGCTAGCTGCCGCACTGGGCGTCGCCCTGCCAACCATGTCCCACGCCGAAAAAGTCTTGCGCTTGAATAATGTGGAAGAACCCTCGTCGCTGAATCCGGCCCTTGGCCTGAACCTGATTTCCTGGGAACCACTGAACAATTTGATGGAAGGCCTGGTGCGACTGGACACCAAACATAATGCGGCCCCCGCCACGGCAGAAAAATGGGATGTCTCTGCAGACGGAAAAACCTACACATTTCATTTGCGCAAGAATGCCAAATGGTCTGACGGCTCGCCGGTCACAGCCAGTGACTTTGTCTACGGCTGGACCCAATTGCTGAACCCGGCAACCGCCTCGCCAGCCGCCTTTTTACTTTACGATATTGTCGGTGCGCAAGACTTCAATGCGGGCAAAGCCCAATCTGATGCGCTTGGCGTTCGGGCGCTGGATCCACATACCCTGCAGGTGACGCTCAATGCCCCCAGTCTGTCGTTTTTGAACATTCTGACCAACCCGGGTTTTGCTCCCGTAAACCAGAAGGTTGCACAGGCCAATCCCAAATGGCACACCGAAGCGGACAGCTATGTCAGTAACGGCCCGTTCATGCTCAAAGAATGGGAGCATGCCAGCAGCATGCGGTTTGAAAAGAATCCGAACTACTGGGACAAGGATGCCGTCAAGCTGGATGCCGTCGATTGGGTGATGATCAACGATCTGAATACCAGTTATCAGATGTTTCGCACCGGCGAGCTGGACGCCACCCCCTCCCCGCTGCCGGCAGCCCTTTACGAAAAAGTAAAAGATAGCAAGGAATTTATGACCGTGCCACAGGCAGGCGTATATTTCTATCGCTTCAATACCAAGATGCCACCGTTTCAGAATGCCGACATCCGGCGCGCTTTCGCCCTGGCGGTGAACCGGCAGGATATTGTTGATTATGTCGTCAAACAGGGCCGCAAGGCAGCCGACGCCTTCGTCAGCCCGGGGTTCACCGGCCCCGATGGCAAAGACTTCTACCAAACCAGCAACGGCTTTGTCAAAACTGATGTGGCCCAGGCCAAGGCATTACTGAACAAGGGTATGGAAGCCGAAAAATATACGACACTGCCACCGGTCACGCTCAGCCACATCAATAATCCTGATGACCGCAAAATTGCCCAGGCGCTGCAAGCCATGTTCAAGGAAAACCTGGGCGTAGACGTGCATCTGCAGGCCATTGAGAGCAAGGTGTTTTATACCCAGCAGCGCAGCGGCAAGTTGCAGTTTTCCCGCAGCTCATTCACCAACGACTATGCCGACCCTTACAATGCATTGGAAAGCTTTGTGAGCAGCTCAAGCATGAACCGCACTGGCTGGTCCAACGGCGAGTACGATACGCTGCTTAAAACCGCCCGAAACGAGACCGACGCTGCCAGAAGATGGGAATTGTTGCAAAAATCCCAACAAGTGTTGTTTGCAGACATGCCTATTTTCCCGTTGTTCTTCTACAATCAAGGCTTCATGCAGAAAACCGGTGTCACAGGCATTCTGCGGCACCCGGTTGGCTATATCGACCTGAAAACAGCAGATATTCAATAAAAGCAAACGGGGGATCTCATGTATGACGTTGTTACGGCGGATCTTGACAACCCAGAACACGCCAACGCTGTTCTGACTGTGCTCAACGCCTACGCATCCGACCCGATGGGCGGCGGTGAGCCGCTATCGGCCTACACCCAGAAAAATCTGATAGCGTCACTCAAAAAACGCAGCAATATGTATACAATACTGGCCTTTGACAGCCAGGAGCCGATTGGCATTGCGCTATGCTTTGAAGGGTTTTCCACCTTCGCCTGCAAGCCGCTGCTCAATATCCACGACTTTGCCGTGGTGCCGCAGTACCGCGGCAAGGGGGTCGGCACGCAATTGCTGGCCCGCGTCAAGCAGCTGGCCCGCAATCTGGGCTGCTGCAAAATTACCCTGGAAGTGCTCGATGGCAATGCGCCGGGCAAAGCACTGTACGCCAGCCAGGGCTTTGAGCCCTATACGCTGGGACCACACACCGGGCAAGCGATTTTCATGCAATGCCCGATTGACAGTCCCTAAAATCAGACCGGGCTGTATTGGGCTGCCGCCGGATGAATCCGGCGTTTTACGGGGCCGGCCACTTCCTCATAGGCGTTAAGCACGCGGGTAAACCATTGTCCGACGGCCGAATCGTCCTTCCAGTACTGAAACCCGAATATCCAACTGAAGATCAGGTGCGAGACGACGACAAAATCGGTGGCTCCCGGCTGGGCGCCGTCCAGATACGGCATGCTTTTCAATTGTGATTCCAGCGCTCCCAGGGCCTTGTGGGCCTCGCTCGCGCTGGCCGTCGCCTGCAGTTGCTCCAGCGTACAACCAAAGCGTTTTTCCCTGCTTTCCCGGAAATAACCCTTGGCCGATTCGGGCTGCGCTTCGTAGATCGCCATCAGAGAAGGCTTGAAAATGACCGGCGTAATATGACGCAGAATCAGTTCCGAAATAAACCGGACCCGCGCCCGGCCGGCCTCGCTATCGAGGCCCAGCGACGCCTGCGGATAGGCGCTATCCAGATATTCCAGGATATCCAGGCTTTCTTTGACCACGGTGTCTCCATCAGTAAGCACCGGAACCAGTCGCGAATCTGCAAATGCTATTTTTTCCTTATCCATAAAGCCGATGGGAAGCCCTTCGAATGGCAGCCGCTTGTGCGCAAGCGCCAACCGCACCCGCCAACAATAAGGCGAAAATACCAAGTCGGGTTCACTGGCACAGAGTTCGTAGAGCCGGATCATTCGTGTCTCCTTTGACATTCGATGGTAAATCGGGTTTTTAATCACAATAATGGCCCGAACAGGCAGCTATCGGGCGGCCATCAGGTGGTAATCTCGGGCAGCGTGTAGCAACTTGCAGGCAACGGCCAGAGGCTTAAACTTTCAATCCATTACTAAACAGCCTTACCAGCTATCTTTCGATACATTTGCTTGCCATCAGTACAAACAAAGCGATTATGATAGCTCCATAGTTATTCCATAAGGAGAGTTTACTATGACCTCGCAAATGATAAAAAAAGTCTGTCTTGTGGCGCTTATGGGTGCCGTTCTGGCAGGCTGCTCTACCCGTCACCCAAATCGGGACCTGGGAACCGTTGGTGGTGCAGCACTGGGCGGTGGTGCCGGTTATGCGCTGTCTGACGGCAGCCCGCTAGCTACATTGGGCGGTGCTGCACTGGGTGGACTAGTCGGCAACCAGGTATTCAAAGACAGCGATGATCGATATGATCGCGGTCGCCGTTACTATCGCGATGACCGTCGCCGTGATCGGCATTATCACCGCCGTGACCGCCGTGGATGGGACGATTAATATCTGAAGCCTGCTTACTCAAGCTTGCAACCCGATTCCGTAACGAAGCCGCTACACGCCATAACGGCAATGTAGCGGCTTTTATATGTGCGGCCTGATAGATTGCGATCTCGCTGTCAGGCCAGTGACGCTCATACAGTCAGAACGTAACCCGCGCTTTTGACCGTATCGGCCAGTTGCTGTGCGGTGACACTATCATTGGCAACAATATCTGCCGACGCACCCGCCAGGCTGACCTGCGCCGATACCACGCCGGGCACCGACTCGAGCGCGTGGGTCACATGCGCAACACATTTGTCGCACGTCATGCCGTCTACCCGGGCCTTAATCACGTTTGTACTCATTACGCTCTCCTGCTGTTAACAATCCTCACGTCGAACTCAGCCATATCATAGCCCAGTCTTCACCGGACCGGTTATGTCTGCGTGTCCGGCAGCGCAGCAACCCGATCTTCGCCGCTGCCATCCAGATCACCAGCTCGAATCACCACCCCGTTGCTGTCAAGAACACCGCGCAGGCCCACCGCGTGCGCGGCAAACCCCATGCGTTCAAAATGTGCCGAATAATCATAACAGTCATGATGATGTCCATGAAAGACCCGGGCAGCGCCCAGTTTTACCGCCAGGCGGTCCAGCACGGCAAAACCATAGCGATTGCAGGAAGGCGCTTCATGCAGCACCAGAATATCAGCCCGTTCCTGCATCAGGACTTCATAATCGCTGGGGAAAATAGAACTGCGATGACGCAGACGGTCACCATGGCCATTCTTACCCGCCTTGAGCAGGCTGTGCGCTTCATAATCCTGGGGACAATAGAATCGCCAGTAAGGCCTGGCCGGGTTCCAGATGGTGCCCCTGAATACGCCTCCCAGACCGGCAACACGCACGCCATGGATATCCACAACCCTGCCATGCAGATTACGGTCAGCCAGTTCGGAATCGAACAGATTGTGATAGATGGCCGCACTATCGGTATCATGGTTACCGGGAATCCACCAAACATCGGTCATATGGCGGATGTCACCCAGAATTTCATGCAGCGGCTGATTGGCCTGGATATCGCCCAGAAAAATGACTGCATCGGGTTTGCCTGCCAAAATAATCTCCCGACAGTGCTCAAAACCGCCATGCGTATCGCCAAAAAAGAAAATGCGCGCTTTCGCATTCATGACCACACCTTGGAATCTGACTTCCAATAAGATTCCTGCCCGTACCTCAACACTTGTTGCGGCCGGCAGGATGGGTTCATTTTACGCGCAAACCCCTTGCGCCAGATGCAGATTGGACAGCGGCCGCCCCCTTAAGTTCTTATCATTGTCCGGGACTGCGACCGCCCTGTCAGCGATACAGCGACGCTACTGCTTTTCTCCCGGTTCGAAGTTCAGGACCTTGACGGTATTTTCCCTGACCTTGTCCTTGCTGAAGGTTAACGGAATATATTCACCCTTCGCCCAGACGGGTGCCAGGTCGCGGTAACCGGGCTGGCGCGGATCGCCCGATTGTCCCGGGGTATTGATGACCCTGGAGGCGTCCCACTGTCCTACGTCAAGTACCATGCGGAAAGAAGCGCCCGAAGTCAGGTTATAGCTTTTTTCGCCGTAGCTGGTCGCCATGGGTGTATAACCGGAACCGCCAATCGGGCCGGCATTCACATTGAACGTCTTTTTCTCTTCATCCGAGAGCAGCGCATTCATGGGATGCAGGAACACCGCCTGGTGCAGCGTGCCCCATTTCCATGCTTGCGGATCGTCGCCCAGCTTTTCCCTGACTTCGGCAACAGCTTGCCCAAGCGAGTCGAGCATAATCTGATTGCGCTCCGCTTCGGTAAACCAGCCATCAGGTTTTTCTATAACGTCCAGGACGCGCTCCGGATCTGCCAGTCCGATCATTTTTGCAATTTCCGGATCAAACGCGCGATCCACCACGGCCTTGCGCAAATAGCGGCTGAACCACACTTCAAAGACAGCTGCTTGCGGGCTGTCCGCCGTTACCGCTCCATCCCATTTTTTGAGCATGTCCACCACCGGCTTGAGCTTCTCGTCGTCGGTGTCCACTTGTTGCAGCACAGTAAAGGTCCTGATCGCCGGCAGCGAAATTTTATCGTTCTGCCAGGCCTCGGAATCGGCAACCGATGATTTGTCGCTGGCGCCAATAATCCGTTTCAGGCGTTTGGCGCGAAAATCGCTGCTCCATTCATAGCCTACCCCTTTTTTGAATGCCGGATGCTCAGGTGGAATATTGTTTTCATTGGCCGTCACGATATAGCCGGCTTCGGGATTGTACAGGCTGGGCAATTCGTCCATGTCCCGATAGCCGCTCCATTCATAGCGACCATCCCCGGGAACCGGCGTCAGGCCGTCCCAGTCCCTCTTGACGGTGAGCCCACCCGGCATCCATGCGATATTGCCGTCAGCATCAGCAAAAACCTGATTCTCGCCCGGTGCCCCCCAACGGTTCATGGCCGCCTTGAACTCATCCCAATTGGTCGCCCGCATGTAATCCATGGAACCGAAATACGGAGCCATCCCCAGGTCCAGCCAGGCGGCGCGCAAGGCCCAGGCGGTGTGGCTGCCTTCATCCTGATACAGGACCGGACCATGACGGGTAAAGTGCAGCGTTACTTTCTGGGCCGGCCCACCCTTGACTTCGATTTCTTCCTCTACCGTCTCCATGGGTTCCCAACGCCCCTGATATTTATACTCGTCTTTGTTCTCGGGATTGATTTCATACTGGTACATATCTTCCTGATCCATGTAAAAACGGGTCAGGCCAAAACCGATCTGATCGTTGTGACCAATTGAGATG
Source organism: Pseudomonadota bacterium (assembly GCA_023423975.1). Classification (GTDB taxonomy): domain Bacteria; phylum Pseudomonadota; class Gammaproteobacteria; order Burkholderiales; family Burkholderiaceae_B; genus Advenella. The sequence goes on from JAFAEO010000004.1 coordinate 348,295, forward strand.
CCCGGCAGAAACGGTTCGCCGGCGCCGATAACCGACAGTCCAGGCGCATTCAGGTGACTGATATAGCGCAAGCTGGGCGCGCCGTGGGAGCGGTGCGGATCATTTGCCAGGATCGGCCTGCCCGTGGTTGTCCGTTGCCCGCCAATAACCCAGTTATTCGACCCAAGCCCTCTTTCGGTATCGCTGTCGTTTTTGACAATCTCATACAGCGCCGATACCGGCAATGGGCCCGTTGTATTTACCGCAGATGTTTTTTCGGCTTGCTCCTGACCTTGCCCGCCTGCAGGCTTGGCCTGATCGGCACCGGGCGGCAGTTTGGTCAGTTTCGGCGTGGCCGTGGCCAGATCATAGGCATCCTTGATTTTTTTCACAGGAATCGAGCAGGGATCCAGACCCTCGACCAGTTTCGGATCAATAGTCGGACTCAATTCGCGCCGCAACCAGTCAGCCTTTACCGGATCATCCTTAACCTTGCAAAAAACCTGTGCGCGATCCAGCTCGTTCTTGGCATTGAGCGTCAGCCCATGGTGACGAATCCGCACCACATCCTCGGCCTGCCACAGGGAAGGCTCGTAGCCCAGCTTTTTGAATTCTTCGGGCAACAGTGCCGGGTCGGCCTTTGTCATTTTTACGTATTCATTGATGCCTGCAGTAAATGCCTGCGCCACGCGTTTCGAATCCGAGCCGTAAGCCAGCCACTCGCGATACATATCGCCGCGAAACAGAACGGCACGCGCCATGCGATCGCCCTGGACATAATCGGGACCGAAATCCTTGGCCATTTCACCCAGTCCACGCTTGCGCCATAAATCGATCTGAAACAGCCGATCCCGCGCGGCATTGAATCCCTGCAGGAAAAAGGCATCGTAAAGCGTCTGTGCGTAGATATGCGGGATGCCCCATTTGTCGATCGAGATTGAACCTGGTTTTTCCAGACCGCTTACCTTAAAGGTATCGGCAGCAGTTGCATCTGCCGTACGGGCGCTGGCGGGGATGAACGACGTGCCGGTAAATACGGCAGCGACTGCAACGGCCATGAATGCGCGTTTCATATCTTCTCCTTGTATTTCAATTGTGTTAATTAATTATTTTAAACATGAACCAAATAGCGGCCTGAAAAGTACCGTCTTCTTTGCTCAGAGAATGGCATGAGTACCCGCTGCAATCAAACAAAACAGTGTAAGAAATTATGGCATCGGTTAAACTGTAGGCCTGTCACTCCTCTTTCCCTATTCATGAACACCACTGCCCCCGGCACCGAAAACCATCGCGTCAAAACCGCGCTCAGGGTTATCGAAATCATCGAGATTTTTTCCCGCGAACAAAAACCACTGGCGCTCTCGGAACTGGCCCGCGAACTCAATGCCCCGGCCTCCAGTTGCCTGGCACTGGTGCGTACGCTGTTGAGCCTGGGCTATCTTTACGAAACATCGCGCCGCCAGGGATATTACCCAACGGGGCGATTATTGGCCATGGCGCAGCGCATTACCAAGGCCGATCCGGTGCTGGAGCGGCTATCGCCCAGTTTGCGAGAGTTGTGCGCCATCACAGGCGAAACAGTAGTGCTGGGTAAACTCACGTCGTTGAACACGGTGGTGTACCTGGACGTGCTTCCTTCTGAAAACCCCATTCATTATGTTGCCGTGGCCGGAGAGCAAAAGGAAATCCACGCCAATTCGCTGGGCAAGGCGCTGTTCTCGGCGCTGGATGAACCCGCGCAGCTGGCGTTGCTGGATAAGATGAGTTTTACCAGGCGCAATGATCGTACCATTACCAAGCGTGAACAGTTTCTGGCAGAGATCAAGGCCGGGCAGGAAAAAGGACTGTTCACCAATCTGGGCGAATCCATGGTCGATGTCGGCGCCATCGCCTGGCCGGTAACTGTTTCGGGCGGCCATTTTGCAATCTCCATTGCCGGGCCGTTGTACCGGATCGAGGCCAATCTGCAGAATCATGCCCAGAAGCTGCGGGTAATGTGCACCTTCATTGAACAGCATTAATTAAGCATCCGGCTTGCTATTGTCGTGACCCGCAACAATCAAGGCTGCAACCGGCGCACGTCGGCGCCGGCCCGGATCGGCATTGCACCCGCGCGCGCCTTCAGTGCACCGTCAGTAGGATTTGGGCAGCCCCAGCACTTTTTCGGCAATGAAGCACATGATCAGTTGCGGACTGACCGGTGCAATACGCGGAATAAAGCTTTCACGCAAATAGCGTTCAACGTGATATTCCTTGGCATAGCCCATTCCACCCAGCGTCTGAATCGCCGTCTGGCACGAGGTGAATGCCGCTTCAGCAGCCAGGTATTTGGCGGTATTGGCGTATGCACCCGCCGGCTCATTGGCGTCATAGGCGGCGGCCGCACGGGACACCATCAGATCGGCGGCTTCCAGTTGCATCCAGCATTGCGCCAGCGGATGCTGGATGCCTTGATTCTGACCGATAGGCCGATTAAATACGGTACGCTCTTTCGCGTATTGCACGGCCTTGTCCAGCGCCACCTGGCCCAGGCCGACCGCTTCTGCGGCAATCAGAATACGCTCGGGATTGAGGCCATGCAAAATATATTCGAAACCCTTGCCCTCTTCACCCACGCGATCGCATTCGGGAATTTCCAGACCATCAAAAAACAGCATATTGGAATCGACCGCCTTGCGTCCCAGTTTTTCGATTTCGCGTACTTCAACCTGGCTGCGATCCAGATCAGTGTAAAACAGGCTCAGGCCTTCGGTAGCCTTCGATACCTGGTCTTTTGGCGTGGTGCGGGCCAGCAGGAGCATTTTGGTTGCGACCTGGGCGGTAGAAATCCAGATTTTTCGACCATATATCCGATAATGGTCGCCATGCTTTTGCGCGCGCGTCGTCAACTGAGTGGTGTCCAGTCCGGCATCAGGTTCGGTCACGGCAAAGCAGGCTTTGTCCCTGCCTTCGATCAGCGGCGGCAATGCACGTTGCTTGAGTTCTTCTGAACCAAACCGGACCACCGGATTCAGTCCGAAAATATTCATATGCACAGCCGAGGCACCGGTAAAGCCGGCGCCCGAGCGCGAAATGGCTTTCATCATCAGCGCCGCTTCGGTAATACCCAACCCTGCGCCACCATATTCCGGCGGCATGGCCACACCCAGCCAGCCTGCCTTGGCCAGGCGCTGATAAAACGCCTCCGGATACTCGCCGGTTCTGTCGCAAGTGAGCCAGTATTCGTCGTCAAAACCACTGCATAGCTGTTCAATGGCAGCCACAAGCATTTGCTGATCCTGAGAAAGCGAGAAATCCATCATTACTCCGTCGTTTAGGTATGTTGTGTCATTTCAGTGGCGCAATGCCCCATGGCAGGCACTGTGGCAAGCCGCCGGCCACGGGTCGCGCCGATCGATGGCAGCGCGGGCCCTTCGCATTGACCATCCCTCTTCCCGAATGGCTGCCCATTGGGTTCATTGGTCTAGTCTAGTGCCTGCTCGCGTTACGCTTTGCCGCCTTCAATATCGCAATTTTTTTCTCGCTGTCCATGGGTAGGCCATCGAGCAATTCTTCGGTATGCTCGCCCAGCGTCGGCGCATGGCGATAGACACTCAGTGGTGTAGCCGAATATCGTCCCAGAGGCGCTGTCGTGTGAACCACACCTTCGCTGGGATGGTCGGTCTGGACCAGATGCCCCGTTGCCTTCAGGTGCGGGTCTGTCGGAAGATCTTCAATGGCGTACAACGGAGCGCACGGGATGTCGTTCGCATCGAACAGCGCCAGCCAGTCAGCCGTGCTGCGAGTCCGCAGGATTCCGTCTACAAATCGATATACTTCATCAATGTTCTCGGCACGCCGCGAGTGGGTGGAAAAGATCGAATCGGTGATCAGGTCTGTGCGATCAATGGCCGCCAGAAACTGCTGCCAGTGCCGATCGTTGTAGATCAGGGCGCTCACATATCCATCCTGTGTCTGATAGGGCTTGCGATGTTCAGCCAGCAGACGGGAATAGCCCATGGTGCCTGCCGGCGCGTCCTCGTCGAAGGTGCGCTGGCCCAGGTGATCGCCCAGGATCATTTGCGCCATCCCTTCAAACATCGGCACCTCAATGGATTGGCCCATACCGGTTGCCCGGCTGTGAATCACGCCGGCCAGACAGGCAATGGCCGCCTGCAGCCCGATGGTGCGATCGGCCAACGTCAACGGCGCATAACGCGGCTCGTGCCCGCTGTTGCGTTCGTACAGCCGGGCCACACCAGTCATGCCCTGGATCAAATCATCGTAAGCGGGCTTGCCGGCATACGGGCCGTCGTTGCCAAAACCATAGGCGCCCACATAGACGATTTTCGGATTCACGGCGCTGACCGCTTCGTAGGACAGGCCCATGCGTTCCATGGACTGTGGCCTGACGTTATAGAGCAACACATCGACCTCGCGCACCAGATGCAGGCACGCTTCCCTGCCTTCTTCGGTTTTCAGGTCAAGCACCACCGAGCGCTTGTTGCGATTCAGATGCAGGTATATTGCGCCCATACCCGGATTGCGCATGGGCCCTACCTGCCTTATCGTATCGCCCACAGGCGATTCCACTTTGATCACGTCTGCGCCCAGATCTGCCATCATCTGTGTGGCAAACGGCCCCAGAATAATGGACGTCAGATCCAGGACCCGTACGCCGGCCAACGGCCCGTTTCGATTGCTGTCTGTCATTATTGAACCTGAATTCCCGCGTCCTTGATGAGCTTGCCCCATAACTCGTACTGATCACGAACAAATGCCGCAAATTCCTGCTGCGTACCGCTGAACGCATCAAACCCCAGGCGCGCCAGCTCCTGCTTGACCTTCGCATCGCTCACGATTTCATTGATGGTTTTGTTCAGTGTCGTCACCGCTTCATCAGACATCTGGGCCGGGCCCAGAAAGCCATTCCAGGAATTGATATCGAAATTATTAATACCGGCCGCTTCCATGGAAGGCAGATCGGGCAACAGCGTGCTGGGCTTGGCGGTAGACACCGCAAGCGCCTTGATCTTCTTCGATTGCACAAAAGGCATGCCCGAGGTCAGATCGGTGAACATATAGTCCACCTGCCCGCCGATCAAATCGGTCAGCGCCTGCGGCGTACCCTTGTATGGCACGTGCAGGGTCTCGATACCCGCAGCATGCGATAGCGTGGCGCCGGCAACAATACCGGTACTGTTGCCGGAGGCGTAGGTCAGCTTGCCCGGGCTGGCCTTGGCTTGCTGGACCAGTTCCTGCACCGAATTGAAGGTTTGCTTCATGTTGGCCACCAGGATGAAGGGCAGGTTCCCGCCGCGCGCAATTGGCGTGAAATCCTTGAGCACATCATATGGCACGCTTTTTTGCAGCCACGGCGCAGCCGACAGCGGCGTGTTGGTTGAAATCAGAATGGTATAGCCATCGGGCTTGGCGCGAGCCACCTGCGCAGCCGCAATCGTACCGTTGCCGCCGGGCTTGTTTTCTACAATTACCTGCTGGCCAAGACGGCTGGTCATTTCACGGGCAAAGATACGTCCGACAGAATCGGTACCCGAGCCGGCCGGGAAAGGCACGACCATGGTAATGGGCTTTTCAGGCCATGCCGCTGCAGCGGTGCTCGCGGCAATAAGGGCGGCGGCACCCAGCAAACAACGTAGGGGTTTGATATTCATATTTGTCTCCAATAAAGGACTAGGCTTCTTTGAGCGGCGGCACCAGAAAAAGGCGCGCTTGGGTTTGTGCTACAAATCGGGTTAGCCGGCGATCAATCCCGTATCACTCTGGCCGGATTTTCTTCATAGGGAGGAGAATAAATGACCAGAAGACGCGCCGGTTCAGCGCTGGTTACTGTGAAGATATGCTTTTTGTCAGCAGGAAAAAAACAGCAGTCTCCGGCCTGCAGAGAACCCTTCTCTCCATCCATTTCCACATCTGCCGTGCCGGACAGCAAATACACCACCTGCTCAATGCCAGGATGGGCATGCGGCAAGGCGCCCCGATTCTGCTCAATTGTACCCACCAGCACTTCCAGGTGGCGCGCGCCAACCGTTTCGGGTCCGATCAGGCGCCGATTAACCGTGCCATGGTGATTGGCGGGACTATAGCCGGGGACGTCTGCTTCCCGGACGATCCAGGAACAGGCGCCTGGTTTTTTGCTGGTAGTGCTTGGAGTTTGCGCTGTACTGTCTGTCATGACTTGGTTTCCTGAGGGTCGGGTAAATAGCAAAAATGAGTCGAAATATTTAGTTCATTCATTTTATGCCGTTTAATTTAACCCATTTAATTTTTGTATGTGAATTTATTTTCTCATACATGAATTAAAAAAGCTGCTAGGGATTTTACCAAGGGGGGCGGTTTGCCCGGGTTCGCTCGATTTGTTACAATGGTCGGGTTTTATTAATTCATCGTTTCAATTGTGTACACCTTTTGCGCCAGTCGCGCGAAAGTGATTTACCTGTCAATCGGGCGCTTTGCCGCCCATCAATTTTTGTTTGTATCGACGGCGCTACGTCGTTTTCCGCATACTCTTTGGCATACACAGTTATTTTTATAACCCTGTAAGACTTAAGGAGGCTACGGCCATGTTCTTAAAACACAAAATTCTCTGCGCAACGCTACTCGCCGCGTTTAGCCTGGGCTTGTCCGCCACCGCACAAGCCGCAGACGTCCAGTGCGAAGTAGATCGCACCGTCAACTTCGGCGGCATGAACTGGGAATCGAACCTGGTGCTGGTCGACGTTCAGCGCACCATTCTTGAAAAAGGCTACGGCTGCAAGACCGAAACGCTGCCCACCGAGACCCTGCCGGCCCTGGCAGCGCTGGAGCGTGGCGATCTGGATATCAACACCGAGATCTGGCTCAACAGCGTAGGCGATCCCTGGGCCAAGGCCGAAAAAACCGGTAAAGTCAAACGCGTGGCCGATCTGTACACAGGCGGCGAAGCCTGGTTCATTCCGAAATACGTAGCCGAAAAATTCCCTGACCTCAAATCCGCAGCCGATCTGCCCAAATACAAAGAAGAATTTGCCGATCCGGAAGATCCAAGCAAAGGACGCTTCTACGGTTGCCCGGCAGGCTGGGGATGTGAAGTGGTTAGCAGCAATCTGTACAAAGCCCTGAAGCTGGACAAGGATTTCACCCTGTATTCACCTGGCACCGGCGCTGCCCAGAAGGCAGCCCTGACCTCGGCTTACAAACGCAAGCAGAATATCGTGTTCTACTATTGGTATCCAACTCCGCTGGTGGGTTCGCTTGACCTGGTCAAACTGGAATTGCCACCCTACGACGCGGAAAAACAGAAATGCCTGACCAATCCTGATTGCGCCGATCCGCAGCCCAGCGCCTATCCTGACAATCCGGTATTTACCGCACTAAACACAGAGTTTTCCAAAAAGGCCCCCAAACTGACCGAATTCTTTTCCAAGGTATCGGTCCCCCTGCCGGTCATGGACAAAACGCTGGCTCATATGGAAGAGAGTGGCGATGATTCGCGTGATGTTGCAGACTGGTTCCTGAAAAACCAGGGCGAAGTCTGGGAAAAATGGGTTTCCCCCGAAGTTGCCGCCAAAGTGAAGGAATCGCTCTAATCGACTGCTCGTCAATTGAAAAGCCCGTTTTCGGACGGGCCGATGCCAATCCTAGCGTTTAGCTTAACTTTTAGCCATAAGAGGCACATTGCCATGATAAAGACTAAAGTTCTATCTGCTGTATTCATTGCTTCGGCCGCGTTCGGGCTTGCCCGCACTGCAGCCGCGGCCGATGCGCCAGCCTGCGAGGTCAGCGATACCATCAAGTTCGGTGGCATGAACTGGGAATCGAACCTGATTCTGGCCGACGTCGAACGCTATATCCTTGAAAAAGGCTATGGGTGCCAGACCGAGGTCGTCCCCACCGAAACGCTCACCGCGTTGGCGGCACTGGAACGCGGCGATCTGCAAGTGAATACTGAAATCTGGCTCAACAGCGTCAGTGACGCCTGGGCGCAGGCCGAAAAAAAGGGCAAAGTCAAACGTGTCGGCGAACTGTATACGGGCAGGGAAGCATGGTATATCCCCAAATATACTGCCAGCAAATTTCCCGACCTGAAATCAGCCGCCGATCTGATCAAGCACAAGGACGCGTTTGCCGATCCTGAAAGCCCCGATAAAGGCCGAATTTATGGTTGTCCGGCAGGCTGGAACTGCCAGCTGGTCGCCACCAATCTGGCCAAGGGTCTCAAGCTGGACAAGGACTTCGAGGTTTATGCCCCCGGTACCGGCGCAGCCCAGAAGGCAGCCCTGATGTCTGCCTACAAGCGCAAAAAAGATATCGTTTTTTATTATTGGGAACCCACGCCGCTGGTTAGCACGCTGGAATTGGTCAAGCTTGACATGCCGGCCTACGACAAAGAAAAGCAACTGTGCCTGACCCGTGAAGACTGCACCAATCCCCAGGCGGTTGGTTATCCGGACAACCCGGTGTTTACCGCACTCAATACCCAGTTCATACAAAAAGCGCCGACACTGACTGCTTTTTTCAGCAAAGTGTCGGTCCCGTTTGATGTCGTCAACAAGACCCTGGCCCATATGGAAGAGTCTGGTGCCGAAACAAACGAAGTCGCACAATGGTTTCTGAAAAACCAGCAGGATATCTGGTCCAAATGGGTCCCCGCCGAGGTGGCCGATCGTGTCAAAGGCTCGCTCTGACCGCTGTTCCAGTCAACTCCGGGCAATAACGCTGCCTGCCGGACACATTTGTGTCCTGCGGCCGTGGCCCGGTCCTGCCTTTCCCTCTATTTTGATGAAAAAATACAATTATGTTTCCTGAAATTATCTCTGCGCGCGATGTGCGCAAAAGCATCGACGGGTTCGTGGACCATCTGGTCACCAACTACGCCGATGCGCTCAATGCAATGTCGGAGCCTTTCCTGCATTTGCTGGTCTGGATCGAAAAAATGCTGCGCGGCGCGCCATGGTGGAGCGTTATTATCGTGGCCGTGCTGGTTGCTTTCGCGGCCAGCCGCCGCCCCGTGTTCTCCCTGATGATGGGTGTACTGCTGGCAATGCTGGGCGTCCTGGGCCTGTGGGACGCAGGCATGCAGACCCTGTCGCTCATGATTATGGCAACTGCAATTTCGATCATTATCGGTATTCCGCTGGGCGTGCTCACCGCAAAATCCAATCCGGTTCGATCGGTCATGCTGCCAGTGCTGGATATCATGCAGACGCTGCCCAGCTTTGTGTACCTTATTCCGGTTGTCATGCTGTTTGGTCTTGGCAAAATCCCGGCCATTATCGCAACCGTAATTTATGCAGTTCCTCCGCTAATCCGGCTGACCGATCTGGGCATCCGGCTGGTGGACCGCGAAGTGCTTGAAGCCTCGCGAGCCTTCGGCGCCTCTTCCTCGCAGCAACTGTTCGGCGTACAACTGCCGCTGGCACTGCCAAACATCATGGCCGGGATCAACCAGACCACGATGATGGCGCTGTCAATGGTGGTTATAGCCTCCATGATCGGCGCGCGCGGCCTGGGCTACGAAGTGCTGCTTGGCATCAACCGCCTTGAAGTGGGCCGCGGCTTGCTGGCCGGGCTGGGCATTGTCATTCTTGCGGTGCTTTTTGACCGCATCACCCAGTCTTATGGGAAACGAAAAAATACAGGCGGTGCACGATGAGTAAAATTGAAGTCAAAAACATCTACAAAATCTTCGGCAAAGAGCCGGGAAAATGGATTGAGGCCGTCAAGCAGGGCATTTCCAAGGAAGAACTGCTGGCCAAAAGCGGCCATACGCTGGGCCTCAAGGACATCAGCCTGAGTATCGAAGAAGGCAGCATTCATGTCATCATGGGCTTGTCCGGCTCAGGTAAATCAACGCTGATCCGTCACTTTAACCGTCTGATTGAACCCACAGCGGGCCACATCCTGGTCGATGGTACCGATGTCGTGACGCTGGGCCGCAAGGACCTGGAAAAATTCCGCCAGCAAACCATGAGCATGGTCTTCCAGCGCTTTGGCCTGTTGCCACATAAGACCGTGCTGGACAATGCCGCCTACGGACTGTCCATTCAGGGCATGAGCAAAACCGACGCACACGACAAGGGCCGCTACTGGCTTGACCAGGTCGGTCTGGCCGGCTTTGAAAACCAGTACCCACACCAGCTTTCGGGCGGCATGCAACAGCGCGTAGGCCTGGCGCGTGCGCTGGCGACCGACGCCGACATTCTGCTGATGGACGAGGCATTCTCTGCTCTGGATCCGCTAATTCGCCGCGAAATGCAGAACCAGTTACTCGAACTGCAGGCCAAGCTCAATAAAACCATTGTGTTCATTACCCATGATCTGGACGAAGCGCTGCGCCTGGGCAACCGCATTGCCATTCTGAAAGACGGCGAGTTGATCCAGGAAGGCACGCCCGAAGATATTCTGCTGTCTCCCGACAATGAATACGTCGCGGCGTTCCTGCAGGATGTGAACCGTGGCAAGGCGCTGAACGCCGGTCACGCCGTCAATGCGCCACGCCTGACGCTGACCATGCGCGCACGCCCTGCGCATGCCATCGAACGCATGAAACAGTACGACTACAAGTTCGCCCCTGTGCTCGACGGCAAGGCCTTTGCCGGCTTGCTGCGCCTGTCTGCCGCCGAAGATGCCGTCCGGGCCGGCTTGCGGGACATTTCCTCGAAAGTGGAAGAAGCCCGCACCGTTTCGGCAGACACCAATCTGGACGAAGTGCTGACCCATATGCTGCAATCGACCGCACCGGTCGTGGTCACTGGCGACAACGACGAATTTGTCGGCCTGATGTCGCGCGCCAAGGTTGTGGAGCTGGTGAGCCCTGCCATCGAAAATGGTAATGGGGATAGCAGCGGCACTGCGGACAGCAATGCCGCGGCCGCACCGGCATCCGCTGCGGAACGGGAAGACGAAGCCGAACCGCCGGAAGGCGCCATTGAGCTGGACGAGTCATTGAAAAACAAACCGGAAAAAGCACCCGGCCATAGTCACTGACCGAGCGTCTGGCTGGTTTTACATGAATACCGGCCAGGCCCTGCACCAAAGTCCACACCGGCGTCCGAACCCAGACTGTGTTCGGACGCTTTTTTGTTGCCGCCCCTGTCACGCCCTGTCATACCAGCATCGTCTAAACCGATAGGGGCCGATCTGGCCCGCCCCACCTGCTGCATCCAGCTTTATCGCGGTCTGCTGCATTACGCTTTGCTATCCCAGGGATTCACCCCAGACCAATTGCCAGGCAATGGCCCACATGGTGACACCCACAATCAGGTCCAGCACCTTCCATGCCACGGGCTTTTTGAATAACGGCAACAAAAGCCGCGCGCCATAGCCAAGGGAGAAGAAAAAGACCAGCGATGCAGTGATGCCCCCGGCCGCGAACAGCCAGTGTTGCTCTGGAAAGCGGGTGGATACCGAGCCGATCAATAGCAGCGTATCAAGGTAAACATGGGGATTGAGCCAGGTCAGCGCCAGGCAGACCAGCAAGGTTCGCTTAAGGGAAGGCGCCTCGATATGGCTATCGCCCATGCTGGCGGTTTTGGTGATGGCCGCATGAAAGTGCAGCAGTCCGTAAACAAACAGAAATAGCGCGCCGGCGTATTTGATTAGCGGTACGACATGCGCTGCATAACGGGCAACAACAGAAAACCCCAACACACCGGTCAGGATCAACGCCGCATCCGACAGGCTGCATACCAGACAGACCCAGAAGACGTGGCTTTTGCGCAACCCCTGCTTGAGGACAAAGGCATTTTGCGAACCGATAGCAAGAATCAGGGAACCGCTTAAAAACAGACCGGCAAGATACGCATTCATTCAGGTACGACTCAATTGGAATAGGACCGCCAATGTGTTAAAAAGGAAACAGTCGCTCAGATGACAAACAGGTGACAGATAATATACCGGGTATTGTCATACATGCGTCACAACGGATTGGTGTAATAAGAGTCATTCCCGACCTGTACTTATGGCCTGACATTACTTTGTCTGAACATCCTACTACCCACTATCGCACGATCTGGATCTCCGATGTCCACCTGGGCACCAAAGGCTGCCAGGCGAACGCGTTACTGGATTTCCTGAAGCACACGGAATCCGATACCCTGTATCTGGTCGGTGACATTATCGATGGCTGGCAGCTCAAAGGCAAGTGGTTCTGGCCGCAGTCGCATAATGACGTCATACAGAAAATACTGCGCAAATGTCGGCAAGGCACGCGGGTTGTGTTCGTTCCCGGTAATCATGACTCATTTGCCCGGCATTATGTACAGCAGAACTTCGGGGGGATCGAAGTGGTCGAGGAAACCGAGCACACTACCGCCGACGGCAAGCGCCTGTGGATCCTGCATGGCGATCGTTTCGATGGTGTCGTGCAGTTTGCGCCATGGCTGGCCTATGTGGGCGATCACCTGTACACCGTTGCCCTCACCTTCAATATGTGGCTCAACAGCGCCCGCGCACGCATGGGGCTGGGATACTGGTCGCTGTCCCAATACCTGAAGCAGAAAGTCAAGAATGCGGTCAGCTACATCTCCGCGTTCGAAGACGCCGTCATGCAGGAAGCACGCAAGAACAACTATGATGGCGTGGTTTGCGGCCATATCCATAAGGCGGAAATACGGGAAGTGGACGGCATTCTGTACTGCAATGATGGCGACTGGGTCGAAAGCATGACCGCGCTGGTGGAACATGCGGACGGGTCACTGCATATCGTAACCTGGACACCGCCTGCCGTGGTGCGCGAAAAAAAACCAAAACGCAACCGCCTGCGGGATACGGTCGTGACCACACCCGCGGCCAGCACGCCTGCGGCCGAGCCGGTTTCACGTGCCGCTACGGAAAGAGAAGAAAACCTGCCGCCGCATTCTGACCAATCCGATAAGGAAGAAGCCCGCAGCGTTATTCAGGCCTGAAAAAAGGCAGTCGGAACGGGCATGATCGCAATCGGCGCGTCGCTGCCCTAAGCCCCTAGATGCCAAGCACCAAACATGCAAGACCTGATGGTCTGCCTGGCACCACACCCCTCGTTAGTCCCAGCAGGCGCTGCGATCATATGGGCCGTCTGGGCTCTGATCCTGCGGCTGTGGCGTATTTCGGCCACGCCTGGAGCACATCAAAGCCCGCAGACGCCCCTTTTTTGGGGTCTCATCACACGCATCTGGCGGGCTCAATGCGTCTTATCAAGGCCGCAGCTTGTAACCGGTGCGGAACATCCAGGAGACCACCAGGGCGCACACCAGCAGAATGAACAGGATGGTGAACAGGCTAACGTAATGGTTCACATCGGCCACACCGTAAAAACTCCAGCGAAAGCCACTGATCAGATAAACGACCGGGTTAAATAGCGCCACTTTGGGCCAGATGCCGGGCAGCATATGAATGGAATAAAACGCGCCGCCCAGAAAAGTCAGCGGGGTAATGACCATCAGCGGAATAATCTGCAGTTTCTCGAAGCCATCGGCCCACAACCCGATAATGAAGCCGAACATACTGAAGGTGACCGCCGTCAGCACCAGGAACAACACCATCCAGAACGGATGCTGGATCTGATATTCAACAAAGAAACGGGCCGTGATCAGGATCAGCACAGACAATATCAGCGTCTTGGTTGCCGCCGCCCCCACATACCCCAGAATCACCTCGAAATAGGAAACCGGGGCCGACATGATTTCATAGATGGTGCCGGACCACTTGGGCATGTAAATGCCGAAGGACGCATTCGAGACGCTCTGCCCCAGCAGGGCCATCATCAGCAGCCCCGGCACAATGAATGCACCATAGGAGACGCCGTCAATGTCGCCCATGCGCGAACCGATAGCAGCGCCGAACACAATGAAATACAGCGCCGTGGACAGCACCGGCGATGCGATGCTTTGCATGAGCGTGCGAAATGCCCGCGCCATCTCAAACTTGTAAATTGCTTTTACGCCGTACAGATTCATGAATCTTTCCTTACCAGGCTCACGAAAATATCTTCCAGTGAGCTTTCTCGCGATTGCAGGTCTTTGAGCTCAATGCCGACGTCGCCCAGCTGGCGCAACATGTCGGACAGGCTTTTACCCGTATTGTCTTCCGATTCCTTGTTATAGGTGTACACCAGCGTGCGCCCGTCTGCAGACAAGGTCAGCGGATGGGCAGACATGGCCGGCGGCAATGCATCCAGCGGTTGCGTCAGTTGCAGATGCAGCTCTTTCTTGCCCAGTTGCCCCATCAGCTGTTCCTTATCCTGCACCAGGATGATTTCGCCGTTATTGATCACGGCAATCCGGTCGGCCATATCTTCGGCCTCTTCAATATAGTGCGTTGTCAGGATGACGGTCACGCCCTGCTCGCGCAGCTTGCGCACCAGATTCCACATATCGTGACGCAGCTCTACATCTACACCGGCTGTGGGTTCATCCAGGAACAAAATCGAAGGTTCATGCGACAACGCCTTGGCGATCAACACGCGTCGCTTCATGCCGCCGGACAGGCTCAGAATCTTGCTATCCTTCTTGTTCCACAGGGACAACGCCCTGAGCACCCGCTCGATATGCGCCGGGTTTGCCGGTTTGCCGAACAGGCCGCGACTGAATGTTACGGTATCCCATACTGTCTCGAACGAGTCGGTAAAAAGCTCCTGCGGAACCAGGCCGATTTTCGGGCGCACGCGTCGATAATCGCGCTGCACATCGTCGCCGTCAACCAGAATCGTGCCTTCGGACGCGTTGACCAGGCCGGTCACGATGCCGATCAGGGTTGTTTTGCCTGCACCGTTGGGTCCCAGCAGGGCGAGAATTTCACCACGGCGGATGTCCAGATTGACGCCTTTGAGGGCTGTAAAACCGCTTTTGTAGGTTTTACCCACCCCCTGGATGGAAACGACGATATCGCCACCATCACCAATGTTGTGAGAGTTATTCACGCAATAACCTATTTGAAATATGCAGAATTTAATATGTAGAGCAGCACAAGTATAAAGAATTCCGGGCGGAAAAAAAGAAAATGCTGCAAAAGAAGTGTGGAGCAAAAATATGGGCGAACCAAGCAAAACCCTATTTTAATTTCCCAATCCGATACACTTGTCTTAATCCACAATACATGAATGGGCATAAGAACATGGTCGACATCGCAGGCAGCAAGGGCTATGCAGAAAAGGCACAACGGTTTGCCGCTGACTACGAAAGCGTTACCTTCGAAAAAGTGCATAATCCGGTACGCGGCTTTTACCCAGGAGCACCGGCAAAAGTGCTGGATATCGGCGCCGGCACCGGCCGCGACGCCGCTGCACTGGCGGCGCTGGGCTACCAGGTTGATGCCGTCGAGCCTACCGCTGCCATGCGGCAACAGGGTGACCTGCATCACGCCGATGCCGGCATCAACTGGATCGCCGACAGCCTGCCGGAACTGGCCCTGGTGCGCGCCAGCGGGAAGCGATACGACCTGATCCTGCTGACTGCGGTGTGGATGCATCTGCTGGAACAGGAGCGGCTGCCTGCCATGCAGCATTGCACCGCACTGCTGGGGCGCAATGGCATCATGTCGATGTCGCTGCGCCATGGCCCCGTCCCGGCAGAGCGCCACATGTTCGATATCCCGGATGAAGAAACCATCGCGCTTGCGCACACCTGCGGGCTGCAACTGCTTTATCAGAAAAGCTATAAAAACGACACGCTGGGCCGCAATGACATTTCCTGGAGCTACGCCGTCTTCAGAAAATGAGATCTGCCGGACGCCAGCACACTGTTCCGGTCGCATCCGGATACAGGCGGCGGCCATCGTGTTCACGCTCCCTGATATAAGTCCATGCCGTTTGTGGTCCGGCATCGGTGCTCACTGTGGTCAGCACCCGCTCATACAGCCCCTGCCCATCAGTGCGAAACTCTTCCAACAGGTCTATCAGCGGCACGTCGCGTTCCGGGCGATCAAATTGCATCAGCTCACCTTCAATCAGATCCCAATCGCCGGCCGGCCTGGTCGTCGAACCTGGTGCACACTCAAGCAACGCGTCCATCCCGGGCCGGTCAGTGCCCCGTGCCAGAATAGCTTGCGGGGTGATTTCGACCATAGGGTAGCCCTCATCGCGGTCAAGATGGTAAATCCGGCCCCAGAGCCAGGCTTTTTGCTTGTGTACTGCCATGGAGCAATGACGTTCGTAATTACAGCAGCCGGTTTTCAGCGTTCCGTACACAAAGAGCTGCATCACACGTGGCACGGTATCGGACACGGTCCTTTCCTCTAGCCCCAGTGGCCTATGCCACGCGCCATCATGGCAGCCGCCAGCACAATCAGCACCAGACAGACCAGTTCGTAATGGATCAGCTTGCGAATCCGCTTGATCACTGCCGGATCCAGCACCGGTTCGCGGCCGCGATTCAGGCTTTTGCGCCACGACAGAAAAGTCATGGTCGGATAAATGGACAGCACCCCCACGGCGATAAACAGCAGCAGCTTGGCAACAAAGGGAATGCTGTGGAAATAGTAGGCTGCACCCTTTTCAAAAAAAATCACGCGCAAAAAACCCACAACCAGCAGCAGCATGGCCGACGCGCCATAAATGGCATCGGCACGCAAAATGCGTCGGGCACGTTCAATACTGATACGATCTTTGACCAGCACCAGCTCAATGGCCAGCGTGGCAACCAGCACGAAAGCCAGAACGTGATGCAAAAACGCAAAAAGAAGTGTCATGGTCAATGCCCTTGTGGTGGAGCAACAATATAAAGCAGAGCGTAAACTGCCCGACTGTAGCCGATAATCTGCCCGGCTATGCTATTGGGCGATGCTGTCTGAACATCAGACTGCCGCAAAGTACTGGCGGCGCGTACGCTAGCGTAACCGTAATTGGCCGGCGTCCCCTGCCGGTCCGCCGCTTCAGGGTCTACTGTCTGCCTGTCCTTGCGGGCGTGCCATTACTTTAATGGATAATACAGACGAAATTCAACCACTAATCTTCACCGTCAACACGCTAGCGGCAACCCGCTGATTTCAAATGAAAATATTGATAATCATCTGCGTGGTCGGGCCTACCAGCCGGCACTGACCGTAATATTGGACCCCGGATTCAGGTTATCAAAGCTGCGCGATAGATAATCCAGCAGCAGATTCATGCGCGCCGTTGTATGCGGCTGTTCCCGGTACACCGCATAAATATCGGCATTGGGCGTAGTGTAATCGGCCAACACCTGCACCAGGCGCCCGCTGCGCATATACCGGGCAACATCCCATTCGGCGCGCATCACAACCCCGTGACCATCCAGGGCCCACTGCACCCCCACATAGCCGTCATTGGTGATCAGGTTGCCGGCTACCGGCACTTTCTCGGTGCTTTGGCCATTGCTCAGTATCCACTCTGAATAGGATAGCTCATCTTGCTTGATCACAATACAGTTGTGTTTGAGCAAATCGTGTGGCACTGCCGGTTTACCGGCCCGCGCCAGATAGGCTGCAGAAGCCACCAGCAAGCGCCTGTTTTGGGCGAGCAGTCGGGTTTTGAGTTTCTGATGGGGTGGTTTGCCAAACTGAATGGACAGATCAAACGCATCCTCGCTGACGGCAGGAGCAAACGGCGTCAAAAACAGCTGGATCGTGATGGATGGATACTTTTTTACAAACCGCGAAACCAGCGGCTGTATATAACTTCTGCCGAATCCCAGCGTCGCATTGAGCCGGATCAGCCCTTCGGGTTCGGACTTGAACCTGAACATCTGCCGATCCAGCGATTCGATCTGCGCCAGAATACTTCGCGCATGTTCCAGGTACACCAGCCCTTCTGCCGTCGGACTCATGCGGCGCGTGCTGCGATTGACAAGTGTCATACCCAGGCGCTTTTCCAGTTGAATCAACCGCTTGCTGGCCGCCGAAGGCGTAACACCCAGGCGCAGTGCTACCGCAGACAGGCTGCCGGCAGACACAAGCGCATCAAAAAAATACAGATCGGCAGAATGACGAGGGTCTTTTTTCATCCATTTTCAACTTTCAGGCACAAATCCTGTGAATCTTGTCGCATTTTAGCACCGGCGAATATTTCTAGAATAAGCGCAGGTTCCCTAGATCAGGATAATGAAAGATGAAATCGTACAAAATCGCATGCATACCCGGTGATGGTATCGGCAAAGAGGTTATTCCCGCAGGTCAGACCGTGCTGCAGGCACTGGCAGACACCCTGCAGCAGTTTTCATTCGCGTTCACGGCATTTGACTGGGGCGGCGACTATTATCGGCAGCACGGCGTCATGATGCCCGCTGATGGTCTGGACGCCCTCTATGACAAAGATGCGATTCTATTCGGCTCGGCCGGCGACCCGGATATTGCCGACCATATTACCTTGTGGGGTCTGCGCCTGAAAATATGCCAGGGACTCGACCAGTACGCCAACGTGCGCCCGACCCGTATTCTGCCGGGCATTGACGCCCCGCTGAAGCGCTGCCAGCCCGGCGACCTGGATTGGGTCATCGTGCGTGAAAACAGTGAAGGCGAATATTCGGGCGTCGGTGGCCGGGTCCATCAGGGACAGCCTCTGGAAGCAGCAACCGATGTGTCCATGATGACTCGAGCCGGCGTAGAACGTATCATGCGCTATGCCTTTGCACTGGCGCAATCGCGTCCCCGCAAGCTGCTGACCGTGATTACCAAGTCCAATGCGCAACGCCATGCCATGGTGATGTGGGATGAAATTGCAGTTGAAATTGCCAGGGAATTTCCCGACGTGACCTGGGACAAGGAACTGGTGGACGCAGCCACAGCCAGGATGGTCAACAAACCGGCCACACTGGACACCATCGTGGCGACCAATCTGCATGCCGACATACTAAGCGATCTGGCTGCGGCACTGGCCGGCAGCCTGGGTATTGCGCCTACCGGCAATATTGATCCGGAGCGCCGCTATCCCTCCATGTTCGAACCCATTCACGGCTCCGCCTTCGACATCATGGGCAAAGGGCTGGCCAATCCGATCGGCACATTCTGGTGCGCCGTGATGCTCTTGTCGCATCTGGGACAAGAGCATGCTGCAGGCGTGCTGATGCAGGCAATCGAAAAAGTCACGGCCGATGCCTCGCTGCATACCGGCGACCTGGGTGGCACAGCGACAACGGCACAGGTAACGGATGCGGTTTGCACTCACATCCGCAACCTTGGCAAAGCACAGAAAGCGGCATAAAGCCGACGGTGGAGGAAGACATGTTATTTACACAAACAATCAAACAACCCCGCACATCGCTGCGCAAAACCGGCTTGCTGGCGCTAACCTTGTTGTCCGGCGCAATGCTGACGACCATGCATGCTACGGCCATGGCCCAAGCCTATCCGGCACAGCCGGTCAAACTGGTGGTCCCATTCCCGGCCGGTGGCACCACAGATGTGCTGGCACGCGCATTGGGCCAGAAGCTTGCGGAAAAAATCGGCCAGCCCGTGATTATCGAGAACAAGCCCGGTGCCGGCGCCACCATTGGCGCGGAATATGTAGCCCGGGCAAAGCCCGATGGCTACACCTTGCTGATGGGCGCGGTCCACCACACCATTGCCACCACGTTCTACTCTTCTCTGCGTTATGACTTCCAGAAGGACTTTGCGCCTGTCACCACGGTGGCAATGGTGCCTAATGTACTGGTCGTAAATAACAAGGTTGGCGCAAAATCAGTCGCAGACCTGATCGCGCTGGCCCGGCAAGAGCCGGGCAAACTGAGTTTTGGCTCCAACGGCGTGGGCACCGGCCAGCATTTGATTGGCGAGCGCGTACAGCTTATGTCAAAGACCAAGTTGCTGCATGTGCCCTATAAGGGTAGCGGCCCGCTGACAACCGATCTGCTGGGTGGACAAGTGGATATGTCCTTTGACACGATCACAACCGTGTTACCGTACATCAACGAGAAAAAGCTCACCGCGCTTGCCGTGACCACAGGCACTCGTTCCCCGGCATTGCCCAATGTCCCCACACTTGACGAAGCGGGACTCAAGGGCTTTGATGCCGGCACCTGGTTCGGTATTCTTGCGCCACACGGAACACCTGAACAGACGGTGACGTACCTGAACAAAAATCTGGTGCAAATCATTCAATCGGACGGCTTCAAAAAAGACATGGCCAAGATCGGCGCCAAAACCATTGGCGATACCCCTGCACAAATGGGCACGCGCATTGCCGATGACACCGGCCGCTATGCAGAACTGGTCAACAAGCTGAAACTAAAAGCCAATTAGAGTGCACAGTATCGGGAATGTTTAAAACGGCTGCGTGCAAACGACGCTGCCGTTTTACATTGCCTCATGCACACGCGCATGCGCCATCGCCATTACGATTGAATAATATGTGGCTACATCGTCGTTTCAAAACGCGCCCGGTTGGAGCCGCTTCGCTGTATTGATTTGTGGCTGTTCGAATCGCCATTGCATCACCTCAATTGCCTGCATCACGAATAATTTCATTGCCGATTCGCTGACAGACGTTGCTGGCACACACGAGTTGCTTTAGTTCAGGTCAAGAATAGGATCGTTGCTACCCAAGTCATGTTCGAGGCACTCGCGAATCCTGAGACTATAGTGTGGACAGCTCCCGCACTGGTGGCTTGTGCACCAAAATATAAAAAAATCGCATTTTACCGGCGCATCAAAAGAAGCTAGCACAAATTCAAAATCATGTGTGCACAAGTTCTTTTAGAATCGTCTGCGAGTTCAGCAAGACCGATTTTGTGGGTAAGCCGCCCATGTGGTTTAGCCCTATACGTGTCGTGTTTCCGTCTTCAACGCTTGCTTTTCGGCTGACTACGGCGCATCCAGATTTGCTGTTCGGTGCAAACCATTCTCAATCACCATCAACACTTCAACCGCGCAACGTCAAGGCCGGGCGAACGCGCGGCAAGGCGATTTGCTGGATATAAGCCGGAGCGGCTCGCAGAGTAATGCGACCTATGGCCGGCGCATGGCTGCGGTGTGTGATTTTTAAGTAGGTAGCTGGAAAGGATTTCCATTTTATGGGCGTCTATATAGGTGATAAAGCGAAGCTTGACGTGGAAGATAAGGCATATCTATGTTCAATCTTCTGCAGTTGTAATATCAATCCTATAAAGGGTGTACAGGGGCAAGACTTAAAACAGCGCTGTGCATCCGAGACATTACGCAA
>JAFAEO010000024.1 GCA_023423975.1 Pseudomonadota bacterium
ACGTCGGTCGGCCCGACACCTCGTGGGCTCGTCGATCTGGTCTATCCCCGCCCAGCTGGCGCTGCCGTGCGCGACGCAGAACGAGCTCAACGGGAGCGACGCCGCGCCGCTCGTCGCCAACGGCTGCATCGCCGTCGCGGAAGGGGCCAACATGCCGTGCACGAGCTCGGCGGTCCGCGTCTTCCACGACGCTCAGGTGCCATTCGGCCCCGGCAAGGCGGCGAATGCCGGCGGTGTCGCGACATCCGCGCTCGAGATGCAGCAGAACGCCAGCCGCGACAGCTGGACGTTCGACTACACGCAGCGACGACTCGAGGAGATCATGTCGAACATCCACCGCACCTGCTTCGACACCGCCGAGGCATACGGCGTCCCGAGGAACTACGTCGCCGGCGCCAACATCGCCGGCTTCGCGAAGGTAGCGGCCGCGATGACCGCCCTGGGGTTGATCTGAAGGGGCCGACCGAGAACCGAAGCCGGCAGCGCAATGGGTCCGGCAGGTTACTTCTAGTATTTGATAGAGATTCTCGCTAGGCTGTCTGCTATGGCAACAAGACCCTCACCCGTCTCCACCCAAGCCGACCCCGCAGCCGTCCGGAGTTTCCTCATCGGCACCGCCATCGGTTTCGTCGTCGTCGGAGGGTTCTGCGTCGCAGCGATCGTCTTTGCAGGCGGCAGCCTGTCGGGCGCCCTTGCCGTCGGCCTGATGTGCGGCGTGATCGGCGGGCCCGGTTTCGGCGGCATGATGGGCTTCGTGCTCCACCAGGATCGGACGTCCCGGCAACAGGCCCGTGACAGCGCTGCGACGTCGGCGTCCGCGCCGCTCGACTAAGTGATCAGCGCCGCTCGACTAAGTGATCAGCGGGGTGGCGGTGTCCACTCGAATCCGAAGATGTGCTTCGCCATCCCGGCCATGAGCGAGGCCGCATGGGCCTTCGCCCGGCCAGCCACCGGGCCGGTCCAACGGGCGTCCACACTGTTCACCCACAGCTCGTACCACCGGTCGCAGTGCACCGCCCGAACGGGCTCCAGGCCGTGCAGGTGCCGGTGCGCTGCGGTCACGGCTCCCGCGTAGCTGCCATCGCGCAGCAGGATCCGACACCAGTAGTCGATGAGCTTCGGGATGTGCTGCGACCAGTCGACCTCGGCGACTTCACCGAACATCGGGGCGAGCAGGTCATCGAAGACGACCTCCCGGTAGAACTCGACCACGAGGTCGTGGATCTCGGCACGTGAGCCCAGGTCACGGGTGCCGTCGACGGTCGGTGAGCCGAGGGCCTCAGGCATCGACGGCCGTTCCGATCAGCTGCTGGCCGTGCACACGAGCGACGTTGTGAGCGAGCTCCAGCGCCCGCGTTGCGTTCGGTCCCACCCAACCGAGCTCGACGGTCTCGTGGAACAGTTGCAGCCAACGTTCGAAGTGGGCGATCGTGAACGGCGAACGGGCATGGATCTCGGAATGGGCTCGGAACGGATTGCCCTGGTAGCCCTCGATCCCCAGCAGCGCCCGGCTCCAGAACGCTGTCAACTTCGGCAGATGAGCGCTCCAGTCGACCCGTGCCACATCGTTGAACAACGGGCCGAGCAAGTCGTCCTGTGCGACGTCCTGGTAGAACCGACGCACCATCTCCGCCACCTCGGCAGGCGAGTCGAGATCGCTCGACGGTTCGATGAGTTCACGGTCACGTGCCACGTTCGACCTCCGACCCCGCCCGGCGTCGCTCGCCTACGGGCTTTTCTCTAGTTCATACTAGATCATACAGCCAGACGGACGGCCGAGCGGTCCTCGGAGAAGGAACCAGCCTTCTCGGGGCGGTTCCCGGATTGTGGACCAACACCATGTCGTGCCACGATCTTTCTGTGCGTCCGCTCCCCCTTCGTGACCTGCTCGGCTCGACCTCGGTTCGGCTCCGGAGCGGGCTCGGCGCGCCCACCGTGCTCGTGGGCGTGCTCGGCGGACTCATCGGCGCGGCGTATGTCGGCCTTCTCCACCTGTTGACCTCCGTCCTCGGGCCGGAACACCACTCGTCGTCCACACAGCTCGCCATCCTGGTCGCCGTCGGGATCGCAATTGCGTTCATCACCCGGTTCGGCGGCGAGACCGGCAACGTCGAACTGCTCGTCGACAACATCCACGTCGTCGGTGGAGCGCAAGGCGTCAAGGGCCTGCGGTCCCTGATCCCCTCATCGCTGCTGTGCGTGGCCGCCGGTTCCGCCATGGGGCCCGAAGCGCCGCTCGTGCAGACCACCGGCACCGTCGGCTCGGTCGTCGCCGCTCGACTGCAGCGACCGATGCTCGACACACGCATCCTCACCATCACCGGCATGGCCGCCGGGTTCACGGTGCTGTTCGGAGCGCCGCTGGGCTCCGCGTTCTTCGCCCTGGAGATCCTCCATCGACGCGGCCTGCAGTACTACGAGGCGCTCGTCCCGGCGATCGTCGGCTCACTCTGCGGCTACGGCGTCTACCTCGGGCTGAGCGGTCTCGGCATCGGGCCCGTCTGGTCCTTCGACGACTTCGGCCCACTCGCGACCGGCGACCTGACAATCGCCGCGGTGATCGGCCTGCTCGGGGCTGTCGGCGCGTGGATCTTCACGACCACCGTCGCTGCCATGCGGAGCGTCGTGGGCCGCCTGCCGACCTCTGCCCGGTATGTCGCCGGCGGACTGCTCCTGGGCCTGCTCGGGATCTGGTCGCCCTACGCCCTCACCTTCGGAGAGGCGCAGCTCGAGACGATGCTCGATGCACGCCTCGCTGCGAGCGCGCTCGCCGTCGCGGCCGCAGCCAAGTTCCTCGGCACGACCGTGGTGCTCGCGACCGGTTGGAAGGGAGGGTTCATCATCCCCCTGTTCTTCATCGGCGCCACCGCCGGCCAACTCGCCCACCTGGCGATACCGACGGTCGATCAGACGGTGCTCATGGCCTGCGCGATGGTCGCATTGTGCGTCGGGGTCACCAAGACACCGATCGGCGCCACGCTGGTCGTGACCGAGATGGCGGGGCTGTCGCTCCTGCCCGTCACGCTGATCGCTGCGGTCGTCGCGCTCCTGGCCGCATCGAGAGTGCAGCTGATCGAGACTCAACGGTCCCGCCAACGGATGGAGGCCATCGTCGGCGAGGGGGACACGTGACGAGCTCCGGGCCTGTCAGCCGACAGGACTACGTCACCCTGGCGGAGTTCCGATACGCCCTCAGGGTGTTCCAGCGGTTCTCCGAGGACGCGGCGCGCTCGGCTGGCGTCACACCCGCTCAGCACCAGCTGGTCCTGGCGATCAAGGGCTGGCCACGACCCGACCGCCCGTCGGTGTCGGACATCGCGGAGCGTCTGCAGCTCCGTACCCACTCGACCGTCGAGCTGGTGGGACGCGCGGAACAGGCAGGTCTCGTCACGACACACGTCGACGCCGACGACCACCGCCGACAGCTGCTCGAGGTCACCGATTGCGGCGAACGGCTGCTCGCATCCCTGTCCGCACTGCATCGCGACGAGCTGCGCCGCTTCCGCACCGAGATGAACGACCTCCTGGAGGAGCTCGAATGACCACCGACCTCGCCAACGCACTGTCCGTCGCTCGCCGGTGGCTGGGTGTCGAGCTCGATGAGGTCAGCGCCGTCGAGAAGCTCGTCTCCGCTGTCGGAGGCGGTGTCGCCATCCTGGTGGCGCTCCTCGTGTGCGACCGCGTCATCGAGGGCGGGTCGATCCTGCTGGTCGCGTCGATGGGCGCCAGTGCGGTGCTGCTGTTCGCCGTGCCCCACGGTCAGCTCTCCCAACCCTGGCCGGTGCTCGTCGGACACATCGCCTCCGCTGCGATCGGCGTCGCGTGCGCCACGGTGCTCGGCCCCACGTTCCTGGCCGCGGGGGCAGCGGTCGCGCTGGCGATCGGGGCGATGCACCTGCTCAAGTCGATCCACCCACCCGGCGGCGCCACCGCGCTCACCGCGGTCCTCGGCGGACCCGCGATCGCGGACATGGGCTTCGAGTTCGTCCTGGTCCCCGTGGCGCTCAACGCAGGACTCATGGTCCTGCTGGCGGTCGCGTTCAACGGCCTGTTCCCGTGGCGGCGCTACCCCGCGGCGTTCGCCGACCGGGCACGGGGGTCGGCCGACCCGACCCCCGAGGCGAACGACGACCCTACCCATCGCGCCGTGCTCGACGCACTGCGCGAGGTCGACTCGTTCATCGACATCACCGAGGAGGACCTCATCCGCCTCCATCGGAGCCTCACCGCCGCCGAGCGGCGACAGGCTGGCACCGAC
>JAFAEO010000038.1 GCA_023423975.1 Pseudomonadota bacterium
TTACGCTTGACGACCATAGCAAGGTGGACCCACTCCTTCCCTTCCCGAACAGGACAGTGAAACGCCTTTGCGCCGATGATAGTGGATGGACATCTGTGAAAGTAGGTCATCGTCAGGCTTTTTATTCCAAGCAATCGCCCCGTATCTCTCATGAGTGCGGGGCGTTTGTGCGTCTGCAAACCGCACTATGATGCGTATTTCTCTTATCGATCGCGCGCCGGCGGTAAGCGTCCGGCAAACCCATCTTGAATATTAGTAGCAGATCGTAGAGGATTGGATCGTAAGCGTCCGCCCAAGGCCGTCTTGTAAATATTGTGCATAAGCGGAAAATAGGTCCCCATCAATTTCTAGGCGGGGACCTATGAGCAGCACCACCTCAATTGCGGCACAGATCTATCGAAATCTGCCTCGGCGACGTTTCAGCAATGAAGATAAGCAGCAAATTGTGTGCGAATTTCTGGATTCGGGCGCTGCGTTGGCCCGGTTTGCCAGGCAACGGGATTTGCATTACAACCAGTTGAGTCGTTGGCGTAAAGAGTACCTGGCAGGTAAATTTGGCCCGCTCAGCGTCAGTGAATCATGCGATCAACAATGGATTCCGGTAAAAATTGAACAATCCTCAAGAGCCGCGTTGGCGCCGACTCACGTGGATGTGGAACAAATTAAGGGCAAATCACCCATGCCAATGGGTGGCATCCTGGAATTGGGTCGCCTGCAGATTAGTCTTGCCAAGGGTACCCTAACGCTTGAGGGTCGGTGCTCGGCTGAGACGCTGCGTACGATTATCGAGGCGCTACAGTGATTGGGTTACCGACAGGCACGCGCGTCTGGCTGGCAGCGGGCGTAACCGACATGCGCCGAGGCTTTGATGGCCTAGCCGCCATCGTGCAGTCCAAGCTGGCTGAAGATCCGTTCAGTGGCCATGTATTTGTCTTCCGGGGTCGCAAGGGAGATCGTATAAAAGTGCTGTGGTGGAGCGGAGATGGCATGTGTTTGCTGGCCAAGCGTCTGGAGCAAGGTCACTTCGTGTGGCCTAACGCCGAGTCGGGATCGGTGCATCTGACGCCGGCGCAGTTGTCGATGCTGCTCGAAGGCATCGATTGGCGACGACCCGCTCGCACGCATACGCCGACCCAGGTTTAGCACAGATAAGATACTCCAAAAGGGGCGCATTGACTGGGATTATTGCATTTGTTTATCTGGAGTTGATGACTGGTATTTGATAAAATTGCTCATGCTCAAGCCCGCGCACTATCCCGACAATATTGATGCTCTGAAGGCTCTGTTATCAGAGCAGTCGGCTCAGTTGCACGCCTTTGAGCAGGAGCGCCAGGCATGGAAGGTGGAGCGCGAAGTACTGCACGAAGAAAAAAGCGACGACAGGCAGCAAATCATTCGTTTGACCTTACTGCTGGACAAATTGCAGCGCGCCTTGTTCGGCCGGAAATCAGAGAAACTGGTTCAACAGATTAATCAGTTGCAGCTTGAATTGGAAGAGCTGCACATTAACCAGGGCGAACACGCACAAAAGGTCGAGTCGATCCAGCAGCCAGGCTCGCGCCCAGCCCCGCAGCGTCGGGCACTGCCCGAGCACTTGCCTTGCGAGGTGCAGGAACATCTTCCGGGTGAATCTGCCTGCCCCGATTGCGGTGGCGCCTGGACACGCCTGGGCGAGGATGTGAGCAATGTTCTCGAACATGTGCCGGCCAGCTTTAGAATCGTTCGTCACGTGCGTCCCCGGCTGGCCTGCAGCTGTTGCGAGCGGATGGCGCAGGCGCCTGCGCCCAGCCGTCCGATTGCCCGCAGCTTCGCAGGACCTGGTCTGCTTGCTCATGTAATGGTCAGCAAATACCTGGATCATCAACCTCTGTACCGTCAGTGTCAGATTTATGAGCGCGAAAACGTCAACTTAAGCGAGAGTACGGCCGGTGACTGGGTCGGCGGCGTGCATCAATTGCTGCGTCCTTTACTCGACGCGCTACGCTGTCATGTTTTTAGTGCCGACAAGCTGCATACGGACGACACACCGATCAACGTGCTGGCACCCGGCAGCGGCAAGACACGGCAGGCGCGCCTGTGGGTCTATGCCCGCGATGACCGCCCCAGTGGTGATGCAACCCCGCCAGCCATGTGGATACGGTACTCGCCCGATCGGCGCGGCATCCATCCTCAAACCCATTTAAAAGATTACACCGGCATCTTGCAGGCCGATGCCTTTGCTGGCTACGACAAGGTCTACGAGTCGGGGCATGTGCAGCAGGCCGGTTGCTGGGCGCACGCCCGACGCAAGTTCTATGACATCCACGTCAAGAGTGCCACGCCGATTACAACGCACGTGCTTGATCGTATTGCCGCACTTTACCAGATAGAGGCAGGCATCCGAGGCAGCCCGCCAGAGGTACGCAAAGATGCCCGCCAGGAGCAGGCCAAACCGATCGTTACTGCGCTGCATGCCTGGTTGCGCGAACAGTTATCGACCTTGTCCCGAAAATCGAACACAGCCGATGCAATCACCTATGCCATGAACCAGTGGCAGGCACTGACACGCTATCTGGACGATGGGCGCATTGAGATCGATAACAATACGGCCGAGCGGGCGTTACGCGGGGTCGCCCTAGGTCGCAAGAACTACCTGTTTCTGGGGTCAGACAAGGGAGGCGAGCGCGCAGCCACGATGTACAGCTTGCTGGGCACCGCTAAGCTGAACGACATCAATCCCGAAGCCTACCTGCGCCACGTGCTGACCGTGATTGCCGACTATCCGGTCAACCGAGTTAGTGAACTGCTGCCTTGGACCATCGGTTTGGACAACTTGACCTGACACGGGCTACTCAGTCCCATTGTTGGTGGTCAAGCGGGTCCCCAGACAGATCCCACAGGGTGGAGTGAAATTGCACCTCAAACCAGTCCAGGAACATCTTGCGGGTGCGACGTTTGGGCCAGAGCGCTTGATCAACAAACCAACTGTTCAAAAACGAGTCAAACAGGACACTAAAACGCTGCAGCGCCCATTGCTGCGCTTGTTCAGGCGTATTGATGGTGCCTTCTGACACAAGGTAGGCCTCTTGTTCCTGGCGCAACTGATCGAGGCTAAGCCCTTCAAGGGGCTGCTGATCCACGCTCATAATCCAGTCCAGCGCTGCTTGCTTGGGCACAATGAGAATCAGATGACGATTGATAGTGGCGGGATCGGTATCGAGCATGGCAACAACAACCAGTTAAAAATTAGATTTTAATCATTAAATACGTATCACGCCAAAGTCAAGACGGTCCTGGCCGGGCGCTTACAGACAGTGTGACACTGTGGCACACTGTCATTATGCCTTCTACCTCAACAATACCCGACCTCGATCAGATGGATGCCCCAGCCTTGAGACAATTGTTTCTTGAGCTTGAGGCAAAGCGCCAGCAGCTGGAGGCAAAGAGCCAACTGCTTGAGGCTGAGGTTGCTGCTGC
>JAFAEO010000081.1 GCA_023423975.1 Pseudomonadota bacterium
TGCTATATTCTCGTTTCTCCAGTTCACGCACTCGTGGTGAAATAGGTAGACACAAGAGACTTAAAATCTCTCGGGCATTGCGCCCGTGCCGGTTCGATTCCGGCCGAGTGCACCAGAGATGGGTCTCCCGCATTAACAGGAAGCTTGGCAGAGTGGTTGAATGCACCGGTCTTGAAAACCGGCGAAGGGTTAAACCTTCCGTGAGTTCGAATCTCACAGCTTCCGCCAATAACCTCACGAACCGGTCTATACAGTTTGAGCTGGCACAGTAAGCCCCGATCATTTCAGCAATGACGGGGTTTTTTGTTGGCCGCTTTATTTTTTGCATGCCGTCTGTCGTTTGGGTGCGCCGGGGTTTCAACGTTAAAATCGATTGATCAAAGTTAATGCGTGGCACGTTCGCCCGAAGTCCTATTATTTTTGCAGGAGAAGACAGATGAAGGCAGTTGAAATTTCCACTCCCGGTGGTCCTGAGGTATTGAAGCTCGTGGAGCGTGAAAAGCCCGTTCTGAAGGCTGGCGAGGTTTTAATCCGTGTGACGGCGGCGGGGATTAATCGCCCTGACGTATTTCAGCGCAAGGGTGCGTATCCGCCACCGCCAGGGGCATCAGATCTGCCTGGGCTGGAAGTAGCTGGCGAGATTGTTGAAGGTGATGTTGAGGGTACGCCTTTCAAAATTGGTGATCGGGTCTGCGCGCTGACGCCGGGTGGTGGCTATGCGGACTATTGCGTAGCGCCTGCGGGCAACTGTCTTCCAATTCCTGAGGGATTCAGTGATGTAGAGGCCGCCGCGCTGCCTGAAACGTTTTTCACTGTCTGGACAAATGTGTTTGATCGCGGCGAGTTGGCTGAGGGTGAGGCTCTGCTGGTGCACGGCGGTGCAAGTGGTATCGGGACGACGGCCATTCAGATCGCGCGTGCGCTGGGACATAAAGTGTATGTCACTGTAGGAAGTGACGAGCGGGCTGCGGCGGTCGAGGCGCTGGGAGCGACCCGGGCAATCAATTACAAGACACAGGATTTCGTGGAAGAGATTAAGGCATTGACAGAAGGCAAGGGGGTCAACGTCGTCCTGGACATGGTATCGGGTGAATATATCAATCGTGATATCAAGTGTTTGGCTGATGATGGTCGTATTGTCATTATTGCGCAATTGGGTGGCAGTAAAGCAACAATTGATACATCGCAGGTCATGCGGCGTCGCCTGACAATTACCGGCTCCACCTTGCGTCCGCGCAGCGCGGCGTTCAAAACGCAGATTGCCCGCGCATTGCAGGAAAGGGTTTGGCCCTTGCTGGCGGCAGGCAAGATCAGGCCTGTTATTCATGCGACTTTTCCGCTGGCGCAGGCCAGTGATGCGCATGCCATGATGGAAGGGGGCGAAAATATCGGGAAAATCGTCCTGACGTTTTGAGTTTCCTTTTAGATATGAAAAGGTTATAATCTTTGGTTTTGTAAAAAACCTTATACCGGGAATAATATGAGTATGCGTCGGCGACTGGTCATTGGGAACTGGAAAATGAACGGCAACAGGGCTGAAAACCAGCAGTTGTTGTCGGGTTTGGTCAGCTTGCAGAAAGTCGGCGGCGCGGGTGTTGATGGCGGGGCTGATAGTGACGGCTCTGCTAAGGACGGAAATGTCGAGCTGGCTGTATGCGCGCCGTTTCCTTACCTGGCGCAGGTGGCTGATGCTCTTAAGGATACCGGTATTACATGGGGTGCTCAGGACGCCAGCGAACATGCCAAAGGTGCTTATACTGGCGAGGTATCGGTCGCCATGCTTGCTGAGTTTGGTTGTTCGTGGGCTCTGGTTGGGCATTCCGAGCGCCGCGCCTATCATGGCGAGACCAGCGATGTTGTGGCGCGCAAGGCGGCAGCGGTTATTCAGGGTGGGTTGACTCCTGTGGTGTGCGTGGGTGAGACCCAGGCTGAGCGCGAAGCGGGCGATACGCTGAAGATTATTGATGCGCAGCTGGCGCCTGTTTTGGCGCTGGGTGTGGATATGGTGAAGAACATGGTGCTGGCTTACGAGCCGGTCTGGGCAATTGGTACCGGTCTGACGGCATCGCCTGATCAGGCGCAGGAAGTGCATGCGCATATTCGCAAGCTGTTGGTCCAGGCCGGGGCGCCCGAACAGCGCGTGTTGTATGGCGGCAGTGTCAAGGCTGCGAATGCGGCCAGCCTGTTCGCGAAGGAAGATATTGATGGTGCGCTGGTAGGCGGCGCTTCGCTGGTTGCGACCGATTTTCAGGGAATTGCCGACGCATGATGGCGTGGTGCTTCCCTTGTATAGAATTTTTCTGGAGTAATACTTAAATGCCATCGTTTATATACCCTTTACTGGCTGTCGTGCAGGTGCTGTCTGCATTGACGGTTATTGCCCTGGTGCTGTTGCAGCAAGGCAAGGGCGCTGATATGGGTTCATCTTTTGGTGGCGGTTCTGCCGGGAGTCTTTTTGGTGCTACCGGTGCTGCAAACTTTTTTTCGCGAGCGACAAAATGGGTATCCATCCTGTTTTTCGCCTGCACGCTGGGTCTTGCCTATATCGGAAACAATACCGGCCGTAGCGCGGGTCCAGCAGCGGGCGGCGGTGTGATGCAGGGGTACGAAGCGCCTGCGCCTGCCCCTAATTCGCAAGCGCCAGCGGCTCAGCCACAAGCAGACCTGCCCGCGGCGCCGGCTGAAACGCCTGCAACTCCGTCTTCTGCTACGCCTGCAGCGCCGTCTTCTTCTGAGGCACCTGCGGCGCCATCTGAAACGCCGGCGGAACCCGCGCCGACAACGCCTGAGGCGCCCGCAGCAACCCCTGCGGCACCCGCGGCCGAGAGCGCGCCACCTGCTGAAAATACAACACCTGCTGCACCAGAATCGCAGTCGGGTGCAAATGCTGATGTAAAACAGTAAACGTTTCTGATTAATTGGTGTTATAATCTTCTGTCTTTGCAGATGCTCACGTGGTGGAATTGGTAGACACGCTATCTTGAGGGGGTAGTGGCGAGAGCTGTGCGAGTTCGAGTCTCGCCGTGAGCACCAACTGTTAAATCTAAGCTGTATTCCGTAGTCATCAAGCCCTTGCTTTTTATTGAGCAGGGGCTTTTTGTTTGCGCGTCTTGAGCGAGTATGTCTTAAGTGGTCTGGTTTTCTTGAGTGGTTGGTCGTTGGAAATAGACGGCAGAACAGCTTTGGTTGTGACTTGAGATCTGACTGTTTTGAGGTCCTGGGTATTTGTGATCGATCTTGTTGCTTTTTTGGGGCGTCGATTGTGGGGTCTTGTCGCGACGTCTTCGTGGGGGGCGTCTTTGGATGGGGTGGGGGGCTGCGTGGGTGGGTGTAGCCGTGGGTG
>JAFAEO010000025.1 GCA_023423975.1 Pseudomonadota bacterium
ACGCATGTTCGCTTTGCACTGATTGAAAACCGCGACCGTATTCGTCAGGCGATTCGTGGGATTAAAGCGATGTTCCGTGCCGACGGTTTACTACCCGCCAGCAGCAAACATATTCACGAAAACGCGGAATAAACACCGTCGTCAGAAATGCAAACAGGAGCCTGATGGCTCCTGTTTTTCATTGCACAGTTTGCTTTTAGATCATCAGGGCAAAAGTACCGGCCCAAACGATGACCATAAAAGAAATGCCCATAAAGAAATATTTCACTTTACATCTCTCCGCGTAATTACTGTTACGCCTGAATGACTTCATTACACCTGATACAGTGAGTTGACACCGGGCAAAGCGACCTTAAAAGCCCTGTATTTTACCGTGGGCATCACCCCAGAATTCTGAGCTAAACTGCTCGAGACGGCGCTAATGTACGCCTAAAACTGAAACGAGACAAGAGGCATTTTCTTATTTACTTTTAGTAACTTACAAGTGTCTCATATCGGCGACAGTTTAATTTCTGACGGTAATAATTAGATATTCAGCGAAGGAAAAAACCTTAAGAAAAAAGCCATAAAAACCATGAGGTTATTATGGCCGATTTGAGGAGGGAAAGAGTAAGAGCAGTTTGTTAAATGTACAACGACGATTCTCCCACCGGGCGCGTTTTAAAGCGACGGTGGATCCAGAGGTACTGCTCCGGTGCGCGCATGATCTCTTTCTCGATAATCTTGTTCATATAGGCAGCGGCTTGATTTTCATCTGTCGGGTAGCCTTCCATCTCTGGGGTGATGAACAAACGATATCCGCTGTAATCCGCTTTTCTTACCATCGTTACGGTCAACATGGCTGCGCCAGAGAGACGGGAGAGAACATAGGTGCCATTGGTTGTGGCGACATTTTCCACCGCAAAGAACGGCGCGAAGGAGCTGCCTTTACGACCATAATCCTGATCGGGAGCAAACCATACCGCTTCACCTTTCTTCAGTGCACCGACAATGCCGCGCAGATTATTTCTGCCGATCATCGCTTTGTTAGAGCGCATGCGCCCACGGGTCTGCACCCATTCCATCAGCTGATTATTATGTGGACGATAGGTAGCCATCATTGGTTGGCACAGTCCCATCACGCGGCCGCCCAGTTCCAGCGACATAAAATGGACGCCGACAACCATTACGCCGCGATTTTGCATTTGTGCGCGTTTAAGGTTATCCAACCCTTCAACATCAAACCATTTACGTACGCGACTGTCGGGCCAGAACCATGCCATGCCGGTTTCTACCAGCGCCATGCCGAGTGAACGAAAGTTTTCGGCAATCATCTTCTCGCGTTCTTCCGCAGAATGCTGCGGGAAACAAAGTTCCAGGTTTTTACGGGCGATAGATTCACGACGTTTCAGGAATGGTCGCGCCAAAGCGCCAATACGCGTGCCGAGAAAGCATAGAACAGGATAAGGAAGCTGTACCCAAAGCCAGAGTACACCAAGCCCAAACCATGTGAGCCAGTAGCGAGGATGTAGAAACTCGCGGGAAAATTTGCATTGTGGAAACATAGTTACCTTCTGTAGATACGAATTGTTGTATCGCAGAAGATTCCATGTCGACAGCGGTACACTCAATTGGTTGGGCCATCATGTACGACAATGGTTCCTGTAAAGAGTGTAAAGACTAGTCAGGACATAACCACGAGGAGCATGAATGCGGTATCTGTACTTTATCACTCGCTGACTGCTTTCAGCTACTGATTATTAATCGTGCAAAGTAAATATTTTTCCGTACACAACAGTCTTGCATTTAACATGCTGTTTTCATTGATGCTTAGCAAAAATTGCCAGAGGTTAAGGATTGTCTTACTATTAAAGTGACTGAAGTTACAGGTTTTTTAGCGCGGCAGGAGGTTGAGCTATGATTTATTTATGGATGTTTCTCGCCCTGTGTATTGTCTGCGTAAGCGGCTACATCGGTCAGGTACTGAACGTGGTATCGGCGGTCTCTTCTTTCTTCGGCATGGTGATCCTCGCTGCACTCATTTATTACTTCACCATGTGGTTAACTGGCGGTAATGAACTAGTGACGGGGATATTTATGTTTCTTGCCCCGGCTTGTGGCTTGATGATTCGCTTTATGGTGGGGTATGGCAGGCGATAGTGGGTCAGGATGGCTCATTTGGGCAGGTGTTCACATCAGCATCAGACATGATTGTTCACCTGCCATGTGACAGACGCTATCGCACAGGATGAATAAGATAATTCGCCTTTGTCGGATAAGTAGGCGTGATTTCTTCTGTGAGGTTTAATGGTGGCGCATCTTCTCTCATCTTAAACAAAATCGCCTGTGATGGCTGAAGTTTTGTAGAGTGTGTGGTCGTCATCGCTGATGTTTTTTCAGTCTCTTTATAGCTCCTCTCACTTACACCACCAGAAATGGAAAATGCAAAAACATTGCATGCCATAATAGAGACCAATAAAAATAAGCTGAAAAGTATTAAGTTTACTTTCATAGAAAGTTATCCTGAAAATGGTTCACTGAGAACCTACGATGTTATGGCTGTATTTACATATAATTAATCAATATTTACATCGATATAATAAATGACATCTCTTTGTGGTACATAAGAATAGTTCTCTGCGACAGGAAGCAGATTCCTACAATTGTAAGACTAAAATACTTCTTGCGATAATAACTACAACTGTAAGATAACCCTTTCAAAATGACCGTTGCTCTCTGATTTCTCATTTCATGCTCACCCAATATGATGGCGGCGTTTTCTAAAACTGTTAAAGAATGAGGTAAGTATGAAACGTTTAATTATGGCTACGATGGTCACAGCAATTCTGGCATCTTCAACTGTATGGGCTGCTGATAATGCACCGGTAGCGGCACAACAGCAAACTCAGCAAGTTCAGCAAACCCAGAAAACGGCAGCAGCAGAGCGTATCTCTGAACAAGGTTTATATGCGATGCGTGACGTGCAGGTAGCGCGCCTGGCTCTGTTTCATGGCGATCC
>JAFAEO010000039.1 GCA_023423975.1 Pseudomonadota bacterium
GGCGACGAAATGCATTTCCGACGTGCCCGGGTTAGCAAAGCAGGTGTTCACCCCTGAAGAGACGAGCGTGCGCACCAGGCTTTCGGCGCCGTTCATAGGCTCCGATGTTTTTGTCTCAGACATGGCGTCCCTATTTGCTGTTCAACGTACTGCGATCCGAAATGTCATGTCAGATCGGATCCCGAACCAACGGCCCTGTCGAGCAGTGAAGACCGCCCCCGCCAAGGGCAACCTTGTCATATTCAACGCGACGGGTGGAGATGCCCAGTTTTTCCATCTTTTCGCGGGTTCGATCGGACATTCCTTTGCCGACGATCAGGCGTCCCGGCCGAACGGCAAGGCAGTTGATCACTCCCGGATCGTCATCGGGACAGGCTTCAATCTGATGAATCCCAAGCTCGTTGAATTTCTCCAGCAGCCAAAACGGCAACAAGGTCGGATTGACGAATACCTTGTCGTGGTCAACCATAACCAGCATGCCATCGATATGCAGTCGGTAGCCGGTCAGATGGACCCGCAGCAACTCGACACCCTGGGTTCTCAAAACTTCCTCAAGCTGTCGGGCGCCTTCCTCGTTGACACGGCTTGAAAGACCAAGGACCGCCACCTTTGGGGTGAGGAAGGCGAAGCTTCCACCCTCGACCATGCCCGTGCCATGAATGGTGCGAAGAATTGGCATGCCTATTTTGGCCAAGGTCCGGGTGACGGGCAGTTCCTCTCCTCTGCGGATAGGAGGTCCCATCCGGGTGATAATCGCACCGCCGTCAATCGCGATCACGCTGTCGCGTGTATAAACGGTCTTCAGTCGACCGGGTGCGGCTTTATCAACATAAACCACCTCCGCACCTTCCTCACGCAGGGCCTGCGCATAGGCATCGTGCTGGGCGCGCATTTCATCAAAATCGGGGATCACATCACCGCGCCAATACCAGCCGGTTTTTGGATCGCCATAGGCTCTGATGTCGGGCATCCGCATGGAATGATCGACCACGTTAAGCTCTTCGCCGGGCCTGTGCATTAGGACCATGCGAAGTTGCCCGACATCATTGTTGCAGCCCCAACGGCGTCCCCAGACCTCGACCTGTTCTTCCTCGGCCTCGAATGCCGGCTCAGGCCGCGAGGCAAAGGTCTTGATCAACATGTTGTAGCGGTATTCAGGTTCGGAAATAATTCCAGCTGTCGGCATATTGGTCATTTCGGCTTCCCTCAATCTCTCGATGATTTGCGTCTGTTAACGAAAGGCGGTTGGAATGGTCCATTCTTCGCCACGGATCGTGGTTACGTATTCCGGCCAGCGATAGTTGACTGGCGGTTCGAAATCGCTGGGTAGCAAAGGCGGCAGCCATTTGCTGCCACCGATCCCGCCACCTGTGCGTTCGTTGAACTCGGCCCGAGCTTTCTCAAGGCTCTCGCCGTCGGTCAGCAGATCCAGAATTGTGGTCGAGATCACCTTGCCGGCGGTACTCCACATCGGGTCGATACAGGCGGCCATCCCGCCCATTGCTAGTCGCGCCCATTCGGGGCAGCGCTGACCGGCAGGCATCTGCAAAGTGGGTCGCCCGACATACAGACGTACGGTTGGGGCGTGCCACGTATATTCTACATAATCGTCGGCGGCGAAGTTCTTCTGCCAGGGCGGCAGCATGGAACGAAAGCCCGCCTCGCCCTCTTCAAGCGTGGCGAGTTTCCTGATCCCTGGTTCGAACGGATGGTCGACCTCGCCCCGCTTCACACCGATATTTTCGAGTATTTGCCATGCATAATCACAGGCTTCATCGTTCCAGACCGGAGCCCCGATCTTTTCGAAATTGCGCCACGTAACTTCTGCCATCGCGTGATTAGGCAAGCCCGGTCGGGCGCGTGTGACCCATGAAACCTCGACAGTGCAATGCGCCATCGCGGCAACATGTTCGGCGTTGCGGTCAAGCACTTCGAACACCTTCTCGCACATTTCGACATTGGGCGCGCGCAGCGTGTATTGGATTTGCGCAAGGCCCGGCGCGACGTTGTCCGCCGTTGCCTGCCCCGCCTGCACGATGAATTCGTTCAGGCTCCAGCTACCCTGATGTGGCAGCATGCTCTCTTTCATATACTTGCCCGACGTATACATCAGACAGACTGCATCAATCGCCCCCGGAGCCCTTGCGCTGGCATGCTTATGGGCGACCGTGCGCTCGGTCGTGTTCATTTGCCAGGTTTCAGGCTCGTCGCAACGAAACGTATAGATACGGCTCCAGAGTGGAGCGGAGGCTGTATCCCAGAAACAGCCGTTACCCATGTGAGGGAAGGAATGAGGATGGAAGCTGAGGGCAGCATCGATATCATCATAATAGCCCCGTGCCGCATGGATGGGCTTCGAGCCGCACATCTTCTCGGCAGGCTCTCCAAAGAACTTCAGCCGGCCCTTGATACCATGCTTCTCCATCGCATGCTTGGCAGCCAGAAACCCCGTGAACGCACCAATACCAAGCGCTGAATGCGGGTCGGTATGGCCCGCAGTATAGCGGTTGGTTCCGGGGCGCGGCTGGCGGTAGGGAACGGTGTCCTGAGAAAAACCCGGCACGGCGTCGTATTCGGCATAGCCACCGATTGTCGGACCATCGCCATTCGACCATTGGGCGCAGAAAGCGGTTGGCATCCCACCCGATGCTTCTTCTACCGCGAAGCCTTCTTCTCGCAGCCGCTTCACATACCAAGCTGCGGATTTATACTCTCGCCACGCGGGTTCATGAAAATCGAAAATGGTTTTGTGATCGTCGGACAACTTTGAGAGATTGTCATCGATCCAGTCTACAGACGATTGCTTGTAATCAGGAAAAATCGCGGATTTCGCCATTGTCATCTCCATATCTTCATGATTTTTTCCGGGCGCGAACGATGATTTCGAACGCCAGCAGCGCGACCGTCACGATCACAAGAACCGCCGCAACGGCAGCCATCGTCGGATCCAACGCTTCATTGATACCATCCCACATTCGACGCGGCAGCGTGAAGACACTACGGCCGGCGATGAAAAGCGCGATCACCAGTTCATCCCAACTGTGAATGAACGCGAAAATCGCCCCCGAAATGATGCCGGGTAGAATATTGGGGATAACAACGCGGTGCAGTGTTTGACGCAGCGAGGCACCCAGGCCAAGCGCGGCCTGTTCCAGTCGAATGTCAAACCCGGCCAGTGACGTCGATACTGTGACAACTACATAGGGAATGCCGGTCACGGTATGCGCGATAATCAACCCGGTATAGGTATCAAGCAAGCGCAGATCGACCCAGAACTGATAGATGCCAAGCGCGTAGACAATGCTTGGTATGATGATGGGTACCAGCATGATCAATCGGACAAACTCGGATGCGCGGTTTGAGATTCGCCAACACCCAATTGCGCAAAGCGTACCCATCGTGACCGCGAGCACGGTCGAGGCCGCAGCAACGATGAAGCTTTGCCATATGCTGGATAGCCACGCGC
>JAFAEO010000037.1 GCA_023423975.1 Pseudomonadota bacterium
ACTTACGGTTCAGCATCCAGATAAAGTGGCTTTTGTGACACAAACTACTTTGTCGATTGATGATACTGCCAAAGTGATTGATGCCTTGCGCCAAAAATATCCGAATATTCAAGGGCCACGTAAAGACGATATTTGTTATGCCACCCAAAACCGTCAAGATGCTGTGCGCGACTTAGCTAATCAGTGTGATGTGGTGTTGGTGGTGGGCTCGCCAAATTCATCTAATTCTAACCGTTTACGCGAACTAGCAGAGCGTATGGGGAAACAAGCTTACTTGGTGGATAATGCCGATGAATTAAACCAAGCATGGTTTAAAGCAAATACAAAAATTGGTGTGACTGCGGGCGCATCTGCACCTGAAATTTTAATTAAACAGGTGATTCAGCGTTTGCAAGACTGGGGTGCAACTGCCCCTGAAGAGCTTGCAGGCCGTGAAGAAAATATTACCTTTAGTTTGCCAAAAGAGTTACGTATTCCTGTAATACAGGCTTAAACTGCGAAGTACATAACACTCTAAAAAATTGATGAAAAATAGGCAGATAACTGTTGCATGACGGTTATCTGCTTTTTTATGCCTTTTATCCTGAAGTGTGAGGGTTTTGTAAAGTTGTTGGTTACTATTTTTAATAGGGCAAAGTCTGTGTCTTGGGGGGGGAGTATGCGAAAAAAAGAAAACGGGTTCACCTTAATTGAGTTGATGGTGACCATTGCGGTGATGGCGATTATCGCGATGATGGCGGCTCCTTCAATGACCAGTATGATTCGTAAAAATCAATTACACAGTGATGCGAGAGAAGTTATTGAGTTGGCAACAATGGCTCGCTCTAATGCGGTTTTTTCTAAGAAAGAACAAAAGCTTGCATTGGATTCATCAGTAACAGATGGTCAGCTGAAGTGGTTGCCTGAAGAACATACCAGTTGGGCTACAAAACCCGTCAATAGCATAAGTTACAACATGTTCGGCTTCTTGGTTTCTGCGAATGACCGTGAATGTTTTATTTTGCAACATCAAAAAGATACGACACAAAAAGCAGTTATTGAATTTTATAAAAATGGTTCGATTCGATATGAACGTTCAAATAGCACGTGCCCAAATTAATTGGATGAGGGTGGAGCAATGATAAAAAATCAACAAGGTGTTGGCTTGTTGGAAGTTCTGGTAGCTCTAGTGCTGCTGGGGATAGCTGTATTAGGTTTTACTGCTTTGCAGATTAGAGCGGTCTCGGCCAGTGCAGACGCAGGTCAAAATATTCAAGCTATGAATATCGCACGAGATTTATCAGAGCGTATGCGTATGAATCGCGCTGGATTAGATGATTATGAAGCGAGTGCCACTGTGTTGGATTGTTCAGCTAGATTTTGCACTAGTAGTGAAATGGCTGTTTATGAATTTAATCAGGTGAGATTGCAGGCAGAAGACTTGGGAATGTCTATTGCTGTGCATGACTGTCAGGGCTCAACATTAAAAAGAAAATGTGTGTATGTCGCATGGGATACCACCACTGCAACAAATGGAAGTGGAGGTAATCACTGTACCAATGGGACAGCGTATAACCCGAATGCACAATGCATAATTATGGAGGTCTATAATTATGACTAAAGTTCAGAAAGGTTTTACTTTACTTGAGTTGATGATTGGTTTGTCCATTGGGCTATTGGTTGTGAGTGCGGCAACGGCCATTTTTCTGAGTGCGCAACGATCTTTAGGATTTCAGTTGGGCATGGGCGATGTGCAACAAAACTCGAATTTTGGCTTAGCAATGCTGACCCATGATTTACGTCATGCAAATTTAAATACACCATCAAACCAAAAAATTAATAATAAAATGGTAGGTTCTGGAGTAGCTTTTGCACAAGAAAACTACCCATCAGCTCTGCATGCGAGTCTGGCAAATAGTGCGTATAGCGCCCAAAATGCTGTAGATGATGCAACCACAGGTAAGAGTGACCAATTGGTAATTCAGTTTGTGCCTCAGTATCAAATTGCAGAAGCATCGGACGTAGATCCAGATGATGACACCAAGAAAATTAATGAAAGACTACTCAGTAATACAGACATGTATAACTGTGAAGGCACTAGAATTGAATTTGTGACAGCCAAGGCAAATGAAGAAACACAG
Source organism: Pseudomonadota bacterium (assembly GCA_023423975.1). GTDB lineage: Bacteria > Pseudomonadota > Gammaproteobacteria > Burkholderiales > Burkholderiaceae_B > Advenella. Next base: position 2,121 of record JAFAEO010000037.1, read on the forward strand.
GCGATTCGTCCAACAGTGGTTCAACGCTACTTTATTCAAAAACTACCAGATGCTTTACAAGGTAGTGATGGTTTAGATCGTTACGGGTTGTACTGTGATGCGGGGCATTATAATGCGGGCGATAGCAGCATTACAGGCTTAAATAATAACGCACAATTACTCATGCAAAATATTGATGCATTTAAAGTTTTACTGGGCGTGAAAAATCCAGGAAATAACCAATTGCGTTATGTCACCATAGATGAATACAAAAATTTAATGTCTTCAATTACCGCTGAAAAAGATTATCTACAAGTGATTTCCTTGCAGGTATCTGTAGTAGCGCGATCTGCGACCAATATTGGGGCTGATGCTGGTTTAAATAATAAAACCATTACCCTCCCAGGCACCGCAACTGCAGTGGTGTTCGATGGTGATGCGAATTTGAATAAAAAATACATACGTCAACTGGTGACTCAAGTGGTTGGTTTGCGTAATACATTGGGGGCATCGTAATGAAACAGCAAAAAGGTGCAACCTTAATTGTGGTTTTGGTCATTCTTATTTTAATTACTCTGGTTGGTACATTAGCTGTCCGTTCTGGGATTTTAGGATTAAGACTGGCCACCAACAGCCAAGTACAGGCTTTGTTATTAGAAAATAGTAATGCGGCATTATTTAATTTGGAAAATCCAAATCAGGTTGAGCGTCAATTGGCACGAGATGGTATGTATAGCTATTTCAACTCGGCTGCTAATGCAGAAGATGAGTTGGTGTTTTGCTACCGTGCATCACAAAACACATTTTTTTCTATGAACCAAGCCAGTGCGATTTCACGTACAGGGTCAAAGACAAAAATTGGTGTAACAGGTTTTTGTAAGGCGAATCAATTTGCAACAGGGCGTTCAGCTGTTTTGGCGCAAGTCTATTTAAAGAAAAATATAGACAATGTAGTGCCATTTGCCCATGTTGCACAGAAAACCAGTATTGGCTCAAGTAGTTTACCTGTGGTATCGAACAGCATTAGTGTGACAGTTATTTCTGTACTGCCAAGCTTTTCTGGTGCAACTAAATCTGAAATTGAAGGTTGTTTTAGAGAGCGTGCCGCAGATGTATCGCGCTGTTTTGAAAATTTAAATATTCCCTATAACACGCAACGTGCAGACTATGTAGTTGGTGGTCAGCCGCAACTAGTGTCGTAGTTGAACAGAATCAGTGAGGATTAACAAATGAAACAGTTTAATAAAAAAGTTCTTTCTGCCACTGTGTCAATGATGATGACATGGGCAGTGTGTGGAAGTATTCAAACTTCGGTTGCGAGTGATATTGAAATTTATAAGGATGCAACCAAGGGTAAAACCAATATTCTTTTAATGTTGGATACATCAGGTAGTATGGGTATTAGTTCTTTGGTGTTACCAAAAAACAATGCCTATGGTAGTCCAGGGGACGTCACTGTACCTTTGTGTGATCGAGTTGCTGTAGCAGAGTATAACAATACCCGTGGATCAACCTATAATATTTATCAGTGGGCATATAATTTAAAAGACCCTGTGACAAACAGAACAGCGATCAAAAAGACTGTGAATATTGGTGGAACTTCAGTTGATTATTATATGCGTGGCTGCCGCAAGCAAATTAATGGTCAATGGGTAGAGGAGTATGATCGTCTTTCTCGTTTAAAAGATGCAATTATACCTTTATTGGCCAGTAATGAGTTGGGGCCAGATGTGTTAATGGGTTTGGGACAATTCTCATCTAAAACCGAACTAACCATTGGTACAGCGAGCAATAAATTAACTGATGGTCACTCAGGGCGTATTTTAGTACCTAATGCACCATTAGATAATGAACAGCGGATTAAAATTGCACGAGAAATTGCAAATATTAAATCACTCGATACCACGACAAATGAAGATGGGACATCTAATCCCGATTTAAAGTTATCTAGTAATAATTATCCAAATGTCACCAAAGCTGCAAGTGGTACCCCAACCGTACATGCTTATGCAGAAGCAGGTGCTTATATGATGGGAACCACCACAGGTGGCACGGGTACAAATAGTGGACAGGTCAATACTATTTACGATGGTTATATGGCCATGCAGAATGGCTCAGAGCAAGCTTATTTTATTTGCGTAGAGGTCGGGACTACAACCACTACAGCTTTAGGGGCAACAGTACAACAATGTATCAATAATTGGCCTGGACATGATAGTGACAGAAAAACGATTACAACAGGAACGTTGAATGGCGGTGTTTATAAACCTAATGCAGCGGGGACTGGTTGGATAAGAATCACGACTCAAAATGATTTTAGAGATGAAATAAATGCTTGGTATAGCGCTCATAATATTAGAGAGGCAGATGGCAGATTAAAAACTGCTGATATGCAAACAGGATGGAATACTTTTACCCAACTACCAGAAGGCTGGCGTTATGGCGGTTGGATGAAAGTTAATAATGAACCTATGGATATTGAGCCGATTGTTGGTACAGTATGGACAGGTTATGCAGGTGGAACAATTGGTATCGTGTCATATCGTACCAGTCCATTTTCTATTAAAAGTGGAACAGTAACGCGACAAGTGACAACGCAAGGATTTCAAGACTGCCCAAGTGGTTTTAGCCCTGACCCTGGTTGGCCGCCGTTATGTGTTCAAGCTGGTACTTGGAGACGAACTGCTTCGAATCAGGAAATTAATAACAATAGATGTTTCACTCCAGTAATTGGAGAGAATCCAATTTCAGGTGCTCGAAACCCAAATGGTACACCGAAGTCTGACGAATATTATAATATGACTAGGACTTCCCTTAAAAATGAGGGAACACAGAAAAGACCGTTGTGGAACTGTGTTCAAACAGGATATGCTTTAGCTCGCTCTTGGGGGAATATAACCAAAACAGAAACAGTGCTTCAACCAATTGATAATGCTGGTGGTTTTATTTATTCTGTTGATGGGGCAAAAAATGGCAATCTTTATGCAGCGGGTGGAAGTACCGAAAGTTGTAATGGTAACGGGATTTATTTCTTAACAGACGGTGCGCCAAACTCGACTAAAGACACTATGGCACGCACGATTATGAATCACTCCTTAGCCAATGGTGCTTATGCTTTTACAGGCACACCAACGAGTCTCACGCCTGTACCGCTAAAATCGAACCTGTTTGCGGGTGAAACTGGTGGTTGGGAATACATCGGCGCCTACGCGAAAAAATTGCGTAACCGTACAGTCTTATCCAATACGCAGAAAAACCCTGCAGATATGAATATTAAAACTGCTGTGGTGGGTTTTGGTGCGTCTTTTGCAGGTATTCAGAGAGATGCAAATGGTGTCTATGAC
>JAFAEO010000022.1 GCA_023423975.1 Pseudomonadota bacterium
TTTATGTGTGGCCAGCCAGAACCAGGGCACGACGCGTGCCTCGTACACGTAGTAGCGATCGACCTCGCCTTCCTGGCCCACCAATGAAAAACGGGCAATCACGCCGTTCAGGTATCGAGGGGCTGCCTCGGTCTGAATGGTGACGGTCAGCGACTTACCCAGCAGGCTGCCGACGTCAACCTGTGTTGAGCGGTGCAGCAGGCGCACGGTATAGTCCGAAAGTGTAGACATGCCGTCTGTGCCTTGCATGGCGTCGAACAGAAATTCCGACTGACCGGCGATAAATACGGTGACCAGGCGTGACGTACGCGAAGCAGGTGAGGTATGAGCCGCATTGGAGGCGCGGGAGAATGCATTGGACATAGGACAGCTGCAGGCCCAGTACCGCATGGATGGCCCATTTACAAGAAATCAATGGCGTTGAGCACGCAGAGAATTCTAATAATCTATCCGTCTAAATTACCTTGATATAGCTTTGGTTTTTTTGTTGTTTCGCTCAGAAAGCGCGATTTTTAATGCCTGATCGTTGCGCGTAATCGTTGTTGTCAGAAAGTGATGGGCTGAGTGCGATTGATTTGTCGCTGCTGCGTATCTGATGATGCGAGCCTTGAGGGTTGGGTTGGCGTCTTCATTTGCCAACCCTTCCCAGGTCAGATGCTTTCCCCGTCATGTTGTTCCTGGCAAGCCACTCGCCGTTTCAGCGCTGTTGCGTATCCGGTACGATCCAGCCGCCAGGCGTCACAATGGCGTCCAGCGGCATATCATGGGCTGCGGGCAGATAGGACCCGTTGATCAATCCTTCATCCCAGCCGATGCCTACACTCACCGGGTTGTGGCCCTGCCGCGCCAGTGCGTGCAGGGTGCGGTCATAGTATCCTTTGCCATAGCCCAGCCGGTGGCCATCACGGGTATAACCGAGTGTGGGTACAAGTATCAGGGACGGCTGCAATGCCGGCGTATCTACTTGTGGTTCGGGAATGTTGAAGGCGCCGCGTCGCAATGGGGTATCGGGCGACCAGCGGTAAAAGTGCAGCGGTGCGTCCAGCTGTTCAATTACAGGCAGGCTGATGTCGTGACCCAGCGTGTGCAAATCATGCAGCAGTGAAATCATGTCGGGTTCATCCCGTATGGGCCAGAAACCGGCGATGGAACCGATAGATGCATGATCCGGCAAGCGGCAATCTTGGTGTCGGCCTTGCAGCCAGTCCAAAATATGCTGTTTTATTTGTACACTTAGCATCTGGCGACGCGAGTCGGGGATGGCCGATCTGGCCGCAAGCAGGGATTGACGCAAAGTCGGAGTATCGGCGGATGTCATGACCTGTGACGATATAGAATGTAGTACAAAGCATGACTATAACAGGACAGCATATGCAACAGCGGGCACAAGCAAAAAGCAGGTTCAACAAAGGTGTTGCGGGCAGTCTGCGTCGCCGGTCAATGCAAGTCATCTGGGGGGCGCTCGGTTCTGGCGTGCTGCTGGCAGGCTGTGCCGAATCGGTACAGCACACCCAGGCCACCAGACCGTCGCTCATGCCGCGCAGTCTGGCCACCACGTCATCGGCAGTCATATACGGACAGGCGCCTCGTGCGGTGCCGCAGGCGGCGCGCGCGGCGGTGGTGTCGGCCAGAGAGGCCATGCAGCGTCGCCAATGGGAGGCGTTGTCCGGCTATGCAGAACAGGCCCGGGATGATCATGAACTTGGCGGCTATCCCATGTACTGGTACCTGCGCCAGTTGTTGAGCGATCCTGCGCAGCCGGTACCCACCCAGCAGATCTATGCTTTTTTACAGCAGAACAAGAACCCCTATCTGGAAAACCGGCTGAAATCAGACTGGATCCTGGCATCGGCCAAGCGGGGAGACTTTGATACGGTGCGGCGTATCGGTACGGTGGCCAGCCGGACTTCGGAAGTCGATTGCGCCATCCTGCAGGCACGCTTTCTTGGCAATGGACAGGTTTCAGCCGCACAGGCGCTGGATGTCTTCAAGCCAGGCGATGCCTGCTGGAACATGCTGGGGCAACTGACGGCGGCCAAGGTCATTACCCATGAGCATCTGGAGCCGTTGCTGCGTGATGCCGTTGAATACGACAGCAAGGCCAGCGCCCGCCGCTATGCAGCGCTGGCGTTCTCGCCTGCCGGGCTGTCTTCCTACGATGCGCTCATGGCCAACCCGATGGGCTGGCTGGCAACCCAGAACGGTTCGGCCAATGGCGAACTGCAGCAGTTACGGGCACTGGCCTTCAGTCGCCTGGCGCGGCAGGACAGAGATGGCGGGGCGGTGTTTTTGGAGACGCAGGGCGGCGCATTGCTGAACGAGCGCAACCGTCAATGGGCCTGGACACAGTTCGGCCTGATCGCTGCGCTGAATCTGGAGGCCCGGGCTGACGGCTGGTATCGCAAGGCTGGCCAGGGTTTTCGTCTGAGCGACTACAACCATGCCTGGCGCACCCGCATGGCGTTGCGCCAGCCCACCATTGACTGGAAATGGGTAGAGCAGACCATCCGCATGATGGGACCCGAGCAGCAGAAAGAACCGGTCTGGGTTTACTGGTATGGCCGCGCCCGTGCGGGGCAGGGTGACACCAGCGGCGCCTCCAGCGCCTGGCAATCTATTTTGTATGATCACGGCTTTTATGGGCAGCTTGCGACCGAGGCATTGGGAAACAAGATTTCCGTTCCTGCACAGCCGGCAGAACCCAGTGCTGCCGAAATCAACAAAATCATGACGCACGAAGGCCTGCAGCGCGCTATTGCCTTGTTTCGCCTGGGCTGGCGCCCGGAAGCGGTAGGCGAATGGAATTTTGCGATTCGTGGCATGAACGATCGCGAGCTGATGGCGGCAGCAGAATGGGCCTTGCGTGAGCAGGTTTATGATCGGGCCATCAACACCTCCATGCTCACCAAAAACGATTTCAATTTTCGCCAGCGTTACCTGGCCCCGTTCGAAGGGCGGGTCAGTCAGCAGGCACGTGCGGTGGGCGTGGACCCAGCCTGGGTCTACGGCCTGATCCGTCAGGAATCGCGCTTTGTGACAGCCGCCCGCTCGTCGGTGGGCGCCTCTGGGCTGATGCAGGTCATGCCGGGAACGGCGCAACTGGTCGCGCGCAAGCTGGGCCTGAGCTATTCGAATGCCAATGATTTTGACACCAACACGCTGTTGGGCACTTCTTACCTGAAAATGACCCTGGATGACCTGAATGGTTCAGAGGTGTTGGCCACTGCCGGTTACAACGCGGGGCCCAACCGCGCCAAACGCTGGCGTGATTCGCTTAGCCAGCCACTGGAAGGCGCGATTTTTGCCGAAACCATTCCCTTTACGGAAACCCGGCTGTATGTGAAACATGTCATGTCTAATGCAACCTGGTACGATGCCCAGTTCAGCGGGCGGCCGCAATCGCTTGTGCAGCGGCTGGGGCAGGTGAGGCCCTGATGTCCGTGACCGATGGCCTTGATGTATATGTGGTAGGCGGTGCTGTGCGCGACGAATTGCTGGGGTTGCCGCAGGGGGACCGGGACTGGGTCGTGGTGGGAGCCAGTCCGCAGGAAATGGTGCGGCGTGGTTTCCAGCCCGTAGGCGACGATTTTCCGGTTTTCCTGCATCCGCAAACCAAAGAGGAATATGCACTGGCACGCACCGAAAGAAAAGCGGGGCGCGGCTACAAGGGCTTCACCTTTCATACGGGTCCGGAAGTGACGCTGGAAGAGGATTTAAAGCGTCGTGACCTGACCATTAATGCCATGGCGCGCCGCACCGATGGTACGCTGGTTGATCCCTTGCGTGGTCGCGATGACCTTGACCGCCGCGTGTTCCGGCATGCCAGTCAGGCGTTTGCCGAAGATCCGGTGCGCATATTGCGCGTGGCGCGGTTTGCTGCGCGCTTCACCGAGTTCACACTGGCCGGCGACACGCTGCAGCTGTGTCGGGACATGGTCGCTAGCGGAGAGACTGATGCCCTGGTACCCGAGCGGGTCTGGAAAGAGGTCTCGCGCGGGCTCATGAATGAAAAGCCATCGCGCATGTTCACTGTATTGCAGGATACCAATGCGCTCGCAGTCGTGATGCCGCAGTTGCATTGGAATACAGAGGTTGCACAGGCCACCGATTTGTCGGCTGCCAGAATCCTGCCGCTGCCTTCGCGCTACGCGGTGGCCCTGTCGCAGACAGGCGAGCATGCAGCGTTGAGCGCGCATCTTAAAGTGCCTGCCGAATGTGCTGATTACGCCCGCCTGGCGCAGGTGCTATCGGAACGCTTTGATATGTTGCCATTGCCACCCAGCCCGACGGCGCAGGCGCACTTGTTGAGCCGCGCCCAATATGTGTTGGAAACACTGGAAGTGACGGACAGTTTGCGCAAGCCGACGCGGTTTCGTGATTTACTGGGCGTCGTGTTGTGTACCCGACATTCTGCGGCGGAAAATCTGCAGGCGGAAATTACGCGCATTCAATCCTGGAGTGAAATACTGGATTGTTATTTGCGGGTTGATGCGGGCGCAGTCGCGCGGCAGACCGCGGGGGGCGCCAACGCGATCAAGGCGGCGGTGCGCTCGGCAAGACTGGATGCCATTGCAACTTGCCTGGAAAAAATTGCACCGGGCTAGACCTGGATTGCCAGGCGCTGTACCATGGGCGCATGTGCCAACAGCGGTTATAAGGGCTGCTATTTCATTTGCAATATCAGGGGTTGCTGCTCATTCCGCTCCAGCGGGTGACCGAACCGGTATCTATGTCAAATAGGTCCAGTGCCCGGCCGACACTGTGGTCGACCATAGCCTGGATGCTTTCCGGGCGCGCATAAAAGGCCGGGACAGGCGGCATGACGATGGCGCCCATTTCAGTTACCGCCACCATGCTGCGCAAATGGCCCAAGTGCAGCGGCGTTTCCCGGACCATAAGCACCAGCTTGCGCCTTTCCTTGAGCACCACATCGGCAGCGCGGGTCAACAGCGAAGAGGTGACACCGCTGGCAATTTCCGAGAGCGTACGAATGGAACAAGGCGCAATGAGCATGCCGCTGGTTTTGAAAGAACCGCTGGAAATGGCCGCCCCTACATCCTGAATCGCATGCACTACCGTTGCCCGGTCGGCCAGTTCACCGGGATGCATCTGCAGCTCTTGTGACAAGGTCAGGCTGGCCGAGCGGCTCATGACCAAATGGGTTTCGAAGCCGGCCTGGGCAAGCAGCTCAAGTGCACGGACACCATAAATGGCGCCAGAGGCGCCGGTGATACCGACAATAATACGCGCAGGCGTGGAAACGGAGCTTGGCATGGGCAGTTGGCTATTTCGGTGAGAGTGAATGGGCTGGCTGATATTGGCAGCCTTGCCGGGGCAAAACCGCCGGCTTGAAGGCTATTATACCCGCTGACGCATAAAGCGACGTGGGCCGGGGTTTGTGGTTAACCGGATGACGCAGGCCTGTCGGTATTTGGTAATGAGTATGGGGTATATTGGCCAGGCGAGAAAAGCAATAGGGAGTACAGATGGATCAGGATAAAAGCGCAGCGGATCACTGGCAGTTTGCGCTGGCCGTATATACCCGTGAGGGCGTGGCCGGGCATTGTCTTGCGCTGCAACACAGACTCGGACTGGATGTCAATGTTTTGTTGCTGATGTTGTGGGCGGCAAGGCAGTGGGACGATGCGCCCACGCCAGAACAGATTGCCCAGGCCGACAGCACAATAGGTGCGTGGCGGCGCGAGATTGTTATCCCCTTGCGTCAGCTGCGGACGCGGCTCAAGAGCGGGCCGGCGCCGGCGCCCGATGCAATGACAGATGTGTTAAGAGAAGATATCAAGCGACTGGAGCTGGATGCCGAGCGCATGCAGCAGGAGGTACTGGCGCAATGGGTAAAGGAACAGACGCAGGCTCAGGCGAAAAGTGCGGTGGTTCAGGGCGGTGTGGTTCAGCAGAAGATGGTGCTGGCGCAGGCCCGCGATGGTGTATGGTCCGACCCAGTTACGCAAGATGGCTTTTTTGCACCAGACCGGCCGCAAGCAGCACTGGCCGATACGGCGGAGAACGCCAGGCAACTGGCTTTATTGGAGCAGACAGCCCTCAGGGTGGTTGCTCATTATGAGGCGCAGCAAGATTGTGATAAGGCTGCGCATGGGCAGTCTGCCGTTGCCGAAGGCGATGTGGCGGGATCGGTTACCGATGAACCCACTGCGGACCCATGGCTGGCCTTGCAGCATGCACACCAGGTGGTGCTGGCTGCCGTGGCGGTGTTTGCGTCAGCCTGATGGCCAAAGAGGGTAGCTGCTGTACGATAACCGGCCCGTAGCTACCTTTGCAACGCGCAGCAAGGTCTGTTCGTTGTGATCAGAACCAGGATGTGGTCGATACGCCCTGGCCGTCGTTCAGGCGAATGGCGCCCATGACGATGCGATAGATGTACCATACGGTAACGGCGATAAGCACGATCCAGCCGATCAGGATAATCATCAACAAAAAGCCTGCAATCGCGCCGATCAGGCCGATCCAGAAAGTACGAATCAGATATTGCATATGATCGGCATAGACAGTATTGGCGAATTCGCCCCGTTTGGCGTAGGCCATAATAACGCCCACCACAGAAAACAGCCCGGTAAATAGTCCTAATGCGTACATTGCATAGGTAATCCAGGTGAAATTGCGGGCAGCGTTATCGGGCGCGGGAACCGGAGTCTGACTCTGGCTGGTTTCTTCGTTCATTGCAGTATCCCCTTGAGTTCAGGCGTGAGCCACTTTAAGTCTATCCACTTTAAACTTTAAGTAATAACTACTTTAATATAGATTGCAAGTTTAATAAACCGATATTGCATTCGTGTAAAAATGTAGCAGATTGACATTGCCGCATGAAGTATTTGCTTCCGTATAAGGGATGCGGTAGACTCGCGCGGCGGCAGTGGCTTTTGCCATGCCTTGCCGGAACCCGTGCTGTCTCAGGCCATGTGTGCTTTCCGGCATTGCCCGCCCTTATTCTCCCAACCATATGGACTATAACAATGAAAAAATTTGACCTTGAAAAAGCCAAAGCGCTTAAAACAGTGGGAAAAATGAAACGTGAAGGCGTGCCAGGTCAATTTGCCGCCGATGCCGCAGTTGATCGCCGCGCCCAGCGCAAGCTGGACCAGGCCCAGGGGCTGGTCTCTTTTCCGGTCAAGCTCAGGCAGGAAGTGATCGATCAGATTCGTGAGCGCGCAGTGCAGCAGGACAAGAGCACCAACGATATTATCGGACAATTGCTGGAGCAGGCGCTCAAGGGCTGACCGGCCCAGGGCGGCTGCCCGGGCGACCGAGGGTTGTTAGCGCCGCCAGCGCCAATAGGTGTGACGGTCAAGGTTGGATACGGCATGTGCCGGTCATGGGTATACGCTGGCCAGGCTGACCCGTCCAGAAAAGGGCGGGGTGCCGGACAGCGGCCTCGGATCAGCCAGTCAGGGCTCGATATAACCGGGGTCATCTTCCGGTTTGAGTCGCTCATATTGTTCATGCGATTGGGGCTTGATAAACAGCGTTGCCACCTCCGGGTGGCTCTTGCGGATTTTGTTTTCAAGTGCAATAACGATCGCTTCGAGCTCCGGCACGCGCAGCGCATCGGCAAATTCCAGGCTCATTGCAACCGTGATTTCCTGTGGTGCCGTCTGCACCGTAATCAGGCCGTTGACGCGAGCTACGCCAGCGGTGCCTTCGGCCAGCGTCACGATAGAGTCGCGAATGCCGGCGCCGGCGGCTTCGCCAATCAGTAAACCCTTGGTTTCACGTGCAACCAGCAGCGCGGTCAGTGCCAGGGTAATGCCTATCAATATGGAAGCGGCGCCATCGATTACCGGATTATCCAGCGCCACAGACAGGTAGACGCCTGCAAAGGCGATGAGCAGTCCCAGCATGGCGGCCGAATCCTCCAGCAATACGATAAACGTTGGTGGATCCTTGCTATGGACGATCATCCGGAACAGTTCGGAGTATGGGCGATTGCCCCTGAATTTCCTGAGGGTAAAGACCCAGGAAAAGCCTTCGAACAGGAAAGCCAGCATCAACACGATGTAGGTGACATGGGGGGATTCGATCGGGTGCGGTTCACGGATGTGGATAATGCCCTCATAGACCGAGACACCTGCACCGAAGGTCAGAATCAGCAGGCCGACAACGAAACTCCAGAAGTAGACTTCGCGGCCATAGCCGATGGGGTGTTTTTTGTCAGGTTTGTTGCGGCTGCGATGGACGCCATACAACAGCAGGATTTCGTTGGTGCAATCGACTACCGAGTGTACGCCCTCGCTGAGCATTGCCGAACTGCCCGTGATGGCTGCAGCGATGAACTTACTGATGGCCACCAGAATATTGCCCGCCAGGGCAACATAAATAACCAGATTCGATGCGTGATCGGTTTGCGGCGTGCTTCGGGTCATTGGGGCCCCCATGTGTGGCACATTTTGGTCGCACAGTTTCGGTTCGCTGTCACAATGGTACGACCAGTTGCTATTAAGACACTATACCATTGGCGCTACGCCCATCCATAGCGGTGCTGCCAGCTAGGAGGCTGCTTGCATTGCCGGCGCTCGTTTTGCTCATTTATCGTGCCCTGGGCGCGGCCAGAGTGGCAACCGGTCGGCCCACTCATCCGCATCTTCAGTCCATCCGTTCCAACCCCGTTGTCGGGACAATGGCCATCTGCGCTGACCGTCTCTGAGCGTTCTGCGGCTTTCTACCAACCACAGGCTGATGGCGCAGGTTCACATGCATCACAGGCGATGGCGGCGATCTCCCGTGGCAAACCCCAGCAGATCCATATCCACATTTTTGCCGATGGCCAGCACCTTGAACAGTTCCCCCATCTCTGCTTCTGACAGCAGTTTTTGCACCGGGCCGATTTCGCGCGCATAGCGTGCCGTATCGTCAGGGTCCAGGTCGCTTAGCATCTGCAGCAGTCCGCAGTTGAGCAGAAAGCGGGCCTGCGAGGTGTAGCCCAGCACTTCCAGATCGGCGGCTAGCGCCGCATCGGCCATGGCGGTAAAGTCTACGTGCGCGGTAATGTCCTGGATTCCGGGAAAATGCAGCACCTGACTGTGCGCATGATGCAGCAAATGGCACATGAGCGTGCCCTGGTTGCGTTGTGGGTGATAGTACTCGTGCTGAGGAAAGCCATAGTCGATCAGCAGGGCGATGCCTTGATCCAGCCACTGTCCCAGGCCCGATACCCAGGATTCGCCTTGCAGGTTTATTTCGGATCGATAGCCGGGCAGTGCGGGCATGCGCGCCCGTACTGCCTGCTCCAGCAGGGCGCCGGCGGGAACGCGCAGAAAGTCAAAATGGGATGAGGCCTGGAGATCTTCTTCAGCTTGCAGGTCCGCAGCCGCTGATGCTTGATCTGGCTTGTTGATAACGTGCAGCTCATAGACATTGCCATCCTCGCCCCATTCGAACAGGGAGACGGGCATGGCATCGAGCACTTCATTGGCAATGACGCAGCCGGTAAAGCCCGAAGGCAGGCTGTGCAGCCATTGCACACTGTCCCCGAAAGGGGCAAGCCGTTGTCGTTGCCGTTGCGTCAGGTCCGGTGAAATATCAAGAATGTAATATTGTAGCTGGGGAAATTCGGGCAGCAGGGCTTGCAATATATGCTCGGCAAGCGCGCCGGAGCCGGCGCCAAATTCCAGAATATGAGGGGTGCCGATATGGGCGAGGATGGGGCCGATTTGCCTGGCCAGGCTTCGGCCGAACCACGGTGTGAGTTCTGGTGCCGTGACAAAGTCGCCTTGCAGTGCGGTGCCTGCGGCGGCAGCGGTATCGCCGAATTTGAGGGGAGCGCCGGCGTAATAGCCAGCTTGAGGATCGTACAACGCTGCATGCATCCAGCGCGCGAAGGACAGCCCCTGGGGGCCGGCTTCATGAATAAGCCCGGCAAGCTTGTGCCGGGCATTTTCGCTATAGCGCTGCGCTGCTTCCTGGATTTGGGGCAGCGCAGGGCCGGTTGGGTCTGCACGCATATCTTTCCAACGTTACTTCGGGAAAGATCATTATAAAGGCTTACGCCCAGGTGCGTGATGAACTCGGTTTCTTTTTGCTGCGAGCAAAAGCGGGCTTGTCTGAACGCGCGGGACGATCGCCACCGAAGCCACCGTCGGAACGGGTGCTTGGGCGAGGCTTGCGGGCCGGTGCAGGAGCGAACTCGGTGCGTGGCTTGCGCGGTGCGGGTGCCGCATCAGCTTTGACAAAACCGCTTTTTTCGCTACGTGGACGATCAGATGAAAACGGATTGCGTGACAGCGAAGTGGCTGCACGGTCAATCAGCGATTCACGAGGTGCGTCATAAGAGCGTGCCGGGCGAGCGCGCTCGGAACGGCCTTCGGCAGAACGTGAATCTTCACGGGCGCCGTAAGAAGGTGCGCTGCCACCTTTGCGATGACCAAAGCCGGTACGGGCCTGATCTTTCTCGCGCGAACCGCCACCTGGGCGACCCTGGCGTGAGCCATTTGGCTTGCCGCTGCGACCCTTGCCGCCGCCGGCGCCGCGACCACTTTCAGCTGATTTGACCGGCTCCAGGCCAGCAATCACTTCGGCAGGCATGGATTGGCCGGTGAATTGTTCGATGCGGCGGATTTTATGACGTTCGCCATGGGTTGCCAATGTAAAGGCCTGACCATTGCGACCGGCACGACCGGTACGACCAATACGGTGAACGTAGTCTTCAGCCTGCATAGGCAGGTCGAAGTTAATGGCGTGGCTGATGCCTTGCACGTCAATACCGCGGGCGGCAACATCGGTTGCAACCAGTACGCGCAGACGACCTTTTTGCAGCATACCCAGTGTGCGGGTGCGCTGACGCTGATTCATGTCGCCATGCAGGGCAGAAGCGGCAAAACCTTCATCTTCCAGGCGTTCGGCCAGTGCATCGGCGCCGCGTTTGGTGGACGTAAAGACGATGGCCTGATCCATGGACGCATCACGCAGCAGGTGACCCAGCAGACGCAGTTTGTGACCGCTGTCATCTGCGTAAAGCAGCGTTTGCGTAATGTTGGCGTGTTTCTGTTTCTGTCCGGCGATATCGATACGCAGCGGATTGTTCAGCATATCCGCGGCCAGACGGGCAACGGTGCCTTCGAACGTGGCAGAGAACATCAGTGTCTGACGATCATTAGGCGTTTGCGCAACAATGCTTTCGATGTCTTCGATGAAGCCCATGTCCAGCATGCGGTCGGCTTCGTCCAGCACCAGCGTGTGAACGCGTGACAGATTGACGCGACGTGCGTTCAGGTGGTCAATAAGACGACCGGGGGTGGCAACCAGCACGTCAACACGACGCGACAGCGCTTTGATCTGTGCGCCGTAAGGCATGCCGCCCACTACAGTGGCGATACGCAGATCGTCAATGCCAACGCCGTATGATTTGGTGGCTTCTGCAACCTGCAGGGCCAGTTCGCGGGTTGGGGTCAGGACCAATACCTGTACGCCGACGCCTTTGTTGCCAGGCATGCCGGCAATGCGGTGCAAAGAGGGCAGCATGAATGCTGCAGTTTTGCCGCTGCCGGTTTGTGCGGAGACGATCAAATCCTTGCCTTCAAGGGCTTTGGGGATCGCTTCGGTTTGCACAGGTGTAGGCTGAGTGAAGCCGGCCTTGTTCAGGGCAGCAAGAAGAATGGGTGATAGACCCAGAGAATCAAATGACATTTGTAATCCTAAGTAGGTGTCAGGCAAGCCTGTTCATCAGGAGTGCAGATGGTCGTTGATTCCGGTTGTGATGCTGGGCGATTGCATAAGCAACCCCAGGCCGCACGATGGACAGGCCATCGGCAAACAGGACAAAACGACAATTCTGTCACGCAGCAAAGTCTTGCTGATATGCACAATGCACATCTGCACTTTACTGATCAGGATGAACAAACGAATGGGAAATAGCCAGACGAATCGTTGATCGGAGCATCGAGCCGACCGGATCAACCGTTGCATGACAGAGGAAATACGCATGCGGGTCTGGAGGTAGGAGCGATGACGGCTTTTGATTAATAAGCCAGGCAGCAAAAATAAAGAGAATTTGCTGCAAAGAAAATGATTATATAAGTGTTTTCCCTAGAATGCAAGCATTATTATTGCATTATCTATTTAGCCGTGTTGCGTATAGGGTAAAAGCCACTTGCCTGGCACAGCAATACGTGGGGCAAAATCGGCAACATGGCCGCCATTTCAGTGGCGGCAGAGCGCCACAGGATACCAGATGCGCGCGGCTCGGGTGCTGCCGGTTTCATCCGTCCGTGATGCGCTGCAGGGTTTGCTCAAAGCGGGTCTGTTCGGGCACGGTATCTGCCGTGTCATCAAAAAGGGCGCTAAACGATTGCGTGATGTCCTGGTGGTAGGCGGGCACGAGCTGCCGGATATGCGCGTTTCTGCGGGCCGCTTCGGGTTCGTCATCTGGCGCGTCTGCTGCTGCGCGCGGCGTGCCCCAGATGGGATTGGGAAAATGTTTGTCGTCGGTAAAGCGGGCAATAATGTGCCAATGCACGTGAGGCACCATGTTTCCCAATTGCGCCAGATTGATTTTATCGGGCTGGAAATGGCGCCTTTGCAGGGCTTCTACCAGATATACGGCGCTCATCAGGCCGCTACGCTCGGCCTGATTCAGATCGGTCATTTCCTGCGCGTGGCGATTGAGGATGACGCGTGTAAATGCCGGGTAATCGGCCTCCTGCGCATCGATAACGCGCAGGAATGCGTTGCGAAACAGCACGGTTCCGCCATCGCCATGGCACAACGGGCAATCAGTATGCGTGGTCACTGCCGCGGTTCTCCCGGAAAATACCTGCTGGGTGAATCAATGATTCACGATAAATGACTCAAGTGTGATGCCTGGATCGGTTTCCCGCATGAACGCTTCGCCGATCAGGAACCCATAGACACCGTTCTCATGCATGCTGCGCACGTCCTCGGGTGCGTGGATGCCGCTTTCGGTAATGACAAAACGCCCCTCGGGAATATGCGGCAGCAGGTCCAGCGTGGTTTGCAAGGTGGTCTCGAAGGTGCGCAGATTGCGGTTATTGATGCCGATCAGAGACGATTTCATGTCCAGGGCGATATCCAGTTCGGCCCGGTCGTGCACTTCGATCAGCACATCCATGTCCAGTTCCTGCGCAACCGCTTCCATTTCCTTGAGCTGGTCGGCTGGCAGGGCGGCGACGATCAGCAGGATGCAGTCTGCGCCCAGGGCCCGGGCATTGATGATCTGGTACGGATCAATCATGAAGTCTTTGCGCAGCACCGGTAGCGGGCAGGCCGCGCGCGCCTGACGCAGATAATCGCTGGATCCCTGGAAAAACTGCACGTCGGTTAGCACCGACAGGCAGGTCGCGCCATGGGCAGCATAGGTGTGGGCGATTTCGGCAGGGTTGAAATTGGGCCGGATCACGCCCTTTGACGGCGATGCTTTTTTGACCTCGGCGATAATTGCCGTTTTTTTCTGTCTGATTTTTTCGCGCAGCGCGTTGGCAAAACCGCGAACGTCCTTGCGCGCCTGGGCTTCGCGCAGCAGATCTGCTTCGCTGCGAAACTGGCGCTGCATGGCGACTTCTTCTTTTTTTACGCTGAGAATTTGTTCAAGAATGTCGTTCATGTTGTGAGCTTCCTGGTATAGGCACGGAATGTCTCTAATTTATCACGTGCAGCCCCGGATTGGATCAGTTCGCGTGCTTTATTGATCCCTTCCTGCATGGTGGCGGCCTGATTGCCTGCGTAAAGTGCCAAACCGGCATTGAGCACGACGATATCGCGGGCTGTGCCCGGTTCGTTGTTCAGTGCGCTCATGACCAGGTCACGGGACTCTTCCTTGTTGCTGACTGTAATATTGCGAATGGAGACCATCTGCATACCGAAGTCTTCCGGGTGGATCTCGTATTCGCTGACTTTACCGTCCTTGAGTTCACCTACCAGAGTGGCGGCGCCCAGCGAGGCTTCGTCCAGATTGTCCTTGCCGTGCACGATCAGCACATGCTTGGAACCCAGTTGCTGCAGCACTCGCACCTGGATGCCGACCAGATCCGGATGGAACACGCCCATGAGCTGGTTGCCGGCTTTGGCCGGGTTGGTCAGGGGACCCAGAATGTTGAATATGGTGCGCACGGCCAGCATTTTGCGAATCTCGGCGACGTTTTTCATGCTGCCATGATGCGCAGGTGCGAACATGAAGCCGATGCCGGTCTGCTCCACGCATTCGGCAACCTGTTCTGGCGAGAGCATGACGTTGACGCCCAGTGCTTCCAGGACATCGGCGCTGCCCGAAGAGGATGATGAACTGCGATTGCCATGCTTGGCAATGCGTACGCCGCCCGCGGCCGCCACGAACATGGCGGTGGTGGAGATATTGAAGGTATGACTTGCATCGCCGCCGGTGCCGCACATATCCAGCAGATTGTCCGGATCGCTGATGCTCACCGGCGTAGCAAATTCGCGCATAACCGTGGCGGCTGCGGTAATTTCGCCGATGGTTTCTTTTTTGACGCGCAATCCCATAAGCAGGGCGCTGGCAATGGGTGGTGGCACTTCACCGCGCATAAGCTGGCGCATCAGGTACAGCATTTCGTCATGAAAAATTTCGCGGTGTTCAATGCAGCGCGTGAGGGCGTCTGTGTAGGAAATGCTCATGGGTGAATGTCCAGAAAGTTTTGCAACAGGGCATGGCCATGTTCGCTGAGAATGGATTCAGGATGGTACTGTACGCCATAAACCGGCAGGCTGGTATGCTCTACCGCCATGATTTCCCCGTCGGCTGTTTCTGCCGTAATACGCAGGCAACTGGGCAATGACTCGCGTTCGATTGCCAGTGAGTGGTAGCGAATCACGGTATGGGGCGAAGGAATGTTGCGAAACAGTACTGATCCATCATGGGTAATTTCCGAAGTCTTGCCGTGCATGATTTGCTTGGCACGGATGATTTTACCGCCGAAAGCGGCGCCGATGGACTGGTGTCCCAGGCAAACGCCCAGCACCGGAATTTTTCCTGCGAAGTGTTTGATGAGTTCGACCGACACACCGGCCTGGGCAGGCGAGCAGGGGCCGGGCGAGACACAAAGCCGTTCGGGATTGAGTTCGGCAATTTGCGCAACGGTCATCTGGTCGTTACGCACCACATGGACGTCCTGGCCCAGTTCGCCAAAATATTGCACCAGATTGTAGGTAAACGAATCGTAATTATCGAGCATGAGCAGCATGACAGTTCCTCAGATGGGTTGATCCAGACCGTATTGCACCTGTTCGGCGGCGCGCAGCACGGCGCGGGCCTTGGCTTCGGTCTCCTGCCATTCTTTTTCAGGGTCGGAATCGGCTACGATGCCGGCGGCGGCCTGCACATAGAGCATGCCGTTTTTGATGACGCCGGTGCGGATCGCGATGGCCACATCCATTGTGCCGTTGTAGCTCAGATAGCCGGCGGCGCCGCCATAGATGCCGCGACGCACGGGTTCCAGTTCATCGATCAGTTCCATGGCGCGCACTTTGGGCGCACCGGTCAGGGTGCCTGCCGGAAAGCTGGCGCGCAGCACGTCGATGGCGTCCATGCCAGGCTTGAGGATACCCTTGACGTTCGATACCAGATGCATCACGTGTGAATAGCGTTCAATGGCCATCTGGTCGGTCACTTCCACAGTGCCGGTTTCGGCCACACGCCCCACATCATTGCGAGCCAGGTCAATCAGCATGACGTGTTCGGCGATTTCCTTGGGATCAGCGCGCAATTCATCGGCCAGCGCGGCATCTTCTTCCGGTGTTTCACCGCGCTTGCGCGTGCCGGCCAGCGGACGGATGGTGATGGCGGTTTTCTCTTCGGCGTTTTCAGTGAAAGTTTCCTGGCGCACCAGAATTTCCGGTGATGAACCCACGACATGAAAGTCGCCGAAGTTCCAGAAATACATGTAGGGAGAAGGGTTCAGGGAGCGCAGTGCACGGTAGAGCGACAGGGGCGAATCCCGGAAGGGCTTGGCAATAACCTGTCCGACCTGGACCTGCATCAAATCGCCCGCGGCAATATATTCCTTGGCCTTGAGCACGGCCTTCAGATAGTCTTCTTTCTTGAAGTCGCGGATTTCGGTCGTTTGCAGGCTGGGCAGGCTGTAGGGAATTTCAACCGGATGGCGCAGGCGGGCACGCAGTTCGAGCAGTCGTTTCTGGGCCTTGCTGTAGCTTTCTGGCTCATTCGGATCGGCGTAGATCATGAGGTAAGTGCGGCCAATCACATTGTCGACAATGACCAGTTCATCGACCTGCATCAGCATGATATCGGGTACGCCTTCCTTCTGGCCATGAGGAAAGGGTTTGACGTTGGGCCCCAGGGACGGTTCGATGTGGCGAATGGTGTCGTAACCGAAATAGCCCGCCAGGCCGCCGGCAAAGCGGGGAATGCCGGGGCGCAGGGCCACTTTGATGCGTTTTTTGAATTCCTGAATGAAGGTCAGCGGGTCGCCCCGATAGGTTTCGGTCACTTCGCCGTTGGTCAACACTTCGGTCAGATCGCCCGTAGCACGGATGACTGTTTTGGCTGGCAGGCCGATAAAGGAATAACGGCCAAACTGCTCGCCGCCGACCACCGATTCAAGCAGGCAGGTCATGCGACCGGCTTCTTTGCCGGTGTGGGCCAGTTTCAGGTAGATGCCAAGCGTGGTATCAAGATCGGCGTAGGTTTCCTTGATGATCGGGATGCGGTTGAAACCCTGTGCTGCGAGTGCATTAAATTCAATTTCAGTCATCATGACGGTCTCTGTTTGTGTTTTCCTGAATGACCGGGCAGATACAAAAATACCCGGTCCTGTTTTAAGGGATTACCGGGTATTGTGCGTACTGACTACAATTTTCGGATGCGGGAAAAAGCGGCATCCGGAACAGTCTATTGAGTGACACTCCCGGCAAACGAACGCCACCAGCGCCAATACATGGCAACCAGAGCAGAGCGAGCATAAAGGGAGTGTGCAGTCATTACGTTAATAAATCAGGTTGATCTGCCGATGCGTTGTGGCGTTCAATCCACTGGGCCGCTTCGACGATAGTCTCTACTATATCATTGACTTTCAGGTTTTGTACACTGTTTCCTTCGTTGTAACCATAAGGAACAATGAGTACCGGCATGCCTGCCGCTTGCGCCGCCTGGGCGTCGTTGACGGAGTCACCGATAAAAACGCAGTCTGTTGGAGCGACTTCCAGAAGGAAGCAGGCGTGCAGCACCGGGCCGGCATCCGGCTTGCGGGTCGGGCAGGTGTCACCGGAGACGATTGCGTCAAAAAACGATCGCAACCCGGTCTGAATCAGCAATTGCTCGGTAAATACGGTGGGCTTGTTGGTGACAACGGCCAGGCGAATACCGGCAGTCTTCATGGCTTTGAGCCCCTCGAGCACGCCTTCGAATACCGTGGACCGATCGCCATTGACCTGATGGTATGCGTCAATGAAATGCTCGCGGGCAACAATGA
Organism: Pseudomonadota bacterium; assembly: GCA_023423975.1. Lineage (GTDB taxonomy): Bacteria > Pseudomonadota > Gammaproteobacteria > Burkholderiales > Burkholderiaceae_B > Advenella. Next base: position 17,430 of record JAFAEO010000022.1, read on the forward strand.
ATGCTTCGGCGGTGACAACGGCTTGCTCGTCGCCCTCGGTCATGGCGCGACGCACCAGATTGTCGATTCCTTTGCCGACAAACTGGGCTATCAGCTCCTGGTGCAAAGGTGACAGCCCCAGCTTGATGCGCATGGCATTGGCCGCCTGGGCCAGATCGGGGATAGAGTCGACCAGGGTGCCGTCAAGGTCGAGCAGTGCGGCGCGGATACTCATGAGCGGTGCACTCCGGTAATTTGTTCGCGCATGCTGGCGATGACCGCGGCGTAGTCCTGCTGGCCAAAGATGGCAGAGCCGGCGACAAAGGTATCGGCGCCAGCCTCGTGGATTTGCGCGATATTGTCTGTTTTCACGCCGCCATCGACTTCAAGCAGAATGGTGTTGCCGGTTTTTTCCTGCCATGCGTCAATGCGCTGGCGGGTGGCGCGCAGTTTGTCCAGCGTAGACGGGATGAAAGACTGCCCGCCGAAACCAGGGTTAACCGACATAAGTAGAATCAGATCCAGGCGGTCCATGACGTGATCGAGCACCGACAGTGGCGTTGCGGGATTCAGTACCAGCCCGGCCTTGCAGCCATTGTCGCGGATCAGGGAAAGCGACCGGTCCACATGGCGCGATGCTTCCGGATGAAAGGAGATAATGTTGGCGCCGGCCTGGGCAAATTGCGGGATCAGGTCATCTACCGGCTCACACATCAGGTGTACGTCGATGGGGGCATCCGTACAGGGGCGAATGGCCTTGCACACCATGGGACCGATGGTCAGATTGGGCACGTAATGGTTGTCCATTACGTCAAAATGAATCCAGTCGGCACCGGCGCTGATCACATTTCTGACTTCTTCGCCGAGCCGGGAAAAATCTGCTGACAGAATACTGGGGGCGATGCGGGTAACGGGTTGTAATTCCATGACAGCGTTTTTCTCCTGTAAGGGGGCGCACGAAGTACAATGAAGTCATATTATTCCATACAAACACGTTTAGCTTTCCGAGGATCCGGCACGAATGGTAAATACAATAACGGTGGAGGTAACACCGCGCTATCTCGAAGAACAGTCCGACCCGTCTCGCTCGCAGTATGTCTTTGCCTATACCGTGAGAATTCGCAATACCGGTACAGCTGCTGCGCAGGTTATCAGTCGTCATTGGGTCATTACCGATGGCGATGAGAAAATACAAGAGGTGCGCGGGCTGGGCATTGTCGGCGAACAGCCACTGATTGCCGCAGGCGATATATACGAATATACGAGCGGGTGTCCGCTAAATACTCCTTTTGGCACCATGAAGGGCAGCTACCACTGCGTGGGCGAAAACGGTGTTCCGTTCGACGTGGACATTCCCGAATTCATTTTGACGCTCCCGCGAACGCTGCACTGATTGCCCTATCACCGTTACTGTGTCATCGGGCTTGTCTTCCATTATTTGTCTGGATCAATAAATATGAAAAATCCGCAAGCACCAAATAGGCTACTGCCTGCAGCCGTGGCTGCACTTGTCCTGCTGGCAAGTTGTTCGACGCAAGAGGCGGGCAGGCAGCCGTCGGAGTCGTCGTTCTCCATGACCGCGCCCCTGTCAGTGCCGGACCAGTCGGCCTTTGCGCCAACGCCACCGCGACCGCTGGCAGGACAGTACAGCCAGGTTGCCTGGTCGTCGCTGCCCGGATGGAATGCGGATGACGCCCGCCATTTATGGCTGACTTTTTATAACAACTGTCGTGGCCTGATGCGCCCGGTCAGCGGCTCCAAGGCCATGCCAGCGCGTGCTGCCCCTGCTGTCTGGCAGCCGGTGTGCCAGGCCGCTGCGCAGTCGGGTATTGATCCGCGCAGCAACGATGCGGCTGCGGTCAAGGCCTTCCTGGAGCAACATCTGCAGCCGTGGCAGGTCGCGGAAAACGGCAAATCAACCAACACCGTCACGGGCTACTATGAGCCGGTGGTGCACGGTTCGCGTTCTCAGGGCGGCCAGTATCAGTGGCCAATGTATGCCACCCCCGATGATCTGCTCACCATCGATCTGGGCCAGCAATATCCTGAACTGGCCGGCAAGCGGATTCGCGGCAAGCTCTCGGACAAGACAATTGTGCCCTACGACACGCGCGCACAAATTGGCCAACGCGACACCAAGCCGCCGGTCATTGTCTGGCTGAATGACCCGGTCGAGGCGTTTTTCCTGCAGGTGCAGGGGTCCGGCCGGGTACAGCTGGAAGATGGCTCCATGATCCGCCTGGCTTACGCCAACCATAATGGCCGTCCTTACAGCTCCATCGGCAAGTGGTTGGCTGACAAGGGCGAATTGCCGCTGGCGCAGGCCAATATGCAGAATATCAAGGCCTGGGCCAAAGCTCACCCGGATCGGGTTGATGAAATGCTTAACGCCAATCAGGCCATGGTGTTCTTCCGCGAAGAGGCGCTGTCTGATGATGCGGCAGGCCCCAAGGGCGCCTATGGCATACCATTGGTAGCAGAACGCTCGGTGGCGGTCGATCCCAATTATGTGCCATTGGGCAGCCCATTGTATCTGGCGACCACCCGACCGCACTCGACCCAGCCGATGCAACGCGTTGTCTTTGCACAGGACACGGGTGCTGCCATCAAAGGGGTGGCGCGAACTGACTTTTTCTGGGGGTCGGGCGATGCGGCGGGCGAGCTGGCGGGCCGCATGAAACAGACTGGCCGGGTATGGATTCTCTGGCCGCGCAGCGCAGGAGTTCCGGAGGCGCGATGAAACACGATGTGATTGTCTGTGGTGCCGGTATTGCGGGAATGGCCAGCGCACTGGCGCTGACCCGGGCCGGCGTGAATGTGGCGGTGTTGGCGCCCAAGCGGGCTCCTGCGCGCATGCCGGGCGAGCAATATCACCCGCGCGTGTATGCCATTTCCGAAGCCAGCCAGGCACTGCTTGCATCGCTAGGCATCTGGGACGCCATGCCGCAGGAACGGATCACGCCGGTCGATGCCATGCAGGTCAATGGCGATCGCGACGGACAGGTAGTGCTGGATGCCTGGCAGGCTGCCAAATCCCATCTGGCATGGATTGTCGAATCGGGTGAAATTGAACGGGCCCTGTTCCAGGCGCTGACAATTTATGGTGTGCCCTGGATTGACGATACGATGCAAGCCTGGCAGCCAGGACAGGTGACAACGGCCAGTGGCGTAACGCTGCAGGCACAGTTGTTTATCGGTGCCGACGGGGCCCGCTCGCCGCTGCGCAGCGCTGCTGCCATGGCGCACCAGAAAAAAGACTATGGCGATCAGGGGCTGGTCACGCATTTGACTTGCGAAAAGCCCCATATGAATACGGCATACCAGTGGTTTAACAATCATCATGTACTGGCGTTTCTGCCCATGCCTGATACCAGTGAAGGGCATCAGGTGTCGCTGGTCTGGTCGGTTGACGATGTAACGGCTGACCGGTTCCTGCAAATGGATGAGGCAACGCTGGGCCAGGCGCTACCGGAAACCCTCAATCAGGTGGCGCAGGGGTGCCTGGGTACACTTAAGGTGCGTGCGCGCCTGCATGGCTTTCCCTTAACGCTGGAAAAGGCGCAAATGGCGGCCCCGGGCGTGGCGCTGGTGGGCGATGCGGCGCATCGGGTCCATCCGCTGGCAGGGCAGGGTCTCAATCTTGGGCTGGGCGACGTTAAGGCGCTCACGCAAGTGTTGAACGAAAAAGAGGCATTCCGGTCCTATGGAGACCTGCGTGTGCTCGAACGTTATGCCCGTACGCGTGCCGCCGATGTCATGGCTATGCGTGTGGCGACCGATGGGCTATACCAGTTGTTTGCCCGCGACCTGCCGGCACTGCCGTTTCTGCGCAATGCGGGCATGAATCTGGTGCAGCAGCTTCCCTGGGTCAAGCGGCAATTGATTGCCGGGGCATCAGGGTTGTGACTGTCCTGGGAGAGAGACATCGCTGCGCGAGCGCCGTGCCGGCACCTGCGCAAGACGGTGGCCAGTAAAACCGTGTCGGTGACAGCCACCGGGCACAAGAGCGCCTTGCACGTCTGATGCAAGGCTTCGTTGGCGGCAACGCCACTCAATAGGTTTCTGTTGTAAGGGATGTAAGGTAATGGGATTGAATTGGATAAACGCACGCACCGTGCAGCGATACCAACGGGCGGCGCTGGCAGGCTTGTTGACGCTGGCCGCAGGTGCTTTTGCTGCGCCGGCAGTACAGGCACAGACGACTGATAATGCAAAGCTAGAAAGCGTTCGGGACGCAGTCAAAAAGGCCTTTGATGTTGAAGTGACCCGCGTTCAGCCGACCGATTATGCCAATCTGTATGAAGTGCAGCTGGGCGGCAATATCGTGTATACCAACGAAAAGGCCGAGTTTGTGCTGGCCGGTAATCTGGTCGACGCCAAAACAAAACGCGATGTAACCACCGAGCGGATCGAGGAAATTTCCAAAGTGGATTTTTCCACCTTGCCACTGGCTCAGGCAGTCAAGCTGGTCAAGGGCAACGGCGCACGCAAAATGGCCGTGTTCGAGGACCCCAACTGCGGCTATTGCAAAAAGTTGCATAAGGAACTGGCGACGATGGATAACGTTACCGTGTACACCTTTCTGTTTCCCATCCTGGCACCCGATTCAGTGACCAAAGCCAACAACGTATGGTGCGCCAAAGACCAGGCCACCGTATGGACTGATTGGATGAACAAGGGTGTTGAACCGCCTGATGCCACCTGCGAGACACCTATCGAGAAAAATCTCGCCTTGGGCCAGAAACTGGCTGTGCAGGGCACGCCGGCCATCTTCTTTGAGAGCGGTCATCGCGTCAACGGCTATGTACCGGCCGCCCGCCTCAATCAGGAACTGGATCGCAAGTGATTTATCGCCTGTCGGCCCTGACAGGCTGGCTTGTGCCGGTGAACGTACCTGTCAGGCCGACAGGGCAAAGGGATGGGTCAGCAGTTGCTGGACAGAGTTGACGCGCAGGTCCACATAGGCCGGCCGCATACGCTGCATGGAGCTGAACGGCGTGCCGCGATGAAAGATGTGCACGGTCTTCATATGCAGCTGTTTGGCTGTTTTCAGGTTCTTCAATGTGTCTTCAACCAGAATGGTGCGAGTCGGCTCACATTGCAACTGCACCAGCAACTGCTGCATCAGCGCCGGTGAGGGTTTGGGCCGGAACCGGCCCTGCAGGCACATTTCGTTGATGGAACAGATTCCCGCAAAGCACTGCCGCACATTCAGGCGCTCCAGAACGATTCTGGCGTAATGCATGGGCGCATTCGTGACCACATACTTGATGCCTGGCACGGCATTGAGCATGGCAGACAGGTTTTTCTCAATTTTGGTGTTGCCGGCAATATCAAAGTCATGACTCAAATGCAGGAAATCGGCGGCTTTCACATTGTGATGCCGCACCATCCCGATCAGCGTCGCGCCATAGCGCGCCCAGTAGGTCTTGCGCAAAACGGTTGCTTCGTCTTCGTCAATATCCAGCGATTGCATGACGGCCCGTGTCATGCTCTGGTTGATGTGTCCGAAGATAGCGTGCGAGGCGTCGTGCAGGGTGTTGTCCAGGTCAAACAGCCATACGCGTGGCGTGCGGGTATGGCGCACCAGCGGTTGCAAGGGTTTGATGAGCGGGGTACAGATCATGCCGGAACAGCAACACCTGCGACGCTTAACAACAACGCCGCATACGTGATCATGAGGTGATCATGGTGCCGACACCCTTGTCCGTCAGGATTTCCAGCAACAGACAGTGAGCGACCCGGCCGTCGACGACATGCACGGAATTCACACCGTTGCGGGCAGCATCCAGCGCCGATGAAATTTTGGGCAGCATGCCGCCGGAGATGGTGCCGTCAGCAAACAATTCATCAATGGTCTTGGCCGACAGCTTGCGCAGCAGCTGGCCTGATTTATCCAGTACGCCCGGGGTGTTGGTCATCATCAGCAGCTTCTCTGCCTGAAGGACTTCGGCCATTTTGCCGGCGACCACGTCGGCGTTGATGTTGTAGACATCACCTTCTTCCGGGTCATAGCCGATGGGGGAAATAACGGGAATGAACTGATCATCCTGCAGGGCCTTGACCACAGAGGGGTCAATGCTGGAAATATCCCCTACAAAACCGATATCCAGCGGCGCGTCGGGGTTTTCCTTGTTGGGCATCAGCTTCTTGCGAGCCTGGATCAGGCCGCCGTCCTTGCCGGTGAGGCCCACGGCCTTGCCGCCAGCCTCGTTGATCATCATGACGATATCCTGCTGGACCTGACCACCCAGCACCCATTCCACTACTTCCATAGTGTCGGCATCGGTCACGCGCATGCCCTGGATAAAGTTGCCTTCTTTGCCAAGACGCTTGAGCGCGCTGTCAATTTGCGGACCACCGCCGTGGATCACCACCGGGTTCAGGCCGATCAGCTTGAGCAGTACGACATCTCTGGCGAAACTGCGCTGCAGCCGTTCTTCAACCATGGCGTTGCCGCCGTATTTGATCACGACAGTCTTGCCGTGGAACTTCCGGATATACGGCAAAGACTCGGAAATAATGTCGGCCTTGATTGCCGGTGAAACAGCGTTGATATCCAGGGGGGTGTCAGACATGCTAGCTCGCGTTTGCTGAAAGTTAGTTTTGTGCCAGAGTATTTTCCAGCGTTTTGATGAAATCTTTTTTATCGTAATTGCCAATATAGCGTTTGACTATATTGCCCTGACGATCCAGCAAAAACGCCACCGGTGTGAATTTGATATCGTCAAAGGCTTTGGCGGCACTGCCATCGCTGTCAAGCGTAACGGTAAACGGCAGTTTTTTGTCTGCTGTGTAGTTTTTTACGAAATTAGGGGGATCATAAGCCATGGCCACGGCAACGGTCTCATAGCCTTTGTCGTGATAGGTATTATAGTAGCCGATGGTATCGGGCATTTGCGCGATACAGGTCACGCAGCTGGTGGCCCAGAATTTGACCAGCACCACCTTGCCCTTGAGGTCGGCGGTCTGGAACTGACGCCCGTCCAGCGTGGTAAACGTGACATCGGGCGCAGCCTTGGATGAGGTCATCATGAACCCGCCCGCTACGGCGGCCACGGCTAGTACAGCAGGAAGAACGATTTTTTTCATGGATATTCGATTTTATTCCAGAGGGAAAGTTTGCACGGCACCTGAAGAGGGATCGGTTCCAGTGCCGGGCACCGTTGTAGGTGCGCCCGTGCCGCCGGTTGTCGCGTTCAGGCTGCTGCCCGAAACAATATCAAATACCTTAACAACCCGGCTTACGCCGCTGACGCCGGCAGCAGCCGAGGCTGCGCGCTGTCCTTCAAGGTCGGTGACCTGACCCATCAGATAGACGACACCACGGGTAGTGATCACATTGATGGATCCTGATGGGACCTGTTTGGTGGCCAAAAGTTCCGCCTTAACGCGTGAAGTAATCCAGGTTTCATTGCTGCGGGTGCTGAAAGAGGCGCGAGGGCCCACTGTTAGCTGGTTGTCGACGCGTTTGACGTCGGTGGCGTTGCGCGCCGTGGTTTCGGCCGACTGCTTGGCCGCTTCTGTGGGTACTTCGCCGGTCAGCAGAACGCGCTGGTTATAGGATGAGACAATGACACGACCGGCCTCGCCGATGCTTTCGTTGATCGTATTCTGGGTGCGTCGTTCAATGTTCTTGTCCACCAGTTGTATGCCGGCCGAGCGCCGGTCCACGGCCACGATGGCGGTGCCGCCTGCGGCAGCCCCGACAATCAGAGGTACGCAACCGGCCAGCAGCGAGCACGACAGTGAAATGGCAACCAGGGCAGTGGCAGGGCGGGACAGGGTAAATGGGCGCGATACACTCATTCGGAATCTCCAAGTAACATGGCGTCAATGCCATCACATAGAACGTGAAGTGCCAGCGAGTGGACTTCCTGGATACGCATGGTGCGGTCATGCGGCACGCAAAGATGGACATCCTGATCGGTAAGCAGGCCGGTCACACTGCCGCCTTTCTTGCCAGTTAGAGCGATGACATGCATCTCGCGTTCATGGGCAGCGCGGATCGCCTTGATCACATTGGCAGAATTACCACTGGTGGTGAAGGCGACCAGCACGTCGCCCGGCTGGCCCAGGGCCTGCACCTGGCGTTCAAATATATTGTCAAAACCGTAGTCGTTGCCAACTGCAGTAAGGATAGAGGTGTCCGCGTTCAGCGCAATGCCGGCAAACGGGATGCGGTCGCGTTCGAACCGACCGACCAGTTCGGCGATGAAATGCTGCGCATCGGCAGCCGAGCCGCCATTGCCGCAGGCAAGCACCTTGCCATTATTGCTGATAGCGTTGACCAGCATGTCGATGGCGACAGCCAGCGGTTCGGCCAAAACTTGGTGGCTTTGGGCGAGCACGCGGGCCGAATCATCGAAATGAAAAGAAATGCGGGAAGAGATGTCCATATCGCTATTATCGCACGTGTTAAAAAAAACCGCATGGGCAGCTGTTGCCATTGAAGCAGGCAACGGGCGGCAAAAGACGCGTTTGACGCGCCAGCAAAACCGATTGTAACGGTTTTGTGATCGTCAGAAGACGGCGGGCAGCCAGTTCAGGGTATCGCCTTCGATGCAGACCGCGTCAAAGCGGCAGCGTGGTGTTCTGCCACCAAAACCGCTTGCAGTCAGCTGGGGCAGGAACCAGGCAGCCGTTTTGCGCAGGCGCTGCTGCTTGGTGTAGGTAATACTGGCAGCCGCGCCTCCATGACGCGCGTTGCGACGCTGCCGGATTTCAACGATGACCAGGGTTTGCGCATCGGCGCGAAAAACGGCATCCAGTTCCCCGTGCCGGCAGCGCAGATTGGTGCCCAGCAATTGCAGGCCATGCGCGCAAAGCCAGGCGATGGCGCGACTTTCTGCCTGCAAGCCTCGTTGCTGAGACGGCGATAATCGATGTTCATGCGTTTGACGCCGGGCGCCGGTGCCTGTTGCTGCCCGGCGACGCTGCCGTACCCGCAGCTTGTCCTGTGCGGCAGCCGCCAGCGTGAATGCGAGGTGCCGGTGGCTTTGCACGGGTACGGATGCTTGCGGCTTGCCGCAAGTGTGTTCTGCAGGTTTTTTTTCGGTCACGGCACGGATCCACAGGGGAGTGATGGCTATCGGGGATAATGTCCGGATACGATTTTTTCACACAGAGAAGTCCATGACTACCGAAAGCGGACAATTTGACGCCCGATGGCAGCGCGTGCTGCATGACCTGTCCAGCCAGGACTGGCCGGCCGGGTGCCTGTATGTGGTGGCTACGCCGATCGGCAACCTGGCCGACTTGTCGCCGCGCGCCTTATATGCGTTGCAGAAGGCCGATCTGATTGCGGCCGAAGATACGCGTTCTTCCCGCGTGCTGCTCAATGCCTGGGGTATAGAGTCGCCGATGATGGCGGCGCACCGGCATAACGAGGCCCAGGCAGCAGCAACCTTGTTGCGCCATCTGGAGCAGGGGCAGCGGGTCGCGTTGATTTCCGACGCGGGTGCGCCGGCGGTCAGCGATCCGGGGGGGCGTATTGTGAGAGAAGTGCGTGCTGCCGGGCACCCGGTCCGGGTCATTCCTGGCCCTTCGGCGGTTATTGCCGCCCTGATGGGCAGTGGCGCCACCAGCGATGAGAATCCGGCCTTTGTTTTTGCCGGCTTTGCGCCGCAAAAAGCCGTGGCGCGCCAGACCTGGCTGAAAAACTGGTGCGCGGTACCGGCGGCCATTATTCTTTTTGAATCGCCGCATCGGGTGCGCAGCACTGCGACCGACATTGCCGCCATCGCAGGCGATGAGCGCCCGGTGACTGTTGCGCGGGAATTGACCAAGCGGTTCGAACAAATTGCCACCGTACCGGCAGGGCAGCTTGCTGACTGGTTCGCGCAGGACAGCCAGCGAACGATGGGCGAATTTGTCCTGATCGTGCACGAGGCCGCAACACAAGAGGCGGCGGCGCTGGGCCAGGAGGCAGAGCAGATTGTAGCCGCCATGCTCCGGTCTTATTCGGTGAAAGATACGGCCAGGCTGCTTGCCACCTTCAGTGGTCTGCCACGTGACGTGCTGTACGCCAAAGCGCTCCAGTTAAAGCAGCAGGACAGTGACGCGCAAATGTGAAATCCTATTGGGCCCTGCCGCCACTGACCCTCGCATGACGACATCTGTAAGCCGGCAACCACAGGCGACAAAAGCAACAGGGTGAGGCGCCAAAACACAAAGGCCGTTCCCGGTAGGGAAACGGCCTTATTCTTGCTGCTTACACCGACATTAGCTCGGCGATCGCGTGATTACAGCATTTTCTTGGCTTTGACCTGCGTTTCGGTACTACGCTCGCCCGCAGCCGCTGCCTTGGAAATGGGTTCGATCTTCACTTTGTCGCTGCCGCGATTGACAATGCCCAGTCGTTTTGCGGCACCATAAGACAAGTCAATGACCCGGTTGCCCACGAACGGCCCGCGATCATTGATGCGCACCACAATGCTTTTGCCGGTGGACACTCGTGTTACCCGGACATAGGAAGAAATGGGCAGGCGCTTGTGAGCGGCTGTCATTGCATTCTGATTGAACGTCTCGCCATTGGCGGTCTTGCGACCATGGAAACCCGGGCCGTACCAGGAGGCGATGCCTTCCTGGGAAAAACTATCGATCTCGTCGACGCCCATGGGCTTATAACGAATCCCTTTGACTGTATAGGCCTTGCTGGTGCCCGAGAGCGCCTTGCGTGCCTTGGTGGCAATATCCTCGTCCGCGGGTTGTGTATCGTCCCGTTCGGCCAGACTGACGTCTTCTTTGGGCACCTGAATTTCGTATTCGCTTTCAGGAATAATGCCGTTCTCCGTGATGCGCATGCTCAGGCCGTCAATCAGTTGCGGCTTGCTGCTCTCGTCGGGCGTGGCGGGCGTTATCGTTATCGGTGCTGCAGCAACATTCGCCTGTTTAACTGCTGCTGTGGTTTTTTCTTTATCAGCTTTGGCGACCAGTGGCTTTGCGACGGTGCGGCTGCTGTCTTTTTGCGTCAGGCGGGATCCAGCCTTGACTTGTGCTTTAGGGCGTTCACCCGTGGTCGTCGCTGGTTTTGCCGAGAGATCTGTGCTGCTGGCCAGTGTATTTCCGGTTTTGGCGGGCTTGGCTGCATCGTCGCCCTTAATCGCCTGTGAGGCCGATTCAGGTTTGGCTGGGGATGATGTCACTGCCACTTCAGCTTTAGCCGATTTTTTGCCTGCTGTCGTTGGTTTGCCGGTTACTGCAGCATCATCGGTCGCTTCGGGGACAATTCCGTTGGCGGTGATGCGCATTTTTTGCGCAGGCGCCGCCGGTTTTTGGGCTTTTGCCCCTGGTGCCGCAGCGTCGGCCGGCGCAACCATGTGCTCAGAAAAATCCTGGTTTTCGCGGATTTCGATGCCGGCGGCATGGACGAGCGGCGCGAGAAAGAGGCCGGTTACTAGGGGCGTTAAGGTACTGCGTATTAAAGTTGTTCGTTTCATCATGTCATAGTGTCAACTGGGCACGATGCCTAACGCGTAAGGGTTTGTAGGAACTGAAGCGCTTGGCCAGTTCTTCGGCCACGTAGACCGATCGATGCTGACCACCGGTGCAACCAATGGCAACGGTGAGATAACTACGCGTATCCTGCATATACAATGGGAGCCATTTTTCAATATATGCGGCAATATCGTTGATTAAGGCGGGGACGCTGTCAAATTGAGCCAGCCATGCCGCCACGGGTTCATCACGGCCCGTAAGCGGGCGTAAATTACTATCGTAATGAGGATTAGGCAAGCATCTTACATCAAAAACGAGGTCCGCGTCATTAGGAACGCCTTTTTTGTAGGCGAAGGATTCGAAGGTCAAAAGCACCTCGGGTTCCTCATGATCGACCACATCTTTGACCCAGGCACGCAATTGTCCGGGGGTCAAACCAGAGGTATCGATCACATGTTCCTGCTCCCGCAAGGGGGCCAGAAGATTGCGTTCGTGTGTAATGCAATCCTCCAGAGACGGCGTAACTCCTGATGTTTCGCGCATTCTGTTGCTCAGCGGATGCTTGCGGCGCGATTCGGAATAACGATGGATCAGGGTCTCATCATCCGAGTCCAGGAAGATGACCTGCAAGGGCAGACCCATGCTGCGCAGTGCCGTAATCACCCCAGGCAGGCTGGCCAATTCGCCCGCGGTTCTGACATCAATTGCAACAGCTACTGCCTTCAGTTTGTTTTCCCTGGCGTTGGCAACCAGGTCATGCAAGAGGCTGACAGGCAAATTATCAATACAGGAATAACCGAGGTCTTCGAGCTGGCGTAGCGCAACGGATTTTCCTGATCCTGATATGCCGGTGATAAGGACGACGTGAAGCATAATAAGTTATCTATCCTGAACAAAACGGTACGTAGGTCGGAATGCGGCCAAAGGTTCGTTTGCCGTTGTGATGGCCGGGCGATCAGTGTCTCATCGTTCTATTTAACCATAGACTCGTGACAAAATTTAACAGAATCGGCCTGCTGGCGTCGATTGGGTCCGATAATGCTTTGTTTTCTGTCCGACAGGGGACATTCGTCAGAGGTTGCTGTTTTCCATGATCGCGGCAGCCTGACGCTCCATGAATTCGCCTAGGGTGTCGATGCCACGCAATTTCAGAATGGTATTGCGCACCGCTGCTTCGACAAGCACCGCCAGATTGCGGCCGGCTGCAACCTGCAGCATCACCCGACGAATGGGAATGCCCAGCATGTCCTGGGTCTGATCCTGAATCGGCAGCCGCTCGAATTTCTCGCTATTGGCACGCACCAGGTGGACAATGAGCTTAAGGCGCATTTTGCGCCGCACCGAGGTTTCGCCAAAGATTGTACGGATATCCAGCAGGCCCAGGCCACGCACCTCAAGCATATTGCGCAACAAATCGGGGCACTGGCCTTCGATCAGGGTGGGGGAGGTGCGGGAAAAGTCTACGGCATCGTCTGCAACCAGCCCATGCCCGCGGGAAATCAGTTCGAGCGCCAGTTCGCTTTTGCCCAGACCCGACTCACCCGTAATGAGCACGCCCAGGCCCAGCACGTCCATGAAAACGCCATGGACTGTCGTTTTGGGGGCAAATCGCTTGTTCAGATAGATGCGCAGCACATCGATCAGGTGCGCCGCATCAACGGGTGTAGACAGCAGAGAAATTTTGCTGCGGGCGCAGAAACTGACCAGATCGGGTGGGGAGTCCAGCCCTTCGGCCAGAATCATGGCGGGCACGCCGCCTTCAGCCAGTTCAATCAGCACTTTCTCGCGCTGAACGGTTGAAAGGCGATTGTAGAAAACCAGTTCTTCTTTGCCGAAAACCTGGATGCGCGAAGGATGAATAACGTTCAGGTGCCCGATCAGGTCTGCCGCAGAGGTATTGAGGGCCGAGTCCTGAATATGACGCGCGCGGCCTTCCTTGCCTGCAATCCAGGTAAAGGGCAGAGATTCTTCATTGTCGGCGGTCAGATCCTGAATGCTGAGCATGGTCGTGCCTCTGATCAGTCACTGGCGGGATGGGCCAGCAGATCGTAAATGCCTTCTGAATTGGGGCTGGCCAGCAATTGCTTGCGCGTTTCACCGCTGGAGAGCAGTTGCGCCAGCTCCGCCAGAATTTCCAGGTGCTGCTGGGTGGCGCTTTCAGGCACCAGCAGAATTACCAGCAATTGCACGTGCTGCCCATCGGGCGCATCGAAGGGGATGGCGGTGGAGAGCCGCATGACGGCTGCGACTGCCTGTTTCAGGTTGGCGATGCGGCCGTGAGGCACAGCGACGCCATGCCCCAATGCTGTGGAACCGAGGCGCTCACGCGAAAACAGACTATCGAAAACCGTTGAACGGGCGATGCCCTGATTGTTCTCGAACAGAAGCGCGGCCTGTTCAAAGGCGCGTTTCTTGCTGGTGACATTAACATCCAGCAGGATATTTTCCTGCGGAAGGATACGGGATAGTTGATTCATACCGCGATTATAGGGTTTTCTTGCCTTAAGAAATAGAAGGGTAAGCTAAAACCCGGCCGCCGGGCCGGGTTTACGCAAAAAACGGGAAAAAAGTACAACGTATCTAGCCGATACTCATTCTTTTTGCCGATTCATTGGAGTGGTCTGACGCTTTCGTTTTGTATTTAATGACCTGTCTGTCGGTCTTATCCGAAAGCAGATCAATGGCCGCATACAGATTCTCGTCCGTCACTTCGCAATGGATATCCTTGCCCGGTACGCGCAGCGTCACCTCAGCGTTGTGCTTGAGGGGCTCCTTGGACAGGATAATCTGGGTGTCTATCACATGATCGAAGTGCCTGAGGACTTTGGCGAATTTGGTCACTACGTATTCTTTAATGGCAGGGGTGATTTCCACATGATGGCCACTGATATTAAGATTCATAGTGTGCTCCTTTTGAAAGTTGAATAGGCGGACGCCTCAACAAAATCAGGGCGTCGATAAAAAATGAGAGGGAAGGGACTCCTTGATGACAGGTTGATGAAAGGATTTTTTCTAATCCGTCAGGGATAGTTTAAACCTTATTTGGACTTATACAAGCCCCCTGCAGCAGGCGTTCTACCGGCAGCGCGCCCCTGCGTCAGGGGCAAACGCAAGCCGGCGACTATTACATTTTGAAATGTTCACCCAGGTAAACTTTGCGTACCTCGGGATTGGTAATGATGGAGTCTGGTTCGCCGTCGGTCAGCACTTTACCGGTGCTGATAATATAGGCCCGGTCGCAAATGCCCAGCGTTTCGCGCACATTGTGATCGGTAATCAGTACGCCGATATTGCGGCTTTTCAGAAAGCGCACAATGCGCTGGATTTCGATGACCGCGATCGGATCGACGCCGGCAAAAGGCTCGTCAAGCAGAATGAAACGCGGATTGGTTGCCAGTGCCCGGGCAATTTCCACCCGACGGCGTTCCCCGCCGGACAGTGAAATGGCGGCATTCTTGCGAATGTGGGTGATTTGCAGTTCTTCCAGCAACAGTTCCAGTTGCTCGCGAACCCGCTGGCGCGTCAGCGTCTTGCCTGTGTCGGGATCGGTCTGCAGCTCAAGCACGGCCTGAATATTTTGTTCTACGGACAGGCGCCGGAAGACGGATGCGTCCTGCGGCAGATAGGACAGGCCCAGATGGGCACGCTTATGAATGGGCAGGGAGGTAATGTCACGGCCGTCAATTTCAATACGGCCAAAATCGGCCGGAACCAGCCCTACGATCATGTAGAAGCTGGTGGTTTTACCCGCGCCATTGGGGCCGAGCAGTCCGACCACTTCGCCGCTGGATACGGAAATGGACACATCCTGGACAACAGTGCGGCCATTGTAGATTTTTTGCAGGCCGATGGCCTTCAGTTGTCCCAGGCCATCAATGGCATTGGTCTGCAGGCTGGAGCTGGATAAGGTATTCATGCATTAATTCTGGGTTGCTTTGCCTGGAGTTCCAGCGGCGGCCGCCTTGGCAGCCGGTTTAGAATCGATTGAACTGGGCATCGGCTTGTTGTTGTATAGCTTGCGGCATTCGGCCACGGCCTGGTCCGTTTTTGCCCGCGGCTGTGCAATGGAGCGCACCCGTCCAGGCTGCGCGGCCGAGGTCGGGCCGCCCGTCGCTGAATAGGTATTGTTCTGATTGTTGAAGGTCACGACTTCGCCATTGATCGTATCAAAAGGCTTGCCGCAAATGAAACGGGTGACCGTAGCGTGACCCACCATTTTTACCGTATTGAGTTTGCCGTCATATTCGCCCCGATCTCCGCGGGCTTCCACCACTTCGTAATTTTCGGGACGTTCCTGGCGGATGAATACGTAGCGGGCTTTGTCTACCGTAGCCACGCCATACTGGAAACCCTGGGCATCTTCACGCAAGTCCAGCCGATCGGAGGTCAACTTCATCAGGCCGCGCGTGAGAATCACATTCCCGGTGAATACGCTGGTTTTTTTTGCGTCGTCGTAGCTCAGCGTATCAGACAGAACCTGAGTATCCGGCTCCTCGGTCTTGGGCGCAGTTGCCGGTTTGGCCGGTGCCTGTGCGACGACAGTCTGCCCGGCGACCAGCAGGAAAAGGCCAAGGCATAATGCAAGGGTTGAGGTTCTCAAAGGTGACGCATTCATTGCGGAGGGGTTCCTTGCTTGTTTGGGATGGTGGTTCGACGTCGGTTGCTGTCCTGCCCCGAAATGGAAACGTCGGAAGACGAGTAAACGTCCAGTTTTCTGGTTTTGTTGTTATACATCATACCGGTGCCATTCATGCGCGAATTGCCGTTGATGACGAGCGCCGGTTTGTCAGTCGTAATAATATCTTCATTGGGATAGATGATCAATTCTTCACTACGCACGTCCAGCGCCTTGTCTTCGCCATAGGGGAAGCGATGCAGGTGTGCATTGCCGCGGATGACAATTTTATTTCCATCATCCAGCATGGTTGCGGTATCGCCGGTGCCCACTGTGCGGGGAGAATTGGGACGCTGGCCGGTGGCCGTTGCATCGGTGATCAGATAGCTGTCGTTATACGGGAAGTGCTGCATTTTCGAGCCTTCCAGACGGTTGACCGGTACGCCGTTGGCGTCGGAGCTGAGCATGACGAATTTATCTGACCAGGAATCGGGTTCCTGCGTCTTGCGCGCGGGCGGGTCTACGTCGATGGCCCTTTGTGCGTAATCGGCTGCCCACCAGGTCGAGATGACCAGTGTAATCAGCATGAACAGCGCGATAAGGGCGGGAATGCGTTCTTTCATGATGATCGGGCTATTGGATAACCGCGCCGGTCAGACGGCCGGGCGTAAAAAAGCCCGAAAGCGTACCCTGTGCGGCCAGGATCAAGTCGGTGCATTCACGCACGGCGCCGCTACCGCCAGGCAGCGAGGTAACCCAGTGGGCCGTCTGTTGTACATACAGGGGCGCGTTGGGCACGCTGATGGAGAATCCGCATTTTTGCATGGCCGGCAGATCAATAATGTCGTCGCCCATGAAGGCAATATTCTCAAGGCCCAGCCCCATATCGAGGGCCAACTGGTTCAGCACGCCAATTTTGTCGCGCACGTTCTGGAACACGTCGGCCAACCCGAGGTCGGCGGCACGCCGCGACAGGATATCGCCTTCGCGGCCGGTAATCAGCACGACGCGCACCCCGGCCTGCTGTAGCATTTTCAGGCCATGGCCGTCGAGCGCGCAAAAGCGCTTCATGAGTTCACCATGTTCGCCATACCAGAGGCTGCCATCGGTCAGAATGCCATCGACATCAAAGGCGATGAGTTTGACCTGGGCTGCCAGATCGCGTACAGACTGGCTGACTTTGGAGAGCACCAGCGCTTCGGCCGGATGAGGAGTGTTGATAGGTTTCATACGTCAGATGACTTTTGCGTCCATAAGGTCGTGCATATGCAGCGCGCCGATCAGTGTTTGTTCCTGATTGACCACCAGCATGGTGGACAATTTGTGTTGTTCCATGACGGCCGCAGCCTCGGCGGCCAGCGCCTCGGGCCCGATGCTGCGAGGGTAGGGGGTCATGGCCTGGGCTGCCGTGATGTCGCGGATATCCCCTTTTTGCATGATCAGCCGGCGCAAATCGCCGTCAGTGAAAATACCCAGGGGCTTGCGCGACTCATCGGCGATCACGGTCATGCCCATGCGTTTGCCCGTCATTTCTTCAAGCACCGTGGGCATACGGGTGTCGGGTCCGACAATAGGCAGTTCATCGCCCTGGCGCATGACGTCGCGCACGTGGGTGAGCAGACGGCGGCCCAGGGCACCGCCCGGATGTGAGCGGGCGAAGTCGGAGGTACCAAAGCCACGGGCTTCCAGACAGGCGATCGCCAGGGCATCACCCAGGGCCAGCGTGACCGTTGTGCTGGAGGTGGGCGCCAGATTGAGCGGGCAGGCTTCGCGGGTGACGCTGACATCCAGAAAGACGTCAGACAGGCTGGCCAGTTCGGAGTAGCGGTTACCGCAGATGCCGATGATTTTTGAGCCCAGGCGCCTGGCGATCGGCAAAATGGTGGCCAGTTCCGGGGACGAACCCGAGTAGGATACGGCAATGATGAGATCGTCGCCGGTAATCATGCCCAGGTCACCGTGTGCGGCCTCGGCAGCATGCACGAAATAGCTGGGTGACCCGGTAGAGGCGAACGTAGCGGATATTTTCCGGGCAATGTGGCCCGATTTACCGATCCCAGTGACGGCAACGCGTCCGGTACACCCCAGCAG
>JAFAEO010000023.1 GCA_023423975.1 Pseudomonadota bacterium
GCAGAGTTTATCGAACGCGCCGATGCGTTACCCGCGTTTGAAAAAGCCTATGGCTTTAAGCTCGGTCAGGATCAGTTGCTGTCACTGGCTGGTGGCGACACGGCGGTGACGATCAAAGCCGCTGCCCAGCAAACCTCTGGCGTTAATGCTGCAATGGCTTACGGCACTGACGGCCCGGTAGCGGCGCTGGGGCTGCAAACCTTAAGCGATCCGCAAGGCGTGCAACCTATCTATGCGCCTGCACCAGTGGTGCGTGAATCGGTGTTGAAGGAGTATCCGCAAATGGCACAGTGGCTACAGCCAGTCTTCGCCAGCCTCGATGCAAAAACATTGCAGCAACTGAATGCCAGCATTGCAGTGGAAGGACTGGATGCCAAAAAAGTGGCTGCCGACTACCTGAAACAAAAAGGGTGGGCGAAGTAATTTCCCGTGACTTATCTACGTATTAATCCTGTTCTGGCGCTGCTGCTGTTGCTGACGGTAATCGCAGCGGCGCTGCCGTTTATCAGTTACGCGCCTAATCGTTTAGTTTCGGGTGAGGGGCGTCATCTCTGGCAGCTGTGGCCGCAAACGATCTGGATGCTGGTGGGCGTTGGTTGCGCCTGGATGACAGCCTGTTTTATTCCCGCTAAAAAAGGCAGCATTTTTGCACTCATTCTGGCGCAATTCGTCTTCGTATTGCTGGTGTGGGGCGCGGGAAAGGCGGCGACACAACTGGCGCAAAATGGCAGTGCGCTGGCGCGTACCAGCCTCGGCAGTGGTTTCTGGCTGGCTGCGGCGCTGGCATTGCTGGCCTGTAGCGATGCCATCCGCCGAATCTCCACGCATCCGCTGTGGCGCTGGTTGTTGCATATGCAGATTGCCATTATTCCGCTGTGGTTGCTGTACTCCGGCACGCTTAACGATCTCTCACTAATGAAAGAATACGCCAACCGTCAGGATGTGTTTGACGACGCGCTGGCACAACATCTGACGTTGCTGTTTGGTGCGGTGCTGCCTGCGTTAGTGATTGGTGTGCCGTTGGGCATCTGGTGCTACTTTTCCACTGCTCGGCAGGGGGCAATTTTTTCTCTGCTCAATGTCATTCAGACCGTGCCTTCGGTGGCGCTCTTTGGCCTGTTGATTGCGCCGCTTGCCGCGCTGGTGACGGCCTTTCCGTGGCTGGGGAAGCTCGGCATAGCAGGAACCGGAATGACACCCGCACTGATTGCGCTGGTGCTCTATGCCTTGCTGCCGCTGGTGCGCGGCGTGGTAGTAGGCTTGAACCAGATCCCGCGCGATGTGCTGGAGAGCGCCAGAGCGATGGGGATGAGCGGGGCGCAGCGATTCCTGCATGTTCAGTTACCGCTGGCGTTACCGGTATTTCTGCGCAGCCTGCGGGTGGTGATGGTGCAAACTGTAGGTATGGCGGTGATTGCGGCGTTAATCGGCGCAGGCGGTTTTGGTGCGCTGGTTTTCCAGGGGCTGCTAAGCAGCGCCATTGATTTAGTGTTGCTGGGGGTGATCCCGGTAATTGTTCTGGCGGTGCTGATCGATGCCCTGTTCGATTTGCTTATCGCACTGCTGAAGGTGAAACGTAATGATTGAATTTAGCCATGTCAGCAAACTGTTTGGCGCACAAAAAGCCGTTAACGATCTTAATCTCAATTTTCAGGAAGGGAGTTTTTCGGTGCTGATTGGCACATCTGGCTCCGGCAAATCCACCACCTTGAAAATGATTAACCGCCTGGTGGAACATGACAGCGGAGAGATCCGCTTTGCCGGAGAAGAAATTCGCTCGCTGCCAGTACTGGAGTTGCGCCGCCGGATGGGCTATGCCATTCAATCTATTGGCCTGTTCCCCCACTGGAGCGTGGCGCAAAACATCGCTACCGTGCCGCAATTACAAAAATGGTCGCGGGCACGGATTGACGATCGTATCGACGAATTAATGACGCTACTGGGGCTGGAGTCAAATTTGCGTGAGCGTTATCCGCATCAGCTTTCCGGTGGTCAGCAGCAACGTGTGGGAGTGGCGCGCGCACTGGCTGCCGATCCGCAAGTCTTACTGATGGATGAACCTTTTGGCGCACTGGACCCGGTAACGCGCGGCGCGTTGCAACAAGAGATGACGCGCATTCACCGTTTGCTGGGGCGCACTATTGTGCTGGTCACTCATGATATTGATGAGGCGCTACGGCTGGCTGAACATCTGGTATTGATGGATCACGGTGAAGTGGTGCAGCAGGGGAATCCGCTGACGATGCTGACTCGTCCGGCGAATGATTTTGTCCGCCAGTTTTTTGGACGTAGCGAACTGGGTGTGCGTCTGCTTTCGTTACGTAGTGTGGCGGATTACGTGCGTCGCGAAGAACGGGCAGAAGGTGAGGCACTGGTAGAAGAGATGACGCTACGCGATGCGCTCTCCCTGTTTGTCGCGCGGGGTTGCGAGGTGCTGCCGGTGGTGAACACGCAGGGCCAGCCTTGCGGTACGCTGCATTTTCAGGATCTGCTGGTGGAGGCGTAAGCGTATGAAGATGTTGCGCGATCCGCTGTTCTGGCTCATTGCTTTGTTTGTGGCACTGATTTTCTGGCTGCCTTACAGCCAGCCGCTGTTTGCTGCCTTGTTCCCACAACTGCCACGACCCGTTTATCAGCAAGAAAGTTTTGCAGCTCTGGCACTGGCTCATTTCTGGCTGGTGGGAATTT
>JAFAEO010000048.1 GCA_023423975.1 Pseudomonadota bacterium
TTTATGTGTGGCCAGCCAGAACCAGGGCACGACGCGTGCCTCGTACACGTAGTAGCGATCGACCTCGCCTTCCTGGCCCACCAATGAAAAACGGGCAATCACGCCGTTCAGGTATCGAGGGGCTGCCGCTGTATGGATGATGAGCGTTAAGGATTGGCCCAGCAGGCTGCCGACGTCCACCTGTGTTGAGCGGTGCAGCAGGCGGACCGTGTAGTCCGAAAGTGTGGACATGCCGTCTGTGCCTTGCATGGCGTCGAACAGGAAATCTGGATGTGCCGTAATCGACACCTCAATCAGGCGAGAAGCAGGCACTGAGGACGATAAAGAATTAGACATAGAGGCTGCAGGCCACTACCGCTTCAATGGCCTTTTGAAAAAATCTATGGTATTGAATACGCAGAGAATTCTAATGAAATATCAGAAGACGGTATTTTGAACGTGTGCCGGTTGTTTGTTATTCCGATCAGAAATCGTGGCTTTTTATACTGATGGTATATGGGCATCTTAGGTGGTCATGAATGGTTCACCATTGATATGCCGGAGCGCTACGCAGGGAAGGTCGACATCAAGAACTTGCCACGCAACGTGCTCCCCAATAGTGCATGATCAACCTCAATGGAAACCCTGACCGGCCGTCCGGGCTGAGTGTATCTGACATATTTATATTCGCTTATATGTATGCCAGACCTGCCTGCGTTGCAGCGCCCATTTCATGTAGAAATACTCTTATTCAAAACAGCCGCTTATATCATATAAAAGCGCAAAGCCGCAGACCCGGCGCGTCTTTGCAAACGAGATAAATAGCGTGACGGTCCATGGCTTTAACTATGTATATAGGTCAAAAGCACAGGTTGTATCCACAAAAATTACTATTACACTCGTCTGTCACATCAACGATAGGCTTGTTGCCGTAACGCATGATCAATCAATATCAAGGCCAGCAATGCTTCAGCAATAGGAGTGGCGCGAATACCCACGCATGGATCATGGCGACCCAGCGTCTGCACCATGACCGGCTCGCCAGCCCGGTTTATCGACTTGCGTTCGATGCGGATACTGGAGGTGGGTTTGATGGCAAGCGAAACTGTAATGTCCTGACCCGTCGAAATGCCGCCAAGCACCCCGCCGGCATGATTGCTCAGATAGCCGTCGGGCGTAAGTTCGTCGCCATGCTCTGAACCGCGCTGGGTAATACACTCAAAGCCGGCACCGATAGATACGCCTTTGACGGCGTTCAGGCCCATCATTGCAAATGCAATATCGGCATCGAGCCTGTCATACAGGGGTTCGCCCCAGCCGGCCGGCAACCCCTGGGCCACCACTTCGATGCGCGCGCCAATGGAATCACCATCCTTGCGCAACTGGTCCATAAACGCTTCCAATTCGGGGACCACCGATGCATCTGCTGCATAAAACGGATTGGTTCCAACCTCATCCCAGGATCTGAAGGGAATCTGGATAGGCCCCAGTTGGCTCATATAGCCCCGGATGACCGTGCCGAATTTTTCGCTCAGCCATTTTTTGGCAATGGCACCGGCGGCAACCGTTGGCGCCGTCAGTCGTGCCGAAGAACGACCGCCTCCGCGGGGATCACGAACGCCATACTTTTCCCAATAGGTCCGGTCAGCGTGGCCGGGACGGAATGTATCGGCGATCGCGGAATAATCCTTGCTGCGCTGATCCTGATTGCGGATCAGCAGGCCGATTGCCGTTCCTGTGGTTTTGCCTTCATACACGCCAGACAAAATCTCAACGGTATCGGGCTCCTGTCGTTGCGTCACATGGCGTGATGTTCCGGGGCGCCGACGATCAAGCTCGACTTGGATATCCTGGGCAGACAAGGCCATGCCCGCCGGACAGCCATCCACCACGCAGCCGATAGCCGGCCCGTGGGATTCACCAAAGTTGGTGACCGAAAAAAGTTTGCCTAATGTGTTACCCGACATATCTTATCCAGTGAAAATGTGTTGCACGTTTGTTGCCGACCGAGGAAAGTACTGAAGAATACCAGAAACTGCGGCATAGCTCGCCATAACGTCAAATACAGCTGGCTGTAGCTTGCCGGCCAGCCAGACCCGATGAGAATCCGGCCGTCCGCCGTTGACTGCTCTGAGCTATGATGAACAACTAACTTCAAGCTCCCGCCCCCATTCCGGCGGCGGCTCCGCAAAATGTTCCATGCCCGGCTGGGCTGTATAGGGATCACGCAGCACCTGCAGCAGGGAATCGATCACGCTCATGTCCCCTTTTGCTGCGGCCTGTATCGCTTCTTCTGCCAGGTAGTTGCGCAGGACATAAAGCGGATTGACCCGGCCCATGCGGCTGGCACGGGCCTGGGCATCGCCCTCATTGTCCTGCAGGCGCGCCCGATACGATACCAGCCATTGCTCAAGCCCGGCTGTATCTGCAAACAGGCTGCGCAGCGCGCTTTCGTCATTATCAATCTGCGCCAGATAGCGAAAACTCAGGGTGAAATCTGCTGACTGTTCATGCAGCACACGCCACCAGCCATCAATCAGCTCATCGTCGCCTTCCTTCCAGGCTTGCAACCCCAGCTTGGCCAGCATGCGGTCCCGGTAGGCCGCAATAAACAAGCCTTCGTAGCGTTCGAGCCGCGCTTTCAGGCGCTCGGGGTCTGCGCCCAGGGCCACGAAGCAGTTGGCAAAACGATACAGATTCCACAAACCGACGGACGGTTGTGCATTCCAGGCGTAGCGACCCTGTGTATCGGTATGATTGCAGACGTGATTAATACGGAATGCATCCATAAAGCCATAGGGGCCGTAATCCAGCGTGAGGCCCAGCACCGACATATTGTCGGTGTTCATGACGCCGTGATTGAAGCCAACCGACTGCCAGTCGGCCATCAAGGTGGCGGTGCGCTCGATCACGACATCGACAAACTGCTCGATGACGTCGTTCAGCGTGTGTTCATTGTTCGGCAGCGGAATCTGGTCCGCAAAAAAACTGCTGATTACATAATCGAGCAACTCACGCAGGCGCGCCGGATCCTTTGCCGCATACCAGTGTTCAAAAGAGCCGAACCGGACAAAGGACGGCGCGACACGCGCCACTATCGCCGCCGTTTCAACGGTTTCGCGGTACACGGGATCGTCCGAGGTGACCAGGCAAAGCGCCTGGGTAGTTGGGATGCCCAAGCCGGTCATGGCCGCACTGGCCAGATATTCGCGCACGGAAGAGCGCAATACGGCGCGGCCGTCGCCCATGCGCGAATAAGGCGTCTTGCCCGATCCCTTGAGCTGGATTTCCCAGTCTACCGGCTTGCCCTTGCTGTCTGTGCCACTGATGGCCCCCAACAGATGGGCGCGCCCGTCCCCCAACTGGCCAGCCCAGACTCCGAACTGATGCCCGCTATAGACTGCCGAGAGCGTCACGCCCCCAGGCAAGTCGGCGTTGCCGGACATGATAGACAGAAATTGCGGCGAACGCGCATCTTCCATGTTCAGTCCCAGCAAGGCCAGCACATCGGGATTGACATGCAGCAACGTCGGATCTGTCAGCCCCTGCATCCTGAGCCGCGTGTAGAACGCCGGCGACAGGGATGCAAACTGGTTGCTGACTTTCAGATTCGATTGCATCTTTATTTCCCCTGTTTTTTGGCGCGTTTTGCCGCCTGCTTGGCCGGTCGCACATAAAGAATGGCGGCCAGAAAAAACACCAGTGACAATACGGTTTCGACGGCCCCGAGCATGGAAGACGTGGTGCTGATATCAGAATACCAGCGAACCACCCCTTCGGTAAAATACAACAGCACCAGCATGGATGACCATTGCAGCGTATACAGATTGCCTTTGTACACGCCATACAGGGGAAATAGCAGTGGCAGCGCCTTGAGCACGTATACGCTGCCGCCAGGCACCAGCGGATCAAGGAACAATTCCCAGGCGATGCACAGCAAAAACAGCAGTAAAAGCGAGACAAACGCTGCCACCCTATATTGCGGATTCAATGCAACCTGCCGCGCCTGGTGGACCGATGCGGACGCCGGCTCAGGTGCTGGCGCAGATTCTTGCTGGTTGGCAGGATCGGCCTGCTGCACATTGGCATCAGGCGCTGAAGAAGGCTTTGTCAAAATAATGTCCAGTCTGGCTAATCAATCTGTCCATTATATTCGTTGTCATCCCCGCAATCGCTGCAAGTGCGACAACCGCCCAGCAATTACAATTTGCAACTGCATCGCGCGAGGGCGCAACAGCATGATCTTTGCGGTTTGTTATACTGAAATTATCCTGACCCGAGTATCACCGTGTTGGCACTCCGACGCGGTAAACCAGCCATCTGATCATGACAAAACACAACGATTTCGATTTGGAACAGCAAAAGAAACAGGAACAACAAGAAGCAATGGAAGCTCAGGAAGAGTTGCGGCTGAATATGGGAGACTCGGAACTGGGCTTCGAGTTCTACAAAAAAGCCATCAAATTCGGCATTCAGCGGCTGATCCGAGACAAACTCACACAGGTAGCCTCAAGCCTGACTTTTACGACCGTACTGGCCATCGTGCCCATGCTGGCCGTTATCCTGTCGCTGTTTACCGCCTTTCCGCTGTTTACCGATTTCAAAGTCTCGCTCGAGCAGTTTCTGACGCACAACCTGATGCCCGAGACAGTCTCGGAAACCATCATGAGCTATCTGAACCTGTTCGCCCAGCAGGCCTCAAAGTTGACGGCCATCGGCGTCGGCTTTCTGATCGTGACATCCATTATGCTAATGATGACGATCGACGAGGTGCTCAATGATATCTGGAACGTGACCCGTCGGCGCCCGATCGGGCAACGCATCCTGGTGTACTGGGCCATTTTGTCGCTGGGTCCTGTTTTCCTGGGCGCCAGCCTGTGGACCTCTTCCTATATTGCACAGGAAAAACTCGGGCTGGTAACCCAGTTTTCCGTTATCAAGAGCGTGTTATTCACCCTGGTACCGGTGATCGTCTCGGGGCTGATCTTCGCCCTGCTCTATTACCTGGTACCCAACCGGAAAGTCGCCTGGAAAGACGCCATGATCGGCGGCTACACCACGGCAGTGCTGCTGGAAATTATGAAGGCCGGGTTCGCGTACTATATTACCCGGTTCCCCTCCTATACGCTGATTTATGGCGCCTTTGCCACAATCCCCATCTTCCTGTTGTGGATTTATCTGTCGTGGCTGGTCGTGCTGTTTGGGGCGACCGTAGCCGCGCTGGCACCACAAATACGCAGTGGACAAATGCGCGACAAGATGTCACCCGGCGTACATTTTGTGACTGCCCTGTTCGTGCTGCGACTGCTGCACAGCGCACGCGATCAGAACCCGCCTGGCTATGGCACCAGCTATATTGCCGGCCAGATCAAAATGAACTACAGCGAAACGCTGGATATTCTGGAACCGCTGGTGTCCATGGGATACATTGTCAACACGGCCGGCAAGCGCTCTGAGAGATGGGTGTTGGCCAGCAGCCTGGATGCCAGCCTGGACCCACTGGCCGATTGCTTTTTGTTTGACAGCAAGGTCATCGAAATCAGTCACGACCCCGCGTTGCGCCAGGTGATTGCCCGACTGCTGACTGAAGACAATACCGTTAAATTGCGTGACATCCTGTATCTGACGCAGTCAGACTCGGAACCGACGGCAACGCCTGTCTCGAATACCGATAGCGATACCGACAAGGACAACGAAAATACAGCGTCAACGCCTCCTGGTGCCACGAATACCACAGTACACACTCGCTGAAGCCAGGACATCAACACCAGCAATTGGCTGCATCGTCCTGGCGCGCAGCGGCCCGGGCCGCCGTTAACCGCGCCGCTCACTAAGGTCGCCGGCATCCAGTTTGTGACCTGCAGGGCACAGCCCCCGGCTGAATGGCTTTGCATCACGGTCGATTTCAGGTACATTTCCATATAATCAAGATCAGTTTCCGGTCAGCGCACCGGAGCGACTGGAAAATAGGCTACAGGAGGATTGCCATGTTGAAAATCAGTGAAGTCTTGCGGGTCAAGGGCAATATCCTTTACACCGCCACGCCGGATCAATCCGTGGCGCAAGCCGTTGCGACCATGAGTGAGCGC
This sequence comes from Pseudomonadota bacterium, assembly GCA_023423975.1. Taxonomy (GTDB): domain Bacteria; phylum Pseudomonadota; class Gammaproteobacteria; order Burkholderiales; family Burkholderiaceae_B; genus Advenella. The sequence goes on from JAFAEO010000048.1 coordinate 6,069, forward strand.
GATATCGGTTCGCTGGTCATTATGGAACAGGGTCAACTGACGGGGATGCTGACCTTCCGCGAAATTATCCGTCACATGCACGATTCCCCCGGGTCTCTTGAAAACACCACCATCCGCAAGATCATGGATGATGCGCCGGTCAGTGTTTCGCCCAATACCGAGGCCGAGGAAGTACGGCGCCTGATGCTGGAGCACCACGCACGCTATGTCCCTGTTATGGACGGGCCGGTGCTGATGGGGGTAATTTCCTTCTATGATATGGCGCGCGCCATGCTTGAAGCATCCAAATTTGAAAATAAAATGCTCAAGGCCTATATCCGCGACTGGCCCGGCGAAACAGAAGACGACAAAGACTGAAAAACGGGCTGGCGGGCGCGGCGCCCGTCAGCTTAGCCAAAGGCACCCGAAGCCTGCCTCGCTGTTGCAAGGCCCCCTCATGTGCACCCCACCGTGACGCCACTATAACGCCCCATGCAGAATCGGGATCAGGTCTTTTCTGCGTCACGCCCGCAAGCGGCAGCTCGGCCCTGCCCGACGCACCAGGCATCAGTCAAACCTGATCTAGCTGGTCTTCCACAGATCCTTTTCCACACACATGAACCGGTTGGGATGACTGCCATCCCGGGGCTGATAGGTCCAGGTCGTAATGTGTATCTTCTTTTCCGGATATAAGTCCACGACGTTCAATGAATTGGGAATATGTCGGCGGACCCGCAAGGATGTGGTGGTCCCCCCCTGCACTACCAGCATCGGATTAGCCAGATCAGGGTAGCTTTTGGTTAGCGGATGGACAAACGGCACATGAATGTGCCCACCCATGATCAGGTCAACGCCGGCGGCAGACCAGGCACGGATGGCCGCCTCATGATTTTCAACCAGTTGTTCCTGGTCGGCCGGATCCAGCACATGAAACGGATGATGCGCCACCACCAGCACACTTTTGCGCGCACTGTTGTCTTGCGCCAGTTGTTCCACCCGCCTTATTTGTGCATCGGTCACAATACCGCGCTTATGTCGAAATGGCGTAGTGGTATTGACGCCGATAACGATCGCTGCACCGGTCTCGAACAACGGCTCTACTTCCTTATGCAGATAACGGCGATAACGCCCGTAAGGATTCATGAAACGAGCCCATAGTGCGAACAGCGGAATGTCATGGTTCCCCGGAATGCATAACACCGGCGACGGCAGGGTTTTCAGATACGCATTGGCCGCCAGGAACTCACGACGCGTGGCACGCTGGGTGATATCGCCTGATACGACGCACAAGGCTGGAGACAACTGCCTGAGGGCATGGACCAGCGCATTCAGGACCTGTGGATTGACCGTCCCGAAGTGAACATCTGAAAGCTGAATGATCCGATACATGCGCGATATTATTCCTGTGATGGCTGCTGCGCCACCGATGCAGGCATCAGGATCTTGAGCAGGTCTTTATTAGCCTTGACAGTAAATGGCGCCTGGAGCGTATGAACTTCGCCATCCATGGCAACCTCGATGCTGCGTCCCCCTTTTTTCTTATCGATATCAAGCGATTCGAACGGAAAACTGATAATCTGCCGATCCTGATCCAGGCGCCTGAAAATCAGCTTCAAGGCCAGCAACAGCATACGCTTGCGGCTTGATGGCTTGAGCACAATACCGTAGAGATAGCCGTCGCCCATTTGTTCATCATATTGCACGCCGGCCTGCTGAGCCTGAAGATTGTTATTACAGGCCATAAAGCTGACGGTCTTCACCAATTGCCGGCCCTCTCCCTTATTAAATTGCAAAATATAGGAGCGACCGTATTTCATAATGGTGGAAAATGCCGCGAAAATAGCAATGCCGCGGCGGCGGCCGAACTGGTTCTTCCATTGCTCGCGGTCGGCCAGCAACTGGGAGTACAGGCCCAGCGTTGCATTCACAATGAAATGCACCCCGCCGATCTCGCCGGTCTGTACCGCCTGGATCCGGCCCGTGAGCAAATCGCGCAATGCCGTGTCCGTATCCAGCGAAAGCCCGTGATCGCGCGCAAACATATTGAACGTGCCAAAGGGAATGATCGCCATTGGAAACTGTTGAGCAATGGCTTGATTGGCCATGGCGCTGATCGTGCCGTCACCGCCGGCCACCACCAATATCGCATTATGCTTTTTTACCAGGCTGACCGCTTCCTCTTGCTTTTGCTCATGACTGTCTTGCGGGTAGACGCAGACAATGTAGTGCTCTCGCCCCTGCATGGCAGTGGCAATTTTTTCCAGAAATACTTCCGTGTCCTGGTTGCCGGAGCTGGCATTGGTAAAGAAGACAAAAACACGTCCCGATACATCGGCCGACGCTGATACTACCGTGGCAGCGTCCGCTTGCACGCCGTTCTTATCATCACGAGCCTGCGACTCACTATTGAGAGCACTCATCATCATTCCTTTTACGGCGTCAGAACGGCCCTGCCGATCACTTTGCCTGCGTGCAACGCCATCAGCGTCTGGTCTGCTTGCGCCAAGGGGTGCCGGCTGACAGGAATTGGACGAATCCCGCCGTGTCTGACCAGCGCCATCAATTCCTGCAACTCGGCCAGGTTGCCTACATAGGATCCCTGCACCGTGGCGGCCTTCAAGGGAAACAATGCCAGCGGCCACTCGCTCTGTCCACCGAACAAACCAATAATGACCAGCTTGCCGCCCTTGGCCAGCAGATTGAACGCCTGCGTTGCCGTGGAGGGGGCACCCACATAGTCGATCACGGACCAGATGGTGCGCGTACCCGCTGCTGCCTGAATATCCTGGATTAGCGTGGGGCTGTTGCCATCGACCGCAGCCAATGCCCCGGCTTGCAGCGCAGCTTCTCGTTTGGCCGGATCCAGGTCGACCACAACCGCCCCTTTGCCGCCCATGGCATGCAGCCATTGCAGGCACATCAGGCCCAGGCCGCCGGCGCCAAAGATAATCACGGGTTCATTGTGCAGAACAGCTGGATCAAACTTGCGCAGTGCCGCATAGGTGGTCAGGCCGGAGCAGGCGTAAGGTGCAGCCTGTACCGGGTCTATATCGCCAATATCCACCAGATACCTGGGGTGCGGTACCACGATCTGGGTGGCGTAGCCGCCATCACGGTGAATGCCCAGGCAGGCCGGCGCTGCGCACAGGTTTTCCTCGCCGCGCTGGCAAACCACGCAACTGCCGCAGCCAATCCAGGGATAAATCAGGTAATTTTTTCCGGCATCCAGTTGCCCCGCATCCGGTCCCATTGCTCGCACGGTACCTACCGTCTCATGGCCCGGCGTCAGCGGCAGGCTGACGCCACGATCCTTCAGCTCCAGTCGCTTGCCCTGGCCCAGATCGTACCCACCCTCCCACAGATGCAGGTCACTGTGACAGACCCCGGCTGCCTTGACGTCCAGTACGACCTGAGTCCCTTGCGGGGTAAAGTTGTCTTTCTCGATCATTTGCAAGGGGGATTTGAAACCGGTAATGCAGTAACATTTCATCTCTTTACCATTCCTATGTTGGTGCATGCCACGCCGGTCATGCAACCGCTCCTTTGGAATAGGTATTGTATATGAGGGTTTCGCAAATGCAGCGTGCAGTTAGGATAATAATGATCAATCTGCTAACTGAACCCCAGCAATATAGTCATAAGCATTCGGTATTTCACTTGGGAACGATGATGGCCTAGACTAACAGTCAATACTGCCGGTGGGTAACCCTGCCCGCTCATGAAGGCGTGCCGGCAGGCAAAGTCTGACAACAGGGGAAATCGATGAAACCAGATCCGAAATGGTCTTTTGTACTAACTGTTCTGCTTTTTGCAGGAATGATGATCGGATTGTCGCTATCGGTCCTGAACGACTTCATGTCACAGGCGGCGCCACTGGCCGGGCGTGATATTTTCGTAATGACCATGCATGTCATCTGGCTGCTGCTGTGGTCCATTGCCACGGTATTCGCACTCAAATACGCCCTGCAGCCGAATGACAAAGACAAACGGCATAAGGGCGCGCCTACTTCTGCTCGTCAGCCCCGAAATCCAGCGACGTCTGAATATTGAATTCTTCACTGAGCGCAGGCTGTTCTGGCATATGCAACAGCCTGGCCTCAATCTGCAGTGACCCTTCGGGCACACAACAGCAAGGCAGTATTTCGTCTTTCGCGATATAGGCCAGCGGCTCTGTCAGATACCTTACCCTGCCCGCCAGCACATGCGTCCTGCAAGAACCACAATAGCCGGCGCGGCACTGGAACTCCACTTCGTGGTTGGTGCGTTCCAGTCCTTCAAGCAGCGTTTCTCCCTCCAGCAATTCGAACCTGCTATCGGTCGTTACGACAGATGTCATAGTTCGAAATGCTGCAGATCGTCGGTATTCATTTGTGAATCAATTTGCCCGATCAGGTAAGAGCTGATTTCCACTTCCTGCGGCGCAACCTGGACATTATCGGAAGACAGCCAGGCATTGATCCATGGAATCGGATTCTGTCGTACTCCCGGAAATGCAGCCTGCAGCCCAACGGCCTGCATGCGCAGGTTGGTAATATATTCAACGTACTGGCACAGGATGTCCTTGTTCAGCCCGATCATGGAACCCCCTTTGAACAGGTATTCGGCCCACTCCTTTTCTTGCAGGGCTGCCTGCTTGAACAGATCAAAGCATTGTTCGCGGGTTTCACTGGCGATCTCAGCCATTTGCGGATCATCTTCGCCGCTGCGCAAAATATTGAGCATATGCTGCGTGCCCGTCAGGTGCAGGGCCTCGTCACGGGCAATCAATTTGATAATCTTGGCATTGCCTTCCATCAGCTCGCGCTCTGCAAAAGCAAAGGAGCAGGCAAAACTGACATAAAAGCGAATCGCCTCAAGCACATTGACGACCATCAGGCACAAATACAGCTTTTTCTTAAGTTCGCGCAGGGATACCACCACTTCCTTGCCGGCAAGCATATGCGTGCCTTCACCGAACTGGTTATACAACTGCGTATACGAAATCACGTCATCGTAATAAAAGGCGATATCGCTCGCGCGCTTCAGAATATATTCATTGGCAACGATATCGTCGAACACCACGGATGGATTGTTCACGATATTGCGGATGATATGCGTGTACGAGCGCGAATGGATTGTCTCGGAAAACGACCAGGTCTCAATCCAGGTTTCCAGCTCAGGAATGGACACCAGCGGCAGCAGCGCCACATTCGGGCTGCGACCCTGGATCGAATCGAGCAGTGTCTGATATTTCAGATTGCTGATAAAAATATGCTTTTCATGTTCCGGCAGCGTCTGATAGTCGATCCGGTCCTGAGACACGTCCACCTCTTCGGGACGCCAGAAAAAGGACAACTGCTTTTCAATCAACTTTTCAAAGATTTCGTATTTCTGCTGATCATAACGTGCCACATTGACCGACTGACCAAAGAACATGGGTTCTTTCATCTGGTCGTTCGGTGTCTGACAAAAGGTACTGTATGCCATTGTTTTCTCTTACTCAATTACTGCCTGGTCAGATCTTGCATGCGCCGCTTTCGCAGTCGTCCTGTGCCTGATCTTCCTGTTTGTCTTCCGCGCCATCACGGGTGTTCTGGTAGTACAGTGTTTTGACACCGAATTTGTATGCCGTCAGCAAATCCTTGATCATCTGGTTCATGGGCACACGACCGCCGTCAAAACGGGCTGGGTCGTAATTCGTATTGGCCGAAATAGACTGGTCGACAAATTTCTGCATGATGCCCACAATCTGCAAATAGCCATCGTTGTTTGGCATGCTCCACAGCAATTCGTACTTATCCTTAAGGCGGTCGTACTCAGGCACTACCTGTTTCAGTATCCCGTCTTTGGAAGCCTTGACAGTAACCAGGCCGCGCGGTGGTTCAATACCGTTGGTGGCGTTGGATATCTGCGAGGAAGTTTCCGATGGCATCAGCGCCGTCAGGGTGGAGTTGCGCAGGCCATGGGTAGTAATGTCCTTGCGCAGCGATTCCCAATCCAGATGCAAAGGCTCTTTGCAAATACCGTCAAGATCCTTCTTGTAGGTGTCGATCGGCAAAATCCCCTTGGAATAAGTCGTCTCATCAAAAGCCGTGCACGGGCCGAACTCCTTGGACAGCGCGACTGAGGCCTTGAGCAGATAATACTGGATCGCCTCGAAGGTGCGGTGCGTCAGGGCATTGCCGCTGCCATCGGAATATTTGGCATCGTTCTTGGCCAGGTAATAGGCGTAATTGATAACGCCGATACCCAGCGTACGCCGCTTCATGGAACCAATATATGCGGCCTTTATCGGATAATCCTGATAATCAAGCAAGGCATCGAGCGCGCGCACGGCCAGATCGGCCAGGCCTTCGAGCTCGTCCAGCGATTCAATTGCCCCCAGATTGAACGCAGACAGCGTGCACAAGGCAATTTCGCCGTTTTCGTCATTGATATCTTCCAGCGGCTTGGTCGGCAGCGCGATTTCCAGGCACAGATTGCTCTGGCGCACGGGCGCCACGGCCGGGTCAAACGGGCTATGGGTATTGCAGTGATCCACGTTCTGAATATAAATGCGGCCGGTACCGGCGCGTTCCTGCATCATCAGTGAAAACAACTCCGTTGCCCTGACCGTACGCTTGCGAATAGTGGGGTCTTGCTCGTATTGGGCGTACAGTTGCTCGAAGCGATTCTGATCTTCGAAAAACGCATCGTACAAGCCAGGCACATCCGAAGGCGAGAACAGCGTGATATCGCCGTTTCTGATCAGGCGCTGATACAGCAGCCGGTTGATCTGCACGCCATAGTCCATATGACGTACGCGATTTTCCTCGACACCCCGATTATTCTTGAGCACCAGCAGCGATTCAATTTCCAGATGCCACATGGGATAGAACAGTGTGGCCGCACCACCTCGTACGCCCCCCTGCGAGCAGCATTTGACGGCCGTCTGAAAGTGCTTGTAAAAAGGGATGCATCCGGTATGCTGTGCCTCGCCACCGCGAATAGCACTACCAACGGCACGAATGCGACCAGCGTTGATACCGATGCCGGCGCGTTGCGACACGTAGCGCACGATGGCACTGGTCGTGGCATTGATGGAATCCAGGCTATCGCCACACTCGATCAATACGCAGGAGCTGAACTGACGCGTAGGTGTGCGCACCCCCGACATGATGGGCGTGGGCAAGGAAATCTTGAACAGCGAGGTCGCATCATAGAAACCCTTGATGTACGACAGGCGCGTCTCTTTCGGATACTTCGAGAACAGGCATGCGGCCACCAGAATATACAGGAACTGGGGGCTTTCATAGATTTCGTGATTGACACGATTTTGCACCAGGTACTTGCCTTCAAGCTGCTTGACCGCACCGTAGGAGAAGCGCATATCACGGCTGTGATCGATATAGCTGTTCAGTTCGTCGAATTCTTCCCGTGTATAGTCCTGCAGGATATGTTCGTCATACTTGCCCATCTCGGTGAGCCGGCTGACATGATCGTACAGGGACGGCGGATCGAACTGCTGGAAAGCTTTCTTGCGCAAATGGAAGATGGCCAGACGCGCCGCCAGGTACTGATAATCAGGTGTAGCCTGTGAAATCAGATCCGCCGCTGCCTTGATGATGGTTTCATGAATGTCTTCAGTCTTGATGCCGTCGTAGAACTGAATATGGGACTTGAGCTCAACTTGAGACACCGAAACATGGTCCAGACCTTCTGCCGCCCAATCAATAACACGGTGAATTTTGTCCAGATCGATAGGTTCTTTTCTGCCGTCACGTTTAGTGACCAAGAGTGTGCTGTTCATTGCGTATGCATATCCATGATGGTTGATGGAAGGGCTCGAAGCCGGACCGACTATAATCTATATATAGTGTTTTATTTTAGGTTTACCACAATATATAGTATTGATCAGGATATTTCAAGTAATTTCGGCTTCGTGCAAAACCTTGAAAAACAACACAATGCATTGATTAATATAGTTATTTTATGCGCAGAAAAAAATGTAACGATGTTGATTATACGCAATTGCCACGCACATTTTTTTAAGGCGCGGTAAATTCAGTTTTCATGCCACCGTCTTTCTATCCAGGCCAATGTCCGCTGCGGTGTCTTTAGTTAACAAAAGCAAAGGCCTGATGCAGGATATCCGGATTCTGCGACGCCAGTTGCGCCGGGTCCGACAGATGGCGTCGCCATTGGCGCGCGCCTTTGCGTCCGTTAAACAGACCCAGCATGGGCTTGACAATGGCACGTAGCGGAACGCCTTGTGCAACTTCCGACTGGGCATAGCCGGCCATCTGCTGCACAATCGTTGCATCATCGGCAACCGGCGTGTCGGGCCACAAGCGCTGGCTGATATCACGCAACAAATAGGGTTCGTGCCATGCTGCCCGACCGACCATCGCGCCGTCGAATGAGCCGACCGCCGAGGTGATCAGATCAGGCGTATTCAGACCGCCGTTGAGCACAAACAGCGCGTCCGGAAAATCCTGCTTGAGCCGGGTCACAATATCGTAGCGCAGTGGCGGAATCTCGCGATTGTCTTTAGGAGATAGTCCCTTGAGCACCGCGTTGCGCGCATGCGCGATAAACACCCGGCACCCGACCTCATACAGCTGCCCGACAAAATCACGTACGAAATCATAGGATTGATCGTAGTCCAGTCCAAGCCGATGCTTGACCGTGACCGGCACGCTGACTGCATCCTGCATCGCCTTGACGCAATCGGCCACCAGGGCCGGCTCGGCCATCAGGCAGGCACCGAACGCCCCCTTTTGCACTCGCTCTGAGGGGCAACCACAATTAAGGTTGATTTCATCATATCCCCAGCTTTGCCCCAGCCTGGCGCAATGGGCTAGCGCCGCCGGCTCGCTGCCGCCCAGTTGCAATGCAACCGGGTGTTCCTGAGCGCTAAATTGCAAATGTCTTGGCACATCGCCGAAAACCAGGGCGCCGGTGGTGATCATCTCGGTATATAGCAAGGCATTGGGCGCCAGCAACCGGTGAAAATAGCGGCAATGCCTGTCTGTGACATCAATCATCGGCGCCACACTGAACTGCCAGGGACGCAGGCCAGCTTCATCCGTATAGTCAAGCACAGCGCTGCCTGTCGGGCTCTCCCCTGCAACAGCAACGGCATGGATATCGGTGCTGCCGCTGCAGATGTCTGGGCCCGTTGCGGCAACCCGCTCTGTTATCTCTGTATGTGTCATGATCATTTGTCGCCGGAAATGCGAAAATCGATGTGCGGTGGCTGATGCCGCTCACTAAGTGCACGCTGCTCTTCCAGTTGCTCAAGAATGGCCGATTTGCGCACCACCCCCATCAGTATCGGTTCATCTTTTGACAACAATACCGGCAACCGTTCACCCATAAAAGTCAGAAACAGTTCCAGCCCCTCGCCCAGCGACATATCGGGATGCAGCACCGGAATGAAATGAGGCTGCACCATGAGTTCGGATATGGGCGTGGTCAGGGATGACTGCGACAGCAGCCAGCGCGTCACTTCCTGGTTGGACAGCACGCCCAGGTAGTGATTATTTTCATCCACCACATAAATATACCGCACGGGATGATCCTGAAACATGGCCACGGCCTGCTCCAGTGTCTGATCCTGGCGCAGCACCGTTTGTGCCTCAATTACCAGCCCCTTGAGCGTCATGCTGCTGATCTGCCGCCGCAGCCTTGCGGTCTGCTCCCGCGACAGGGTCACACCATACATGGCCGGCGTGCTGAACAGGCTGCTGACCACATTTGCAATCACGCAGGCGAACATGAGCGGCAGCACCAGATCAATCCGGTGAGTCATTTCAAAGATCATCAGGATCGCCATCAGGGGTGCATGCGTGCCGGCTGCCAGAAATGCGCCCATGCCGATCAATATATATAGTGCCGGCTGGGCTGCCAGCTCGGGCATCACGAATGAAATGATCTGGTAAAACAGCATGCCCACGCCGGCGCCCACCATCAACATGGGAGTAAAGACGCCGCCGGTCGCACCCGAACCCACCGTCGCGCCCGTGGCCAGCACCTTGTAGGCCAGCATCAGCAATACCGCCGGCATGGTCCAGGACAGCGTAAGCATATCCTCAATCGGCCCATAACCGTTGCCCGACGCAGCCGGCTGCAGGATCAGAATGCCGCCCAGCAGCGCTCCACCCAGCGCCAGACTCAATGGCAGCGGCAATCTGGTTTTACGAAACAGCTGGCGGATGGCATCCAGAAACCGCAGGAACAGCGGCGCCAGCAGGCCCGCAACAATCGCCAGCGCACACAGCAGCAGCAGGCTTGCATCGATCGACAGCGAAATGGGCTTCACATCATAAGTGATACGATAATAACCAGTCAGCTGCATGGTAATGTTGGCAACACCTGCCGAGATAATAAGCGGCCCCAGCGTTGTGACAGACAGGGTTCCCAATACGATTTCGGCAACAAACAGCGCCGCGGCAAGGGGCGCATTGTAGGCAGCCGACACGCCGGCCGCCGCCCCGCAAGCGACCAGCAACCGGATATCATTGGCGTTGAATGCCAGGAAACGACCGATGGCCGAGGCGACCATCGCGCCCAGGTGCACCATCGCCCCTTCGCGCCCGATGGAGCCGCCACTGACCACCGTAGACAGCGACGAGAGCACCCGCAACGTACCCTGGCGCAGGGACAGCCGTCCATCGGACAAGGCCACCGCTTCCATGTAGTCTGCGTTCATATCCTTGCGCACTTTTGACGACAGCCACAACAGGGTGCCCGCAATCAGTCCGCCCACGACAGGAAACAGGATACGCTCGGTATCGGTCCAGCGGCTGACCACGGTCTCTATCTCGCCCGGCACTGACCCTGTCAGCAGTTGACCCCAGTGTATGGCCATATGGAACAGAATGGTCATGCCGGCGGCAGCCACACCGACAACGATGGCCCAGACAAAGAACGCCGGACGGTTTGTCAGCCAGGCAAACTGTGTCAGTTTGTTGCGTGCCTCAAAAGGAGAAAACATGGCCATTGATTGGTCCCGGAGAAATAGCGGGCGGCGCGCGAGAAAGACCCCGGCACACTGCGAAAAGTGCTCCATTGTAGCAAAACTCGATTGTGATTCTTTTGCATGCGGACCGCCCCACGCGCTTAACACGCTCAACCTGCACTAAAATGATCGGCATTCAATGATTTTGTGTATCGTATTTTCTCATGGCCGTCTTTACTCCCATCACAAACCAGGAAGCTGCCGAATTTCTGGGGCACTATGCGCTCGGAGAATTCGTCTCCCTTCGCGGCATTACCGCTGGTATTGAAAACACCAACTTCTTTCTGAACACGACCCAGGGAGAATATGTTTTGACGGTGTTCGAGGTGCTCAATCACGAGCAGTTGAATTTCTACATCGAACTGATGCATACGCTTGCCAGCAAGGACGTCAAAGTGCCTATGCCCCAGACGCAGCGAGATGGCAAGCGCATCGGCACCCTGAAGGGAAAACCGGCGGCCATCGTTGACCGCCTGCCCGGCGGATACGAATCCGACCCTGGCGTACAGCACTGTATTATCGCAGCCCGCACGCAGGCCCAGGCACACCTGGCCGCCAAAGACTTTACCCTGTACCAGCCCAATCTGCGTGGCCTGTCCTGGTGGGAAGAAACCTATCCGGCCATCCGGCCGTTTCTGACTGAATCCCAGAACGCACTGTTTGTCTCGTGCCTGGATGAGCAACGCCAGGTCCAGCAAGGAAACGACTGGAAGAATATGCCGGCCGGCGCCTGCCACTGCGATCTGTTTCGCGACAATGTACTGTTCGACGGTACCTATGATGATCCGCGCATGGGCGGCATCATTGACTTTTATTTTGCCGGGCATGATGCCTGGCTGTTCGATGTCGCGATCGCGGTCAACGACTGGTGCATAGAGCGCAGCACCGGCGCATTAACGCCCTGGCTGGTTCAGGCCTGGCTCGATGCCTACGCGCAGGAACGCCCGTTCACTGAAACTGAAAAGGCAATGTGGCCGGTTGCCCTGCGCGCTGCTGCCCTGCGTTTCTGGGCATCCCGCCTGAATGACTATTTCCGTCCGCGCCCTGCCCAGACACTCAAGCCGCATGATCCGACGCATTTTGAACGTATCCTGACGCTCCGTGTTCAACAACAGGCTCCGCCACTACCGTAACCATCATGATTGCTGCAACACTTCCCGCTTCATCCGGCTGGCAATGGCTCAAAGACGCCTTCCAGATCTTTCGCAAGCAACCTTTTGCCTTGCTCGCGCTGCTGTTTGTCATCAATATGATCAGTCAGATCCTGATGCAAATCCCGGTACTTGGGGTCGGGCTGTTTATCATTACCATGCCCATTGCCAGCCTGATTGTAGTTAGCGCCTGCCGGGACATCCAGGGCAAGCCGGCAGGATTCAATCATCTTGACCCCAAAAGCTGGGTCGCCAGCCTGCAGAAACCCAAGGTCATTTCCCGTCTGGCTTTTTCCGGTTTTATTTACGCCGCCCTTTTGCTGCTGCTAAGCGTCGTGCTGCTATACCCTTTGCTCGATGAGCAGACCATTGCGCAGATCAGCAGCATTGTCTATGGTGTCCAGGGCGGCGCCGAGGCGCCGGCAGAGGCTCTACCCGATGGCGGCACGATCGTTCTGCTGCTGGGCTGGGCGATCTTGCTATTTGTCGTAACCCTCATGTTCTGGCACGTGCCGCAACTGATCGGCTGGGAAGGTCTCACTATCGGCAAGGCCATTTTCTATTCCTTTGTCGCGTCCTGGCGCAACAAAGGCGGTTTCCTGATGTATTTCCTGAGCTGGTTCCTGTTGTTTGTCCTGCTGCAATTTATTGTCATCCCCCTACTGGTAGTGCTGGGGCTACCCGCCCTGCTGATCGCATTTGTCATGCAAGTAGTGCTGATGATCATGGTTGCGACCATTTACTGCGGGTTCTATTCCAGTTACGCCGCCATTTTCGGCACGGAAAGACCTACGGTGATGTAATCGGTCCGACGGCATGCGTATGTGGCAGGCGCGCCCTTGTTGGACAAGCTTGACTGACTTGTTATTGTCCCCAATGGTCAAAAGACGACAAAATAAATATAATCAGCAGGAATTTTACGTCGCCCTCAGTGGTTTTGCTGTCGTTCAGGCACCCGCCATGCATCACATGGCCGCCTTGCTTGCCTATTGAGCCGCGACTGGATGCGCAAACCGCAAGGCTTTATCAAAGGAAAATACATGCTCAGACACATCACTCTTGCCGCACTTGCCGTAAGTTCCCTGACTGCCTGCCAGAATATGGATGTGGCTGGCATGGTGGGCGCCGCTTCTTCCCTGTTTCAGGCGGCCACGGTTTCCGACGAACAGATCCAGGCGCTGGCGGTCAGTTCCCAGCAACAGCTAGATTCCCAGAACAGGATTGCCTCTGCAAATAGCAAATATGCCACCCGGCTTGCCAGGGTCACGCGCAATCTGCGCAGCTATCAGGGCACGCCGTTGCAGTTCAAGGCCTATCTCAATCCCGAAGTTAACGCGTTTGCGCTGCCCAATGGCAGTATCCGCGTTTACTCAGGCCTGATGGACAAGATGACCGACAACGAACTGCTATTTGTATTGGGTCACGAAGTTGGGCATGTCATCGAAGGGCATTCCAAGGCCCAGGCACGGTCCAGCATGCTCACCCTGGCGGCACAACAGGCTGGCGCGGCCAGTGGCGTTCCCATTCTGTCCACGCTATCGGGCAGCCAACTGGGCGCACTTGCCAACGGTCTGGTCAATGCCCAGTATTCCCAGTCGCATGAATACGCGGCCGATGCTTTCGGCCTGAAAGTGCTCAAGGAACAGGGGCATGACAAATCGGCTGCCGTGTCTGCCCTGCGCAAACTCGAATCCCTGTCCCAGGGCAGTGCCAGCGTCTTTTCCAGCCACCCCGATTCGGGCAGCCGGGCCGATCGTATCGAAGCCATGTAACCGGCGCCTGCGGGTGGGGCCGGTCCAGCTTTTCCGGCCCTTACCTTCCGGCCCTTTTCTTTAGATTCAGTACTTTCGACCTTCCCCTTCCAGCATAGCCTTTGCGGCTCAACCCTCCAACTCCGGCCCCAGTGAAGTGTCTTCCTTCTTTGCTAAAGATACACGCTTGAATGCCGTTTTTTGCTGCATCAGCGCGCTCGCCTGGGCAATGAGCGCCGCATTAGGTGAATATACCGAGCGCTTGTTTGTAAACAGCAGCACTTCCCCAAAATTGATCGTTTTTTCCAGTGGCAAAATATGTAACATGCTTTGCCGCTCAAAATACCGGGCGATGCCCTGCGGCATGGCCGCCACCAGATTTTCGCGCCCCAGCATGATTACATTTGTCATTGTGGTACTGGAGCGAATAGCAATGGTCGGGTGCGCCAGTCCGATGGAGTCGCACAGTTCGATCAGCTTCGCATTCGCATAGGTGCCTGCTTGCGGAAAAATCCAGATACAGTCGTGCAGGTGTCCGGCTTCCAATTTGCGGGGCTGCGCCAGGGGATGCTGCAGTCCACACACGAGCACCATAGGTTCGTAATCCAGAATAATCCGGTCAAAGCCGCTCAGATCGATCAGTTCCGTTCGGCGCCCTATCACAATATCCAGGAGGCCGACATTGAGTTTTTCCAGCATGGGCTCAATAATGCCGTCTTCAATGCTCACCTGCAAATCCGGCACCTGCGCAAGCAATGCGCTAAGCAAATCCGGTACGACCGATAATGTGGCCGACGGCAATGCGCCAATGGCCAGCGTACGCTGCCCGTGATACTGGACCTGACTGAGTTCGGACTGTATGCGCCGCGTCGCCTGCAGGACCTGACGGGCATACTCGATCATCAGGCCGCCGTAGGCAGTGGGCACAGTTCCCGTCGCACTTCGTTCAAACAGGGCATAACCCACCTCTTGCTCGAGTTGGGACAACACCTTGGACGCTGCCGGTTGGGTCATGTGCAACTGCACCGACGCCTTGTGCAGATTCTGCGTCTCGGCCAATGCAACAAGCAGATCAGCCTGGCGTTTTTTCAGATGAAACATGGGGTTATGCCAAATTGGTTATACGGTGAGTCGATAAATGAATTTTACAGAGTAAAGGGAACTGTGGAACACTTGAGCGCATAATCATATCCAGGAGACAATCTCATGCGTCCTTTCCTAAAACGCGCTCTCATACCGCTACTGGCCTGCTGTATCGGCCCGACAGCCATCGCTGCCACGGCACTTCCAAAACAGATTACGGTTATTGTTCCCTACGCGCCCGGTGGCGCCGTAGATGCACTGACCCGGATTCTGGCCAAACAGCTGGCCGCCGAAGAAGGCATCAATCTTGTCGTCGAAAACAAGCCCGGCGCCGGTGGTTCGATTGCTGCCCAGCAAGCTGTGCGCAACAAACCGGACGGACGCACGCTGCTGATGGGCACCTCCAACACCCATGGTATCAACAGTGTTGTCATACCAGGGTTGAAATATGATCCCATCAAGGACTTTACAGCGGTCACCGATGTTGCCGAGAACATAGTCATTCTGGCGGCCAATAAAGATTTTCCCGCCAATACGCTGACAGAAGCCGTCGATCTTATTGGTCGGTCACCCGGCAAATACAGCTTCGGATCGCCCGGCGTTGGCAGCGTACACGCTTTGGCGATGGAACAGTTTGCGCAAAAACTGGGCCTCGATATCACACATGTCGCCTATAAGGGCGCCGGCCCGGCCATGACAGATACCGTCGCCGGCAATATTCCGCTTGTGATGGCGGGCGTGGTACCCGCCAAGCCGTTTCTTGCAGACAAACGAATCAAGATACTGGGCATCGCCAACCCCAGGGACGATATGTTCAGCGGGGTCGCCGAAGTAGCCCAAACACAATATTTTTCTGATATTCAGAAAGACGCATCGGTGCAGTCATGGATTGGTCTTTTTGCACCCGCTGGCCTGGCACCCGATCTGGCCGACAGTTTGCATGCGGCATTTGAAAAAGTAATCAAATCGGACGCCTTTGCCAAAGAGCTCACGCCACTGGGAATGGTCCCGAACATCTCCAGCCGCCAGGCGTTTGCCGATAAAGTCAGCGCCAATGTGCAGCGCTGGCACAAGGCCCTGTCATCAACCAAGCCGACCAAACCATAAGGCAACACAAGCCATGACCAAACCAGTCAACTTTCTTATGTTCATTACAGACCAGTTGCGGGCCGACCATCTGGGCTGCTATGGCAATCGCGTGGTGCAGACGCCAAACATCGATGCCATATCAAAAAAAGGGTTTCGGCTGGACAATATGCATGTGGCGACGCCTATCTGTATGCCCAACCGCGCCAGCATGATGACCGGTCGTTACCCTTCGGTGCATGGAGCGCGTCACAACGGCATACCGCTATCGCTTAAAGCACGCACTTTCGTGGAAACGCTGCGCCTATCCGGCTATCACACAGCACAGGTCGGCAAAATACATCTGCAAAACATGACTGCGTTGGCGCCTCTCTGGCCGCAGAACCCGGCAGACCGGTTGTGCGACGAAGCCTTTGAAGCGGATGACGGCAACTATGAGCAGGAAAAACGTGGCAAGTGGCTAGACAGCGATCATTACGATCTTGATTATCCGTACTATGGGTTCGAGCAAGTCTATCTGGTGGATGATCATGCCGACATCGTGCATGGTCATTATCGCTACTGGCTGCGTCGTGAAGTACCCAATGCGGAATCACTGATCGGGCCCGACAATGCCATACCGACGCCCGACTATAAATTGACACGGATCGGTCAGGCATGGCGCACTCGTCTGACCGAAGAGCAGTATCCTTCGGCCTATATCGCCGACCGCAGCATTGATCTGCTTAACGACTACGCTGGCAGCGAACAGCCTTTTTTCCTGCAAGTGTCATTTCCGGATCCGCATCATCCCTTTACTCCGCCTGGTCAATACTGGGATATGTATAAGCCCGAGGACATGACCCTGCCCGCTTCGTTCTATAGCGATCATGAGCCTCCGCAACATGTCCAATGGCTTTATCAGCGTCGCGATTCCGGCGCAGCGACAAAAAAAGGCACTGCCGTATTTGCCTGCGACGAACGCGAAGCACAGGAAGCACTGGCGTTGAACTATGGCTCCATCAGCAATATCGACGCGCAAATCGGCCGGGTGATGGCCGAACTGGAACGCCTCGGGCTGCAGGACAATACGATTGTCATTTTCACCAGCGATCACGGGGATTTTCTGGGTGATCACCAGCTTATGCTAAAGGGGCCGATTCATTACCGGGGCCTGACGCGCGTTCCTTTCATCTGGTCCGACCCAACCATGCCTGCCGCCGCGGACAAAGCTTCCTGCGCCCTTACCAGCACCATCGACATTGCGCCGACCATTCTGACGCGAGCCCGTGCGCCTGCATTCAATGGCATTCAGGGTCAGGACATGCAACCGTTGATGGAGGGCAGCCGCAAAGACCTGCGCGATTCTCTGCTGATCGAAGAAGAAGGCCAGCGCGTCATTCTGAGCATTGACACGCGCGTACGCTGCCGAACGCTATTGACGCAACGCTATCGCATGACCATTTACGACGCAGCCTCATGGGGCGAACTCTATGATCTGCAGAACGACCCCGACGAAATGATTAACCTTTGGGAGACGCCGGCTGCGTCGACCATTCGGGCGATGATGATGGAAAAACTGGCCTACACCAACTTGGAACTGGTTGATACAAGCCCATATCCAAGCGCATTGGCCTGATTCAGATCGCGGGCCAACCATGCCGACGCAGTAGCGTCGGCCCAACTGTTGCTGTATGGCTGTGTGGCCAAATCGATTCCGGAACGGTGCGCACAACAACCAAAAGCCATGCCATCACACCCGAAACAGGAGACAACCATGTCAATTATCATTTCCGTTACGAAACGCGCGCTGGCAAGCGGCCTCGCGCTCGTCTTTGCTGGCGCGGCTCACGCAGCCTATCCAGACAAGCCAATCACCCTCATTGTCAATTATCCTCCCGGTGGGGCTCTTGATCTGGCTACCCGCGCCGTCAGTGCCAATCTGTCCGCCCAGTTCGGCCAACCGATAGTGATTGAGAACAAACCCGGTGCATCCGGACTGATCGGTGCAGAAAATGCGGCCCGCCAGAAACCGGATGGCTATACGTTTCTCGCAACCATCGACTCGCTGGTTACAGTCAATCCGCTTATATTTGGACAAAAACGCTTCAACCCGGAGACTGCGCTGGACTTGATCAGCCTGCTGGGCACATTCGAGCAAGTCCTGCTGGTTCCAAAAGCATCGGAAATCAAAGATCTCCCGTCCTTGATTGCAGCATCCAAGGCCAAAGCGCTGAACTATTCATCGGCAGGCGCCGGCACACCCGGGCACCTGGCCATGGAAAGCCTGCGACTGGCGCTGGGCATTAACATAACCAACATCCCGTTCAAGGGCAATGCGCCGGCCTTGAATGCCCTGCTTGGCAGCCAGGTGGATGCAGGGTTTCTTGCACTGGGCGGCTCTACCTTGCAGCATATCAAGGCGGGTAAACTGGTCCCGCTTGCCGTCGCTGGAAACTCAAGAGAACCAGCGCTACCAGATACGCCCACGCTGTCGGAAAGCGGCATTGATGCCCTGAAAGATTTTGACATGCAGTTTGCCTTCTTGCTAATGGCGCCAAAAGGGCTGGACAAAGCGATTACTGAAAAGTGGAATGCCGCAATTGCGCAGGCGATGCAATCGGCGCAGATCAAAACTCAGTTTGATAATTTGAACGTGCACAGAGTGAGTGGGTCAACGCAGGAAGCGCAACAATGGATGATGAAATACGGCAGCCGGATCCGCGATACCATCAGCAAAGCCAATATCAAGGTCGAATAAGCTGCAGCCGTGTCCTGCGTGGACAAGGGGCGTGTTGTGCCATGCACGTTGACGCCGTTTTGTAGTGGGTATAACTTCAGAGCAATAACGGTCTGATGTGCATTCCGGTCTGGGCACCCGGTTGACGCGGGCACCCGCGACATAGCAGTCGGTGCTTTGAACCCTGGCAGCCTGTACCCTGGCGCTTCGAACTACGACTTGTCAAGTTGCGGATAATCAAATTGCTATTATCGCTACACAGATAAGCATTTCACCCGTGGCACCGATCTGAGAACGGTCGATATCACGGGTGAAATTTATGCCAAATGTGCTTCCTGTTGCACGCGCCAGTGCAGATCTATAAATTGCATCTGCCTGCTCGTAATGCAACAGGACCGGATCAGATTGCTTTTTCCAGTTCGGGTACGGCTGTGAACAGGTCAGCAACCAGGCCGTAGTCGGCAACACCAAAAATCGGCGCTTCCGGGTCTTTATTGACGGCCACGATGACTTTGGAGTCTTTCATGCCGGCCAGATGCTGGATGGCACCTGAAATACCGATGGCCACGTACAATTGCGGCGCAACGATTTTACCGGTTTGGCCAACCTGCCAGTCGTTCGGTGCGAAGCCGGCGTCGACTGCTGCACGCGAAGCGCCCAATGCAGCGCCAAGCTTGTCGGCCAGCGGCTCGAGCAGCTTGAAGTTTTCTGCACTGCCCATGCCACGACCGCCAGAGACAACAACCGTTGCCGCTGTCAGTTCAGGGCGGTCATTCTTGGCTACTTCACGACCCACGAATGAAGACAGACCGGAATCGGCAACCGCCTGCAGGGTTTTGACTTCGGCACTGCCGCCTTCGGCTGCAACACCATCAAAAGACGTGACGCGCACGGTGATGACTTTTTTCTCGTCTGAAGACTGGACGATGGCAACAGCGTTACCCGCATAAATAGGACGCTCGAATGTGTCTGCCGAATCGACCGCAGTAATATCGGAAATCTGCGCTACATCCAGTTTTGCGGCAACGCGCGGCGCCACATTTTTACCAGATGCCGTCGCCGGAAAAACGATATGGCTGTAATCGCCGGCAACCGCCAGGACCTGCTCGGCCACGTTTTCGGCCAGAGAGTCTTTCAGATGGTCGGCATCGGCCAGCAAGACGCTGGCAACGCCGGCAACTTTGGCCGCCTGGGCTGCGACATCCTGTGCGCCGCTACCGGCCACCAGAATATGAATATCGCCACCGATTTTCTGTGCAGCAGCAACCGCATTCAATGTTGCCGGTTTTAACTGCTGGTTATCATGTTCTGCAATAACTAGAGTTGTCATATTAAATCACCTTCGCTTCATTCTTGAGTTTGTCTACCAACGCTGCTACATCGGCCACTTTGATACCGGCCTTGCGTGAAGGTGGCTCGCTTACTTTCAGTGTTTTGATCCGTGGCGTGACATCAACCCCAAGTTCTTCCGGTGTCAGCGTATCCAGCTGCTTTTTCTTCGCTTTCATGATGTTAGGCAGCGTAACGTAGCGCGGTTCATTCAGACGAAGATCGGTTGTGATGATGGCAGGCAGTTTCACCGAAATGGTTTCAAGGCCACCATCAACTTCACGCGTCACTTTGGCGTGCTCGCCTTCGATGACGACTTTGCTGGCGAACGTGGCTTGCGGCCAGCCCAGCAGCGCAGCCAGCATCTGGCCGGTCTGGTTGGCGTCGTCGTCAATGGCCTGTTTGCCCAGAATGACCAGATTGACCTGTTCTTTCTCGGCAACTGCCTTGAGCAGCTTGGCCACGGCCAGAGGCTGCAACTCGACATCGGTCTGAACCAGCGCAGCGCGATCAGCACCAATGGCCATGGCGGTGCGCAGGGTTTCCTGGCACTGCGCCACGCCGCAAGAGACCGCAATGACTTCTGTGGCCGTACCTGCTTCCTTGAGCCGTGTTGCTTCTTCAACAGCGATTTCATCAAACGGATTCATTGACATTTTCACGTTTGCAATATCAACGCCAGACTGATCTGACTTCACGCGTACTTTGACGTTGTAGTCAACAACACGCTTAACAGGCACCAATACCTTCATCCAACAATCTCCTTGATTTACGGGGCACTCGCCCCGGACTTATTACTGAACCTGATTATTTTACATGCTTGCCACGGGCGATTTGACTAATTCAACCAATCGCGTGAATTTTGCATTTTCTGTTTTGCACAGCGCAACAAACCGCCCCATATCGGCCAAAGGGAACGGCTTTTCAGATCAATAACCGGCTTTTATCGCATAAAAATGGCCCGGCCGTTTACAACCCGGCCAGCGTTCGGATATGGGCCTCTACACTTCGCCCCAGCGCCGATAGCGCATACCCGCCCTCAAGCATGCTCACGATGCGCCCATGACTGTATTTGTCGGCGATTGCCTTGACCTGGCTGGTGAGCCAGACGTAATCCTTTTCCACCAGATCAAGCTGCCCCATATCGTCTTCACGATGGGCATCAAAGCCGGCCGAAATAAAAATCAATTCTGGCACGAATGCCTCCAGCGCTGGCAGCCATTGACCGGTAACCAGCTCACGAATCTTGTCGGCTTTGGTGTAGGCGGCCACGGGACTATTGTGCATGTTGGCAGCCGGATGATCCACGCCGCTGTTTGGAAACAGGGGGTACTGAAAGAAACTGCACATCATGACCGACTCATCGTTGGCGAAGGCCGCTTCGGTGCCATTGCCATGATGAACATCGAAGTCCACAATGGCGATACGCTTGAGACCATATTGCTGCTGCGCATAGCGCACGCCAATTGCCACATTATTCAAAAAGCAGAATCCGCTGGCGCGCCCCGGCTCGGCATGATGGCCCGGCGGTCGGACAGCGCAAAAAGCGTTGCGTGCGTGACCGGCCATGATCTGGTCAATGGCTTCCAGCCCGGCACCTGCCGCATGCAATGCCGCCTGCCATGTGTGGGGATTCATGCAGGTTTCTTCGGTATCAACATTGAAATACCCTTGCTGCGGCGCGTGCTCGCGCAGAAACCGCACATGCTCTTCGGTATGAACGCGCAACAGATCAGACTCCTGCGCTTCGCGCGCCGGCAGATGAGTCAGAAAATCGGCAAGACCGCTTGCGACAAGCCGGTCATTAATGGCGTCCAGCCGCGCGGGCGACTCGGGATGCCAGGCATGCATTTCGTGCCTGTGGCACGAAGAATGCGTTATGAATAGTGTCTCCACAATATTCGTCCTGCTTCAAATAACTGATTTACTATTGAATGATCTTATTGTATCTGCATACAATCTACCATATTTTGCGGCGCAGCGAGACGCGCGGCAATCCTGCGACCATACTCAATCTCCCAGTTTTTGCAGCAATTTGTGGCATGATGCTGCTAACTGCCATATCTCAATACAACTTCACGGGGTTCCTCTTGAAACGATCATTTGCACTGCTTGTTCCTGTATTGCTGCTGTCCCTTGCAGCCTGCTCCTCCACCAGCCAATCGAGCAGTAGCGGCTCGGCAAGCTCAACGGGTGCCAGCGGACCCACGGGCTGGGCGGCAGAAAACAGGAGCCTGAGCGCGAACCGCAATACCTTTGTGGCCCAGGTATCGGAGCGCCATGGCATACCACGCTCGCATATCGAACAGCTGCTTGCCACGGCTACCGTGGATGATCGGGTGATTCGACTGATGACGCCCAAGGGTTCGGGCGGGCGCGTTACACGCGCCTGGCAAAGCTACCGCAGCCGTTTCGTCGAGCCGATTCGACTGCGCAAGGGGACCGCATTCTGGAATGCCAACCGGCAAACGCTGAACCGGGCCGAGAAAACATACGGTGTGCCTGCAGCAATTATTGCATCCATCATCGGCGTGGAAACAGTATACGGCGAACAGACCGGATCATTCCGCGTTCTGGATACCCTGTATACGCTGGGCTTTAACCATCCGGAACCGAACCGTCCTGAAAAAGGCCAGATGTTCCGCAACCAGCTGGCCGCCCTGCTGGACCTGGATTATCGCGACAAAGTGGACGCCAACAGTGCGACCGGATCATTTGCCGGCGCCATCGGCCTGCCGCAATTCATGCCGGTTAGTATCGAACACTATGCGGTAGATGGCGATAATGACGGGCACATTGACCTGCGCAACAGTACGCAGGACGCCATTCTATCCGTGGCCAATTATCTTGCCAAGCATGGCTGGCGTGCCGATACCCCCGTGTTCGCACCGGTCAACTTGCCGGCCGGGGCTGCCGCGCTGGTTGACGGCGGCCTGGAGCCATCCATGACCTGGAGCCAATTGCAAAGTCGCGGAGCGACGCTACGCGCCGGCAGCACGGGCGGCAACTGGCAAATCGGCAAGGAGATCGGCGTCATTGATCTGCGCGACGAAGTGCGCGGCAGCCATGAATATCGCACGGCCACACGCAACTTTTTTGCGATCACCAAATACAATCGGAGCTATTTTTATGCCGCCTCGGTGGCAGAGCTGGCCTATGGCCTGGCAAGCCGGCAGCGTAGCAGCGGCTATCAGGTGACCATGCCTTATTGATATTGGCAGGTGACCGGGCAAGGGCCTGCGCGCGCTCCGATAACCTGACGTTGGCCAACGGAAACTGGGCCAGGCCCTTGCCGGTTAACACAAGCGCAATGAGCGGCCGGCTACCATCTGGCTGCCGGTTATTGAAACGAGTTCATTATGCCGGTTGGTCGCCCCGGTTTGTTACGCCGATTTATTGCTTAAGCCTGAGATCAAGATTGGAACGCGCGCAGCAAAAGGGCCACCGGCATATCCTGTCCGGTGGCCCTTTTATTCATTGGCCAACAATAAAATCTTTGTACCCCGATCCGGTCAAACCAGAAACCGTACCGGGCCCACCGCTGCATCAACCGTGAGAGAACTGAGCCTCTTCAGTAGAACCGGTCAGTGCTGTCGTCGAAGAGCGTCCGCCTTCGATTGTCTGGGTGACGGCGTCAAAATAGCCTGTACCCACTTCGCGCTGATGTTTGACAGCGGTAAAGCCCAGCTCGGCCGCTGCAAACTCTTTCTGCTGCAATTCGACAAATGCGCTCATCTGGTTACGTGCATAACCATGAGCCAGTTCAAACATGCCGTAATTCAGTGCGTGGAAGCCGGCAAGCGTGATGAACTGGAATTTGTAGCCCATAGCGCCCAGTTCGCGCTGGAATTTGGCAATGGTGACGTCGTCCAGGTTCTTTTTCCAGTTAAATGATGGCGAGCAGTTATAAGCCAGCAATTTGCCCGGGAACTGTTTGTGAATGGCTTCCGCAAATTTTTTCGCATCGTCCAGATTCGGCGTAGATGTCTCGCACCACAGCAGATCTGCATACGGTGCATATGCCAACCCTCGCGAAATTGCCTGGTCCATACCGGGTTTGGTACGGAAAAAGCCTTCTGGCGTACGCTCGCCGGTCAGGAACGGCTGATCGTTCTCATCGACGTCGCTGGTAATCAGATCGGCTGCATCAGCATCGGTACGTGCCAGCAGCACAGTGGGCACGCCCATCACGTCGGCTGCCAGACGGGCTGAGACCAATTTGGCGACCGCTTCACGTGTTGGCACCAGCACCTTGCCGCCCATGTGGCCGCATTTTTTAACCGAAGCAAGTTGGTCCTCGAAGTGAACGCCTGAAGCGCCGGCATCGATCATGGCCTTCATCAGCTCAAACGCATTCAATACGCCTCCGAATCCGGCTTCTGCATCGGCAATGATCGGCGCAAAGTAATCAACATAACCCGCATCGCCCTCTTCCTTGCCTTCCATCCACTGAATCTGGTCACAGCGTGTCAGCGAATTGTTAATACGGCGCACCACGGAAGGAACCGAATTTGCCGGATACAGCGACTGATCCGGGTACATTTCACCTGCAATATTGGCATCCCCGGCCACCTGCCAGCCAGACAGGTAGATCGCTTTGAGGCCGGCCTTGATCTGTTGCATTGCCTGGTTACCGGTCAACGCGCCCAATGTATTGACGAAAGGCTCATTGTTGAGCAGGTCCCACAGTTTTTCTGAACCGGTACGCGCCAGTGTGTACTCATTTTGCCGGGAACCACGCAGCTTGATGACTTCTTCAGCGCCATAACCCCGTTTGATGCCCTGCCAGCGCGGATTTTCTGCCCACTCTTTTTGCAGGTTACGGATAGCTGTTTCGCGTTTTGACATGATTAACTCCTATATATAAAAAAAGATTCCATGGAGAAAATTCTATCTGAAGACCGCAGTGCAATATACACTTATATCTTATATAAGACCAAATATTATATTTATATTAATCAATGAGTTACTAATTTAATTTTATATTATGAAACCAAATTTGCGATCATGAAATATTAATTTTGCAACTGCAGCATGTAAAATTCATGTTATGAAATCGCAATATCATAATGTGAAATTTGCAGCTATTTCGTTCGTCATGATGACAATCCTATGTGTCTGGATAATTTTTCTTCAAGAGAAGCTGTCAGCTCATTCAGACTGGCGCGTCTACACCCGAAGCAGCGGCGCTGAACCTGAAAATCCTGGTGTTATCCGGACTGTTCGTTGCCATAATAGGTGAAATGCGACTGAACAAGTTCGCAGGCTCGGGTATATACATTGCATGGGACGGAGTCTGTAGGTTACCTGCAAGCCCGCCGCCGGCAATCGCAACGGAGAACCGCGCACCGGCAACGAGCCAGGAAAGCCGCAGACTCAGCGTTGCGGCCATATGCAGTTGCAGACGGCCCATGTGACAAGCGGTAGCGGGCGGGTATTGTTAAATTGCCCCGAAACAGGACCAGAAAAGATTGGAGACAGATACGTACAGATCGGGATTGATGTACAGGGTAAACACAAACAGGAGCACCGCCAGTGCCAGGCCATATCCAGCCAATCGTTTGACGCTTGATTTGACGTTTGTCATCATGGGAGCTTCCCCGTAAAGTTGACGATGCGCATGCTGGCGCTTCCGATAAAGCAAGTGGTTACCGGTATAAATATGGTGGCGCTTTGGCAAGATATCCAAGAACCATTAAACCAGTATACGCCACAATTGCAGCGGATCAGTGACCTGGTTGCCGATCTATCTCTTTACCCAGAGCGTCGGCGCAAATGCCGAATTATGACCAGTCTGCAGCCGGTTTAAAGCTCGCATCATCGCCATCCAGGCAGCATCTGGGCCGTCTGGCGATTTCCGATCACGCGGCACTGCCCTGGGCAACAGAGTGGGCTTGCTGCTGCCGGCGTGCACAATAGGCAACCCAGAACGCCGCCAGCACGGCGCCAAACAGTGCCAGACCAGACACCAGCCAGGGGCCGCGATAGGTTTGGTGATCCAGCATAAAACCGTATACGACAGGTCCCAGCGCAGAACCTACGTCCATGCCCGAATAAACCAGACCGTAAACGGAGCCAAGCGCTCCTTTGGGCGTAACGCGCCGAACCAGCATATCGCGCGACGGTCCGGCCATACCACTCAGGAAGCCGGCCACGCACAGCCCGGCCACGGCCAGACCGGAAGGGAGCATCCCCATGGCCAGCAGAATAAAAACAAGCCCCGACGTCGCCAGCGAACCGGCCACAATGCGTTCGGTCCGGTCGGTGCTACCCGCAAGAAAGCCACCTATGAGCAGGCCCACGCCGGCTGAAACCATATACATGGAGAGCGCGGAACTGGCCCATTCCTTGCCAATGCCATACAGCGACCCAAGAATGGGAATCGTAAAGTTCTGCACCGATGACATCGAACCCGAGGTAAATGCAAAAAACAGAAATGCACCCCACAGCGCCGGATTCTTCAACAGCAGGCGTAACTTGGCGGCAAAGCCGGGCTCAGCCGCCCGGGGGCGTTCCTGGACCGGCTTATCGTCCTGCTTGTCACTCTTTGCATCTCCCTTTGTATCGGTCTGCGCCGCTGGCGTGGCCAGCAATGATGCCCCGAGAAACGTTGCCACAAACAAGGCAAAAAGCACAACAGCGGCGGCGGCCGCAGCAAAGCGCCATGAACCGGTCTGAACAATAAAAAAGGTAATGAAGATGGGCGCCAGTGCCCAACCCAGATTGCCCGATACGCCATGAATGCTGAAAGCATGGCCCAGCCGTCGCTGGCTCACATTCTGGTTGATAATGGAAAAGTCGACCGGGTGAAAGACCGAGTTGCCGGCCCCACCGATAAAAGCGGCAATAATAAAAACCCAATAAGCGTCAGCGATCGCAATCAGCAAGGCAGAGACGACCATACAGGCCAATCCGAAACGCAATACGGGACGCGCACCCAGATGGTCCACGACAAAGCCTGATGACGCCTGCCCGAATCCGGAGACCACAAAGAATACCGTTGCCAGAAACCCCAGTTCTGCAAAACTATAGCCAAAATCCCGATTCAGCGACAGGTACAGCGACGGCAACACCAGCTGATAAAAATGCGAGCCGCCATGCAGCAGCCCGATCAGCGCAATCACCTTCCAGTCTCTTGAATCCCCATCTGCATTGGGGGCCCTGATCGAAGAAGTCAGAACCTGCGAAGTCATATGATACCTGTGATAACCGGATAAATAATCCAGAAAAACGCGTTAGTTTTGCTGCTGCTTGATGATGGGCCAGGCTTTCTTCATGTAGTAGAACATGGACCAGATTGTCAGAATGGCTGCAATGTATACCAATACCGTTCCGATGGGCGCAAACGGAATGGCATGCCAATCCTGATAAAACAGCAGACATGGAATGGCAGTCATTTGCGCAGCGGTTTTGAATTTACCCAGCCAATGCACAGCCACGCTATCGCGTGCGCCGATTGTTGCCATCCATTCACGCAGTGCCGAAATGGTTATCTCACGCCCGATAATGATAAGGGCGATAAAGGAATCAAGTCT
Source organism: Pseudomonadota bacterium (assembly GCA_023423975.1). Lineage (GTDB taxonomy): Bacteria > Pseudomonadota > Gammaproteobacteria > Burkholderiales > Burkholderiaceae_B > Advenella. The sequence goes on from JAFAEO010000048.1 coordinate 33,683, forward strand.
GTTCAGATCAAGCAGGATCAACAGGGCCGCACACACCATCAGCTTGTCTGCGACCGGATCCAGAAAGGCGCCGAACGATGAAGTCTGATTCCAGCGCCGGGCCAGCCAGCCATCGAACCAGTCTGTGAGCGCTGCAAAAATAAAGGCCAGCGCGCCGATAGTGTCGCGCAACGGAACATCAATCCAGTTCAGTGGCAGATAGTAAAGCGCAATGACCAGCGGAATCATGGCGATCCGCATCCAGGTCAGGATAATAGGTATGTTAAGTGGCATAGGGCTTTAATACACAAAATACGGCGGAGGCATTATGTGTAATCCTACCACTAACGCAAAGATTCATAGATGCGTTCAGCAAGTTCCCTGGAAATACCTTCTACCGAACGCAAGTCATCGATGCTTGCTGCTGCCACGCCGGAAAACCCGCCGAAACGCGCCAGCAGTTTCTGCCTGCGCTTGGCACCCACGCCCTCGATTTCCTCCAGTCGCGACACATTGCGGGCTTTGGCGCGGCGCGCCCGCATGCCGGTGATGGCAAACCGGTGTGCTTCATCGCGCACCTGGGCCACCAGCATCAACGCAGCCGACCCCAGCCCAAGCGCCACCGATTCCCGTTCGTCGGTAAACACCAGGGTTTCCAGGCCGACCTTGCGCCCTTCTCCCTTGGCAACCCCGACAATGACGCGCGTATCCAGACCGAATTCCACAAATACCTGGCGGGCGATTTCGACCTGCCCCTTGCCGCCATCGATCAGCACCACTTCCGGTAGTGGCGCCTCGCCGTCAGCCACCTTGGAAAAGCGGCGGATCAGTACCTGCCGCATGGCCGCGTAATCATCTCCCTCGGTAATACCGGCGATGTTATAACGGCGATACAAAGAAGGCTGCATATCATGGTGATGGTAAACCACACAAGATGCCTGGGTTGCCTCGCCAGCGGTGTGACTGATGTCGAAGCATTCGATGCGCAACGCATCGAGCGATTCATCATCGGTATCCAGTTGCAGCAGCTCGGCCAGCGCACGGGTGCGCGCAGCCCGCGAAGCCGATTCGGACAGTGTACGCGCCAGCGAAAACTCGGCATTGCGTAAAGCCTGATCCAGCCAGGTTCGGCGTACGCCTTGAGGGCGCGTCTGCAAACGGGTTTTGATCCGCGACGGCTGCTGTTCGTTGAGCAGCGCCAGCAGATTTTCATCAGCCAGCGCCTCTGAACACACCAACACCGGTGGCAGTGGATTTTCCAGATAATGCTGCGCAATGAAGGCCGTCATCACATCGGCGCGACTTTCACCATCGGCCTGCGTCGGAAAAAACGAGCGGTCGCCAAGGTGCCGGCCACCGCGCACCATGGCCAGGTTGACACACGCCTTGTCGGCTGCCTGCGCCACGGCAATGATATCGACATCGGTCTTATCCACCTCTTCCATTGATTGCTGATGCAGCACGGTTGCCAGTGCATGCATCTGGTCCCGCAGCGCCGCGGCCTGCTCAAAGCGCAATTGGTCAGATGCCTGCTGCATGCGCGCCTGCAGATCATTCACCACGTCGTCGGCCTCGCCATCCAGAAAACGCACGGCCTGCTGCACATCACGCTTGTAATCTTCTTCGTCGATAAAGTTGACGCAAGGCGCAGTACACCGTCCGATCTGATACTGCAGACAGGGACGGGAGCGATTGGCAAATACGGTGTCCTCACAGGTGCGCAGGCGAAATACCTTCTGCAGGATCTGTATGGTTTCGCGCACGGCCCAGGAGTTCGGATATGGCCCGAAAAACCGCCCCTTGCGACTGGTAATGCCACGGTAGTATGCAATCCGCGGATAGTCATGCGCACTGATCATCAGGTACGGGTACGACTTATCGTCACGAAACAGGATGTTGTAACGCGGCCGCAGGCTTTTGATCAGGTTGTTTTCCAGGATCAGCGCCTCGGCCTCGGAACGTGTCACAGTGACTTCCACGCGCCACACCCGTGCGACCATCAGCGCAATGCGCGGGCTGTCCGGGGTTTTCTGAAAGTAGGAAGAAACGCGTTTTTTCAGATCCCGGGCCTTGCCCACATACAATACGGTGCCTTCCGCATCCAGATGACGGTAGACGCCAGGCAGATGCGGCAAGTCACTCAGAAAGGATTTGAGATCGAAAGTCTCGGGCATACTGGTATCGTGAGTCTGATTGCAAGGTACTCCAGTCCATGAACGGCACAGCCGGCTTCAGGGCACGGATTCGGGCAACCGATGTGGCCGTCGGCGCGACTTTCAGGGAAGCGAGCAAGGTATCGGCCAGATCGGGACGGTTGCATACCAATACCATATCACATCCGGCAGACAGTGCAGCCTGAGCACGAGCTGTGATATCGCCGGCAACCGATGCCCCTTCCATGGTCAGGTCGTCGGAAAAAACCACGCCATCGTACTTCAGGCGCTGGCGCAAGATCTGTTGCACCCATACCTTGGAAAAACCGGCAGGCGCTGAGTCTACCTTGGGATAGATGACATGCGCCGGCATCACGGCCGACAGCACCGGTGCGCCCAGCCAATCATAGGGCATGGCATCGTCTGCCATGATTTGCTCCAGATCACGTTCATCTACCGGGATGGCAACATGAGAATCAGCATCGACAAAACCATGGCCGGGAAAATGCTTGCCGCAGGAGCGCATACCGGCCAAGCTCAAGCCCTGAATAAGAGCCCGCGCCAGCATCGCAACAACCCGCGGATCCCGATGAAAGGCCCGGCTGCCAACAACCTTGCTAACGCCGTAGTCCAGATCCAGAACCGGTGTAAAGCTGAAATCGACGCCGCAGGCACGCAACTCAGCGGCCAGGACATAACCAATCTCGGTCGCGGCGCGCATGGCCTGCAGCGGGTTACGCTTCCAATAGCGCCCCAGGTCCTGCATGGACGGCAGATGTGTAAAACCCTTATCGCGGAACCGCTGTACCCGCCCGCCTTCATGATCGACGGCAATCAGCAGTGGTTCATCGCGGGCTTCGTGAATTTGCGCGGCCAGCTCGGCCAGTTGCTGTGGATTGTCGTAATTGCGGGCAAACAGGATAACCGCGCCGGTTAGCGGATGCGCCAGGCGATCGCGTTCCTGACTGGTCAGGCGGTGGCCGGCAACATCAAGCATCACCGGGCCGGGCATTTGCCGGCCAACAGCCGTGGCGGCCGAAGGGACAGATCGGCGGGCAGGACGGGATTGGGAAACAGACACCTGGACTCCTTTTATGATGTTGGGTAACAGGTTGATTAAACGGGCTTACGTTCCACCATGGCAAAGGCCATGGCCAGATCGGCCTCATCGGTCAGGGAAATATGGGCCGGTCCGAAACGGCATTCATACCACTCTTTCAGGGGCGACGCCAGCACCACCAGCGGCTGTCCGCTAGGCGCATTGAGCGTCTGCATGCGCGACCATGTCATGGGCACGCGCATGCCCAGCCCGATCGCCTTGGAAAAAGCCTCTTTTGCAGCAAAGCGGGTCGCCAGAAAACGGATGCCGCGCTCGGGGTCACGCGCCTGTCTGCGCAGGAACTTCTCGCACTCCTGGGGCCCCAGAATCCGGGCGACAAAACGATCGCCAAAGCGCTCGTACGCCTGGGCGATTCGATGGATATGGATCAGGTCCGTACCAATACCGGCAATCGCTGCAGGCAGTGTGACTTCGTTAGCCATGGGCATTTCACCGTGAAGTGCTAAAGCTTGATAAAATGTTCTCGGTAGTACTTGAGTTCGTCAATGGATTCGTAAATATCGGCCAGTGCCTCGTGCCGGCTTTTCTTGTCAAATCCTTTGTAGACCTCCGGTTTCCAGCGACGGGACAATTCCTTGAGCGTACTGACATCCAGATTGCGGTAATGAAAGTAGCTTTCGAAACGTGGCATATACTTATACATGAAACGCCGGTCCTGGCTGATCGTATTGCCGCAAAGCGGTGACGCGCCTTTGGGTACCAGCGGCGCAAGGAAGTCGAGCAGAATGTCTTCCGCCTGTTCTTCGGTGAGTATAGCGGTGCGCACTTTTTCGGTCAGGCCGCTACGGCCATGTGTAGATGTATTCCATTTATCCATGCCCGCCAGAACCTCATCGGACTGGTGAATAACCAGAACCGGACCTTCCGCTACCAGCGTGAGGTCCGGTTCGGTAACGACAACAGCCACTTCCAGAATACGTTCTTTTTCGGGATCCAGGCCGCTCATTTCCATGTCCAGCCATACCAGTCGCAGATCATTTACCGCCATTTTCGATCCTTATTGTTCAGAAACATTATTTTCGCACAGAGCACACAATAGAAATGTCCCCAACCCCGTTTACGCTTTTATTTGTCCTTTTCCTTCTTCTAGAGACGATCACCCATTTGTGGCTGGCAAGCCGTCAGGCTCGCCATGTTATGCGCCATCGCGCCAGGGTGCCGGATGAATTTGCTGAAAAAATCGGGCTGCAAAGTCATCAGCGCGCCGCCGACTACACCGTCGAGCGCATGAAGCTGTCCGTGACCCGACGGGTCTTCGATGCCATGGTGCTCATTGCCTTTACCTTGCTTGGCGGCCTGCAGCTGATCAATGAATTTCTGATCAGCGTTATTCCCAACGATTTCTGGCGTCAGATTCTGCTGCTCGGTTCGGTGCTATTGATTTCCGGTGCACTGCAGCTGCCCTTTAGCTTGTGGAAGCAATTTAAACTGGAACAGAAATTCGGCTTCAACCGCATGACGTTTGGCCTGTTTGTAAGTGACACGATCAAGGGATTGTTGGTCAGTATCGTACTGGGCCTGCCACTGGCAGCGGTCACGCTCTGGCTGATGGCCGCATCCGGTCCCCTGTGGTGGCTGTGGGCATGGATGGTCTGGGTCGCGTTCAACGCTTTCATTCTTTTTGTCTTTCCCACCTGGATCGCCCCGCTTTTCAATAAATTCACGCCGCTGGACAACCCCGAACTGGCTGATCGCATCAACAATCTGGCCCAGCGCTGCCACTTTGCCCTCAAGGGGTTGTTCGTCATGGACGGCTCCAGACGCTCAGCCCATGGCAATGCCTATTTCACCGGATTTGGCAAATCACGCCGGATTGTTTTTTTCGATACCCTGCTGGGCAAACTGAATCCCCAAGAGATCGAAGCCGTACTGGCCCATGAGCTGGGACATTTCAGCCATAAACATGTGCAAAAACGCATGGTCTTCAGCTTTTTGCTGGCACTGGTGTTTTTTGCCGTGCTCGGTTTCCTGAAAAACCAGATCTGGTTCTACCAGGGGCTGGGCGTTTCCCCTGTCATCAATGGCTCCAACGATGCCATGGCACTGCTGCTGTTCTTTATGGCGATGCCTGTCTTCACGTTCTTCTTTGCGCCGATCTTCAGCTTCTTTTCCCGCAAGGACGAGTTCGAGGCAGACCATTACGCACACACACAGGCCAGCTCCGAAGCGCTGATTTCAGCACTGGTCAAGCTTTACAATGACAATGCTTCCACCCTGACACCAGATCCTGTGCATTCGGCGTTTTACGATAGCCACCCTCCGGCTTCCTTACGCATTCGTCGGCTTCAAGAGTTGCAGGCAACAAACGGATGATAGCCGGACGCGTTATTGCCGCTCACGGCCGTCACTATCAGGTGGAGCTGGCCGAGGGGCAGCTGCGTCAATGCTATACGCGGGGCAAGAAAACTGGTATTTGTGTCGGTGACTATGTCGATATTGAGCCTCAGGGGCAGGACGAAGGGAGAATTGAACGAGTACACGAGCGGCGCAATTTACTATACCGCTCAGATGAAATGCGGGCCAAGCAATTTGCCGCCAATGTCGATCAGTTGCTGATTGTGATTGCAGTCGAACCGCTGTTTTCCGAAGACCTGACCGGTCGCGCACTGGCTGGCGCATTCAGCGCCGACATCACGCCCGTCATTATTCTGAACAAATGCGACCTGACCGAAAGCCTGCCGCGTGCACGCGCCCTGCTCTCGGATATGAGCGCATTGGGCGTGCGCATTATTGAAACCAGCACCCTGCAGCCGCAGGCGTTGCGTGACCGCCTGTTGCCGCTACTGGCGGACAAAACCAGCCTGCTGCTTGGCCAGAGCGGCATGGGGAAATCCAGTATTTTAAATATCCTGGTTCCTGAAGCCCGCGCCGACACGCAAGCGCACTCCATTGCGCTGGGCACCGGTAAACATACAACAACCTCGTCGCGCCTGTACCACCTGCCCGATGCAGGAGGGGATCTGATCGATTCCCCTGGTTTCCAGGCCTTTGGCCTGAAACACCTGGGCCAGACAGAAGTGGAGCAAGGCTTTCCCGAGTTTGGCCCATACAGCCAGAATTGCCGATTCTACAATTGCACACATCGGCACGAACCCGGTTGTGGGGTGCTGGCTGCCAAAGAACAGGGGTTAATCAGCATCAAGCGGCATGAACTTTACTTGCGTATCCTGGCCGAGTCGACCGCACCGCAGAAATATTAAGGCTGTCTGCCATCGACAGCAGGACACGGTTGCATCCACACGGAATTGTTTATGGACCACGCTGGCGAAATTCTTATTCTCACTGGCCCGCCCGGCTCAGGAAAAACCATGACGGCACTGGCCCTGGCCCAACAACAGGGGTCTGCAAAGGTCCACCTGCATGCCGACGATTTTTGGCGCTTCATCAAAAATGGCGCCATTGCGCCCTATTTACCCACTGCGCATAGACAAAATCATATAGTCATGGACGCGCTCTCTGGCGTGGCGCAAAGTTACGCGAGTGGCGGCTATTTTGTTATTGTTGATGGCATCATCGGCCCATGGTTCTTGCCGTCTTTCCATACAATTGCCACGCCAGTTCACTACATCGTTCTGCGCCCTCCATTAGCGCTGGCAATTGCTCGCTGTCAGCAACGCGGTAACGACACATTGACAGACCCCGAACCTATCGCTGCCCTGCATCAGCAGTTTTCTACACTCGGTGAGCTGGAACCCCATGCCCTGTCTGTTGACGACAAAACCCCACAGGATACGCTTGAGATGGTTATTAGCGCCATACAAACCGATAAGTTCCGTTTATAAAGCCTTGGCTCCACGGTGAAATTGCATTCTCACTCATGACGGAACAATTTCACTGAAGGGGAAATTCGACAGATCAGGCCTGAACCACGGCCAACAGGCGATGGTAAAAATTTCTGATCACGTTTGCAGTGGCACCCCAAATGAAATAATCGTTCCAGGGCATGGAGTAATAATATCTTTCATTGCCATCCGGGGCGATGGCATGATGCAGACGATGATTGGCCGGATCCATGAGAAACGCCAGTGGCACCTGAAAGACTTCTGCGACCTCCACCTGGTCAGTTTTTATTTCAACCGTATTAGCGAGCCAGCCCACGTAGGGGCGCAGCAGAAAGCCGGTGCCAGTATAAAATTCCGGCAATTGACCAAGCATCGTAACCGCCTGCGTAGGCACACCAATTTCTTCAAAGGTTTCCCGCAATGCCGTATGCTGTGGATTGATATCGTCCTCTTCGACCCGTCCGCCGGGGAAACTGACCTGCCCCGGGTGGTGATACAGTTTTTCGGAGCGCTTGGTCAACAGCACGAAAATTTCATCATCGCGCTTTACCAGGGGCATAAGTACCGCAGAGTCAATATAGGACTCTGACTGGTATTGAATGATTTTTGCTTCGTTCCATTGGTGAACCAGCGCATCGGCAGACCAGACCAACCCATGATCAAAGGCGCGCTCGATGAGCGAAGCCGTGAGCACAGAAGGTGAAATAGCGTGCAGGTTTTCGTTAGCCACCGTCCATTTTTGTGCCTGCACGTCAAAACCGGGCGTAATAGGCTTTCTTAGTGGTTCAGTCAAAACAGTGTCCTATGGAATCGATTATATTTATCAACATATCCATTTTACGGCACATAAGCGACGCTGCTGTCTATCCGGAACAAAATGAAACTGGAAGGCGTGTTAAGCGTCCATTGAAAAAAGCCGGCAATGCCGGCTTTTTTCAACCCAATTGCGCCACCATAAGACACCTGGCGGCGACAAAGGGATAAAACTGGATAAAGCAGTAACTGAAAACCGCTTATGCAGTTGCCTGTTTGTCGGCCTTGCGTACCAATTTTTCTTTGATGCGCGCAGCTTTACCAGAACGGTTGCGCAGGTAATACAGTTTCGCACGACGTACATCACCGCGACGTTTAACGACGATAGATGCAATTTGGGGAGAATACAGCTGGAATGTCCGTTCAACGGCTTCGCCTGAAGAAATTTTGCGAACAATGAAAGCAGAATTCAGACCACGGTTGCGCTTGGCAATAACCACGCCTTCGTACGCCTGCGTACGTTTACGAGTGCCTTCAACTACATTCACGCTAACAACAACGGTGTCGCCTGGTGCAAATTCAGTAACAGGAGTGCCACCAGTCAGACGCTGGATTTCTTCCTGTTCGAGTTTTTCGATAAGATTCATAATAGACTCCGGTTCATCATGAACGGCTGTTTAGAATAACGTCACATTATTTGTGATTGCACCGACCCATTCAGGTGCGTTTGCCGACAGAGGATAAATAGAACTCGCAAGTATAACTTATTAGAGATAAGCTGACCAGCAATCTGGCCCTTTTTGCGTAAACACTTGCGCTTAAGTTATTGAATTCAATAAAAAAGCAACAAAATCCCAACAAAACCTGTTCCGCCGCCCCCGCGCGTTGTGCCCAATGGCACGCCATGCGCCGCACAACCCGGATGTAACACGCCCGGAGATCTCCCAAGGCAGGCGATTGCTGTTCCGTAACGGTGTGATCGAAACGACGTTAGATGAAAGCTGCAGTCTGGGGACGGGAGCCTATGGGCACCGCAATATATAGAAAACGACAACGCTTAGGAAACGACGTCGCCCGGGACAGCGAGACAGTACGGAAAACGGGCGTACTATAAGCAACGGTAACTGTGGGGAGGCTAAGAAACGGCATCCTGTGAGGAAACGACGGCGTCCCCCTATAGGAAACGACGGCACCTGATACGAAACGACGGCGCCCGATCAGCAATATCGCCGATTGGCGATAAGCGGCTCCCGGCATGGTCGCCGTAACGATATGACTATTAAGCCAGACCAGCCGCCGTACCTAAAAGATTCATGACCGGAATTAATGCAAACCACGCAGCTACCATACAAATATCGGCCAGCAAATGGCTGCTGCGCTGTATTTTGCTGCTTTTTTTACGATAAAGCGTGGCGAAAGACTGGTCGAACTGACGGCAGGCTGATATAGTTGAAGCAGAAGGGGCACCAGGCTTGCGAATTTGGGTTGTCATGATGAATTCTCCAAGAGTTAAGAGGTGCCCGCCCGGGCCGAATGACAATCTGAATGCTGGAAAACACCAAACTGGAACCACATTCAACGGCGGGCAGGCGATAACTAGGACCCTAATCTAGTTATATCGCGACTATGCATTGCGATAAGTGATACTGTATATCCATACAGTATATTTTGCAAGCGCAATTTCAGCCCGTTACACCCCTGTGTTGTATTCCATCTTCGCTTTCACCGCTCCAAAAATATTTTCTTCTTTTTAATCAGAAGATTAAAAGCCCCCTACTCGTCCCTACACTTCTCCGGCAAAACCCGTGGCACTAGCCAATCGCCTGATCCATATCACTTGCGGCCACCACGGTTGCCAAACAGACATATCCTCTTTAGACGAGCTCCGCTTACGAGTGACGTTTCCCTGGGCCCGAAAAGCGATGGCCCCTGGATGCGGCAGCATGAACGCTTTGGCCACATGCAAAAAAGCCATGACTTGAATCGTCATGGCTTTTTTGTCGAATCACCGCCCAAAGGCAGGTGAGGCGTTCTGGCTGCGCCAAAGCACAATCAGAACATGCCCATAGGGCCGATTATTTATTTGGCTGTGGCGTCGTACGCAAATAGGGGCGCACTTCCGTAAAGCCTTTGGGGAACTTCTGTTTCAGCACCTCGGGGTCTTTCAACGACGGAACAATGATGACGTCATCGCCATCCACCCAGTTGACCGGTGTGGCCACGCTATGGGAATCAGTCAGTTGCAATGAATCAATAACGCGCAGGATTTCATTGAAATTGCGGCCGGTACTTGCCGGGTAAGTAATGGTCAGGCGAATTTTCTTTGCCGGATCAATAATGAATACAGAGCGTACAGTGACCGTTGCGCTGGCGTTGGGATGGATCATGTCGTAAAGCGTAGACACTTTGCGGTCATCATCGGCCAGAATCGGAAAATTCACCGTTGTATTCTGCGTATCATTGATGTCTTCGATCCATTTGTTGTGTGAATCGGCGTCATCAACAGAGACAGCCAGTACTTTTACATTACGCTTTGCAAACTCGTCGGCCAGCTTTGCCGTATAACCAAGCTCTGTTGTGCAAACAGGCGTGAAGTCGGCCGGGTGAGAAAACAGAACACCCCAGCTGTCGCCCAGAAACTCGTGAAACTTGATGGGGCCAGTGGACGAATTCTGTTCAAAATCGGGGGCGGTATCGCCCAAACGCAGTGTTGTGCTCATGGTATCTCCTTGGTAAGCGTGGGGAATGTCCGATGCAATGCATCGGACTGTATACCGGGATTATGGCAAAGATTATTTATTCCCTAAAAGAATAAATAATAATTTTGATATACCCAATTTGCATATTAAAACAAAACTGCGGCACTCATGCGTATTAGGAAAATACGGCTGAAAATGCTTCCTGCACATTGTCGCCCGCCTTGACTGCAGATGACAATGAGAGTGCTCGGGGCAATAGATGGGCGGCATAAAATACCGCAGTGGCCTGTTTCTGCCGATGAATATCCGATTGTCGCTCGCGGCTTTTGAGCGCAGCGTTCGCCAGATGCCAGCCGGCATGTACATAACCTGCAAGCATAAGAAGCGGCACGCTGCCGGCAAACGTACTGCGCATTTGTCCTTTGGCGGCAAACTCGAGCGTGGCGTCCAGCGCATTCTGATAGGCCTGGACTGCGACTTCCAGTTGCGCGCCGATAAAGGCAAGCGCGGGATCATCCTGGTGCTGGTTTAGCGCATTAACCGTATCGCACATGGCCCCAATAAAACCGCGACTGACTGCGCCACCGTCACGCAGGATTTTACGCCCGATAAAATCATTGGCCTGGATGGCGGTCGTCCCTTCATAGATGGGTAAAATCCGGGCATCGCGATAATACTGGGCCGCGCCGGTCTCTTCAATGTAGCCCATTCCACCATGCACCTGCATGCCCAGTGAAGCCACTTCGACCGCGTTTTCGGTACTGAAGGCTTTGACGATGGGAACCAGGTATTCATACTGGGCTCGGTGCAAATCAGCTGTTTTTTCATCAGCGTGCTGGTGCGCGACATCGTTGCACATCGCCGCATACAGTGCGACCGCGCGAGCACCTTCGGTCAGGCCGCGCATGGTCATTAACAAGCGCTGCACATCCGGATGATGATCAATGGTGACCGGTCCGGCCGAACCTTCCAGCGCATTGCCCTGCACCCTGTCGGCCGCATAGGCGCGGGCCTGCTGCAGCGCGCGCTCGGAGACGGAAATACCCTGGATGCCCACGTTGTACCTGGCCGCATTCATCATGATGAACATATATTGCAGCCCGTAGTTTTCCTGGCCAACCAGATAACCGATGGCGCCCTCACCCACCTCGCCTTTGTCGGCGCCGTATAAAAGCACAGCGGTCGGACTGCCATGGATACCCAATTTTTCCTCAATGGAGGCACACCAGACGTCATTGCGTTTGCCAAGCGAACCGTCTTCATTGACCAGGAATTTGGGCACCACGAATAGGGAAATACCCTTGACGCCTTTAGGCGCATCGGGCGTGCGAGCCAACACCAGATGAACGATATTTTCCGCCAGATCATGGTCGCCATATGTGATGAAAATTTTCTGGCCGCTGATGCGATAGGTGCCGTCGTCCTGGGCAATGGCCTTGGTGGTCAGCAATGCCAGATCGGAGCCGGCCTGCGGCTCGGTCAGATTCATGGTGCCCGTCCACCGCCCCTCAAGCATGGGTGGTATAAATGTTTGTTTGAGCTGATCGCTGCCCGCCTGTGTGATGGCCTCAACGCAGCCATCTGTGAGCAACGGACACAAGGCAAAGGCCAGGTTGGCCGCATTCAGATTTTCAGATATGACAGCCGATATCAGCTTGGGAAAACCTTGGCCGCCCAGATCAGGTGAATGCTGCAAGCCCTGCCAGCCGCCCTCGGCAAACGCCTTGAATGCCTGGGCAAACGAGGCCGGTGTGGTAACTTTGCCGTTGTCCCATTTGGCACCCTGCTGATCGCCATCCCGGTTGGTTGGCGCCACCACCTCCTGAACGAACTTTGCGTTTTCATGCAATACCGCGTCAACTATATCGTCGCTGATTTCCTCATACCCCGGCAGGGCCAGCACCTGTTCAAGCAGGCCCATATCCTTAAGGTTGAAGAAAATATCGTCAAGAGGGGTTTTGTATGTCATGTCTGTCTCGTTATGTCGTAGTCAATTGAATTATGCCTAGCCTGCAGTGGCGCAATCTTGAATGGCGCCCAGGCAAAGTCTGTCAAATCAATATTACACTATCCGCAAAACCGTAACCAGACAGTGCGATTTAAACCGTGTTTGAACAGATCACGTTAGACCGTACTCCTTGTTATGTTCGCCAAAGCCCGGGGGCGGTGAGCGAAATTGCGCAGGCGTACGCGACAGTTTGATAGGTGTATTAATAGCGCGATAGCTGCCCTGCTCAATCACCATCTTTCTATGATTGGTATGCGGATGCGCCAGCAACTGAGCCACGTTGTTTACCGGTGAAGCGGGCACGCCGGCCTGCATCAGCACATCGGCCAGTTCGGCCGCCTGATGTACGGCCAGTACCGAACATAGCGTCTCATGCAGAACCTGTCGATGGGCCAGGCGTTGCGCATTATCGATAAAACGCGGATCCTGGGCAATATCAGGACGCTTGAGCACATTGCACAGTGTTGCAAACTGCCGGTTGTTGCCAACGGCCAGGAACAGCTCACCACTGGCTGTCGGAAAACTTTCATACGGAGCAATATTCGGATGCGCATTGCCGGTCAAGCCAGGCACCTTGCCGCTGGCAAAATAATTTGGCGCATGAGGGTGCAGCAGCGAGACAGCGCAATCAAAAAGTGAAATATCCAGATACTGTCCTCTGCCGCTGGATCTGCGCTCGTTCACAGCAAGTAGCACCCCGATGGCCGCATTCAGCCCCGTCACCATATCGACCACCGGCAGGCCCACGCGCGTGGGCGCGCCGCCCTTTTCTCCATTGACGCTCATCAGTCCGCACAAGGCCTGGGCGCAGGCGTCATAGCCGGGCAAGCCGCCTAGCGGACCATCCGCACCAAAGCCGCTGATGCAGCAATGGATCAACTGCGGAAACGCTTCTTGCAGTGTATCCTTGCCAAGTCCCCATTTTTCCAGTGTTCCGGGCTTGAAGTTTTCTATCAGGACATCAGCCAGAGACAACAGTTCGCGCAAAAACTGCTGCCCGCTCTCGCTCGACAAGTCGGCAATCAGGCCTTTCTTGTTGCGGTTGACACCCATGAAATAGGCGGCGGTATCATTGATAAACGGCGGGCCCCAGCCACGCGTTTCGTCGCCTGCCGGCGGCTCGATCTTGAGCACCTCTGCGCCATGATCGGCCAGAATCTGCGTGCAGTACGGTCCGCCCAGCACCCGGGTCAGGTCAACAACGCGGATGCCTGTGAGTGAGGCTGCAGGAGTAGGAGTCTGTGTTGCGGTCATAGTTAATCGAGCTTGATAGATGCGTTGGTGATGACGTCGTGCCATTTTTTCACTTCGCTGTGAATAAACCGGGCCAGTTCTTCAGGCGTCTTTTTTTCTGCTTGCACAATGCCCTGGCTGCCCAGGGTGGCCTGAATGTCGGGTTCTGCCATGGCGCTTTTGAACGCATCATTCAATGACGCGACCACCTGGTCTGACATGCCTGACGGTCCGACAATACCGAAAAAGACACTGACGTCGTACCCGTCCAATCCCTGCTGCGCAATGGTCGGCAGATCAGGCAGGGCCTTGGAACGCTGCCCTGCAGCCAGCCCCAGGGCATTCAATTTGTGTTCGCGAATATGCGGCAAGGCAGTCAGGACATCGGTAAAGGCCATGGACACCTGTCCACCCAGTAAATCATTGAGCGCCGGTCCCGTCCCTTTATAGGGCACATGCAATATGCGGGTGCCAGCCATGGTATTGAACAACACACCCGCCAGATGAGATGACGCACCGGTACCAGAAGAAGCATAGGTCACCTTGTCCGGATTGGCCTTGGCATAGGCAATCAGTTCCTGTACGTTCTTTACCGGGACCTTGGGATTGACGACAAGGATGTTGGGTAAATGGCCTATTTTCATAATCGGCGTAAAGCTGGTTTCCGGTTGGTATCCGAGTTTTTTGTACATGCTGGTGTTGATCGCCAGCGGTCCGGACGTGCCGAACATAATGGTGTAACCATCAGGTTTGGCGCGCGCCACATACTCGGCACCGATATTGCCATTGGCCCCAGCCTTGTTTTCAACCACAATCGTGGTACCCAGTTTTTTCCCGGCGCCTTGGGCCAGCCTGCGTGCCAGTGCATCTGTCGGGCCGCCCGGCGGATAAGGCACCACGAGCTTGACCACTTCGGATGGAAATTTATCTGCAGCAAGCGCAGGGCCGGAAACCGCCAGACAGGCCAGCACGCCGACCAGGGCATAAATTTTTGCTTTGTTCATGAGTCTGCTCCTGTTGCGCGAGCCGTGCAATATAGCCGGCCGCGCATATTGTAAGAATTAAGTGTGTATGTTGATTACAGCGCGTAAGCCAACAGGGCCTGCATGGCGCTCTCGTATTTCGTCTGCGATAACGGATCGCGCGGCGCCAGACGATGAATCAAGACCTGGTCGGCCAGCATGGCCCTGGACTCCAACCCGGTATGAGTGGCTTCCCAGCGCATGCCGGCAAGCGCTGCCACGTGATACAGCGCCGATGCCACCTGCCGCGCCATGACGGCATCGTCGCTGTCGGCCACGCGTCTTGCCAGCGCAAATGTGTTGTCAATGCAGGCGGCCTGCAGATCGACTAACGATGCCACGCATGGACGGCCTGTTTCCAGCAGGGTCTGCACATGGCTCTGTAACGCGGCCAGCCCATTGCTCTTGCGTATCGCACGCAATACGTCGAGCGCCACAATGTTGCTGGTACCTTCCCAGATAGAGCCAAGGTGGGCATCGCGCATGAGGCGTGGCTCAACCCACTCCTCAATGTAGCCACAGCCGCCACGCACTTCCATGGCGTCTCCGGTTACCACACGGGCATCACGGCAGGCACGAAACTTGATCAGTGGCGTAAGAATACGCAGCAAATCCCTGGAAAACGCATCACCGCCGTCGGCCTTCTCCAACGCCGTTGCCGTTTGGAACATGACCGAGCGCGCCTGCTCGGCCCGCGTCATCATCTTGACCAGTTGTCGTTGCATTAAAGGCATCTCGATGAGCCGCTTGCCGAACGCTTTTCTGTGACTGCAGAAATAGACCGCTTCGCTGACCGCACGACGCATCAGGCCGGCGGCACGCATCCCATTGGACAGCCTGGAGTTATTGATCATGTCGGCCATCTGTTGAAAGCCTTTGCCACGTTCCCCAACTAACCACGCGAAGGCGCCTTCCAACCTGATTTCACCACTGGCCATAGAACGGGTACCCAGCTTGTCTTTCAAGCGCAATATTCGATACTGATTAGGCATTCCGTCAGGACATATTCTGGGCAACAGGAATAGCGACACGCCCTTGAGTCCGTCTGCGTCTTCACTGCGCGCCAGCACCATGGCAAAGCCCGCATCGGGATTCGAGCAGAACCACTTATCCCCGGTCAGGCGCCAGTGCCCATCTTCGTGGGGCTGTGCGATCACCTGCGTCGCGCTGACATCGGACCCGGCGGCCTGCTCAGTCATGAACATGGCGCCTTGTTGCAGATCGGCAAATTCGGTTGCCGTCACTTGCGGTAAGACCTGTTCAACCAGTGCCGGATCGCCGAATTTTTTCAGCGTTCGCGCCAGGGAGTCGGTCATGCTGACCGGGCAGCACAGGCCGAACTCGGCCTGCACGAATAAATACGACAACGCATACTTGGCCGCGGGAGGAAAGGGTTGATTCCAGCCCAGCACACCGGGCCGATGCGACATGGCTGCCAGACCAAGTTTTTCATAGGCCATTTTTTCCAGCTCAACATAAGCCGGATGCTTGGTAACCGCGCAGGCATCCTGGCCCTGGCGATTGCGCACGAACAGTTCTGGCGGGTTTTTATCGGCCGTATCGGCCAGCTCATCCAGGCGTGACCCCACTGCTGCGCCCAGTTCATTGAAAACCGGCAACAGGTGAGCATAGAGCGGCGCCGGCAAATAAGTTTTCAACAAGGCGCCGGAATAAGGATCCAGCGTAAAAAAATTACTGCCCCGGCTGTCCGGAATATTATTTGTCTCCATGTCCTGGCCTTTCTGAACTTAAATAATATTCACAGCGTAAATAAAACGATATATATATGGAAATACTATTTTTATTTAGATCTATACATATAATATATAGATATGGACCTGGAACTTCGCGCCCTTCGCTATTTTGTCGCCGTTGCCGAAACGCTCAATTTCAGCAAAGCTGCGGCACGTCTGAACATTTCGCAGCCGCCGCTGAGCCTGGCCATCCGACAGCTTGAAGAAAAAATGGGTGCACAGCTGTTTGAACGCAACAGCCGGCATGTCAGCCTGACGCCTGCGGGCGCCGTGCTCTATAAGGAAGCGCTTTTCCTTATCAGTCACGCCGGCTCGCTCAAAAATCGCCTTGCCCACACGACAGAACGCGGTCGCCTGCGCATCGGCTTTGTGGGTTCCATGGTCTATCGCGGCCTGCCGGCATTATTGCAACGACTGGGACGTGAAGACGAGCAGATAGATATTGAACTGGCCGAATCCAATTCAGGCGACATTGTCGATAAAGTTGCAATGGGCCATGTTGATGTGGGATTCATCCACAGCAATCAGCTGCCGACCGAATTGCAGGATAAAGTGATTGTCACCGAGCCTTTTCTGCTATGCGCCCACAAAAACAATCCGATACTGCAAAGCAAGGCCCCTACCCTGGCCGACTTCAGCGCGCAGCGTTTCATCTTTTTTTCGCGTCATGTATCGCCTGTTTATTACGAAATACTTTTGTCGATGTGCATCAGTGCCGGGTTCTTTCCCAAGGCCGTAGATGAGACGCGTCATTGGCTGAGTATTCTGAGCATGGTGTCCCAGAACATGGGCGTGTCACTGGTGCCTGCATGCATGAAACACTGCGGCCTGCCCGATTTGCGGTTTCTGGAATTTGCGCATACTCAACGCTCTATTACCTCTGTTATATGGTCGAGAAGGAAACAGGATCCGGTCATCAGTCATGCTATTGAAAGCATTATTGCATTCTATGACGCCGCGTGAAGCATCGCGATATGGCTTCTTTCTCTGTTGGTAAAACCAACCGGTGTTTTTGAGCGTGTTATGCGTTGGCGTTTTGCTGACGATCAGACAAGCCATTTTTTAATGCGCATCCGCGCAAAAGAGCGAAGCGACCAGCTCGCGCGCTTGCCTGTTCGAGATAATAGACCCGGCACGAAGCTCCAGTACCGACCTCGCCCGACAGTGCCAGGCCACGCGCGCAGACGCAAGATGATTGATGACACGCAAGACACGCAAGTGCTTGTCCAGAAAGATAACCGTTAGCGGAACAGCCATGCCAAAGGTATGGATGCTATTGCAAGGATCAAAATGAAAGACATGGCCGGGATCAATGTCCTTCTTACCCATTAAGCCGACCAGTCGCTGAAAAAAACGGTCAATGGTGATTAAGGTATAGACGGGCGATGGACCGGGGGGCGATGGGTGCATTCACACTCCGGATTGCAGGATTTTTATCGCAATGGGAAATGCCAGAACGATAAAGGTGCAGGGAAAGATACAGAAAATTAACGGCAACAGCATTTTTACCGGCGCTTCCAGAGCCAATTTTTCAGCACGGTTAAAACGCTCCTGTCGGCGCTGATCCGATTGCGAGCGCAATAGCGGACCGAGCGACATCCCCATGCTTTCCGCCTGGGCAATGGAGGCAACCCATAGGGACACTTCCGCAGTACCGGTACGTGCGGCCATGCCCTTGAGCGCATCAATGCGGGGCTTGCCGGTGCGTATTTCGCTCAGGCAGTAACTCAGTTCATCGCGCAAGATACCCGGCGAACACAAGGTGGCCGTGCAATACAGAGCGCCTTGCAAGTTCTGGCCCGCCTCAACGCACAAGGTGGTCATATCCAGCAGGAACGGCAACTCACGCAAGATCCGCTGCCTGCGCCTGGCGCCACGCTCTCGCAGCCACAACAGGGGCAGCAAGAAGCCCGCTAACGCCGTAATAAGTGCGATCGCCAGCACGAATATGGGACGCGCAGCCAACTGCGACACTTGTATAAAAACGGTACCGGCAAAAGCGCAGCAGGCGGACAAGCACTGGATGCCGGCCACGTGGTCGATCTGCGCCACCGGCTCGAGCCCGGCACGACGCAGCAGCGACAGCAAACGCGCACGATATCTCCATGACATAAAAGGAATGATGGTACGTCCCAGCACATGGACCCACGGCCAGAGCAAGACCAGTATTTTTTGCTCCTGATAGGCCTGTGGCACAACGACCTTGGTACTCGCAGGTGACAGCAACAGGTAAAGACCCAGGCAAATGGAGATACCCGTGAGTATGCAACTGATCCAGAACGCCATTTTCTGTTCGTTCCTAAATATCAATATTCACGATTTTGAGAATCAGCCAGATACCCAGCGCTTCCAGCAAGAAGATAATCGCCAGCACGATCCAGCCTGCCGGATGGAACCACATTGGCTGCATGGCAGCCGGATCCAGCGTATTGAGCACGATCATCAAGAGCAACGGCAATCCGGCCATGACCCAGGCCTGCATTTTACCCTGTGACGTCAACGCCCTGATTCGTCCCTGTATCTGCTGACGGGCTTGTAAAGTCTGGGCGATTCGCTCAAGCGCCTCGGCAAGATTGCCGCCGCTTTGGGTCGCTATTTTCAATGCCGAGACAAGCAATCCGGTAGATTCTGAAGGCATGCGCTCAAAAAGATCGTCAAGGCTTTGTTCAAAGGAGATGCCCAGCCTTTGCTGGCGCTGTACAAGGCCAAACTCCTGGGAGAGCGGCGCAGCCGCTTGATTCGTTATCTGAACGATTGCCGCCTGAATGCCTGCTCCGGCACGCAGGGCCCCGGCAAGTGCCAGCAGCATCGCGGGTAGCTGCCCGTCAAATTGGGCAAGACGCCGCTGGCGCAACCTGGCTACCAGCCAGTTGGGCGACAAAAAGACAAGCACGCCAATCAGCATGGCCGCCCACCACAAGCCACTGAGCGCCCAGGCAATCAATGCTAGTGACAGCGAAAGCACAACATTGCCCGACCACAATGCCGACGGATCGATAAACAGAAAGAAATCCTGTAGCCTGCGGGTTGTATCTGTCTTGAGCCGATCTTCCCAGTTTTTAACTATGCGACCGAATATTTGCTGCAGCAATATAAACACAACCGTAATAAAAATCGCGACAAACAGTAGCGCTGTCCAAATCATTTTTAACACTCCTGCAATTGCGCTTGTGATGTTGAACGTGAAGGTGATCGTAATTCCGACGGTTGACTCTCCTGCGACACGAACGCATTGGCACCGGAATTAGCCGGCGTATACTGGCTGAACAGCTGCATATCGATCGGAACGCCCTGTTCGCGCAAGGCATCAAAACAATCGGGTGCAATCCCCAGCCCCATAAAGGCGCCGGTGCCTTTGCGCTCGAAGCGAAAAATTTCCTGTGATTTGATGACACCGCTTTCCAGTCCGCAAATTTCTGTAATCGACGTAATCACGCGTCGACCGCAAGCAAGACGGCTTTGCTGCACAATGAAATCGATGCTGCCGGCAATATGTTCGCGGACTGCGGCCAAAGGCAGATCCATACCCGCCATCAGTATCATGGTTTCCAAACGCCCAAGTGCATCCCTTGGGGTATTGGCATGCAAGGTTGTCAGAGAGCCTTCGTGGCCCGTGTTCATTGCCGCCAGCATATCAAACGCTTCCGCTCCCCTGCACTCGCCCACCACGATCCTATCCGGCCGCATGCGCAGGGCATTTCTGACCAGGTCGCGGATCAACACCTGCCCTTTGCCTTCGAGGTTGGCCGGACGTGCTTCAAGCGCGACCAGATGTTCATGATTCAGGCGTAACTCTGCTGCGTCCTCGATCGTAATGATTCTCTCGTGTTCAGGTATGCAGTTGGACAGGATGTTGAGCAAGGTGGTTTTACCAGAGCCGGTTCCACCCGAAACAATGAGATTCTTGCGATGCTGGATGCAGAGCGTGAGAAATTGCTGCATGGCGCAATCGAGCGAGCCAAGCCGTAGCAAATCCTGCATGCCGGGTCGAAAGTGAGGAAATTTTCGAATCGTCAGACTGGCGCCGCGCAAGGCAACCGGGGGAATAATGGCGTTGACGCGAGAACCGTCTTTCAGGCGTGCATCGACCATGGGCGAGCTTTCGTCGATCCGTCTGCCTAAAGGCGTCACGATGCGTTCGATGACCCCAAGTACTGATTTTTCGCTACTGAAGGCACCGCTATAGCGGATCAGTCGTCCGGCCTTTTCTATGAACAGCTCATCGTAGCGGTTCACCATGATTTCAGTGATTGCCGGGTCTGCCAATAAGGGCTCCAGCGGCCCAAGCCCGATTGCTTCGTCCAGTACATTCTGCTTCAGGCGTTCACGATCCATATCTGCCGGCAACGCCAGGTTTTCAGCCAGGATCCGATCAAGCATAGCAGCTGCTTCAAGCCGCAGTGCCGAGTCTGTCATCTGGGATACGTCCTTTCGGCGTAAATCAAGCGCCTGCAGCAGGCTGGCATGCAGTTGCAATTGCCAGCGCTGATCGCGCATAGCATGCATGCGGTCTGCGCATAGGTTCTGGTCACATTCAACAGTCTCCTGCTGGCAGACAGACGCTGTCTTGCCTTGCCGCCCGATTGAGTCCTGAACAGGCCCCGACTGTGCTGCGGATAAGACGCCTTGCGATTGCTGAGGTCGATCATGGAATAGATCATCCACTGGGATACGCACCGGTGGATGGAGCGAATCGCTTGTTGGCTGACAGAGCGAATCAATTGGTATCTGATGGGGTTGCCTCTGTTGTCCCTGAGGCTGTGGCCGACGTTCTGCCACAGCGCTGCTGACCTGACGGTGTTCTTGTATAGACTCGCTAACCACGCTGCCGCTCGCAAAAGCCGGATTTGCAACGACAATATCGCGAATGACCATACGACACGGACCAATCAGTATCTCGTCAGCGATAGATAAAGGCCCGTATTCGGTAATGCGTAAGCCATTGATAACCGTGCCGGCAAGAGTCCCCATATCTTCAACAAAGATCCCGGCCTGCCGATGAACCAGACGGGCATGTTGCCGGGCCACGCGCCAGCTGCGCAAGAAAATGTGGCAATCCTTTTGCCTTCCTACGATAGCTGGCAACGCAAATTGGCGACGCGCAAATGCTCCATCTTCAAAGTACATGTCAATCTCAATCACAGTCCTACCCCTAGAAATTTTGGTCTGCATCGGATAACTGCAGTCGCAGAATGGGCTTCCAACGGGAATGGCGCACACGGATCGGCACATTGCGCTGGCGTCCAATGTCATTCGAGTTGTCATCCGCCAAACGACCAGGACGGTTTGCTGGCGGCAACTGACGCGAATACTGCCACCGCTGCCCTGCCGGGATCCAGATGGGGTAATGGCGTTTGACTGATGCCGGTGTCGCTTGCAATTGATTAGCCTCGTTCGCTGTTACTGGCGTATTCAGTATCGGCGCGCTTTTGAATGTCTCTTCGATGATGGCGCGTGAACGGGCTGCGCGTTTCTGCAAATCACGGTTATCTGCGGAGACCACAACCGGCCGTACAAATATCGCCAGCTCAGTTTCATTGCGCTGAAACCGGCTTGAGCGAAACAAGGTACCCAAAATAGGCAGATCACCAATGCCGGGCAACTTGTCGGCATTGCGAAACTGGTCCCGGGACACAAAACCAGCCAGTACGAGCGTTTGGCCGGACTGCACATTGAACTCAGTTGAGGTCCGCCGCGTTTTCAGTGCAGGCCCGCCATTGAGCGCCATGGAAGCATCCACCGAGCTGACCTCAACTTCTATTTTTGATCTCACGTTGCCGTTTTTCTGGATACGTGGCGTAATGTGCAGGCTCACACCATAAGGTTTGAATACAGTCTGGTTCTGGCCATTTTTGTCTGTCGTTACATAAGGGACCTCGCCGCCGGCCAGAAACTCTGCCGTCGCCCCGCTACGCGCCATCAATTGTGGCTGGGCCAATACGACAGCCTGCCCTTCCTGAGCCAGGGTCTGCAGGGAAGCGGACAACAGCGCGTTCAGGCCAAAATAACCAGCAGGCGAGATTGCCCTGAATGGAATGTCCAGCACACTTTGGCCCGGTCTGGCCGACAGGCGCGAGGACCCTGTATCCCAGACGGCACCCATGGACAGCCCGCCAGCATGCGTGCCCCATTTAACGCCAAGCTCCTGCAGTACATTACGAGGCAGTTCCAGAATTTGCACATCGAGCAGTACCATTTGATCCCAGCCGATCTGGCTGGTCATATCCACAATTTGTGGAAAATGCCTGACAAGCACGAGCAGGCGCTCACGATCCGCATCGCTCAGATTGTCTCCTTCGACAATGATCTTGTCGCCGACCTGCGTCGTTTTAATCCGCCCGATCGTACTGAGCATACGCTGTATGTCGTGTTGCAGTTTTTGTTCCCCGGCAGCGCGGACGTACACGTGAAACTGCTGGCTTCGGTTTGTTTTATCCCAGATATTGAGCACAGTTTGCCCCGGCTCCCGGGCAAACAGCACCAGTTCGTTTTCAGCATCGGTGACTGCGTTGACAATTTTTCCGTCACCCACTGCAACACGGGCCAGATCGGCAAACGGCAATACCTTGACGTCGCCA
Source organism: Pseudomonadota bacterium (assembly GCA_023423975.1). Taxonomy (GTDB): domain Bacteria; phylum Pseudomonadota; class Gammaproteobacteria; order Burkholderiales; family Burkholderiaceae_B; genus Advenella. The sequence goes on from JAFAEO010000048.1 coordinate 56,764, forward strand.
ACCTGCAATGTGATCTGCGAGAGCGGCTGCTCGTTTGCGCAAGACGACACCATCGTGCCGACTTCCAATGCTACAAAAAATGAAAATGCATATATAAGCTTCATGGTGCTTCCTGCTAATCCCGTGGTACCGCTGGTGTGTGAATCTGCGCCGTCCCTATATCGCGAATGTCATCAGCGACAATAGACATGTCTTCTTTGGCAGCGATGGCTTCTACCGGCGAAGTGCTGTCTGCAGCATGAGCACCGGGGAGCGAGTTGATCCATGCGCTCACGATGTCTTCTGTCTCCGGCAATTCAATAAGCCCTCTGGACAACTCGGGCATGTTCGACCTTGGCTCTGTGACAAGTGCCGGTAACCTTTGTTGCGGCTGGTTGCCATAGATGACTGCCGGTCTGCTCCGTGTAACGGATATCGGTTTGGCAATGCCCAGCAGCGTCGCCAGATCTCCCTGAACGCCCTTGTTGCTTGCCTTGGCATCACTTGGATGTCGCAACAAGGCAGTAAGGGTGCCGGCCTGTCGCGCTGCAACCAGCCGTGCCGCCTCTTCGGGCGCCGTATCCAGCGTCACCGTTGAAAATGCGGTGCCTTGAGTCGGTTCGTCCCCGGCTGCCGACAGTTGGCTGTCACTACCAGTGGCCAGCACCAATACCCCCTGTAAGAGTGGCGCTGTGATCCGTTTGCGGCGATACTCGAAAGACACATAAAGATCAATCAGGTCGCCCGGCACCAGCAAACCAGAGACTGAATTGATGGCATCCACCGGAATGGTAATGGCGCGCCTGCCACTACGCACTTTCTGTGAAAATGCCGGATGACGCCGGGGTGCCAGATTGGCGCGCAACAAAATATCACCTTTGCGCACTGCGGTTGTCACCACTTTGCCTTCGATAGTTTGCACCTCTTCAGGAGCAATACTGCCGCTGGGAACCCAACTGACCGGGACCTGCATGACTGCCAGATGTAAACGTTCCAGTCGCAACCCTTCAGGCAGATCAAAATCGGCGACGATCCGGCTGACCGTTTGCACTTTAGCCTGCTCGTCAAGCGCCCGGATATGGTCCTGTATATATTGCCGCGCAAACCAGGCAGCCGCCAGACCTGCAGCAGTGGCCGCAAGCAATAGCAAGGCGTTGCGGCTTAATCTGAAGATTCGCATTTGCATGCTCCCTCACTACCACAAGATTGCAGGCGCCGTCAGATAAAGCGCTGTATTGCCATTGACGTTGGCCAGGAAATATTGCAGCGTTCGACCGTGACGAACCCAGGTAGCAAGACCTGCCACAATGCTACGGACTTGCCAGTTGGCTGCCGTAAGCGTCGCCGTCAATGTACGGGCAAGCTGTTCGGTGCTCAGACGCGCATAAGTATAGACTTGGTGACAGGTGCGTTCACGATCGGCATAACAGATATCCATGAGCAGCCTGGCGCCCTCGGGCAGCAACGGCAGCAAGCGATGCTCCGACAAGCGCAATGGGTCTATTGCTGAATTCGGGCCGGCGTCGGCGGGCGCCTGGGTCGTCGCACTCAATAATGCCTGGGTCGATTCTGCGTTGAGCACGTCGACCACCAATTGCAGGGTCGCCTGGCCATGCAAACCACTATAGAAAATCTGATTGCCTACCCGGGTGAACCGCGAAAACGGTGACGATCTGCCATGCAATCTGCGCATGACATGTCCTGGTGGCTCTTGCAGATTGATTACCATAAATGCAGCAGGCATGCCAAATAACTGAAAAGATACCGGTGACACGTTGGTGCACAAGTTCAGTTCCCGGCATACATTGCGCAGCAATGCAGCTGGGGTATTTTCTGCAGCAGGCTTTGCCGCCACATCGTCATTCCACAATAACAATGTAAATAAAAAGATAATTTTGACGAATAAAACCAGCATATGTTGGTCCAAAAAATAATTCAAACAACAATAGGGGCTTAAGGTTTTTTGCCGGCCCAGGGCATGAACCAGTCAAAAACGGGTGCCGCTCGCCCCCAGGGGGCGTCAACGGGTACGGCTGCGGCTGCAATTTTTTTACCGGCTGTATACGACGCGCGCGAGACCCGCTGCCATGCCGTATTGGAACGGGCTGCACGCTCATGCGCAGACCGCGCATCAATGGCGTGCCCGGCATCGATCAGAATTGCGGTATGCCTACGCAGTGGCACTGCCAGACTGTCAATAAAATTCAGTGTCCGCCTGCCCCCTTCAACAGATACAGGCGTTTGTTCGGATAGCGTAGTCACTCGCGGCCGAATGCGCAGTGACACATTGGCGATGCCGCTGTCCTGCAGTTCCCACTCTTTGCGCAACATAGTTGCGTTCTTGTCAACTGCGCCAGGCTGGCTTTGAGGGTCAAGTCGGGCCTGCCGGTTGTACGTCACCTGTATGCTGTCATCGACCACCAGTGCATTGCCCTGCCGGTTGCGCCAGCCAGCATGCCAGCCTTGGAAAAACCGGGGCGATAATTTGGCGTGGTCGATATTGGCTGCTCGGGCAAGCTCAAATGCCCCAAAACGGCTGGCATGTTGCTCATGTAATGCCACGTCCTGCAGTCGCCCCAGCCAGGTGCCAGCAGCAAAAAAAGCCAGCACGCATAAAAGTACAATCAAGCCTTCTGTGAGTGCCTGTCCTTGCTGGTGTTTCATATCAGTCTCCCTTTTTGACCGGCTTCGGGACAAGATGCGCCTGCCAAAACGGGTGCCACATGCCCGGTAGCTCACTGCGATACCGCCTGTTTTCACTGGCTGGCTCGAAAAATGTCTCTGCCGACGCCGACACTGCAAGCGTGGGCTGATCGGAAAAATGCTGCCTGACGGTGATTGTGAACCCCAGCGGGCGATGCCGATAAGTGTCACGCACATCGTAGAAAGGTACCAACCCGCCTCCCTCCCATTGAGGTTTGCCGGCGACGGCCCGTGAATTTGCCAGCGGGTTGGCGTTGCCGGAAAAGATGTCCCAGTTTGTGGCCTGGGAAACCCAGCGCCAAAAATCAATATCACCAAAGGTATCGGGTACGTTTTCCGAGTAAGGCATATCCGTGCCTGGCGTGTTCGCACGTCCTGGGATCCAGCCCCACCCCATGGGATATTCCCGATAGTAGCAGCCGATATATTGATTGCTTCTGAGCGCATGATAGGACTGCGTATCTGTTGACTGCCAGTTCCCGCTGTTATTAAGTACCGTCCGCCCGCGCCGCCGCAACTCATGGCGCAGTTGCGGACATTGATACTGCACCGCCCAGCTATTGCGTTGTACGTGGTCTCTGACATCAAGAAAATCATAAAGCGCCACGACGTCTTCAAGAAACCGTCGATAGCCTGCGACTGGCCTGTAGCGCGTGGTGTAGGGCTTATCAAGATGATTGCGGGCCTCCCATGACACCGGCGCAAAGCGATCCGCAGGATAACTGACTGGCACAGCCGCTGCCGGCTGACGAACCCGCGCTTCCGGTGTCAAGGACGCATTCTGCGTGACTGGACTTTGCGGAAAATTCTGCTCAAGAACCTGCGTGATCGCCCGATCCCGGGCACTTTGCATACTCTGATGCACGGCTTCAGAGGCCGCCAGCAGCACATGCCGGACGATCCTGTCATGTTCTGCAAAAAGGCGTGGCAGTTCGCCACCTGTCCGGGCCATGTCTCTTAACCTTAAAGCACCGGCAGAGGCGGTGTAGCTTGCCAGGTGCTGCGCGCCAAACATCATGCCGATCACGTGAGCAGGCGGATTGAACATTGCCAACTGCTGACCTTGTGTTGCTGCAAACAGGCTCCAGGAGCCCAAAGTAACCAGATGCGCCATCGCCACCTGGTGCGCCGTCTGTGTAAGATTGATATAAGCCTGCATATTTAACGCCCGGGCCTGTATCAGCGCACCTGAATAGGCCGCCGCGTCGGCCGCGTGCATCAATCGCGCCTTGCGCCCGACGATCTGCCCGATACCGAACTGATAGATTAGCGCCACCGCCAGCAGCATTACCAGAAAAAGCCCCAACACCAGCGCCTGACCTCGCTGGGTGTCAAACCGCCGGTTACGCCGATAGTTCAAGTACAGCCCGTTCATGACAAATGCAATTACTGCCCGGTTGAGCCGCTGCCGGCAGCGTCTGCATTGCCGGTAAAGCTTTTAAGTGATTTGGCTGCAGTTTGTCCTGCTGCCTGTTCGGCTGCGTTGCGGGCGGCCTGGGATTCGGCCGCACCGTCTTCGCCGGCCAGTTCCCTTGCAATGGCTGCCGTCTGCGAACGCAGCGTCTGACCGAACAGCTGAAATACTGCAATAGCAGAGATAGCCACCAGGGCAACAACAATAATGTATTCGGTCATGCCTTGCCCGCGTTGCGCTTTTAAACGTTCCTGCATATCTGTTCTCCGATTGATAGATGAGGCAGATAGTGTGCCGCGCAGCGAAAACCGGCGCAATTCGCAGAATCCGACAGCGACATTTTCACGAGCGGCCTCTTCCGCTATCACTACTGGCTGTCGCGTGTATACGTTTTATGCATAACAGAATTCAGAACCGCCCCATTGCGCTTGCTGCCTCAGACTACTAACATGAGCAACAAGCGAAGCAATATGCCATTTGAAATACCCTCTCTGAAACACCGCCACTGAATTTCACCAAGGAACGTGACCCATGTTTGACTGTGCGCCGGCTAAAAAGCACACCGAGAAAATCAACTTCGATGTCCCGCTCAATGCCTGCGACAGCCATTGCCATATCTTTGGTCCGGCCGAACGTTTTCCTTTTGACGCCAATCGCTCCTACACGCCGCCCGATGCCGGCTATGACGATCTGAACACCAAACAGGCCAATCTTGGCCTGCGCCGCGCCGTACTGGTTCAGCCTAACTGTCATGGTTATGATATGGCAGCTATCACAGATGCCATAGCAAGAAGCCAGGGTCAATATCGTGGGGTGGCACTGCTGCCGGCACACGTGACCCGGGATCAAGTGCTGCAGTTGGATCAGGCCGGCATTCGAGGGGTGCGCTTCAATTTCGTTGCGCATCTGACTGGGGCAACAATCGACGACGTGACGGCCATGGCCAATAAAATTGCCGATTTGGGCTGGCATATCTGCATTCACGCTGATGAAATATCACTGCTGCGCCTGCTGCCGAAACTCAAAAATCTTCCCGTGCCTTTTGTGATTGATCATATGGGAAGAATAGACACGAATAAAGGTTTACATGGTGAAGCCTTCGAAGCACTGCTGCAATTGCGTCACTGCCGGCAGGCATGGGTCAAGGTGTCGGGCGTGGACCGGCTGGCTGGCGGGGTCATGCCTTATACGGCTGGCCATGCATTCATGAGAGCCATTATTGACGCTATGCCTGAACGTACCCTGTGGGGCAGTGACTGGCCCCACCCGAATGTCGCAGGCGAGGTACCTGATGATGGCCAGTTGCTCAATATCTTCGGTGCTGTCTGCGAGGATCATGCCCTGCGCGACAAAATCCTTGTCGACAATCCGCAGGTACTGTATCGATTTGAGGATAGCCAGACAACCGGGGCCGCCAAATGACAACGCCAACTGTCCTGATCATCCGCATTCCCGGTATTCGCCTGAGCCGCGAGCAATGCAATGTATTGCTGCAAAAAGCACTGGGCTCCAGTGACAACCGTGCCCATCTGTGCCATGCGGTAGATGCCCCCGAAACTTATATCTATCTTGCAGATGCGTTCGATAGCACCATGACGCAAGAGCCTGCAAAAAAAGAGTCGCCGAACCCCCCAAGTGCAGTCCGAGCAATCGGTACGCTTGCAGATGCCATTGCACAGCACTATCCTGGTGCAAGTACAGACCTGCTGCAGCTCACACTGGATCTGCGTGGCCAGGCCTGGGGACAAACAGCGGCCTGCCATTATGTTGTGGAAACCGACGTTGATGCCGTCGCCGAAGCCGACTTCAATGACTGGTATACGCAAGAGCATATGCCGGGCCTGGCAGCCGTACCCGGCACCATCAGGGCCATGCGCCTATACAAGCGTGATGGCGCGCCGCGCTACCATGCACTCTATTTGCTGCATACACGAGACACCTTTGGTTCACCGCAATGGCTCACAGTCCGGGGCACCGAATGGAGCAGCCGGGTACGCCCGCACTTCAAGAACACCAAACGCACCATGTTCAACATTATCGAGTAAGGAACACGATGACCCGCCTATCAGCGCCGGATCCGGCTACTATGAACGACCATCAAAAGCAGGTATATGCTGCTATTGCCGCAGGTCCACGCGGTCAGGTACGCGGACCGCTGGCCATATGGCTGAACCGGCCCGGTCTGGCCGAACATGCGCAGGCGCTAGGACAATACTGCCGCTATGATTCAAGCCTTTGCACTCGCCTGTCTGAACTAGCTATTTTGACTATGGCGGTGCTGTGGCAATCTGAATTTGAATGGTGGGCGCACAGGCCGATCGCGCTCAAAGCGGGTGTCTCACAGGACACCGTGGATGCACTGATGAACAATAGTGAGTCCATTCCCTTTACACGGGAAGATGAACAGGTGGTACATGAATTTGTGCACACACTAGTTACTACTCGCCAAATACCTCAAGGGCTGTACGACAAGGCAATCAAGACGCTGGGACAGGATAATGTGGTGGACTTGGTCGGGCTGGCCGGCTATTACACCCTGATCTCCATGACTCTGAATGTGTTTGAAGTGGGGTTGCCTGAAGGCGCGCAGGCACAGTTCACAAGATAAACCCGAATTCAAATCACGATTCAAACTGCAATTTAAACGTCGGTTTAGGTGCTACTTAAATCTCTGTTTTCGCGGGAACCTCGCATCCTGCTACAAAAACACCACAGCCAATATGCCGCCAGAATAAGGCTGTCCGCAGGCGAAGAGACATGGCCGGTGTACTGATGCAAAAAGTGCATGACTTAAATTGTATTACCCGGTTTCCCGAGTGTCGTAGGTTTGCAGACGGACCGGATCAGGAATATAGACGTCCCTTCCTTCTACCGTGATAAGGTTGCGCGCGCATAGTTCGCGCATGATGCGTGAAAAGTGCTCTGGGGTGATGTTCAACAGTGAAGCAACAAGTGCCTTGTTAGTATTGAAGCGAAACTGGCCGCCATCCTGAAGCTGTGCATGTTCAAGAAAATAGTCGACCACACGCTGGGTAGCGGTTTTGAGCGTATAAGATTCTATGTCCTTGAGTAAGGCGTACACCCGGCGGCTCATATTACTGAGCATGCGCATGGCGAATGTCGGCTCGCGTTCAAGCAAGGCGAGCATGCTGTCTTTTGAAATATGCAGTAAAAACAGACTGCTGGTGGCCTGGGCTGACACCAGGCTTTCCATATTATCCAGGAAAACGCTCTCTTCGCCGAAGCTATCGCCCGGCCCCAGGGTACGTACGACTTTCTCGCCCCCATTGGGGGCAACAAATAACAGTTTGACAGTGCCATTGACCACAATGTGAAACCCCTTGCGGGTCGCGCCTTTTTCAATGATGTCGTGAATAAGTGCGCCGGTGTGGAACGAGCGATGCGTGACTGACAGCGCTATTGTTTTGACTGCTGCCTGGGTCAAGCCCTCAAACATGGGCAAACGAGCCAGGAATTCACTAACAGATAGACCACCTCTGACCATAGGCTTAATCCCTCCAATGAGAATAAGCGCTATTGTGAAAGCATTAATGGAAATGTATTTTGATACAAGTCAATAAAATCCTATCATTTCGATCAATTTTTGTTTAGATCTGACATTTTTTTCATACCTGCCAATCGATCGGAGCCTCGCCATGGGCCTGGAGATATTCGTTGGCCTTTGAAAAATGCCGGCAGCCAAAAAATCCACGGCTTGCTGATAGCGGAGAGGGATGAACGCCTGTTAGCACCAGGTGACGCTTCTTGTCTATGAACTCACCTTTCTTTTTGGCGTGATTGCCCCATAACATGAATACCAGATGTTCCCGTTTTTCGTTGAGCGCACGGATTACCTGGTCAGTGAAGGTCTCCCATCCCCAGGCAGCATGTGAATGCGCCATGCCTGCCTGGACCGTGAGCACCGTATTCAGAAGCAGCACACCCTGCTGCGCCCATTTTTCAAGATAACCATGGTTGGGCATGGTGAATCCCGGAATATCGGTTTTGAGCTCTTTATAAATATTCAATAGCGACGGCGGAATACGCACAGATGGTTTGACCGAAAATGCCAGGCCGTGTGCCTGATCCGGCCCATGGTAGGGATCCTGTCCCAGAATGACAACTTTGACGTGGTCCAGCGGCGTTAACCGAAAGGCGCTGAACGTGTCATGTTCCGATGGATATATTGTATTGCCGTTTTCCCTGGCCTGATGGACACGTTCGCGCAGCGATATGAAATAAGGCTTTTCCTTTTCGGACCCGATGGCATCGGCCCAGCTTTGGACGACTTCAGTCATGTGTTTAGCGGCACCAGGCGCCGTATTGGTTGGTGAAAAACCGAATTGTACCAACTATTGCCTTGCCTGCCCCCCACCAGACGTGGGTGCGCGCGCTGTCGGCGCCAATTGCCACTATCTGCCCCGATCGGGGTTACTGCTGCTGTTGCTGCTGCATCTGCAGTTGTGCCTGTTCCTCTTCAGGAATATCGGTAGAACCATCAAAGGTGTGCCCGCCATAAAATGGTGGCGCTGTGACCAGTTGGCTGTCCCGCCACTGCTGGTCAACCAGATGCAAAGCTGCGTACTGCTGGATCCAGCGATTGTCACTGGCCTTGCGTGCATACAGCATGACGCCATCGGCGGTTTCGACCAGGGCCGGTGCCGATGCAAACGGTCCGCTGATACGCACTGGGGCATCATTCATCCGGGTCCAGATTGACTTTCCGGTACGACTCATGGTTGCAATCGCCACACTGCCCGAACGGGTTTTCAATACGGCTGGTGCATCCTGGAACTCTGGTCCCTGTTCGGTGACCGAAGTCCAGCGCAGGGGCGGGTGACGGGGTTCATCGTCCAGCCGTCCTCGCGCCAGATACAGATGTCCATCGGCACGATTGCGATAGTATGCCAGCAAGGTGTTCTGATCAGTGATCAGCGCTGTCAGGCCACCCTGGCTGTCCGGGCCGGCGGCCACACGCCAGGGGCCCCAGCCTGTTTTTTCGTGATGGACGCTGATCCAAAATTCGCCTTTCAATGTTTGCGCCAGCACCCAGAGCTGTGTTCCATGCTGCAGCAAGGCAAAGGTCTGGCTTGCGGTTTTCAATACCGGCAGCCGGCTTTTATTCCATGAGCGCATATCGGTGGACCGCAGATAGTAATAGTAGCCATCTGCGCCCATGCCCACCACCCTGACCTGCTTGCCGACCGTGACCACCTGCGGCTGGGTGGTCAGCAGCACCGGCAAGCGAAACCATGCAGACCAGGATGCGTCACTCTCGGGCGCAGCCGTGCGGGCGCGCCGGAAATACAGCTGTCCCTGTCCGTCGCGGGCAAATACCGCAAGGTGGCCCGAGGGTGTTAAAAAAGGTTTGATCCCCGTGAACGCCAGTCCTCCCAATACGGTCCATGTCTGCTTTCGGCCGTTCCAGTACACCGCCGCGTTACTGTATTCGCCGCGTGTAAACAAGCCAAGTCCCGCGGCCTCGGTGTACAGCGATACCACAGGCGTATTCGACTGGCTGGAATAATACATGCGTTCTGCCCACAACGCTGCCGGTCCCATCGGCTCTCTGCAATTGAGGGGTACGTTGCAATAGCGGTAATCATATTGGGCGTACAAATTGAAGATCCGCGATTTATCTGACAATTGCCGCAATGTCAGGGTCAGCGGCCGCTCCTGGTTCGGATAGTTGACGTAAGAGACCGCTTCATAATTGCCCGCAGTAATCGCTATCGCGTCGCGGACCAGCCTGGCAGAAGCAATGTGGTCAGGATGATCATGTCCGGTGCAGCGCCAGCACAGTTTGTTGTACGGCGTCTGTACGCTGTCGTCCATCAAGCGGATCTTGCCTGGCTCAAAGCGCAAGATCAGCGCCGATAGCGTTTTGACCAGTGACTCACGCGTGTAAGTTTCGAAATAGTCGCCCAATGCCTGCGCCATCTGCTCCGGTTGGATTTCCAGCCGGGATAGCGGTGTCAAATCGCCCCACCCCTTATCCAGCCACGGATCCTTGATTCTGAGAAACACCAGCGAGATACGCGGATTTTTCCATAATGAATATTGCGCGATATGGACCTTGTTCACCAATAGCGGCGCCTGCACCCAGGTGTTGGCCGCGCCAGCCATCAAGGCATAGGCGGCGCGAACGCCATTTTCGCGCTGGGACATATATCCCACGCCTTCACCCCGTTCACCGGCCGTCAGATAGACAACCTGGATACAGCCGCCTGCCCGGATCGTATCGAAAATATCCGGGTTCATGAAAAGCAGGTCGTCGTCTTCATGTGCCACGAAAATCTGGTCGCGTCTGCCGTGGCATTGCGTCTGTGATTTATTGCGGTCTGCCGGTGCAACAGCACCGCGTGACCTTATCGGCGGTACAGGCGACGGTGAAACAGATGGTTTGAACGTAGACTCCGACGCTCCAGCTGTGCCGGAACCCGACCGCATGACCGGCTCCGCCGTAACGGCGTTCGCCGCCAGCAGGGAAAAGACCGGGCCGTCTATCCGTGCAGCCCCGGTGGTTGATCGGACCGCCGGCAGATCAAGGCGCGTAGAACCGCTGCGAGCCACCTTGTCCGCCATCGAAGCAGGATGATTGGTGGCCACAGGCGTCAACATCTGGACAAATGTGCCTGAAGCGGGCGCTATCCGGGCTGAGTGGAGCGTATCGACGCCTGCATGGGACAGTGCGGCCGCGACTTCGCCGGCGTGTGACATGGCGGCGCCCGGGTCTGTTGCGGCATGAGCCAACGGCACGAGCGCCAGCGCGACCAGCAACCCAGTCGTCAGGCACATCTTGAGCAGCCGTCCCTGAAACAGGTGCGGTCGGGGCACATTCATTTGTGCAGTAAGTCCTTGATAATCAGCCGCTTACTAGATATGGCGCGGCCTGAAAGAATGGGGAGAGATTGCAGCGTGAGGCGATTGTATAAGAAAAAACCGTTGCGTTTGTGTCGCTGCATTTCAATTGCCCGGCGGCGTCGCAAAAATAAGACACATCATCAGGTAACGACCATATCGCAAGAGCCGATTGGCCATGAATTTAGGTATTTTTCAGGCGTTTTTAAGCCACATTATCTCAATTGTGTTTAAAGTGAGACTCCTGCGTTTCGTATCGCTTTCCGGCTCAACCTCGGGCAACGTGCGATGAATCGCGCTTCTTGGACAGTCCCGGGCAGTTGGCCATTGGCAAGCTTCTCCCCTTACGAAGTTCCGTTTATGACCACCCCGCACAGCGCCAGCGAAAATGAAGCCCAGCAGATTGCCTGGAAACAGAATCTGTATGTCTGCCTTTTTGGTTCCTTTACCACCATCCTGGCGATGACGTTGATATTGCCGATACTACCGGTTTATATCCAGAATCTGGGCGTTACTGATCCCGAAGCGGTCGTGAGCTGGTCCGGCTGGATTTTCAGCATCACCTTCCTGGCTGCGGGCCTGATGGCGCCGGTATGGGGCCGGTTTGCCGACCGCTATGGCAGGAAAGTGATTCTGATTCGCGCCAGTCTTGGCATGGCTATTGGCATCGCCCTTATCGGTTGCGCTCAAACGGTGTGGCAACTGTTCTGGCTGCGACTGCTGGTTGGGCTGCTGGGCGGCTACGCCTCGGGCGCTACTATTCTGGTGGCTACGCAAACGCCCCGCGCCCACACCGGCTGGGCCGTGGGGATGCTGGCCTCGGGTACGCTGGCCGGCAATCTGCTGGGCCCGCTGGTCGGCGGCATCGTGCCAGCACTACTGGGGATCCGCCTGACTTTTTTTGTCGCGGCCGGCATTATTCTGATCGCGTTTTTCTGCACCGTATTCTTGATCCGCGAGACCCACAAGCCGCGTGAAGTATTAGCAAAAAACGCAACACCCTACTCGTTCTGGAAGTCAGGACGCCAGCGCAATCTGGTGTTGCTGATGCTGCTGGCCGGTACCTTGCTGATGTTTGCCAATATGTCGGTAGAGCCCATTATTACGCTTTACCTGGCGTCACTGCGTACCTTGACCGACCAGATCCCCTTGCTGGCAGGCATTGCCATGTCCGCAACCGCTTTCGGCAGCATGTTGTTTTCGTCAAGGGCGGGACGCTGGGGCGACACTCACGGCCATATTAAAATGCTGATTGCCAGTTTTGTCGCAACTGCGGTTCTGTTACTGCTGCAAGGGCTGGCCCAGACCGACTGGCAATTTATAGCATTGCGCTTTCTGATGGGGATGACGCTTTGCGGCATTATGCCGGCGCTAACAGCCATGATCCGACATAATGTGCCGGCCGATGCCGCCGGAGGCGTGCTTGGATACGCAACCTCCACACAATATGCCGGCCTGGTACTGGGACCTCTGGCCGGAGGATTGGTTGCCAATCAGGCAGGGTTTACGGCGGTGTTCGTAATGACTGGAGCGATTATGCTCGTTGCCGCAGCACTGCTTTTTAAGCACATGCGAACAACCGCCGAGCCCGATAGCGCCTGAACGCTGAGTTTCAAGGAAACAAACGTGTCAGGCAACCATGACTGCCCTATTTGAATCTGCCGCCAAATACCAGCGACAAAATGGCCAGTACTATAAAGACAACGAACAGGATCTTGGCGATGGACGCGGCTCCAGCCGCAATACCACCAAAACCCAGAACCGCGGCGATGATGGCAATAATGAAAAACACGACAGCATAGTGCAACATAGGCTTCTCCTGCTACATTGTTGGTTATTGATAATCAAACAGCAGGCCCGTACTGCATTTATGGTTGAGTATTCTGATCTTTAATTCAACTGAAATCGGGCACTGCATGTACTCACGATTTATTTAAATAAAGACTGCACGTGAATATTACCATACGTCGCGGGAACGATAATACCGGCGATGTGAGTCATAGCGACGGTCCCAGCGATCACCCCGGTCATACCGGCGATGTTCACTGTAATAATGTGGCTTGTTGCGCCAGCCATGGTGGCGATAACGTGGATGATGCCTGTGATAATGACGATCGCCATAATGGCGGTGGTCAACCTGCATTGAATAAGGGTGGCTGCTATATCCACGCTCGTAAGAACGCTCGTTTGCCAACGCAGACGTAGCCGCGCCCAATGACAGGGACGCAAGAACGATAGCAAGCAGTTTTTTGATGGAGACCATAGTCATACTCCTTTCTTGACGGCATACCATTTTGGTGCCGGAACCATGTGTATGAAATACACGATTCGATAGTAATGGCCTGCCCGCGCGATTGCTATTACCAAATATGACTGGCATTTCGCAGGGTTTCTATTTGAACTCTGGCCGATTTCGATCCGTTTCAGAAACTGACTATTTCCGCATTCACTTACACGCCGTGCCGCTTGGCGTCCCCAAACGATTATTACCGGGGTTCAGTCATTGCCCGGGTTGTCTATCTCAGTATTTTCAAAGACGGCTTGATGCACCAAGGCAGTGGGCACCACTGACGTTGCCGGTCCAGCCGATCACGGTGCCTTGTTACCTGCCGCCTAATTCAATTGATATTGATTTTTGTCAACAGCACCAGACACCAGACCCCGCACAATGACATATTCACAAGTGCCGCGCCTCATCAATCTATACCACGGGGACCCGCAACACAGCTTTGTGCTCAATCCAACCAGGAAACCCGCATGCATTCCTTTTCGCCCCTAAGAATCAAAAATCATACATTATTGCCCATTGTGCAAGGTGGCATGGGCGTCGGCATTTCGGCCAGCCGCCTGTCCGCCGCAGTCGCACGTGAAAATGCAGTAGGCACCATCGCCAGCATCGACCTGCGGCACCTGCATCCGGATTTGCTGGAACAATCCAGGGCACTGGCCAGTCAGGAACACTATGACAGGCTCAATCGCATCGCTCTGGACCGGGAGGTCAAAAAGGCGTTAAAACAAGCCGACGGCCGGGGCATGATTGCCGTCAACGTCATGAAGGCAGTGAGCGATTACGCGGCCCTTGTGCAGCAGGCCTGCGAATCCGGAGCGCAAGCGATCGTCATGGGAGCCGGGCTGCCGCTGGAACTGCCGGACCTGACCCGGGAGCATCCCGACGTTGCGCTCATCCCAATTCTGTCCGAATCGCGCGGCATACAAATTGTGCTCAAGCGCTGGATGAAGAAAAACCGCCTGCCCGATGCCATTGTGATCGAGCATCCCAATCACGCGGGCGGCCATTTGGGGGCATCGACCATTGACGATCTGGGCAGTAGTCGCTTCTCTTTTGCCCACGTGCTGGAAGAAACCGCGCAGGTGTTTCGGCAACTGGGACTGGAGGGCGAGAAAATCCCGCTCATTCTGGCCGGTGGAATGGCGAATGTTCGCAAGATCAGTACCGCACTGCGACAATGGGGTGCGGCTGCTGTACAAATTGGTACTGCGTTCGCCGTCACCCGCGAGGGCGACGCACATGACAACTTCAAGCAGGTACTGGCTGGCGCCCGCGACGAAGACATTGTCGAATTCATGTCCGTCGCTGGGCTGCCGGCACGGGCGGTGATGACACCCTATTTACAGAAATACCTGCGTAACGAGCAAAAGCTCCAGGCATCGGCCAAGGCCGATCCGCGCCGCTGTGTACAAAGCATGAATTGCCTGCAAGTGTGCGGGCTGCGGGACGGCATTTCAAAAATTGGTCAATTCTGCATCGACCAGCGCTTGACCGATGCATTCAACGGCGATATGCGCAAAGGTCTGTTTTTCCGAGGCAAGGATCCGCTGCCGTTTGGCCAGCAGATTCGCAGCGTATACGACACCATTCAATATCTGCTGACCGGGAACATTCCAGCCGCGACCAATCACGCTTTGGCGTAACGCGCCAGCAGTTTGTCCAACTGGCCGGCAAACGCACGCGTATCTGCCTGATCAAAAGATCTGGGGCCGCCGGTCTCGATGCCGGCGCTGCGCAACTCTTCCATCATGTCGCGCATAGTCAACCGCTCGCGAATGGTTTCCATTGAATATAGCTCCCCGCGAGGATTCAATGCCTGAACCCCCTTTTCCAGCACTTCGGCAGCCAGCGGGATATCTGCTGTGATCACCAGATCGCCGGCGCGGGCATGCTGGCTGATATAGGCATCAGCAACATCGAAACCCCGCGGCACCTGACGTGACTGAATATAAACAGACGGGGGCACGTTGAGCATCTGATTGGCCACCAACGTTGTTTTTACCTGCCAGCGCATTGCGGCTCTGAACAGAATGTTTTTGATCACAACCGGGCATGCGTCGGCATCCACCCAAATTTCCATTTTCTGCTCCTGACACAGACAACCCGATTGACCGCCTGTACCCAAACTGTCGGATGTATACGTTGACTCTGTATATGATTACGCACTATTGCGCCGGCTGGCAAAATTATACGGTGCTTGCCCGCCAAACCGTCAAACAAATGCCGCAGGTCTGCCGTTACGCCAGTGTCAGGCTGACTGCCCTGGCATCCAGCAGTTTGTCCCGATGCTTGACCAATATCCGATAGGTATCGCGGGAAAAATCACCTTTGCCACAGTCTATCAAGTCCTGGAGTTCTGCTTCATCCCGGGCGGTTCCCAAATAGCACCACTGATGAATGACATGCACCAGATTGCCTTCGCGCAGCAGCGCTGCCCCCTCGAACTGCCAGTCGCGCAGCCTTAACGCGGACAAGGCGGTCATTAGCCGGGCCGAATGGGCAATAGACGACTCTTGTCCGACGCAGGCGCCGGCACAAGACTTCAATTGTCGCGCAAAGCACGGGCTGGCGTTGGCTACTTTCTCCAGACCAAGCGTCGCCTTGCAGAGTTTTTCGCTTTTGATAATCGCCAAGAGTGCCTCTTTTGCATCCCGCGCAGATGAAAACAAACCATACAGATGCAAGCCCTGCCCGATCGCAATGTCATTTCCGCCCAAAAGGACTGGAACCCACAGGCCTGGGGACTGCTCGACCAGTTGCCAGGTGAAAACATCCTTTTGTCTGCGCAACTGGCGATTCAGGGTGGGCATGCGTTCCTTGATCAGGCGCGACTCGGTCAGCAGCGCATCCACCTCGCCGGCGCAGCGAATATGTTCGATCCGCCGAATCTGCATGGAAATTTTCATTTCTTTGGGCGCCGTATGATCGCTGGCAAAATGCGATAGTACTCGCTGGCGCAAACGATTGCTTTTGCCGATATATATCGGCAGCTCATTTTCGCCATAGAATACATAGACGCCAAAGCTATTGGGCAAGGCGTCGATCACGGCTGAGTCAATATGCGCTGGCAACGAAGGCCGCGCTATCAGGCCCTGCACGATGTCATCAACGATTTTACGGTCATGCTCGCGGCAGACGCATTGCCAGAATTGCAGCAATGCATAAGCATCATCATAGGCGCGGTGTCTGTCCTGCATCTTCAGCCCATGGCGCTGAATCAGGTAATCGAGTCCGTGGCGCCGGTGCTGCGGATAGAGTCGACGCGAAAGCTTGACGGTACAAAGCATATTTGCCTTGAAATCCTGCCCTGCCCGTCGAAAGGCATTCTTGATAAACCCATAATCAAAGCGGGCGTTATGGGCGACAAAAATGTGGCCGGCAAGCAATTGCTGAATGTGTTCTGTCAACTGAGCAAAGGTGGGCGCATCGGCCACCATCTCGCTGGTAATCCCTGTCAGGCTTTCAATATAGCCCGGGATGCGACATTCAGGATTGATGAGGCTTTGCCAGGTGCTGACGGTGTGCCCGTCGTAACGCACAATGGCGATCTCGGTCAGACGATCGGTTGAAGCCGATCCGCCGGTCGTTTCTACATCGACAAAAGCGAAGGGCGTGTCTGGCGTGGGAGCGGTAGGAACGCAGCTGGGCATAGGAAATATTGATCACTGTAAATTTGTACAGTATTTATACACCATTCTGGCCTGCTGTGTGGTGGACGCGAGTCCAATGTTGCAATTACACTCGCGCAGCCTGTATCGGTATTCTTATTGCGGCCACTCGCCTGCCATGGTCCGGTTTTGCGCTTACTGCGTTGATATGACCGACTTTGGCAACTAACACGAAATCACAAAAGGCATGGCCATAGCCCATAGCCAACGCTCCTGCCTTGACGCCGCCAGCGATGCGCTCTATTCGGCCGGACGTCGCCTGTTGGCGAACCAAGCGCGCATATCGTCAAAGGCCGGTATGCTGGAGATCAATACTAACAGGCAAGCCAGGGGCACCGTCGCAATATAGCCAATATGATTAAACCCCCAGGCCCCCATGGCTCCGCCCGAAAAAAAAGCAATCAGCAGTGCACAATGCAGACGCAGGCGCGCCCGGTCAGCCACTACAAAATGGCTATCGTCGCGCATACGCCCCCGGTTCCAATAAAACAGCTTGCCCAGCTCAATGCCGATATCGGTAACGATTCCCGTTACATGGGTGGTTCGAATAACGGAACGGGAGAGTTTGGTAATCAATGCATTTTGCAAGCCCATGAGAAACGAAAGAATCATGACCGTGATCGGCACAAACAACCCATGCATCTGGGCAATCCGGGCACCCAGCATGCCGAAACTCAACAGCAGCACTGCTTCCAGCAACAGCGGCAAGGCGTATTCGCTGCGCATTTGATGCACCCTTGCGTAATTGACCATGATCGTGGTGCAGATGCTTCCGCACAGAAAACAGATCAATGCAGCCACACCTGCCAGAACCAGATCGTATGCGCCCAGAATCAACTGGTCAGCCATGGTCGACACAATACCGGTCATGTGCGAAGTGTATTGATGAACCGCCAGAAATCCACCGGCATTGATGGCACCGGCCACAAAGGCCAGCAGCGTGCCGATCTGTTTATCGGCTTTCTGTGTGCGAACAGAATCTGTCAGTGCTCGGGTATATCTGAGTGGCATATAGGCGACGGTCTGCTTGTACAGGCAAGCGTGAAAAGGATATCAATCGTTTTATTGTTTGCGCCTATTATAGGCCGTTTGCAGAACAATGGCGTGAACCATGATCGGGCCACGCAGACCGACTCCGGTCAGACAGCGGCAGCCACCTGATAAAGACCCAGTACGACCAGGCTGCAAAAGAAAACTTTCCTGAACAGCGCCACTGACAGCCTCTGTCTTAACAACTGCCCCAGCGACATACCCACCAGTGCCGGAATCAGCATCAGCAGTGAGATCCCGGCCGCGCCTGGACTATAGCTGTGATTGAGCCACAACCCCAGAGCCAGTGCAATGGTTGAAACAGTAAAAGACACCCCCATCGCCTGAATCAGGCGATCGCGTGACAGCTGCAGCGCCTGCAGATAAGGCACTGCCGGCACAACGAAGACGCCGGTTGCAGCGGTGATAAAACCGGTCACAAAGCCGACCAAAGGACCCAGCCAGGTTCGAGCGGCTGGTAAAACAGCGACTGTACGCCCAGTCAGACCCCAACATGCATAGGCCACCAGCGCCACGCCCAGGGCGACGCCGGCAGCATGTCCGGCCGGCGCCCCGAACAGCCAGGCGCCGGCAATCGTACCAACAAATATTCCGATCTGCATCGTGCCGATACTGCGGAATAATTGAGGTACTGCGTTAAAGGGGCGCATTTGCCAGATATTGGTCAACAACGACGGGATTACCAGTAATGCCGCCGCCTGCGCCGGCGACATCAACAATGCCAGCAAAGCCATGGAAATGGTTGGCAGGCCGAGTCCCACAACGCCCTTGACTGCGCCTGCAAGAATAAAAACGATTGTCACCAGCGCCAGCACGCCGAATGAATAGACCGCACTCGCGTTGAAAATAGAGAGATATTCAGTGAAAAAATCCATGGACTTGCGCGCCATAAAAAGTGTGAATGCATGCTCAATGATGAGCCCGTATTAGGAAATACCTTAGATGGACCGTGAATGCATAGAGTCATTCCCGACCCGTGTCCGCAACTAATTACCTGGCGCCTTGCCCGCTACATATGGATAAAGTTGCAACATGGTCCTATTGTAGGGACTGATCAAAAAGCTGAAAATCAGGAAATTTCGATTGCAGACTAAGGAATTTCCATAGCCTGCCTGTTATACTGCGACTATGCGCTTTGACCTGACCGACCTTCGCCTGTTCCTGAGCGTGCACGAATCGGGCACCATCACCGAGGCTGCGCGCCGCTGCCACATCACCACGGCTTCGGCCAGTGAGCGCATAAAGGGAATGGAAGATGTACTGGGCGTGCTGCTGCTCAATCGCAGCCACAAAGGGGTCCAACTGACGCCTGCCGGCCGCACACTGCTGCATCACGCCAGCGTTGTCGTGCGACAAATGGAACGCATGCACGGGGATCTGGGGCAGTACAGCAGCGGAATCAAAGGGCATGTCAGGCTGTTGGGCAATACATCTGCCTGCAACGAACACCTGCCAGCGTTGCTGGGCAGCTTCCTGAAACTCCACCCAGATATTTCAATCGATCTGGAAGAACGCACCAGTACTGATATTGCTGATCTGATCCGCCAGGGCATGGCCGATATCGGGCTGGTTGCCGATTCGGCTGATCTGCACGACCTTCAACGTTTCCCGCTAGGCGCAGACCAACTTGTTGTCATTACCGGGCCCGGCTATCCTGAAACCATTGCGAACCCGAGCAGTCTTGCCCAGATCAGCCATCTGGATTTTGCCGGGCTGGTGGCAGGCAGCGCCTTGCAGGAGCATATTGCCGCACATGGTCGCCAGGCGGGCAGGCATTTGCATTACCGGGTGCGGGTGCGCAGCATCGACGCAGTCTGCAGAATGGTAGCCAACGGCGTCGGGATTGCCATTGTGCCGCTTGCTGCTGCCAAACGCCACCGCCGGGCGTTGCAATTGAATATCATTGCCCTTTCCGACGCCTGGGCATGCCGCCATCTGATGCTATGTGTACGAGACAGCGAACAATTGCCAGCCTATGTAACTGCGCTGATGCAGCATATTCTGGCACCTGAATAAGAAAAGGACGCATTCGGCCTCTTCTGGCACAAAAAAGATCAATCGCATGAAATTACACAACACTGATTCTGCTGATACCACTCCCGAGCAACCGGACCCGCAATGGGAGATTGATGGTGCAGCCATGTACCGCGCAGCCAGCTTTGCCGTTGCGCTGCCTTCGTTTATGATTGGCACCGCCCTGTTCATGCTGGGGTTTTCGCTGTCAAACCCGACCATACTGCATATTGCCTGCATCCTGTACAGCCTGTCCTTTGCAGGTTTTACCAGCCGCTTTATCGTTGGCCGGCGGCCCTGGCTCAACGCACCACCTTACATTGCGTGCATCGCCGCAGCCGGCTTGGGTTTCTATGCTTTGGCAAGACTGGGGTTGCTGCTGGCTCATTGATACTGTCCGGTTAGCGCCTGCTCGAAAGAGCGCTATTGAACACGTTTTTGAGCCTCTTTTCTTCGCTAATACGCCAAAAGATGCAAACTTGACATTTGTTAAATTGTGCTATGGGGCCCGCCTGCCTATAATGAACTTAGCTCATTGCTTTTGGGTGAACTCGCCAGCTATTACAGCTGGCTTTTTTTTACCCTGTGTTTACCCTCCCGTATCCATACAAATACTTGTGGATATTAAGCAACATCTAGTGGTTTTCACCGAATGCATCAACTTGTAATAAAAATGTAAAATCGGTGTATATTCACGTGGAGATGTGTATGAACGCAGCATACCAACAGGTCCATATCGGCCTGATCCGAAAGGCAGTGAGCAAGTATAAACTGGCTCGTTCCAGCGGCAACAGGAACGTAGCAAAAGGTTACATGCTCCAGGTACGCGATTTGATTCGCGCCTTCAAGGCTGATGAATAAGCAGCCTGTTGAGTTATACCGCCAGGCAGCGTTGAGCCGCAAGCCTGTAATCTTTCTGCCGCCCTCGCCTGCGTGCTGCCTCTACTGCTTATCACAACGTCTTCAGTTCTCCACTCACT
Organism: Pseudomonadota bacterium; assembly: GCA_023423975.1. GTDB lineage: Bacteria > Pseudomonadota > Gammaproteobacteria > Burkholderiales > Burkholderiaceae_B > Advenella. The sequence continues at coordinate 77,722 of JAFAEO010000048.1, forward strand.
CTCTCCATCCCCCCCCACGGCATCAACAACGCCGGTAGTACCTTCATTGTTTGCCGCCTTTGTGCCCCCTTCGTGATACTTGACTCCCTCTACTCCTGAAACACTAAGAGATCTCTGAACAGTTTCGTTCATGCCCAGTGGTCAACGGCATTGGTGTGCCGATGCCCGGCATTCGCATGAGCCATCGAATCCTCTCCTATAATCGGCCAGGGGAGACATTGCGTCTTGATTGATAATTCACTAATGACAAGTCATGGACAACAACATACAGCAACGCATAACCGCCAGCTTCAACAAACAGGGACTGATGCATACCCTGGGCGCCAGATTGGCGCTGATACAGGCAGGAGAAGTGCATATCACCGTACCATTTTCGGCGCATCTATCGCAGCAACACGGCTATTTGCATGCCGGAGCCGTTACCAGCATTGTTGACAGCGCTTGTGGCTATGCCGCACTAACTATGGCGCCTGCAGGATATGAAGTGGTCACGGCCGAATTTAAAATCAATCTGCTACGGCCCGCGCTTGGCCCGAGCTTTATCGCAATCGGGAAAGTGCAGAATGCGGGCAAACTGCTAACCGTATGCACCGGAGAAGTCCGCAAGCTGGACGACAATGGCAGCGTTGGCAAAACCGTTGCATTGATCCAGGCCACCATCGTCAATGTTGCGCACGACGGTTAAGCCGCAGGAGCGTCACCATGCCGCAAACCATTGAGATCGTCACAACCGACGGATACCGGCTGCAAGCGAACGTGTGGCATCATGCACAAAGCAGTTCGCACAGTCCCGTGGTCATCATCAATAGCGCCACATCAGTGCGCTGTCGATACTACGACAGGTTTGCCCAGGCATTGCACGACCAGGGCTGCACGGTGCTGACCTATGACTATCGTGGCATCGGCGATTCAAAGCTTGGGTCATTGCGCGGCCTTGCTGCAGGATGGCTCGATTGGGGTCAGGCGGATTTTGAAGCGGTGCTTCAATACGCGCACACCCAATTTTGCCACTCTCCCATCTATATCGTAGGCCATTCGATTGGCGGATTTCTGATCGGACTGGCGCCGTCGTCACATTTGATCGAACGTATTTTCACCATGGGCGCGCAATATGCCTACTGGCGCGACTATGCCCGCCGATCACGCGCCCGCATGTTCCTGCAATGGCATATCACCATGCCGCTTCTGGCAAGGGTATTCGGATTCATGCCGGCCAAGCGCCTGGGCTGGATGGAAGACACCCCCAAAGGCGTGGCCATGGATTGGGCCGGCATGGGCTCGCGATTTGAATTGTCTATCGGTCGCAAATACGGCAAAACACTTGCCGAAAACAACCTGTTGCCAGCGCACTTTAGGCAAGTGAAGGCGCCGGTGCTGGCGCTGGGGGTCAGTGACGATCCGTTTGGCACACCGGCTGCACTGGACCGGGTACTTGACTACTACAGCGGTTGCGAACGATATCACCTGCGGGTATCACCAACTAGCATTGAGCATGAAAAAATCGGGCATTTCGCGTTCTTTCACAGCCGCTTCGCGGACTCACTATGGCCCATTGCCTTTGACTGGCTGCTTGATGGAGCCATTGAGCCAGCAAGGGGCACGATCATCAGCCACAAGGGTAAAGTAGAGAGTCATCCGGCCAGCTGACATGCAATCACGCCGGCAGCATCATCGCTGTCCAGACACGGTCACAGTTGCAGCAAGCGACCATAAGCCGAGGCTTTTATCACGCCACGTTCCATTGGCCTCCAGACATGATTCGCCAATGAGCATTTGCGGTTGCGGCCAGCCAAACGGCGGCAACGTCAGGTTCAATGCGCGCCAATCGCCGTCTTGGCAATCGTTATTTTCTTCAATCAGAGGGAATGTGGTGGTAAGCAGCCATCGGGCGCCCGAAGCCCGGAAATTGGCGACGGCAGCATCAATATGAGCGAACGACAGATGCACCAGACAGTCACGACAAAGTATTAAATCAGCTTTTGGCAAAGGATCTACCGTGATATCGGCCACCATGAATCGATGGGCGTCGTTGTCTGCCCATTGGTGGATATTTTGTTCAATGAGCGATGGAACGATATCAATCCCGGTATACGCGATGCCCGTTATTATCTCCCTTATCCAGTTTGCATCACCGCAGGGAGCGTCCAGGATTGATTGCACGCCCAGATGATCGAAGAGTGCTGGCAGGCGGTTGCGAATTGCCTCCGTAGCCTGGCGTTCCGAGCCCAGCCCCGAAACAGAGCCGCCGGCCCCCCCACATGTTGATTTGCTCAATCCGCTTGAACCGCTCGGCCAGCGAGAGGCCTTCAAAGGACTCGCGATATTGCTCAAAACGCAAATGTGCCATCACGGGTTCACGATCTTTGTATTGCATCACCACTTCCTTCCGTTTGCGCCAGGAACGGCTTGCCTGAAAAAGGGCGATGTTGTGTTTGCCTGAGCACGCATCCGCCTCAAGCGGCAACGCCATTGTCTAACGACACCTGTCCGCCTGTGCCAGCTTGTCAATACAACAAATACTAGCAAAATATCGTCGATGACGTTCAATGAAATGAGCTGCTGGAATGTGCCGGTGTGTTTTCCCATTCCGGCCAGGACATATCTGCCGTCTGTGACGCCCGATCAATTCCCCCCATGGACCCGTTCGCCCATGCGTATATAGACGCATTGCCAGAAGCTGTCGCTGCGGTCAGACCGTAGGCACTGTGCCGCCATCGATCACATATTCGGTGCCGGTGATTGAGCCTGCTCTGGGTGAAACCAGGAAAGCGATAAGATCGGCCACTTCCTGCGGTTTTGCCGGACGCCCTAACGGAATCCCGCCAAGCGCATCCATGATTATTTTTTTCCCGTCCTCATAATCGGTATTGTTGTTTTGCGCGAGACGAGTAGCCAGTTGCGCGGCCGCCTCAGTTTCAATCCAGCCAGGCGATACCCGGATCACGCGCACGCCTTTCGGAGATACTTCTTTTGACAGGCTCTTGCTGTAGGTCGCCAGCGCAGCCTTTGCTGCGGCGTAGGCAGTTGTCGATTCCGGCAATGGCAGTTCACGCTGAATGGAGGTGACATGAATAATCACCCCCGATCCCTGCTTGATCATGGAGGGTAGCAAAGATCGATCAATACGAACAGCTGGCATTAGGTTCAGGCTCAGCTCCTGTTGCCAATACTGGTCGCTCAACGCCAGATAACCGCCGGGCGGCGAACTGGATCCGCCAACAACATGGATAAGAAAATCAACACCACCCCATTGTTCCAGTACGGCGTCGCATACCGCGGCGCATCCGTCTGGCGTTGCGATATCTGCAGCAATGTAGGATATATTATCCGGCGCGCGATCGGGCACCTTGCGGGCTGTGGCAATGATGTGCACGCCCAGTTCATGCAGCACGTTGACGACCGCCGCACCCACCCCTGCGGTACCGCCGGTAACCAGCGCCCGACAGCCTTCGATATTCAGATCAAAGCTCATGGGGCAATCTCCAGCGAGGCGATTTTATTGTTTTCAAGTACGAAGCGATACCGGATATTAATTGGACTGCCTGGAAAATTGCCTTGCAGACGACTACTGACGATGATTTGCCGGTCCTGTTCGATCACATCAAAAGGCTCGGACGTATACACATATTTTGCAGTCGCTTCAGCGCGCCAGCGCTCAATGGCAGCGCGTCCGTTATACGTTTGCTTTTCGTCTATAACGACACCTTGTTCAGTAAAGCAATCGGCTAGCGCCTTGCCGTTATCTTTGTCGGCATTGAAATAGGCCTGGATCGGTTCAGGTAAATTGACAGGCATTCAAGTTCTCCATGCAAGAGGGGTAAACAAAAATCGACAGTTTTCATTTGATTTTTGAACATACTGGCACTAAACTTACTTTTCAACAAGTACGCACTAAAAAGTAAGTGCTAAACAGTATGCACCATTGACCCGCAAAGAAATGACCATGAACATAACCCGACCCGCGTATACCGCTGATACAGCGGCCGATGGCGTTGAGCAGGCGATTCGCGTACTGGAAGGACGCTGGAAACTGCTTATTCTGTTTCGTCTTTTTGGTGGACGTTTACTGCGTTTTTCCGAACTCGAACGCACACTGCCTGGCATTTCCCAGAAGATGCTGATTCAGCAATTACGCCAATTGGAGACCGACGGCATTGTGCTCCGCATCGATCACCAAGAGGTGCCGCCCAAAGTGGAATACGGCCTGACTGAATGGGGCCAGGCGCTATGCCCTGCTCTGGATTCGCTACTCAAATGGGCGGAACAGCGTCCCTGAGCGCGGCAGAGTGGCAGCGCACACGCGCCTTGAGCAAGAACTGAATTACGATCGTACCATTGCCGGATGATCGGAATGCGATTTGTCATCAACGGTAGCTGGAGCGGCCCCTGCGGGACAAATAAAGAGATAGACAGACCGGAAGTCGAGACTGGCAGATAATTGAAAGATTAACGGGCAATAAAAAACCCGCAGGGAAAAATGCTTGCGGGTTTGATGATATTGTCTGGCCGGTGATATAGCTTAAAAAGTCTTTAAAGAAAACTTGAACACTCTACTGGCAAATGACAGATAAAACTGGTAGGCAGTACTGGATTCGAACCAGCGACCTCTACGATGTCAACGTAGCGCTCTAACCAACTGAGCTAACCGCCTTTAAGAAAGAAGAGAATTCTAACACTGTATTGCCCGGCTTGTCCACATTTTCAAGCCATAAACGCGAACAATTTCTTCAGCTTGTCTCAATCACGGGATATGCTCTTGGATTGATAGCCAATACCGGAGTCTACGGTCCCATAAATCTGGACTTTACTGCCACTGCGCCCGCTATCGGCCGCGTTACTGGCGCAACCGCCGAGCAGACCAACACCCAGTATAAGGGCCAGAGTGCATATCATCGCTTTCATAATAGTTCCTTTATGTGCTTAGTTACCCACTGGCCTGATCCGTTCAGGCGGCAATGATGTCCAGTTTGGCTACAGCCAGGGCCAGCGTTTTTGCGCCGGCATCTCTGAATACAATCTCCGCCTGGGCATCTGCGCCCTGCCCGCTTAACCTGATGATTGTTCCATCACCAAAGCGCGCGTGACGCACGCCCTGGCCAATCCGGAATTGTTTGCCGCTGACACTGACGCCCGAGCTTAAACTGCGTGGCGCCCGCGGCTCTATTCTGCCCGTAGATGGACGTGCATGCGCATCCACATGCAAGCGCATGCCCCAGGAAGGCTCGGCCTGCTCGCGCGTACGCGGCGTTAACCACTTCAGATGGTCCTCGGGCAGTTCGTCCAGAAAGCGCGATCGCATCGAGTATCGCGTCTGTCCATGCAGCATGCGCGCATGCGCCAGACTGATGGTCAGACGCTCCTTGGCGCGCGTAATGGCCACATACATCAGACGGCGCTCTTCCTGCAGTCCGTCTTCAGCCATCATGCTGTTTTCATGAGGGAACAGACCCTCTTCCACACCAGTGATGAAGACCGAGTCAAACTCCAGTCCCTTGGCCGCATGAATGGTCATCAGTTGAACGGCATCCTGACCGGCCTGTGCCTGATTGTCACCCGCTTCAAGCGAAGCATGGGATAAAAAAAGCGCCAGCGGTGTTGTCTGCTCCTGGGCAAATGGAGAATCGGGATCGTCTGGTGCGACCGAACGTTCAACCAGGGCCATGGCGGCTTTGCCTTCCAGGTTCTCCTCGGCACAGAACGCGGTGGCCGCGTTGATAAGCTCGCCCAGGTTTTCCAGCCGCTCTGCTCCTTCGCGTTCGGCTTCGTAGTGCGTGGTCAAACCGGATATATCATTAACGTGCTTGATCAATTCGGCAAGCGTCAGGGTTTGCGCGGCTTCGCGCAGTGTTTCGATCAATTTGGCAAAGGCCAGCAACTTGCCGCCACTGCGACCGGATACCGCACCTACGGCGTGAATCAGATTACAACCAATCTGACGCGCCGAGTCAGTGAGGTTTTCCAGGGTTCTGGCACCGATACCGCGTGCAGGAAAGTTAACGACGCGCATGAACGAGGTATCATCATCGCCGCTGGCTACTAATCTCAGGTAGGCCAGGACATGTTTGATTTCCTGGCGTTCGAAAAAGCGCAGGCCACCGTAGACCTTGTAAGGTATGTGTGCGGAAAACAGCGCGTGTTCGATGGGTCGCGATTGCGCGTTGCTGCGATACAAAACCGCAATCTCACTGCGCATGCGACCTTCATTGATTTGCGCACGAATTTCATCCACGACCCACTGCGCTTCCAGCAGATCGGTAGGCTGTTCAACCACCCGAAGCAGTTCGCCTTCGCCCCTGTCGGTCCACAGATTTTTGCCGAGACGCTCCGTGTTGTGCTCGATCAGCGCATTGGCGGCATCCAGAATGTGGCCAAAGGAACGGTAGTTCTGTTCCAGCCGGATAATATTGTCGCCGGCATAGTCGCGCTCGAAGGTAGACATATTGCCCACATTGGCGCCCCGGAAGGCGTAAATGGACTGGTCGTCGTCACCCACGGCAAACAGCGATGCATCGCCGCCGGCCAGCAGACAGAGCCATTTGTATTGCAGTGTATTGGTGTCCTGAAACTCGTCGACCAGAATATAACGAAAGCGCCGCTGATAGTGCTCGCGCACCAGGGCATTACGCGACAACAGCTCATAGGCGCGCAGCAGCAATTCGGCAAAATCGACAACACCCTCGCGCTGGCACTGCTCCTGGTACAGCTGGTAAATTTCTGCCAGGCGCTTGCGATGCGCATCCCATATTTCAATGTGCTCGGGCCGTTCGCCGTTTTCCTTGGCATTATTGATAAAGCGCTGCACGTCCCTGGGGGGAAACTTTTCGTCGTCGATATCATTGGCTTTGATCAGACGCTTGATAGCTGCCAGTTGATCTGCGATATCCAGGATCTGAAAATTCTGTGGCAAACCGGCATCGCGATAATGCGCACGCAAAAGCCGATTGCATAAACCGTGAAAAGTGCCCACCCACATGCCGCGAGTGTCCACCGGCAACATGGCCGTCAGCCGCGTGAGCATTTCACGCGCGGCCTTATTGGTGAAAGTAACGGCGAGTACACCATATGGGCTGACTTTTCCATTCTGGATCAGCCAGGCCATACGGGTGGTTAGGACTTTGGTTTTACCACTACCGGCGCCAGCCAGAACAAGCGTATGTTTACTGGCTGTGGTTACCGCCGCCAGTTGCTCAGGGTTTAACTGCCCGATCATGCGGCATAGCGGCGCAGACGGAGAGCAAACTGTTCAAGGCTCTGAATACCGCTTTGCTGCGCATGCTGGCACCACTGTTGCAGATCACCCAGCAATTGCTCGCTGCTGGCAGTGGAACTTGTCCATACGCGATACAACTCTTCGCGCATATGAACCAGCTTGGCCAGCATTGTGTTTTGCGACAGCATGCTGTCCAGTTCCTGTTTTTCCTGCGGATTCAGGGCCAGGTCAGCCTGTCCAAGGCGTGACTGTACCTTCTGCAACAGTTCACGTTCCTGATCGCTGGCGCCAGACTGGGTCAGGCGCTTGATTTCGGACTGAACGGACTGGCGCAGCATGCTGGCATAACGCGCCATGATTTCATAGCGGTGCGTAATCACACCCTGCAGGGTTTGCTCGGTCACAGAGTCGGACTTGTCGCGGACCAGTTTCAGCTTGGGTGCAACCTTCTTGACCTGAGCCAGACGCAGCGCCTGCAAGACCCGAATGTACCCCCAGCCGATATCAAATTCATACCATTTGCTGGAAAACTTGGCGGACGTACCGTAAGCATGGTGATTGTTGTGCAGTTCTTCGCCACCAATGATGATGCCGATGGGAAACAAATTGGTACTAGTATCGGGACTGGAGAAATTGCGGTAGCCGATATAGTGACCCAGACCGTTGACCACGCCGGCAGCCCAGAATGGGATCCATGCCATTTGCACAGCCCACACGGTCAGGCCAAGTGCGCCGAACAACAGCAAGTCGATGGCCAGCATTGTGAAAATACCCAGTGTGGTGTGGCGGGAATAGACGTTGCGTTCCATCCAGTCGTCGGGCGTGCCGTGACTGAAGCGCTTGACGGTTTCCTCGTTGGCAGCCTCTTCACGATACAGCTCTGCCCCTTTCCACAAGACCCGGTCGATACCGTAAATCATGGGAGAGTGAGGATCGCCTTCACGCTCGCATTTTGCATGGTGCTTGCGGTGGATCGCCACCCACTCGCGCGTGACCATCCCTGTGGTCAGCCAGAGCCAGAAGCGAAAGAAATGCGACACGGCCGGATGCAGATCCAGCCCCCGGTGAGCCTGACTACGGTGCAGATAAATCGTTACCGCCGCAATGGTGATATGCGTAAGCACCAGCGTGACAAGAATCACCTGCCACCAGCCAAGTTGCAAAAAGCCACCGGAAATAAAGTCGAGAATTGTATCCATATACCCTTTAAGGTCTCCTGAGATGCCCGTCGATTGCCGGGCATTGGCCCGCTGCGGCGGGCAGTGTGCCCTTATTCGGGCAGGATGCTGAGCGATAACAAATCGCGCAGGAATTATAACACTATGATTTAACTAAGAAAAAATTTAATTGCCTTTTTTCTTGATTTTGAGCAAGTCGTGAGCAGAATGTCATTATTCTGACACAGTACCGGCTGCTTTTCTTTAAATATAGTCCTATTCTCGGTCTGCAATGCGGGTTTATACGCCGATTGTGTTGCGCAAGGTTACAAACGCACACCCACAGAGAAATTAGCGGGTTTTAACCGCTTATTTCCCTATTTTAAGACCATTTTGACAACAGGAGGTTCCCTGAGGCCACAGATTTATTTACTGCGTTCCAGTACAGCTGCAAAAAAGCCGTCGGTGCCGTGGACATCCGGGCGCAGCCTCAGATAAGGCGTCGTCATGCCCAGGTCAGGACAACGGTCTCCCAGTACCTCCTGGGCGTTGAGTAGCGTGAATTCGGGATGCGCTGCCAGAAAGGCATCCACCTGCTGTTCGTTTTCCTGCGGCAGTACACTGCAGGTGGAATACACCAGCCGCCCGCCCGGGGCGACACAGCGTGCGGCACTGTTCAGAATGCGCGCCTGCAGTTCAGTCAGTTCCTGCACGCTGGCCGGAGACTGACGCCACTTGAGATCAGGGTTGCGCCGCAGTGTGCCAACACCGGTACACGGAGCATCGACCAGCACCTTGTCGGCCTTGCCTGCAAGCCGTTTCACACGGGTATCATTTTCGTTCGATATGGCAATCGGCGTCACATTCGACAGCCCGCTACGGGCGATACGGGGCTTGGCCTTGGCCAGGCGCGCCACCGACACATCGAAGGCGTAAAGACGGCCGGCCGAGCGCATTAACGCGCCCAGCAACAGCGTTTTGCCGCCAGCGCCGGCGCAAAAATCAATCACCATATCTGTGCGTTTTGGCCCCACCAGCAGCGCCAGCAACTGGCTGCCTTCGTCCTGCACTTCCAGCGAGCCGTTTTCGAACAGGACCCAGCGGGAAATGGCCGGCTTGCCGTTTAACCGAATGCCCCAGGGAGAATAAGGTGTCGGCTGCGGATCAAATTCGGCCACCGGTGAATCTTTCATTTGGGCCAATACTGTATCCCTGTCGACCTTGAAGGGGTTCACACGCAGATCAAGCGGCGCCTTGGTATTGAGCGCTGCGATCAGGCTTTCGAATTCGTCCAGCTGGCTCATATGTTCGTACAGCCAGTCAGGCAGGCTGGCGCGTATTTCAGGAGCCAGCGAAGCCAGGTCGATGGTGTCCATGCGCAACAGCCAGCTTTTCTCTTCTTCAGAAAGCTGGCCGGCAATAGTGTCCTTGCCCACGACCGAAGCCAACCCCAGAATGGCCAGACGCTCCAGCGCAGGCCCTGTACCGCTTTCGGCGTATTGCCGGTAGCGACGCAAATGACGCAGCACATCGAATACCGCCTCTGCCACTTCATTGCGATCGCGCCCGCCCAGCGATTTGTTGGCGCGGAACCAGGCAGACAGCACGGCATCTGCCGGATGTTTCCACTTGAGCACTTCATTCAGAACATCGCGGATCTGGCCCAGGCGTGTCGTGTAGATGCCGCGCTGGCGCGCGCCAGGCTGAGGGGCCCGCTGCGTGCGACGGGTGAAATCGGGTTTCACAGAACGGCGTCCTGTGTCTTTTCTAGCGGATTTGATTGTCATAATTTTTGCCTGATTGAACGATATGTCAAATGGGGTATATCAATAGTGAAATATCCGGTGCCGCTGCGAACGATACCGGTAAACGATATACGCGATATATCAGCTGACATATTCCGTGTCTGCGTAAAACTGCTGTAAGGGCAGTTTTTCTGTAAAGCCTACCTTGCCTTGTTCATCCAGAAATACTGCTTTTTGCGCGAGCCAGCGCATGACTTGGGGATAGAGCTTATGCTCCATAACCAACACCCGCTGCTCCAGGCTCTGGACTGTATCGTCAGCCATGACGGGAACGACCGCCTGAGCGATGATGGGCCCCTGGTCCAGCGCGGGAATCACAAAGTGCACGCTGCAGCCATGAACACGCACCCCGGCATCCAGTGCCTGCTGGTGAGTACGCAACCCCGGGAACAGCGGCAAGAGCGAAGGATGTATATTGACCAGCCGCCCGGTGTAGTGTTGCACGAACGCATCGCTCAGAATACGCATGAAGCCGGCAAGCAGTACCAAATCGGGCTGGTAGCGATCAATGCATTCGGCCAGGGCCTGATCATATTGAATGCGGGTCTGGCCGCCTGCCGCATCATACACCAGTTGTTCTGTCTGAATACCCTGCGCCCGCGCCCAGGCCAACCCTTCACTATTGGCACTATGCGAGATTACGGCGCTGATATTGACATTTGCCATTTGGCTTGCGGCATGCACCAGGGCTTTCATATTGGAGCCGCGCCCGGAAATAAGGATGACGACCCGGGCTGCCGCAGGATTTGTTGGTTTCAACTGAACACTTCCGTAATGCTTTCAAGTTTAAAATTGTAAACTGTATGGCGTGAAAAATCCTCTTCAAATCTCCCGTCAGGCTTTTGCCTCGGCTGCCCAAACCGGCAGCGCCCTTACCATTGGTAATTTCGATGGTGTCCACCTGGGCCATCAGCAGTTGCTCTCGCATGTCGTGCAAACCGCAGCCAGCAAGGCACTGGTGCCCTCAGTCATGACTTTTGTACCCCACCCTCGCGAATACTTCGCCCTGCGCGAACAACGCCCCGAACTGGCGCCTACGCGGATCTCAACCCTGCGAGACAAAGTACGTTCCCTGTCCTGTTGCGGCATCCGGCATATTCATATCCGGCGTTTTGACCAGGCATTTGCCCAGCAGACGCCGGAACAGTTCATCGAGGACATCCTGGTGCGCCAGTTGGCGGTCAAGTGGCTTTATGTCGGGGAGGACTTCCGCTTCGGCAGCAAGCGACGCGGCGATATTGCCCTGCTGCGCGAAGCCGGTGCACGGTTCGGCTTTGAGGTAGAGACATTGCGCGATGTCCTGGATTCCAATGGGGTGCGCTATTCCAGTTCAGAATTGCGCCATGCGCTGGCCTACGCAGATATTGAACGGGCCGGAGAATTTCTTGGCCACCCCTATCAAATCAGCGGGCATGTGGTGCATGGTCGCAAGCTTGGTCGCACTATCGGCTTTCCAACACTCAATATCCGTGTCATGCCGCGCTGCGCCTTGCGCTCGGGCATATACGTCGTGCGGGTGGAGGGTCTGGAAACCGCGCCGCTGGCCGGGATTGCCAGTCTTGGCGTGCGCCCGACCGTCGAAGAGGACGGACAAGTCCTGCTGGAAGTGCATATTCTCGATAAAAACGTATCGGCATACGGTAAACTTATTACAATAAGCTTTTTGCACGCCGTGCGGGACGAAGAAAAATTCCCCGATTTACAAACTCTGACTGACGCCATCCGCCACGATGCGGACGTTGCTCGCAACTACTTTGCTGTCCATGGATTATAAGAACACCCTGAATCTGCCTGAAACCCCCTTCCCGATGCGGGGAAACCTGCCAAAACGCGAACCCGGCTGGGTGCTTGAATGGGAGGAAAAGAAAGTGTACCAGGCGATTCGCAAGGCCTGCGCTGGTCGTCCGGCCTATATTCTGCACGACGGCCCGCCGTATGCGAATGGCGATATTCATATCGGTCATGCAGTCAACAAGATTCTCAAGGACATCATTCTCAAAAGCCGCACGATGGCTGGCTTTGACGCACCTTATGTCCCTGGCTGGGACTGCCACGGCATGCCCATCGAAATCCAGATTGAGAAAAAATACGGCAAGAACCTGCCCGTCGCAGAGGTACAGTCAAAGGCCCGCGCCTATGCCCTGGAGCAGATTGACCGCCAGCGCGCCGATTTCAAGCGGCTGGGTGTATTGGGCGATTGGGAGAACCCCTATCTGACCATGAATTACGGCAATGAAGCCAACGAGTTGCGAGCACTGGCGCGCATCATGGAAAAAGGCTACGTGTTCCGTGGCCTCAAACCGGTGAACTGGTGCTTTGACTGCGGCTCGGCCCTGGCTGAAGCGGAAGTGGAATATGCCGATCGCAAGGATCCGGCCATCGACGTTGCCTTCCCCTTTGCCCAGAAAGACAAACTGGCTGCCGCTTTCGGCGTCGATAGCGTAGAGGACGGCGCCGTCGTTATCTGGACCACGACCCCCTGGACCATTCCCTCCAATCAGGCCCTGAACGTACATCCGGAAGTGGTCTATGCCCTGGTGCGCCTGAACGAGCCGCTGCCTACCGGCCCTTTGTTGCTGCTGGCCAAGGATCGCGTGCAGGCCTGCCTGGAACACTGGCAGCTGCAAGGCTCGGTCATCGCCGAGTGCACCGGGCAGGCGCTGGACCACATTGCGTTCAGCCATCCGCTGGCCACTGCAGACGCCGGCTATGACCGCCTGTCCCCGATCTACCTGGGCGACTATGTCACGGTCGATACCGGCACCGGCATTGTGCACTCCGCCCCCGCCTACGGTGTAGAAGATTTCCAGTCCTGCAAGGCCAACGGCATGCCTGATGCAGATATCATCAGTCCCGTCATGGGTGATGGCAAATACGTGCCTTCCCTGCCGTTATTCGGCGGCAAAACGATTTGGGAAGCGAACCCGGATATCGTCAAGGCGTTGCAGGACGCAGGGACACTGCTGCATGTGGAATCGCTCAAGCACAGCTACATGCATTGCTGGCGCCATAAAACGCCTATCATCTATCGTGCAACCAGCCAGTGGTTTGCCGGCATGGATCGCCAGCCCAATGATCACACCGCCACCCTTCGTGAAAAGGCGCTGGCAGGCATTGACGCCACCGGCTTTTATCCAGCCTGGGGCCGCGCCCGCCTGCATGCCATGATCGCCAATCGCCCTGACTGGACTCTCTCACGCCAGCGCCAGTGGGGCGTGCCCATGGCGTTTTTCGTGCACAAGGAAACCGGTCAGTTGCATCCGCGCACGGTTGAACTGCTTGAACAGATTGCACAGCGCGTCGAAAAGCAGGGTATTGAAGCGTGGCAGGCGCTGGACCCGGCAGAACTGCTGGGCGAAGATGCCGTGCATTACGAGAAAAACCGCGACACGCTGGACGTCTGGTTCGATTCAGGCACCACCCATTTCACGGTCCTGGGCGGCAAGGACAATGCCACCACCGGTTCGCATTCCGATACGCTGCGCTGGCCGGCAGATTTGTACCTGGAAGGCTCGGATCAGCATCGTGGCTGGTTTCATTCGTCGCTACTGACATCTTCCATGCTGTTTGGCGAGCCACCCTACCGCAATCTGCTGACCCACGGCTTCGTCGTCGACGGCCAGGGGCGCAAGATGAGCAAGTCGATGGGCAATGTGATTGCCCCGCAAAAAGTATCCGACTCGCTGGGCGCCGAGATCATCAGGCTGTGGACTGCTTCGACCGATTATTCGGGTGAATTGTCCATTTCCGACCAGATCCTCAAGCGCGTAGTCGAAGGCTACCGTCGTATCCGCAACACCGTGTGTTTCCTGCTGGGCAATCTGAATGATTTCGATGCCGCAAAAGATATGGTGGAAACCAGCCAATTGTTCGAAGTTGACCAATATGCGCTGGCGTTAACGCTGGATATGCAAAACGAAGTGACCGCCTATTACGACGAATTCAATTTCCACCCGGCCATGGCGCGCCTGCAGATTTTCTGCTCGGAAGATCTGGGTTCGTTCTATCTGGATACGCTCAAGGACCGCCTGTACGTTACCGATCGCAACAGCCTGGCGCGGCGTTCGGCGCAAACTGCCCTGCTGCACATCACGCTGAGCCTGCTCAAGCTGCTGGCGCCGGTGCTGTCCTTTACAGCCGAAGAGGCCTGGCACGAACTGCAGAAATCAACGCTGAAAAACACCGACAGCGCAGACACTGTCACAATCTTTACCGAAGTATTCCACACCCTGCCCGAAGTGGCCGATCATGCAGCGCTGAGCAAAAAGTGGCAACGTATTCTGCAAATTCGCGCCGATCTGAACAAGCAACTGGAAGACGTGCGCAGTGCCGGCCGGATCGGTTCAGCGCTGCAGGCCGAGGTTGACGTGTTCGCCGATGGACTTGATCTGGAATATCTGCAAAGCCTGAATGATGATCTGCGCTTTATATTTATCGTGTCACGTGCAACGGTACATGCCGGCGCACCGGGCGAAGGCGTCAATTTCACCATCACGCCATCCGAGCATCGCAAGTGTGAACGCTGCTGGCATTACCGTGAAGAAGTGGGTACCATTGCCGACCATCCGGATATCTGCTCACGCTGTGACGACAATCTGCATCACGGTGGCGAGGACAGGCACTATGCATAAGGCAGTACAGCCGGCGGCGCGCATTGTGCCGTATATGATGTGGATTGCGCTGGCATTGGTACTGCTCGCCGCGGACCAGATCAGTAAACAGTACTTTGAGCAGAATTTCGCGTATCTGCAACGCGTGAATGTGCTGCCGGTCTTCGATTTCATTCTGATCTACAATCAGGGTGCTGCCTTTAGCATGCTGGCAGACGGCGCCGGCTGGCAGCGCTGGTTTTTCATGGTGCTGGGCCTGGCCGCATCGGCGTTCATTCTGTATCTGCTGCGTAAACACCGCGAGCAGCCGCTTTTCTGCCTGGCGCTGGCGCTGATACTGGCCGGCGCCATCGGCAATGTCATAGACAGAACGCTCTATGGGCATGTCATTGATTTTCTGCTGTTTTACTGGAACGACGCCTATTTCCCGGCGTTCAATCTGGCCGACACATTTATTACCATCGGGGCCGTACTGCTGGTCCTGGATGAACTGCTGCGCTATCTGCACAACAAAAGGGAGCAACAGACATGAGTCCGCTTTCCGGCAAGCGTATCTTGATCGGCGTCACCGGCGGCATTGCCTGCTACAAGGCGGCTGAGCTGGTGCGCAGGTTGCAGGATCACGGCGCGACCATCACGGTTGCCATGACGCATGCGGCAACACAGTTCGTCACACCCACAACATTCCAGGCACTATCGGGCAATCCGGTATATACCGAAACGCTGGACGATCGCATGGAAAACAGCATGGCGCACATCAATCTGAGTCGCCAGGCAGACCTGATTCTGATCGTGCCGGGCAGCGCCGACTTCATGGCCAAACTGGCTCATGGCCTGGCAGACGATCTGCTGTCAACAGTGTGTCTGGCGCGCGGGCTGTGTCCGCTGGTGGTCGTACCTGCCATGAATCGGGAAATGTGGGGCCACCCGGCAACGCAACGCAATGCGGCGCAACTGCGCAATGACGGAGTAAGACTCTGGGGGCCGGCCAGCGGCTCGCAGGCCTGCGGCGAGGTGGGCGATGGACGCATGCTGGAACCGGAGCAGATTGTTTTTGAAACGCACGCTTTCTTCCAGAGCAAAGCACTTGCCGGAAAAAACATTCTGGTTACCGCCGGACCGACACAGGAAGACATTGACCCGGTCCGCTTTATCAGCAACAGGTCCTCGGGCAAAATGGGTTACGCCATTGCCCGTGCTGCCTGGGAAGCCGGTGCTCGCGTGACGCTGGTCTCCGGCCCTACCGCGCTGGATGCGCCTTATGGCGTTGATCGCATTAATGTGAAAACGGCCCGGCAAATGCATGCTCACGTCATGCAACTGGCGCCAGAGCAGGATATCTTTATCTCTGTAGCGGCTGTGGCAGACTGGCGGGTCAGCAATACGCAAACCCAGAAAGTTAAAAAAACCGGTGCCCAAAGCGGCCTGGACCTGACGCTGACCGAAAACCCGGATATTCTGGCTGAAGTGGCCGCCCTGACTCAGGGCCCATGGTGTGTTGGTTTTGCCGCTGAAACCGAAAACCTGCACGACTATGCAGAAGCCAAACGCAAGCGAAAAAAAATCCCCCTGCTGGTCGGCAATCTGGCTCAGGAAACCATGGAGTCGGATCAGTCCCGCATGGTACTGTTCGACGATCAGGGTAGCCACCCTCTTCCCGTGCTGGATAAGCTGGACGCCGCGCGGCGACTGATCGCAGAAATAGCCAATCGCACCGTCAGATCCAACGCCTCCACACGCCCTTGATCGCCGGCCCAGGCCGCGCCAACCCGATCGCCGATGCAACCCTATATTGATCAGATTCTTGCATTTATCACCCTGCATCAACACTGGGCCGGGCCGGTAATCGGCCTGGTTTCTTTCGGAGAATCGCTGCTGATCGTCGGCCTATTTGTCCCGGCGACAGTCATATTGCCACTGACCGGCATTCTGATTGCCAATGGAACGCTCGAATTTACTGGAGTATTGCTGTGGGGAATCGCAGGCGCCATCCTGGGAGATGCTGTTTCCTACTGGATTGGCAACGCCTACGGCCCCGCACTACTTAAAAGCGGTACCCTGCGCAAACGCCGACGCTCAGTCGCGCGAGCCCGTCTGCTGTTTTACCGATATGGCTTTCTGGCCGTGTTTGCCGGTCGCTTCATGGGCGCATTCCGCTCGCTTATCCCCGGCATGGCTGGCATAATGAAGATGCCACAGGGGCGATTTCAGCTGGCCAATGTGCTTTCCGGAGCGATCTGGTTCCCATGGCTGCTGTTGCCCGGGTATCTTGGCGTGCGTGGAGCCGATGCGCTGGGTGCAACAGGCAGCGCCGCCATCCTAGCAATACTGGCAGTGGTGTGTATTATCGCTATCGTTTCAAGGCGAAGACGGGCTGGGCGTCAGCCATGGAAAAAACAGTGACGCAGCAGCATCAGAACGCAGCTATCCACGCAGTGACAGCCAATGGAGCGCAACAATGAATATGGACTACCGCGAACCCAGAAATGGCGACTTCGCCAGTTATGTAGAAGAACTGAGTCGCCATTTTGATATGAAGGAACAGGCAGTGAACCCGGACTTTTCCTCGGGCTTTCCCTCACAGCTGGTTGATACAAAAGCACGGGCCAATAGCAAAGCGACGCCAGCCGGCACGCCACGCAGCAGCGCCGCCGGGGCGGCAACGGCGGGTAGTGGCCAGGCGGATATCGGCTTTCCCGTGCCGCCTAGCGGCAAGCAGCACACAGGGTTTGAAACCCGACCAGCTGCACCTGCAAAGAAAAAGAGCTCGTCTTTTCCCTTTGCCCTGGTAGCAGGATTGATCGCCGTCGCTGTTTTCATCCTGGCCAACAACGCCGGCCCTGGTAACGGCCTGGACATGGACGGTGCGGGAGGACCGCTGATCTTCATTCTGGTGATTCTGTTTATTATTTTCAGACGGATCCGCAATGCCGCCAAACGATTTCCCACTTCAGTCAAAACCAAGAAACAAACATGAAACTTGATGTCAAAATTTTAGATGAACGCATGCGCGACCAGTTGCCGACCTATGCCACTACCGGTTCGGCCGGACTGGATTTGCGTGCCTGCGTCGACCAGGAGCAAACTCTGGCGCCCGGCGCCTCGCTGCTGGTGCCTACCGGCATTTCCATCTATTTGCAGGA
The DNA here is from genome assembly GCA_023423975.1 of Pseudomonadota bacterium. Taxonomy (GTDB): domain Bacteria; phylum Pseudomonadota; class Gammaproteobacteria; order Burkholderiales; family Burkholderiaceae_B; genus Advenella. Next base: position 95,647 of record JAFAEO010000048.1, read on the forward strand.
TCCTGGCTATGCAGCCATGATTTTGCCGCGCTCGGGCCTGGGACACAAAAGCGGCATCGTGCTGGGTAATCTGGTCGGACTGATCGACGCCGACTATCAGGGCCCGCTGATGGTCTCCGTTTGGAACCGCAGCCAGACGCCTTTTGTTTTAAAACCTATGGAGCGCATCGCGCAACTGGTCGTCGTACCCGTCATGCAAGTGTCGTTCAATGTCGTTGAGCAATTTACACAAAGCGAACGCGGCACAGGCGGTTTTGGCAGTACCGGCAGCCACTGATACGGCTGCAGCATCGGTCGGCACCGTATGAAGCCCATCGCATTCCAGAGCATGGGGGCTGGCAACCGGTACCCGTAAAACAGCTGGAGCGGTTAGCTCATACGACGCCGGTCCCCTTTATTTACCAGGAAAAGTAATGAATCAGACAAAACGAACGCTGTTAAAAAGCGCACTGGCCACCCTGATGGGTGCCGCCCTGCTGCAACCGGTCATGGCTCAGGAAAAATCGTATCCGAGCAAGCCAATTACCTTTGTTGTGCCTTATTCTCCCGGTGGCCCGCTCGATGGCGTGGCGCGTCTGCTGGCCGAACATGCGGGCAAGACGTTGAAACAAACCATCATTGTGGAAAACAAACCGGGCGCAGGCGGCAATATCGGCGCAAGCATGGTCGCTCGCGCCAAGCCCGATGGCTACTCTATCGTCATGGGTGCGGTCGCCACGCATGCGATCAACCCGTGGCTGTACAAAAGCCTGAATTACGATCCGGTGAAGGATTTCGAACCCGTATTGCTGGTATCCGAAGTACCCAATGTGCTGGTGGTCAGTACGGCATTCTCGGACAAAAACAACATCAAGGATGTTGCATCACTGCTTGAATTTGCCAAAAATAATCCCGGTAAGCTCAATTACGCCTCGGGCGGCAATGGCAGTGCGGGCCATCTTGCCGGCGAACTGCTCAAGCAGCGTACCGGCATTGATGCTGTACACGTCCCCTATCAGGGCGCCAGCCCCGCCAAGCTCTCGCTCCTGTCGGACCAGACCCAGTTTATGTTTGATAACCTGGCCTCTGCCCTGCCTCTGGTCAATGACGGCAAGGTGCGTGCCCTGGCCCTGACCACCAAAGCCACATCAAACATCATGAAAGATGTGCCGACCATGGAAGCGTCCGGCATCAAGGATTTTGACATCAGCACATGGTTCGGTATTTTTGCCACAGGCGGCACACCCGATGCGGTGGTCAACACATTGCACCAGGCGTTTGCCACAGCAATGCAGGACGAAGCCGTCAAGAAACAATTGCTGACCATGGGTTCGGATACCAAACCTTCCTCTCCCGAGGAGTTTGCCGCGAAGGTCAAAAGTGAAATGGCAAAATACAAGGAGATCGTTAAAATCTCTGGCGCAACCGCGCAGTAACAAAAGGATGCCTGGCTTACAAGCATAAAGAGCCGCAGCTGTCACCATCGTAGCAGGCGGAATCGCAACAGGCACCACGGCAATTATCACCTGGCATCACACCTGCAATTAGCGCTTTGTGATGCCAGTTTGCTTTCCAGCCTCAGGCAAGAAAAAGGACCGCATCCTGTTTGCACAAAGATGCGGTCCGTATCTCACTACCTGTAGGCGTTCAACGGTTTATGTCGCACCATACAGCACAGCCATGCCCTGCATTATTTTTCTGCAGCATACTGGAAGCGACCATCCTCGATTTTTCCCATGACACGGGCGCGATCATCAAAGCCCTGGTGATCCTTGGATGAAATATTCAGCACGCCATTGGGGACGATGAGCTCCTGGGTCGATTCAATAGCATCGCGCAGGGCACTGCGAAACTGCGGTGTGCCCGGCTGGACTTTGTGCTGCAGCGCCTGCTTCACCGCATTATCCAGCACCATATACGCGCCCCAGGCATCGCCGGCAAACTGAGTGGCCGAATTGGCACCGAATTTGGCTTCATATTTCTCTGTAAACTCGCTGGCCACTTTCTTGACCGGATTGGTATCGGGCAGCCCTTTGGCAACCACACCCGGGCCGGTAGGGAACAAGGTACCTTCTACATCCTTGCCGCCCACTTGTAAAAACTCCAGCGTACCAATACCATGAGTCTGATAGATCACCCCTTTATAGCCACGTTGTTTGAGCGTTTTTCCTGGAAGCACCGCAGGCGTGCCGGAACCGGCAATCAGAATGGCGTCGGGCTTGGCGGCCATCAGCTTGAGTACCTGTCCGGTTACCGACGGGTCGGTCCGCTGATACGACTCGCGGGCAACTACATCAATCTTGCCTGCAGCCAGATTGGAAAACTCCTTCCACCAGTTTTCTCCGTAGGAATCAGCATACCCGATAAAGGCGATTTTTTTGAAGCCTTTCCTGACCATGTCCTCCACCAGCACCTGGGCCATCAGGCTGTCATTCTGTGGCATTTTGAAGGCCCAATAACGACCCGGATCATCGGGTGGTGTCACAATGGCGGCTGATGCAGCCAGGGCGATCATGGGCGTTTTCGTTTCCTTCAGAACGTCCAGAATCGCCAGCGCAGCTGCAGTCGTATTGGGTCCCACCAGGATATCAATTTTGTCTTCAGAGGTCAGTTTGCGGGCATTGCGTACTGCTTTGCTGACGTCGGTACCATCGTCAAGCACAATATATTTTGCGGGCTCGCCGCCCAGTGTTTTGGGCCACAGGTCAATCGCATTGCGCGACTGAATACCAATGGCTGCCGCCGGGCCGGTAGTCGACAGGGTAATGCCCACGGTCACGTCCGCAAAAGCCAATGGCGTAATGGTTGCGGCAAGCAGGCCGGCACAAACGGTAGTCTTCAATTTCATGGATAAACCTCTGGAGAAACAATGTATCTTGCGATGCCTTAGGGTTGCGCTATAGCTCGGCCCCGACAGGCACGGCAGGAAGTGGCCGCATTCTAACCCGAATGACATCCCAGCGACTGAATCTGAGCGCCATCAACCGCCCTTACCTGGGTATGGCCATCAATAGCCCCCGCAATCACATCGGACAGCAGGGCGAGCGCCTGCGACTGGCTATGCACCAATGCATCGACGCCGCTGCCGGCCTGAACCTGGATCCTGGTCTGGCAGACGCGGGATGATTGTGCACCCATGCGCACCGGGTTGATGCGCCAGGTAGCGTCAATCACCGCTGCTTTGTTCAGAATCATGTCAAAGCGATGAAAGGTGGTCTGTATCAACCAGACCGGCAACTTCTGTTCACTGCCGGTAATACCCTGGATATTAATGGCCCCAAGACGGCTCACCAGGTTCGCCGATAGGGTTTTCTGAATTTCATCCTGCAACGAACCGGCCCAGCGGGATCCATTGAGCGGGACCACGGCCGATGAATCGGTTGAACTGCGAATCATCAATTGCGGTTTGTCCACGACATCGGGAATGGTCACATCATGGATATTGACGCCGTATCGCGCCGTGCCTTGCACACCGGCCGGATCGCTGGCGGCCAGCGTGTAATACAGCGTGGGTGCGGAAGCGCAGGCGCCAAGCATGGCGGTGACGGCGACCAGCGCCAATGGTCGCAGGGCTGCGGACAAATTACGCATCATCATTGACTTTCCTTGAACGGGATATTGTCTTGCGAACGGCCTCGGATCAGCGAGCTGGGCTCAGCCTGAAGATAGTCGCCCAGGCTGCGAATGGACTTGGCCGCCCGCGACAACTCCTTGATCATGCCATTGAGCTGCAGCATGACCGGGCTCTCATCGGCCACCACGCCACGCACGCTGCCCATGGTTTTATTGACACCATCCAGCGAACGACCCGCTTTCTGCACAGTCGTGGTCAAGGCCGGCACCATGGTGGTATCCAGCGTACGAGCCAGTTTGGATATGCTTTGCAGGGTCTCGTCAAGCGAATGACCGATAGAGTCTATCGGCAGGTTTTTCAGTTTTTCGACGATGACATTCAGTTGTTGCTGCAATTCATCAAAGCTGCCGGGCACAGTGGCAATTTGCACCGGCTGCTTGTTCACGTCGGGAACGGGCGGCTTTTTGGCCATCTCCGGAAAATAGTCCAAGGCCACATACAACTGACCCGTAAAGATATTGGCAAAACGCAGTTGCGCCTGGATGCCGCTGCTGACAAATTCCTTGAGCGCCACATCATGAAGCGCCTCGCCATTTTTATCGCGCCTTTGCGCTTCGGGTATCGCGGCACCCAGACGATTCTCATAGATCACGCCGTCGACAATCACCGTGGTTTCTTTGGTGGCAATATCAAATTCCATGGAGATATTCTTGACTTCGCCCAGAAGAATACCCTTGAAATCAATCGCTGAGCCTGTCTGCAATCCCCTGACCGACTTGTCGAACTTCATGCGTATTGGAAAGGCAAGCCCATCGGGCCTGGCCAGGGCCTTGTCTTCTGTCGGATTCAGTACGAATCGGGTTCCGTCGGGCGCCGGCTCGGGCGGCGCCTTTTCGTCGAGGGACGGCAATTGACCGAAAGAAATCCCCCCGGCCAGCACGGAAACCAACGATTGGGTTTTCAGATTGAGCCCACCCGCATTCAGGGACAGGTCCACGCCGCTGGCATTCCAGAAGCGGCTGTCCTTGGTGACAAAACGGTCATAGGGCGCATCAACGAAAATCTGGACTTCAACGCCCTTGCCATCCTTGCTGAGCGTGTAGTTGATTACCTGCCCCACCTCCAGGCGGCGATACAGGACTGGCGAGCCCAAATCAAGAGAGTTCAGACTGGGAGCGGTAATGGTAAATCGTTTGCCAGGTCGGCCGCTGATTAGCTCAGGCGGCTTTTCCAGCCCAACGAATTCATTGCGATATTCCGCCTCGCTCTGATGCGAATCATCGATATCCACGCCAATATAGGCGCCGGATACCAGCGTGCCAAGCCCGGACACGCCACTGGCGGCCAGACGTGGTTTGACCACCCAAAACCGGGCGCCTTCGCGCATCAGAAATTCAGCGCTCTGCTTGAACGAAACCTTCACCAGCACCGAATTGTGGTCGTCGGTCAGGGTGATATCGGTCACGGTGCCCACCACTACATCCTTGTAGCGCACCTGCGTCTTGTCAATTTCCAGGCCCTCTGCCGTTTTGAAGGTCACGGTCGCGATCGGCCCCTGCTGCATGTAGCCACGTACTAAGAGCGACAACCCGATGATTGCAGCAATAAGTGGCACCAGCCAGATCCACGAGATATTTTTATTTTTCTTTTGCGTAATAACGGGCGTCTTGGCGATTACAGGATTAGGCTGATTGGGTGACCCGTGCTGTGTGCCTGCCTGCGCCTGTTCCTGAGCCGAGCCGCCCTGGCCTTGTGCCCCGGGCCCTGCTGCTTGCCCGGACGCAGGTATTTGGCGATCGGCCGGCGACGACCCGCCTTGCGACGGGCGCTCGGAAGAGTCCGATGGTGGCAGATCTTTTTCAGACATATGATGCTCCTGCCGACAACTGGTTCAGTAAACTATGCATTCTATAGAATAAACGATGATCCGTTCCTGTTTGTTCGCCAATAAAGTCACTAAGAAAAGGTGGGCGCAGTGGCTGCGGGCTGATAATCGGGCTGTTCGATATCGTCATCGACTTCATCCCAGCCCTTGCGGATGTCGAAGTTCATGGTCGCAAGCATGGTAACGACCACAACCATACCAAAGGCAGCGGCGCCGATATCGGGCCTGACCGACATCAGCGAACCGAAATTGACCAGTGACGTCAGCAAGATGACCACGAAGACGTCCAGCATGGACCATTGGCCGATCAGCTCTACGGTCTGATACATGCGTGTGTATCGCATCATCGTATCACGACGACCCTGGGCCGAACGACCGATCAAAATGCCCAGAATGACAATTTTTGTCAGCGGCACCACAAAACTGGCGATGAATACGATCAACGCCAGATCCCAGGATCCCAGATTCCATAATTCCAGAATGCCGCCCAGAATGGTATGGGAAGCAGTGCCACCCAGGACGGTGGTGTTGATCATGACAGGATAGAGATTGGCCGGAAAGTACAGAATAATCGCGGTAAGCAGAATGGCCAGCGTACGGGTTTTGTGCTCCGGTTTGCGAAAATGCACATGATTATGGCAGCGCTGGCATTGCGCCTCTGGCTCGGTGCTCATGGTGATCTGGCCACATATTTCGCAGTCCAGGGGCAACTGCTGCTGGTTGATGGTCACCGGCATGTTCTTTACGGCGCCATCCTGTTCGGCCAGTAGCCATACCCGTTCGGAATTGAGCTTGCTCAGGCCGGTAAGCAAAAATGTGAGCGCAGCATAAGCCCACAAGCCGGCTCCTGGCGTGAGCGAGGCCATGTCGGCCAGCTTCACGATGGCCACGAGTGCGCCCAGCATGAATACCGGGACCATGGCCCACGGCCGCACCAGATGCAACCAGCGGCTCAGCTGATTGAGTCCCGGCGCGCGCCGGCCCTTGCGCGAAAATGCCAGGAGCCAGGCCAGAATCAGGGCATCCAGCAACGGCATCAGAAAACCGGTGGCAAAGCACATGATGGCAACACTGGGATACCCGGCACGCCAGGTCGCAGCGACCGCTTCCAGGAACGTTGAGCTGCTTTTGAGCCCGACTGCCGTGATAGTGCCCACCGGCATAAAACTGGCAATAATAAAAGCGATCAGCGAGGCCAGGACGACTGCCAGCCAGCCCGAGCTGTTGAGCACGCCCTGTGACCACAACACTGTGCCACAACGAACGCAAGAAGCGCGCTGACCCGAGACCAGCGCGCTTCTTTCATGCAATTGCCCGCAATGATGGCAGGCGATGTAATTGCCCGTCATACTCAGGAGACCAGCGCTTCTTCCTCAGAATCCTTTTTTTCCTTCGGATCGGAATCATTGAAAGTAAGCGTGACTTCGTCCTTGTCATCGATATCAACATAGACCGACCCGCCATTTGCCAGACGGCCAAACAGCAGTTCGTCGGCCAGGGCACGGCGAATCACGTCCTGGATCAGCCTTTGCATGGGGCGCGCGCCCATCAGCGGATCAAAGCCTTTTTTGGCCAGATGCTGACGCAGACTATCGGTAAAGGTCGCCTCTACCCGTTTGGCCTGCAACTGGTGCTCAAGCTCAATCAGGAATTTGTCCACCACGCGCATGATAATGTCTTCGGACAACGAAGCAAACGGAATGATGGCATCCAGCCGATTACGGAACTCGGGCGAGAACATGCGTTTGATTTCGGCCATTTCATCGCCGCTCTGGCGGCTATCGGCAAAACCGATAGAACGACGGTTGAGTAACTCAGCACCGGCATTGGTAGTCATGATGACGACGACGTTGCGAAAATCCGACTTGCGACCGTTGTTATCTGTGAGCACACCGTGATCCATCACCTGCAGCAGGATGTTGAAAATATCCGGATGGGCTTTTTCAATCTCATCGAGCAGCAATACGCTGTGCGGCTGCTTGTTGACCGCTTCGGTCAGCAGACCACCCTGGTCGAAACCGACATACCCGGGAGGCGCACCGATCAAGCGCGACACTGCGTGGCGTTCCATATATTCGGACATATCGAAGCGAATCAGCTCGACGCCAAGAATGAAGGCCAGTTGTTTGGCCACTTCGGTCTTGCCCACACCCGTGGGACCGGAAAACAGAAACGAACCGATAGGCTTGTCGGGTTTGCCCAGGCCGGAGCGCGACATCTTGATCGCAGAGGCCAGCGCCGTAATGGCGGCATCCTGACCGAAAACCACTGTTTTCAGATCACGATCCAGCGTGGCCAGTTTATTGCGATCGTCGGTGCTGACTGACTGCGGCGGAATCCGCGCCATTTTGGACACAACGTTTTCAATATCAGCCTTGCCGATAACCTTTTTCTGCCGTGATTTGGGCAGCAATCGCTGGGCTGCGCCACTCTCGTCCAGTACGTCAATGGCTTTGTCCGGCAAATGACGGTCGTTGATATGTTTGGCAGACAGCTCTGCAGCCGCGGTAATGGCCGCCGCCGAGTAACGAACGTGATGGTGCTCTTCGAATTTGGACTTGAGCCCACGCAGAATAAGGATGGTCTGCTCGACCGTGGGCTCGCTGACGTCGATTTTCTGAAAGCGACGCGACAGCGCGTGATCTTTTTCGAAAATACCGCGATATTCTTTGTAGGTGGTCGCCCCCATGCACCGCAGCGCGCCCGAGGACAATGCCGGTTTAAGCAGGTTAGAGGCGTCCATGGTGCCGCCTGAGGCCGAGCCGGCGCCAATCAGCGTGTGGATTTCGTCGATAAACAATACCGCATCGGGCTGGCTGGCCAGCTGTTTGAGCACGGCTTTCAGACGCTGCTCGAAGTCGCCCCGGTACTTGGTGCCTGCCAGCAATGACCCCATGTCCAGTGCGTAGACGCGAGCCTTGGATAGAATTTCAGGTACATTGCCCGTAGAGATACGCAGCGCGAGGCCTTCGGCAATCGCGGTTTTACCCACGCCGGCCTCACCAACCAGCAAGGGGTTGTTTTTGCGGCGCCGGCACAGGATTTGCACCACACGCTCAATTTCACTATCCCGCCCGATCAACGGATCAATTTTGCCGGCCTTGGCCAGCGCATTCAAATCGGAAGCATACAGCGCAAGCGGCGATTTGTTCTCTTCGGGTTCACCGGCCTGCGGTTCGGACGGTGCAGCGCTTTCGTCTGGCGATGGCGCAGCAGACTTGGTGATACCGTGGGAAATATAGTTGACCACATCCAGGCGTGTCACGTTCTGCTCTTGCAGATAGAACACGGCATGGGAGTCTTTTTCGCTGAAAATGGCAACCAGCACGTTGGCGCCGGTGGCCGGGCTTTTCGCATTGCCATTGGAGGAAACATGCATGATGGCCCGCTGGATGACGCGCTGAAAACCCAGGGTTGGCTGCGTATCTACTTCATCGGAGCCGCCCACGATAGGCGTATTGGCGTCAATAAAGGCGCGCAGCTTGCTGCGCAACTGTTCGATATCGGCGTCGCACGCGGTCAGCACCTCTCTGGCGGCCGCATTGTCCAGCAGTACCAGCAACAGGTGTTCGACGGTAATAAATTCGTGGCGTGCCGAACGCGCATCCACAAATGCCATATGAAGTGTCACTTCGAGTTCTTGAGAAATCACAATTTCCTCCGTCTAAACAACTGCCCTGGAAATGCCAGGACCATTACAAATCCACGGGTTCCATCACGCACTGCAAAGGGTGCTGATGGGAACGCGCGTACTGCGCAACCGTTGCCACCTTGGTGGCGGCAATATCTCTGGTATAGACGCCACACACTCCCTTGCCATCATGATGTACTTTTAACATGATCACCGTGGCTTCTTCTTCTGTTTTCGAAAAAATCTTTTGTAAAACCGAAACCACGAAGTCCATCGGGGTGTAATCGTCGTTTAGCAGTAACACCTGATACATGGGTGGGGGCGCCAATTTTGCCTTTTGCGCTTCAGTGACAATGCCTGACTGCTGAGCCATACCAAACCTGCTTAAGAAAGTCTTTATATTGATACTTTATACGATATTTCAAGTGGTGTTGTTTATGAACCCCAGAATTATCGGTAATTTCCACTATTGACTCACATAATTTTAATCCGCATCATTTATTTATACTGAAAAATAGTATCCACAAAGCTGTTTCAGTATCTTTTCGGCAGATGGCGCGTCACCGGTCATTTGCCATGGGTTGGTAAAATCTTGAGCAGAGGCTGTAAGAATGTCAGAAACAACAGAAACATCAGTCCCGGAAGAAGGCGGTAACAAACAGACCGGGACCGTGAAATGGTTTAACGATGCTAAAGGGTTCGGTTTCATTACACCCGATGGCGGCGGCGAAGACCTTTTTGCCCACTTTTCTTCCATCCAGATGAATGGATTCAAAACGCTCAAAGAAGGTCAGCGCGTTACTTTCGAGATTGCACAAGGTCCAAAAGGGCAACAGGCACTTAATATAATGGCAGCATAGCCTGTATAATTACAGACTATGTCCATATCCCTGCCCGCATCAAGGTTCTTGCGGTTAGCGCTTATTGCGGGCTGCACCATCCTGGCAGGCCTATTGCTGGCCCCACGGATTGCTGCAGCCCGCGTTTCCGTTTCCGGCTCGCCTGTTCCCGGTACGTCCGCCGCAAATATCTCATTGCAAATCAACAACAATAAGATCACAGCTGAAATGGCCGATACCGAGCCGTTGCGCGCCAAAGGACTGATGCATCGCAAAACGCTGGCACACGACCACGGGATGCTTTTTGTGTTTGCCGACGATCAGCCCCGCTGTTTCTGGATGAAAAACACCCTGATTCCCCTGTCCATTGCCTTCATGGACAGGCACGGCACCATTGTCGCCCTCGATGAAATGCAGCCGCTTAGCGAGGAGCCTCACTGCTCCGGCGCCGATGCCCGCTACGCACTGGAGATGAACCGGGACTGGTTTCGTAGCCATCACATCCGTGTCGGTGATAATATCAAGGCTGTCATACCGGACACCCTGCCCGCTGCAAAAGATGGCGTGCCGGCAACACCACAGTAAAGGTTATATATGAAAGGAATCAGGATCGTCCTGCTGGGAAGCTGCATAAGCTTGCTGGCGGGATGCGCAGGCATTACCCTGCCCGAATATCAAAAACCGGCCATTGAGCGAAACTCCGATGTTCAGCCCAAACAACTGGCCAATTGCATCATCAACGGCTGGAAAGGCCCCTATCCTGCGGCCCATTTGACAGAGTCAGATGCCGACTATTATTTTGGCGGCATTCCAGGACCGGATGATCCCAAAGCGAAAATCAGCGTCACGCCCCGTTCACTTGATTCCAACGCCGGGTCGCGCGTGACCCTGCGAGTGGCTCAAGATACGTCACCAGATATCGTGACGATTGTCGAGCAATGCATGCGCTAATGCGCCGCAGCCAAAAAGAAACCGCCAGGCATGAACTGCACTGGCGGTTTTTTTATGCAAGGACAAGTCCCTGCCTGGCTTTATCAACCCAGATTTTTGCTGGCGAAATCCCAGTTGGCCAGTTTCCAGAAAGACTCCAGATATTTGGGGCGCGCATTACGATAGTCAATATAGTAAGCGTGCTCCCAGACATCACAGGTCAGCAGCGGAACATCGTCTGTGGTCAGCGGTGTTTTGGCGTTGCTGGTATTGACGATATCGAGTGAACCGTCAGTTTTTTTCACCAGCCAGGTCCAGCCTGAGCCAAAGTTGCCTGCAGCCGCTTTGTTGAACTCTTCCTTGAACTTGTCAACACTGCCCCATTTTTTGTTGATGCCTTCAAGCACAGCGCCCGCCGGTTCGCTGCCGCCAGGTGTCAGACTGTTCCAGTAGAACGTGTGGTTCCAGATCTGCGCGGCCTGATTGAACATCACGCCATCGGATTTTTTCACGATCTCTTCCAGGCTGGCATTTTCAAATTCTGTACCAGGGATCAGTTCGTTCAGCTTGTCAACATAGGCCTTATGATGTTTGCCATAGTGGTATTCGAGCGTTTCTTTAGAAATTGTGGGAGCAAGTGCATCCATTTCATACGGAAGTGGAGGTAAGCTGTGTGCCATGTAGATCTCCTTGTCAAAGTGAAAAAGGTTCTCTGATGATACCTTAAATTCTAGCTGCGATTGGGAATGACCCTGACTTGCTGCGTACCTTTCTCCAGTTCCACCTTCAGGGTCTGACCATCATGCAGCGCGCCCGGGTCGCGCTGCACATGCCCTGCTTCATCATAGACGATGGCATAACCACGTCCCAGCACGACCCGCGGATTGATGGTTTCAAATTGTGTATGTGTGCGTTCAAACCGGCGCTGCGTCTGGCTGATGACCCGGTCTGTCGCGCGATCCAGGCGTGCCAGCAGGGATGCCAGCCGGTTCCGAGCGTGCGTCACCTGGGGCGCAGTATGTTCCAGTGCCTGGGTCAGCATGGCGACCCGGTTTCTTTTATGAGTCAAACAGGTCCGCAAGCCGCCATCAAGCTGCCTGACTGCGTGCACCACTCGCACTCGATCGGCACGGACCTTTTGCGCGGGCGACACCAGCCGGCCCGTCAGGCGATCCAGTCGCAAACTGTAATGCTCCAGCATGCGCTGTTGATGCCGCGACAGCCTGCCGGCCAATCCGGCAATATCTTTCAGTATGTCCTGCCGGGGCCGACAAACCAACTCCGCAGCGGCCGTGGGGGTTGGTGCGCGCAGGTCTGCGACGAAATCGGCGATCGTAAAGTCTGTTTCGTGCCCGACGCCCGACACAATAGGAATCCGGCTGGCCGCAATTAGTCGGGCCAGCGCTTCATCATTGAAACTCCACAGGTCCTCCATACTGCCGCCGCCGCGAACCAGCAACAAGACATCTACTTCATTGCGCATCTGGGCCTGCGCCAGGGCACTCATGATTTCGGTGGCGGCATCCCTGCCCTGTACCGTGGTCGGATAGATCACGACACTCACATGCGGCGCCCGGCGCGTGAGTGCGCTGAGCACATCCTGCAAGGCGGCAGCCCCAAGCGAAGTAATGACACCAACGCGACGGGCAAATGCCGGCAACGGACGTTTGCGAGACGCATCCAGCAGACCTTCTTCCTGAAGGCGAGCGCGAATGGCCAGAAATTGTTCATACAAATTGCCCTGCCCCGCCCGACGCAGCGACTCCACCTGCAACTGGTAATCGCCGCGAGGCTCATACAACGTTACGCGGGCACGTACGTCGATCCGATCTCCCGAAGCAGGCACAAAATCAAGCTGTGCGGTCCTGCCGCGGAACATGACGGCACGCACCGACGCGCGATCATCCTTAAGGGTGAAATACCAGTGGCCGGAAGAGGCCCGGACAAAATTGGAAATTTCGCCCGTAACCCATAGCGTGGGCACGCCTTCGTCAAGCAGCCGACTGACACGCCGGTTCAGTTGGGCGACCGATAACATTTTTTCGCTTGACAAGGCGCCGTAATTTTCCTGATTTTCCAAAATTCCAATTCCAAACTGTCCACAAAATTTAAAAATCAAGCGCCTGGGCTTTTTTTCGGCGCATTACAATGGCTTCCTGATTTGATTTCTCACAAATATCTCTTAACCAATTGAATTCAAACAACAATAAATATTTCAATTAAATTGCACAATGATTAAGCAAACAAGCCCGGCACTTGTGTAGATACGCCATTACAGCATCTTATTCACAGAATTATCCACAGAAAATGTGAGTAGTTACATTTGTCCATTTTGACGCCGCCACCCGTTGCAGATTTTGTGCATTGCATGATTTGCCCGCGCCTTTCAAGACCGGCGATTTGTGCAATCGTGCATGGTGCAAACGCCGGCCGCTTAAAAAAGTCCCGTCCGGATTTGACGCGATCATGTTCACGATATCCGGCGTCTTCAATGATACTGGACCGTGACCGGTCGGAGCGATCATCGTTGCATCGCAGGCGCGTGAAGCGCTTTTGCGGCACAAGAAACAAGTACACTGGCCGTTTCCGATTTTACCGAACGCCAGTCCTAATTACCCGACCATGGTACTGAAAAAAAAATCTGCCCTGACCGACACCCTGCTGCGCCAATGGCAAAGCGGCGGGACACTATCCAACATGCTCCTGCCGCTGTCATGGATCACGCGACTGGTCGTTGCCATCCGGCGCGGACTCTACAGGTACGACCTGAAAAAACCAGACCGCCTGCCAGTCCCGGTCATCGTCGTAGGTAATATTTTTGTGGGAGGCACCGGCAAAACCCCATTTGTTCTGAGCCTGATCGCTGCATTGCGGCAACGCGGCTGGCAGCCTGGCGTGGTCAGCCGCGGCTATGGCGTTGCCGTCGGTCGCGAGCCTCGCCACGGCTACGGCACCCAGGTAGACGCCGCCTACCTGGGTGATGAGCCCTCCATGCTTGCACGCATCGCACCCGTCGCGATACACCCGGACCGGACGCGGGCTGCGCATTGCCTGTTGCAACAATATCCGGACACCACGGTCATCATCGCCGACGATGGCCTGCAACACCTGGCCCTTGGGCGCGATATCGAAATCGCGGTGCAGGACAGCCGCGGCATCGGTAATGGCCGCCTGTTGCCTGCCGGTCCCTTGCGCGAGCCGGCTACCAGATTGGCATCAGTTGATTATCTGGTTATCAATACTCCTGCAGATGAGCCCGTTGCTGAGCCGGCGCCTGATACCCCTGGCCAAGGCCGACTTCACAAGCCGCAGCAGGTGACCATGCAATTGCACCCGACCCGCATGGTGCACCTGTCCTCTGGCAGAAGCATGCCGCCGACGCAATGGGTCACAGAGCACGGGGGCCAGCGCATTGCAGCCATTGCTGGCATCGGCCACCCGCCACGATTTTTCAGAACACTGGCGCATACCGGTATTGCCGTACAGCAAACCATTGCCTTTCCCGATCATCACGCCTATTCCGAGTCCGAGATTCGGGCCATCGATGCCGACGTGGTTCTGATGACGGCCAAAGACGCAGCCAAATGCCAGGCCATGCAGGACGAGCGCCTGTGGAGCATGGAAGTCGCCCCCCGGTTTTCCGATGCAGATTTTTTTGACCGAATCACCGAACAACTCAAATCATTACCGGTATACTGATCCATTCAACCGATTACACCACACTTACTATGGACACGCATTTTCTCAAGCTCCTCGTCTGCCCGCTGTGCAACAGCCCCCTGCGCCATGACCAGAGTGAGCAGGAACTGATCTGTCAGTACGACCAACTGGCCTACCCTATCCGAAACGGCATCCCTATCATGCTCAAGGAAGAGGCGCGTGCGCTCAGTCAGAATCAAGAAACTTCGACAGCAGCGGCTCACCTCCAGGGCAGCCTTACGGGCGAGTCTGCTGCAGATCCGGCGCAAAAACAAAACAACAGCAAGACAACCGCCGAGTCCGGCCAATCCGGCTCCGCCACGCCCGGCGCCAAAGATTAATATGACAGGCTTTATTGTCGTTGTGCCGGCGCGCGCCGCCTCTACCCGCCTGCCCGGTAAAATGCTAGCCGATATCGGCGGCCTGCCCATGGTCGTGCGTACAGCTCAACAGGCAACACGCTCTGCGGCCAGCCAGGTTTATATCGCCACAGATGACCCGCAAATCGCAGATGTCGTGCGTCACCACGGCTATACCCCCTTGCTCACGCGCGCCGACCACCCGTCCGGCACCGACAGGCTGGCCGAAGTCGTTGCCCAGCTGGCGCTGCCGGATGATCAGGTCATCGTTAACGTTCAGGGCGATGAGCCCATGATCGAGCCGGACATCATCAATCTGACAGCCGCAGATCTGCAGGCTCACAGCGCAGCCGCCATAGCAACCTGCGCCTACCCGTTAGCAGACCCGCAGGACTTTTTCAATCCGAATATTGTCAAGGTCGTTTGCTCGTCTGACCAGTACGCGCTGTATTTTTCGCGAGCGCCCATTCCGTGGGCACGCAACCATTTTGCTGCCGGCAGCGCCGAGTCCGGGACCGAAGCCTCCCCGTTTCCTACAGGTTTTCCCGCATTGCATCATATTGGCTTATACGCTTATCGTAGCGGGTTCCTGAAAATTTTTCCGTCCCTCAGTCAGGGGGCGCTGGAGACTTTCGAGTCGCTCGAACAGCTCCGGGCACTGGAGCACGGCTTTCGCATTCATGTGCTGGTAACCGCCAGCGCACCCATGCCAGGCGTCGATACACAGGAAGATCTTGATCGAGTTCGCGGTTTTTACCGCAACTCGGTTTAATTTTGCAATGCATCATATAAAATAGCATTCCGTCAGTAACACATAACAACATCCAGGAGGGATCCATGCGTCTCATTTTGTTAGGGCCACCAGGCGCAGGCAAAGGCACTCAGGCAACTTTTATCACCCGGAAATACGGCATTCCGCAAATTTCCACGGGCGACATGTTGCGTGCAGCGGTCAAAGCCCAAACTCCTGTCGGCCTCGAAGCGAAACAAGTAATGGATAATGGCGGACTGGTGTCCGACGACATTATCATCCGGCTGGTCAAGGACCGCCTGCTTGAAGATGACTGCAAAAAGGGTTACCTGTTTGATGGTTTTCCCCGCACAATTCCACAAGCCGACGCATTGAAAAATGCCGATATCGGCCTGGACTACGTCATTGAAATCGATGTTCCAGAAGAGGACATCATCGAGCGCATGAGCGGGCGTCGTGTACACCCCGCCAGCGGCCGCACCTATCATCTGCGTTTCAATCCACCTAAAGTGCAAGGCAAGGACGACCTGACCGGCGAAACACTGGTGCAGCGCGATGACGATCAGGAAGAAACCGTCAGAAAACGTCTGGAAGTCTATCGCAACCAGACCCGCCCCCTGGTCAAGTACTACTCCGACTGGGCTGCACAGAATGACCCCAAGGCTCCGCAATATGTCCATATTTCAGGTGTCGGCAAGGTAGAAGAAATTACCCGCCGTATCGAACAAGCGTTGAGTCAATCCTAATCTCGCGAGGAAAGTAAAGTGGAAATCAGGGATAAAGTTTTTATCGTTACAGGTGGCGCATCGGGCCTGGGCGCCGGCACGGCCAGAATGCTGGTCGAACAGGGTGCGCGGGTGATTATTGCCGATGTTCAGGACGAGCCGGGCCAGCAGCTTGCCAGCGAGCTGAACCAACAATACGTACACTGCGACGTGACCCGTGAAGAAGACGGCAGCGCCGTTGTGAACGCAGCCACCGCTGCCGGAACGCTGGTGGGCCTGGTCAATTGCGCCGGTATCGCACCTGCGTCACGTACCGTTGGCAAAACAGGCGCACACCCCCTTGATCTTTTCCAGAAAGTGATCGCTGTAAACCTGATCGGTTCATTCAATATGTTGCGTCTGGCCGCAAGCGCCATGAGCAACAACGAACCGGAACCCACAGGGGAACGCGGCGTCATCATCAACACGGCATCGGTAGCCGCCTACGAAGGGCAGATTGGCCAGGCGGCCTATTCAGCATCAAAAGCCGGTGTCGTCGGCATGACTTTACCCGTTGCCCGTGATCTGGCCCGCTCCGGCATCCGCTGCAACACTATCGCTCCCGGCATTTTCGGCACGCCCATGATTTTCGGCATGCCCCAGGAAGTACAGGACTCGCTGGCGGCCAACATCCCCTTTCCGTCACGTCTGGGAACACCACAAGATTACGCCAAACTGGTCTATAGCATCATTACCAACGAGATGATCAACGGCGAGACCATCCGGCTTGACGGTGCCATCCGGCTTGCGCCAAAATAATTTTTACTGTCATCCCGATCACAGGCACGTGAGTTCGCCAAAGGCGTAATATTCACGTGCCTTGTTTTTTTCTGATAAATCCATGAGCCTTTTACGGTCTGCCGCCACCATCAGCGGCCTCACCCTGCTATCGCGCATTTCGGGCCTGGCCCGCGATATCCTGGTGGCCCGAACTTTCGGCGCGAGCCCGCTGACCGACGCGTTCTGGGTTGCATTCCGGATCCCCAACCTGCTGCGCCGCCTGTTCGCGGAAGGCGCTTTCTCCCAGGCGTTCGTGCCGATTCTTGGCGAAGCACGCAACCGGCACGACCAGGACAAGGTCAAGGTGCTGCTGGATCATGTCTTTATCGTACTGCTTTATGCGCTGATGCTGATCACCGTCCTGGGCATTATCGCTGCACCATGGGTGGTTACCGCGATGGCTACGGGGATGTCTCACGCCTCCACGGATACCGCGTTTGAATCGGCTGTATGGATGACACGAGTGATGTTCCCGTACATCCTTTGCATGTCGCTGGTCGCCTTTGCCTCTGCCGTACTCAACACCTGGAGCCGGTTTGCCATCCCGGCGTTCACGCCTATCCTGCTGAATCTATCGATGATTCTGGCCTGCGTACTGTTTACGGATCTGTTTGCCACACCCGTTTACGCTCTGGCTGTCGGCGTCATGCTTGGCGGTGTGGCCCAGTTAATCATGCAATGGGTGGCCCTGGCGAGGCTGGGCCTGACCCCCCGGTTTTCATTGAATGTCAAAAAAGCCTGGGCCGATCCGCTGGTGCGCAGAATCATCCGCCAGATGGGCCCGGCCACACTGGGTGTGTCGGTCGCCCAGATTTCCATTCTGATCAACACCAACATTGCGACCTGGCTGCCCGCCGGCAGCGTCACCTGGCTGTCCTTCGCCGACCGGCTGATGGAGTTTCCCACAGCCTTGTTAGGGGTTGCGCTGGGAACAGTGCTGTTGCCCAGTTTGTCGGCGGCACACAGCAAACAGGATACGCAGGCCTATAGTCATCTGCTGGACTGGGGCCTGAAACTGGTGCTGCTGCTTGGGTTGCCCGCTGCCCTGGGGCTGGCGCTGGCATCGGACGCCCTGGTTGCCACCCTGTTCAATTATGGGGCCTTCAACGCCGCTGACGTACAGCAAACCCGCCTGTCGGTCATGGCGTACGCAGTCGGGCTGATCGGTATTCTGGCCGTCAAAATCCTGGCGCCTGGTTTCTACGCCAAACAGGACATTCGGACACCGGTAAAAATCGCCATTGGCGTACTTATTTTTACCCAAATCATGAATCTGATTTTTGTCCCGTTCATTCACCATGCCGGCCTTGCTCTGTCCATCGGCCTGGGCGCAACCGTAAACGCACTGTGTCTGCTGGTAGGACTGCGCCGCAAGAACATTTACCAGCCTCGCGCCGGGTGGCTGATATTTTTTGCAAGACTTGCGCCCGCCGTGCTCGCACTGGCCTTATGGATTCTGTTTCTACAGCAATATATGAGCTGGACTGTCCTGACGCCGGGCACCATCAACGCCTGGATCAATGATGCACTGGCGCAGCTGTTGCCTGCACATGTAACCTTTATCCTGTCGCGCCTGCTGACATTGATCACCCTGCTGGTTTCCTGCGGGCTGGTCTACTTTGCTGCGCTGTTCCTGACCGGGTTCCGACCGGCTGATTTTACGCGCCGCCGCTAGCAGCGGCCGTGCCCGTATCCACAACTGAACGTGGGATCACGGGGCGGCCAGTGCGAGATAGCTGTTGTCCTGAGCGCACAAATCTGTAAAAATTCGGCGTAAACCGGTGTTTTTGCACAGATTTCTTGCATAACACGACGAATATGCTAAACTACCAGACTTTGCTGAATTAACTTAATTAAAGAACTACCATGGCCAATACTGCACAAGCACGCAAACGTGCACGTCAATCCGTTGCTCGTAACAAACACAACTCCAGCCTGCGCTCACTGCTGCGCACGTCTGTCAAACGCGTACGTCAGGCAATTGATGCCGGCGACCAGACTGCCGCAAACGAAGTGTTTGCCAAGGCAACCAGTGTTATTGATCGCGTAGCCGACAAAAAAATCATCCATAAAAACAAAGCTGCCCGTCACAAAAGCCGCCTGTCTGCTGCAATCCGCGCAATCAGCGCCTGATCTGTATCTCTGGCAGTACCTTGCCGGGGCAGGATAAGCGATAGCGCGCACCAAACCGCATCGCTTCAAAATACCGGCAAGCTTCACGGTTTGCGTCAATGGTAATCATAAAGCGTGGCTTTAAGCCGCGCTTTATGCTTTGTCGGCTTTTGCCGATATACCGATGTACGCCCACGCCCCCTCCAGGCAATCCCTTCCCTATTAAATTGAGTCGCGCTTTCTGCCCAGCAGCCGCTGCGATAGCTTATTCATGCCTGCCGATAGTTGCTTGTGCATGACTGGGCACCAGGCCGGTAACCACATCCCACCGCAGGCAGGCTACACGTACGCATCCACACCCATGAAAGACATGAGCAGATCAAAATAACAAGAACAGGTCGGAAAAGCGCGGAGCAAGAGGCCTGGCGTAAAAAGGAAAGGCCGAAAGAAATTCAGCGTGTCCGTTCGGACGTTTTGAGCTTGTTATCTTTGGCAAAATCTGCAACAAATTTCCAGGCCAGGGGTTCGAGTTCGCGCAGGCGAAAGTCGACAATCACACATTTGACGCCATCGATGATATTGGGCACAACATAGGGCGAATACGTGATGTGATTGCCCGGGCCCACATTGCCGCCAGGACGAAAATGCGACATTACGCCGGCGAGCCTTTCCGCCCAGTCGCTCGGGCGAAAGCGCTGGCCTTCTTCGGTCACTCCGTGGATAATTAATTGTTGCACTTCAATTATCTTCAAGAAAAAGTCTCTTGCGATAAAAACCGTCAGAGAACAAAGATATACTAAAGACAGAATTGTATATGATAGCGTCTGGCGGCACCGGCAATTTGCCGGGTTATATGAAAGAAACAACAGATATATCCCGGTTGCCGGAAAACGCCCATTCCCTCTCAAGACAAGCGCCTGGCGCCTCCCCGCGGAGTGCTGTCGGGAGCCGTTTTTTCCCAGTTTCGTACTGTTTTTCTATTTAGTACTGTTTACCTGTTTATTTGTTTACGTTAGCGACTGAATCATCCTGCCATGACAACCTTGCAATCGACCGGCCCGATGCGGCATTTCCTACAGATCAAAGACTTTACTTCTGACGAACTTCTCTACGTGCTCAACCGCGCGTTGATCATCAAAAGCAAATTCAAGCGATACGAGCCGCACATGCCGCTACATGACCGCACGCTGGCCATGGTTTTTGAAAAAGCCAGCACCCGCACCCGTGTCTCATTTGAGGCCGGCATGTACCAAATGGGCGGCTCGGTGATTCACCTGACCACCACCGACTCACAACTGGGCCGAGCCGAACCAATAGAAGATACTGCGCGCGTGATTTCCCGGATGGTCGACATCATCATGATCCGCACCTTTGAGCAGACGCGTATCGAACGCTTTGCCGCCCACTCGCGGGTACCGGTCATCAACGGATTGACCAACGAATTTCATCCCTGCCAGATCCTTGCCGATATCCTGACTTATATGGAGCATCGCGGCGCCATCAAGGGCAAAACCGTTGCCTGGATTGGTGATGCTAACAATATGGCTTATACCTGGATTCAGGCCGCCCAATTGCTGGGATTCAAGATGCATGTCTCGGCCCCAAAGGGTTACCGCCTTGAACAAGACCGGATTGCCGGGGTATCCAGCGATGTGCTGGAGCAGTTTGACGACCCGGCCGAAGCATGCCGCGGCGCCAGTCTGGTGACCACCGATGTGTGGACCAGCATGGGTTACGAAGAAGAAAACGAAAAACGCAAACGCGCGTTCAAAAACTGGCAGGTCAACAGCCAGGTCATGCAGGCTGCGCAAGCAGACGCGTTGTTCATGCATTGCCTGCCTGCACACCGTGGCGAAGAAGTTACCGGTGAGGTGATTGACGGTCCGCAAAGCGTGGTCTGGGACGAAGCGGAAAATCGTCTGCATGCGCAGAAGGCCTTGATGGAGTTCCTGCTGCTCGGACGATTGCCCGACGTACAAGCGTAAGACTGTCAGCAATCATGAAACGCGTTAAAATACCGTCTATGCGTCGCATCTGAACACGCGTTGCTGCAACAGTTTCATGGTCATATCAGCCACCAACCCCTGATGCAACGTCGCGCGCTGCCGGACATCCGGCGGCAGCTTCAGCCCGACAACCCCGCTATTTCTAACAACCTGCTAAATATACGAGTTCCTAATGAGCGAAGTCAAAAAAGTTGTTCTCGCCTACTCCGGCGGTCTTGATACCTCAGTCATTCTGAAGTGGCTGCAAGACACCTATCAGTGTGAAGTCATTACATTTACCGCCGATATCGGACAGGGCGAGGAGCTCGAGCCGGCACGCCGCAAGGCTGAAAAATTCGGTATCAAGCCCGAGAACATTTTCATTGATGATTTACGCGAAGAATTCGTGCGTGATTTCGTTTTCCCCATGTTTCGCGCCAATGCAGTATACGAAGGCGAGTACCTGCTGGGCACCTCTATTGCCCGCCCGTTGATCGCCAAACGTCAGATTGAAATTGCCAGTCAGGTCGGCGCCGATTCCGTATCACATGGCGCAACCGGCAAAGGCAACGACCAGGTTCGTTTCGAACTGGGCTATTACGCTCTGAATCCGTCTATCAAGGTTATTGCGCCATGGCGCGAGTGGGATTTGCTGTCGCGTGAAAAACTGCTGTCCTATGCTGAAAAAGCAGGCATCGAAATTGACATGAAGCACAAGAATGGGGGCGCCCCCTATTCCATGGACGCCAATCTGCTGCATATCAGCTTCGAAGGCCGTCACCTGGAAGATCCCAAGGCCGAAGCCGAAGAAAGCATGTGGCGCTGGACAGTGTCTCCCGAACAGGCTCCGGATACGCCGGAATATGTCGATCTGGAATACGAACGTGGCGACATCATCGGCATCAATGGTGAAAAACTCACGCCGGCCCAAGTGCTGACCAAACTGAACGAACTGGGTGGCAAGCACGGTATCGGCCGTCTTGACCTGGTCGAAAACCGCTACGTCGGGATGAAATCCCGCGGCTGCTACGAAACACCGGGTGGCACCATCATGCTGCGCGGACATCGCGCTATCGAATCGATTACCCTTGATCGCGAAGTTGCGCACCTGAAAGACGATCTGATGCCTCGCTATGCAGCCCTGGTCTATAACGGATACTGGTGGTCTCCGGAGCGTAAGGCGCTGCAGGTGCTGATTGATCACTCCCAACAGTTCGTCAACGGCTGGGTACGCCTGAAACTGTACAAAGGCAATGTCTACACAGTCGCCCGTGATTCGAAAGACACCCTGTTTGACAAAACCATTGCCACCTTTGACGATGACGGTGGCGCGTACAACCAGGCAGACGCCGGAGGATTCATTAAGCTGAATGCACTGCGTATGCGTATTGAAACCACGGCTGGTCGCAAATAAATTATCGCGCCACCTGCTATGAACAAAAAAACGCCGGCTTTGCCGGCGGTTTTGTCTTATCTGCGCGATTGTCCGAAACATCAGGATCATTAGCGACTGCCAATATAAGCGCTGCACAAATACAGCAAGGGCCGCTGCCACGCAGGCTTAAGCTACATGCCCCACTCCCTTGCATGGCGATGTCGCCAGAAGCAATGCTACACCCATTACTGCCCCGCTACGTCATACTACATCGTTGCTGTCCTGCCGCTCATGGGTGCCCGGCGAGTAGCGACTAACTCGCAACCTTAGTGCAGCCTTACGGCGTAAGGCCTATCGGTGTTACCGTAAGCAGCCGGATATATCGCAAGTGGGCGCACTCCGCTACAGTTCAACCTGTATTCCCATTTCAATCACGCGATTGGGAGGTATCTTGTAAAAACGCGTACTGCGCGCTGCGTTGCGGGACATGAAGGCAAACAGCCTGCGGCGGTAGCGCTTGATCAATGGCGCACGGTTTGACACCATGATGGTCTGACGCGACATAAAGTAGGACACCACCATCGGCGACAAATCAATCTGCGGATGCGCAGCGTGAACCTGCTCGAGTACTTCGGGTACATTAGGCTCCTGCTTGAACCCATAGGTCGCCGTGACCTGCCATGCGTTGGCATCAACCTCGGAAATCACAAACCGGTCTTCCTGCGAGATAAAAGGCACATCGGCGCTTTTCACCGACAAAAAGACCAATTGCTCGTGCAACACCTTGTTGTGCTTCAGGTTATGCAACAGGGCTGACGGCACACGCTGCGGATTCGAATGCATGAATACCGCGGTGCCAGGAACGCGGGGTACGGTATCGTGCAAGAGCATATTCAGAAACGGCTTGAGCTGCTGCGCCTCGTCAATATCAATCCGGTCCAGGCGTTCCCGTCCCTTGCGCCAGGTCATCATCAAAGTAAACAGGGCCAACGCAATGAGCAATGGCAGCCAGCCGCCCTCTTCGATCTTGATGGCATTGGCCGAAAACAGCAGCACATCAATAATGAGAAAAATGCACAGCAGCACGTAAATGATGGTTCGGCGAAACCCCTTGTACATTCCGGGCATCACACTGAAAGCCAAAATCGACGTAATCAACATTGTGCCTGTCACGGCAAAGCCGTAGGCATGGGCAAGTTTTTCAGAACTCTGGAACACCAGCACAAGAACGACCACGGCAACAAAGAGCAGCCCATTGACACGTGGCATGTAAATCTGGCCTTCTTCCTCGCTTGATGTATGCAGGATTTCCATGCGGGGCCACAAACCGATCTGCACGGCCTGCCGCGTAACCGAAAACGCCCCCGAAATGACTGCCTGAGAGGCAATGATGGTTGCCATGGTCGCCAGAATGACCATGGGGATTTGTCCCCAGACCGGCACGGACATGAAAAACGGATTTTTCGCTGCGGCCGGGTTCTGGATCACCATGGCACCCTGACCGAAGTAACAAAGCAGCAAGGCGGGCAATACAAACCAGAACCATGCCCGACTGATGGCCGGCCGTCCGAAATGGCCCATATCAGCATACAGCGCTTCAGCACCGGTCAATGCAAGCACAACATACCCAAGCAACAGAAAGCTGTGCACCGGGTCATTCATGATAAAGCGCCAGGCATAAATAGGTTCGAGCGCCAGCAACACTACCGGATTGTCGAAAATATTCCAGATACCCAGCAATCCCAGCGCAAGAAACCAGACAAACATGATCGGCCCGAACAGACGACCGACCAGACCAGTACCATGAGACTGGATCATGAACAGGCCGATCATGATAATGACCGACAGCGGCAGAATCCAGTGGTCGAACCGATCCGAGACGACACTGATGCCCTCCAGCGCCGACAGCACCGAAATGGCCGGCGTGATAACACTATCACCGTAGAACAGGCAAGCACCAAATATGCCGAGCACCAGCAGGATAGGCCGGTACCGGGGCTTGATGTTGCGGATCGCCAGCTCCATGAGTGCCAATACCCCGCCCTCGCCTTTATTATCTGCGCGCAGCACAAGAATCACATACTTGACCGAGACCACGATCATAACAAGCCAGAACAGAATGGACAGGATCCCCAGCACTGAATCCTGACCCACACCAACGCCCGCACCGTTCAGGCTGGCCTGGATGGTGTACAGCGGGCTGGTACCGATATCTCCATAAACCACACCCAGGGCGCCTAGCAGCATGCCGGCGCCAGGAGATTTCTTTGAATCCTGTTGCATTATTTATCAACCTTTGAACGGGTAAGCCGGGTACCAATACGCGGTCCGGGGAAAATCACAGTAATCTGCGTACCCTGGATTTGCGGCCGACTCAGCAGACTCCACCAAGCGCCGTGGGCACGGGTAATTTCACGCACGATAGTCAGACCCAGACCAGTTCCTGCGGCATCAGCCTTGGGGGATCGGTAAAAAGCATCGAAAATCTGCGCCGCATCTTCGGGATCAATGCCGCAACCGTCATCACGAATGGTGAGCGAGGGCGGGTTGGATCCTACAGTCAGCGTAATATTACTTGCCCCCTGGGCGTACTTGAGTGCATTGTCGAGCAGATTGCCCAGCAACTCTTCCAGCAGCAGGACATCACCATCTATCCACACAGCCGTGTCGGGTGCATCCAGAAAAAGGTCTACCCCATGCTGCCGCGTTTTGGGCACCCATTCCAGACCGGCATTTTGCACCCATTCGCATAAATTGATTTTTGTAAAAACATCCTGCGGGCGAATGCCCGGATCGGCCCTGGCCAGCACTAACAACTGCTGCCCCAGGTGGATAAGACGATTGCTGATGGTTTTAATTCTCTCGGCACGCTCTCTAACATCATCAGGCAGTGTGCGCGCCAGCATCAGTTCCGATTCCAGTCGCAGACCGGCCAACGGGGTACGAAACTGATGCGCCGCATGACCGATAAAGCGACGCTGGGCCACCAGAGATTCATCCAGCTTGCGCAACAAGTCGTTCAGGCGATCCAGCAAAGGCAGCAGCTCGGTAGGCACGTTATGCAATTCAATGGGCTGCAGGTCCTCTTCGGAGCGCTGGGAAATTTCTCCGGCAAGCATATTGACCGAACGCAGCCCCGAGCGCACCCCATAAAAGACCAGCCATGCGAATAGGGCAACCAGCAGCAACTGCCCAATGATAATAACAATGAAAATATCCTTGACTACCCAGTCAAGTGCATCCTGCATGATCAACAGGGTTGCACTGAAATCAAGAATAATTAGGACCAGCAGCGCCGGGATCAGTCTGATGATAAGATGACGAAACAGAGACCCTTTCTGAAGAAAAGAACTGCTGCGTCGGGCACCGCCATATTTGGGATTGGTCATGGAATAAGAGAAAAGGAAGTCCTGCCGCAGATTCTAGAGCATCGCCCGGGCAGGTTCAATGTTTTCTCAGACCGTGGGGGCAGCCGCATCATCGATTTCAAGAAGATAACCAAATCCGCGTACGGTCTGGATCGACGTGCCGGTGCCTTCCAGGCGCTTACGCAGGCGGTATACATAGACTTCAACCGCATTTTCGCTGAAGTCGGCATCCCAGGCTGAAAGCGAATTGACAATCTGTCGCTTGGTTACCACTCTACCGGGGCGGGCCATCAGCATTTCGAGCACCGACAACTCACGCACCGAAAGATTCAGCCGCTCGCCATGGGCGCGCACCTCGCGGCCGACTGTATCAAACTGCAGCGGCCCCACTTCTATGACCGGACTGGACTGGCCGGACTGGCGCCGCGCAAAGGTACGCACCCGGGCGGCCAGCTCGGACAGCTCAAATGGCTTGGTCACGTAATCATCGGCGCCCGCATCAAGCCCGGCAACCCGGTCTTCAACATCATCGCGAGCGGTCAGAATCAGCGTTGGCTCCTGATGGCCTTGCGCCCTCAATTGCTTGAGTACCTCCAGCCCGTTCATATCCGGCAAATTCAAGTCCAGGATAAGCAACTGGTACACCTGGCCTGACACTGCGCCAAAGACCTGGCTGCCGTTGGAGACCCAATCGACGGCGTATCCCTGTTCGCGCAGAAACTCTTGCAGGGCCGAACCCAGAATATTGTCATCTTCAATTACTAAAATTCGCATATTGATTCTGCCTATGTTTAACGGTCCGCTCTACCAATTGTTAACAGTTTGCCCTAACAATTTTCTGACAAAAAGCTGAAATTTCAATCACTTAAATTGAGACCAGACCATTATTCTACCCAATTTCTCCTGGCTGCTTTTAATTTTTTTGTGCACCTGCGCAAGTGAGCGGTCGATGACCCGGTGCCCAAGACGCCTGGTAAGACCCTTGCCGCCTGCAAACAGAGACGCAATGCTGCCTGCGCACCAGGCAGTAGCAAGTTCAGTGCCATCTCGCCCGATACGGTCGTTCAGGTGCTGTGCAGCAATTGCGTATCCACAATCCCTGGCGCCTGCACACGGATCCGGCTGCCCGACACATGTGGAATCACATCCACCCGCAAGGACATCTGTTCTTTAAGCTCACTAACGTGGGAGATAATGCCAATGGTTCTGCCTCCTGCCTGCAGATCGATGAGCGTTCGTATGGCCAGCTCCAGCGACTCGGCATCCAGGCTACCGAAACCCTCGTCAATGAACAGGGTATCAAGGCGAATACCGCCGGCATAGGCCTGCACGACATCAGACAAGCCCAGGGCCAGAGCCAGGGCCGCCATGAAAGACTCACCGCCAGACAGCGTTGCAACGGCGCGCTGCTGCCCGGTGTACTCATCCATGACATCCAGATCCAGACCCGAGGCGCCCCGGCCGGCCTGTTCACGGCGAATAAGCTGATAGCGCCCGCGACTCATTTTACGAAGACGCAGCGATGCGCCGATCAGCACATCATCCAGCAGTACGCTCAGCACAAAACGCTGCAGGCTGACTTTGCTACCCTGGCGTCCCGAAGCAACATCGCTGAGTGTGCCGTACACCGCATATTCTTCATCCAGCGCCGCACTGCTTGTTCTGATTTTTACGAGCCGCTCCTGCAACGTGGTGAGAGCCAACAGGCGATCACGAACCTGCTGCCAGGCCTGTTCAGCTTGCTGTGCAACCGTAGCGGCCTCCTGCTCCTCGCGCGCATATTGCTCAAGATCAGGTTGAATCAGGCCGTCGAGCGCCTTACCCAGCTCGGCGTACCGCCCGCGAGTCTGATGCAGTGCTTCGTAATAGCCGTCTATCGCGCTTTGCAGTGCCGCGCATTGCGCCTCATCCCGTTGCGCGGCCTGCCAATTCGCAGTATCGGCAAACTCGCTACGCTGCAGGGCATCCTCGTACTGCTGCTTCGCTGCTGTATGAAGTTGGTTATCCTGCGCCAGTTGCGCTTGCAGCGCAGCGATCGTAGACTGTAAACCCAGTATCTGGTCCTGCCGTTGCCGAACTATGTTCTCTGCCTGACGCCATGCCTGGGTCAGATCTTCAATCTGCTGCGTTAACCTGTCGATTTGCACACGCAACTGGGCTTCAGAACGAGCGTGCTCTGGCAGTTCCTGCTCGAGCATGCTCAACGTCGCCTGCTGGCTGCCCTGTGTCACGCTCAACGTCTGAAGACGGCTGCGAAGCCCTGTCAGGGTCTGTTCCAGCGTCTGCTGATCCTGTTCCAGCGTTGCCAGCAAGCGCATGCCTTCATCCAGCTTTTGGCGCGCGTTCTGGCTTGCCTGCAGTTGCAATTCCTGTTCCTTGAATTTGCGTTGCAATTGCGCCAAGTCCGAGTGCGCATCCTGTCCCAGCGCTTGCCAACGCCGATCCAGTTCAATCTGCTCTGCCTCGCATTGACGGACCAGTTGCGTCATCCGGGCCTCGTGGGTAGCCAGGCATTGCCCTGCTGCCTGTACCTGCTGGCGGGCCTGGCGCAGCGTCTGATCGCTGATTTCGTGCCCATCGGAAGGCGCCGGCGCTGGGTGAGACACACTGCCACATACCGGGCATGGCAGCCCTTGCTGGAGGCGGGCGGCCAGCCGACTGGCTTGACTCTGGTGCCAGGCCAGCTCCAGACGGTCCTGTTCGCGCTGGGCCGACAGCAAGGCCTTCTGCAGGCGGCCTTGCTCGTTTGCCGCTGCCGCCTGTTCATCACGCAGTGCCTTCAAGCGCCCGGCCAGCGCGTCACAAGCCAGCCGCTCGCTCAGGCAAGCCTTGTTGTGCGCCACCACAACGCTCTGCTCTGGCAACGCCGCCACCATCGCTTGCAATGCCTTGTGCTCTTGCTTCATGCCAGCCATACGTTCAAGTCCGGCTTGCTGTTGTGCAGTCCGAGACTCCAGCACAAGGCGCGCCTGGGCCAGATCTGCATTCAGCGTAACCAGCCGCTGCTGCTGGCGATGCCACTCCTGCGTCTTGGGAAAAAGCGCCTGCAAGCGGCTGCGTTCAATATTGAGCGCAGCGGTCTGCTCATAGGCAATGGCATGGGTTGTCTGGTCCGCTTTCTCTTGTGCCAGTTGCTGCGTGAGCGCCTCAAGCCGCAACTGGCCATCTGCCAGGCGCGCCTGAGTCTGCGCCAGGCGTTGGCTGATTTGCTCTGCGCCATCATGCCATTGCCGCAACTGAGCCGCGGCACGGGCCTGGCGTAATGCGCCTTCCTGACCGGAGACAGCCGCCTGGCGCTGCTCCAGTTGCGCCAGCTGCGCGGCCAGCGCATCGCGTTGTTCAAACTGTGTGCGTATCCGCCGGGCCTCGTCAATCTTGCGCTGGGCGCGCATATGCAGATCAGCCGTGTCGGTACGACGTGCTCTTGCCAACGCTTCGGATGAAACCAGTTCGGCAATATCGGCGACAAGCAGCTTTTCCTCTGCAATATCGGCTTGTTCGAGCAAACCGGCAATCTGCAGCTCGTTGGCTTCGCGACGCGTGCGAATATCTTTGGCCCGTTCCTGCAACTGCAATTCAATCTGCCGGAAAACGTCGGTCTGGAACAGCTGCGCAAACAGGGCTTCGCGCTTGAGCGAGGTTTCCAGCAGCAGTTCGCGAAACTTGCCCTGCGGCAATACCATCACCTTACGAAACTGCTCAGCTTTCAATCCTGTGAGGCTTTCTACATAATCGGTAATCTGCCCGGCCTTTTTTGCAACAAGCACTTTGGGGGTGGCGTCAGTCAGGTCAAGCATGGTGCCTTCGGTAGCGATCTCCCTCAGACCGCTGCCACGGGTCTTGGGAACCCGCTGCGCGGGCTGACGCTGGATTTCGTATACCCTGCCCCCAAGCCGGAAGCCGAACACCACGCGCGCCACCGTCGCCGGATCGGCCAGGTCCGAGCGCAGCGAACGCGGATCTTTCTCACCACCTGTGGTTTCGCCGTACAGGGCAAAACAGATGGCATCGAGCAAGGTGCTTTTGCCAGCCCCGGTTGGTCCGTTGATCAGAAACAGCGGATTAGCCCCCAGTTGCGAGAAATCGAGCTTCTGCTCGCCGGCAAATGGCCCGAAGGCCTGCAGATGCAAATATAAGGGAACCATTTATACTTCCCTTTTCAATACGTTATCGACCACATCCTGCATGGCTGCGCTTTGCGCCTGTGTCATGGGCTGTCCACTGACCTGTTCAAAAAAATCACTGAAGAGGGAAAACTCATCGCGACGTAACTTGGCGGCTGACATCAGCGGCTGCGTCTCGTCCTGGTATAGCTGGGGTTTTTCCATTTGCAGCAAATTCGGATAGACCGCCCGCAGTTTTCCCATGGGATCAAGAATCGCGTGATCATCAGTGAGCCTGGCAAGCAAATAATCATCGCAATGCGCGTCGGTCTGTGCTGCGCGAACAAGGTCGTCCAGCTTGCCTTCGATACTGCGCACATCATGTAGCGGACGCAGCGGCAACGCCGTCGCCGCCGCAACGCCATCCTGATTGATGTCAACCAGCAGCACACCTTTATGGTGCTTTTCTTCGGAAAAACTATATTTGAGCGGCGAGCCGCTGTAACGTATACGCCCCTGTCGAAAGGCCTGAGGCCCGTGAAGGTGTCCCAGCGCCACGTAGGCAAAATCCTCAAACAGTGCCGCAGGAACCTGGTCGGCACCGCCGACAGCCAGCGGGCGCTCGGATTCGCTTTCCTGGCTGCCGGCCAGAAAGCAGTGGCAGATCAGGACATGAACGCCCTGGACCGGTTTGTTTTGGGCAATTCGCTCAATCAGATACCGGTGCGCCTGCTCATAGCTGTCAATGGGCTCCTGCGCGTACACCCGCACCTGTATCGGATCGGTATAGGGAATGCCATGAAAGTACAACGGCCCCGCTTGCGTCTGGACCACAACCGGCTGCAGCATCTGCTCGTAATCGGCAATGATGTGCACACCCGAGGCGTTCAATGGGGTCGCGGCAAAGCCCAGTCGGTCCGCGCTGTCGTGATTACCTGGAATAATCACAACTGGAATATTCAGGCCGTGCATGCGGTTCAGAAAATCGTTCAGCAGTCGAACCGCGCCGGCTGGCGGAACGGCACGATCGTATACGTCGCCGGCAATCACCAGCGCATCTGCCTGATGCTGCTGGGCATAGTCTGCAATTTGCTGCAGAACATTGGCCTGATCATCCAGCAACGGATGGTTGCATAGTGAACGACCCAGATGCCAGTCGGAGGTATGGATAAATTTCATGAAGCACAACAACGCAAAAAAGAAAAAATGACCAGGACTTGCGGCCTGGCACCACAGTGGATCCGAAGTGGACCCGAATATGTTCAGGTCCAGCGAACCCAACAGGCTCTATCTTAGCCTGTCAGTAAGCCTTTATCATCCCTGCATTTGTACGCTATTAATTTGGGCGATTACAGCCTGATGGGTTGACAGCCGGATACAGCTTGCAATAATATAATTTTATTGCAGCCTTCCAACGAAAGCCTGCATGGGGAATTTAGTCCAACTTGCTGCCCCGACATTCGGTCAAACCAGCTAAACAGGAGCGCTCAATGAGTATTTCTGCCCCATCCCCACTATCTTCCGTATCCACTGCCAGCAACGCTGTCAAAATCATTGTGGATAGCAATCAGGCCTCGCATATCGACTCCACCGGCAACTGCTATGTCAATCCTGACGATTGCGCCGTACAGTACAGCCCGGGCTCCAGTGCCTATATCTTTGATATCGAATTTTTGCAACAGTTGCGCCGGCATCTGCGCAAGGCCGGCTGCTTCGAACTGCAAGTAACACCACTGAATCGCGATCTGAAGAACGTTGCCACCTCGCTACTGACCGTCCTGCAAAAGAACGTAACACCAGATTAATCCAATCCCGGTTAATGTTAGACTGCATATACCTTATTGCACCTATCAGAAGGATTGACCTATGTACAAGTTGAATGAACATGGCCGCGAATCGCTCAGCACCTTCCTTGATGCTGTCGCCAAAGCCGGCACTGCCCGTGACGCGTTTATGGTCCGCGCCGAGGAAATTGCCAACCAATCGTTCGCAGTAGATCAGAATGCTGTCATGGATATTCAGGGACCCGATACTCAAAGCGGTGACGCCGAATCGGTACAACTGCTCAAAAGCTGGTTCGACCAGGTCTGAGGCAGTTGATCCTGCACCCAGCCTGGGATTGACGGCAAGGCCGATGCAAGACCGGGCAGGCGAAACAGATGATCAGAAACGCAGGGCAACTTGCCCTGCTGCGCGCAAAAGAGTTAATAAATTAAGCGAAAAAACCATCAGAGCACTCCTTCTCAAGAAGATGTGAAAGTCTCAAAGCCTTTACTCATGACCTGGATTTATGATCGCCGCGTTGCCGTTTGCATCTGATCAAGCCGTTTCTATACCGTCTTATCAGCCTGGGCGCGGACGTGTTCTTAGTTTGAAAAAGCTCATCAAATTGGCTTGGGCACACGCGATGGGTATCGGTGCTGAGCAGCGCCTGTTGCAGTGGTAATAGTAGGCCAAGCTGTTCTCCTAAAACACACAGAACACTCCACATGCCTACTGGTAGTAGCGGCGGCACAACGACTACTACATGTAGCAACGCCACAAAACAAAAAAGGGCTTACGATAAACTCGCAAACCCTTAATTCGTATTGGTAATTGACCTTCGGATTGGTGGGTGCTACAGGGGTCGAACCTGTGACCTACGCCTTGTAAGGGCGCCGCTCTACCAACTGAGCTAAGCACCCGTCGATCAACTAAGCATTAAATTATAAGGAGGTCCGAAGGACAATGCAAGCATTTTTTACGCCGCATGTTCTTTTTTGTGAAAAAGTGACACTACCGCAACAATCACCAGGCCCACGATCAGCCCAATCACGAAATGCACCAGTAAAGTAAGGATAGCGCTCAGCATGCCGGCGCCATGTCCCGGCAGGATCGATTCGAGCCAATGCTCGGCGCCGGGGATACCATGTAAAATAATGCTGCCGCCAACCAGGAACATAGCAATGGTTCCGACAATGGACAGCAATTTCATCAAATAGGGAGCAAGCCAGAGAATGCCCTGCCCGATTTTTTGGGCGATACTGCTTTGCAGACCGGACAGATACAGCCCAAGATCGTCCAGCTTGACGATGCCGGCGACCAGCCCATAGACAAAGACAGTAATCAGTAGCGCAATCACGCTCAGAACAATCACCTGGGTCATGATGGGTTCGCTTGACACCACGCCCAGCGAAATGACGA
Organism: Pseudomonadota bacterium; assembly: GCA_023423975.1. Classification (GTDB taxonomy): domain Bacteria; phylum Pseudomonadota; class Gammaproteobacteria; order Burkholderiales; family Burkholderiaceae_B; genus Advenella. The sequence continues at coordinate 128,964 of JAFAEO010000048.1, forward strand.
TAATTTCGGCAGACAGAATGAAGTCGGTACGAATGGCTCCGCCGATTTTCGTTTTTTCATCCAGCGGCACGGCCTGCCCTGTCTGCTTTTCCTGGCCTTTGTGAAAGAAAGTATGAATAACCTTCTCCGCCCCTTCGAATGACAGGAATGCGCCACCGAGCATCAGCAGCGGCAGAATCAGCCACGGAATAAAATAACTGATCAGCAAGGCGGCCGGCACCAGAATCACTTTATTGAGCAGCGACCCTTTAGCCACAGCCCAGACAACCGGCAGTTCGCGATCGGGATTGACGCCCGTGACCTGCTGCGCATTCAGCGCCAGATCATCGCCCAGCACGCCCGAGGTTTTTTTCATGGCGGTCTTGCCCAGCACGGCGACATCGTCAAATGTCGCGGCAGATCCCTTGACGGCGGTCTTGCTCATCAACGCCACATCATCCAGCACACTTGCAATATCGTCCAGTAACGCCAATAGGCTTCCTGCAGCCATAATATTCCCCATTTAGGTATTTATAGATTTCGGCTATCGACACATGATCGACCCGTGGCAATGCAATAACTTAACACCAGCCAAAATAGTACTTGAGTCTGGTAAAAATAATAAAGGCTTTTCTTTGCAAATCATCGTTTTCCGACGAGTAGCGTTTACAACAAGGGTACGGCTCGCCCCAACCCATTAAACAAAACACCATTTCAAACAACATCAAAAACCTCAATAACATCAAGGCATAGCAACGAGCAAACAAAAAGCCGACTGCTTTTTCAAGCAACCGGCTTTTTGTTTATTTTTGAGTCAACCTGCTGCCTTATGCAGCGGCGACCCGCTCTCAACGATGAATTAGTTGACAGCGTCTTTCAGTGCTTTACCTGGACGGAACTTAGGCACTTTAGCTTTCTTGATTTTGATGGCTTCACCTGTGCGTGGGTTACGGCCAGTGCGAGCAGCGCGGGTAGAAACGGCAAAAGTGCCGAAGCCAACCAGAGTTACGGTACCGCCTTTTTTCAGCTGTTGTTTAACAGCAGCGATAACGGCATCAAGAGAGCGGCCAGCAGCAGCTTTAGAGATATCTGCTTTGGTAGCAATGTATTCAACGAGTTCTGTTTTGTTCATTCAGACAACCCCAAGTTAGTAAATTATGATGGTTAATTCATCCGGAATATAATCGCCTCTAAATCAATGGCTGTCAAGAAAAAAACCTGGCAACAGCCGCATATTTATTAGCTTTTTAACAAATTTCAATCAAAAACGAAATATTGTGTTTTTTTTCATACACCCCGGCACGGTATAAGAAACCGATTTTGCTTTATCTATTTCCCCATGCAGCGATCAAGTGCCTGAGCAAAATCATTGATCAGATCAACTTCATCTTCGATGCCCACAGAGATTCGCAACAGGTTATCGCCGATGCCCATTTGCGCCCGCCGCTGTGCACCCATTTCATAATAAATAGTGTGCGCCACCGGCAGCGACAGGGTCCGGGAATCGCCCAAATGCGTTGCCAGTATAACAACGTCCAGCGCATTGAGAAAATCAAAACAGTCAATGCCATCAATCAATTCGACGCCCAGCAGCGCGCCGTAGCGGCCGCCAAAAAGCCTTGTGGCCAGCTCGTGTTGGGGGTGTTCAGCCAGTCCGGGATAACGCACGCTCGCAATTCCTGAATGGGATTGCAAAAACCTGGCCAGCGCAAATGCATTGGCACACGCCTGGTCCATACGCAAGGCAAGCGTTTCGGCGCCAACGGCGATTTTGTGCGCGGCCTCTGCAGACAAGGTACCACCCATATCGCGCAGCCCTTTCTTTTTAATCTGGGTCAATCCCCAGCTGTCAGGACTGCCTTTTTTATAATCATCGTAAATATTTTCATAGGACGACCAGTCATACAGCCCGGTATTGGTCACCGAACCACCCAGAGCATTGCCATGACCGCAAATATATTTTGACAAGGAATTCATGACCAGCGCCGCATGTACATCGCGGCCCTTGAGCAGATACGGTGAAGTCAGCGTATTGTCTACGACGTACACCAGATTCTGGTCGCGACACAGCAAACCGATATTCTCCAGATCGGCAATCTGGGTTCCCGGATTAGCAATGGTTTCAACGAACACCATGCGGGTTTCGGGCCGGATTGCCGCACTGACGCTGGCAGCATCGGAAGGATCCACAAACGTGATATCGATGCCGAACTGCGTCAGCGTCCCCAGCAGGCTATTGGTATTGCCGAAAATGTAACTGCTCGAAATAAGATGATCGCCCTTGCGCAGCAGCGTCAGGAATATGGCGCTTAACGCAGCCATGCCGGTGGCAAAGGTGACAGTTCCCTTGCCCTGCTCCAGCAAGGTAATCTTGTTTTCCAGCGCCGCTGTTGTCGGCGTACCCTGGCGGGCGTAAGTGTACCCAGGCTTACCCTGGAATACCGCGGCCAGTTCACGCGCATCATCATAGGCGTATTCGGTCGACACATGGATGGGCTTATGGATCGCTCCGTGCTCTATACGATCACGCCTGTCGGCATGCAACACAGTTGTGGTCAGCTGTTTTTCCTTCATATTGCATCTCTGATAAAAATTACTTTCTCTGACGGACTGTTTCAAACAGACAGACCGCACTGGCAACGCTTACATTCAGACTTTCGACAGATCCCAGCATCGGGATCCGGACCAGTTGATCGCAGGTTTCCCGCGTCAGCCGCCGCAGGCCCTCGCCTTCAGCGCCCATAACCCAGGCCACGGCGCCCCGGGCATCAACCGCATGCATATCGCTGGCGGCCTCATCATCGGTACCGACAAGCCAGATATCCCGGTCCTTGAGCGCCCGCATCGTTCTGGCCAGATTGGTGACCATAATATAGGGAACGGTATCGGCAGCACCGCAGGCAACCCGCTGCACGGTGGCATTGAGCCCGACCGCGCGATCCTTGGGCGCGATCACAGCATGCACGCCGGCGGCATCTGCAGTACGCAGGCAGGCGCCCAGATTATGCGGATCAGTCACACCGTCCAGAATCAGCAAATGCGCCGGCTCGGTGATGACATCGAGCACATCGTCGACGTTGACTGCCAGCTGTTTGGGATCCGCCACCGCTACCACGCCCTGATGACGCACGCCTTTGGCCAGGCCTTCGAGCCGGTCCGGCGACACGGGAATGACCTTGATTTCGTGTTGTTTGGCCAGATCAACCAGGCTCTGCATACGCTTGTCGCTGCGCGAAGCTTCTATATAAATTTCCCGGATGGAATCGGCTGCATGACGCATTCTTGCGGTCACGGCATGAAATCCTGCCAGTATCTGACGGCTAGACATAATAGGTTCCTGAACTCAATATATTTACCACCCGATGCGCTGATCCAAGGCGGATGCACATCGGGCTCCTGATGGCCGGATCGCTGATAACGTAATTAATCAGCGACGGCGGGATGCTTTCTTGCCGGCAGGCTGTGCAGCCTTTTTACCGGCTTTTTTTGCCACGGCCCGACGCTCAAGGGCCTGCTGCCCGCGGCTTTTGATGCCGGCCGGCTTGGGCTTGGCTGCCCGCTTGGGTTGTCGCGGCGGTGTATCCTGGCGTTGGGCTTCCTTGCGCAGCGAGTCGTAGGTAATGCCTTTGACCAGTGCAAACTCAATGCGCCGTGCTTCCAGATCTACGCGTGTCACCTGTACCTGCACACTGTCAGTCAGCCGGTATTTCTTGCCGGTGCGTTCGCCGCGCAATTCATTCAGACTTTCATTGAACTGGAAGTAATCGGTCCCCAGCTCTGACACGTGCACCAGCCCTTCGACATAAAGCGTATCGAGCGTGATGAACAAGCCAAAGGAGGTGACGCCAGTGACCTTGCCGCTGAATACTTCACCCACATGCTCGCGTACGAACCAGCATTTGAGCCAGGCTTCAACGTCGCGCGAGGCATCGTCGGCCCGGCGTTCGTAGGCCGACAGCACAATCCCCAGCTTCTCCCACAAGGCATGTTCATGCTGCTGACGTGACTCACCTTCCACCCAAGCAACACCCGCCGTTTCCGGAACATAGGCGCGTTTGGCCAGAATAGCCTTGATGACACGATGGGTCAGTAAATCCGGATAGCGGCGGATCGGCGACGTAAAATGCGTATAGCTGGGATAAGCCAGGCCGAAGTGCCCGGCATCATCGGGGCTGTAGATCGCCTGCTGCATGGAGCGCAGCGCCATCGTCTGGATGATTTGAAAATCGGGACGAGCCCGCGCCGCATCGAGCAACGCGGCGTAATCCTTGCCGCTGGGTTCATCGCCCCCAGCCAGTGACAGGCCCAGTGTACGCAAATACTCGCGCAGGTTTTTCAGTTTTTCCGGTGTAGGCCCTTCATGCACACGATACAGACTCAGGCGCTTATTGGCCTTGACGAATTCGGCCGCGCAGGTATTGGCGGCCAGCATGCATTCTTCAATAAGCTTGTGGGCATCGTTGCGCACATGCGGGACAATCTGTTCGATCTTGCCCAGCTCATTGCTGATGATCTTGGTTTCGATGGTGTCAAAATCCATCGCGCCGCGCTGCTTGCGAGTGCCGTCCAGCAGTTGATAAAGCGTATACAGATCCTGGATATGCGGCAATACATGTTTTAAGGCACGGGCAGTGGGCCCGTCAATTTGCTGCAACGCCGTCCAGATCTGGGTATAGGTCGTGCGCTCATGCGAATGGATGACCGCGTTATAGAACTGATAGGCAGCGACCGTGCCTGCCTTGGCGCCAGTGGCCGGTATCACCATGTCGCACACCAGCACCAGGCGATCTACCTGCGGATTGAGTGAACACAAGCCATTGGACAGCTTCTCGGGCAGCATGGGAATAACCCGCCGCGGAAAGTAAACGCTGGTGCCACGCGCCAGTGCATCGGTGTCAATGGCGTCTTCAGGACGCACATAATGGCTCACATCGGCAATAGCCACCAACAGGCGCCATCCCTTGCGTCGCCGTTGTTCTGTACCTATATTGACCGGTTCGCAGTAGACCGCGTCATCAAAGTCACGCGCGTCTTCACCGTCAATCGTTATAAAAGGCACATCGCGCAAATCAACCCGGCCATTCAGATCCCGCTGCGTCACGGTTTCCGGCAAGGCATCGGCCTGCGCCAGTGTCGCCTCGGAAAATCCCACAGGCACATCAAACTTGCGTACCGCAATTTCAATTTCCATGCCCGGATCGTCAATTTCCCCGAGCACTTCGATGATACGCCCGAGCGGCTGGGTGTGGCGGGTAGGCTGCTGTACGATTTCAACCGTGACCACCTGTCCATGCTGGGCGCCGCCCACATCCGATGCGGGCACCAGGATATCGTGCTTGATGCGCTGATCTTCAGGCGCCACCACGTATATACCCTGCTCCTGCAGCAGACGGCCTACCAGCCGGTTGGTGCTGCGTTCCAACACCTCGATAATGGTGCCTTCGGGCTTGCCGCGATATTCTCCGGTGGGCTTGACCTGGACCCGGTCGCCATGCAGTACCTTGAGCATTTCCCGTGGCGACAGAAACAGATCCTGGCCACCATCGTCAGGAATCAGAAAGCCAAAACCATCGCGATGTCCCTGAACACGTCCGATTACATAGTCTTTGGGTTTTGTCGTGATCTGCCAACCCTGTGGCGTATTATCCAGCTGTCCGTCACGCTGCATGGCTGCCAGGCGTTTTTCCAGCCCATCTACGCCCCCCTGCCGGGTCAGATTGAAGTGATTGATAAGCTGCTGCAAGGATTGCGGTTTGTCTGCGCCGCGCAGCAAACTGAGTATATTTTCCCGTGAAGGGACATCCGGATCGTAATCGTGACCGGGTTCGGGCAGCGGCAGCGACGACTGCTGGGTATTAGCTGATTTTTTTCTCGTTGCCATGCGTAAATTCTTTAAGATTAGATGAGTTGCACACCGGCCCGTGCAGGGCCTTTGAGCTTTAGGTTATCACCATTCTATTACATTAATCTGCCATCTTTGTTCAAATACAGGCCGCTGACCGATAAGACAAAACAATCACAGTGCCCCCGCCTGCTGCTGTATCAGCCCCAGAACCGCTGCACCAGAAACCGGATGACCATGGCAAAACAGACCACTACGATCAATGGTCGAATCAGGCGGGCGCCATGATTGACCGCCACCACCGAGCCCGATACCGATCCGATAATCTGACCGCAGATCATGACGGCGCCAACCAGCCACAACACCTGGCCGCCCACAATGAACACTGCAACAGAGGCCACATTACTGGCAAAGTTGAATAATCGCGCAGCTCCCGACGCCTTGACGATATGCATGCCGCGCAGCGTAATATTGGCCAGGGAAAAGAAAGAACCCGCGCCTGGTCCGAAAAAACCGTCATAAAAACCGATGGCCGGCACCACACCTAACTCAAAAGGTTTGGAACCGATGCGCGCGGCCCTTTCGGTCTGCCCCGCCGAGGGTGTCAGCAGAAAATACAGCCCGATGGCCAGCAGGACAAGAGGAATCAGAAAATCGAGCACACTCGGGTCGATCATCTGGATCAGCACCGTGCCCAGACACGCCCCCACAAAAGACATGAGGGCCGGCACGCGCAGTTCACGAAACTGAATGACGCCGCGACGCATCATGGTCAGAGAGGACGCAAGGGTACCCACACTACCCTGCAGTTTATTGGTTGCCAGCACATTGAGCACAGGAAAACCCATAAGCATCATGACCGGAATGACAATAAGCCCGCCGCCACCAGCCAGTGCGTCTACAAAACCGGCCAGCATGGCCACAAAAAACAGAATGAGAAAAACGTTCCAGCCCAGCTCTACTTCCATGTTGAACACCTGCTACCCTGTCCGGTCACGCTGGTCTGACGGGATAGAATACGAACAGCCCAGCCTTGCAACTATACCGGAAATTGCGCTTATCCAAGGTAAAATGCGCTTTGCAATATTCACGGAAAAGGCTGGTATCCGCAGTCGTGGACACCAGGCCGATCCTTTACTCAATATATCTGCCGCAAATCAGGTATTTACCAGGAAGCTGCCGTATGTCCGGTTATTTGATGGTCAAACATTCTCACATGACGCTCGCTATTTTGAGTCTGCTGTTTTTTATTTTGCGCGCCGGCTGGTCAATTTCTGGCTCAGCGCTACTGGCGCGGCCGTTTGTGCGCATCGCGCCTCATGTGATTGATACGCTGTTACTGGTCTGTGGCCTGTACCTGCTGTCATTCATCGGCATGCAGGCATTCATTGTGGCCAAGCTGATCGGGCTGGTGCTGTATATCGTACTGGGCACCATGGCGATCAAACGGGCCCGTACTTCCGGACAAAAAGCCATGTTTGCGGTGCTTGCAGTACTCACGTTCATCTATATCATGGGCGCCGCCATCAAGCATAGCCCATGGTCGTGGCTCAGTCCCGCCCTGGGCGCCTAAGCCACCTGCCAGTCGGCTCCCTGCCCCCTTCCCACACGATAGCCATTGCCTGCTGGATAGAAAACCCGGTCAGGCGAGCGGCAGGCTCATTGTGCGATGGGGGATACCGGCATCCATATAGACATCGCCTTCGGCCACGAACCCGTAACGCGCATAAAACCCCATGGCGTGAACCTGGGCGCTGAGCACCACCTCGGCGTCACCGCGCACGCGCGCTGCCTCAATCAGGCGCTGCAATACCAGCCCGCCAATCCCCGTGCCTCTTGCGATCTTGCGCACCGCCATGCGGCCGATATGACCGTCGGGCAACAGCCGACCGGTCGCTACCGGCCGCTGTTGCGCGTCGTAGGCGACGGCATGGATGCATTGCACATCCATCTCGTCCATTTCCAGCTCCGGCGGCACCTGTTGTTCCATCACGAACACCTCGTGCCGCACCATCGAGGCATGGTCCTTGAGCGCGTCCCAGTGGTCAACACGCAGCACGGTCGTTGCGCCTTTGTTCGCGTTAACGGGCATATCGGGCTGTTCGTATTCCATTATCATCTCCCCGGCAATCAGGCCTGTGCCGGTGCAGGTGGCGTCTCTATGGGTCGCGAGTACCAGGTCCCGTCACCGTTCAGATGCAATAGATGTGAGTGTTGCGGGATCAATGTGCTGCGGTGGCCGACGCTGATCAATTTCAGCTCGGGTAAACGCTGGTGGACCAGACGGTACATGGCATCTTCCAGGCCTTCGTCCATCGCCGAGGTAGCCTCGTCAATGAAGGCGGCGGATGGCGCTGCCAGGAGCAAACGGGCAAAGGCAACCCGTTGCTGCTCACCCAGTGACAGGGTATGCGACCAACTGACCGTTTCCTCGATCCGCGATTGCAGGTGAGCCAGGTGAACATCAAGCAGGGCCTGCTTGCCTTTTTCCAGACCGTCTGTCGGTACCGGATGCGGATAATAAAGCGCTTCAAGCAGCGAGCCTTCCGGTACATACGGCTTTTGCGACAGGAACAGAATATCGTCTTCGGGGCGCACGATCGTGCCGCTGGAGTATGGCCATAGACCAGCTACAGCACGCAAAATGGTGGTTTTACCGGAGCCCGACGGGCCCTGCAGCAACCAGTACTGGCCTTTTTCCACGCGCAGGGACAGATCGTTAACCAGTTCCTGGCCTAGCGGCGTGCGAATGCTCACATCCTCAAGCAGGACCGTATCGCCATCCTGCCGGACATCGGGTAATGGCAAGGCGTCTGCATTTTCAATATTGGTGAGAAACCCGTGCAGCCGATTCAGTGTGGCCCGGTAGCCGGCAAAAGTATCATACGCGTTACGGAAGAACGATAAGTTATCATGCAGCGTGCCAAATGCCTGGGCGCTCTGGGTCATGGCGCCCAGCGTAATCTGCTCGGAGAAAAAACGCGGCGCCTGAATAATAAAGGGGAAAATGACTGCAGTCTGCGAGACAAAGAAGTTGAACCCCTGGAACTTGACGCTTCGATGCACAATGGCCCAGACATTGCTGATAATCTGCTTGAAACGGCTCATCAGCTTGCCCATTTCGATTTTTTCGCCTTTATAGAAAGCGATACTTTCGGCGTACTCGCGCACCCGGACCAGGGAATACCGATAGTCCGCATTGAATTTTTCATCCAGAAAGTTGAGCAAAATCAGGGGCCGGCCGATCCGGAAGGCAAAAACCGTGGCGATCAAAATATATATAAACAGGGCAAAAACCATGCCTCGCGGAATGGTAACCCCAGCCAGCGTAATATCACCGGACAGGGTCCACAGGATAATGGTGAAGGCAACCGCCGAAACCAGAGAACTGACCACCCCCAGACACAGATCGAGCGACACCGTCACAAAGCTGGAGATATCCTGTTGAATCCTTTGATCCGGGTTATCTGCCGGGGTACTGAGGTAGTGGGAACGGTAATAGCTGGTATGCGATAGCCATTTGTTAAGGAAAACGCCATTGAGCGATTCGCGCCAGTTGATCGTAAAGGCCTGCTGAAGATAGAATGTGACCAGAGAGCGGACAATATGGATGCCGGCCAGGATGGTAAAAACGCCCATCTGAATCCAGAAACTGGTCTCATCCAGTTTTTGCAGCGCAGTATACATGCTGTTGTACCAGTTGGAAAACAGCACGCTAACGCGCACGCCCGACAGACTGAGCAACAAAATGACGCTGAACATCGCGATGGGACGAACTGAGCGCCGGGGATTGAAATAATCGCCGGCCAGCTTCCAGAACTGCCGCCCCCAATGGGTATAGCGCGTCAGCAGCCAGCCACTGGCCACGATAGCTGCAAATGAAATCACATAGGCCTGTATAAGCCAGAAGGCACTATCCTTTAATTCCTGACCCCAGTCCATTCGTACTCCTGTATCCTGGTTGTGCACGGCATTGCGCGAACATCGGGCGCAGCATTCCGCAAAAAAGAGTCACTTTACCTTAACTGGCGGGGATGCTGTCAATCAGAGCGTGCATGAATGTAATAATTATCGCGCTCGCAAGGTCCTGAAAACCCGTGGATTTATCTGCTACTATTTGATGATCTCAATAACTGGAGTCCCTTGATGGAGCTGTTGCTTGACCCTAATATATGGGTAGGCTTGATTACACTGATTGTTCTGGAGTTGGTGCTGGGCATAGACAACCTTGTCTTTATTGCCATTCTCGTCGATAAACTCCCCCCCAAGCAGCGTGACAAAGCTCGCATTACCGGACTTGCCCTTGCCCTGATCATGCGGCTCATGCTGCTGTCAGTCATGTCGTGGCTGATCAAACTGACCACGCCGCTGTTTTCCATTTACGCGCTATCGTTTTCGGGCCGAGACCTGATCCTGATCACCGGCGGTTTTTTTCTGCTGTTCAAGGGCACCCTCGAATTGCACGAACGGCTTGAAGGCAAAACCAAGGCCTCTACCGGCCCGCGCGTCTATGCCAGCTTCGGCGTGATCGTCACTCAGATCATTGCCCTGGACGCCATCTTTTCGCTGGACTCGATTATCACCGCTGTCGGTATGGTGGATCATCTGCCGGTTATGTTTGCAGCGGTGATCATTGCCATGGCGGTCATGCTGGTTGCATCCAAGCCCCTGACCAACTTTGTCAACCAGCATCCGACCGTGGTCGTGCTGTGCCTGGGCTTCCTGCTTATGATCGGCTTCTCGCTGCTGGCCGAAGGCTTCGGCTTCAAAGTGCCCAAGGGCTACTTGTATGCGGCTATCGGTTTTTCGGTCATGATCGAAATTTTCAACCAGATCGCGCGTCACAGCCTCAAGCGCACCGAAGCCACCCGCCCCATGCGCGAGCGTACGGCCGAAGGGATTTTGCGCATGCTGGGCAAACGCCCGCCCGATGAAGCGCATATGGAAAATCCCAACCAGGAAGCCGAACAACCCGTTGTTTTCGAAGACGAAGAACGCTATATGGTCAGCGGCGTACTTACGCTTGCCGACCGCAGCATTCATTCGATCATGACGCCACGTGCGGATATTTCATGGATCAATATAGAGGATGACATCAACAAGATCCGCGATGAAATCATCAACACGCCCCATACTTTTTTTCCGATCTGCCGCGGTGCGCTGGATGAAATCATCGGGGTGGGCCGGGCGCGCGATCTGATTGCGGATATTCTTACTGAAGGCCGAATCAATGTCAAAAAACTGCGCAAGCCGCTGGTGGTGCCCGAATCCATCAACATCCTGACGCTGATCCAGACACTCAAGGAAAGCCGTGGCCAGTTGGTGGTCATCACCGACGAATTTGGCGCGATCGAAGGCCTGGTTACCCCAATGGACGTATTCGAAGCAATCGCCGGTGAATTCCCGGATGAAGACGAAACCCCCGATATTGTAGAACTGGGCGAAGGACGCTGGATGATTGATGGCGCAGCCGACCTGCGTCATCTGGAACAGATCCTGAACATTGATGGACTTTACGACGACAATGAAGAAACCGCCACGCTGGCCGGCTACCTGCTGCGGCAGTTTGACCGGCTGGCCGAGCCTGGCGATGTGTTCGAACTGGAACATGGCCCGATCAAAACCGTCTTCAAGGTGGTGGCCCTGGACGGACGGCGTATTGGCCAGGTCAGCGTCGAACAGTATCGCGAGAAAAACCCCGAAGAGTTGCTGGACATATAACACACGATGTGGCGCGCTGCGCCGAGCAGGCACCATCAACAGTAGCCTATCGGTTTATAAACTTATTACCTGATTTTCCAAGCCCGCCATCGCGGGCTTTATTTTTTTCATTCCATTCTTCTCATCACAAACGAAATAAATCCAGGCGTGGCGCAGGTTTTGCCGACAAAGGCATATATCTGCCACTTTACCGAACGCGCTTTTATATTGTTCCTGTGCATATCATTATCAGAATTTAATCGTTCGTGCCGGCCGCCGGGTTCCTTACACTGAATCCACTTGCATTATTGCTCCCTTTTGATTTTGACAGACACAGGCCGCTCATGACTACCCTTTCCACCCTTTTTCGCAATATCTCGATTGCCGCCGTCTCGGTCGCTACCCTGCTGTCTGCGGCGCAGGCCAAGGACCTTACTTTACTGAACGTTTCCTACGATCCCACCCGCGAACTGTATCAGGAGATTGACGGCATTTTCACCAAGCAATGGCAGGAAAAAACCGGCGACAAGCTGACCATCAAGCAATCTCACGGCGGCTCGGGCTCCCAGGCCCGTTCCGTCGACAACGGCCTGGATGCAGATGTGGTCACCCTGGCGCTGGCAATCGACATTAACAATATCGCGCGCAAAAGCAAGCGTATCAACGCAGACTGGGAAACCAAATTCCCGCATAACAGTACGCCCTTTACCTCCACCATTGTGTTTCTGGTGCGTAAAGGCAACCCCAAGGGCATCCGCGACTGGGGTGACCTGATCAAACCGGACGTGCAGGTGATCACACCCAATCCCAAGACATCGGGTGGCGCGCGCTGGAACTATCTGGCAGCGTATGCCTGGGCCAAGGCGCAGCCAGGGGGGACTGAAGAATCGGCAAAACAGTACCTGAAAGACCTGTACAGCCATGTGCCGGTCCTGGATTCGGGCGCACGCGGCTCGACCCTGACCTTCGTACAGCGCCAGATTGGTGACGTATTGCTGGCCTGGGAAAACGAAGCATTCCTGGCGCAAAAGGAACTGGGCAAGGGCCAGTTTGATATCGTCGTGCCTTCTCTGTCGGTACTGGCCGAACCACCGGTGGCCATTGTTGACAAAGTGGTCGACAAGCGCGGCACACGCGAAGTGGCGACCGCCTATTTGAATTTCCTGTATACGCCCGAAGCGCAGCGAATCGCCATCAAAAACTTCTACCGCCCCACCGATCCGAGTCTGGCCGCAGAAGCAGGCAAGCTGTTTCCGCCGCTAAAAACCATTTCAATTGCTGACCTGGGCGGCTGGGATGCGGCCAACCAAAAGCATTTTGCCGACGGCGCCATTTTTGATCAGATCTACCTGAAAAAATAATGCCACTTTCAATTGACATGCTGCAATGACGCTGCTTAAAAAACAATATTCGGTTTTACCCGGCTTTGGCGTAACGCTGGGCATCACCCTTTTCTGGCTCAGCCTGATTGTGCTGATTCCGTTCGCCGTCCTGTTTGGCTGGGCGGCCCAATCCGGGGTCGAAGGCTTTCTGAAAACCATTCTGAACGAACGCGTGATTCACTCACTGTATGTGACCTTCGGCACATCGTTGATTGCGGTGTTGATCAATATCGTCTTCGGCCTGGTCACTGCCTGGGTATTGGTCAGATACACTTTTCCAGGAAAAAAGATCATCGATGCGTTTATCGACCTGCCCTTTGCCCTGCCCACTGCCGTTGCAGGCATTGCACTGACTACCCTGTATGCGCCCAACGGCCTGCTGGGTAGCCTGTTTGCCTCGCTGGGCATCCGGATTGCCTATACGCCAACCGGCATTGTGATTGCACTGATCTTTATCAGCCTGCCCTTTATCGTCCGGACAGTCCAGCCGGTACTGGAGGATCTGGAGCCGGAACTAGAGGATGCCGCCACCTGCCTTGGCGCCAATCGATGGCAAATCTTTGCCAAGATTATCTTTCCCGCTATTGCGCCAGCCCTGCTTACCGGCGCCGCCATGGCCTTTGCCCGGGCTGCCGGCGAATACGGCTCGGTTATTTTTATCGCAGGCAATATTCCCATGGTGTCGGAAATCACACCGCTGCTGATTACTGCCAAGCTGGAACAATCGGACTACACCGGTGCGACCGCGTTGGCCGTGCTGATGCTGATGATTTCCTTTCTGGTCCTGTTGCTGATCAATCTGGTTCAGCGCTGGAATAACAAACGTAACGGCATGAACTGAAGGCTGCAAGATGAACACCCGTTTTCGTCGGACTGAAAAACCCTGGATACGTCTTCTGCTGACGGCTATTGCACTTGTGTTCGTTGTGCTGTTTATCGCCTTGCCCATGTTACTGGTCTTTGCCGAAGCATTCAGCAGGGGCTGGGCCTTCTACCGGGACACCTTGAGCGAATCGGACGCCCTGTCGGCCATTTTCCTGACGCTACTGACGGCTGCCATTGCCGTGCCACTGAATGTCATTTTTGGCGTGGCCGCCGCCTGGGCTATCGCCCGCTTTAATTTTCGCGGCAAGAGCTTTCTGATCACCTTGATCGATCTGCCATTTTCCGTCTCGCCTGTGGTTGCCGGGCTGATGTATCTACTGCTCTTTGGCAACCAGACCGCATTGGGCGTATGGCTGGATGCGCATGATCTGAAAATTATTTTTGCCGTCCCCGGTATTGTGCTGGCGACCACCTTTGTCACCTTCCCATTTGTCGCACGCGAACTCATTCCGCTGATGCAGGCCCAGGGCGCCGATGAAGAACAGGCCGCATTGGTGCTGGGCGCCGGCAGCCTGCAGACACTATGGCATATCACGTTGCCGAATATCAAATGGGGATTGCTGTACGGCGTGATTCTGACCAACGCCCGGGCCATGGGCGAATTTGGCGCCGTCAGCGTTATTTCCGGACACATACGCGGAGTCACCAATACCATCCCCCTGCACGTAGAGATTCTTTATAACGAATTCAATATCGCCGGCGCGTTTGTGTGCGCTTCGGTGCTAGCGCTGCTGGCCATCGTGACATTGATCCTCAAATCCATCATCGAATGGCGTCAGCATCGTTCTCACCAGCAATCGCTACGGCGCAGCGGTAACCCGGCACAGCCGGCTGCCGATAGCCGCATCGGCGCTGCCTCCGCAATAAATGCAACATGAGGCACGCAGCCCCACTAGCGGTTTCGGCCAGCGCGGCTGCAGCTCGATTATTCACAATGCGGCGACCATCGCGCCTGCAAATAGAACAAGGAATTTATTGTGAGCATTGAAGTTCGTCATATCACAAAAACATTTGGTGACTTTACTGCACTGGCCGATATCAGCCTGCAGATCCACAGCGGCCAATTGCTGGCGCTGCTGGGGCCGTCAGGCTGCGGCAAAACCACGCTGCTCAAAATCGTGGCCGGACTGGAACAAGCCGATTCAGGTCAGTTGCTGTTCGAGGGTGTCGATGCCACCGACAAGCATGTCACCGAGCGCGGCATTGGCTTTGTGTTCCAGCACTATGCGCTGTTTCGCCACATGACGGTATTCGATAATATCGCTTTCGGACTGAACGTCAAGCCAAGGCGCAGCCGCCCATCGAAAGCGCAAATCCATGACAAGGTGCATCGTCTGCTGAAAATGGTGCAACTGGACTGGCTGGCCGATGCGTATCCCAGCCAGCTATCCGGCGGACAACGTCAGCGTATCGCGCTGGCCCGATCGCTGGCTGTCGAACCGCAAGTGCTGTTGCTGGACGAACCCTTTGGGGCGCTGGATGCCCGGGTTCGCAAGGATCTGCGGCGCTGGCTGCGGCAATTACATGACGAGATTCATCTAACCAGTATCTTCGTCACGCATGACCAGGAAGAAGCACTGGAAGTCTCCGATCGGGTTGTCGTGATGAACCATGGCCGGATAGAGCAAGTAGGCACGCCCGACGAGATCTATGAAAATCCGGCCAGCGCGTTTGTCACCCAGTTTCTGGGCGACGTCAACCTCTTTCACGGTCGCATCCAGGATGAACAATTCACTCGCGGCGATTATGCACAACCCCTGGTCCCGGGCAATATTCACGGCACCAGCAACGATGAAGTGACCGCATACATCCGCCCTCACGATATCGAACTGACCCAGGACGCCAGTAATGCGCTGGACCGCGGAACGATCGAACATGTGCATGCCATCGGCCCGGTTGTCCGGCTGGAACTTGCTCGCACAGGATCCCCGGATCCCATTGAAGTGGTAATGACACGCGAACGTTACCGGCTGCTGGGACTGAACCCGGGCGACACCGTTTATGTCAAACCGCGGAAAATGGCCGTCTTCACCCGAAGCCATGTATCGGCTGCTGCTTGACTATCTGCCCCAGCGCTATCCCGGATGGCGCCAACAGGACAACTGCGCAACTGAGCCGCACTCAAAAACCCGGACCCATTGAGAGTATCAACCCAGGCCAGCGTACAGGGCTGCGAGACCTGGGTAATTTTCGCGTAATGCCTTGCCGCCCCTGGCCTGAAAACCCGAAATACAGGTGACAAAAAAAGCACCGCCAGAGGCGGGCTTTTCAGTCCAGCTTCTGGCGGTGCCATTCAAAATGGCGCCGATTTTTTCAACCCGCTTTTACAATGTGCTACTGGTACCACACCCGAGCGGCCGGATAGCTATTATGCGCCTTGCCGGGCTCGTACCAGAGTAGGTATCAATCATGCTCCTTTTCAGGACACCGTCCCGGCCACAAGAGATATCATGCCGTTTCCGCCACGGTCTTGATAATGCCGGCGGCGACCGTGTTATTGCTGACCTCATCAATCAGAATAAAGGACCCGGTAACGGCATTTTCATCATAACTATCACTCACCAGCGGCTTTTGCAGCGTGAGCTGGACCTCGCCAATATCATTCAGGCGCAATTGATCGCTGCCCGTTTCATTTAGCAGTGTTTTTACGTCCAATACCTTATTGATCCGGTTGATCCTGACCGGAATGCTGGCAAATGTATGGCGCAACAGATACTTGCGTTTGAGTTCCAGCGGATCGGCATCAAACCAGCAGAGATCTGCATGGATATCACGCGTCGCCTCGATCTGCGCGTCGGCAGAAACAAAGATATCACCCCGCGACACATCGATATCCCGGTCCAGACTGATTGTCAGAACGTCGCCCGACACCGCAGTGGATACTTCACCGTCCGGGCCCAGTATTTCCGTTACGATACCCGTCTGGTTGCCCGGCAGCACCCTGAGCGCCTGTCCGACAGAGAGCCGCCCGCCGGCAACTTTGCCCATATAGCCGCGAAAATCATCTGCCTGACTACCGTCCTGGCGCACGACCAGTTGCACCGGAAACCGCAGAGCCGCAGGATCGCTCTCGCCTGGCTGAGTCAGCTTGAGCGACTCCAGTATCGACAGCAGCGGTTGCCCTTGATACCAGGGCATGTTTTCGCTGCGCGTGACGACATTGTCGCCACCCAGTGCCGACACCGGAATATAGCGCACGTCAGTCAGGCCAAGTTGAGTGGCCAATTGTGCATAGGCATCGCAAATTTTCTCAAACCGTTGTTGATTGAAACCGATCAGATCCATTTTGTTGACGGCCACCACGATATGCCTGATACCAAGCAAGCACAACACAGCACTGTGCCGACGGGTTTGCGCCAGCAAAGTCACGTTATCCTGCGCATCCAGGGCACGCACCGGGTCAATCAACACCACGGCAGCATCGGCTGTTGAAGCACCGGTTACCATATTACGCGTGTATTGTTCGTGTCCTGGCGTATCGGCAATAATAAACTTGCGCTTTGCCGTCGAAAAATAGCGGTAGGCAACATCAATCGTAATACCCTGCTCCCGTTCTGCTTCCAGCCCGTCAGTCAGCAAGGAAAAATCAATCTGCTCGCCAATCGTGCGCTTGTGTTTGGCATTGCGCACAGCCAGCAACTGATCGCTTAACACCGCTTTGCTGTCAAACAGCAACCGTCCGATAAGCGTACTTTTCCCATCATCGACCGAACCTGCGGTAATAAAGCGCAACAGTCCGTTTGTATTTTCATTTGTCATATATGTGATTCCTGGCTATTCAGAAATAGCCTTCTTTTTTGCGTTTTTCCATGGATGCTTCGCTAAGCTGATCATCCATGCGCGTAGCCCCTCTTTCGGTAATCTCGGCGATGGCCGTTTCCCGGATAATATCTGCCGGTGTAGCAGCCGTGCTGGCGACCGGGCAGGTGCAACTGATATCGCCCACCGTTCTGAAGCGGACACTGACCACTTCGCTGTGCTCAGTTTCCTGCTTCGGCGTCAGCGGCGTAACAGGGACCAGCATGTCATTGCGACATACGATCTCCCGATCGTGTGCGTAGTAAATATCGGGCAGGGCCAGATTTTCCTGTTCGATGTATTGCCAGATGTCCAGCTCGGTCCAGTTCGAAATGGGGAACACGCGAATCTGCTCGCCTGGATGAACACGGGCGTTATACAGTTCCCACAACTCCGGGCGCTGCGCCTTGGGATCCCATTGGCCGAACTCATCACGAAAGGAGAAAATACGCTCCTTGGCCCGGGCTTTTTCTTCGTCACGCCGTGCCCCGCCCATGAGCGCATCAAAACCATGCGCTTCAATCGTTTCGAGCAGCGTCACGGCCTGCGCGGCATTGCGCGAATCCGTGACACGACGTAGCTTGACGGTTCCCTTGCGAATGGAGTCTTCCACGTGCCCCACCACCAACGTGAATCCGTGCTGTGCGACCAGCTCATCCCGAAAGCGGATGACTTCCGGAAAATTATGGCCGGTATCAATATGAACCAGCGAAAAAGGCAATGATGAAGGCCGCTTTCCAAGGCGAAACGCCTTGCGGGCCAGGTGCAGCATGACCACCGAGTCCTTGCCGCCCGAAAACAGCAAGGCGGGCGATCTGCTTTGTGCATAGACTTCGCGAATAATATAAATGGACTCGGCTTCAAGCCGCTTCAGATGCCCGGTATGCAGATGCGCGGGGTGGTGATTAATCGAACCGGATAATGTATCCATAGCCAATGTGTTTCCCTGATAATGTGTTTGTCTCATTGCCTGCGGAGCAATGTCAATTGTGAACGTGCAGACCACATTCGCGGCTGTCCTGGTTTTCCCACCACCAGCGACCGGCGCGCGGGTCTTCGCCCACACGGATGGCCTTGGTACAGGGATCGCAACCAATGCTTGGATACCCCTGATAATGCAGTGCGTTTACCGGCACAGAATAACGCTGCACATACGCCCAGACGTCCTGCTCGGACCAGTCAAACAGTGGGTTGTATTTGCTGATTCCTCGGGCCTCATCCTGTTCATGCAAATCCAGATCGCTGCGCGTGACAGATTGCTCACGACGCTGACCGGTAATCCAGGCATCGGCATCCGCCAGCGCTGCCGCCAGCGGCACCACTTTGCGAATATCACAGCACTGGCGGCGTGCCTGTAAGCTTTCGTAAAAGCCATTGATACCGTATTGCTCGATATACGCCTGCACGGCCGATTCATCGGGTGTGTAAATGGCCAGTCGTGTGCCGTAACGAGACTGGATCTGATCCAGTAGCGTAAGTGTTTCAGCTGGCAGACGGCCGGTCTCAAGTGTAAAGATGTCGATATGCGCAGCGATATCCTGATAGTGTTCGCCTTGACCTGTCTCTCGCAATATCACGTCTGTAATAACCATATCTTCCGCCGACAAACTGGAGGCCAGGCGCGTGTGCGGGTGCGCTTGCGCGATAACAAGCAGGCGTTCGCGCAACTGTCGGTATTTTTCGTCCGGCGTTGCAGGATCAATGGCACGCTTGGGCGGCGCCCACAGGATCGGACGTTCAAAAGACGATGCCTGAGTGTGTGCAGAGTGAAAAGCCATAATGTGTCCGTTCTATGCGTAGGATCCTACCCGTTATGCGGGCCAACCTACTTCAGTGAGGCTTTATCTTATCGGCTCGTCTCAGGATTCAGAACGAATAAATATGTCTTTATTTATAGATGGTGGATATAAACCAGGACAGCCAGACGGCGTTATGGTTGTATCGACGGCGGCTATGTGCGTTGCGTCAGCAGGTCAGGTATGTGCATGAGCCGCGATCTGCAGTCCGTGTTATGGTTCGTGTTATTTCAGGCAGGCATGTCAATATAGGTAAATAATATAAGTGATGGCCAAAATCACCCGCTGCCGGCAAGCGCTGTCAGACGATAGCCTGCGCGCATTCCCATAAACTTGGACATGCTCATAAATTTATTGATTTATTAATAAACGTAAACGCGTTTATTGGGCCCTCGGAGGTATTGGCCCAGTCGTCGGAAGAAAAGCAGGTGGTTTGCCGCGCCGCCTTTGCGGGCACTTGGTCAGCGAGCGCCCAGAATCAGTTGGGCGCCTTTTTCCGCAATCAGCATGGCTGGCGCGTTTGTATTTCCCGACGTAATGGTGGGCATGACCGACGCATCGATCACTCGCAGCTTGTTAACGCCATGCACGCATAGCTTGGCGTCGACCACGGCCATCTCATCAGCACCCATCTTGCAAGTACCCACCGGATGAAAGATAGTTGTGCCGATATCGCTGGCAGCCCGTATGAGATCATCATCGGTCTTGGCCAGCGGACCTGGCCGGAATTCCTGCGGCGTGTATTTTTCCAGTGCAGCCTGATCGGCAATGCGCCGTGTCAGCCGGATGCTCTCCAGGGCAACCTGAACATCTTCGTCGGTACTCAGATAATTGCACAGAATATCAGGCCGGTCTTCAAGCGAAGGAGAAACAATGCTTACCGTACCGCGGCTGGTCGGGCGGATATTGCATACCGAGGCAGTAAAGGCAGGAAACGGGTGCAGGCCGTCGCCGAATTTTTCCAGTGATAGCGGCTGCACATGGTATTGCACGTTGGCGCGTTGTTGCCTGAGAGAGGACCGAGCGAAAATGCCCAATTGTGACGGCGCCATCGTCAACGGGCCCTTTTTCATAAAGGCGTACTGCAGGCCCATATAGGCTTTGGACAATGGTGACTGCATCATTGTATTAAGCGTGCGCACCTTGTTTACCTTGTATATCATGCGCAACTGCAGATGGTCCTGCAGATTGCGGCCCACCCCAGGTAAATGGTGAACTAGCGGAATGCCCAGCGATTTCATGAGATCGCCCGCTCCTATCCCGGAGCGCTGGAGAATTTGCACCGAGCCAATGGCGCCGGCGCTCAGAATGACTTCACGGCGTGCATTGGCGTGGAAAAAGTGATCGTTATGGCGAAAGCGTAAGCCCTGGGCCGTGCGGTCGGTGAAGTTGACCCGGTCTATCATTGCATTTGTGATAACGGTGAGATTGCTGCGCTCCTTTATCGGCCGCAGGAATGCAGTGGACGCGCTGAAGCGCACGCCTTTTTTCTGGGTAACCTGAAAATACGAAGAGCCTTCATTGTCACCGCAATTGAAGTCGTCAATTTGCGGAATGCCTGCCTGTTCGGCCGCACGGCGAAAGGCATCCAGGATATCCCAGCGCAGACGCTGCTGCTCTACGCGCAGCTCACCACGGCCACCATGGAACGCCGTATCGCCCGCGTAATGATGTTCGAATTTTTTAAATAGCGGCAACACATCATCCCAGCCCCAGCCTGGGTTGCCGGCATTTCGCCAGCCATCGTAATCCTCTTTTTGCCCGCGCATGTAGATCATGCCATTGATGGCGGAACTGCCACCAAGCACACGGCCTCGCGGATAAGCAATACTGCGGCCATTGAGCCCGGCATCGGGGTGCGTGGTGAAACACCAGTCGGTATTGGGGTTGCCGATGCAATAAAGGTAGCCTACCGGAATATGCAACCAGCGCCATTTATCGTCACCGCCGGCCTCCAGCAACAAGACTCTGCAGGATGGGTCTGCAGACAAGCGGTTGGCCAGCAGGCAGCCAGCCGAACCGGCACCCGCAATGATGTAGTCAAAGTCGCCATATAGCGTTGTTGTTTCTGCCATGCTTCCACTCTGCTTATTATTATTTGTTATACGTATAGATCCTTATCCTGATCATTATTGAAAATATTCTGCGTTATGACAACGCGTATTTCTACCTATTAGAGACATAAGCTGTAAGCACCCGCGACGGATGTATCCAAATCAAACCTGATTGCGAATATCGTTACGCATGAACGCATTGATGTTATCCACCAACTGGTCCGCCAACGATTGAATTGCCTGGCGGCTGGCCCATGCCACATGAGGTGTCAGGATAAAATCGGGTCGGTTCATCAGGCGCATGAACGGGTGTGTATCGGGCATGGGTTCCTGGGTCACTACATCAAAACCTGCGCCACCAATACTGTTGTTTTCCAGAGCGTCGGCCAGCGCGGCTTCGTCCACCAGACCGCCCCTGGCCGTGTTGATCAAAAGAGCGGTGGGCTTCATTTGCGCCAGCTCTGCCGCGCCAATCAGATGACGGGTTGCCGGCGTTAGCGGCAGGTGCAGCGTGAGAATATCTGCCTGTGCGATCACCTCTTCAAAGGGGGTATGTGTTTCCTTTACGTCGGTCTCTCCCTTGCGAGCGGCGAACAGCACTTTCATGCCCAATGCCTGGGCGCGCCTGGCAACCGCGCTGCCAAGCGCACCTGAGCCGAAAATACCGATAGTGCTGTCAGCCAGATCGCTGATCGGATAATCAAAATAGCAAAACTGGCCGCTTTGCGCCCAGCGTCCCTGACCGACCGAGCGATGGTAGGGAAGCAAACTGCGACGCAGTGCAAAAATCAAAGCCAGTGTATGTTCGGGAACCGTATTGACTGCATAATTGCGGATATTGGTCACAACAATACCCTTGTCGCGACATGCTTGAATGTCAACGATATTGGTCCCGGTTGCCGCCACGGCCACCAGCTTGAGCTCGCCCGCCTGTGCCACGTCTTGCGCCGACACCGGCACCTTGTTGGTAATCACAATTTGCGCGTTCCGGATCCGTTCGGCAACATCGGCCGGCGCTGTCTGGTCGTAGGCAGTCACTTCATGCTCGAACTCAAAGGCTTTGAGCGCGATAAAATCAGGCAATGTAGCCCGATCAAGAAAGACAATGCGAGCAGAAGAAGACATGAGTTTTCCTGTGAAAGTCAAAACAAGACTATACCATTGCCTGCCATTGACTAAAATAGAGGTTTTGATGAACCCGTTGTTTGTAAACTGACATGCCCTCTTCTGTCACGCCGCCTCCTGTCGCGCCTGCTGCGTACATATCGCTTCGTCAGGCAGCGCTGGATGCCCTGGCCGAATCCGATCCCTGCAAAAAAATCACTGCCGTCGATCAGTTGGTATCTACGCTGCCCGTATGCGCCGATCTGGTCCTGCAACCGACGCGGCCGCTGCCGGGTCGTCCGCAAAGGCCCCAACTGGTGGATCCGCGTGAGGTATCCATACGTTCAACCCATACGCAACAGGGAAAAGCAGCGCTCATACACTCTATTGCCCATATCGAATTCAACGCCATCAACCTGGCGCTGGATATCATTTGGCGCTTTCCGGGCATGCCCGAGGATTTTTACTACGACTGGCTGCAGGTTGCCCGCGAAGAGGCCTATCACTTTTCGCTCGTACGCGGGCATCTGGCCTCTTCGGGCTATCAGTATGGCGACTTTGCTGCCCATAATGGCTTATGGGACATGGCGGAAAAAACCGCCAGTGACATTCTGGCCAGGCTGGCGCTGGTACCCCGCACCCTGGAGGCGCGTGGCCTGGATGTCTCTCCGGCGATCCAGAACAAGTTGCGGGCCGTCAACGATAAGCGCGGCGTTGAGATTCTGGATATTATCCTTCGCGATGAAATCGGCCATGTCAAAACCGGCAATCGCTGGTACCTGTACTGCTGCGAGCAGCAAAACCAGGATCCCGTGGCCGCTTATGCGGCGCTGATCGATACCTATCGCGTCGGCAAGCCTCGCGGGCCCTTCAATGTCCAGGCCAGAATGGCGGCCGGATTCACTCAGGCCGATATTGACTGGCTGAATTCCTTATAATTGCATTATTGGTCTTCACAGGCCGGCCTGATCCGGGCCCTGGCAATAGAACCAACACCTTTTCATATTCACGGAAAAATTATGGACGTTCTGGTACTTGGGGCCGGCATCATCGGGCTGACAACTGCTTACTATCTCAACCGGGACGGATTCAACGTCACTGTGATTGAGAGAAACAACGATGTTGCGCTGGAGACCAGTTTTGCCAATGGGGCGCAGCTGTCATACAGTTACGTTGCGCCACTGGCCGGCCCGGGCGTCATGAGTCATGTACCCAAATGGCTGCTGGATCGCAACTCGCCCCTGCGTTTTCGTCCCAGCCTGGATCCTGCCACCCTGTGCTGGAACGTGCGTTTTGTCAAAGCCTGCAATGCCGCGCAAAGCAACCAGACAACGCGCGAATTGCTTGCGCTGTCATTTCTCAGCCGCGACCTGTATCACCAAATGATGCAACAGGAGACCATCTCCTTTGACCATAAGCGGGCGGGCAAGCTGGTTGTGCATCGCAGTCGCGATTCCTTTGAGCATGCCGTTGACCAACTGGACTTTCAGCGTTCACTGGGTTGCGAGCAACGCGCCATGTCGGTCGAAGAATGTATCTCGCTGGAGCCGGCCCTGCAACGCATGCGGGATCACCTGAGCGGCGGCATCTATACCGAGAGCGAAGAAAGTGCAGACTGCTTTCAGCTTGCCGTTGCCCTGAAAAATATTTTGCAGCAGCGCGGCGTCACTTTCCGGTTCAATACCACGGTCAGCCGGCTTGCGGCCGATAGCAATCGCAAAGTGAGCGTGCAGACAACGGCCGGAGAACACCTGGCACCGGATCATATCGTAGTGGCGCTGGCGTGCGAGAGCACAGCGCTGCTCAAACCACTGGGCATTGCGGTACCGGTCAGCCCGCTCAAAGGGTACAGCCTGACCGTGCCCATTGAGCGCGCCGCCGACGCGCCGATGGTTAGTATTACCGATTATGAACGCAAGGTCGTCTACGCACGGCTGGGAGAACGCCTGCGTATCGCCGGCATGGCCGACATGGTGGGCTTAAACCGCCGCATCGATACCTCGCGTATTGAAGCGCTCAAGCAGGAGGCCCGCAATCTGTTTCCCGACGCAGGCAATTATGATCTGGCCACGCTTTGGACCGGGCTGCGCCCGGCTACCCCAAAAGGCAAACCCATTATTGATGCAACCCGTTATGGTAACTTGTGGCTCAATATTGGCCAGGGCGCCCTGGGCTTTACCCTGGCGCCGGGTTCTGCAAGCGTGATCAGCCATTTGCTGCGCGGCCAGGCGCTGCCCTTTGGCAAAAACGTATTTACGCTGGCCGATGCCTGAGCGCCAGGCACAGACGGCGTAAGGGCCGGTTTGGCCGTGCCGGCCTTCGTGTCCGCTACGTCTTACCGGCAACAGAGTGCACCACGGGCCTGGGATGTGACCGCTGGCTGGCCGGTGACGATTACAATCAGGCAAAGGAGCGCCAATCCATGACGCATGGCCGTATTTTATACCCGAAACGCAATGAAGCATCCATGCGCCCAATTGTTCTGGCACAGCCTTGTTTTTATGCGAATATACCTTATCTAACATTCGCTTATCTAACGCTTTTCCAACGCCAATACAACGTTTACTGACTCAGACTTACTGCCTCATTAACCTGCGCCCGTCATGCGATTTCCCAATGCAAATCCCTAACGGTCGTTTAGTGCCTACCGAGACCCGCTGCCATGCTCCAGAAAATTCTCCTGCCCATTATCGTCTTTATCATTGTCCTGATCGGACTGACCTTCGGCGAAGGCGTGTTCACCGCCCTGGCTGTGTGGCTGCATGACATCACCGGCCTGGTCATCTATAACTTTTCCGATCTGTATTACACCGTCTCCGAATATGTCTCACGGCATCCGGTCAAAATACTGGTCGCCTTGGTAGTGACGGCGATCGTATGCATCTGGATCTACAAAAACAAAGATGAAGAACTGACCCGCCAGGCCAGCTCCCGCAAAATAGCCATTTTTCTGGCGATTTTCCTGGGCTGGCTGGGTGCACACCGCTTTTACAACGGCCAGATAGGCATGGGGCTGCTGTATCTGATCATCAGTTTCATCTGGTTGCCGCTCACAGTATTTCTGAGCCTGATCGATGCGGTAAGATATATTTTCATGAATGACGAAGAATACCGTCTGCGCATTCAATCGTCATAATCACCACGCGGCAGGGGCGCAGGCGGCCCGATACTTCTGCCCGCGTTAACAACGCAAGGAGCGCATGTGAATCTGAACGACCTGACCATTGCCACCGATAATCTTGATCAGCCGCGGCTGCTGAATCACTGGCAATGGTTGCTGCCTGCCCAGGTCGAAATCCTGTTGGTCACCAAAACGGCAGACTGCTTTTTGCTTGAACCAGAAACAGGTCATATTCTGTTTCTGGACACCAACGACGGCGAGCTCGAGCACATTGCCTCCGACTTCGATGAGTTTCGTACTGTGCTTGCCGACCCCGAATTCATTACCGATTATTTTTCGCTGCTGCTGATGGCACCGTTGCTGGAAACCCCGCTACCTGACAATGCCATTTTTGCGCTCGCCACCCCTCCTGTCCTGGGTGGCTCGTTCGAAACTGATGAACTCACGGTGGTGGATATTTACCAATATTTCGACGAAATGGGTGCACTCTGGCAAAAGCTGAGCCAGATCCAGCTTCCTGAGGATACGGCTGAGGATCCTGATTCGACCCCGGACGCGGATATCGGCAGCAAAAAAACAAAATAGTAATTGACGCCAACCCTCGCAGCGCATGAAGCAGGATACAAAGATGAGCAATCCCCTTCCGATACAGGCTTGCACGCTAAAGCATTTCCCGGCAGAACTTGGCACGACGGCGCCCGAGGCCTTTGCCGCAGCCCGGCTTAACGTTTATGACAACGCCTTTGCATTCCCTTTGGCGGTGCTGAACCAGCCGGCGCTGGAACATAATTTGCAGTGGATGCAGCGTTTTGCGTACGACAAGGGTGTTAGCCTTGCGCCGCATGGCAAAACCACCATGTCGCCAGAACTGTTTGACCGCCAGCTTGCGGCCGGTGCCTGGGGGCTCACCTTCGCTACCGTATTTCAGGCCAGGACAGGCATCCAGGCCGGCGCCAAACGCATCATTATTGCCAATCAGGTTATTTGTGATGCCGACCTGCGTCAATTACAATCACTTCTGCAAACGCATCCCGACCTGCGCATCTGGTTTCTGGTCGACTCAATTGAACAGGTGGGTTATATCGAAGGCTGGGCCAGGCGTTACGGTGATGACAGCCCGCAGCAACCTGTACGTTTTGACTGCCTGCTGGAAATCGGTATTGCAGGCCAGCGGACAGGCTGCCGCGAATTTGAACAGGCCCTGGCGCTGGCCCGCTGCGTACACCAGTCACCCGTACTCGCGC
Organism: Pseudomonadota bacterium; assembly: GCA_023423975.1. GTDB lineage: Bacteria > Pseudomonadota > Gammaproteobacteria > Burkholderiales > Burkholderiaceae_B > Advenella. The sequence goes on from JAFAEO010000048.1 coordinate 155,869, forward strand.
TGGGCGGCATCGAATGCTATGAAGGGAACCTGGCCACCGATACAGAAAAAGACAAGCCGGCCGTTGATGCACTCATGAGCCGCTGCGAGGTGATCGCGCGGGCCTGCGAGCAACAGCAGCTGTTCGATAGCGATGAAATCATTATCTCGGCTGGCGGCTCAGCCATTTTCGATCTGGTCGTCCCCGGTCTGAAAATCAGCCTGAACCGACCCGTACGAGGCGTACTGCGCTCGGGATGCTATATCACCCACGATCATGGTGTCTACCAGCGCCATCTGGCCAAAGTGCAAGAGCGCGAACACCTGCAGGAAAGCTTGCGCCCTGCCCTGGAGGTATGGACCATGGTGCAGTCAGTGCCGGAGCCCGGGCTGGCCCTGCTTACCTGCGGCAAACGGGACATTTCCTATGACCTGACGCTGCCATTTGTCACAGGGTACGCGCCGGTCGGTGAACGGGTTCGCAGCGCGCCAGGCGCAACCTGGCAGATCACGGGCCTCAATGACCAGCACGCCTATTTACATTTCGACGCTGCCGGCCCTGCTCCGGTTGTGGGTGACAGGATTATTCTGGGTATCTCTCATCCCTGCACCACATTCGATAAGTGGAAATGGATGCCTGTTATTGACGACAACGGCCAGGCGCGGTCCTACATTACCACGCGCTTCTGAATCTTGCCTACGCGCTTATATTGCGTCTTGTTGCGGCTATGTAGAAAATAGCTGCCTGCTGCCATGCATCCATATCTGCGCAAGCAATTATCCTGCCGGACTGTGGCTATACGTAGCAACCGACAGGCTGCCACGCGCGATGCGTTCCATGTGAAAGGTGGCTATCAGAACAGAATATTCCACCTGCGATCAGACCAGACCAGCAGTGCAGACACAATCGTACTGGCAAACATCACCATGACAAACAGTGGCGTGCCCTGCTCCATCCAGCCTGTGTTTAGCAAAATATTGATAAAGAATACGTGCGTCAGATAAATGGCTGTAGAAAGCTTGGAGAGAAAGTCTGTATTCAGTCTTGCTGAGCGGCTGTGAAAGAAAAGGAACAGCAGCGGACATAGCACCAGCAGAGAAAGATACATATCCACACCGGCTTTGGCAGGATGCAGAAAATAGTGCACGGAGCTTTCCGCTACCAGCAGCATGACTGACGCGAATATGGCGCACAGCAATTGCGGATCACGCCGAGGCAGTTTATGCAGGCGGTGTTTGGCGATCAGGTACCCGATGGCAAACAGGGGAAAGCCAAAGAAAAGAAAGTTGCGGAAAATCCAGCCGGAATTCAACAGGTACCCCGGCACCCCTTCTTCGATCGACGCATAATTGCCAAGTGCCTGCAACACATAGCCCACAACGAACAACGCTACCGCAGAGATAAGAATGTACTTGTCACTGCGTCTGCGCACTACATACAATACCGCCCCGGCGCCAAGGGTACCCACCAGGTACCATAAATGATGATAACCAAATACCAGCTTTTCCAGCAGGCCAATCTGATCACGGGCCAGCTCCCAGTGTACCGGCCAATAGAACGGCAAATACAGCAACATCCAGATACCGTACAACACAGCCAGGCGTTTGGCCCAATTGGTAAAGGAACGATTTCGGGCTATCAACGGATAGAAGTAAAAACCATTGATGATAAAGAAGGTCGGCACCGCAATGCGAAGCAGCCCGTTCACGAAGATGTAATTAAGATACTCGGCAGTCTCGGTAAACAACGATGCGTGCAGAGCGACCACCATCATTGCCAATGCTATCTTCAGGCCATCTGTTCCCGCGTTACGCTGCATGTATCATCCTCTTTTGAATCATATATTGTAACGATTCGAGGCGGTCAAGGCATGAAGGATGCCTACCAATTGCTGTTGAATGTAACGACAAGGTCGTAGGTTGACATGTGCAAGACGAACTTGCATCAAGGAGTCAAAGTAGAGAGTGTGAGTGCACAGGGGAAGCTCAAGCCGCTATGAGCCTAAGCGTAAGCGGGTGTTATACGGGCCTCAGAAGCCTGTTTAAGATTAAATAAAAACCGGTGACCCCAAAGCACAAACGCCCCGCAATGATTAAATTACGGGGCGTTTGAAGGAATAAAAAGCCTGACGATGACCTACTTTCACAGATGTCCATCCACTATCATCGGCGCAAAGGCGTTTCACTGTCCTGTTCGGGAAGGGAAGGAGTGGGTCCACCTTGCTATG
>JAFAEO010000069.1 GCA_023423975.1 Pseudomonadota bacterium
ATGAACGACCGATCAGACCTGCACCGACAATGGCAATATGCGACATTCGGGACTTCTCCTTACATCCACAGCATTTCACGGCGAAGCTCGATATCTTCGGCGAAGCGGCGGGACTCGATTTTGTGCAGCACGCGGCCACGTTCTAGAACGATGGTCCGGTCGGACAGCGACAGCGCGAGATCGAGGTTGTGATCGACTATGACGATCGACAGGCGATCACGCAGCTTGTCGAAGGTCCGAAAGAGCTGTTCGACCACAGCCGGGGCCAACCCCTCGAAAGGCTCGTCTAGCAACAGCACACGGATATCTCCTGACAGAGCCCGCGCGACGGCGGCCATCTGTTGTTCTCCGCCCGAAAGGTTATCGGCGGGCGTATCCATACGCTCCCGCAGGCGGGGGAAGTATTCGAGGATCTCTTCCAACGACCAATGCGTTCCTTCGCCGGTCTGGCGACGGATGCGGCCAAGCTCGAGGTTTTCGCGCACAGACATGCCTGCGAAAAGCCCGCGCCCCTGCGGCACATAGCCGATGCCGAGCCTCGCAATCTGGGCGCTGGTTTTTCCGGCAAGCTCGTGCTGCATCAGTTTGACCGAGCCGGAAAGGGGAGGGACGATGCCCGTGATTGCCTTCAGAACAGACGATTTTCCCGCGCCATTGCGACCCAACAACGCCAGAATTTCGCCTTTGTGCAGATCAAAACTGACATCCTGCAGGATATGACTTTTCCCATAAGCAAGGTTCACCTTGTCGAGGTCGAGGATCTTCTCGTCCGAGAATTGTCCCTGCCGCGCGGATGCTGCGACTTCGCTGGTGCCTGACCCGATATAAATGTCGCGCACGTCTTTGGAGTTCTTCGCGTCATCGACGGTGCCATCGACCAGCACCCGGCCATCGGCCATGACGGTGACGTGATCTGCAAGCTCGAAGACACGGTCGATATCGTGTTCAACCAACAGCACCGGTACATGGCGCGAGACATCCTTGATAAGCAGGCCCACCCGTTCACGCTCGGCGACCGATAGCCCGGCAAGCGGTTCGTCCGCCAGCAGAACCCGCGGCTCGGTTGCGAGAGCAAGACCCAGATCAAGCAAGCGCTGGCCACCATAGGACAGCGAATCCGCGCGGGCATTCTCCATGCCGGAAAGGCCGACCCACTTGACCATTTCATCAACCTTGCCGTGAACTTCGGCAACATTTGCGGTATCTGCCAGCAGCGCATCGCGGCTTGGGTGGCGAGCCTGGACCGCAAGTCGCATATTTTCGTATACGCTCAGCTTTGGGAACAGGTTGGTGATCTGAAAAGACCGCCCAAGACCAAGGTTCGAAATCCGGTCGGCTGATTGCCCGGAAATATCCTGTCCGAGCAGCGCTACTTGCCCGCCACTGGTCGGCAGAACACCCGAAAGCAGGTTGAACGCTGTTGTCTTGCCTGCGCCGTTTGGTCCAAGCAGCGCGTGAAGCGTCCGGTCTTTAACCCGCAGTGAGACCTCATCGACGGCTTTCAACGCTCCGAATTGCTTTGAAATTCCGTCGGCAACCAGCACGTCGCCGCCGCCGGCATCGCGCGAAGTGATGGCTGTGGGCAGGGGCCACGTTCCGGTTTTGCGGTCAGCCATGGCAGCGCCGGTCGTCTTTTCGGGCACCATCATTCGATAGAGTTGGCTGCCGATCCCGATCAGACCCTGCCGCGCAAAGATGACGAAGGCCACGAAAATAAGTCCGAACCAGAATAGCCAGTTCTCGGTGTAGATCGACAGGTATTCCCGGAAGAGAATATAAAACAGCGCGCCAAGCATCGGTCCGTAGAAACTGCGCATTCCGCCGATCACGACCATTGCCAGCAACTCGCCCGAGAAGATGATCGACATCGGCTCGGCCGAGGTCATCCGGTTTTTATAAAGTAGCAAGGCGCCAGCCAGCCCGGTCACCGCCGCCGACAGTACAAAAGCCTTTAGCTTGTAACTTTGGACGTCATAGCCAAGGGCGCGGCTGCGCCCCTCATTCTCGCGGATGGAGACCAAAACCGAGCCGAAGGGTGACTGTACGATGCGGAACAGCAGCGCGATCACCGCGAAGGCCAGGATGGCGACGAAAATGTAATAGTTGAGGTTGATGTCAAGCAGACTTGCGCGCTCGATGCCGCCAAGGCCGTTTTCGCCGCCGGTCACCTCGGTCCAGCGAAACGCAAGCTGAAAGCCCATAGCCGAAAGGGCAAGCGTCATTAGCGAGAAATAGACCCCGCGGCGGCGCAGCACGAGAAAGCCGATTCCCGCAGCCACGATCGCGGTTCCCAGAACCGATGCGATCAGCGCGACGGCCATGCTGACGTTCCCGAGCTTCAATGCCGTCAACCCGGCAATATAGGCTGCGAGGCCGAACCAGACGCCATGGCCGAAGGACACGAGGCCCGTATAGCCAATCAGCACGTTCAGACCCATGGCAGCCAGCACGTAGATCACCACTTCGACAGCCGAATTGGCGCCAAGCCCGAAAAGCTGCAGCAGCATGGGAAGAAGGATCAGGCACACCGCCACGATCCCCAGATTTTTCATGGAATTCATCTGAAACCTATTCGAAGCGGGTGATGCGTTCGCCGAACAGACCCCGCGGGCGCAGCAGCAGAACGATGAACATCAGAAGATAGATGGCCAGCATCGAGTATTGTGTCAGTCCAAGCCCGATCATCAGGCCCTTGACCAGACCAACCAACAGTGCGGCCACAACAACGCCCCAGAATGAGCCAAGGCCGCCGATCACGACGACCACGAATGCGGCCGTTCCGACCTCGACGCCCATCATCGGGTGGATCGGCTGCAGCGGTGCCATCAAAACGCCTGCCAGCGCCGCGATCCCGATGGCAATCGCCACGACCGAAGACAGATAGGGCCTGAGAGAGATCCCGAGCGTGCCGAGAATATCTGGGTTCTGGATGCCCGCCCGCACGATCCTTCCGAAGGATGTGCGGTTCAGCAGCACCCAGACGGCGCCAACGGTCGCAATCGCAATCCCGATCAGGAATATACGATAGCGTGAATACACAAAGTCCCCAAGGAAGACCTGCCCACGCAGTTCCGAAGGCATCGAATAGGCCCGGGGGGTTGCGCCGAAATACCAGCGCAAGCTCTGCTCGATGATCATGGCGATGCCGAAGGTCAGCAAGAGCGAGTAGAGCGGGTCCTCGCGGTAGAAGCGGGTGAAAAGAAACCGCTCCATGATAATGGCAAAAACCGCTGCGATCATGGGGCCGACGACCAGTGCACCGAAAAAGCCTATATACGGGGTCAGCACGAATGCAAGATAGGCGCCAAGCGTAAAAAAGGCTCCGTGCGCCAGATTGACGATCCCCCCGAGTGAAAAAATCAGCGACAGACCAAGCGCGATAAGCATGTAGTAAAAGCCATCGAGCAGCCCGTTCAGAAGCTGAGAAAGAAATGCCAGAACCATGAGGTGTCCTCGAGCCCGTCCCAATATGGCAACGCGAAAATCATAGCGCGCCGGATCAAAGTTGGCGCATCCGCACGGGATGCGCCGGTTTCATGCAGGGCAGGATTGCGTCAGAACGTGCAGGTTCCGCCGACCGCGCCCTTGATCAGTTCTTCCAGCGGCACATCTGCCCCCGGCAACGGTCCCGAGGTCTTGAAGATGTCCCACTCATTCTGGACCTCGGACGGATCAAGAGCGGTGACCGCATAGACCTCCTGCAACAGCTGGTGCGTCGCAGGATCGAAGTGACCTTTGCGATCCTTCAGGATGTCAAACTCGGTCGCCGGATCTTCAAGGAAAGCGATCAACGCTTCCGTATCTGTGCCGCCGGTCTTGGCAATCGCCTCAGCGGCGATGCGGATGGCGATGTAGTCGGAATAAGCCTGGTTTTCGGCAGGCTTGCCGTATTTCTCAAGGAAAGCCTTGGCGAATGCCTGCGACCCATCGGTCTGGACCTGATGGGTCCATACGCAAGGCCAGGTTCCCTTGAAGTCCTGAGCGCCGGTCGCCCAGGCAATCGAGCTATTATAGTCAAAGCCCCCGATCGGGATATCCAGTCCGAATTCACCGTATTGCTTTAGGAAGCTGGCGTTCGACGTACCTGCAAGGTTCACAACGATCAAATCGGGCTTGGCCGAACGGATCGTCAACAGATGTGACGAGAAATCGGTCGCATCGGTCGGGATCAATTCGTCGCCGGCCACTTCGCCACCGTTCCGCTCCAGGAAGGCCAGCGCTCCTTTTCGCAGATCGTGGCCGAAGGCATAGTCCGAACTGAGGATGAACCAGCGTTTCCCGGTCACCATGTCGTTTTGAAGGAAATACTGGCCCTCGGCGTTCACATACATGACGTTTTGCGCTTCGGTATGGAACATGGTCCGCTTGCAATCGCTGCCACGCAACGTATCCGAGTTCGCCCCGGTATTGATGAACAGCTTGTTTGCCCGCGCTGTCACCTGCGAAATCGACAGTGCCGAGGCTGACGACACCTCGCCCGTAATCAGGACCAACTCCTTGCGTTCGACCAGACGCTCGGCTTTGGTTGTGGCGGTTTGAGGGTTCACGGAATCCTCTTTAACCACCTCAAGCGGGCGGCCATTGATTCCGCCAGCCGCGTTGATCTCTTCTACGGCCAGATCAACGGCCATGACCGCATATTCGCCCATTGGCCCCAGAAAGCCCGTGCGTGGCGTCAGATGTCCCAGAACGATGGGATCGCTGGACGCGCGCAGTATTGCGGGCATCGCCATGGTTGCGACACCGGCCAGAGCCCCCGTCTGAAGCAATTTCCGTCGGCCAATCAACTTCGTCATTGTATCTCCTCCCTGAGATGTCGACGTTTTCTCTGAACCTTGGGGGATGCTTGACTTCCGTGCCGATTCAGTGTGATCTCAGATCATACTGCTGTTAGAATGCTGACCTGTCAACGGGTATGATTGATATGAGTGACCTGAAAACGCCTCACGCACCTCTCAAGGCTGCATCGCTAACCGGGCAAGTCTATGATGCGATTTCGGAAATGTTGCTTGACGGCACCCTGAAGCCAGACAGCCGCACGTCTATCCGGGAGTTGGGCGAACATCTCAGCGTCTCGACCATGCCGGTTCGCGAGGCGATTGGGCGGCTGATCGCACAGGGTGCGCTGGAGATTCAGCGAAACAAGGCGGTCATTGTGCCACCCATGAGCGAGGATGATTTCCGCGACCTGACGCGTACGCGCGTAATGCTTGAAGCCGAGACAGCCCGCCTAGCGGTGGATCATATTACGGATGCCACGGTGGCCGAAATTGCGTCGCTGCACGAACAATTTGCCAATGAGCTTGCGGCAGATGACAGAACCAACGCATTGATTCTTAACCGTAAGCTTCACTTTACTCTCTACGATGCAGCGCAGTCCCCAAGTCTGCGCAAAATGATTGGCATGGCATGGTTGCGCGCGGGGCCAATGATCTCGCTTGATCTGGGCGGCCACAACTCGGTTGAACGGGCCAGCCATTCCATCGAATCACACAATCGCCTGGTCAATGCGCTGCGAGAGCGCGACCGAGAAGGCGCCGCGAATGCAATCCGGACCGATATTCTGACCGCGTCTGAAATCATCCTTGAACATTTACCATCATTCCAAGCGGAGAAGCCCTGAACATGGATCTACAACTGACAGGTCAACGGGCCATCGTGACCGCAGGAGCTGCGGGAATTGGCCGCGCAATTGTCGACAGTATGCTGGCGGCCGGAATGAAGGTTGCAACCTGCGATATCGACGAAACTGCTTTGGCAAGTTTACCGGGCGAGGTTAGCCGCGCGCGCGTTGATGTCTCGGACGAGACGGCGCTGAAAGCTTTTATGGACAAGGCTATAGCCGATCTTAGCGGGCTTGACTGCCTTGTCAACAATGCGGGTATCGCAGGACCAACCGGACGGATCGAGGCCATCGATAGCGCCGATTGGCGCAAGACATTGGACGTCGTTCTGACAAGCCAGTTCCTGACCACTGCACGTGCGGTCGATGCTTTGCGCCAAAGCGAAAACCCGTCGATTGTGAATATGTCCTCGCTCGCGGGACGCTTGGGCTTTGCCTTGCGCACGCCCTATGCCGCCGCAAAGTGGGGCGTGATCGGTCTGACCAAATCGCTTTCCATCGAACTTGGGGGAGATGGAATTCGCGTGAACGCCATCCTGCCAGGCCTCGTGGCCGGAGATCGGCAGCGCCGGGTTCTCGAAGCCAAGGCGCAGCAGCGCGGCCTGGGCTTTGCC
>JAFAEO010000034.1 GCA_023423975.1 Pseudomonadota bacterium
GTTTAAATTTAGGTGCGATATATCGAAGTCCATCTCCCGCTGTCTGGGAATGCTTCTATTATTTCTTCTCAGGAAATGAGCCAGCTCAGAGGATAGCTCTCTCATTTCATCCCTAAACCCAGAATCGCGCGAAGGAAGTTTGGCGCCATAATCATGAATATCATTAAAGACGCGGCGAGAGTTTTTGCTGTATCTATACAGGAAATCGAAAATAACACTTGGATTAACAGATATATTCTGTGGCGCTATGCCTCGCTCAACACCTATAGATAGTGGTCGGAGCTTGTCAAATTCGCTATAGGAATCTGTATACCAATCATATCCACCCTCCCCATCTGAATCGGAATAAACATGGCACTCCCTCCCGTCTTCAGCGACTAGTGTGCAATCCACCCTCCTTACTTTATTAGCCACAAAAACAGGCTCAGATTTAGAGAAAAACGCGGATATAATCTGCAATATGGTAGTCTTACCGAGCCATAGATCACACTGCTGGACCCATCCGCAAAAATTAATTTTGCATATCTTTTCTCAGATTTAAACCCAAGTATATCAAAGCTTTTAATTCTCAAGGCATATTCTCCTTCGCATGCCGGTACAGTTGGAAATTCTTCCGAGAAGCTACATCGCTTAGTTATCCTAAGGTAGCATTATTTCTTTACTGCCGCATTTTTAGTTCGTATACGACCGTTCAGCTTTTGGATTCATTCGACGCCCGAAGCTATCACAGGGTGGCCACGGCTGGTTTGGTCTGTCGAAAAAATTATCATTCAGCATGACATGCCAGAGATTTGTCGATCGCTCAGGCAAGCACAGGGATACCTGGCAACGACTGCTTTCCGCCCCCAAGCGGCCACTGGCTGCGTTAACCCTGATATCCACAACATCGTGCGACATCACGCAAACCGCTTTGCCCCAGCAACGCAAGCCACGACCAGTAGCGTTAGGGCAATCATCAGCCAATCCACGGGTTCACCTAACACTACACCGGCCAGCAATAGCCCGAAGAAGGGTTGCAAAAGCTGCAACTGGCCGACACCTGTGATGCCACCGATGGCGAGCCCGCGATACCAGAACAAAAAACCGACCCACATGCTGAAGACGGAGACGTAGCCGAGCCCCAGCCAGACCGGCAATGTCACGCGGGTCCAGTCGGAGGGCAACGTTTCTGCCGCGAGAGCGGCCATAACTGGCGCGGCCATGACCAATGCCCAGGAGATAACCTGCCAGCCGCCGAGGCGACGGGTAAGGACAGCACCCTCCGCATAGCCTAGGCCGCATACAAGGATCGCTGCCAGCATCAGCAGATCGCCGGCCAGGGTGCCATCCGCGCTTTGCGACCAAGCATAAAGAGCAACCAGCAGGCTCCCCCCGCCGGAGAATAGCCAGAAGGCAGGTCGAGGCCGTTCCCCTCCACGTATTACACCGCAAATGGCGGTCGCCAGGGGCAGGAGGCCGATGAAAACCACGGAGCGGGCTGAGGTGATGTGTTGCAAGGCAAGGGCTGTCAGCAACGGAAACCCGATGACGACACCGACCGCCACGATTGCAAGCGGAGCAAGATCGCTGAAGGTCGAGTCTGACGTCAGAGCATAAGGGCAGTCGCTGCCAGACCTGCCGCAATAACGGAACGCGCCGAGGTGAGGAACATGAGAGAAAGGCCAGATACCGCGACCCGTGTGGCCGGTAATGATGCGCTGAATATTATGGCGCCGATGAGGCCGCTGCCCCACCCTTTGCCTGCAAGTCTCATGACTGCCTCCGCTATTTTCCACTCGCATTACGAGAAAGCCACTGGCGGAGACAGACACAGTAACCATACAAAGGCACCGAACTGTATTGCCAATCTAATCCATACAGAGGCGCATCGATGGCGAGTGCCTTCCGAACGACACAGGTGACGGATGCGATCCGACACATGATCGCGGAACGGTCTCTTCTTGCGGGGGAGCGGGTGCCGTCGATCCGCAGTTGTGCGGCCAAAATGGGTGTTTCGCCTTCGACCGTCGTTGAGGCCTATGACCGACTGGTGGCGGATGGGGTGATCCGGTCACGGCCTAGTTCCGGCTTTTATGTCGCGGATCGCGCAGCTTTCGCGAATCTGCAGCCTCCGGCAACCGATCTGGACCGATTGGTCGATCATTGCGGGCTCGGGTCAGCATTCACCCGGGAAACGCGGCGGGTAGGTGAGCTGGGCAGGGTTTATAATGCGACATCCGTAGGATAATAGCAACTCGACGGCTTACCCAATTCTCGATGAGTTGGGTTTGCCTTTGAAGAAGCCTGCCGGGTCTGCGCCAGGCTGGGGGACTAACCTTCACAGAGCCGCGACAGAAAGCGAAGTCGCAGAGCAATTAAGACGTGAAGCCATAAAAAAGGGACCGCGCCCCAACGGCCTTCACAGCGCTCTGACGCTCAGCCTGCGCAAGCTGCCCTTGAAACTGCGCCACGGCACCGGGCAGTAGCTTGATCGCGGTGCGCCGGTCTGGTCCAAGCGCTGCCCGCAACTCGGA
>JAFAEO010000085.1 GCA_023423975.1 Pseudomonadota bacterium
GAGCAGCACAGGACATCGACCCCGGCGTGGCCCCATGCCACAGCGGTCTTGGCCACAGAATCCAGCGTCTCTTTGTCCAGAATGCGCTGGTTGTCATCCAGAACACCACCGATCATGTGGTCGGTGAAATAGCCCATATAGCTGTCGCCGATGATGACCAGCTTGTCACCGACCGCATCCTTGATGCGCTTGACCGTCTGCACGACGACGCCGTTATCACTGAACGCGTCACTGCCCAGACCATCGCGATGTGCCGGAATTCCGATCAGAAACATGGCAGGCACGCCGACCTCGACCAGTTCCTGCGCCTTCTTGACCGCGGCGTCGATCGAATAGCGGAAGGTTCCCGGCATCTGCGCCATCTCGACCGATTCCGAAATATTGGCGTCGACCGCCATCGGGAAGGCAAGGTTGCCCGCATCGGTCGTCATTTCCCGCGTCAGCAAACGGCGGGTTGGCGTCAGTTTGAAACGGCGGTTGCGGGGAAGCACGGTGCTGGTCATGGATAACTCCTCGGGGTCAATTTCGCGCATTCCGGCGCGACCAAGATGGCGTGGCATAATCTGCATCACGTTGCATTATTCGCAACATGATGTGATTGGTGCATCATCCGAGACACTCCTGTCAACGAATTTTTTTGCTTGAGGCAGAGAAAATTCCGGTAAAATATTTGTCCTTGGAGAACGCCGAAACAGCGCGCCCGGTGTGCCGGACGCGCTTTGATCTCAAAGCGTTTTCTTTTCTTTACGCAGTCAGCCTTGCGCAGGCGTTCTGAATGCGGCTCATCGCTTCGCGCAGTTCTTCCATCGATGTCGCGTAGGAAATGCGGAAATAGGGTGAGAGGCCGAATGCGCTGCCTGGAATCACCGCCACATCCACTTCGTCCAGCAGCCAGCGCGCAAAGTGACGATCATCGGTCAGCACGTCGCCTTGCGGCGTTCTGCGCCCGATCAGTCCGGCACAGCTTGCAAACAGATAGAACGCGCCGTCGGGCGCAATGCAATCGATCCCTTCGATGCTTTTCAGCGCCTGCAGGCAGAAATCGCGTCGATCACGGAAACTGTCGCGGCGGGATTGCAGAAATTCCTGTGTCCCGGACAGCGCTTCCAGCGCGGCGGCTTGACTGACCGATGAGGGGCACGAGGTGGACTGGCTTTGGACGACGGCCATCGCCTTGATCAGGCGCGGATCGCCAATGCCATAGCCAATGCGCCAGCCCGTCATCGCATAGGCTTTCGAAACGCCGTTTACCAACAGCGTCCGCGCCGCCATCGCATGTTTCAGCGCGTAAGGGTTCACGTGCGCGCCGCCATAGGCGATGTGTTCATAGATCTCATCGAACAGCAGCCAGCAACGGGGATGATCGGCCAGCACATCCAGTATCGCGCCAAGACTTTCGGCATCATAGCTGGCCCCACTGGGGTTCGAGGGGGCATTGAGGAACAGCCACGCGGTTCTCTCGCTCAGCGCGGCTTTCAGCGCGTCTGCGCGAAGCAGAAAGCCATTCGCGCCGTGACAAGGCACCTCAATCGGAGTCGCTCCGGCGATGCGAATGATGTCGGAATAGCTGGTCCAATAGGGCGTGGCGACGATCACCTCATCGCCCGGATTCACCGTAGCCATCATCGCGTTGAAGATGACCTGCTTGGCTCCGGTCGAGACAGTCACCATCGAAGGCGTCACCTCGGCGCCCGTTGCGGTACTGGTCCGGCGGGCGATGGCGGCTTTCAGCGCAGGCGTTCCGTCTAAAGCCGTGTATTTGGTATCACCCGCACGAATGGCTGCGATTGCGGCCTCTTTGATGTTGTCGGGGGTGTCGAAGTCAGGCTCACCCGTCCCCAGCACAATGACCGGGCGACCGGCAGCCTTGCGGCGACCGGCCTCGGCAGTGATGGCAAGGATCTCGGACACCTCGATTTCCGCCAGGCGCAGGGCCTGACGGAACGGGGGCAAATCAACGGCGATATTCATGCCCGCCTCAATCGATATCGAAGACGACGCCCTGCGCCAGCGGCAGTTCGGTCGAATAGTTGATCGTATTGGTCGCGCGGCGCATATAGCCCTTCCACGCATCCGAGCCACTTTCGCGACCACCGCCGGTTTCCTTTTCACCACCGAATGCGCCGCCGATTTCCGCACCCGACGTGCCGATATTCACGTTGGCAATGCCGCAATCCGAACCCGCATCCGACAGGAAGGTCTCCATCTCGCGCAGGTCGAGCGTAAAGACCGACGACGACAGCCCCGCGCCAACCGCGTTGTTCATGGCGATGGCATCCGCGAAATCGGTGTATTTCATGACATAGAGGATCGGGGCGAAGGTCTCTTCAAAGACAGGGCCGGTCTGCAAGGGCATTTCAACCAGCGCGGGGCGGACGTAGTAGGCGGTGTCCGACACGATGTCTTGACGCTCGCCGCCATGGATGGTGCCACCAGCGGCTTTTGCAGCCTCAAGCGCATGCTGCATGCCGTCGAATGCGGCCTTGTCGATCAGCGGGCCGACCAGCGCGTTCGTCTCAAGCGGGTTGCCAATCGTCACCGAGCCGAAGGCTTTGATCAGACGCGGCACGATCTGGTCATAGATCGATTCGTGGACGAACAAGCGCCGCATCGTCGTGCAGCGTTGCCCTGCGGTGCCCATCGCGCCAAAGACCACCGCGCGCAGCGCCATGTCGAGATCGGCCGAGGGGCAGATGATACCGGCATTGTTGCCGCCCAATTCCAGAATCGAGCGACCGAACCGTTCCGCTACTTTCGGACCCACGATGCGGCCCATTC
>JAFAEO010000041.1 GCA_023423975.1 Pseudomonadota bacterium
TGACTGGCGGTACCGTTATCTCTGAAGAAACCGGTATGTCTCTGGAAAAAGCAACCATCGACGACCTGGGTCAGGCTAAACGCATCGAAGTTGGCAAAGAAAACACCACCATCATCGACGGTGCTGGCGTCAGCGCAAACATCGAAGCCCGCGTTAAACAAATCCGCACACAGATCGAAGAAGCCTCTTCTGACTACGATCGCGAAAAACTGCAAGAGCGCGTTGCCAAACTGGCAGGCGGTGTTGCCGTGATCCGTGTTGGTGCTGCAACCGAAGTTGAAATGAAAGAGAAAAAAGCCCGCGTTGAAGATGCTCTGCATGCAACCCGCGCTGCTGTTGAAGAAGGTATCGTTCCTGGCGGTGGCGTAGCACTGATTCGTGCCAAGAAAGCCATTGAAAAAATCAAGGGCGACAATGCTGATCAGGACGCAGGTATCAAACTGATTCTGCGTGCTGTTGAAGCGCCTCTGCGCACAATCGTTGCCAACGCTGGCGACGAGCCAAGCGTTGTTGTAGCTAAAGTCGCTGCCGGTGAAGGCAACTACGGTTACAACGCAGCAACAGGCGAGTACGGCGATCTGGTTGAGCAAGGTGTTCTGGACCCAACCAAAGTGACCCGCACAGCACTGCAAAACGCTGCCTCTGTTGCCAGCCTGCTGCTGACAACTGAAGCCGCTGTTTGCGAAATTGTTGAAGACAAACCTGCTCCTGCCATGCCTGACATGGGTGGTATGGGCGGTATGGGTGGCATGGGCGGATTCTAATCCTGCCAGATACACCCCGGGCCTGCCGTGTGCGGGCCCACTGCAAACAAACCCCGAACGGTTCGCCGTTTCGGGGTTTTTCTTTGGACACACCTGCTATTGGCACTTTCTGTAGCTGGCTTTCTTTTGGATTGCAATTGAGGCGACTGTCGTAGCGGTTAAAGCTCCTCACCTCGACAATGGTCCAATGGCCTTGTTCGCCAATCGCGCGGCCCGTTTGCTCAGCACGGCACATAGGCAAATACAAAATCAACACGCATCCGATGTCAAAGAAGATATCAGTTCAACCTGTTTGAATGCGCCCGCGCAGCGCCGTTTAATCAAGCCGTAGCGTTTTGTGAACTACAATGTCGTTCATGAATCGACCAAGCCATCCGCACGGCCGCAAAAATCGCGGCGCACTGCGTTTTATCCAGTCGACTGTGTACTCGGCACAGGGCTTTCGTGCAGCCTTTTCCAGCGAAGAAGCCTTCCGCCAGGAATTGATTGTCTGCATCACGCTCACGCCCTTTGCCTTTCTGCTGGGGCGCAATTTTGCAGAGATCGTTGTGTTGCTGGGGGTATTGGTCAGCGTCCTGACGGTAGAGCTCATCAACTCGGCCATCGAAGTGCTGGCCGATACGGTTAGTGCAGAAACGCACCCGCTGATTGGCCAGACCAAGGATATTGCCAGTGCTGCGGTCATGATGGTGATCGCTTTTGCCGGCCTGGTCTGGTTTGGTTTGCTCTTTGTTCGTCTGTTTTCACATTAATTATTCATGACATTTATCGAAAAACTGGAATCCGCCTGGCAAAGCCAGAACTCCCTTCTCATGGTCGGCCTTGACCCTGATCCCGAAAGACTACCGGTTAGCATGAAACAGAACCGCGAATCCACATTCGAGTTCTGCAAGGGAATCGTAGATGCATCAGCACCCTACGCCTGCGGTTTCAAACCGCAAATTGCCTATTTTGCTTCACAAGGCGCTGAAGAACAGTTGTCGCAACTGTGCGCCTATATTCACGACACCTATCCGCATTTGCCCATTGTGCTGGACGCCAAGCGCGGCGACATCGGCACAACGGCCGAGCATTACGCCCGCGAGGCATACGAACGTTACAAGGCGGACGCCGTTACCGTCAGTCCATATATGGGATTCGACTCCATCGAGCCATACCTGGCATGGAAAGACCGGGGCATTATTATTCTGTGCCGCACCTCCAATCCGGGGGGGTCCGACCTGCAATTTGTTGAGTCTGCCAGCGGCGAGCCACTATACCTGCATGTGGCCAGCATGGTCGCAGAAAAATGGAACACGCACGGCCAGTGCGGTCTGGTGGTCGGTGCCACCTTCCCTGAAGAGTTGAGCAAGGTTCGCGCCCGGGTGGGTGACGCCATGCCGCTGCTGGTGCCGGGCATCGGCGCCCAGGGCGGAGATATCGAAGAAACCGTGACGGCCGGCCGCAATAGTGCCGGTACCGGCATGATGATCAATTCATCACGTGCGATTTTATATGCCAGCTCGGATGAAAACTGGAAAGAAGAAGCAGCTCGTGTCGCACGGGAGACGCGCGACCAGATTAATCAGGCGCGCGCAGGCTGAAGCGCTTGTGCAAAACGAGGTAACCTGAGTCATACAGGCAGGCCTCGTGCCATGACAAGTCCACTTTCAATGTATCTGAGGGTGCTGTTTCCAGGGATTGATCACTGAGACGCCGACCGCCGTAAACGGGCTGACGTCTCGTGTTGCTACGATAAAACCATTGGTTGCTGCAATGGCTGCAATATAACCATCATCCTTGCCTACAGGCTTACTTTGCGCTTTTGCGCTGGCCATCAATTCAGCATAAACCCTGGACGCATCCAGATCGAAAGCAAGAACACGCCCCTTGAATGCTGGCAGCACCTCTTGCTCTAACCTGTCTTGATAGATCTTACGGCGTCTACCCGCCGGCATGGTCGCCACCCCATATCGTATTTCAGCCACGGTTACTACCGACAGATACAGCGTTTCAATCGCCTGAGCATCGATCCATTCCAGCACGTTCGGATCGGGCTTGATCCTCCATAGCTCAGAAATTACATTCGTATCCAGAACGATCATTCAAACCCCATAGGCTCGGCTGGTGTTTTGTCACGAAGCTCTTCAAAATGCTCCACCTCTGCCTCAGTCAATCCGCCCGCTTCCTGGGCAATGCTGGTCATTAACGAACCGAGTTGAAGACGCCCTTCTGGCCTGGCTGCCTGTTCAAGGATACTGCGGATCTCAGCTTCGGTGCTGCGCCCATGTTTGGCGGCACGAAGGCGTAATGCACGATGAACTTCATCGGGGATATGTCGGATAGTGACCGATGCCATATCAATATCTCCTTTTGATTACTTCGATATCAATTATAGTTTATGATATCAACATAATCTAATGACGCGGCTTCATCTCAGATAGGCATGTTAGGCGTGCGATGAGTATATGCACCAATCGCGGTCAGGACTTCACGGCAGCCACCAGCCCTACCCATGCGTCGCAGCCCTGCCAGAATCAGTTCAATTTTCCTCGACGATGCGCCGGGTAATTTCCATGGCGTAGACGACCGCCTGGACACGCACCTGATGACGATCCCCGACGAAATTCTGCGAGAATGGCAACGTGACGATGCCGTCGGCCTTGCGGTAGGAAACCGCAAAGCACACCAGGCCTACGGGTTTGTGTGCGGTGCCGCCGTCGGGCCCCGCGATGCCGGTCGTGCTGACCGCGCAAGTGGAAAGCGGCGCATTGCTCAGCACACCTTCGGCCATTTCGATGGCCACTTCTTCACTCACGGCCCCAAATTTATCCAGTGCGGCCTGGTTTACATCCAGCATATCCATTTTGGCTTCGTTGGTATAAGTAACGAAACCCCGATCAAACCATTGGCTGGATCCCGCAATGGCGGTAATAGCGCCGGCCAGCAGACCTCCAGTGCAGGATTCTGCGGTGCCCAGCAGCCAGCTTTTTTTCTTGAGCGCTTCTCCCAACTGGGCAGCGACCTGCCACTGTTCACTTAACAACTCTGACATACTCACCCCAACATTCTGGTGGCAATCGCCATGATGAACAGCGTATAGGCCGCTGCCACCACATCGTCCCACATGACGCCGAACCCGTTTTTGAGCGTACGATCAAAGTAGCCGATGGGTGGCGGTTTGACGATATCGAAAAAGCGAAAGAGGATAAAAGCAACCAGTTGCCAGCCCAGGTTCATGGGTGCAACCAGCAGCAGGACCGCCCAGAAGGCGACCATTTCGTCCCAGACAATGCCGCCGTGGTCATCCACGTGCATTTCCTGGGCGACGCGATGGCAGCAATAGACGCCGTAAGCGAAGCCAACCAGAATAAACAGCGCCATGTAAAAATCTGTGCCCAGCACAAAGCTGAGCGGCCACCAAAGCACCCAGGCCAGCAGGGTACCCCAGGTTCCCGGTCCCGGTCTGATCAGCCCGGCGCCAAGTCCGAAGGCAAAAAAGCGGTGGACATTAGCCCGGATCCAGCCGAAAGTAGGCCATTGCGCTTTCACTGTCGTTTTGGTGCCAGCGGCATTATGTATCGTTTGCGGTTGAATGTCTTCTATCATGCAATTACTTCTGTGTTTACGGCTTGCGCCGACGAGCTGGCCGGAAATGGTCGAAACCCGCAGGAAGTGCGGAAATATCCTGTTGCGCAGCATCAAGTACCCGCAAACCCTGCCCGACGTGAACCTCTCCAATGCGCGTGAGCGTCACAGGCAGGCTGGCAGCAATGGCTTGCAGTGCCGCTCTGGCGGTCTGCGGCGCCGTAAAACACAACTCATAGACGTCACCCCCGCCCAATACGGACTGGCGCAATTGCTGCGGGTCATCGTCTGGCAGGCTAAGATTAACAGGCATTAAAGATTCATACAATACGGCAGCGACGCCGCTGGCATGCAAAATATGTTTCAAATCCTGCACCAGGCCGTCGGAAAGGTCGATGACGGCATGCGCCAGTGGCCTCAGGGCAAGCCCCAGGGACACGCGTGGTTCGGGCCACTCCAGGGCATGCCGGGTGGCCTGCAACGTCTGGATTTCACTTGCACTAAGGATGTCGCCGGCCTTCTGGCGCAGCAGCAGATTCAAAGCCCAGTCGGCCGCGCCCAGGGTGCCGGAAACCCAGATATCATCACCCGGCATTGCCCGGCTGCGTAGCAGAAACGGCTGAGTCACTTCGCCCAGCACGGTCACGCTAATGACAATATCGTGTTCGCTACGAGTGGTATCGCCGCCGATCAGCGGGCATTGGTATTTGTCGGCCAGACGATTAAAGCCCCGGGAAAACGCCTCCAGCCAGTCGGCATCGTAACGCGGCAGCGCGATGCCCAGCAGGCAGCCGCGCGGCGTTGCCCCCATCGCAGCCAGATCGGACAGATTAACTGCCAGTGATTTGTGCCCCAGTGACTCGGGATCCACGTCGGAAAAGAAATGACGCGCTTCAAGCAACAGATCCTTGCTGATGGCCATGGATGTGCCGGCGGCGGGCGTCAGGATAGCGCAATCGTCCCCCACCGCCATGTCAACAGACGCAGCGGGGCGGGTAAAAAATTGACGGATCAGATCAAATTCGCCGGACATAGGAACCGCTTTTCATTTACCGCGAGCCATCGTTTCGCCAATGCATCCGGCTAGCACCAGGCGCCGGCCGGAGCGCGTCTGCTTGCCAACCCCGGGTCAGCGTCCGGCATTGACTTCGAGCGAACGCACACGTGCCGCCAGTTTGTCCAGTACGCCATTGACAAACTTGAAGCCGTCGGTGCCGCCAAATTCCTTGGCAAGCTCCACCGCTTCATTAATGGCCACTTTGTACGGCACATCTACATGGTGGATGAGTTCGTAACTGCCGATAAGCAGAATGCCGTGCTCGATGGGCGAGAGTTCGTTCAGCGGGCGGTCGATATAAGGCACGAATGCTTCGCGCAGCGCCGGCGCATCGGCAAAAACGCCATGCAACAGCGTTTTGAACCAGACCGGATCGGCATTCTCAAATTCCGGGCTGTCCTGAATGTGAGCGTCGATGGCGCCAGCCTCGCGCAGGTCAGTGTCGCCACTGACCAGCCAGGCGTAAATACCCTGAAGGGCAAATTCGCGCGCCCGGCGGCGCGCACTGCGATGCATTGTTTTATTATCCTGAGCCACTCGTTGTCCTATCGCCTTGGGGTATCTGCTACTTCTTCGGTTTCATCATCTTCGTCGTCCTGGTCGTCGTCATCATCCAGATCTTCGAAGTCATCATCTTCGTCTTCTGACTCGGGCACCAGCGCAGCCGACAAATTGGCCATTTCCACAGCAACCTGGGCGCAATCCTTGCCTTTCTGTTCAGCGCGGGCCTTGGCCTGCTCTTCGTCTTCTGTGGTCAGAATACCATTGGCCACCGGCACATTGGTATCCATGGACACCCGTGTGATAGCCGCAGCACTTTCATTGCTGACAATTTCAAAGTGATAGGTTTCACCACGAATGACGGCGCCCAGGGCAATCAGGGCATCAAATTCGTAGGTTTCGGCCATTTGCGCCAGCGTCAGGCCCACTTCGAGCGCGCCGGGCACAGTCACGACCATAATGTCGCGTTCGTCGACACCCAGCTCGCCAAGCTCGGCCAGGCAGGCTTCGAGTTCGGCAAAACCAATTTCCTCGTTAAATCGTGCGCACACGATACCGATATGCAGGCCTTCGCCATTCAGATCAGGGGCGAGTGTATAGGGTTTCATAGCCATTCCTTTAAAGTCAGCGGGGGTCAGAAGATGTTTCGTAACCTGTCACGGTAAGTGCATAACCAGTCATGCTTGGCATTTTACGTGGAAGTGCGAGCAGGCGCATCTTTCCGACGTTCAGTTCACGTAATATTTGCGCGCCGATACCATAAGTGCGCAGATCATAGCGATCATCCTTGCGCGCGCTGCTCTCGGTTTCTCCCCATTTTTCCAGCGCCTCGATCAGGCCTTTTTGCGATCCCTGGCAGTTAAGCAGCACCAGAACACCGGCCGGGCTGGCGGAAATCGCTTCCAGCGCCTGGGCGATCCCCCAGCTGTGTGCATTGCGCTCCAGGTCCAGCAGATCCAGTACCGATACCGGCTCATGCACGCGCACCAGCGCTTCCTGGTCGGGATCAATGATGCCATGCACCAGCGCAATATGTCCCGCGCCCGACATGCTGTCCTGATACGACACTGCTTCGAACTGGCCGAAAGGCGTTTTCAGGGTTTTGCTGCCCAGGCGGCGAATCATGGATTCGTTTTCGCTGCGATACTGGATCAGATCGGCGATCGTGCCGATTTTCAGATTGTGTTCACGGGCGAAAGTAACCAGGTCGGGCAGGCGCGCCATGCTGCCATCGGGTTTAAGAATTTCACAGATGACCGCGGCGGGTGTCAGGCCCGCCATGGCGGTCAGATCACAGCCTGCTTCGGTATGGCCGGCACGGATCAGCACCCCGCCCGATACCGCCTGGACCGGAAAAATATGTCCGGGATTGACCAGATCCTGAGGTTTGGCGTTCTTGGCAACGGCCGCCTGAATGGTGCGGGCCCGATCAGCAGCGGAAATACCGGTAGTGACGCCTTCGGCGGCCTCGATGGACACGGTAAAGTTGGTACCAAAGGATGTGCCGTTGCGCGAGGCCATGAGTGGCAGCTCCAGCTGGCGGCAACGTTCTTCAGTCAGCGTCAGGCATACCAGGCCGCGGGCGTGGGTCACCATGAAATTGATGGCTTCGGGCGTGACAAAGTCTGCCGCCATCACCAGATCGCCTTCATTTTCTCGATCTTCTTCGTCAACCAGAATGACAATACGCCCCGCCTTGAGCTCTTCGACGATTTCAGAGACGGGAGAGATGGTGCAGTCGGGCACCAGAGAAACAGGGGCGGCAGAAGTCATGATCGTGCTTGAATCCGGAAAGACTGGGCTGGCGCAGCGCACCAACAATGGGCAAAAGCGTTATTTTACCCCGTCGCCCCTGTAAAAGGCGGCAAGACCCCCATTCAGTCCGAGGATTGTTGGGGGCCGCGCACCACGGCGGTGACCTCGATTTCCACTTTGGCCCGGTCCTCCACCAGGCCGGCTACCTGTACCGCTGTCATGGCGGGAAAATGACGGCCGATGATATTGCGGTAATGCTCGCCGATCGCCGGATAGGCAGCTACATATTCGCGCTTGTCCGTCACATACCAGTTCATGCGCACAATATCGGATGGCGCCGCCCCGCCCTCCCGGAGGATGGCCACGATATTTTCCAGGGTCTGGCGCACCTGTTCGCCCAGATCGTCGGATTCAAACTGCTGCTGCCCATTCCAGCCGATCTGGCCGCCAACAAATAGCAGGCGGCTGCCGGCCTCGACGGTGATCATGGTGCCGTTGGCGTAGCCGCGGGGCTTGGTCCAGTCTGACGGTTGCAATATTTCCATGTTTTCAGTTTCCTATTCCTATTACCGATCCCGATTACCGGGTTTCGGCCAATTTTCTCAGGACAAAGCGCTGCAGCTTGCCGGTTTCGGTGCGCGGCAACTGCTCCACAAATTCGATTTCGCGCGGATACTTGTAGGGCGCCGCTTCCTGCTTCACATAGTCCTGCAGGGTCGCGACCAGCCCGGCGTCGGGCGTAAAGCCCTCGTTCAGCACAATATAGGCCTTGACGATTACGCCGCGCTCGGCATCGCTGCGGCCCACCACCCCGCAGTCGTTCACCGCTGTATGAGTCATGAGCACGCTTTCGACTTCCGGGCCGGCAATGTTGTAGCCTGCAGAAACGATCATGTCGTCGTCGCGGGCGCGATAATAAAAGTAGCCATCGGCATCCATCACAAAAGCATCGCCGGGCAGATTCCACTGCTGCTGCACGTAGCGGGACTGGCGTTCATCATCCAGATAACGACAGCCGGTCGGGCCGCGCACAGCCAGTCGGCCCAGCGTACCGGGCGGCACCTCGTTCATATCGGCATCAACCACCCTTGCCTGATAGCCGGGCACTACCCGACCAATCGCGCCATCACGGATGTCATTACCGGTACTGGAAATATATACATGCATCATTTCCGTACCGCCAATGCCATCCGTCATGTTGATGCCGCTGGCCTTTTTCCATATCTGGCGCGTATCATCGGGCAACGCCTCGCCGGCCGACACGCAAATCCGCAGCGAATCCAGCGCATAACCTTCGGCCAGCGCCGCCATCTTGCGATAGAAGGTAGGCGCCGTAAAGGTCATGGTTACCTTGTGATCGGCAATGATCTGCAAAAAGGCGTCTGGGGTCAGCTTTTCCACCAGCAAGGTCGAACCGCCGGCGCGCAATGGAAAGCACAGCAACCCGCCCAGCCCGAAAGTGAAGGCCAGCGGCGGCGTGCCGCAAGCGATATCAGTCTCCCGGGTTTGCAGCACCTGGCTGGAAAAGGTATCGCACATGGCAAGCACATCGCGATGAAAGTGAATGCAGCCCTTGGGTTTACCGGTAGTGCCACTGGTAAAGGCGATCATGCAGGGGTCATCGCGCAGCGTCTGGGCGTCGTAGGGCGCATCGCTTTTGGTGTCGGCCCTTGCCTGCATGCTATCGGGCGCATGGACTGCATCAGGTCCCTCATTGCCAAACGCCACAATCTGCTGCAGCGTGGGACAATAGTTCGGGTGATCGGGGTTGCGGCAATGCGCCAACTCCTGCAGCAACCGTTCGTCGCAAAGCGCCGCCTGTGCCTGTGAGATCCGCAGAATGGCGCTCAGTTCCCGGGCGCGCAGCAGCGGCATGGTGGGCACTGCGACAATGCCGGCCTTCAGGCATGCCAGCAGCGCACCTGCCATGCCCACGTTATTGGGCCCGCGCAGCAGCAGCCGGTTGCCCGATACCAGCCCCAGGTCTTCGGTCAGCACCCGCGCCAGTTGGTTGGTCCATTGTGCCAACGCCTGATAGCTCATCTGCTTTTGCTGGCCGTCCTGCAGCCAGCGCAATGCAATATTCTGACCACGCCCCTGCTGCACATGCCGGTCAATCAGTTCCACGGCACTGTTGAGCTTCTCGGGATATTGCAATTGTGGCACGTCGAACAGATACTGCGGTTGCTGCCCGCTCTCTGGCAGATGCTCAATGACAAAGCGGTCCTGCAATCCTGTCTGTGCTGTCATGTCTTGTCTCCTGTGTTAGCGGCTCATCCGGCGGCGCGGATGAGTCGGGAAGTCTGTGCTCCCGTTTCGGTTCAGTCCCGCAGTAATTCACGTGCAATAATCAATTTCTGCACTTCGGTGGCGCCTTCGTAAATACGCAGGGCGCGAATGTCCCGGTACAACCCTTCCACACATTCGCCGGCCACCACGCCCTGTCCGCCAAACAGCTGAACAGCCCGGTCAATCACCTGCTGCGCCGATTCGGTCGCAAACATCTTGGCCATGGCCGCTTCCTTGGTGGTTCTGGCCTGGTAAACGTCACGTCGCCAGGCGGCGCGATAGGTTAGCAGGCGGCTGGCATCCAGCGCTGTTGCCATGTCGCCCAACGCGGCCTGGGTCAGTTGCAGGTCGGCCAGCACGCCGCCAAACATCTGGCGCGTCTTGCTGCGCGCCAGGGCTTCGTCCAGCGCCCTGGCAGCAAAGCCGTTGGCCGCAGCCGCGACCGAAGCGCGGAAAATATCCAGCACCTGCATTGCCAGCTTGAAGCCCTCGCCCCTGGTCCCCAGCAGGGCCTCGGAAGACAGGCGGCATTGCTTCAACTTGAGCACCGCCATCGGATGTGGCGCCATCACCTGGATGCGCTCGGACGTATCCAGCCCGCTCGCGTTGCTGTTTACGATAAAGGCGCTGATGCCCCGCGCGCCCGGCAGAAAATCGGTGCGCGCGAAGACACAATAGAAATCGGCAATGCCGCCATTGGAGATCCAGGTTTTGACGCCATCAAGAACGTATTCGGATCCTTGCTGCGTGGCCTTGCAGGCCATGGCGGCCACATCAGACCCGGCGTCGGGCTCGGACAGGGCGAAGGCGGCAATCAGCTCGCCCCGTGCCACGCGTGGCAGATAGAACTTTTTCTGCGCCTCGGAGCCGCCCAGCACAATGGCGCCGCTACCCAGGCCCTGCATGGCAAAGGCAAAGTCGGCCAGCCCGTGATAGCGCGCGAAGGTCTCGCGGATCAGGCAGATCATGCGCGAATCAATCTGCTCCAGCGCACCGCCCCAGGCACCATTGGGCCCTGCCGGAACCGCATAGCGCAGCCAGCCGCCCTCTCCCATCCGGCGTACCAGTTCACGACAGGTATCATCGGTATTGCCTTGCGGAAGATTGCGCAGATTATCCTGTGCCCAGCGATCCAGTTCGACGGCAACATGGCGATGCTGCTCTTCGAAAAACGGCCAGTCCAGAAACTCATGATCAGGCATGATCAATCTCCCTCGAACACAGGCTTGTTTTTTGCCACGAAGGCATGGTAAGCCCGATGAAAATCTCGGGTCTGCATACAGATGGCCTGCGCGTGGGCTTCGGCATCAATGGCGTCGTCCACACCCATATTCCATTCGTGATGCAGGCAATGCTTGGTAACGCCATTGGCAAAGGTCGGGCCTGCGGCAATCTGCGCCGCCATGGTGTGCGCAGCCGCCAGCACCTGGTCAGGCTCATGCAACTGGTTATAGAAGCCCCATTGGTGGCCTTCCTGGCCGGACATGGAACGGCCGGTGTAGAGCAGTTCACTGGCGCGGCCCTGGCCGATAATGCGCGGCAAAATGGCACACGCGCCCATGTCTGCTCCCGCCAGGCCGACCCGTGTAAACAGAAAGGCGGTTTTGCTGTCGGCCGTGCCCAGCCGGATATCGGACGCCATGGCCAGGATGGCGCCAGCGCCGGCACACACGCCAGCCACCGCCGCGATAACCGGCTGCGGGCAACCACGCATAGCCTTGACCAGATCACCTGTCATCTGGGTAAAGGCAAGCAGCTGGGGCATGGACATGCGGGTCAGCGGGCCAATAATTTCATGTACATCGCCACCCGAACAGAAATTGCCGCCGGCGCCGGCGATTACCACTACCTTGATGTCACTGGCGAAGGACAAGGTACGAAACAGATCACGCAGCTCAGCATAGGACTCGAAGGTCAGTGGGTTTTTTCTTTCCGGCCGGTTCAGGGTAATGGTGGCCACCTTGTGGTCATCGCTGACCGTCAAGTCAAAATGCGTGGCCCGATAGCCTGCCAGCGGCTTAGTCTGATCCTGCATGGGGTTGATTTCATCTGCAATAGTCATTCGTATATCTCCAGTTCTTTCTTCCAGTGAATGCGAGGATTCTTTGCATTCACATCTGTCATTGCTGCTTTTTGTGCACCGATCAGCAGGTGAGATTTTCATCTGTATTACGGGGCTATCCGGTTCATTGCCCGGCTGCCACACTGCGGAAGGCTCATGGGCGGCTTCAGAGACATTCCTGCAAACAGCACATTGCGCCGCGTTTTACCCGGCCATTTTCTCGCCGCCGTCGACCGGGACAGCCTGCCCATTGATACTGGCCGACTGCGGCAGGCACAGCCACAGCACGGCATGCGCCACTTGCTCGGGCTGCACCAATTTGCCCTGCGGATTGTTACTGGCCAGTGCCGCCTTTGCCTTGTCCGCAGTCATGCCGGTTTTGGCAACCATATTGGCCACGGCGCCGTCAAGCAGCGGCGTCTCGGTATAACCAGGGCACACAGCATTGACGGTAATATTTTTTTCTGCCAGCTCCAGGGCGAGGGCACGGGTCAGGCCCACGACCCCATGCTTGGCTGCACAATACGCAGTCACGTAGCCATAGCCCTTCAGGCCGGCAACGCTGGCCACATTCACAATCCGCCCCCAGCCCTGTGCCAGCATATCGGGCAGCGCAGCGGCAATGCATTGATAGGTGCCGGTCAGATTGACCTGCAGCATCCGGTTCCAGAACTCGGTATCCATGCGGTCAAAGCGCTCGCTTTGCGCTTGCCCGGCATTGTTGACCAGAACACTGATCGGACCAAAGCGCGCCCGAGCCGCGTCAAAGGCGCTGCCGATTGCCTTTTCATCTGTGATATCGGCCTGTACTGTGTGTACCCGCTGCGCATCTGCAGAAAGACTCGCCGCAGCCGCGGCCAGGCGCTCGCCGTTGCGGGCCAGCAGCGTCACGCGGGCGCCAGCATCCAGCATCAAGCGTGCCACTTCAAGCCCGATCCCCTGATTGGCGCCGGTAATCAGCACGTGACGATTGTCCAACGAAGGTGTAGCGGTCTGGTCCATGATGATTTATCCGTTTTGCATTGATTGGGCCCGTTCAAACAGGGTCTCGATTTGCCGTTTTCCCGCGCTGTACTGCCGGGGCCAGTTCACTTGCGTGTAGCCGATTCTGGCGGTTTCGCTCAGCGTCCAGGCCGGGTTGGCCAGATGAGGGCGGCCAATGGCGCACAAATCTGCCCGACCCGACGCGATAATACTGTTGACCTGGTCGGCCTCTGTGATGGCGCCGACCGCCATGGTGGCAATCCCTTCCTGGTTGCGGATTTCATCTGCAAAAGGCGTCTGGTACATGCGCCCATATACCGGTTTCTGATCGGGGCTGACTTGTCCTGACGAGCAGTCGATCAGATCGGCGCCCGCTGCCTTGAAGGCCCGGGCAATCAGCACCGCATCATCTGCCGTAATGCCACCCTCGACCCAGTCGCTGGCCGAGATACGTACATTCAGCGGTCGGTCCTCTGGCCACACCGCACGCATCGCCTTAAAAACTTCAAGGGGAAAACGCAGGCGGTTTTCCAAGGAGCCTCCATAAGCATCTGTGCGCTGATTGGTCAGTGGGGAAATAAAACACGACAACAGATAGCCATGCGCGCAATGCAGTTCAAGCACGTCAAACCCCGCCTTTGCGGCAAGCCGGGTGGACTGCACGAACTGCCCGGTAATCTGCTGCATATCTGCGACATCCAGCTCCGTAGGCACTTGCGAGATGTCGGGCAGATACGGCAAGGCAGATGCCGAGACCAGCGACCAGTTGCCTGACTCCAGCGGCATATCAATGCCATCCCACGCCGCCTTGGTAGACCCCTTGCGACCCGCATGGCCCAGTTGAATGCCGATTTTTGCATCCGATTGTGCGTGAACCGCCTGTACGATGTGTTGCCAGGCCTGCAACTGGGTCTCGTTCCACAAGCCCGGGCAATGCGGCGTGATCCGCGCCTGGGGCGAGACACAAGTCATTTCAACCATAACCAGCCCGGCGCCACCCAGGGCGCGCGCCAGCAAATGCTGGACATGAAAATCGCCAGGCACCCCGTCAACGCACGAGTACATGGCCATGGGCGAAACCACGATCCGGTTTTTCAATACCACAGAGCGCAGGCTGAACGGCGTCCACATGGGAGGAATCGCAGCAGCGTCGCTGCCCGTTACGGCCACCGCCTCGGCAGACCCGGCCTGGCGGGCCTGACGGCTGAACCAGCTTTCAAAATGATGCATCCATTGCGGATCGCGCAGCCGCAGGTTTTCATGTGAAATACGCTGCGAGCGGGTCAGCAGCGAATAGGCAAACTGCTCCGGCGCCAGCTGGCTATAGCGTTTGACATTCTCAAACCATTCGGTGGAGTTGCGTGCGGCATTCTGGATTTTCAGCACCTCAATGCTGCGCTGCGCCTCGTAGTGCGTCAGCGCAGCGCCAATATCATTGTGGGTACGGAAACTGCCGGCCAGTTCAATGGCGTCTTCCAGTGCCAGCTTGGTCCCTGATCCGATGGAAAAATGCGCGGTATGCGCGGCATCGCCCATCAGCACCACGGGCACGGTTTTACCGTTGGGCAGTTGCTGCTGATGCACCCACTGCTCGCAAATCACGCGGGGAAACTGAATCCAGATGGCCGATCCGCGCAAATGCTTGGCATTGGAGAGCAGCTTGTGACCGTCCAGCCACGGCGCAAAGAGAGCCTCACAATAGGCAATGCCCTCCTCCTGCGACATATTGTCGATCCCGGCAGCGCGCCAGGTTTCATCCCGGGTTTCCACAATGAAGGTGGACATGCCCTCTTCATACTGATAGGCGTGTGCCTGAAACCAGCCGTGTTCCGTATTGACAAAGGCAAAGGTAAACGCATCAAACGTCTTTTGCGTGCCCAGCCAGACAAAGCGGCAGCGCCGGGTGTCGATATCCGGCTTGAACGTATCGGCGTAGCGCGTGCGGATGCGGCTATTGATGCCGTCCGATGCAATGACCAGGTCTGCATCGTAATCCATTGCGATGGCCTGATCGTCTTCGGCCACGGTCTCGAACACCAGTTCCACGCCAAGATCCAGACAGCGCTGTTGCAGAATATTGAGCATCTTCTTGCGGCCGATGCCGATAAACCCGTGTCCGCCGCTGCGGATCGTGGTCTGGCCGATATGAATATCAATATCGTCCCAGTGGTTGAATTGGCGAATGATCTGTTCAGCCGTAGGCAGATCGGCCTTTTTCAGGTTTTCCAGCGTAGCGTCAGAAAACACTACTCCCCAACCGAAGGTATCAAACGGCCGGTTGCGTTCAATGACCACCACCCGATCCTGGGGATTGCGTTTTTTCAACAGCAGCCCGGCATATAAACCTGCGGGGCCGCCACCGATACATACAATTTTCATGCCAGATCCTTTGAACGTGGACTTTGACCGTTGCCTGCCGCGCCGCTGTCTTGCCGGCGGCACCGGGCAGACACAAGAGCCCCACACTGCGATTTTGCTTGTTTCACAATTGTGATTTATTTTAAGTTTAAACTAATTTATAATGCACTACAAACTTTTTTTAAACAGGCGACAAAGGGTGTCTTATGCCAAGCATGGGCACCCGGACCAACCAGACTGCGTTTACAATCTGTCCGGTCCCACAAGAACGGCCATGTCGTTTTATTACGTTTTTTCTGCAGGAGCAGTTATGCAACACGATCTGGAAACCCGCGCCGCAACCATCGATCACTCCGAATTGCGTCTGTGGCTGCGCCTGCTTACCTGCACCAGCCTGATCGAAAATCGCATCCGTAATTATCTGCGCGTGCAATTCGATTGCACCCTGCCGCGCTTTGACCTGATGGCGCAGTTGGCCAAAGAGCCGCAAGGCATGCGAATGGGAGACCTGTCTGCAAGACTGATGGTTAGCAACGGCAACGTCACTACCATTGCCAATCAGCTGGAAAAAGAAGGTCTGATCCTGCGCAAGGTCAGCAGCGAAGACCGCCGCAGTACTTTTTTGCGACTCAGCGCAAAGGGACGGCGGCAATTTGACCAAATGGCCTCGGCCCACGAGGCCTGGCTTCAGGATATGTTCAGCGGCATGCCCAAGGGCAGTCAGAAGGATCTGTACACGTTGCTGGCCGATCTGAAGCAGGCCGCGCTGGCATCTGAGCAATGACCACGGCCGTACACAAGCGCCCTCCCCGCCGTGCGAGCAAGCCTGGCTTGGCCTGCTCCCAACGGCATGCCTGGCCGTGCTGATGGCGGCGGAATGCCAGATCAGAACCCCCGGCTTCAAGACAGCGGCCATCATGCCGACACCAGGCTGAGAATGCCGGTTCTCAAGCCAATAGCGGTCGTGCCGGCGATTAGCGACTTCACGATTTTGCCATGCCGCCCTTTTCCGACTTGGCCGCTTATGGCGTTACGATTGTGCTGCTTTGCGCCTTCGCAACTGTTGACGTTTTGGCAGGCGCTGCCCACAGCGGCAATCGGGTAAAATATTCTTTTTTGACGATACCGCCGGAGCATCAATGGGCGCTATCTTTCATTGGAGCAGTACGGATGAACGCGGCTACGATTGAGCAAAACGATCAACCAATCCACCAGACAGATCTGCTGGTGATCGGTGGCGGGATCAACGGGACCGGCATTGCGCGTGATGCGGCAGGACGCGGCCTGTCCGTATTGCTCTGTGAACAGGACGATCTGGCCAGCGCCACCTCATCGGCCAGCAGCAAACTGATCCATGGCGGGCTGCGCTATCTGGAACAATACGAATTCCGTCTGGTGCGCGAAGCGCTGGCAGAGCGCGAAGTGTTGTTGAATATTGCCCCGCATATTGTGCGCCCTCTGCGCTTCGTACTGCCGCACGATCACACCTTGCGTCCTGTATGGATGATCCGTGCCGGGCTCTTTCTCTATGATCATCTGGCAAAACGCTCGGCGCGCCTGCCGGGATCGCGCCATATCCGTCTGGACGATGACTCTGCATTTGCGCGGCCCATGAGCGAACGCATCAAACAGGGGTTTATTTACTCAGACTGCCAGGTGGATGATTCCAGGCTGGTGGTGCTCAACGCCATGGACGCGCAGGCGCGTGGCGCACAGATTCTGACGCGAACAACCTGCACCGGTGCACGCGTTCAGGACGGTCGATGGTTGGTAACCTTGCAGGATGCCAGGGGCCGCCAGGTACAGGTGAGCGCCAGGGTGCTGGTCAACGCCGCCGGACCCTGGGTTGAAAAGGTACTCGGCACGCTGCACGACCCCGATGCCCGGCCACGCAATCACCTGCGCCTGATCAAAGGTAGCCACCTGGTGACACGCAAGCTATACGAAGGCGACCATGCCTATATTCTGCAGAATGCTGACAAGCGGATCGTTTTCATCACGCCGCATCGTGGTGACTATTCCATGATCGGCACCACCGATGTGGATTTCAATGGCGATGCACGTACCGCGCACATTTCCGAAGAAGAAACCGATTACCTGCTGTCGGTGGTCAATCGCTACCTGCGCCAGCCGGTGCAGCGCGACGCCATCATCTCAAGCTGGGCGGGTGTCCGCCCCTTGTATGATGACGCCCAGGGTCAGGCCGCTGCCGTCACCCGCGATTATGTTTTTGATGTGACCGGCGGCAAGAACGGTGAACCCGCCATGCTATCGATTTTTGGCGGCAAGATCACCACGTATCGCAAACTGGCCGAACACGCACTGGAAAAGCTTCAGCCCTTTCTGCAACAGGGACCGGCCTGGACTACCACGGCGCCACTGCCGGGCGGACAATTGCCCGAGCTTGACCCACAGCGCTATACGCAGCAATTGCAAGCGCGCTACCCCTGGCTGGATACTGCGCTGCTGGCCCGTCTGGTGGCGGCCTATGGCGCTATGACAACTGAAATAATCGGCGATGCCGATTCCGTTGCCGCGCTGGGTATGCATTTCGGACACGGCCTGTACGAGGCCGAAGCGCGCTGGCTGATCAATCACGAATGGGCCCAAAGTACCCAGGATATCCTGTGGCGCCGCACCCGACTGGGCCTCAAGTTCAGCCAGGGACAACTACAAACACTGGAGCACTGGCTCACCGGCAGGACGCTGGCTGCAGCCACGGCGCGTGACGCATTTTTTAAAGCAGAACAGGTCACGACCGGCTGATCACACCGGACCGGGCACCCTATTCTGACCTCCCTGTTCTGACCTCCCTATTCTGGCCACCTGAACCTGGTTACCTTATTCTAATCACCCTATATATTACTCGCCGTCATCCAGTCAGCCAAATTCCAGGCACACGAGCCTGTCGTTCGGGGTCCGGCGTCGTGTCCCCCTGATCCACACAACATCATCGACGCGTCGATTGCACTCACCCTGCCGGCACTGAATACAAAACTCTTTTGGCGGGACAGGTAATGTATTTCTTATTTATGACATGTCATCAAATATGCATGGTCACAGTGTTATCATCCCTTGTATAAATCCCACCTCATTGCAGTGTAACTACATCAATAATGACTATGTCTGAACAGGAACTGAAGCTACATGTGCCTGCCCCTGCGGCTGCGCAAGTAGAAAAGGCGCTGAAAAAAGCAAAATGCGAGACCATCTCGCTGCGCGCCATGTATTTTGATACAGCAGATCGCGAACTGGCCAAATCAAAAATCGCCATCCGGCTCCGTCTGGAAGGCGACAACTGGGTGCAAACGCTGAAAATGCCCGGCAGCAATGCGCTGACCAAGCTGGAACTGAATCACAACCGCCCCAGCCCGGTGCTGGATTTGAGTTTGTACGCAGGCACGCCGGCCGAGGCCGCCTTGCTCAAACTGGCCAAGCCGCTGGAACTGCGCTACGAAACCGATATCACCCGGTTGTATCGGCGCCAGCGCACGCGCAAGGGCACCATAGAAATCGCCTTCGATACCGGCGTTATCCGTGCTGCCGAGCTCGAATTGCCGGTGTCCGAAGTGGAATTCGAACTGGTATCGGGCTCGCCTGAAGCCATCTTTGAAATCGGAAAGAAATGGCTGTCTCAGTACAAGCTGGTTCTGGACCTGCGCAGCAAGTCGCAGCGTGGCGATGCCCTGGCGCAATCTGCAGCCAATATCCGGCTTGCAGACAATGCCAGTGTCAAGAATGCGACACGCGACAGCGAAGTGCTGCGTTTCTGGGCACCGCGCAAGGCGCGCGCCTACGAAATTGACAAACAGGATAGCGCCACGCAGGCGCTGGTCTCGGTCACGACCGAATGCCTGGAACAAATCTGTGCCAACGCCGGCGCCCTGGCTGAAATTGATACGCTGGGCGTTGTTGCGGTAGGCCGCCCCGAGCACGTGCACCAATTGCGTATTGGGATGCGACGCCTGACCAGCAACTGGAAGCTGTTTGCCGGCCTGGCATGGCTGCCCGAGCAGGACGTGCGCGATGAGCTTCGCGTGCATTTGGGCAGATTCGGTGCCACGCGGGATCTGGACGTCATGCTCGCGACCGTGGTACCGGTCCTGAACAAAGCAGGCATGCCTGCCATGCAGTTCAGCTCGCACGAAGAAGGGGCCACGCCTCACGACATCGCCAAAGACCCGTCATTTCAGCAATGGCTGCTGCGACTGCTGGAGTGGACGGTACTGACGCCCACAACCGATCCCGTGGCCGTTGTATCTGATGACACCGAACAGGTTCAACTGGATGTGATTGATGACGAACAACTGGCCGATTTTATACACAGTGAGCCAGCCGCAGCCGAGCAAAGCATTGAAGCAGCGTCGGTGCCTGCAGCGGCCGGCGCATCCATCCAGATTGAACCGATCATCATCCCCCTGACGCCACTGCCACACGGCCGCCCTGTTCTGCGCAGATTGCTGGAGCAGCGCCTGAACAAATGGAACAGGCAAATCGTTCGTCACTGGAAAACCGAAGATAAATCGGATATCGAGGCCTATCATGACCTGCGCAAGCGCATCAAGCGCATGCGTTACGCCCTGAATGTATACGAAGGCTTGCGCCCCAATTGCAACCTGAGCGGATATGTAAAGAAACTGGCAGCAGCACAGGAAGTATTCGGCCATCTGAACGATATGTCTACCGCCCTCACGTTCTTTGCCGCACATACGCAAACGCATCCGGGCGCCTGGTTCGCCGTGGGCTGGCTGACCGCCACGCTGGAAACCCTGAAACAC
Source organism: Pseudomonadota bacterium (assembly GCA_023423975.1). Classification (GTDB taxonomy): domain Bacteria; phylum Pseudomonadota; class Gammaproteobacteria; order Burkholderiales; family Burkholderiaceae_B; genus Advenella. The sequence goes on from JAFAEO010000041.1 coordinate 20,116, forward strand.
CAGGCTGATGAAGCGCTGACGCATATCCCCGCAAAAATCCGCTACGACTGATACCCCACCCCGATCATGATCGGCACCGGATCAAAAAAACACCCTGCAAGCTCGGATTGTTTATCCCGGTTTGCAGGGTGTTTTTTTAATAACAGGCTCGGTTAAGAGCAGTCATGAGATGGCAGGCAGATCAGCCCTGTGGCCGATTAATCGCCCAGCAACGCGCCGGCAAATTCGGACGCCACAAAGGGTTGCAGATCCTGCAATGACTCGCCCACGCCAATCCAGTAAACCGGCACCGGCCGCACGCCCTGGCTGCCCGCAGCCACGGCTGCCAGCGTACCGCCTTTGGCCGTCCCATCCAGCTTGGTCACAACCAGCCCGGTCAGTGTCAAAGCAGCATCAAACGCCTTGATCTGCGAAATGGCGTTTTGACCGGTATTGCCGTCCACCACCAGCAAAATCTCGTGGGGCGCATCGCCATCGGCCTTGCCGATCACGCGCTTGATTTTCTTGAGCTCTTCCATCAGATGCAATTGAGTAGGCAAGCGGCCGGCGGTATCCACCATGACAATTGACGCCTTGCGGGCACGTCCGGCATTGACCGCATCGAATGCCACTGCAGCCGGGTCGCCGCCATCCTGGGCGATCACGGCCACATTGTTGCGCGAGCCCCATTCAATCAGCTGTTCACGTGCCGCGGCACGGAAAGTATCACCAGCGGCCAGCAATACACTGTGCCCCTGCGCCTGAAAATGGTGGGCAAGTTTGCCAATAGAGGTGGTTTTGCCTGCGCCGTTCACGCCCGCAATCATCACAACACGCGTCTGCCCGGCGCCTGCATCAAACTGCTTTTCCAGCGGCGCCAGATGCTCGGCCAGCAGATCGCGCAGCGCGTGCTTGACCGTTTGCGCGTCTTCAATGCGTTCCTTTTTCACCTTGTTGCGCAGTTTGCCCAACAGCGATTCGGTCGCTTCCATCCCCGCATCGGCCATAATCAGCGCGGTTTCCAGCTCTTCAAACAGATTTTCGTCAACTTTGACGCCGACAAACAGCGAGCTGATATTCGACCCGGTCCTGGACAGACCATCCTTTAAGCGTGCCAGCCAGGACTTGCGGTCTGATTTGGGACGCTGTGCCGTGCTGGACGCTGCCGGTGCCTGTTCGGCCGTCGCAATAGCGTCAGGTGTGCCAGATATGACCGGTGTTGCTGGCGCTGGCGCTGGTGTTGGTGTTGGTGTTGGTGTTGGTGTTAACGGTGCCGGGCGCGCCTCGGCCTTTGCCGGCACTGCGGAGACGTCGGATGCGGGCGCCTGTGCAGCCACCGGTGCAACAGTAGGCTGCGCTACACTCTGCGCGACTGAAGCGCTCTCTTGCTCGCCGTGTACAGCGGTTTTGGTCGCAGCGCCCAAAGCCTGGCCCGCAGACGGTGCCAAAACAGCATCCATGGGTTTTTTCAAGGTTGCCGCTTTTTCGGTCAGATCCACATGAACCGGCGCAGTTGCGGGCGCTGACTGCACCGTGCGTTGCGCTTGCGGCGGTATAGTTGATGTCGACGGCGTGGACGCAACTGCAGGGGCTGGGGAAGCAGCAGCCGGCACTGGCGGAGGTTCAACCGATGCAGGCGCGACTGTCTCGTGCGGCGGCGGTTCCTGAACCGGAGGCGTCTTGGATGGCGGCTCCTGCGGGGGAGGCTCTACAGGTGCCGGCGGCTCTTTGGTCGGCGGTTCGGGCAAAGTCGGCTCCCGAACGGGCGGCTCCTGCGCAGGTGGTATGTCCTGGTCTTGGGTTTCCTGCTCGGTCTCTACCGGTTCCGGGGCGATCGTATGCTCGGGCACCGGCATGAGGGCCGCACCTTCTTCAAGCGTTTCGGGCTGACGGGTCTCAAGCACCGGTTCAACGGGCTTTTCAACTGGCTCGCTGGTTTTCTTTTTACGTTTGAAAAAACTGAACATAGGTTGTCGCAGGAAAGTGAATACTACAATAACAATAGGATTCCCTATTTTAACAGTGTACGTCGCAACAATGATGAAACCAGCAAACCGCCCCGCAGGCACTTCCGGCAAACGCCAGACCATCCGAATTATCGGAGGTCAATATCGTCGCTCGCAGATTCCGGTGGTTGATGCCGACGGCTTGCGGCCAACCTCGGACCGTATCCGCGAAACGCTGTTTAACTGGCTGAACTATCTGTGGGACGGCCGCTTCGACGACAAATCGGTGCTGGACCTGTTCGCAGGCACGGGTGCGCTGGGCTTTGAGGCCGCCTCACGTGGCGCCGCGCATGTTCAGATGGCAGAAACCAGTCCGGCGGCGCTGGCCACATTGCGCGCCACGCGCGACAAATTACAGGCCAGCCAGGTGCGCATCAACAGCGCCGATGCCTTTTTGATGTTAAAACGCATGGATGCCTCCAGATTCGACCTGGTCATGCTTGATCCGCCCTTTGCCGGCAAGCTGTTTGATCGCATCTTTCCTTTTCTGCCGGCCATTGTCAAACCGGGCGGCCTGGTTTACATTGAATCGGACCAGCCCGAAGACCCGGGTCCCGACTTCCCTGCTATCCGCCAGGGCAAGGCGGGGCAGGTGTATTATCAGTTACATGAACACCTTATTGCACCGCACAAAAGCGAGTAAATACCTTATAATCGACGTTCCTTTAAACGCTCGGGCCGGTTTTCGGCCTCTTTCCCGGCATCGATCGGGAGCAAACGGAGCTCATGATGATCACTGCTGTATACCCAGGGACATTTGATCCTCTCACCCGCGGACACGAGGATCTGGTCCGACGCGCAGCCGGGCTGTTTGATCATGTTGTGGTTGGCGTCGCCGTCAGCGCAGGAAAAAATCCGCTGTTTACTATCGAAGAGCGCTTGCAGATTGCCGAAGAAGTGCTGGGTCACTATCCTAATGTTTCTGTCAAAAGCTTTGGCGGCCTGCTTAAGGACTTTGTCCGCAAGGAAGATGCCCGCATCATCGTGCGCGGTCTGCGCGCTGTATCAGACTTCGAATATGAGTTTCAGATGGCCGGCATGAATCGCCATCTGCTGCCAGACGTGGAAACACTGTTCATGACCCCGTCCGACCAATACCAGTTTATTTCCGGGACGTTTGTCCGTGAAATTGCCCTGCTCGGTGGCGATGTGGGTAAGTTTGTATTTCCCTCGGTCGAGCGCTGGCTCCAGGAAAAATCCCAGGCCCGCCTGGCTGCCCGAGACGAGCAGGCGCCCGAGAGCGAATAAACAAACCGCCAAGGGTACGCCAGAAGCAATATCGGCACCAACGGGCCGCCAGGCCACACGCACACGGCGGCCCATTAACCCTGATACGTTTGCCTGTTTTCAGGTATTTGCCCAACCATTGGCGTACACTGTCACTGTGTATAAACGAAAGCGCCGGAAAGATTATGGCCCTGCTGATTACCGATGAATGCATCAACTGCGACGTCTGCGAACCGCAGTGTCCCAATGAAGCCATCTATATGGGTGTAGATTTCTATGAAATCGACCCTGCCAAGTGCACCGAATGCGTCGGGCACCATGGCGAACCGCAATGTCAGGTGGTCTGTCCTGTCGAGTGTATTGAGATCAATCCGGAATGGAAAGAATCGCAGGATATGCTCATGGCCAAATTCTACAAACTGACAGCCGTAGCCTGACCACCCCGTTTCGCAACGCTCCGCATGTGATGGCCGACCGCCAGCCGGATTGTCCTTTATTTGCCGCCTGCGGCTGCCTGCCACCGAAAGTAATGGCCGCAACATTGCCGCCACCGGCGACATCGCACATCAAACGGTCAAGTGTTCGTCGGGATGCAGCTTGACCAGTCGAATCGGCCGCGCCAGCAACTTGCTGAACCATGCATCAGCCAACTGCCCCTCGCTGACCACGCGCAAGGCACGCCCCTCAAGCTGCGCCTCTTCAAACGCCTCTTCATCATCCTCCAGCACATCAACTGGAATATCCAGCCGCAGCATCCCTGGCGCGCGAATAACCAGGTAATCGAAGCGGATAGAAAGTTCGATTTGTTGCAATGCCGGATCGTCCCGGTCAAGCGCCCGCGACTGCTCATCAACCAGCAGCCAGCGCAGTTGCGCTGCGGGCTTGACCTGCCCCGCAATGGGCGGGCATTGATAAATAGGCTGAAAATCGGATGTTGTCATAATGCAGAATCGAAAAGGGAAAAGGCCCGCTTAAACAGGGGCGTATAGGAAAAACCTGCCTATTTGGCAGGAGCAGGCGTGGACTCGGCTGGTGTTACCGGCGCAGCAGTTGCCGGTTTATCACCTGCCGGCGATTTATCGCCTGACGCTGGTGTGTCGGGCCCGGTCTGGCCTGCGGGCGCAGACTGCGCGGGCGGCGGATTACTACCGTCTGCTCCCGCGTCGGGCTGGGCCGGTGCTGTCGCCGGTGCCGGCTGGCCCTCTGCCGCTGTGCCAGGCTGTGCCTGAGGCTCGGGCCCTTCGGCCTTTTGTGCAGCAGCCTGCTCGGCGGCCTGCTTTTGCGCCTGTGCTTCTTTGTTCTTACGCTGCTTGACGAACTGACCCAGCGGAGAATTATTCAAGCGCTGCCATTTGACCTTCAATTGCGCACCCTCAGGCGATCCGGTCAACTCGAATGGCAAAGTTACCTGTTTGATGCTCACGCGCAACCCATCCTGATTCAGCGTGACCGGCTGGCGCGTAACAAATTTGCCAGGGAAGGAAAACTGGTTATTGATCAGGTTATACACCGCCAGATTATCGTCGGCCTGAATCAGCAACGGATCGGTCAGCAGACTGAAATGCGTAAAATGCACTTCGCCTTTATCAAGTACCAGTTTGGTTTTCAGGGTTTCATACGGGGTTTTGGCCGCCGGATCAAACTTCCAGGCGCCGGCCTGTTCAATGTTGTTGGCATACGCAGCAGGATCGGCAAGCACCGGCACCAGGTCAAAGCCGCTGATCGCGCCGTCGCGGGCCTCGCCTTCGAGTGAGCCGGTGGCGTTACTCAGCCAATTGGCGCCTTCAGGCGCATTTCTGGATGCAAAGACCAGCGAGAAGGTACCCGTCCCCGTCATGACCGGATTCATGCCCAGCCCCTTGAGCAGCGGCTCAATGGATACGTCCTGGAAATTGAGTTTGGTCGTGACTTCGTCGTCCTTCATATTAATCAAGGCATCGCCCTGCACCTGTCCGTCAAAAATACTCGACTTGATATCAGTGATACCCAACTGGTCTTTGGTGAAATTTAAGGCCGCCGTCACATCGTTATACACCACACCATGATAGGTAATTTGCTTGAGGCTGGCCGAGCCGGACCCGATGAGCGAGCCCATCAGGTCGCTGACCAGGTTGCGCACCGCAGTAGTGGTGGGCTTGGACTCGGCCTGCTTGGGCGCAGCGGGCGCCTTGGCGTTGCCGGCAGCGGGTGCGGCGGCTGCATCACCCGACACGTTATCGATCAGCTCATCCAGATTCACCGAATCTGCACCCACCGCAAAACGCACGTAAGGCTCATCAAATCTGGAAATATTGCCGTCAAAACTGAATTTGCCGGAGTTGATCACGGCATCGGCCTTGAAACTGGCGACACTTTTGAGGAAATCTGCGCTAAAGGTGCCGATCACCGGAATGTTCTGCTCCCGCGTTTCCACGTCCTTGAGCACCACATTGCCGCTCATGGCCGAGAGTGCAAACAGGCGCCGCGCCAGGTCCATTTTAGCTGGAGAAGAAATATTGAAATTGACCGCCCGTTTATTGCCACGGGCGTACGCGCCGTCCAGCTTGATCTGCGCCACATTCAGCGCATCAGATGTGCCGCTGATGCCTTCCATGCGGAAATTGACGCCGAACTGTTCCTTGCCCTTGATCCGGACAGAACCGGTCAGCGGCTTGCCGCCTGCTCCGGTAGGCGAGATATCCAGCGCCGGCGAATTGAGCACCCATTCGTAGCTCTCGTCGTCTTCATCGGACGCCGTGCCCTTGACCGCGAAATTGGTCATCTGCAACAACGGCGCCGTCGAATCAAAATTCAGCTTGGGCGCAGCAAGGCTCATATCCAGGTTGCGCAACCCGGTACCCTTGGCACCCTTGCCTGAAATAGTCAGATCAATACCCGATCCGGTAAGCGCGTGCGCAAAGCTATCGACTTCAAAATCGCCGGTCAGCGTGCCGGTTTGCACGTCTACATCGCCCACGACGCCCTTGATATTGGCTTCCAGATTACGCGCCGTATACAGTTTGGTGACCGGATCCAGCTTGACCAGGCCCTGGATATTCACGCTGGCATTGGCAACCGGTCTTGCACCTTCCAGATTGCCCGTCACAGACACATCGAACGGCTGATCAAACGTGACCCGGCCGGTATTGACCGTCATCCGGTTCAGGCGCATATCCAGATTGTTCAGCCTGTCCTTGTAGAAGATCGCACCATTTTGTACTTCAAGCCCGGCAATATCGATTTTGAAATCGGTTTTTTTGGGCTGTGGCAAAACGCTGCTGCTCTCGGGGGCCGCGGTAGGGGCCGGACGAATCTCATCGCTTTTGAAGCGCGGATCAACCGTCTCTAAGGTGGGCGGAGTCTGAGTCAGCAGGTCTTCGAAGTTGAAATTGCCTTTTTCATCGCGCACGATCCAGCCCTTCAGACCGGACACGGCAACGTGATCGACCACCAGACGATTCGAGATGAGCGGCCAGATGGCCACGGCAAAGCGAGCGCTGTCGATAGAAGCAAACGTGGTGGTGGAATTGGGCTCGGACAGTGAAATTTTTCGAACCGATAAGCCAATACGCGGGAACAGGGACAATTCCAGGTCGCCCTCGATCACCATGGTACGGTTGTATCGTTCCTGCACAATGCTTTCGATCTTGTGTTTATAGGCGTTCGGATCGAACGTCAGTAAAAAGACGGCTGCGCCGACAAAGGCAAACAGCATCAGCACCACAAGGCCGATCAAAATTCTTTTAAGCCAGACTTTCATGGGCGGCTTGATCTCTCATTCATAATAAGTGGGAACAGCCCGCTCAAGGACCGTCTGTCATCCCGATAAACGCAGCCGACAGGAGCGACTCTGCCACGTGTGTAAAAGTGGCCATGAACGGCGAGCATGCGCGCCGGGAACGGCCAAACCACATTACCCATGCAAAGCAATATTGCCACACAAAATGCGCAACTTACCACCATCATGGCCACACTATGGATTGGCAATCGCAATACACAGCCGGTGACATGCCCGCATGTACATTCTTCATGCACTTCATGCAATGCATATCGCAGGCGGCGCTTCTTTTCACAAAAGAATGCACCGCCTGCCGGTTGAGCTCACAATCGTGCTGTGCCTGCCGGATCTGCCTGTCTGGATTTATCGGACTGTTATTTTGATTATGCTAACAGATATGGCATTCGAATGCAGGCAGAACAGGACTATTTGAACAGTGAGGAAAGCGAATTGAGCACTTCGTTCTCGCCTCGCACCTGCCCATCAGCCGGAATCTGACCTTCCGGTGTGGATTTGTCGACCACTTGCGGCAAAATACCCGACAAAGATCCCAGAATATCATCACGGGATTGACCCGACTGCGCAGCAATCGAATCAACTGTATCAGGCCCCAGAGCAGTATCAACCTGTTGGGGCGAAATTTCGCGGTTCTCGCCCTGGTTGACCCAGGAGTTGAAAATATCGCCCAGGCCGCCTTGCTGGAATTTTTCGGCCAGACCACCCAGACCACCTTGCTGGTTATTGATCATGGACAACACCACGGGCACCAGCGCGCTCAGGGCGCCCAGATTGATGCCATTGCCCAGGTTGCCCAAACCCCCCAGGCCACCGAGTCCACCCATATCTTCCTGCTGCGCGGCGGGCGCCAAATCTCCCGGGGTCTGCCCGGATGCTACCTGACCGTCCTGTATTTGTTCGCTTTGAGGCTGCTCTTCAGGCTTTTTGCCACCGCCCAGTACAGCATTGACTGCATCCAGAATTCCCATGATCTTTCCTTGATTGAGTAAGAAGAGGAATTTTGACTATAACACCGGAATTGGACTGCATCGTGAATGTTATTTACCCTATAAACATTTGATACAGATGAAATTATTGTTGTTGCAAGTCAGTTCGCTGGCTCAGCCCACAAAAAAAACAGCCCGCAGGCCGACCGACCGGAAACAGTAAAGCCGTGAACAGGCGCGGCTTTACTGGGTTTGGGAAAGCACAACACGCCTTCCCGGAACACGACAGACTTATACGTTGAACAGGAAGTTCAGTACATCGCCGTCCTTGACGATATATTCCTTGCCCTCGGCCCGCATTTTGCCGGCTTCCTTGGCACCCTGCTCGCCTTTATGCGTAATAAAGTCCTCGTAGGCGATTGTCTGGGCGCGAATAAAGCCGCGTTCGAAGTCTGTATGGATCGCAGCGGCGGCGCGCGGAGCGGTATCGCCAACATGAATCGTCCAGGCGCGCACTTCCTTGACACCCGCGGTAAAGTAGGTTTGCAGACCCAGCAGGCGGAAAGCGGCGCGGATCACACGATTCAAGCCCGGCTCATCCATACCCATGTCGGCCAGGAATACGTTTTTGTCTTCATCGTCCAGATCGGCAATCTCGGCTTCGATTGCTGCGCATACGGCCACCACTGGCGCATTTTCTTTGGCGGCAAATTTTTGTACGGCGGTCAGATGCGGGTTGTCGGTAAAACCGTCTTCCTTCACATTGGCCACGTACATGGCAGGCTTGGCTGTAATGAAACAGTAGGGCTTGATCAGATCCAGGTCATCTTTATCCAGATTCATGGAGCGGATGGAGCGAGCCTCGTTAAGAACGGCAATAATCTTTTCCAGCAGGCCAGCCAGGCGCTGCGCTTCCTTGTCGCCAGCGCGACCAGTCTTCTGGGCGCGCAACAACGCCTTTTCGGCAGTGCCCATATCGGCCAGCGCCAGCTCGGTATTGATCACTTCGATATCGGAAATCGGGTTGACCTGACCGGCCACGTGAATCACGTTTTCGTCTTCAAAGCAGCGCACAACATGGACCGTCGCATCGGTCTCACGGATGTTGGCCAGAAACTGATTGCCCAGGCCCTCGCCCTTGGAGGCGCCCGCCACCAGACCGGCAATGTCCACAAACTCGACGGTGGCCGGCAGAATGCGCTCAGGCTTGACCACTTCGGCCAGTTTATTCAGGCGCTCATCGGGTACTTCCACGATCCCTACATTGGGTTCGATGGTGCAAAACGGATAGTTTTCCGCTGCGATGCCCGCTTTAGTCAGGGCGTTAAAGAGCGTGGATTTGCCCACGTTGGGCAGTCCGACAATCCCACATTGAAGAGCCATTGAATTTCCTTGAATTTCGGGCACATGCGTCCTCACTGGGAGCCCGGTCTGTCCGGGTCCACGAACGCGATGTGTAATCAGTAATTGCTGTTGCAGACAAAACCGGTCAATCGGCTCACGCGACGCGAAGCGCTACGGGTTTTGCGCAAAACGTTGATTGTAACCCTCTCTGACGCTCTACTTGATCGATTGATGCCTTCAAACACAAGAATGGCCTGAGCCAGAGGCATGACAACACCCGTTGGCACAAAACAAAAAGCCCTCAAATGATGAGGGCCTTAATTCTGTATTAGTTAAAGATAGCCGAGCAACCTTCTTAGTCTGTATATGCAAGCCGCCTTGCATAGTGCTGTCGTCGGCGCACGAACCAAACCTGCGTTCATGCTGCTATCATCAGGCTTACCGATTTCACCTGCTATCAGGGGATATGCTGGACCAGTGGTCGGGGTCAAATTCCAGCTTCCAAACTTCCTACAGTAATACGAACAATACGTTTAAAAATCAATGTTATAGGGAGATTCTAGCAAAAAGCGCAAATCCGGGCAACAATAGAGCGACGCACTTAGCTCAGTCAAGCAGGATCAACGCGGGCATTGCATATTTACCATCTCAGGAAACTGCCCCGACGACACATTCATAGCCGCCTGAACGCACAAAGAAAGCAGCAAAAAGACTCCTGACGGGAGCCTTGAAATTACATTGCGGACGAGAGCATCAGACGAACGAACCGCATCACTGCGGCGCATCAACCATCTGAATAATCTGGATCAAATTACCGCAGCTATCGTCAAATACGGCCATCCGGACTGGCCCTGCGTCCATGGGCTGCACCGTAAAACGCACGCCGCGCCGGGTTAACCGGTCAACCTCAGCGTCCAGATCGTCCACCTGAAAGGATGTGGCAGGGATCCCGTCCCTGACCAGGGCCGCTTTATAAGGCGCCACTGCCGGATGCGCGTCGGGTTCAAGCAGCAGCTCAATGCCATCAGGCTGCTCGCCGGGCACGACTGTCAGCCAGCGATAGTCGCCCGCGGGAACATCATGCTTTAACTGGAAACCCAGAATATTGGTGTAAAAATCCAATGCCCTGGCCTGATCATCAACAAACACACTCGTGACATAAATTCGCATGTGCTGCTCCTGTATATAGATCGCGATTGATTGAATACCCAGCGCTGCTGAAGGCCCGTTGCCAATGGCCAGATAACACACATGCCATGAGCACTGCGATGCCGCAGCGCCCGGCTCGCCCTATCTACCCTGTAACATCAGCCAGATCAGCAGCAACGGCCCGCCATTGAACATCATATGCATCAGGATGGACGTGCCGATCCCGGAGCGAACGCGCATCCAGGCCAGGACCAGCCCGGTCATCCATTGCGGCATGACCATGACCGGATACATCCACCAGGGCGTCTCGTTCAACTTGAAGTTATTCAGATGCACAAAGGCAAAAAAAAGCACCGACAGGTGAAAGATCCAGGGAAACCATTGTACATAAAGTTTGCGTATGCGCCATGGCAGTGCTTCGTCATGACCGGTAAAACCCCGGAACTTGAGAGCAGCAAGCAGCGCCAGCACCAGAATAAATGCACCGGCGCTCAACCATGACGGGCCCGAGAAGACCACCATCATCATGACCGGCACTACCCAAAGAATGGCGCGGGGGTAGCGCAGGCTATAGCGAAACAGCATTTCCTCGACCAGCGGGGCCCACAGCACCGCCATCAGCCAGGGAATATTATCCGGGTCCAGTCGGTGCTGGGCACCGCCGCTTTCTGCCGCGCTCAGGGCCAATGGCGCCAGAACGAACAGGTTCACAAACCATAACAGGGCCACCCAGGACAACATGCGGGCAAAACGGACATTCGGATACCAGTCGCGCCACCAACCCGAACCGCCGCCTCGCTGGGCGATGCGTGGGGTAAAGCGCGGCCTGCGCACAAAGCGCAGAAACACTTTGAGGTCGGCGCCGAAAGTCGTGTTGGTCATGACCGCGCCTCGCGCGCTGCGGCAAGACGGCGCGAGGCTGCGGCAAAGTCGCCATCAAGCAGGGGCCCGAGCACCAGTCTGGCGCAGTTAATTTCATCGTCAATCAGCGGCACGTCTTCTTTGGCAGGCATGGACAGCACGTAATCGGCCACGCCCTGGGCCAGGCCTCGGCTGCGCGGATGCCCAATGCCCAGCCGCATGCGCCAGTAGTCGCTGGTGCCCAATGTGGCCTGAATATCACGCAGCCCGTTATGGCCGGCATGACCGCCGCCTTTCTTCAACTTTACATCGCCGGGCTGCAGATCCAGTTCGTCATGCAGCACCAGCACCTGTTCGGGCTCAATTTTGAAGAATCGCGCCACCGCACCCACAGACTGACCAGAGCGGTTCATATATGTGACCGGTTTGAGCAGATAGACAGCCTCGCCGTCGTGACGCGCACGCGCCAGCTGGCCGAAAAAACCGGTTTCCAGGGTGAACTGGGTTTTCAGGTCGTCAGCGTAGTGGTCGGCAAGCCAGAACCCCGCATTGTGGCGCGTGGATTCATACTGCTGGCCGGGATTTCCCAGCCCGACAATCAAACGGATAGGCAACGAAGCCATGTACAAAATTCCCTGCAGTTTACGAAACAAACCCCCGAAATGCGTATGCACTGCGGGGGTGTACCAACATAATGGCCTGACCGGCAAGGCCGGCCCGCGTTACCCTGCCTTCAGGCAAGGTAACACATTCGAGACTTACTTGGCGTCGTCTTCGGCAGGCTTGTCAGATTTTTCTGCTTCGGCCGCGCTAACATCAGCAGCAGATGGCGGATCCTCGTCAGGACTTTCTGCAATCACAGTTGCAGTGGCCAGTACGGGGCTTTCTTCGCCAATACCCAGAAACTCAACACCGGCCGGCACTTTAACGTCTGACAGGTGCACAACTTCATTGGCTTGCAGGTTGCCCAGGTCTACTTCGATGAACTGAGGCAGGTCTTTAGGCAGGCAGGTGATTTCGATATCGTTCAGCACGTGCGAAATGGTTGCGCCTTGCTGTTTAACAGCAGGAGATTCATCACCGTTGATAAAGTGGAAAGGAATACGTGTTGTAAGCGCTTCGTTGGCACTGACACGCTGAAAATCCACATGCAGCACCAGTGGCTTGTAAGAGTGCCATTGTACGGCGCGCAGCAGAACAGTCTGCTTTTTACCGTCGAGCATCATGTCCAGTACGGACGTGTGAAATGGCTCTTTACGCAGTGCGTGGAAAATTTCATTGTGGTCAAGTTCGATGCTTTGCGCTTCGCCTTTTCCACCATAAACAATGGCCGGTACACGGCCTGCGCGACGCAGGCGGCGGCTCGCACTCGATCCCTGAACGCTACGCGTAGTGGCTTCAAATTTCATGGAGAACTCCAAATAAACAATACCGTTTACGGTATTTTCAAAAAGGCTGAACCGGTTGGCTCAGCCACCCGACCCGTTGCCGCGACCAGCAACGGATCAAATCTTTATTCTACAAACAGTGAACTGACCGACTCTGCATGGGAAATACGCAGAATGGTCTCGCCCAGCAATGATGCGCTGGAAAGCTGACGAATGCGCGTGCAATCGGCCGCTTCCTGAGACAGCGGGATGGTATCGGTCACAACCAGCTCGTCCAGTTCAGACTCTGCAATGCGGCCGACCGCGCCACCGGAGAGGACGGCATGCGTACAATAGGCGTAGACGGCGCCGGCGCCGCGCTCTTTAAGCGCAGAAGCCGCCTTGCACAGTGTGCCGGCGGTGTCGACCATGTCGTCCATAATGATACAAGTGCGGCCATCGACCTCACCAATAATATTCATAACTTCAGATACATTGGCGCGCGGGCGACGCTTGTCGATGATCGCCAGGTCTGCTTCCAGCTGTTTGGCCAGTGCGCGGGCACGAACCACACCACCGATGTCGGGAGACACAACCACCAGGTCCTTGTAATTGCGCTGACCGATATCGGCCAGCAGCACGGGACCGGCGTAAATGTTGTCTACCGGAATATCGAAAAAACCCTGAATCTGGTCTGCGTGCAGGTCCATGGTAAGCAGGCGATCAACGCCCACGCTTTGCAGCATATTGGCAACCACTTTTGCCGTGATAGCCACTCGGGCTGAACGCGGGCGGCGATCCTGCCGGGCATAGCCAAAGTACGGGATGGCGGCGGTAATACGGCCGGCCGAGGCGCGGCGCAATGCATCGACCATCGTCATGATTTCCATGAGATTATCGTTGGTAGGCGCGCAGGTGGGCTGCAGCACGAATACATCGCGGCCCCGTACGTTTTCCAGGATTTCCACCATGACTTCACCGTCAGAAAAACGACCGACGGTCATTTTGCCCAGCGACATGTCCAAATGATTAACGACGTCTACGGCAAGCCTGGGATTGGCAGTGCCGGTAAAAATCATGAAATTAGAGTTGGTCATGATGACTGGAATCGGTGAAGTGAATAAAAAAACCGTGATAAGCACATACCGGTTTATAGCGGCTTATTCACGGTTTCCGCACATGCAGTACGAATTTGGCTGGGGCGGAAGGATTCGAACCTTCGCATGCTGGAATCAAAATCCAGTGCCTTA
>JAFAEO010000060.1 GCA_023423975.1 Pseudomonadota bacterium
GAGCGCACTGTTTCCCTGAAATATCACTTTTATCCCACAATTTTGCACAAAATCCTACTTTTTCCCACTTTAAGTGAATGCGCGCAAATGGTCAAGTTCTATTTAGTGACTTTTTCCAATCACAACAAAGACTTAGCCAACTTCGCCGAAAACGCGAAATTTTTGTTTATAAAAATCAGGGAGTTAAAATTAATTACAGGAAAATGTCAGAAACAGTCGCTAATTTCGGAATAATTATTAGCATTTATTAACATTAGCGACATGTAAGAAAAAGAAGACAGGAAAGGTCTGTAAGCCGGATTCTGTAAACCGGTTTCCCGGTTGGCAATCATTCCTCTGGCAACCTTATTACTAAGGCACTCAAGCCATCTACCCGCATGCTTGGACGAGCCGCCCTTCGTGACGAATCACACGCATGCCTATTTGATGTTGCTCCGGATAGAGGTTACCGCGTTTCACCCTGACGCGCTGTCACCCTATTCGGGTGACGCCGTACGGAAGTCGCCGTATCAGTGCGGTTAAGCCCGCGCGCCAGTCTCGTCTCTGTGGCCCTATTCCTCGATGGCGCAAACCACCGGACGGCTGTTAGCCGCTATCCTGCCCTGCGGAGTCCGGACATTCCTCGATACTGATGTACCGCGATTGCCCAACCTTCCCTGCGGCCACTATTGTAACCGTGATAATGCCTCACTAGCCAGCGATATCCGCAAGCGGGCTCAGGAATAATGCGACAATGTTGGTATTGTTCAATTTCGGCTCTCTCAGGCTCTCTTTTTCAGGTTCGCAGTTTTCTTATGGCAGCAAATACGCTCATCACGCTTCTGAACGCACAACTGGCCTTTGGCCACCATGCCCTGCTCGATCACGCCTCGCTTACCATTATCGAGGGCGACCGCATCGGCTTGATCGGCCGCAACGGCGCCGGCAAATCGTCGTTGCTGCGCATCCTGGACGGCCGCTCCGAGCCGGACGACGGGGAGGTCTCTCGACTGGGGTCACTGCGCTCGATGACTGTCGAACAGGAACCCGAGCTTCCCGAAGAAAGTACGGTATACGATGCCATTGTTGGTGATTTTCTGAGCACAGAAGACTGGCAGCGTCCTACACGGGCAAACGCCATGATCGAAGACCTGGGTCTGAACCCAGACGCCAAAATCGCCGGCCTGTCTGGCGGCACGCGCAAGCGCATTGCCCTGGCGCGCGCCTTTGTCGAAGAGCCCGATCTCCTGTTGCTGGACGAGCCGACCAATCACCTGGACTTCCTGGGTATCGCCTGGCTTGAAAAACGCATCCTGCAAAACCGCGGGGCCTGCGTAGTCATCACCCACGATAGGCGCTTTCTGGATGCCGTCACTACACGCATAGTAGAACTGGACCGCGGAAAACTGCACAGCTACCCCGGCACGTTCAGCCAGTGGCAAACCCACAAGGCCGAATGGCTGGCCGCTGAAAAAGTACAGAACGAACGATTCGACAAAGTCCTGGCACAGGAAGAAGTCTGGATACGCAAGGGCGTACAGGCCCGACGGACCCGCAACGAAGGCCGGGTAAAGCGGCTGGAGCAATTGCGGCGCGAGCGCACTGAAAGACGGGAGCGTGTAGGCAATGTGAACTTTGCCCTGGCCACAGGCGAGCGTTCGGGCAAGCTGGTTGCCGAATTGGAAAACGTCAACAAGGCTTTCGGCGACAAAACCGTCTTACGCGATTATTCTACGACCATCATGCGCGGCGACCGGATCGGTATTATCGGCCCCAACGGCGCTGGAAAAACCACACTGCTCAAAATCATTCTGGGCAAACTTGCGCCGGACAGCGGCAACGTCAGACTGGGCACCAATCTGTCGGTGGCCTATTTCGACCAGATGCGCGAACAGCTGGACGACAGCGCCGCCCTCACCGACGTCATCAATCCGGGCAGCGAATGGGTGGAAATTGGCAACCAGCGCAAGCACGTCATGAGCTATCTGGGCGACTTTCTCTTCTCACCTGCTCGTGCCCGCTCGCCGGTATCCAGCCTGTCGGGCGGCGAACGCGCCCGGCTGCTGCTGGCGCGCCTTTTCGCCCGCCCGGCCAATATCCTCGTCATGGACGAACCCACCAACGACCTGGACATTGAAACGCTGGAATTGCTGGAGGAACTGCTGCAGGAGTTTTCCGGCACCGTATTGCTGGTCAGCCACGACCGCACATTCCTGAACAACGTGATTACCCAAACCATTGCCTGCGAGGGCAACGGCCAATGGCGCGATTATGTAGGTGGTTACGACGACTGGCTTGCCCAGCGGCCTGCATCCATACAAGAGCCAGAGGATAACGCGGGCACATCGATGTCAGCAAAGAACGCATCAGGCCAGACGCAGGCGAGCGCACGCAAGGATGGCAAATCCGGCCGTCTGAGCAACTGGGAACAGCAGGAACTGGACCGCATTCCCAAGGAAATCGTTGCATTGGAAACGGAACAAAGCGAGCTGACCCAACATCTGTCAGAGCCCGACCTGTATGCCGATGGCCCGGAAAAAGCCGCCGGCATTCACGAGCGTTTGCTGGAAATTGAAGAAACCCTGCTGACCAAGCTGGAGCGCTGGGAATTGCTCGAAAGCAAGAAAGGCGGCTGATCAGCCGTTGACGATGGCAATTGACAGGCCATCCCAGCCTTTGCTGCCCACGGTCTGAAAGGCCGTGGCCGACAGGCGTTCATTGCCGGCCATATCCTCAAAGAAACGGCGCAAGCCTTTGATATTACTGCCTTCGGAATGGGCGTCCAGAATCTGCCCCTGGCGTACCACGTTATCTGCCACGATCACCGTGCCCGGCGCCGACAGCTTCAGCGCCAATTCCAGATAGCGAGGGTTGTTTTCCTTGTCCGCATCCATAAAGATGAAATCGAACGGCGCCGCGCCTTCATCAATGAGCGCCTGCATCAGATCGGCGGCCCGCCCCAGGCGGATCTCGACCCGATCATCCACAGCAGCAATGCGCAAGCTTTCCCGCGCCACCCTCACATAGTTTTCGTCAAAATCCAGCGTCAGCAGCCGGCCGCCGGGCCCCATACCCAGCGCCATCCAGACAGTGCTATACGCTCCCAGCGTGCCCAGTTCCAGAATACGCTTTGCGCCCTTTAGACGCACTAGCAAGTTCAGTAGCTTACCCTGATTGGGTGCCACCTGAATCGCCGGCATGGCGTGCGCTTCGCAATGCGCGAGCACTTTGGCAGGAATGGTATCGTCCGCCAACAGCAGACTGTTGAAATAATCATCGACCGCAACGTAACGCTCGGGAGTAATCTGAATTTTCATAGCATTAAGACTCTAATAACAAAAGTAGCCAGCAGCGACTGCCGTGCCAGTCGACCGGCAGGCGCTGGCCATAGCGACTGAGCGCCGCGCAGTGGGGTGCCATGACTGGATGGATCAAACGCTGTTGCTGTGGCTTGCCGTGGCAGTCGGGATCAATGCCCCCAGAGCGTCGCACTCGCCAGGGCCGAAATAGGTTCAGGCATGAGTCTATTTAGACCGGTACATACCCAGGACCGCCCCGTTTTTTGCGAACGCCGCTCACACTCGCGCCGATAAGCCACAGACCAACAGCGAGCCAAATCAATCCGAAAACGACCAGTTCAGCGTTTCGCCGGCTGCCAGCGGCACCAATTCGGTGGCGCCATACTCAAGTGTAAACGGAATTTCAAAGGGCTTGCGCTCCAGCGTTACCGTGCCCGTATTGACGGGCAACCCGTAAAAGGCAGGCCCGTTCAGACTGGCAAAAGCCTCCAGCCGATCCAGGCGCCCCGCCTGCTCGAACGCCGTGGCGTACAACTCCAGCGCATGCAGTGCCGTATAACAGCCGGCGCAACCGCAGGCATGCTCCTTGAGCCCGCGGGCATGCGGCGCACTGTCGGTCCCCAGGAAAAAGCGATCACTGTCGCCGGTGGCCGCAGCTATCAGCGCCAGGCGATGTGTTTCACGCTTTAAAACCGGTAAACAATAATAGTGTGGCCGAATCCCACCGGTGAAAATCGCATTGCGGTTGTACAGCAAATGATGTGCCGTAATCGTAGCGGCGACCGGTCCCTCTGCCTGCGCCACATAATCGACGCCTTCTTTGGTCGTAATGTGCTCGAACACCACTTTCAGCGATGGATAACGTTGGCGCAGCGGGATCATGACCCGGTCGATAAACACCGCCTCACGATCGAACAGATCCACCGTCTGATCGGTGACCTCTCCATGCACCAGCAAAGGTACGCCGTGCTTTTCCATGGCTGCCAGCGCCTTGTCGCACTGATCCAGCAGATTGGTTACGCCAGCATCTGAATTGGTGGTGGCGCCGGCCGGATACAGCTTGACCGCGTGCACGAAATCGGAGGCAGCGGCCTGCACAACGTCCTGCGCCGTCGTGCCTTCAGTTAAATACAACGTCATCAGGGGAGTAAAGGTAGCGGGATCACCCCCGGTCGCCTGCAGTGCCGAGACAATGCGGTCGCGATAGGCCCCGGCCTGTTCTACCGTTGTTACTGGCGGACGCAAATTAGGCATAATAATGGCGCGCCGGAACTGGCGGGCAGAATGCCCGACCACGGCTTGCAACGCCTCCTGGTCCCGTAGATGTAAATGCCAGTCGTCTGGCTCAATAAGGGTGATGGCAGTATCTGTAATCAGCATAATGATGGATGTCCTTTTGATGACCAATACTATACAGAAAACCGGCGGAGAATTTCGGGCTGACGCATCGGCGGCATATAGAAGCAAAAACTATGGAGCGTTTTTGAGCAAATCTTAGGCAGGCACAGCGCGGCCAGCAGTTGGTATTGCAACGCAGAGTCTGCTGGCCGATATACGCAGCGACCGTTTACACTGACCGCCGGCTGAACAAAACGCCGCAGAGGGCCGCTCAAAGCGGCGTATGCACGACAATGCTAATAATTCTTAACAAATCGGTAACTTTCAAAAAAATCATAAAAATCGCGTAAAAGACAGTCTATTTAATCTAAATTCTTTTATTTTGCTTTCAAAAAACAATATCTGTAATTTTCGACAATTTCGGATAAAAAAAAACTATGCAAGAGGCAAATTACACGTTATTCTCTCCCATGTACGAATATACACACGCCTTTATGGAGATTTACAAATATGGCAACAACTTCAGAAAAACCAGCCCGTAAGCCAAACGCAGCTTTCATGAAACCGCTGACTCCCAGCGCTGAGCTGGCTCAAGTAATCGGCAGTGATCCGTTACCTCGTACAGAAGTGACCAAGAAAATCTGGGAATACATCAAAAAACACGATCTGCAGGATCCTAAAAACCGTCGCAATATTAATGCCGACGCCAAACTGCGCCCCATTTTCGGTAAAGACCAGGTCAGCATGTTCGAAATGACAAAACTGGTCAGCACGCACCTGAAATAATCAGCTGTGCATCGCCGGTTAAAAAACGAACCCCATGGGTTCGTTTTTTTTCGTCCCTGGCCATTTTTACTGCGCTTTAGCACACCAAGCGGCCCGTGTCATAAGGGGTCTTTATCGGGCTATCAGCAAGGCCTGACGGATCCACCGCCAGCATTCCCCACAAACGTCGCACGGGCCCGCTCCGTTCGCCGCAGACCAGCGCAACCAGGATTACTGACCATAAACATAACAAACAGCGCACAATTTGCACATGGAGCGAGGCACAACGGTGTTACGCCCGGATGTAAGCCCATCCATCCTGCTGCAGCCGGGCAAGTTCAAGTATAGCCCCATGTGCAAGCACCTGCAGTGGCGCTCTGTTCTGACGATTGGCCCGATTCAGGGTGTTTGGACATAACCAGGTGATGGCATCAAGTGCCTCTTGCGGCTCATCCAGGGCAGCAATTGCCGCCTGGGCATTGAGCACGATTTTTACGTGTGCGCCCGGCTCCTCGCGCAACAGATTGCCGGCATTGCTGCGGGCACACTGCAGCGCTTCTATGGTTGGCGCGTGCAGCACCACTTTCAGAACAGCTTGATCAGTCATCACACCCCACCTTGAAAAAGTCCATTATCTCATCAATAAACAACCGGTGCGAGCACTGCCCGCCTGTACCCTGCCCGTAACAGTTCGGCCGTATGCCAAGGCAACGCCCGGCCCCCACTTTGCCGACGAAATTCGAAAATTCAACAATCCCGCCTCAGCGGTCGCATGATCCGCTGCCATCTTCGGCCATATACGCACAAACAACAAAACGATAAAGTTACTGATAATCATTATTATTATTGTTATATAATTTGCCCTTTCCAAATTAATTGAAGGCCAGTTCATGAGAACCGCTCAGCCAGCAAGGCTCGTTTCCTCCCCCGAAACAATATTGCCGACTTCGGCCTCGCTCATGAACCGGCTGCTGGTCAATTCCCTGAGTGTCTCTGTTCTGGGGCTACCGGTGGTGGCTTACGCTCAAAGCAGCGTCGTACAGTTGACCCCAATCATGGCAAGCGCCGCCGAGGATGCACTTCCCGTACCCTACGCAGGCGGGCAGCTCGCGCGCGGCGGTGGTCTGGGCGTGCTGGGTTCGTCTGATGTCATGGATACGCCCTTTAGCACCACTAATTACACATCACAATTTCTTAACGACCAGCAAGCCCGCACACTGGCCGATGTGGTGGTCAACGAAGCATCTGTACGCGTGATGACGTCAACGGGCAGTTTCAGTGAGGATTTTCAGATCCGCGGCTTCAATGTTGACAGCCGTGATGTCGGCTTTAACGGGCTGTATGGTCTGGCCTCTTCCAACCGCATGCCGACGGCCATGATGGAACGGGTTGAAGTGCTCAAGGGGCCGGGTACCCTGATGTATGGCATCAGCCCCAACGGCAGTATCGGCGGAAACATCAATATCGTAACTAAGCGCGCCGACGATGAACCCTTGACCCGACTGACGACAACGTACGAAAGCAAGTCAATCCTGGGTGCGCATCTGGACATGGGACGCCGCTTTGGCGATGACAAGCAATGGGGTATCCGGTTCAACGGCGTATACCGCAGTGGTCAAACCAGTCTGGACGACGGTCGCCAGAAATTTGCCCTTGGCGCACTATCGCTGGACTACCGCTCGGCCAAACTGCGATGGTCCCTGGACAGTTACGCACAACGTGAAAACGTTGATAACTTTCGTGCGCAGACCGGGTTCCATCCAGATAATGCAAGCATTCCCGCCGCCCCTTCTGGTCATCGCGCCATCTATTCCGGCGCCGATCTGACGATTCGCGACGCCACCATTGCCTCGCGACTGGAATACGATATATCCGACCGGTTGATGGTATATGCCGCAGCAGGCTACCACTACGGCGCCAGTGAACAGGACTTCCCTTCTGCGCGCACGACCGATGCCGTCGACGATTTGGGTAACTTCCGGGTAATCAATTCATGGTATGACGCCTATTCGCGCAACCGAACTGCAGAGATCGGCGCGCGTGCGAAATTCAATACCTTCGGCATCAACCACCTGGTAACGCTGTCAGGCTCGATTCTCAAAACAGAAGCGGGTAGCTTCTACCTATCAGCGCCATTGAGTCAGAAGATCGACTCCAATATCTATGATCCGGTGCGATTGATTCCTATGACGGGCGATCGCCAGTCTCCCAGCAAGAATTCAGAAACCCAGCACTCCAGCATTTCCCTGACCGACACGCTGTCATTTGCAGACGATCGTATCCTGATTACCGGCGGCCTGCGCAGGCAACAGGTTAAGTCGGAGAATTTCAACCTCGCCGGTACGGTGACCTCATCCTATAATGAAAGCGCGGTATCGCCGCTTTTCGGTATTGTCGTACGCCCGCTGGACAATGTGTCGATATACGGTAACTTTACTTCAGGTCTGAGCACAGGTGGCACAGCGCCTGCCACTGCGTCCAATGCCGGTGAAGTGTTTGCGCCGTACAAGTCCAAGCAGTATGAAGCCGGCGTGAAAGTAGACTGGGGTCGCGTCATGACCACCGTCTCGGTTTTCCAGGTAGATCGTCCCAACGCAATTACCGACCCGGACACCAATATCTACAGTTACGATGGCGAGCAGCGTAATCGCGGCGTGGAATTATCCGCTGTCGGTGAAGTAACCGACGGTTTGCGCCTGATGGCCAGCGCCACTTTTTATAATGCCAAACTGCGCCGCACGGCGGGAGGCGTCAACCAGGGCAACCGGGCTAACGGCGTACCGAAGCGCACGTTCAACCTGGCAGCCGATTGGGACTTGCCCTGGGTGCCCGGCTTGAGCGTGGGCGCACGCGCCATTCACACCGCAGCAACCCCGTATGATGCAGAAAACACGCTCACACTGCCATCGTGGACACGCTATGACCTGAGTGCACGCTATCGCACAACGTTCCAGGGGCGCCCGCTCACATTGCGCGCCAGCGTAGAGAACGTCTCAAACAAGAAGTACTGGCTATCGAGCAGTTCACGACTTACCGTGGCCACTGCAGCAGCACCGCGTACCGTGCTGCTCTCGGCAGAAATGGAATTTTAGACACTTTCGCCCGTATCTATTGCGCTTGCAATTGAAATAAATATAAATTCTGAAATTGGCTGCCACCAGTACCAGGCACGCCAGTTTCGGCAAAATAGAAAGTCCAATGATGAGATAAGAAATTCATTTCCATGGTAGTTCCCAGTGATATTCTCCTTTGCTCTTTTACTTCATGCTGTTTTGAATTAACAGCGAAACCTCAGAAGGCAGATGAAGAAGTCATTGTTTTACATCACCAGAGAGGGGAATGTCCTTTCGCTTCAGATCACTAACAATCTATCCGTCTAAATTACCTTGATATAGCTTTGGTTTTTTTGTTGTTTCGCTCAGAAAGCGCGATTTTTAATGCCTGATCGTTGCGCGTAATCGTTGTTGTCAGAAGGTGATGGGCTGAGTGCGATTGATTTGTCGCTACTGCGTATCTGATGATGGGAGCCATCGCGGTTGGGTTCGAATCTGAAGTTGAGCCAAGCCTTATCCCTGGCGTCGGCAGGAACCCGCTTGTGCACGAATCGCGCAGAAAATTCAAATGCAACATGCAAGCCTGATGGATTGTCAGTAAATCAGAAGGCCATCGCAAGGATCTGCACGGCGCTCTGTTGATTATCATCAAATCAGGATAAGCAGCGTGTCACACGGTCAACTAGTCAAATGATACAATGCTGCGGAAATTTTCCAATCTCATCTGCTAAGAAGGAATAGTAAGAGAGTATGAAGTACGGGATATTAACCCTGCTTGTCTTGGGTGTTTTAAGCGGTTGCTCAAACGACAAAGACCCCAGTGAAGCAAATTTCAAGAAAGCGGCGCAGGCAAATTTGGACGCGGAAGGCCCTGAGTGCTATTTCCTCAGTTATTTTCCAATCGAAACTGAACAAAGTAATCAAGAACTTCAGAACAAACTGCAGGTTTTGGAAAAAGCAGGCGTTCTGACAGTGAACGCACAGGCAAAGATCCAAATTCCCAGCCTTTTTGACAAATCCAGGGAAAAAGTGGCCCCGGGCTACGAGTTAACCGAAGAAGGCAAAAAATACTATAAAGAAAACGTTGCTCATAGCTTTGCTGCCGGACAGCTTGGCGGCCTGTGCTTTGGTAAATCCGAAATAGTGGAGATAACAAACTTCAGTGAACCGGAAAATGCTGGGGGACAACGCATTGCTAAGGTCAAGTATACATACAAGATTAGCGGCTTACCCGAATGGGCAAAACGCCCGGAGGTCTACAATGCTTTTGACCAAGACAAAATGAATGTTCAAAATCTGAAAGCAGCGGTCGAATCGGAAAAAAAACCGATCAAGGCATCGGCTGCATTTATTCTGACCAACAAAGGCTGGATGCACAGTAAACAGTTCAGGAAATAGTCCTGGATCGTTTTTTCTGTTGAGAACGAGTTTATGGACATGCCTTCCGGTGCTGCCTGCTGTTCAAGAAGAATATTTAATCAAAAAATGGTTGTCCGCATGCGTTATCTAAAGGATCTGCAGACGCTATTCACACGCCGACACACTCACCTCAGGGCCTCTTGCCTGTATCAGTGGATACCAGCCCCCTTTTATTTAAATAATCATGGCCGCGTCAGCGGCCATATTAACGAGATGAGTTTGGCCAATGCTTATAACTCAGCAGGCCCTGCTGAAGGCCGTTCCGATGAAGCTTCTTTCTGAATAATCCATATGTGTCGATTCACCTATGTGACTGGTGAGAATGAGAGAACGAGAGACCAAAGTTCAGAGCAGACTCGAGAAAAGCGTGAGCTGGTCCTGAGACAAGCTATGACAGTACCACAAGCCTGCTCCCATGTACTGATGCTAAGTGAGTGATGGGGTGCTATTGGAGAGTGATGTTTATGTTGAGGTACTCACCAGAGGGGCACAAGTGCTTATGATGAGCGTATGCCTATGTCTTTAGTCTATATATTATGGGCGTGTGTAAACCGGCCCGCCCAAAGCACAAACGCCCCGCAATGATTAATTGCGGGGCGTTTGAAGGAATAAAAAGCCTGACGATGACCTACTTTCACAGATGTCCATCCACTATCATCGGCGCAAAGGCGTTTCACTGTCCTGTTCGGGAAGGGAAGGAGTGGGTCCACCTTGCTATG
>JAFAEO010000062.1 GCA_023423975.1 Pseudomonadota bacterium
AAATACCACCGCCTCGTGCGGCATTTCCTGTCGCAGGCCGAAATCGCGGATTATCAGCTGGTGGACAGCCAAGGCGCGACCGAAGGCACCGTCGCCAACCAGACCGCCGAGGCTATCGCCGACATCACCAGTTCGGGCGAGACCCTACGTGCGAATAACCTGAAAATCCTGTCGGAAGAGCCGATTCTGCGTTCGCAAGCGACGCTATTTGTGAATCGCGCCGCCATGGGACCAGCGATGCAGGCTGTGCTGAGCCGTCTGGGGCTGTAACCTACAACCCCACCAGCGCCCGGGCGAATTCATTGGCATCAAAGGCGTCCAGATCATCAATCTGTTCGCCGACACCGATCGCATGGATCGGCAAGCCAAAGCGGTCGGCCAACGCCACCAGAACCCCGCCCCGCGCCGTACCGTCCAGCTTGGTCATCACCAGCCCCGACACATCGGCCAGCTTCTGGAACGTCTCGACCTGATTGAGCGCGTTCTGCCCGGTCGTCGCGTCCAGAACCAGCAAGGTGTTATGCGGCGCGGAAGGGTCTTTCTTGCGGATGACGCGGACGATCTTGGCAAGCTCCTCCATAAGGTCCTGCCGGTTCTGCAACCGCCCCGCCGAGTCGATCATCAGCAGATCGGCGCCATCAGCCTCGGCCTTGACCATCGCGTCATAGGCAAGACTTGCGGGGTCCGAGCCCTGCGGCGCGACCATGACCGGGACGCCCGCACGCTGACCCCAGACCTGCAATAGTTCGACCGCAGCGGCGCGGAAGGTATCGCCCGCCGCAATCACCACCGATTTGCCCGCAGCACGAAATTGGCTGGCCAGCTTGCCAATGGTCGTCGTCTTACCCGCACCATTGACGCCCACAACCAGCACCACTTGCGGTTTTTTTGGATAAAGCGGCAGCGGCCGCGCCACAGGCGTCATGATGCGCGCGATTTCAGCGGCCAGAAGTTCCTTCAATTCGGTCGCGGACATGCGGCGGCCCATGCGCCCTTCGGCGATATTGGCCGTCACCCGCAGCGCGGTTTCGACGCCCAGATCGGCTTGGACCAGCATATCCTCAAGCTCTTCCAGCATGTCGTCGTCCAGTGCCCGGCGCGGCTCGACCACTTGCGGTTCGCGACTGAACAGGCGTCCGACAATACCGGTCGATGCTGCGACCGGAGGCAGTTCCGGCGGCAATTCCGGGGCGGCTTCGACTGCGCTTTCTTCGGCATCGGCCACGATCCCATCCAGACCCTCGCCGATTTTGGAAGATGAGCGCGTCAGGCGCTCGCGCAGTTTGGTGAAAAACGACATGAACCT
Organism: Pseudomonadota bacterium; assembly: GCA_023423975.1. Taxonomy (GTDB): domain Bacteria; phylum Pseudomonadota; class Gammaproteobacteria; order Burkholderiales; family Burkholderiaceae_B; genus Advenella. Next base: position 1,307 of record JAFAEO010000062.1, read on the forward strand.
ATCCCCGTTGGTGCGCAGAACCTAAACATTGGCAGCACGAAGGAAAAGGCCGGTCAGGGCTTTTCCTTCGCAGGTTCAGTCGCGCATCCGCCGAAAAAGCTGTGCCAGATGGTTGGTCGAGGGGTCATGACCGGGGGCGGGCTTCCCTTCCAGCAACGGCTCGACCGCCAAAGCAAGCTCTTTGCCCAGCTCGACGCCCCATTGGTCAAAGCTGTTAATGCCCAGAATGACGCCTTCGACAAAGACGCGATGTTCATACAGCGCAACAATCTGGCCCAAGGTGAAGGGTGTCAGTTGCGGAATCATTAGCGTGGTTGAGGGGCGGTTGCCCAGAAAAACCCGATGTCGCGCTTGTCGTTCCAGTTCCGGACCGGTCAGCCCTTTGGCCGCCATCAACTCGCGCGCCTTGGCAAGACTGCGCCCGCGCATCAATGCCTCGGATTGGGCAAGGCAGTTCGCGGCCAGCAGGATATGGTGATGGGCAAGGTCGGGCTCATGCCCGCGCGCGGCCAGAATAAACTCGCACGGAACCGGCGTCGTGCCTTGGTGGATCAACTGATAGAAGGCGTGCTGGCCGTCCGTTCCCGGCTCACCCCAGACGACCGGACCCGAGACAATCGACAAGTCGCCGCCATCCATGGCAACGCGCTTGCCGTTCGATTCCATCTCAAGCTGCTGCAGATAGGCAGGCAGACGCAGAAGGCGGTTGTCATAGGGCAGAACGGCGCGTGTCGGGTAGCCGCAAACCTGATGATGCCAGATCCCCACCAATGCCAACATGATCGGCATGTTTTGCGCGGGGCGGGCCGAGCGGAAATGCGCGTCCATCGTCGCGCCGCCTGCCAGAAACTCGTCAAAACGCTGCGGCCCGATGGCGATCATCAACGACAGGCCAATCGGTCCCCAAACGGAATAGCGTCCGCCAACCCAGTCCTCAAAGCCGAAGACCCGTGCATCGTCGATGCCAAATTCGGCGGTCTTGTCCACCGCAGACGAAAGCGCCGCGAACTGCGCCGCCGGGGCTTCGACGACACGCGCCATCCAGTCGCGGGCGGCTCCCGCATTGGTCATCGTCTCGATGGTGGTGAAGGTTTTCGAGGCGACAATGACCAGCGTCGTCGCGGGATCAAGATCCTTCAGTGTGTCGGCAATATCGGCGCCATCGACATTGCTGATGAAATGCACACGCGGCCCGTCGTGATAAGGGGCTAAAGCCAGCACCGCCATGTTCGGCCCAAGGTCCGAGCCGCCAATGCCGATATTCACAACATCAGTGATCTTGCCGCCCTGCCCAGTAAACGCGCCCGAACGCACGGTATCGGCAAATGCCGTCATGCGGGCATGGGTCTCTCGCACCTCGGGCATGACATCCTGCCCGTCCACGATCACGCTGGCATCCAGATTGCGCAAGGCGGTGTGCAGAACGGCGCGGCCTTCGGTTTCATTGATTTTCTGGCCGCTGAACATCGCGTCGCGTCGTGTTTCCACGTCGGACGCATCAACCAGTTCCAGCAGCAGCTTGCGGGCGTCGGCGTCGATCATGGTTTTGGACCAGTCGAAAACCAGTTCGTCGGCGGTCGTGCAACAGGCTTCAGCCCGCGTGGCATCAGCGTCAAAGAGATCCAGAATGCGCGTATCGGCCTGCTCGTTTCGGTGCGATTTCAGGCGGTTCCAAATATCGGTCAATTCACGCTCCTATTCGGCCCAGTGAACCGTGGCGAGGTCCAGGACGGCACGCACCGGGGCCTCGATCGGGTCCAGCTTCTGCGCACGCTCAACCGCTTCGCGCTTTTCTTTGCCGAAAATCAGAATATGCAAAGCCATTGCCCCGACAAGCGGGGGCTTGGTCAGCGTCAAGCGCGGCTCGGCCGCGCCGGGCGCACGGATCGCCATGACCGGAGGCGCATCATTCGCCAGCGCCTGTGCCAGATTGTCGGCACCGGGAAAGAGACTGGCCGTATGCATGTCATCGCCCAGGCCCAGAAGGCCGACTGTTATCGGGAAGTGCGGCACCAAGGCTTCCGCCAGTGCGACCTCGGCCTCTTCAGGTTCGGGCTGGCCCGT
>JAFAEO010000065.1 GCA_023423975.1 Pseudomonadota bacterium
TGGTGTTCAGGGCCGGTGCGCCGGACCGAGCAGGTCTGCACATCATATCCCAGATCCCGCAAGGCCAGCACCTCGCGCAGGATGAATGTATGCGATACTGCGGGATATTCCCCGGTCAGATAGGCGATACGGGCAGGCTTGGTCATCGGCACGGTTCCAGTCAGCGGTTGCATCTTCTGGGCAAGGCGCCGGACGCAAGTCAATCGGGTTTGCCAGAATGCTTGATCGGACGTGGCTTCGCGCCACCTATTTGTGCGTGCAAAATGAGCATCTCAAACCGCCTGAACCACAGCAAGAGGCGGCTCTTCGCCGAAAAAAAGGTTTAGTCGTTTTTATCAACCTTCATTTCAAGATATAGTGAGCCCTGCGTTTATTTAATTAGTCAAAGGATTGCCCGGTGGCCAAGACTTCAATTTTCAAAGGCATCGCTCTGGTGCTGACAATGTGGGCCCCGTGGGCATTGCCAGCAGGTGCGGCAACGCAGGATTGTCTTGGTGGCTGGCCTCAGATTTGCTCGGATGACGGGCGTTTTCTTCTGGGTAAGGCAGAAATCGAAGGCCGCATCGATGCAACGGCCATCGGTCTGAGCGCGAATGAACGCTTTCGGCTGAAATTCTGGGCGAATGGCGTTGTCAGCGGCGACATTTACGGCGAATCGGCCTCTTCCGAGCTGGATATGGACCAAAGCGGTAATACCGTATCGACTATCGGCACGTTCACCTATGACGGCGGCAGCGCAAATTCCATTGGACCCACCAAGGACGGATTGAGCGACCGCTTTGGGGGTGGCACCAGTCTGGTCCCCTCGTTGAGCAGCCCGGGATCGATCTACAACGATTTCTCGCTGGCCATGGTCGATCTGGATGTGCGCGCAAGACCGGGTGCATTGTGGCCCTTTGCGATCGATCCTTACGCCCCGGCAAAGGCGCTGATCGGGCTGTTCGACCTGCGTCTGGACTTTTATGGACTGGATATCGATCCGGAATATCCGGACATGTATAGCCTTGATACCAAACGCTATGTCAGCCTGACGGCCAATAATTTCGATCTGTTCCGTTTTACCGTTTCGGACGGGAAAGGGGAATCGCTGACCCGCGAATTCCAGCTTGGTCTGGCGGCCGTTCCGCTGCCTGCGGGCGGGTTGCTGCTGCTGGCAGGTCTGGCGGGATTCGGCCTTCTGCGTCAAAGGCGGCGCATCGCCGGATGATGCATATCCGGGCCATGCAACGCGCGCCCAGATAAGCAGATCTTAGCCTTTTTCCCGGATTTTTCGGGGCCTTGAACATGCTTGGCCCCCCTTCGCCCACCAGGGCGATGCGATTTCCGGGCAATAAGGAACCTGAACATGATTGATGTCTATCAGCGCCACCAGCCTGGTCTGGAAAGCCCCGCATCCTCTCTTGCGGCTGTTTCCCCAAGCGATACCGAACTTCTGGCACTGGCCACGCGGGCCATCGCCGTGGGCCATGAAGGATTTGTACAAGTGACCACGGTGACCGGCTCGACCGGGCGCATCTATGTCGTGCCGGGGGCTCCGTTTCCAATCCGCGTCCGCCAGATCTGGGCAAGCGGTACCACCGCGACCGATATCGTCGCCCTGGCATGATATTTTCGCTTGGGATGGGGCTGGTGCCCCGCCCTGTGCGTCGGCAGCATTCGCAGCCCGCGCCTAAAATCATGCTGGTCATCGCGGATCGCGGGACGGTTGCGCAGGCCTCTGGCGCGGGCATTCTGACCCTGACGATTGTCGCGCCTGCGCATCATGCGGGATCCTATGACATCGATCCCGCGCGACTGGCCAATGGGCCACTTTGCCTCAGGCCACCGGTTCTGCAGATAGGTGATCAGGCAGTTCTGGTCACGCCGGGTCTTTGGGCCTGCCTTGAAGGTGCGATACCGCCGGTCTTCAGTGGGCAATGGCTTGCCAATAACGCAGCTCTAGTGGGCCAGACCGGCTCGACATTGGCGCTGAAAGACAACCATGCGGGCCGCCATGTGACCTATGCCGAGGCGTTGCGACAGGATGGGCGGGACGTCGTGGCCGTCTCTGATGCGGTGAAGATCCCCGAGATCCCAATCCCGCAACCCCATGACCTGCGCTTGATTCCGTTGCCTGATGCAACACTGGAAGCCGAGATCGGGGCCAAGGAACAGATCTCAATCCAGATCGATCAGCCTACGGATTATGCGGGCAGCTATCTGGTCAATCCGGTCGATTTGGCAGATGGGCCGGTATGTCTGATGCCACCGCAGATCGCGCTCGATCCGGAAACGGCGCAGCCCCAGCTCACTCATCCGGGCCTGTGGACCTATGATCCACAGCAGGGGGCGTTGCAGTTGGATTATGAATGGCTGGCCGGTGCCCCGGCTGCAAAAGGTGGCATGAACCCGGCGGAAACGGAAATTTTCGTTATCGAGCGTGGCTCGCAGGCGCATGGCCGACGCGAGGCGGTTTCGAACACGGTGATCTATCTGCCGCAGGCGACCCCTGACGCCTTGGCCCGGGATGTGGGCCAAGCACAAGCTTTGACGGATGAGGTAGCCTGATGCGAATCGGTTTCAATTTCCCCGAACGTAAGCCTGTCGAAATCAATATTTCGCAGGCTGGAAAATCGGCCAAAGGGCGGGCTGCGCAATGGCGCTTTGCACATGCGGCCATTTCTGCGCAGGGCGGGCGGATGAATGAGTTTGCCGAAGCCGTGCCCGGAGCGGTCGCGCAGGCCGACGGCAGCCATATTCTGGACCTGCTGGCCCGCCCCGATCTGGTAAGCGAGCGCAAGATCGCCGCAGATGGTCAGGTCTGGGCCATGGATCACGCCGCCACCGAACAGCAGCTTTGCTGGGGTGCGGCGGATCATTACATGCTGGAGCGTGCGCCTCTGACGGGCGATGTCATCGTCGAGCCGGGGCGCAACCACCGCAAGATCTATGTCTCGAATGCGCCCGCGGCCTACAGCGCCGCGATGATCGCGGCTGCAGTCGGACGCGCCTCGGTCAATGCAACATGGCTGAAGGCCAACCCCGAATGGGGCGGCAGCGAGGACAAGGCGCTGACCGCAGATCTGGGGCTGGCGCTGTTTCGCGAACTGACCAAGACCGGCGTTGCCCCGAATTCCACATGGCTGCTGTTTCAGCGCGGTTATGATTATGCGGGGCTGGACATCTCGCCCGCGCGTTGTTCGATGGGCGAAGGTCCGCTGCATCCAATCGTGATCGGGGCATGGGGGGCAGGTCCGCGACCCAAGGGCTTCCTGCTCAAATCCACCTCGTATCATCCCAGCCATTACGTCTATCGCGATCTGGAAATCCATGATGCCGGTTGCCTGTCCGGCTGGAACTGGCTGTTTGCCAATGTCCACAACGGCAGCGCCGGAGAAATGGGGGCTAATGGCGCCAGCAACAGCGTGGATGGCTGGACGCAGTATCGCACAATCACTCTGGACGTTCACAAGGCTGCCCCCAGCAACCCCTTGAAATGGCACCACAGCGTTGATCGCTGCGGCGGCGGCTATTGGTCCAACGTCAACGGCTTGCTGTTTGACGAATGCTTCTGGGACCATAACGGCTGGCAGGACGGCTATTCCCCCGACAATGACGGGACGATGCCGCAACCTCCCAGTATGATGAGCCATAACGTCTATATCGCGCATAATTGCCGCGATGTGACGATCGACCGCTGCCTGTCGTCGCGCAGTTCGTCCATCGGGCTGCAGATGCGTCCGGGCGGTCGGATCACCGATTGCTTCCTGTTGGACAACAACATCATCTGCAACGATCTGGGCGGCAATTATGACGGCGCAGGCCCGATTGGCGAATATTGCCTGCATCTGGGTAATATCGGCACCTCGGCAGGCTATCGTCTGGCCGAGGGGATCGGTGGGTACAATTGGGGGATGGATCTGGTTGGCCGCCAGCAGGCGGTGGTCGATTGCATCGTTTGCCACATGTCGAACCCGGCAGACCCCATCGAGGTTGAACGCAAGAAGGGGCGGCACTTTGCGCTGAACGTCTCGGCTGCTCGACCTATGATCTATAACAACACGATCCATTATAACTGGGCCAACAGCAATTCCGGGGTCGAGGCGCTTGATCTGACGGCCCTGCAGGCGACCACGATCCAGACCTATGCGGGCAAGCTGTTCGGGCGGGATCAGGCCACAATTGCCGAATATCTGGATCATGTCCGCGCCTTGCCGAATATCGGGCAGGAACTGGACCGCCTGCTGGAATATTTTCGCAGCCCTTATGGCCGCCACAAGCCCACGCGCACGACGCCCGAAACCTGTATCTTCAAGCCCGATTACCGGGGCGAGGGTTTCCGGTGGGATAACCGTCTGAATTGGTCCTCGGGCGATCTGCCGGGCAGCGTCGCGGGCGATACGGTCGATCTTCATGGCAACCGGGTCAAATTCGGGCGGCTGACCCGACAGGTTGCCGGGATCACCTTCCGGGGGGCCTTGCTCGAGGTGACCTCGGGCAAGCTGGTGGCGCAGGCGCAAAACGACCGGGCCAGTGTCGAGCTGCGCGAAAGCGGCCAATATGTCGCGCAGAACGGCGACGGAGCCTTCGCGGCCCGCGGTGGGCGGCTGACCTTTACGGGCAAGTCGCAGGCCGATCTGGTGATCAGCGGGCAGGCCGAATGTCTGTTCGGCGCGGATCTGACCATTCCCGAAGGCCAAACCCTGCGGATCGACGGAGGTCAGTGTTTTGCCGGTTGGGATGGCAGCGGTGACGCGGTTCTGACTTTGCAGGGCGGGCTGGATCTGCGGGCAACGCCCATTCTGGCCTTCGGGGCGTCCAAGTTCTCGCCCCGATACAAGCAGGGCTATCCGCTTGTCGGGCAGGGCAGCGGCTTTACCGGCGTTCTCGACAGCATCATCTGGAACAACACCAGCGCCACGACCGGCTGGCATGTTCGCGTCCGCGACATGCGGGGCACGCCGGTCATTGGTGAAAAGGCTGTGGACAAGGTGGCTCCGGGATTGCGTGAGACATGGCTGCCCGAAGTGGGGGCGGTAATGGCTGCGGAAATGCCAAAGATCGCGCCTTTCCGGTCAGGGATTTTTGGGGTCGAAGCACCCTCGGTCAAGCCGCACGTCGCTTTATCCGGGCCGCTGCATCTGGACCTGACGGGCCTTGGTGCGGGCAGCTATCCCCTGATCGAGGCCAGCATCACCGGCACTTTTGCCAAAGTCACGGTCGATCATCTGGCCGCTGATCTGGATGCTGAAGTCGTGGTGTCGGCGACCGGGGTGCGGCTGATCCTGCGGGCCGGAACCGGCAAGGTCATCGCCTGACATCGCCCCGCAAGCAGCCCGATCTGCCGTCAACCCGCCGCTCAAGGGCTGATCACGAAAAGGCTGCTCCGTCACTAGTCGCCCGGTAAACAGCGCCGCTTCCATGCCACATTGGCAAGAAATGCAAACGTAACTTTTTACACTCTGCAGCGACTGAAAGCAGCTTGCCAAACTAGCTGAAAAACATGGTGTGGGACATGGCAGGAAATGCGGAATGTTTACAGTACCGCAAAGCGAGCATCTCCGGGCGCTGTAGCAAGGGTGCTGGCCCAGAGGGCACAAACTCGAGGAGGCATAGCCGGAGGCTGGTTTTCCAAAGAGGCGGCATGCTCCTTTTGCACCCCGACAGAGGGCACTAGGCCACCAGAGCCTTTCTGAAAGTCGCAGGAGGGTTTTAGGGTGGTGGGATGTCTAAAAAGCAGGGAAGGCTGCAGAGGCCTTCCATAAACCCGAGAGGGCCTAACTGGGCGATTCCTTGACTTTGACCAAGATGCATATGGTCATCGCGCCAGTCAAAAAAACTGAATGGCAGCAACCTTCTTCGATCAGGGCCTTGTTGCCCTGGTCATACTCAAGGCTGTGGCACCCAAAACTTTACAGCGGGTTGTCGATCTGGTTGTGGTGAACGTGGATACACTTGAACGCGCGAGCCGTGCAGCCAACCAGGCACGGAACCTGTGAAACCCACTCCTGCTTCCTAGCCTGAACCATCACCGTGACCGGCGCAACGGCGGAAATCGGTACCAGCGGGTCCCAAATTTT